>NZ_FZOL01000009.1 GCF_900188455.1 Pseudomonas japonica | reverse complement strand
ATGGTAGTGTGGAGCTTCTCCATGTGAGAGTAGGTCATCGTCAAGATTCAATTCCGAAACCCCTATCTGCTGATGCAGGTAGGGGTTTTGTCTTTTCCGCTACAGAAAATCCAACCTGTTCTGCAAGTCTGCGGGGCTAGGCCCCGCGACTCGATTATTGCTCGGTCTTCTGGAACAGCGCTTCGAATGCTGCGCTTTGGATACGTTCGTGCATGAAGTGATAGGTGACACTGTCTTCTTCGATCTGGGGCTGGACCGCGACGTTGGTAAAGCCTTGGGTCAATGCCGTCGCCTGGCGGAGCACGCTGGCCCGAATCCAGGGATCGAAAAACGCATAGGTGGCCCTGTAGAGTGATTTCAGCCCAATAGCACCGGTGTCCATTCTGAAGCCGAGCGGCGGCAGCCAGGCGGCGTGTATCACGTCACCATCATCGATCCCCGGCGCCATGTAGAAGCACGTTGCTGAAGTGCACCCCTTCATCAGTTGGGACCAGAGTGCGCAATCGGCACCGCGTACTTCCGGCAGGAAGCCCGGATGGACGTGAATGAACCTGAGATGTTGCAGCTCCAGCAGTTGTTTCGGAACAATGCCTCCACCAGTGAACAGGACCTGGGTAGCCGACAGTGCTTCGAGTCGTCGTTGCAGGCGCTCATCGGCCAGATCGTTCACCAGCAGTTGTTCAACGTCGGAGGAATATTCGTTCAGGTCGTGCAGGGCGAGCGCGTCATCGATGACTTTGGGGGAAATATCGAACGTGTTTTCGACTTCCTTTCGCATGCCTTGAAATAGAGGTGTTTCCGTGCGTTGAAGCACGCCTGACCAGTGATGGATGCTGTTGCGTTGTCTGGATTGCGCGTAGGCCAGGCGCAAGGCACCAGGAAGGAAACGTCCAACAGGCTTCTTGCTGGCAAGGTCGTTCGCGGACACTAACTGAATGATCTTTTCCGGCCGTAACCCCATGCCTTTCAAGATGGCCAGGTAAGCACGAGCGATCGGACCTTCCCAGAACAGTACAGTGATTGGCAGGGCTGTCACTGCTGCATGAGTGCTGAGCGAAGCACTGACCAAATTCACTGGGGAACTGGTGTGTTGCTCGAAGAACTGCGTAACGCAAGTGTCCACGAATTCCAGCAGGTCCTTGTCCAGCTCGATCTCCCGGGTCTTCAGCGAGTCGCGCAGCTTGAGTGCAGCGTTGAGTCGTTTGATTGCGCTGCTGGGATCCTGAAGGTGCAGCAGGCGAATCATGTCCTTCAGCAGCACCAGCAATGCCAGCACGGAGGGTTGCGTCGCCAGCAGGCGGGTGCTGGCTCTTCGTCCATTGTCCAGGTAGCTCTCGTACAGGCAGCGTGATATCTCGACGCGCTTGCACAGAAACTCCAGCAGCTCGAACTCTTCACGGCTCCAATCGGAGCGTCCAGCACAGGCGATCAGCCGCGCCGCGGTGTCGAAGTGGGCGTCCCTGAGCGGTGCCGCGTTCACGCCTGGCAGATAACGGGCGATGTAGCTTTCGATCATGCTGATGATCCTTCAACCTTTGGCAATTTTCTGGTGGGTGACCTGCAGGATGTTGGCAACGGTCCAGTACAGCACCATCCCTGAAGGGAACGAGTAGAACAGCACGAAGAAGCCGAGCCCCATGAGGCCCGACGATATCGCTTGGCGAGCCGCGGACTGGCCGTCCGGTACCGACGCCAGTTTGATGCTCAGCAAGGTGGTGAAGGCCATCAGTACCGGCAGCAGATTGAAATAGGCGCCGAAGATCGGCAGGTCGGTGCCAAGCGGGAAGAGTTGGTCGGGTTCCGCCAGGGTCTTGATCCAGAGGAACGATGCGTCGCGCAGTTCGAAGGTCTGTCCCAGCAGATGGAAGAGGGCGACGAATACCGGCACCTGAACCAGAACGATGAGCAGCGGCTTCAAGCCGGCCAAGGGGCTGACCTGGTGGTGTTCGTAGAGCTGCAGGATGCGCTCGCTCTGTTCCCCGCCCTTGTAGTTCCTGCGGATTTCCTGCAGCTCGGGCTGGATTCGCGCCTGGATCGCGGCGAATTTCTTCTGGGCCGAGATGGTTTTCTTCGCCATCGGGTACATGACGAGACGGATCAGGAAGGCCAGGAGAATGATGGACAGGCCCCAGTCGCCGATGATGTGCTGGATCGACTCCAGGACCTGCATGATGCCCAGGCTCAATCCGCGCATCCAGTTCCACAGGCTGGAAAACAGCAGGCCACCAAGATCCGGTTCGGTGCTGGTGAGCGCCTCATAGGCCTTGCCACCGCCGAACACGTGCCACTGGAATTCTTGCGCGGAGGTGGTTGCATGGATGGGCAGGCGGATGCTGACGGAGGTGCGGAACGGCGCCAGCTCGGCCTCTGTTTCGGGTAGTCGCGGCACGCTGGCCTGCCAGTCCGCGTGCATGGCGTTGTCGTTGGCGGCGCTGAGGATCATGGCCAGATAACGGCTTTGCAGGCCGAGCCAGGTCGTCTGTGCAGCCTGGTCGGCGGAAAACTGCTGGTTATCCGCATCCCCCAGGCGCAGCGTCTGGACCCCGTCGTTGTCGCGGTACACCAGCTCGGTGTACGAATAGATGCTCTGCCCCATGCCAAGCCCATGCGCTGGCAGTTCGCCGATGCCGGGTCCGACCTGCAGCTCAAGTTGGTCGTCAGCACTGCTGGCTGCGGTCTGGTAGCGCAGTTCGACAGCGAAATCCGCGCGCCAGCTCTGTTCTCGCAGGTGCCAGCGTCTGGTCAGGGTGAACGGTTGGTCCGCCTGCTCCAGGACCATGACCAGGGTGTCCGGTGACTGTTCGCGAATCTTCCAGCCGCCCGCCAGGGTTTCCCATTCATGCAGGTCCTTGCCGGCCAATTTGCCGGTCAGGGCGAACAGGCGCCCCTCGGGCGCGGCCATGTCCTGTTCCTGTCCTGTCGCATCCCGCAATTGTGGCAGGCGCCAGTGTCGGACGCTGCCGTCGGCGAGGTTGAACTGCAGATTCAGGCTGGCGTTTTCCAGTGTGGCCGGAGCGGCTGCCGAAGCGGTTGCCATGTGCAGGCACAGCAGGAAGAAACCGGCCAGCCATTGAGCCAGGAAGGTGGTGGGGAACTTGAACATAGGGGGTTTTCTGAGTGGGCTCAGCGAGAAGCTGAGTGAGAGGATGGGAAGAACACCAGGCATCCATGCCCTGACGAAACCGCCCGCGGTGCCATCGAGATGCAACCGGGCTGCATGTCGCAGACCGACTCACTTCTTGTCGGAATGCTCTTCCTTCTTCGCGACGTTCTTGCGCAGACCCAACATGCGCAGCAGACGGTGCCAGTAGAGTTTGAGCACCATGGCCACGGCCGCCAGCGCGCCGAGAATACCCTGCAGCATTGCGCTGCCGGTGCCCGGATCCAGATAGGCGAAGGCATTGATCGGCAGAACGATCAGGCACAGCAGTGCTACCAGGGAAAATTTGCTTTTTTGCATGGGGAACGCTCCTTATCGAGTTATTAGTGTTGCCAGGTAGGCCGCGGCGCTGCCGCCGCTCCTGCCTGTATTGAAAATCCAGCGCTGGCGAGCCTTGCGCAGTGCCGCCTGCCACTTTTCCGCGTCCCCGGCCATCGTCCGGGCGATGCTGCCCAACTCGTCCAGGCGACTGGTTGGCACGACGACGCCCAGTTGTTCGCGTACCTGAACTTCTATCGGCTCGATACCGAGCTGACTGTAATCAGGATTGAGAATCTTGCGCGGCACGTCGGCGAAGATGACCGGCCGCTCCAGGCCGAAGGCGAATTCCAGTGCGGCTCCGGACCAATCGCTGAGCATCAGGTCCGAGCTCTGCAACGACGCGGTGCCATCGCTGTCTTCATCGAGGCGGAAGCGCGGCTCGTCGCGATAGTGGCGGGCGATTTCGTCGAGTACCGGGGCGCAGAACTTGCGCGTCCGTGGATGCGGTCGAAGAATCACGCGCAAGCCGGCATCGATCAACGGGCTGATGGCATCGATCCCGTGCTGTTCGATCAGACCATTCACGCCCCAGGTGGGAGCGACCAGCACCTGCGGGGGTGCATCGGCGCTCGTCTGGGGGCGGTGATTGCCACGCGCGATGATGGTGTCGAGCCGGCCATAGCCGTGCTCCACCAGTTGCTTGGCTGGCAGGCCCAGGGCCTGCTCGCGGGCCCGGGTCTCGGCGACATGGTGAGGCCCCACGCAGAGGATCGAATCGAAATGATCGAAGGCCGCGGCTCGGTAGATCATGTGCGTGCTGACGATGGAATGGTGCAGATAGGCGTAATGCACGGAAAACGGCGAGCGCTTGATATGGAAGCTCTGCAGATCCGGCATGGTCATCAGCAGGACATCGACATCCAGGGTGGAGAAGAACAGCGTGCGCATGCTGCCTTCGCCAATGTAGAAGGTGCGCATTCCCGCGGGTGGGTCGAGCAGCAGCGGATCGTCCGCCGCCGACGTTACATAGAGCACCGGCAGGTCGTGGTCGCGCCGCAGTGCGCTGAACACCGGCTCGAAATACGACCAGTAACCCTTGCCCTCGGAATACAGCACGATCTTGCGCTCTGTGCGAGGCACGCGCTTGAAGGCCTGCAGGCCTTGCCATTCTCGCTGCAATCGACGAAGTGCGGCGAACATGCTCAGGCCTCGAGCCGGATGAAGGTGTCCAGCTGTCCTGTACGCAGCATATCGTGGTACTGGTCCAGGTCCTCGACCGTATCCACCTCCAGCCAGCCGTTGTCGGTGAAGGCTGCACGCGCGGTCCAGCCGTCATCGATCAGGCTTTGCAGGAAGGTGGTCATGTACATGTTGTCGAAGTCCTTGCCGTCGCGCAGCACGCTGCGGTCCATGCGATGCCAGGCGTCACGGAACGCCGCGATGTGATCGCCACGAACCTTGATCAGCCCCATGTACTGGCCCTGGACTTCGCTGTAGTCCTTGGGTTTCTTGCCCAGTTCAAGAATGCAGTCATGGCTGTCCAGCTTCAGCGTTTCGGCATCGCTCAGGGGGTTGTCCATGCGGATTTCCCAGAATCGCCGCCATTGGCGGTCGATCGAGATGGCCAGTGGCGCGTCGGTGGCGAGCAGGCTTTGCAGGACGGAGGGCTGGTAGATGATGTCGCCATAGGCGATCAGCAGGTCTTCGCCGTCCACCATTCGCTGTTCCGCGCAGAACAGGGTGGAAACCATGTTGGTCTCGGCGAAGCGTGGGTTGACCAGCACTTCCGGACCCTGGTCGCGCAGACAGTCGGCGCGGTAGCCGCCGATCAGTGTGACGTCGGTCAGTCCGTGTGCGCGCAGCACGTCCAGTTGGCGGTGGAGCAGGGCGCGTCCCTGCAGTTCCACCAGGCATTTGGGACGGTCATCGGTGTAAGGGCGCAGACGTGTGCCTTGTCCGGCCGCCAGGATGATTACGCGCATGGTTGGTCCTTGGCTGAAAAGAGATGAAGAATGAGACGGGCGTCCCGCTCGGCGTTGTCGGAGGGGCGCTCGGGGTGCCACATGATGCCGATCCAGGGCAGTGTCTGATGAATCGCGGCTTCGATGGAGCGATCATCGGCCTGGACCATCGGGGTCAGGTCCGACGCCAGCTCCTCCAGGCCGATCCCCCAGTTGTGAAAGCTGTTGACCTCGCTGTAGCGATCGAACCGTGGATCCCTGGCAAGGGCTGACACCGGGTGCAAGCAACCGGCGTGCCCGCTCACGGGAACCAGGCGCCCACCGAGGAAGTGGTTGAGCATCTGCATGCCACGACACACGCCAAGCACCGGTAGCGTGCGGGCGCGCGCCAGGGACAGCAGGGCCATTTCGGTGCGGTCGCGCTCCCGGGAGGCGTTCTGCGCACCTGGCTGATGGCTGAGGTCGTTGCCGCCGCTGAGTATCAGGCCGGAGATGTCCTGACGCTCCAGCCAGGCGTCTGGGTGTACCAGTCCATTGGGCACCGGGAGCAGGTCGATGCCCAGGTTTTCCAGCAATGCAGCCCAGCGCTGATCGAGACAGTCGCGGGACTCGCCGTGGCTGGCGATCCGCTCCACCCGCTGAGTGATTGCGATGCGCATCATTGGATCACCCGGATGATGCGATTCCCGGCGTCCAGTTCCAGTACCTTGGCGCTGGTCAGCGTGCGGTAGCGGGTTTCACCCACGCCAAGTGCTGCCGGCAGGCCAAACTCGGCAGCACGGATCGCCATATGCGAGTTCGCTCCACCATACATCGTGATCAGACCGGCGATCTGTCGACCGAACAACCAGTCGTAGCCAGGATCGGCCTGCGGGATCAGGGCAATCTTGCCGGTCAGATCCTGCTCGCTGTCGCCTTCGTCGAGATCGATACAGACCGCACGAAGTCGGCCTGTACCGACGAAATTGGGTTGGGTCGCGGGATAGAGGAATACGTTCAGGTCTTCGCTCGAGCAGAGCAGGGGCGGTAGCTCAATGGTCTGCTGCTGGCGGTGCACGTCGCGGTTTCGGCGACCGATATCCCTCAGGTGTTCGCTGAGTGACTCGGCGTCGAGATGGCTGTCGCGCAGGGCCAGCAGGGTTTCGATATCCAGATACGCGAGTTTTTCGCGCGGGATGCCCAGCGGCTCCGCCCAGTTGACCAGCTCATCGAGGGCAAGCGACAGATTGCGAGTGAAGGCGAACTTGGCGTATTCACGCCCTTCGATGGCCTGTTTCAGGAACAACTCCAGCGTGTCCGCCTCGTACTCCATGCCTTGCTTGGCCAGGGCCGCGACGAAGCGTGGTCGGGCCAGTTGCCAGAGCCGTCCGGAAGAAACCGTTGGCGCAGTGGTCGTGTTGTCGACGATTGGCTTGAGGTAGCGCTCGGGATCGGCGCGATAGCTCGGGGAGTTGATGTCGTACGTGCCCGGACGCAGATGTCCGTACTTGTCGACGAATGCCTCCCAGCTCAGTTCTCCCCGGGCACAGCTTTGTGCATCGTGGGTCAGCATGTGGCTGACCGTGCGGATGGAGTTGAGGAAGTCTTCCATTTCCGCTTCGCTCAATACACCGCAGTTGACCGCCGAGCGCAGCAGGGTCACGGCAACGAAGGCACTTCGCGCCAGGTGCGCGAATGGCAGGGTACCGAAGTTGCGGCAGTCGAGCAGCAGGGCGCGAACTTTTTCCAGCGGGGGCATGGGGTGCTTGCGCAGCTGCGCGAAGCGTTGCTCCAGCTTGTCGATCTGTGCCAGATCGCTGCTGTTGCGTTGTATCGCGTTGATACTTATCTGGCGCAGGCCGTCGCGCAGTTGATCGATTTCGGCCGCGCAAAACCCGCCTTCCTCGGCGAGACGCTGGCGCCAGCGGTCGAAGTCCAGTGCGAAGCAGGTCGGAACCACCTCGAACTCGACTTTGTCGTGCAGATAAGGGTGACGTTCCAGCCAATCAAGGTAGAAGTCCGTCAGGCGTGCGGCCAGCGGCTCGTCGAGACTCTTCGGAATGAACGAGTTGAAGCTGGCGCGAATATCCACATACGGATGCCCTGCGAAGCTGACCAGCAGCGGCGAGGGGCGTACGTCCCGGTAACCATACTCGGCGCGTTGGGTCGACCAGGTTTCGTCCATGATCAGGTGCCGATAAAGGCTGACGGCCAGGGGCTGCGGCTTGGTGCCGATGATCTCGGCGGGGTTCCAGTCCGGCATGATGCCGAACAGCGTACGGCGGCCGGCGATGAACGGCGCAGGCGCCTGCAGGTCTTCGAAACGTTCCCGGGCGTTGTTCAACTGAGTGAAGATGTCGGCATCGCCGCCTTCCCACTTGGAGTGGTCCACCGCAATGGGGCGCACTTGCAGAATATGCAGCCCGGCGTCCGCCGTGATGGCGAACTCGACATCCAGCGAGTCGTAACCGAGCAGCGATTCGATCTCCCGCAGGGCCGGCAGCAATGTCCGCAGATTGTCCGGGATGTTTGCGCTCGCTTCGTCGGCGTTGCGCTGCATCACCAATGTCTTGTGGGCGTCGCTGGTGCCGCTGGTGATGGATTCGGTGCTGCCACTGACATCGTCATAGTTGATCTGGTAGTAGGGCGCTCCGCTGCTGAGGCTGCGGGTGAAGGCAACACCGCTGGCAATGACGTTTTCCAGCATCGGCTGGACCAGCACCTGGTTCTGCGGGTTGGCGTCCGGATAGGAGGCGATGACGTGCTGGATGGCGGACTCCAGCACCGGCAATTCACGGCCGTCGACATTCAGCAGGCTGGTGTAGGCACCGGCATTGGAGTGGCTGAAGCCGTCCTCCGACAGAGCACTGCTGCGAATGACCAGCTTCTGGCCAGTGAAGTGCTGCTGAATGTCCCTCATGACCTTCGATGCATCGTCTTGCCATTCGGCCACGGTGAAACTGACCTGGTCTTCGATCCGACTGCACCTGACCATGCGTCGCAGCCGGCGCAGTGTCTGGGCCTTGGTGCCGAGAACGAAGTGAGCCAGGTCGCGCGGCTCGTTCAGCTCCGCCCAGTCGCCCTGGACATCGATAGCCTCCACCTGCATGCCATTGCAGCGCAGCATTTCAACCAGGTCGGACAGATTGCCCTGTTGGAAGTGCTGCTGCAGGCTCGTCTGGTTCTCCACCAGGAAGCTGACGGCCCTGGGGCCGAAATGGACGCAGCCAACGAACTCCGCTGCTGCGAGCGTCAGAGGGATGTCCGCACCGAGCCTGGTGATGCTCTGCATGTGCAACGATACTTTTTCACACCGCTGCAGATCAGCTCCAGTGCGCCCGGCGAAACGGGTGCGCCAGTGGCTGTCCACCGCGACGCAGACATCGGCCTGGCTGGCAGTCAGTGCGGTGGCCAGGCTACGGCGAAACAGCACATCGGAATAGGACACCAGGCAGTTGTTCTGCTGGCTGAGGTCGACCTGCAGGAGCGAATAGGCCGACTGGGTCGCCTGCCAGTTCTCGTTCACCCAGTAACGCAGCTCCGGGTGGCGCTGACGAATCGATTCGATCCTGTAGCCGCCCACGAAGTGGGTAGTCGACATCAGGGAGTCCGTGGCATGGATCAGCCAGTCGATGACCCGCGTATGCCCGGAAGCGCTGCGCAGCGCGGCGTGTTCGTCGCCCTGGAAAGGCCTGCCCGCGCCCAGAAAAATTACCGATGACTGCATCTTCGTGTGCTCGTTTGTTCCAGGGGCGCACTTGGCCGTCAAGCACGGTCGTGCTCCATGTTCAGATCTCACCAGGTGCGCGCGCCTTCGCTCCAGTAGCCGAAGCCCCAGCAGTCGCGCGCTGGATCGACCAGTTCCGGGCTCAGGCGCTTGGCATAGGTGCAGGAGCGGGTGTGTCCGTGGGCGATGAGTTTGTAATCATTGCCGTTGGACAGATAGATGTACTGCGGCATGGGCTCGGTGCTCTGCGCAGGATCCAGCGGAAGGCGGGGAATGAAGTCGGGTACCAGGCCGGCGACATAGTCGGCGGTGTCCTTGCCGAAGGTGCTGTGCAAGCCGTCGAAGCCCTGGCTGAGCGGGTACTTGCCATTGACCTTGTAGTACGCTTCCAGGGCTCCCTTGAGTTCGGTCAGATCGATCTTGCGCTGGTTGAATACGTCCATTTCGTTGGTCAGGCGGACTTCGCCCGTACTGCGCAGGGCTGTCGGGAAGTCTGCAATGCGCGGTACTTCGACGGTGGTATGCGTAGTGGTGGTAAAACCGGAGTGTTCATCCACGACTACGTCGATGAAAACGCTCTCGATGCGACTATTGAGGATGTCCATGCCATCGAAGTCTTTGCAGGACTGCTTGCCGGCCACCTGCAGGCACAGGGTCCGCGGCAGGTCGCTGAGGCTGGCAAGTGTGCTGTTGTACGTCAGCGTATCGGCCTTGTGGGCCTGTGCCTTGATCATCAGCAGCGGCCGATAGCGGTTATAGCCCCACATCGGGTGGTTGTTGATCTTGTAGTCGTCCGGTGTGTCGTTCATATATGACACGGGGACGCCGTGGTCACTCTTGACCACGAACAGGGTCTTGTCATAGACCCCGAGGGCTTTGAGTTTTTCGATCAGGCGGGCCGTCTGGCGCAGGGCGCAATGGGTCTCATTCAGCACGCCCCGGTAGTTCTGGTTGTCGTTGAACCATTGTGCATCGGCGCTGCGATAGCTGCAGTTCTCGTCCAGATCGACAGGGAAGTGGGTGTGAAGCAGATGCAGATAGCGAACGCTGCGTCGCTCGCCCGCCACGTGCATGCCGTCGATGAAGGTCATCAGGTCGTTGCTTTGCAGTGTGTTCAGGGCATCCCACTTCGCACCCTGATGCTCCAGGGCACGGCGACTGGTGGGCGTGAGGGCGTGTGCGGGAAGCATCGTCTTCACGCTTTCATCAACGAATCGGGCGGCAAGTGCCGTACCGATCCGCGCGGCAATGTAGGGATACAGGTCGAATGAGGTCACCGCGCGCTCGGCGAAGGAGTTCCTACCCAGAGTCAACGGCCTGATCCGGTCTTCCTTGCGGTCGTTGAAGGCACTGTAGGCCCCGTAGGTCACGACGTCGGCGCCGTTCGCCTGCTCCCGCTGGAGGTAGTTCTTGTGGCCAGGCGGAAAGGGCCGCGGCTTGCCGGAGGAATTCTTGAATTCGCGGAAGTTGAGGTTTCCGTACAGTTCGGAGCGTATCGAGGCCCACGTAGCCGGTGCCGTGGAAATGGCATTGTCGAAGAATATGAAATCCCTCAACTGCTGTTTCAGTTCGGGATCTTCTTCCAGCACCTGCCTGGCAGCGTTGCCAGCCAGGCCGTCGAAGCTCAGCACAAGCAGGTTGTCTGTGCTGGACAGGCCGGTAAAGCGCTCCGGTGATGCATCCGAGGCGGTCAGTGATGGCAAGGCACCGCCTAGGGTGGAGGCGGTGAGGATCAGGAGGAACACCTGCAAGGCGCCCTTCAGTCGAGTGAAGGTCAGTAGCGCAAGCAGGAAAGAGGCACCGGCGACCAAGGCTAGATTCAGCGAATCAGTGGCGAGGTCCTCAGGAGAAACCATGCCGCCCTGGCGTACCAGCGGCAGCATGAAACCGGCCAGGCTGCTCCAGAACAGCATGAAGTACAGGGCGAACGAGCCGACCCTGCCCAGTCGCAGGAGGGCCAGAAGGGAGGCGCAGACGAAGAAAAGCAGGCTCGCGGCGGCGGTGATGAGCAATGCACTGACGAAAAATTCGTGAATATTGAAATTGATGTCGTCTATAGATAAATAAACAACATAAAGAGGTACCCATAGAAAGATGCTGGCCGCAGTGCAAAACGATAAGGCTGCACGTTTCCACAATGGCGTGTTGAATGTTCTTATATTCACGAACTGCTGATTTCCCCGAGGACTGCGAAACTTGTTGTTATTTACGAGGTATAAAAGGGCGCCGAATTCTATCAGGGCTTTATGAAAATGGAACTATTTTCCGACTGGGTAGTCTCGCTTTTTTTTGAGCAAGGTAGTCAGGTTTTATTCAGGGTTCCCGGGGATGCGGGCGTTTTTGAAGGCACAAGTTTTTGTTGTTGTCCACGATTGATCATGTTTCCAGCTCGTCGTCAGCAGGCCATGTCATGACGCAGTCGAAGGGCGAAAAAAAACCACCTGTCGGTGGTTTTTTCAACGATCGAGTGTCATTCCCCCTGATAGATGCAGCCACTGGTGCATGTTTCGTGAATGCGCACTTTGCTCAACTCGGGTAGTAGCGGTTTGACATTATCCCAGATCCACTTGGCGATCACTTCGCTGGTCGGGTTTTCCAGGCCGGGAATGTCGTTCAGGTAGTTATGGTCCAGTTGCTCGTAGAGCGGCTTGAAGACTGCCTTGATTTCGGCGAAGTCGCGAATCCAGCCGGTATGTGGGTCCAGCGGGCCGCTCAGGTGCAGGGCGACCTTGAACGAGTGGCCGTGCAGGCGACCGCACTTGTGACCGGCAGGGACGTTCGGCAGGCGATGTGCCGATTCGAAGGTGAATTCCTTGAAGATTTCCACGGATTAATAACTCTGAGAACCAATGCTGGGGCGCAGTTTACCAGCAAGGTCGCTACAAGGGTTGCAGATGGTCGCCCAGCGCGCCGCGCTCGACCCATTCGAGAAACTCGTCGCCCAGGCGCCGGCTTTCGCTCATTGCCGTGTGCCAGTAACGCTGGCGCCCCGCGGCATCGCCCATGAAACGCTTGAAGTCGCCGCGGTCCGGCAATTTGCCGTACGGCAGGCGCGCCAGATACTGCGACGATGGCGCGAGCAACAGCACGTCCTGCAGGCGATCGGCGTCGCCGCGGCGCCAGGGCAGGGCCTTGTCGAACCAGCCGGGAATCACTTTGTCGGTGAAATGCGGGTAGAGCACGATGTCCTCGCCGCTGTAGGGCAGGTCCAGGTGATAGTCGAGCAGGCCACCGTCGCGGTAGGTGCCAGCCCCGGCGCCGGGAATGTCGCGCACGCCTTCCATCACCATCGGGATCGATCCGGACGCCAGCAGCGCATGACGCAGGTTGTCCCCGGCCAGTGGCAGGTAGCGCGACGGGAAGTCGGTCAGCGTGTGCAACGGTGGCGCGCTGCGGGCGTCATGCAGGATGATGCGTTCGAAATGGCGGGCCAGGCGCGGTCGGCCAATCAGGTTGTCGGCGATCACCGACGACAGGCCGATGCCCAGGCGCCCGCGATGATCGTCGGCGAGCAGGCCATGGCTTTTCACCACGACGATGTTCAGTCGGTAATCGGGGTTGTCGAGGATGCTGGCGTCACGCCCGTCGAGCAGGTCGTCGAGCATGCGCTGACAACTCGACGAGACCTCGGCCTGGGTCACGCCCTTGGCGAAGTCCTGCGCGGTATACAGGTCGCCAAGACGGCGGATGGCCGTGGCCGGGTCCGGCAGGCAGGCGCTGGCGAAGCGCCAGGAGCCGATCGAGGCGCCGATCAGCGCACGCTCCCGTGGCGCACTCGGCAGCCAGTCGCCGAACAATGCCAGGTCCAGCCCCTGGATACCCAGGGCCTTGGGACCGCCGGCGGCGCCCGGCAGCACGCCGACGTCCGCCGCACCGAGGCCGCGCTGGCGAATCCGGGCCAGTGCGCGTTTGCCTGCCTTGAGGGTCAGCGCAGGATATTTGCTGTGGATGGCGGTCATTGGGGTCTCGCTCTGCCGAAGCCGGCAAGTATAAGGAATCCCCGCGAGGGTGCGGGGCAGAGCTGCGCTATCATGTCGCCAGCCGTTTTCAGGTTCAATTAAGTTCGCCTGGGTAGACTTTCCACCGTACCCGATTGACCTTTCTGGAGAAACCAACATGAAAATCCTGACTACCCTGTTCGCTACCGCCGCCCTGGCCCTGAGCGCCAACATCGCCCTGGCCCACGACGTACAACCGGATGAAGTGGTGAAGCTGGTGCAGAGCCAGCAGATCCAGTCCCTCGATGCCCTGAAGCAGAAAGCCCTGGCGCAGCATCCGGGCGCGACGGTGAAGGACAGCGAGCTGGAAAACGAATATGGCCGCTACATCTACAAGGTCGAGCTGCGCGACAGCAACAACGTCGAGTGGGACGTGGACATGGACGCCAAGACCGGCGAGATCCTGAAGAACGTCCAGGACAACTGATGCCGTACCTCCCGCGAATGGCCCGCTGGGCATTGCCTGCCCTGCTGGCCTTCTGCTCGCTGGCCCTGGCTCGCGACCTGGACCAGGACGAAGCCCTGCACCTGCGTCGCGAAGGCGTGATCCTGCCACTGGAACAGCTCCTGCAATCGGCCCTGGGGCGGTATCCCGGGGCGCGCTTGCTGGAAGCCGAACTGGAGGAGGACGATGATGTGTATGTCTACGAAGTCGAGCTGCTGACCGGCGAAGGCGTGGTCCGCGAGATCAAGCTCGACGCCGCCAGTGGCACGCTGCTCAAAGATGAGGAAGATGACTGATGCGCCTGCTCCTGGTCGAGGACAATGTCTCCCTGGCCGATGAACTGACTGCCAGCCTGCAGCGCCTGGGCTACGCGGTGGATTGGTTGGCCGATGGCCGCGACGCGGTCTATCAGGGGGCCAGCGAACCCTATGACCTGATCGTGCTCGACCTCGGTCTGCCCGGCATTCCCGGGCTGGAAGTGCTGCAGCAGTGGCGCGCGGGTGGTTTGCTGGCGCCGGTGCTGATCCTGACCGCGCGCGGTTCCTGGGCCGACCGCATCGAAGGGCTCAAGGCCGGTGCCGACGATTACCTGAGCAAGCCGTTTCATCCCGAAGAGCTGCAGTTGCGCATCCAGGCCCTGTTGCGCCGCGCCCGTGGCCTGGCCAACCAGCCGACCCTGGAGGCCGCCGGCCTGCATCTGGACGAAGGCCGCCAGTGCGTCAGTCGCGACGGCGAGGATGTACAGCTGACCGCCGCCGAGTTCCGCCTGCTGCGCTATTTCATGCTGCATCCGCAGCAGATCCTGTCCAAGAGCCATCTGGCCGAGCACCTCTACAACGGTGAAACCGAACGCGACTCCAATGTCCTCGAAGTGCATGTCAACCACCTGCGCCGCAAGCTCGGACGCGGGGTGATCGAAACCCATCGCGGCCAGGGCTATCGGTTCGGCGGGGCGGTGCAGTGAGGTCGATCCAGTCACGCCTCAGCCTCGGCCTGGTCGGGGTGCTGGTGGTGGTCGGACTGGCCCTGGCCCAGGTCAGCCTGTGGTTGTTCGAAGTGGGCCTGCATCGTTACCTGGAAAGCGGCCTGCGCAAGGAAAGCGAGAACCTGCTGATGGCCATGGTCCAGGGCCAGAATGGCGTCGAACTGGACCAGCGCCGGATCTCCGCGGCCTACAACCGGCAGTTCTCCGGTTATTACTTCCGTATCGACTTCGACGGCAAGACCTGGCGTTCCCGCTCGCTCTGGGATGCCGAACTGGCGCAGCCGCCGGCCGCCGGACTGCTCGATGACCTCGCACTCGGCCCGGAAGGCCAGCAGCTTCTGGTGTTGCGGGCCGATTACCGCCGCCAGGGTCAGGCAATCTCCATCAGCGTGGCGCAGGACTACACGCCGATGCGCGACGGGTTTCGGCGCATGCAGCAGATCGGTCTGGGGCTCGGCCTGTTGGCCCTGATCGTGGTCCTGGTTCTGCAGCGCCTGATCGTCAAGCGCTCGCTGGGCCCGCTGGAGCGCGCCCGCGAACAGATCGCGCAACTGCAACAGGGCAAGCGCACGCAACTGGACAGCCAGGTGCCGAGCGAGCTGGAGCCGCTGGTGGCGCAGATCAACCACCTGTTGGCCCATACCGAGGATAGCCTGCGCCGTTCGCGCAATGCCCTGGGCAACCTCGGCCATGCCCTGAAAACCCCGCTGGCGGTGCTCCTCAGCCTGGCATCCAGCGAGCGTCTGCGGGACTCGCCGGAGCTGGCGGCGCAGTTGCGCGAACAGCTGGAGCAGATCCAGCAACGCCTGAGCCGCGAGCTGAACCGCGCCCGCCTGGCCGGCGATGCCTTGCCGGGTGCGCATTTCGATTGCGATGTCGAGTTGCCCGGTCTGCTGGCGACCCTGGGCATGATCCACGGCGATGGTCTGCTTATTCGCCACGAGGTGGCCGCCGGCCTGTCCTTGCCCTGGGATCGCGAGGATTTGCTGGAGCTGCTCGGCAACCTGCTGGACAACGCCTGCAAATGGGCGGACAGCGAGGTCTGCCTGGGCATTCGGCAGGCGCCGGACAGCTATCTGCTCTGGGTCGACGACGATGGCCCGGGCATTCCCGCGGATGCCCGCGAGGGCGTGCTGGAGCGGGGCGCGCGGCTGGACGAGCAGGTCGCCGGCCATGGCCTGGGGCTGGGTATCGTGCGGGATATCGTCGAGGCCTGGCATGGCCGCATGGCGTTGCGCGAGAGCCCGCTGGGTGGGCTGCGGGTGCATATCGAGCTGCCGCGCAGGGCAGGGCGCTGACTTCACCGGCTGCAAGGCCCCTGTAGGAGCGCAGCTTGCTCGCGAAAGGACCGCGCAGCGGTCCCGGCGATCTGATTGAGTCCACCCATCTGGGACCACTGCGCGGTCCTTTCGCAGTGGTTCGTCACACGACAAGCCAGCGCCTGCAGAACGCGCGTGAATATCAGACCCTGAAGTGATCCATCAGGCTCTGCTGCTGGTTGGCCAGGCTGTTCAGCGTCTGGCTGACCCGCGCCGATTCCTCGGCCTGGTGCGACAGCGACTCGGTGACGTCGCGGATGGTCGCCACGTTGCCGCTGATTTCTTCGGCCACCGCGCTCTGTTCCTCGGCGGCGCTGGCGATCTGCAGGTTCATGTCGGTGATCACCGCCACCGCCTCGCCGATCTGGCGCAGCGCGGTCACCGCCTGGCCGACCTGCTCGACACTGCCCTGGGCCTGGCGATGGCTGCTGTCCATGGCGCCCACCACCTCGCGGGTACCGGCCTGCAACTGCTCGATCACCTGGCGGGTTTCCTCCACCGACTCCTGGGTGCGCTGGGCCAGGTTGCGCACTTCGTCGGCGACCACCGCGAAGCCGCGCCCGGCTTCGCCGGCACGAGCCGCCTCGATGGCCGCGTTGAGCGCCAGCAGGTTGGTCTGTTCGGCGATGGAGCGGATCACTTCCAGGACCGAACCGATCTTCTCGCTGTTCTCGGCCAGGCCTTCGACCTGGCCCATGGCGGTGTTCATGTTGGCGGCCAGGGCATCGATGCTGTGGGTGGTCTGGTCGATCACCGCCAGACCCTGGCGGGTGGCCTGGTCGACATCGCGCGCCGCCTGGGCCGCCTGGGCGGCGCTGCGGGCGACGTCGTGAGCGGTGGCGCTCATTTCATGGGACGCGGTGGCCACCTGATCGACCTGGCGATACTGCTGCTCCATGCCGGCACTGGTCTGGCTGGCGATGACCGAGGACTTGTCGGCGGTGTCGCGGGCGGCATGCACCGAACTCTTCACTTCGGCGATGGTCGGCTGCAGCTTGTCGAGGAAACGGTTGAACCAGCCGGCCAGCTCGCCCAGTTCGTCCTGCTTGTTGTAGGCCAGGCGGCTGGCCAGGTCGCCGTCACCGCTGGCGATCTCACGCAGGCGGTGGGCGACATGCAGGATCGGTCGGGTCACGCCCCGGGCCAGCAGCCAGATCAGCAGCAGGCCGATCACCGCGGCCAGCAGGCCGAGCCCCAGTTCGATCATCGCGCCACTGGTATTGCGCTGGTCGAGCTCCTGCTTGAGCGCTTCGGCCGGGCCGGTCAGGGCGCTTTCCGGTACGTCCAGCAATACGCCCCACGGCTTGGCGCCCGGGGTCGGCGAGAACGAGGCGAGGACTTTCAGCCGGCCAGCATGCTGGAGGCTGTGCAGTGTGGTGCCGTCACCGAGCAGGCGCAGCAGTTCGTCGCCGCTGTCCTTGTCCACTTCGGTGTAGCGCTGGGCCAGCTTGCCGGCATCCGGGCTGTAGCCGGCGAGCAGGCCGGCCGGGGTGATGATGCCGATCTGCGTCTGGCCACCGTACAGGTTGGCGCTGGCCTGCTTGCTCAGGGCCTGCAGGCTGTTCAGGTTGATGTCGATGGACAGGGTGGCGATGACTTTGTCATTGACGATCAGCGGGAACACGATGCTGGTCATCAGCACCTGCTGGCCGGCGATCTCGTAGAAGTAGGGTTCGGTGATGCAGGTCTTGCGCGTGGTGCGCGGGCACACCGACCAGGTGTTGGCCGGCTCGCCGCTGGGGCCGATGGTGGTGTCGGCCATGTCCCGCTCGGGCAGGGCCATGGAGGTCAGTTGGCCCGGGCTCGGCTGCGACCAGTACAGGGCGAACCGCCCGGTTTCGTTGCTGCCGATGGCTTCCTGGTTGGCGAACAGTTCGTCCTTGCCGTCCAGCGCGTTTGCTTCGAACACCAGCGACAGGCCGAGCAGGTCGGGGTTGGCCTGCAGCGCCGAGCGCACCTGGCGAGTCAGGTCTTCGCGCAGGTCGAAGGCATCGAGGAAGCGCTTCTCCGCCTGTTCGCGGAGGAACAGCACCTGGCGTGAGAAACCGGCACCGTACTGGTAGGCATCCATGAACTGGCGGCGGATGTGCAGCGCCTGGACTTCGCCCTGGGACTCGATGCGGCCTTCGGCGGCTTCGGTGAGCATCTGCATGCTGCTGGCCTTGACCAGCTCCGTCGTGTGCTCCATGCGATACAGCGAAAGACCGACCAGCAGGGTGACGATGCCGGCGAGGCAAAGTCCGGCCAGCAGGGTGATCTTCCATTGGATGGAAAGCTGTCTGAGGGACATGTGGCGAATCCTTTGAACCAGAAGAAATGGGCACTGCCGTCTGTAACGGCCGCTGCGCCTGTTTCTTTATTCAAACAGTCAATTGAATTGCGCCGTTTTCGGTCATTCAGGCGACCCTCGCAACTCAATGGAGCGTTGTACTTTGACAACGGGAGAGGGCTGCTTCAGAGTGTGCGCCTTCCAAAAAACATACCGTCAATCGGCCATTGCCCAAGGGCAAATCTGTCGCCGACGCTGTCGCTTTTTCTTCGTTTCAAGGGGTTCGCAGAGAATGAATGCAGTCATCGCCGCGGTCGGCATCATGCTGATATTGAGCCTGTCCCGCGTGCATGTGGTCATCGCCCTGATCATCGGCGCGCTGGTGGGCGGGCTGGTCGGTGGTCTGGGTATCGAGGGCACGCTCAAGGCGTTCAACGGCGGCCTGGGCGGCGGTGCCACGGTGGCGCTGTCCTATGCCTTGCTCGGCGCCTTCGCCGTGGCCATCGCCAAGTCCGGCCTGGCCCATGCCCTGGCCGATCGCGCCCTGGCGATGTTCCATGGGCAGAGCGAAGCCAGGGGCGTGCGGGTCAAATGGCTGCTGGTCGGGCTGATGCTGGTGGTGGCGATTTCCTCGCAGAACATCCTGCCGATCCATATCGCCTTCATTCCCCTGCTGGTACCGCCACTGCTGTATGTCCTGACCCGTCTGCAGATCGACCGGCGCCTGGTGGCGTGCGTCATCACCTTTGGCCTGATCACCCCGTACATGTTCCTGCCGGTGGGCTTCGGCAACATCTTCCTGAATGAAATCCTGCTGGCCAACGTGGCCCGCAGCGGTGTCGACGTCAGCGCGGTGAATGTCACCCACGCCATGGCCATTCCCGCCGCGGGCATGCTCGTCGGCCTGCTGATCGCGGTGTTCTTCAGCTACCGCGGGAAACGGGTCTACGACCTGGAAAAGATCGAGCAGGTCGAGCAGGTGGCGGTCAGCTACAACCCCCTGACCCTGGTCGTGGCGGGCTGTGCCATTGCCGCGGCGTTCATCGTCCAGCTGTGGCTGGACTCGATGATCATCGGTGCGCTGGTCGGTTTCCTGATCTTCTCGGTGTCCGGCATCGTGCGCTGGAAGGACACCGACAGCCTGTTCACCGAGGGCATGAAGATGATGGCGATGATCGGCTTCATCATGATCGCCGCCTCCGGTTTCGCCGAAGTGATGAAGGCCACCGGCGAGGTCAAGAGCCTGGTGGAAACCTCGGCGGCCTGGATCGACCACAGCAAGGGCATCGGTGCCCTGCTGATGCTGCTGGTGGGGTTGCTGGTGACCATGGGCATCGGCTCGTCGTTCTCCACCGTGCCGATCCTCGCGGCGATCTTCGTGCCGCTGTGCGTGCAGTTGGGCTTCGATCCGATCGCCACCGTGTGCATCGTCGGTACCGCGGGCGCCCTGGGCGATGCGGGCTCGCCGGCATCGGACTCGACCCTGGGGCCGACCTCGGGGCTGAACGTCGATGGCCAGCACCACCATATCTGGGACACCGTGGTACCGACCTTCATTCACTACAACCTGCCCTTGCTGGCGGCGGGGTGGGTGGCGGCGATGGTGTTGTAAAACCCCGTATTCTCTGGGCGACACCAATCCCCGTAGGAGCTGGCTTGCCTGCGAAAGGACCGCAAAGCGGTCCCCGATAGCGGTGAGGTCTGGGACCGCTGCGCGGTCCTTTCGCAGGCAAGCCAGCTCCTACGGGGATCGCATTGTTGGGATAGGGGGCTTCAGCCCTTCTTCGGTGGTGGCGAAATCCGGTTCAGCACCGTGTCGCCATTCTTGTCCTGGGTCAGATACACCGGCAGCACCTTGGGCAAGGTGCGCACCAGGCGCTTCACGTCGCCGGTGTTGTAGATCCCGCTGATGCGGATGCTGCCGGTGCTGGCGTCGGCCAGGCGCAGCGGGTTTTCCAGGTAGCGGTTGATCAGCGGCAGGGCCTGGTCGAGGGTCAGGTTGTCGATCACCAGCTTGCCGTTGCGCCACGCCAGGCTGCTGTCGTTGGCGTAGGTCTGGTTCAGGCTCGGCTCCAGGTCGCCGGCCTTGTAGCTGGCCTGCATGCCCGGGCCGAGGCGATAGCCGCTGCCGAGCTTGAAGCTGTCGCTGCTGACCAGCACCGAACCTTCCACCAGGGTCACCTTGACCTGGTCCTGGTACTTCCACACGTTGAACTGGGTCCCGGTGACCTGGGTCTGGCCGCTGCCGGCGCGCACCACGAACGGGTGCTGCAGGTCATGACTGACCTTGAAGAAGGCCTCGCCCTTGCTCAGGACGACGCGTCGCTCGTCCTTGAAGCGCAGGTAGCGCAGGGACGTGCCAAGGTTCAGCTCCACCTCGCTGCCGTCACCGAGGGTCACGGTCCTGCGGGTGTCGGTGCTTTGTTCCGACTGATAGTCATTGGGCAGCCAGCCCTGTTCCCAGCCGACCCAGCCGGCCAGTGGCAGGGCCAACAGGGTGATGACCGCCGCCGACGCATAATGGCGCGCGCGCTGCGGCTGGGGCCGCGGCTTCACCGGCAGTTGCAGGATCTGCGCAGGGGCAGGCGGGCGGGGCAGGTGGTCGGCGGTGATCCAGATTTCCTGCATCGCTTCGAATTCCTGGCGATGCAAGGGATTGGCACTCAGCCATTGTTCGAACTCGGCGTGTTCCTCGACGGTGCAGTCCTCAGCGTGCAGGCGCATGCACCAATGCGCCGCGGCATCGGTGATGGCATTGAGTTCGTCATCGCTGGGGCTGACCTGATTCATTGAGACTCCCGGTTTTGGCCATTCTACCCTTGCCAGGCAGGCGGCAGGAACCAAGATCATGGCGAATCACTATCAGTTGTAAGATTTATTTGCAGGAAACCCCCTGCAAAATCGATTTTCCCCGCACAAACCGACCAAAGGTCGCCAGATCATGGCAAGCCGTGCGGCTTGCCATGTCCCGCTCACTCAGAACTGCTCGGCCTCAAGCCCGAACAGGCTGTCGCTGCCCGCCTGGATGCTGGCTTGCAAGGACAGTGCCCGGGGCAGCAGGCGGGCGAAGAAGAACGCTGCCGTGGCCAGCTTGGCCTCGTAGAACTCCGGCTCGTCGGCACGCCTGGCCTGGGCGGTGGCGGCCATGCGCGACCACATGTAGGCGTAGCTCACATAGCCGAACAGGTGCAGGTACTCCACCGAGGCCGCGCCGACCGCGTTGGCATCCCGCGTGGCCTGTTCGCACAGCCACTGGCTGCTGTTCTCCAGGCGTTGCAGGGCGTCCAGCAAGGGTTCGGCATAGGGCGGCGCGCTGGCGCAGAACGTGCGGATTTCCGCGGCCAGCAGGGCCAGGGACTGACCGCCGTCGGCCACCACCTTGCGGCCCAGCAGGTCGAGGGCCTGGATACCGTTGGTGCCTTCGTAGATCTGCGCGATGCGCACATCGCGCACCAGCTGTTCCTGGCCCCATTCGCGGATGTAGCCATGGCCGCCGAACACCTGCTGGCCGAGCACGCAGCTTTCCAGGCCGGTATCGGTGAAGAAGGCCTTGGCCACCGGGGTCAGCAGCGCCACCAGACGTTGCGCCGCCTCGCGTTCGCCGGCGTCCTCGGCGTACTTGGCGGTATCCAGTTGCTGGCCGACGTAGGTGGCGAAGGCACGTCCGCCCTCGGTCAGGGCGCGCATGGTCAGGAGCATGCGCCGCACGTCGGCGTGGACGATGATCGGGTCGGCGATCCTGTCCTGTGCCTGTGGCCCGGTGGCCGCGCGGCTTTGCAGGCGATCCCGGGCATAGGCCACCGCGCTCTGGTAGGACGCCTCGGCGCAGCCGATGCCCTGGATGCCGATGGACAGGCGCTCGTAGTTCATCATGGTGAACATCGCCGCCAGGCCGCGGTTGGGCTCGCCCACCAGGTAGCCGACAGCGCCGTCGAAGTTCATCACGCAGGTCGCGGAGGCCTTGATGCCCATCTTGTGCTCGACCGAGCCGCAGCTCACCGCGTTGTCCGCGCCGAGGCTGCCATCGTCATTGACCATGCGCTTGGGCACCAGGAACAGCGAGATGCCCTTGGGCCCGCTCGGCGCATCCGGCAGCCTGGCCAGGACCAGATGGACGATATTCTCGGTCAGGTCCTGGTCGCCGCCAGTGATGAAGATCTTGGTCCCGCTGATGGCGTAGCTGCCGTCGACCAGCGCCTCGGCCTTGCTGCGGATGATGCCCAGGTCGGTACCGGCGTGGGGTTCGGTCAGGCACATGGTCCCGGCCCAGTCACCGCTGTACAGGCGCGGCAGGTACAGTGCGCGCAGTTCGTCGCTGGCATGGGCGTCGATGGCCAGGCAGCAGCCGGCGCTCAGCGCCGAGTACAGGCTGAAGCTGCAGTTGGCGGCATAGAGCATTTCCTCGAACTGCACCGCGAGCATCTTCGGCATGCCCATGCCGCCGTGCTCGGGGTTGCCCGCCAGGCCGACCCAGCCGCCGTCCTTGTAGGTGCGCCAGGCTTCCTTGAAGCCGTCCGGGGTGGTGACCTTGCCCGCGTCGAAGCCGACCCCCTGTTCGTCGCCGCCGCGGTTGAGCGGGGCGATCAGTTGGCCGGTGATCTTCGCCGCTTCTTCGAGGATGGCGTCGGCGGTCTCGGCATCTACGGCGGCGGCCAGCGCCGGCAGGCGCGCCCACTGGGTTGGGCCCTGGAACACCTCATGGAGGACGAAGCGCATGTCGCGCAGCGGGGCATTGAATTCAGGCATCGTGTTTCTCGCAATCTAAGGAAGAGGGATCAGAGCGCCTTGGCCCAGTCGCGCAGCAGGTACTTCTGGATCTTGCCGGTGGAAGTCTTCGGCAGCTCGCGGAAGACCACGGTCTTGGGCAGCTTGAAGCCGGCCAGGTGCTCGCGGCAGAAGGCGATGATCTCGGCTTCGCGGGTGTCCTCGTAGCCGGCCTTCAGGGTGATCCAGGCACAGGGGGTCTCGCCCCATTTCTCGTCCGGGCGGGCGACCACCGCGGCTTCAAGCACCGCGGGGTGGCGATAGAGGGTGTCTTCCACCTCGATGGTGGAGATGTTCTCGCCGCCGGAAATGATGATGTCCTTGAGCCGGTCCTTGATCTCGATGTAGCCGTCCGGGTGCCACACCGCCAGGTCGCCGGTATGGAACCAGCCGCCGCGGAAGGCTTCGGCGGTGGCCTCGGGGTTTTTCAGGTAGCCCTTCATCACGGTGTTGCCGCGCATGAAGATCTCGCCCAGGGTGTTGCCGTCGCGCGCGACCGGTTCGAGGGTCTCCTGGTCGGCGACCATCAGGCCTTCCAGGGTGGCGTAGCGCACGCCCTGGCGCGACTTGATCCGCGCCCGTTCCTGCAGCGGTTTTTCATCCCACTCGGCATGCCAGGCGCAGACTGTCACCGGGCCGTAGACCTCGGTCAGGCCATAGACGTGCGTGACGTTGATGCCCATTTCCTCGACGGCGCCGATCACCTTGGCCGGTGGCGCGGCGCCGGCGACCATGGCGTTGACCGGATGGTCGATCGCCGCCTTGGCCGAGTCCGGCATGTTGATCAGTGCGTTGAGCACGATCGGCGCGCCGCACAGGTGGCTGACCTGGTGCTCGCGGATCAGGGTGAGGATCTTCTGCGGATCGACGCGGCGCAGGAACACATGGGTGCCGGCCAGGGCGGTGACGGTCCACGGGTAGCACCAGCCGTTGCAGTGGAACATCGGCAGGGTCCACAGGTACACCGGGTGGTTGCCCATGGCCCAGGTCATCTGGTTGCCGAGGGAGTTGAGGTAGGCGCCGCGGTGGTGATAGACCACGCCCTTGGGATTGCCGGTGGTGCCGGAGGTGTAGTTCAGCGAGATCGCCTGCCACTCGTCCTCGGGCCACTGCCAGGCGAACTCGGGGTCGCCCTCGGCGAGGAAGGCCTCGTAGTCCAGCTCGCTGACCGCACAGCCTTCGCCGTACTCGGGATCGTCCACATCCACCACCAGTGGCGGATGGCTCATCAGTTGCAAGGCGGCGCTGATCACCTTGTGGAACTCGCGGTCGGTGATCAGTACCTTGGCTTCGCCGTGTTCCAGCATGAAGGCGATGGCTTCGGCGTCGAGACGCACGTTGAGGGCATTGAGCACCGCACCGATCATCGGTACGCCGAAGTGCGCTTCGAGCATGGCCGGGATGTTCGGCAACATCACGGCCACCGTGTCGCCCTGGGCGATACCGCGACCGGCGAGGGCACTGGCCAGGCGCCGGGAGCGCTGGTAGGTTTCCCGCCAGTTGCGCCTGATCGAACCGTGGATCACCGCGGGATAGTCGCCGTAAACGGCGGCGGTGCGTTCGATGAAGCTCAGGGGAGTGAGGGCGACATGGTTGACGGGGGCGGGCTGCAAACCCTGGGAGAAGATAGACATACAAGCGTGGTCCTGTGCAGGAGGCAGCCCACGCCGAAGCGTCTGCTGAAACCTCCGATGGCTGATTGTTAGCTCTGATCAGGTTTCATGGAACGGGCTCACGGGAGGGCCGGTTCCGGTGGTGCAATTTTTACGCTGTTCGCCATGTTACATGGAAGATAGACTATAGCAATATGGTATAAATACTATAAAAACACCGGAGCCATTGCTGTGACCTTGATTCCCTCGGCCTTGCTCGACAAGGACCCGCAGCCTTCGTTGCTGCTCGATGCCGGTGCCGTCCTGCGCGCGGCCAACCCGGCCATGCTCGCCGAACTCAACGGCTGGCCGCCGCAGAGCCTGGCGCTGCTGCTGCCGGCCAACCATGCCGCGCTGGTCAGCGCCTGCCTCGGCCAGCAGCGGGCGATCAGCGAAGTCGAGAGCCAGGCCGGTGAACGCATTCTGCTGTGGACCTTCATTCCCGCCGGGGCCGACCAGGTCATCGCGCGCTGTCGCGACGCCACCGCTGAACGCCGTGCCGAACGCGAGGCGGCCCAGGCCCGGCGTCTGTACCGGCTGATCACCGAGAACACCACCGACCTGATTTCCCGGCACACCCCCGAGGGTCGCTTCCTCGATGCGTCGCCGGCCTCGTACCGCCTGCTTGGCTACTGGCCGGAGGAACTGCGTGGTGTCGCGGTGCAGTCGTTGCTGCATCCCCACGACAGCCGCCAGTACCTGGCCCAGGCCTCGGCGGCGCTGGAGCGCGATGGCTACCAGACCATGACCTGCCGGGTCCGGCATCGCGATGGGCGCGACCTGTGGTTCGAGATCGCCAGCCGGGCCATCCGTGAAACCTACACCGGCACGGTGGTGGAGATCGTCAGCGTATCGCGGGATATCAGCGTGCGCATCGAGGCCCAGGAAAACCGCCGGCGCCTGGCCGAGGTGGTGGAGGCCAACACCGACCTGGTGCTGTTCACCGACCCGGACGGGCGCCTGACCTACCTCAATGGTTCGGCGCGCCGCGCGCTGGGCCTGACCGACGTGCAACTGGCGCCACGCCTGCGCGAACTGCTCGATGGCGAGGCCTTGCAGCGCCTCGATGCCGAAGGCTGGCTGCGCGCCGAGCGCGAGGGCGTCTGGCAGTGCGAGGCACGGCTGGCGCCGCACCATGGCGGCGCGGCATTTCCGGTCTCGCTGGTGTTGCTGGCGCACAGCGCCGCTGGCGGCGAACGCTATTACTCGCTGGTGGCCCGCGACATGACCGAGCGCGAACTGCGGGAAACCCAGCAGCGTCGGCACCAGGACGAACTGGCCCATACCGCGCGCCTGGTGACCCTCGGCGAACTGGCCTCGGGGATTGCCCACGAAATCAACCAGCCGCTGGCCGCGGTGCTCAACTATGCCGCCGCCAGCCAGCGTTACCTGCATGCCCTGGAGCGCGATCCGCAGGCCGCCGGCCGGGTCGCCCAGGGGCTGCAGCGGATCAGCGAACAGGCGACCCACGCGGCCAAAGTGATCAAGCGCCTGCGCGCCTTCCTGCGCAAGGAGCCGCGGCGCCTGCAGGCGCTGTCGGTGGCCGACGTCGCTCGCGAGGCGGTGCGCCTGTGCGCCTGGGAGGCCAATCAGGCGCAGGTGACGATCGAGCAGCGAATGACGGACAATCTGCCGCCGGTCTACGCCGACCGCATCCTGCTCGAGCAGGTGCTGCTCAATCTGCTGCGCAACGCCATCGATGCCAATCGCGAGCGCCAGCCCGGGCAGCCGTCGCGGGTGCTGCTGTGTGGCGAGCAGGAAGGCGCTCGCCTGCTGATCCGGGTGATCGACCAGGGGCCAGGGGTGGCGCCGGAGCAACTGGACGGCATCTTCACGCCGTTCACCACCAGCAAGCCCGAAGGGCTGGGCCTTGGCCTGAGCATGAGCCGGAGCATCGTCGAAGGCTTCGGCGGCACCTTGTCGGCCAGTCCGGGCGAGGGCGGGGGATTGATTCTGAGCTGTCGGCTGGCGCCGGCGGCGAGTGTTTGAACAAGGGGATTTTGATGCAGGATCCGAAGGTCTATGTGGTCGACGATGACCAGGGCATGCTCGACTCCACGGTCTGGCTGCTTGAGTCGGTGGGCCTGGAGGCATTGCCATTCACCAGTGGCCAGGCGTTTCTCGACGCCTGTGAGGGCGACCTGCCGGCCTGCGTGCTGCTCGATGTGCGCATGCCCGGCATGGGCGGCCTGAGCGTGCAGGAGGCGCTGCGGGCGCGGGGTATCGACCTGCCGGTGATCTTCGTCAGCGGGCATGCCGACGTACCGATCGTGGTGCGCGCGTTCAAGGCCGGTGCCTGCGATTTCATCGAGAAACCCTACAACGACCAGATGCTCCTGGACAGCGTGCAGGAAGCCTTGGGGCGCTCGTCGAAAGTCCAGGTCGGTAGCCGTCAGCGCGACGCCGTGCAGGCGCGTATCGACAGCCTGACCCCGCGCGAGCGCGATGTCTTCGTGCCCTTGGTGCAGGGCTATACCAATCGGGAGATCGCCGAGCAGCTGGAGGTCAGTGTGAAGACCGTGGACCTGTACCGCTCGCGGGTGATGAAGCGCATGCAGGCCGAGCATCTGCCGGAACTGGTGGGGATGGCGATTGCCTGTGCGGTGGTGGATCCGTTGCAGTTGCGCTAGATCTTTCCGGCTTTATCGCTGGCAAGCCAGCTCCCACAGGGTCCGCGCTGCGGCGGACAATGTGGGAACGGGCTGCTTGGAGCGCCGAGCCGCAGCGATGAGGCTCGAAAGGGGAGTGGGAGGATTCAGCTCAAGGCCTGCGCCCCAGCAACAGCCCGATCACCAGGCCGAACCCCGCCGAGATCGCCACGGTCTGCCACGGATGCCCGCCGATGTAGTGCTCGGTGGCGTCCACCACCGGCCTGGCCTTGTCGCGCACCGTGCCCACCGCGCGGCTGGCCTGCTTCAGCTTCAGTTGCAACTGCGCGCGCAGGGTTTCGGCGTCTTCGCCGACCAGCGCGGCGCTGTCGTTGAGCAGTTTTTCCGATTCTTCGATCAGTGCCTGCAACTCGCTGAACGCCTGGTCCTTGATCTGCTCACTGTCGCTGTGCTGCGTGGTTTTCCTGGCCATCTACGCTTCCTCGGAGAAATGATCGATCGTCCTCAATGGATGCCCGCTCGTACGGAAAGTTGCAGCGGTTTGCCGGGCATCGGCGGCTACAGTGTAAGATAACGCCCATTTTCAAGTGGCAGGAATTACCCCATGAGTTTCAATCTGGCCAACAAGAGCTTTGCCGAACGGGCCGAGATCGAAGACGAAAAAGCCCGGCTGTTCGAGCTGTGGCAGACCAACCTGGCCAAGGCCAAGGGCGAAGCCGCCCGGCTGATCGGCGAGAAGCCGCGGCGCAAGGGCAAGTGGGCGGAGTGGGTACGCACCGAGCTGGACGGCATGGCGCCGCCGGAGTACGCCAACATGGTGCGCAGCGAAGTCAACAAGCTGATGGCCGCGGCGAGCGCCAGCAAGGCCTGATCGTCAGCGCGGCAGTTCGAAGGTGCCGCGGTCGTGGAAGCGCACACTGCCGAAGGCGCCGCCAGCCAGTTTGCCGCGCACTTCGTAGGGCATGCCGTCGAGGCTGCTCATCTGGCTCAGGCCCAGGGCCTGGCGCAACACCGAAAACGCCGTGATGCTCACCGGCACCACCAGCACCTCCTCGCTGAAACGCTCGATGCTGCCGCGCTGGTTGCTGACCCCGGCAGCCAGCGGCTGGCCGTTCACCTCCAGGTTCAACGCCAGGCCATCGAATTCGATCGGCGTTTCATTGGGGTTCTGCACCCGCAGCTTCACCGCCATGCGCAACTCCAGGTCCTGGCCGGGCAGCGGCTCGATGCCGATCACGCTGATATTGACCGGATCACGCCCCTGGAACAGCGCGCAGGCTGACAGGGTGAGGACCAGCAACAGGCCGGCGGCATTGCGCAGCAAGCGCGAAAGGTGAGCGGGCATGGGCATCTCTCCGGGAAAGCATCGCCCTGGAGTGTGGCAAATGCACGGCAACGTTGAAAGTCTTGCGCCATTTGAAAGATACTCCTTCTCATTAACGTTATCTTTCGGCGCGACCCTACCCCTTATGCTGACGTCTCCCGTGTCCGGGCTGCTGGCCAGTTTCCAGGAACATTACGATGACCTGCTGCAGTTCCTGACCCGGCGCATGAACGATCGCCAGCGCGCGGCCGATGTCGCCCAGGAAACCTACCTCAGGCTGGTGAAGATCGACGAGCAGGACGTGCCGGTCGTGCACGCACGCAGTTTCATCTTCCGCGTCGCCGGCAATCTGGCCATCGATACCCTGCGCCGCGAGCAGCGCCAGCAAAGCCACCTCGGCGACAGCGAGGCGGCGGGGCAGGTGGTGTGTCCGGCACCGGCCCCGGAGGCGACCTTGCTCGCTCGCGAGCGCCTGGCCATGCTCGACGAAGCCCTCTTGCAACTGTCCGACAACGCCCGCCAGGCGCTGCTGCTCAACCGTGTCGAAGGCCTGACCCAGGCGCAGATCGCACAACGGCTGGGCGTTTCCGAGAGCATGGTGGCAAAATACATCGGCCAGGCCCTGCGCCATTGCCGCGACTGGCTCAAGCACAACCATGATTGAAGCCCGCATGTCCGAACCGCTGCCTTTCACCGATCTGTCCGACGCTGCCATCGACTGGCAGGTCCTGCTGCATTCGGGCAACGCCAGTGCTGCCGATCGCGCCCGCTACCAGCGCTGGCGCGGGCTGAGCGCGGAGCACCTGGCCGCTGCCGAGGAGGCCGAGGCGCTGTGGGGCGATATCGGCCAGACCCAGGCCGCCGCGCAACTGCCGCCCGCACCACGCCGTCGTCAGTGGGGCTCGGCGATCGCCGCCGCGCTGCTGCTGGCCGTGGTCGGCTACGTCGGCTGGCAACAGGCACCGGGGCTGCTGGCCGACTACCACACCAGTATCGGCGAGCGGCGTACCGTGACCCTGGAGGACGGTTCCCGGGTCACCCTCAACAGTGCCAGTGCGTTTTCCGTGAACTACACCCGCGAGCGGCGCAGCGTGTCCCTGCGTGAGGGCGAGGCCCTGTTCGAGCCGGCGGCGGACCCGCGACCCTTCGTGGTCGACAGCGCTGGCGAGGCGGTACAGGGCAGTGGCGCGGTGTTCAGCGTGCGCCGCGAGGGCGGTACCACTGCGGTGGTGGTGGCCCAGGGCGAAGCGCGGATTGGCGAGCGCCTGGTCCAGGCCAGCCCCGACGCCCTGGCGCAGACCGCCTGGCAACGCGGCAAGCTGATCTTCAATGGTCGCCCGCTGCGGGAAGTGATCGCCGAGCTGGAACGCTACCAGCATGGCCGTATCCTGATTTCCGACAGCCAGCTGGGTGCGATGGAAGTCAGCGGCGTGTTCGACCTCAACGATCCCCACGGCCTGCTGCGCACCCTCGAACAGCGCTATGCGCTGAAGGTCACCTACCTGCCGTGGCTGGCCGTCCTGTATTGATTTCCGCCAGGCGGAAAAATTTTTGAAAAGTCACTGCAAGTTCTTCGCAGCCCAATCGTCGTAGTGAGACTGATCAGCAAGCCATTCTCATTTACGTCATTTGTCTGGAAGAAAACAGTGAAAGGTCCGTCCACGTCCTCAGCACGTTCCACCCACGCCTTCAAGCGTGCCCTGCTGGCCTCCTCGGTGGCTGCCAGCCTGCTCGGCGTCGTCGTCGCCCAGGCCGGCGATGCCGCCACCCCCGCGCAGATCAGCGCGTCCCAGGCCCGTCAGGTCAGTCTCGACCTGCCGGCGCAGAGTCTCGACCAGACCCTGACCCAGTTCGCCGACCAGGCCGACCTGCACCTGCTGTTCACCACCCGCGACGTGGCCGGCCTGAGCAGCCCGGGGTTGCGCGGCAGCTACAGCATCGAGCAGGCGTTGCGGCTACTGCTGGCCGGCAGCGGTGTGAGCTGGCAGTTCAGCGATGCGCGCACGGTGATCCTGCGCAAGGGCGAGCCCCAGGCTGCCGTCGCGCTCAAGCCCATCGAGGTCAGCGTCGCCTCGCGTACCAGCACGTCGATCAGCGAGATTCCCGGCACCGTCTGGGTGGTCGACCAGGAACAGTTGAAAGAGCAGATCAGCAACGGCGTGAGCCTCAAGGAAGCCATCGGCAAGCTGGTTCCGGGCCTCGACCTGGCCCCGGAAGGACGCACCAACTATGGCCAGAACATGCGTGGACGCAATGTCCTGGTGATGATCGACGGGGTCAGCCAGAACAGCTCCCGCGGCCTGTCGCGGCAGTTCGACAGCATCTCGCCGTTCAATGTGCAGCGTGTCGAAATCCTCTCCGGGGCCAGTGCCATTTACGGCGGCGGCGCCACCGGCGGCATCATCAACATCGTGACGAAGAAGGGCGAAGCGGGCCCGGCGCGTTTCGAAACCCAACTGGGCGCGAGCAGCGGTTTCAACAACAGCGACGACCTGGCGACCCGTGTCGCCCAGTCGGTCAGCGGCGGCAACGAACGCATCAATGCGCGCCTGGGGGTCTCCGCCGAGCAGAACGAAGCCTTCTACGACGGCGCCGGCAAGCAGATCTTCATCGACAACACCCAGACCGACCTGCAGTACAACCGCACCCTCGACGTGATGGGCAGCCTGGGCATGCAGTTCAACGATGAGCAGAGCCTCGACCTGCTGGCCCAGTACTACGACTCGGGCAACCACGGCAGCACCGGCATCTACTTTCCGCACCTGAACTACAACGCGCCGTCGGACCTGGAAGACGCCGAGCTGCGCAGTGGCCTGTCCACCGACCTGGAGCCGCGGACCCGGCGCCTGTTGCTCAACGCCAACTATCACCACGCCGACGTGCTTGGCCAGGACTTCTACCTGCAGGCCTCGTACCGCAAGGAAGACAACAACTTCTATCCGTTTCCCTACTACAACAGCGGCAAGCCGACGGGTTCCAGGGGCGTGTACTTCGCCGCGTCGCAGCAGAACTTCGAGGTCTCCGGCCTCAAGGCACTGTTCGCCAGGCAGTGGGACGGTCTCAAGCTGACCTACGGCGTCGACCTCGACCGCGAGCGGTTCAACGCCGAGCAGACCACCTTCGATGCGCGCACCTCGTCGAGCAGCGGCGGCCTCGACCTGGAGGCGGCGAGCAAGGCGCCGCGCTATCCCAGCTACCGTGTCGATGGCTTGTCCGCCTACGCCCAGCTGGACTGGCACCTGACCGACAACCTGACCCTGTCCGGTGGTGCCCGGCGTCAGCAGATGGATGTCGATGTCGGCAACTTCAAGGGCATTCCCGGCGGCAGCAACGACTACGCGGTCAACCTCTACAATCTCGGCGCCATCTACGACTTCAAGAACGGTCACCAGGTCTGGGCCAACTACGGCGAGGGCTTCGACCTGCCGGATCCGGCCAAGTACTACGGCAAGGCCGGCCTCAGCGTCGACGACAACCCGCTGGCCGGGATCAAGAGCCGCCAGGTGGAGACGGGCTGGCGCTACGCGGACCTGGATTGGGACGCGCAGGCAGCGGTGTACTACATCTGGTCGGACAAGGTCATCACCACCGACTCGGCGACCCTGACCATCAACGTCGAAGACAAGAAGAGCCGCGACTTCGGCTTCGAAGGTGCGCTGACCCGGCATTTCCAGAACGGCTGGGAGGCGGGCGGCACCCTGCACCTGGTGCGTTCGGAAGAAGAAGACAGCGCGGGCGACTGGATCAAGCGCGACGCCCGTTACGCCTCGCTGTCCAAGTCCACTGCCTTCGTCGGCTGGAAGGCCGAGGGGCGCAGCGCACGCCTGCAGGCCAACCGGGCCTTCAGCCTGAAGGACGACGCCGAGCACAAGATCTCCGGCTACACCACCTTCGACCTGCTGGGCAGTCAGGACACCGGATTCGGTACCTTCAGCGCCGGTATCCAGAACCTGCTGGACAAGCAGTACAGCACCGTCTGGGGCCAGCGCGCGACGCTGTTCTACTCGCCGACCTACGGTCCGGCCTACCTGTACGACTACCAGGGGCGCGGTCGCACCTACACCCTGACCTGGTCGCTGGCCTATTGATCCACCCGCAAGCCATGGCGGGCCGACCTCACGGCCCGCCATGGCCTCCCGGGCAAAGGCTTCCCTTGCAACAAATTGAATCACCTCCGCCGAGCCCGGCGCCTTCTGCCCGAACCTCTCGCGTCCTAGGCTATCCAAGCCTTGGAAAGGCCCACTGCGCGGGAGGTGACCATGTCGCATCGAATCCTGCCGATCCTGATCGGCGCTCTGCTTGTCGTGTTCGGCGATACCTCGGTCTTTGCCGCGGACCAGAACAATCCGCGCAACAGCCCGATCCGCGCGATCAATCCCAACAGCCAGCAGGGCACGCTGCCCGACACGCCACCCGTGCGCGGCCCTTCCACGCAGCCCGACCCGCGCCTGCCGACCCTCGAAAACCGTGGCATCGGCAACGGTGACAACCTGCGGCGTGAGCAGCAGACGCCGCGCCTGGAACCCATCCGTCCACCCCGCGACTCACGGCGCGTACCGTGATCGCCCGCAGAAAGGATCTCCGCATGACTCCACGCACCTGGCTACTCGCCCTCGGTACCGCCGCACTCCTGCCGCTGATTGCTCATGCCGCGCCTGAACGGACCTTCCCCAGCGAGGAAGGCACGCTCAAGGTCGCGACCCTGGCCGACGGCCTGAAACATCCCTGGGCCCTGGCCTTCCTGCCGGACGAGCAGGGCATCCTGGTCACCGAGCGCCAGGGCAACCTGCGGGTGATCGGTGCCGAAGGCCGGGTCGGCGCACCGCTCAGCGGCGTGCCGGAAGTCTGGGCCAAGGGGCAGGGAGGTCTGCTCGACGTGGTGCTGTCGCCGACGTTCAAGCAGGATCGCCTGGTCTACCTGTCCTTCGCCGAGGGTGATGGCGAGGGTGACAAGGCTGGTACCGCGGTGGGGCGTGGGCGGCTGTCCAACGACCTGAGCAAGCTGGAAGACTTCAATGTGATCTTCCGCCAGGAACCGAAGCTGTCCACGGGCAACCACTTCGGTTCGCGCCTGGTGTTCGACCGCGACGGCTACCTGTTCATCGCCCTTGGCGAGAACAACCAGCGCCCGACCGCCCAGGACCTCGACAAGTTGCAGGGCAAGGTGGTGCGCATCCTTCCAGACGGCGAGATTCCCAAGGACAACCCCTTCGTCGGGCAGAAGAACGTGCAGCCGGCGATCTGGTCCTACGGCCACCGCAACCAGCAGGGCGCGGCGCTCAATCCCTGGACCGGGCAGTTGTGGACCCATGAGCATGGTCCGCGCGGCGGCGACGAGATCAATATCCCCAAGCCCGGAAAGAACTACGGCTGGCCACTGGCGACCCATGGCATCAACTACTCGCTGACGCCGATTCCCGAAGCGCGGGGCAAGGAGGTGCAGGGCAGCGTGGCGCCGCATCATGTCTGGGAGAAGTCTCCGGCGATCAGTGGCATGGCGTTCTACGACGGCGGGCGCTTCAAACCGTGGGAGCACAATCTGTTCATCGGCGCGCTGGCGGCGCAGGAAGTGATTCGCCTGGAACTGAACGGCGACAGGATCGTCCATGAAGAGCGCATGCTCGGCCAGTTGAATGCCCGTGTCCGCGATGTGCGGGTGGGGCCGGACGGGTTTCTCTACCTGTTGACCGACGACGAGGATGGGCAGTTGCTCAAGGTCGGCTTGGCCGAGTAGTTATCGGGGCTGCCGCGCAGCATTCCGCCAAAATCCTTACACAAAGCAAGGCATTCCTGGGGTACCCTGTGGCCTTTTTCCCACAGGGCCCTTCATGTCCAGCGATACCCCCCTGGCGCTCTACCAGCAGGCCATCGGCGAACGGGGTTTCGTCGTCGATCCCGCCCAGGAAACGGCTGTCGAAGCCTTGCAGGCCTGTTTCGACGCCGTGCAGAGCGGCAGACCCGCGTCGGGCGTGTACCTCTGGGGCCCGGTCGGCCGGGGCAAGACCTGGCTGATGGACCAGTTCCACCGCTGCCTGAGCATCCCCGCCCGGCGCCAGCATTTTCACCACTTCATGCGCTGGACCCACCAGCGCCTGTTCCAGCTCAACGGCACCGCCGACCCGTTGCGGGCGCTGGCCCGGTCGCTCGCCGACGAGATCCGCGTGCTGTGTTTCGACGAGCTGTTCGTCAACGATATCGGCGACGCGATCATCCTTGGCCGTCTGTTCCAGGAGCTGTTCGAAGCCGGTGTAGTGGTGGTCGCGACCTCCAACCAGCCGCCGCGGCAGTTGTACGCCGATGGCTTCAACCGCGAACGCTTCCTTCCGGCCATCGCCGCCATCGAGGCGTCCATGGCGGTGGTGCCGGTACACGGCGAGCAGGACCATCGCCTGCACCCCGGCGCTGGTCAGCAGCGCTACTGGTTGCGCCAGGCGGGTCAGCCCTGCGCCCTCGCGGCGCTGTTCGACACGCTGAGCGGCGATCAGCCGTGCAGCGCTGCCGACCTGGCCGTCGGTTACCGCAGCGTGCAGGTCATCCGGCGCAGCGAAACGGTGCTCTGGTGCGACTATTCGCAGCTGTGCGAACAACCCCTGGCGGCCATGGAGTTCATGGCCCTGTGCGAGCGTTTCGAGGCGATTCTGCTCAGCGCCGTGCCGGCCCTGGGGGCACCGCGGCAACCGGGGCGGATCGCCCGCGGCACCGAGGATGGCATCGAACGGGTGGTGGCCGGCGATCGCGAATTGCCGCAACTGTCGCCCAGGGACAACGGTGTACGCCGCTTCATCGCGCTGGTCGACGAGTGCTACGACCAGCGCGTGGCGCTCTATCTGGAGGCCGAGGTTCCCCTGGAAGCGCTCTACACTCAAGGGTATCTGGAGTTCCCGTTCCGACGGACACTCAGCCGTCTGCGGGAGATGCAATTGCAACGTTTCCGCTGAGGACGTGCACATGAGCCAGCCACTCTCGCACCACCTGCTGACCCTGGCCTACAACAATGCCTGGGCCAACCACCGCCTGTACAAGGCCTGTCGTCAACTGAGCCGCGACGAGTTCGTCGCGCCGCGCTGCAGTTTCTTCCCGTCGATCAAGGCCACTCTCAACCACCTGCTCACGGTCGACTGGTTCTACCTGCAGGCGCTGGAGTGCGAGCTGCGCGGCGAGCCCGCGGACGAAGAGGCCGGGCGCTTCTTCGAGCCGCAGGAGCCTTTCGACAACGCCGAGCAGTTGCAGCGCGAACAGGCCCAGAGCGACCGCCGCCTGATCGCCTATTGCAGCCAGTTGCGCGATGACCAGTTGCAGCGCTATGTGAGCATCGTGCGCCCCGAACGGGTCCCCGTACGGGTTCAGCGCGATCAGCGCCTGCGCCTGCTGGCGCATCTGTTCGAGCATCAGATCCACCACCGTGGCCAGGTTCACGCCATGCTCGCGGAGACCGATGTGCGTCCGCCGCAACTGGACGAGTTCTTCTGCGAGGAAGAAGCCCATCTGCGCGCCCAGGATTTCGCCGAGCTGGGCTGGACCGAGGAGATGATCTGGAAAGTCAGCGGCTGAACCAGCCCAGGGTGATCAGCGCCAGCACCAGGTAGCGTGTGCCCTTGGCGATCGTGACCAGCACCACGAATCGCCAGAACGGCTCGCGCATGATGCCGGCGATCAGGGTCAGTGGGTCGCCGATCAGCGGCATCCAGCTCAGCAGCAGCGACCACTGGCCGTAGCGACGATAGCGCTGCTGCGCCTTGTCCAGTTGCGCGGCGGAAAACGGGAACCAGCGCTTGTCGCGCCAGCGCTCGATGGCCCGGCCGAGCAGCCAGTTGACGATCGAGCCCAGGACATTGCCCAGGGTCGCGACCAGCAACAGGCTGGCCAGCGCCGCGGGATCGTGCAGCAGCAGGCCGACCAGCACGGCCTCCGATTGCAGCGGCAACAGCGTGGCGGCGCCGAAGGCGGCGAGAAACAGACCCCAGTAGCTCAGCACGGTATGGGCAGCATCATTTTCCAAAGGTCTTGTAGGATATTTCTCGATGGCCGACGCAGCCAGCGCGGATATGCATCACGGCGTATCCGACTCGAACAGGCGTTGCAGCTCCACCCGCGCTTCCTTGGCCGTCTGCATCACCTTGGCCTTGTCATCCCGGACCCGACCCTGGGCCGCCAGTACCTCCTCGTCATGCCGGGTAAAGCGTCGAATCCGCTCGTCCGCCTGCTGCTCGCTCAAGCCCAGCCCGACCAATGCCATCCGGCTCATCTCCAGACTGGAGTGGAAGGTCTCGCGAATCGGCTCGGCACCCACGTCCACCAGCTTGTGCACATGCTGGCGGTTGCGCGCCCGGGCCAGCACCTTCAGGTGCGGATACAGCCGCTTGACCTGCTCGGCGGTGCGGGTGGTCGCCTCCGGATCGTCGGTGGTGATGACCAGATACTCGGCCTCGCCGACCTTGGCCGCGTGCAGCACTTCGGCACGCTGCGGATCGCCGTAGAACACTGGCGCCTCTTCGAACAGACGGGTCATCTCGATGGCATCCACCGAGGTGTCCAGGGCGATGAACGGTATCCGCTGCGCCCGCAGGATGCGCGCGACGATCTGGCCCATGCGGCCCATGCCGACGATCACCACCCGCGGCGCATCGCCGGCGATGGCCTTGTACTGCTCGGGCACTTCGCGGGGCGCCGGCGGACGCTTGACCAGTCGCGCGCAGCCCAACAGCAGGAGCGGGGTGATGGCCATGGACAGGGTGATGGTCATCAGCAGCAGGTCGTAGGTCTGCGCATCGAACAGACCCTGGTCGCGGCCCAGCTTGAACACCACGAAGGCGAACTCGCCACCAGCGGCCAGCACCACGCCAAGACGCAGGGCGTTGAGCGTGTTCAGGCCACCGGCGAAGCGCCCGACCAGCATCAGCAGCACCAGTTTCACCGCGACCAGCAACAGGGTCAGGCTGATCAGCAGCAGCGGCATGTCCAGCAGCAGGCGCAGGTTGGCGCCCATGCCCACGCTGATGAAGAACAGGCCCAGGAGCAGGCCCTTGAAGGGTTCGATCTGTGATTCCAGTTCGTGGCGGTATTCCGAGTCCGCCAGCAGCAGACCGGCGAGGAAGGCGCCGAGGGCCATGGAGATCCCGGCCTGTTCCATCAGCCAGGCGGTACCGATCACCACCAGCAGCGCGGTGGCGGTGGAGACTTCCGGCAGGCCGCTGCGGGCCACGGTGCGAAACAGCGGACGCAGCAGGTAGCGCCCGCCGACGATGACCATGGCGATGCTGGCGAAGACCCGCAGGCCATGGCCCAGGCTGTCGCCGTGGCTGGTGTCCGGGCCCGTGGCGGCGAGCAGCGGGACCAGGGCGATCAGCGGGATCGCGGCGATGTCCTGGAACAGCAGGATGGCGAAGGCCAGGCGCCCGTGGGGGGCGTTGAGCTGCTTGTTTTCGGCCAGGCTCTGCAGGCCGAACGCGGTGGATGACAAGGCCAGGCCGAGACCGAGGACGATCGCCGCCGGCAGCGATTGAGCGAAGCCGAGCAGGGCGATGCCGCCGATCACCGCGCCCGTCAGCAGGACCTGGGCCAGGCCGACGCCGAACACCGATTTGCGCATCAGCCACAGGCGCCGTGGCGACAGTTCCAGGCCGATGATGAACAGCAGCAGGACCACGCCCAGTTCGGAAATGTGCGCGACGCTCTGGGTATCGCGGATCAGTCCCAGGGCCTGTGGGCCGATGACCACGCCAGCGAGCAGGTAGCCGAGCACGGCACCGAGTTGCAGGCGCTTGGCCAGGGGGACGCAGATGACGGCGGCCAGCAGAAAGATCACCGCGGTTTGCAGAAGGCTGCCTTCGTGTGGCATCGCTCGGACTCCATGAGCTGCCGGGGCAGCGTTGAAAAAGGAGTGTGCATTCTGCAAGCGGGATGGGAGTCAGACAATCCAGGTTGGGGAAGACAGATTGTCCCCTTGGCGGGGACAATCTCCGACGCAATCAGTAGCGCGCCACCACTTCGTCCTTGCCTTCAGCGGTCAGGCCGATGACCTCGTAGGCGTCCTTGTGATCGCCCATTTCCATGCCTGGCGAGCCCATTGGCATGCCCGGCACGGCGATGCCCTTGAGGTCCGGGCGCTTGCCCAGCAGGGCAATCTGTTCGGCCGGAACATGGCCTTCGATGAACTGGCCGTTGAGCACGCCGGTATGGCAGGAAGCCAGACGCGGGGCGACGCCGAGCTTCTGTTTGACCGCGCTCATGTTCGGCTCGACATGGTCGTTGACGGTGTAGCCGTTGTCGCGCAGGTGGGTGATCCACTCCTTGCAGCAGCCGCAGTTCGGATCGCGGTAGACGTCGATGGTCTGGCTGGCCTGGGCCAGGCTGCTCAGGGCCAGCAGGCCGAGGGTGATCAGGTTCTTTTTCAGCATAGGTATCTCCTTTGTATTTCAGGCTTGGGACCGCTTTGCGGTCCTTCGCGGGCAAGCCACGCTCCTACCAGGAAGTCGCCGGCCCCGTAGGAGCGTGGCTTGCCCGCGAATAGCCGCAAAGCGGCCACCCTCAGGGTCAGAATCTCAATCGAACCCCCGCCACCCAGCGGGTCTGTCCGATATCGCCGGCGTCCTCGCGGATCAGATCGGCGGTACTGCCATACGCCTGGTTGAAGCTGACCCCCACATAGGGCGCGAACCCCGGCGTGATCTCATAGCGCAGGCGCAGCCCCGCCTCACTGTCCGACAACCCCGCGCCCTGGCTGCGACTGCGGTCGTCACGCCCATGGAGGTTCAGCTCCAGGCTCGGTTCCAGCCGCCAGCGTTGCGTCAGGAGGATAGCGTAGGCGGCCTCCAGGCGCAGCGCGGTCTGTTGTCGCTCACCCGCGTACAGCGTGGCTTCCAGTTCGAGGTTGGACAGCGGCGTGCCCTGGATACCGAAGGCGGCCCAGGTCTGGCCGCTGGCCGGCTTGAAGTCCTGACGCAGCCCCGCGACCACCTCCCACCACGGACTGACGGCATGTCCCCAGAGCGCCTGCAGTTCAGCCTTGTGCGTGCGGCCCTGTTCCCGTTCGCCTTCGCTGCGCAGCCACAGGCGATCGATGTCGCCGCCGATCCAGGCGTTGCCGTTCCAGTTCAGTGCGCTGCTGTTTTCAACGCTCTGGTACTCCAGTTGTTCGACGGTCACCGCCCAGTTGATCTGTCGGTCATGCACCTGGTGGCCGGGCAGCGGCGGGAAGGCGGCCTGACGGTCGGCGTCGGTGATCGGTTTGAGCGGCGTGCGCGGCTGCGCCGGGGCGGCCGTCATGCCGCCGTGATCCATGCCGGCATGATTCATCGCGCCGTGGTCCATGCTGCCGTGGTCCATCGTCGAATGGTCCATGGCCGCTGCGCGCACTGTTTCGCTGCCCAGCAACAGCAGCAGGGCGATGCCGCCGAGCAGGGGCCGGTTGAGTCGTTCATTCATCGACGCGCACCTCGCGGAACATGCCGGTCTCCATGTGGTAGAGCAGGTGGCAGTGGTAGGCCCAGCGGCCCGGGGCATCGGCGCTGACCCGGTAGCTGCGGCGGCTGCCCGGTGGCATGTCGATGGTGTGCTTGCGCACCTGGAAGCGACCGTGCTCGTCCTCCAGGTCGCTCCACAGGCCGTGCAGGTGAATCGGGTGGGCCATCATGGTGTCGTTGACCAGGGTGATGCGCAGGCGCTCGCCATAGCGCAGGCGCAGGGGTTCGGCGTCGGAGAAGCGGATGCCGTCGAACGACCAGGAAAAACGCTCCATGTGCCCGGTCAGGTGCAGTTCGATCTCCCGTCCCGGCTCGCGGCCGTCGGGATCGGCGAAGGTGCTCTTCAGATCGGCGTAGGTCAGCACGCGGCGGCCGTTGTCGCGCAGGCCGAGACCGGGATCGTCCAGCTTGGCCGTGGGCATCATGGTCTGCATGTCCACCAGCGGGTTGCCGCTTTCCGAGTCCGGATGTCGCTGCATGCCATGCATGGCGTGGTTCATGCCGGCCATGCTGGCGTGATCCATGCCCGCCATGGCGCCGTGATCCATGCCCTGCATGTCGCCATGGCCCATGTCCGCCATGCTCAGCCGCGGCCGCGGGTCCAGCGCCGGCACCGCGGCGCTCAGGCCTGATGCGCGGGCCAGGGTGCCGCGGGCGTAGCCGCTGCGGTCCATGCTCTGGGCGAACAGGGTGTAGGCCGGCGCATCGCCGACGCTGACCAGCACATCGTAGGTCTCCGCCACCGCCAGGCGCAGTTCGTCCACCGTCACCGGTTGTACCGGCTGGCCATCGGCGGCGATCACCGTCAGCTTCAGGCCGGGAATGCGGAAGTCGAAATAGGTCATCGCCGAGCCGTTGATCAGGCGCAGGCGCAGGGTTTCGCCGGGCTGGAACAGGCAGGTGAAGTTGCCTTCCGGGGCCAGGCCATTGAGCAGGTAGGTGTAGGTGGCGGCACTGACATCGGCGATGTCGGTGGGCGTCATGCGCATCTGCGCCCATTGCCCGCGTTCGGCCAGGGTGGTGCTCCAGCCGTCGCGGGCGACGTCGTCGATGAAGTCACCGACAGTGCGTTGCTGGCGGTTGAAGTAGTCAGCCTGCTTCTTCAACTGCGCCAGCAGGGCCGTGGGTTTCTCGTCGCTCCAGTCGCTGAGCAGGAGTACGCAGTCGCGCTGGTAGACGTGGGGCTCCGGCGTCTTCGGCTCGATCACGATGGCGCCGTAGACGCCGGCCTGCTCCTGCAGCCCCGAATGGCTGTGGTACCAGTAGGTGCCGTGCTGCTCCAGGGTGAAGCGGTAGAGGTAGTCGCCGCCGGGCTCGATGCCGGCGAAGCTCAGCCCCGGCACGCCGTCCATGTTGGCCGGGAGGATGATCCCGTGCCAGTGCAGCGAGGTGCTTTCCTCCAGACGGTTGCGCACCCGCAGGGTCACCGTATCGCCTTCGCGCCAGCGCAGCACCGGGCCGGGCAGGCTGTCGTTGATGGTCAGCGCGGTGCGCGGGGTGCCGGTGATGTTCACCGCGGTCTGGCCGATGAACAGCTCGAAATGCTGGCCGTCCAGTTCGGCGAAATCGTGGGGGCCACGGGCCCAGGCGTGCGGGCGCCAGAGACCGAGGCCGCCGAGGGCACCGGCGGCGGCCAGGCCCTTGACGAAGGTGCGTCGGGAGGGAAGGTGAGGCATGGGGCGTCGTGTCCATCAACAGGGATGGCACGACCTTATTCTGATAGTCCTGTCAGAAAGCTGAGTAGTGAATTACAGATTTGTCAGCTGGCGTCGCAGGCTTTGCGTCGGCGGCGGACTGCGTTAGCCTTGCGCGGTTGAACACCAGTGGGGTTGTCATGGACAAGGTCATCATCATCACCGGAGCCAGTCGCGGCATCGGCGCCGCCACCGCGCTGCAGGCCGCGCGCCAGGGTTACCGGATCTGCATCAACTATCACGCCGACGACGAGGCGGCCCAGCGCGTGCTGGCCCAGGTCCGTGAGCTGGGTGCCAGGGCCATCGCCGTGCGCGCCGATGTCAGCGTCGAGGACGAGGTCATTCATCTGTTCAACCAGGTCGATCACGAGCTGGGCCGGGTCACCGCGCTGGTCAACAACGCCGGGACCATCGGCCAGAAGAGCCGGGTCGAGGAAATGTCCGAGTTCCGCCTGCTGAAACTGATGAAGACCAACGTGGTCGGGCCGATCCTCTGCGCCAAGCACGCCCTGGCGCGGATGTCGACGCGGCATGGCGGCAGTGGTGGCAGCATCGTCAACGTCTCCTCGGTGGCCGCGCGCCTGGGCTCGCCCAACGAATACGTCGACTACGCCGCCTCCAAGGGCGCCCTGGACACCTTCACCCTGGGCCTGGCCAAGGAAGTGGCGGGCGAGGGCGTTCGCGTCAATGCGGTGCGGCCGGGGTACATCTTCACCGACTTCCATGCCCTGAGCGGCGACCCGGACCGGGTCAGCAAGCTGGCACCGGGCATTCCGATGGGCCGCGGCGGGCAGGCCGAGGAAGTGGCCGAGGCGATCATCTGGCTGCTGTCGGACAAGGCCTCGTATTCGACCGGGAGTTTCATCGATCTTGGTGGCGGGCGTTAAGGTATTGAATCCGCAGGTCGAGGCGCTGTTGCCCGATGCCCGTTGCAACGGTGAATGAACGTCACCAGCTCGTCGATACGAGCTTCCAGATCGAGCACATCCAGTTCGGCCTCTCTGGAGCAAATGTTCTGCGCGACCTTCATCTTGTCGACGACATCCTGCTCCTTATCATCCGTCCGGAGAAACGGAAGGGTGTGATCGTATTGGCCGTTGCTGATCTGCTGTTTGAATTTGGGATAACAGGTGCTCAACGCTTCCTGCATGGAGGTGGCAGAGACGTAGTTCTCGATTTCTCTCCCTTGGGTGATCCAGCAGAGGCCAGCGCATTTTTTTAGTTCGCTCCTGACTCTCTCTTTGGTGCTGTTGATGGGTTTGTCCGGGGTGTCCTTGTCGCTGTCGATAAGGAAGGCGAGGTTCTGGTTGATGTTGCGCAGGGCAATCAGGGCCTCGATGTCCTGTTTGCTGTCAGGCGCGTCCGCGCTCAGGTGGGCCAGTAGACGTCCCCCATAGAACATGATTGCGTAGTCGATGCCTTCGCGCAGCGTGCTGTCTTTCTTATGAAGCCAATGGTTTACATAGAGGCGGTCGGAGGGGCCTTCCACCCAGACGATGCAGTTGCTCTGGATCAGGTCCGATTGTCGATAGCCAAGGTTCTGCAAAGTGCTCCAGCGTTCGTCGGAGCTGGGTGCAGCGCTTACGCGGGTGAAGCCCTCCGCTTGATAAACCTGGAATATGGCGGCGTTCGGGGTATCTATCAGGGTTGCCGAATGGGTGGCGATGAAATACTGATTCGTCGTCTCTTCATGCAGGTAGTGGATCAGACGGCGTTGCAAGGTCGGATGCAGATGCAGCTCCGGCTCTTCGATGCAGATCAGAATGCCGTCGTTCAATACGCAGTTGACCCCGATCACGATCAATTGCTGGAGCCCCATGCCCAATGAGGCGATAGGCAGCTTTTTATCTTCGATGATGACCGACAGTTCATGTTTGTGCGATACCTCGATTTTTATGCTTTCCTCTTCGGTAACCTTTCGCAGGAAGTCGTTCAGCTTGTTGTATTGGGCGTGGACGTTGACCCCATAGTCAGCCGGGTTCTGGATTTCGGATATTCTATTGATGAATCCTTGGCCGTTGGAACTGTGCGTATTGTCATTGGTGTAGGTTGTTTCTCGTAGGGAGGGGATGCTTATGCATTTTGCACCATACCAGTCCTGGGTGTTGTCGATGATATGTTGCTTCCATACTTCCATGGGTTGAGGTGTTCTGTAATAGTCATGTAGCAGGTTAAGGCTTTTTTCTGATATTTCGCATAGGGCGTAGTGTGATATCAGGTCGCGCTCGTTCTTGTTATACCAAACGAGCCCTTGCTTATCACTGTAGCTACCAATCAGGTCACTTAAGGCATTCTGGATGTCAGAGGCGCTCAACGTGTAGGTCGACTTATCGCGTAGTTCATTCGCGTTTTCGCACAAGGCAACTTCAGGCCCCCTTTTATGAATTTTGACGTTGAAGTCCAGGTCCTTCAGATCGGTTGCCTCTCTGCGTTCCATACTTTGAGAGAGAAAGGTGTTCGAGTGATTTGAAATGAACTCCAGGATTGAAGACTTCCCCGAGTTGTTGGTGCCCACGAAGAAGTTGATGGCCTTGAACGGCCCCATGAACTGGAGATCCGGGCCGAATCCCTTGTAGTGAGCCAATGCCAAGCCTGGTAAATAGATTCGTTCCGTCATTTACATGGGCTCCACAGCACGTTGGAAATTTTCACCTGACCACCAATCTAGACCAGCATCTGCTCCACCCGCAGCACCAGCGCTTCCAGCCCGAACGGCTTGGTCATCACGCTCATCCCCGGCGCCAGTTGCCCGTCGCTCAGCGCGGCGCTTTCGTCGTAGCCGGTGATGAACAGCACCGGCAACCCCGGATGCGCCAGGCGCAGCGCTTCCGCCAGTTGCTTGCCATTCAGCCCGCCGGGCAGGCCGATGTCGCTGATCAGCAGGTCCGGTGCCGGCCCGTTGCGCAGTGCCGGCAGGGCGGCCACGCCGCTGTTGTAGACATCGACCCGGTACCCCGACTCCTCCAGCACCTCGCTGATCACCATGCGCAGGGTTTCCTGGTCTTCCACCAGGACGATATGCACGCCACTGCCCTGGGCGACGAGGGGCGTGGCCGCGCCCGGCGCCTGGTGCGCCGCCGGCTGCTGATGATGCCGCGGCAGGTACAGTTCGATGCGCGTGCCCTTGCCCGGCGCGCTGACGATGCGCAGTTGCCCGCCGGACTGACGCACGAAACCGTAGGCCATCGACAGGCCGAGCCCGGTGCCCTGGCCCAGCGGCTTGGTGGTGAAGAACGGATCGATGGCCCGTGCCGCCACCTCGGCGGACATGCCCAGGCCGTTGTCCGCGACACTCAGGCACAGGTAATGCCCGGCGGCCAGGTCCAGCGGTGACCCGCGTTCTTCGTCGAGGCTCAGGTTCTCGATATGGATATCGATCAGTCCACCACCTGGCAGGGCATCGCGGGCATTGATGCACAGGTTGAGCAGGGCGCTTTCCAGTTGCGGCGGGTCGATGAAGGTCGGCCACAGGTCGTCGGCGAAATGGCTGCGCACTTCGATGGACGGGCCGACGCTGCGGCAGATCAGTTCCTGCATGTCGCTGATCAGGCTGCCGACGTGGGTCGCCTGGGGCAGCAGGGTCTGCTGGCGGGAGAACGCCAGCAGGCGGTGCACCAGCGAGGCGGCGCGTTGGGCCGAGCCGCTGGCGGCATCGAGCAGCGGGCCGAGGTCGGCATGCCGCTCCTGCTGCAGGCGCTGGCGCATCAGCTCGTGGGCACCGAGGATGCCGTCGAGCAGGTTGTTGAAGTCATGAGCGATACCGCCGGTGAGCTGGCCCACCGCTTCCATCTTCTGCGCCTGGCGCAAGGCTTCCTCGGCGCGCAGCAGACGCTGCTGTTCCGCGACCCGGGTGCTGATGTCATAGGCGAACAGGTAAGCCCCGCGCAGCGTGCCGTGCTCGTCGTGGAGGATATTGAAGCGCAGCTCGTAGTGCCGGCGGCGCTCGCCGCTGCCGAACTCGCCGGTCTCGATGAACGCCTCGCCGGCCAGGGCCCGTCGCCACAGGGCCAGGCCGCGGGCGCAGTCGGAGGGATGGCGACGCAGGGTGTATTCGACGCTGTCGCCGACACAGGGGGCTTCGTCGTAGAGGTAGTGGAAGTCGCGCAGCGCCTGCTGGTTGATCGCCATCCAGCGCAGGTCGGGGCTTACCACCTGGACACAGGCGATGCTGTTGTCCACCAGCTTGGCCAGCAACTGGCGCTCGGCCACGGTCTGCAGGACACGCTGTTCCAGCTGCTCATTGAGCTGTTGCAGGGCCTCTTCGGCGCGGCGGCGTTCGGTGACGTCCTTGAACAGCACAGCGACCTGGCGACGTTCGAGCGGTTCGATGCGGAAGGTGGTGATCGAGAGGACGCGGCCGGTGGCCACCAGTTCCTGTTCGAAGTGCAGTGGCTGACCGGTACGCAGCACCGCGCCGTAGCGGGCCACCCAGTCGTCGGCCTCGTCCGGCACCATTTCCCGCAGTTTCTGTCCGACCACGTTGGGGATGCCGGCGTGCCGCGCATAGGCGGCGTTGGCCAGGACGTGGATGTAATCGCTCAACGGGCCGTGGGGGCCATCGAAGAACTCGATGACACAGAAGCCCTCGTCCATGGTGTCGAAGAGAAAGCGGTAGAAGTCCTCGTCCAGCGGCGGTTGCTGTACCAGTTGTTGTTCGAGGGCAGCATTGCGCTGTTGCAGCTCACGCAATTGCAGGCGCAGTGAATCGAGTTCGCTGGAAGGCATGGAAACGTCCGGACGCAAGCCAATGCCGCCACTGTAGACCGACGGCTGGCTGGCGGCTAGAAAGAACGTACGATCCTTCCGAGGGTTTCCATGGCTTTTTCCGATTGCTCGCTCCATGGGCTGCCGTAGTTCAGGCGAATGCAGTTACGGAAGCGCCGGGTCGGCGAGAAGATTGGCCCCGGGGCGATGCTGATGCCCTGGGCCAGGGCCATCTGGAACAGCTTCAGGGAGTCCATGCCTTCCGGCAGTTCCAGCCAGAGGAAGTAGCCGCCGGAAGGATGGCTGACCCGCACCGTCGCCGGAAAGTAGCGGCCGATCGCGGCGAGCATGGCGTTCTTCTGTTCTTCCAGGGCATAGCGCAGGCGCCGCAGGTGGCGGTCGTAGCCGCCGTGCTGGAGGTAGTCGGCGATGGCCGCCTGGGCCGGCATCGAGGCGCACAGCGAGGTCATCAGTTTCAGGCGTTCGATCTTCTGCGCGAAACGCCCGGCGGCGACCCAGCCGATGCGGTAGCCCGGGGCCAGGCTCTTGGAAAACGAACAGCAGTGCATCACCAGGCCTTCGCTGTCGAAGGCCTTGGCCGGCTTCGGCGCCTGCTGCGCGTAGTACAGCTCGGCGTAGACGTCGTCCTCGATCAGCGGCACCTGGTGCTGGCGCAACAGTTCGACCAGGGCGCGCTTCTTGTCCTCCGGCAGGCTGGCGCCCACCGGGTTCTGGAAGTTGCTCATGCACCACACGGCCTTGACCGGATGCCGTTCCAGGGTCTGCGCCAGCACGCCGAGGTCGATGCCCTCGCGCGGATGCACGGGAATTTCCACGGCCTTGAGCTTGAGCCGTTCCAGCACCTGCAGGCAGGCATAGAAGGCCGGGGCTTCGATGGCCACCAGGTCGCCCGGCTCGGTCACTGCCTGCAGGCACAGGTTCAGCGCTTCCAGCGCGCCGTTGGTGATCAGCAGTTCCTCCATCGGCAGCATCAGCCCGCCGACCATGTAGCGCAGGGCGATCTGCCGGCGCAGTTGCGGATTGCCGGGCGACAGGTCGGTGACCACCATGCGCGGGTCCATGTCGCGCGTGGCGCTGGCCAGGGAGCGGGCCAGGCGCTGCAGGGGAAACAGCGCCGGGCTGGGGAAGGCCGAGCCGAACGGCACGGTGTGCGGATCCTTGATCGATTCGAGGATGGAGAACACCAGCTCGCTGACATCCACTTCGGTGGACTCGCTGGCCGGCTCGCCGATCTGCGGCTCGCTGAACGGCCGCGGTGCGTGGGCGTTGACGAAATAGCCCGAGCGCGGCCGGGCGCGGATCAGCCCGCGGCGTTCCAGCAGGTAATAGGCCTGGAACACCGTGGACGGGCTGACCCCGTAGGTCTGGCTGGCATAGCGCACCGACGGCACCCGTTGTCCGGGGCCGAGAACCCCGGTGTAGATCAGTTCGGCAATGTCGTCGGCGAATTTCTCGTAGCGTTTCATCATGGCTCTGCAGGTTCGGCGGGCAACGCAGTGTAGGGGATCAACGGTTCAACGGCGCAACGAAACGGCTGCGGGCGACGCTGCGAATCGCCGGCTGGTCGCTGTCCACCAGTTCGAAGTCCAGCTCCAGGGAACTGCTGGCGGGGCGATCGGCGAGCATCGCCACCGAGACCGGCAACTCGGCCATTTCCCCGGCGGGGATGCTGAAGCGAGTCTTGCCGTGCAGTTCGAAGCCCTCGGCGTCGAGCAGGCGCAACTGGTATTCCTGTGGCTGCTGGGTCTTGTTGATGACCTTGAGGATGTAGATGTTCTCGATCTGGCCCTGGGCGTTCTCGCGGAACAGGCCACGGTCCTTGATCACGTCCATGGAGACCATCGGGCGCTCGTGCAGGGCGATGACCAGGGCACCGATCATCGCCACCAGTACCGTGACGTAGCCGAGCAGGCGCGGACGCAGCCAGTGGGTCCGGCCACCTTGCAGGGTGTGCTCGGACTTGTAGCCGATCAGGCCGCGCGGGTAGTTCATCTTGTCCATGATGCTGTCGCAGGCATCGATGCACGCCGCGCAGCCGATGCATTCCATCTGCAGGCCGTCGCGGATGTCGATGCCGGTGGGGCACACCTGCACGCACATCTGGCAGTCGATGCAGTCGCCCAGGCCCTTGGCGTGGTGGTCGACTTCCTTCTTGCGCGGCCCGCGGGTTTCGCCGCGGCGCGGATCGTAGGCCACGGCCAGGGTGTCCTTGTCGAACATCACGCTCTGGAAACGCGCATAAGGGCACATGTGCATGCACACCGCTTCGCGCATCCAGCCGGCGTTGATGTAGGTGGCGCCGGTGAAGAACAGGATCCAGAACAGGCTGACGCCACCGGCCTGCAGTGTGAACAGCTCCTCGGCCAGGGGACGGATCGGGGTGAAGTAGCCGACGAAGGTCAGGCCGGTGAGCACGCTGATGGCCAGCCACAGGCTGTGCTTGACGGCGCGGCGGGCCAGCTTGTTCGGGCCCCAGGGGGCCTTGGCCAGTTTCATGCGCTGGTTGCGGTCGCCCTCGGTGACTTTTTCGCACCACATGAACAGCCAGGTCCAGGTGCTCTGCGGGCAGGTGTAGCCGCACCACACCCGCCCGGCGAAGACGGTGATGGCGAACAGGCCGAAGGCGCAGATGATCAGCAGGGCGGACAGAAGGATGAAATCCTGCGGCCAGAAGGTTGCGCCGAAGATGTGGAACTTGCTTTCCGCCAGGTCCCAGAGCACCGCCTGGCGACCGTCCCAGTCGAGCCAGGCGGTGGCGAAGAACAGCAGGAAAAGGAAACCCGCGCCACCCAGGCGCAGGTTGCGGTACAGACCGGAGAAACTGCGGGTGTAGATGTGTCCGTCGCTGCTGGCGGCCTTCTTCTTGTGGGACGGCTCGGCAACTTCGACGATCTGGACAGGGATGTGTTCGCTCATGGTTCGTCGCTCATCAGGCCTCGATCAGGCCAGAGCACTATGGCGCCCCATCTGTTTGCATAACAGGCTCAGGTATTTGTGTAAAAACCGTATCAGATTCTCCTGGAAATGGCTCGAAGCCTTAGATTATCGAGCCCGGAACGCTGCTCTTCAGATGCCTGCGACCATCCACCGCACCCGCCACGGTGAGCGCGTCGGCCTCGGCTTCGGTGATCGGCACGCGCTTGCCGGCCAGTTCCGCGACCGACATGCGCAGGTGCTCGTCGGTCACCACCCGCACTTCCTCGGCGGCGCCTTCGATATTCAGGTCTTCGCCGATCAGCGTGCAGCGGCGGGTCTGTTCGTCGATCTCGATGGGCATGGCGTGATCCTCGTCACGGGGGGCTTATCGCTTGTGACCGCAGGGCGGCGCGGGTTGCCTCCGGCAACCGATCAGCGGTCGCGTCGCACTTTGCTCGGGCGCTCGTTGTCCATCGTCTGACTTCCCTGACAATGGACAAGGACCATGGACGCCTGGTGGCACGAAGTGTGGGTGACCCTGGTGGCGGAATTTGCCGACATCACCGATGCCAGGCAGTTGACCCAGGTGTCGGTGCGCCTGCTGATGGCTGCGCTGCTGGGCGCGGTGCTGGGCTTCGAGCGGGAGATGAAGGGCAAGGCCGCCGGTGTGCGTACCCACATGCTGGTGGCGATCGGCGCGGCGCTGTTCGTCCTCGTGCCGCGCATGGCCGGGGTCGACGATGCGGCGCTGAGCCGGGTGGTGCAGGGGATCGTCGCCGGCATCGGTTTTCTCGGCGCGGGCACCATTCTCAAGGGCCGCGATCAGGAGGCCAGTCACGTCAAGGGGCTGACCACCGCGGCCGGCCTGTGGATGACCGCCGCCATCGGTGTTGCCGCCGGCATGGGGCGCGAGGCCACGGCGCTGTTCAGCACGGTGCTGGCGCTGGTGGTGCTGGGGGTGATGCCCTGGGTGGTGGACTGGCTGGAGGGGAAGGAGGAGAAGCGGGACGACAGGCGTTGAAAAAGCCCTGAATGCACTGAGGGGAGCCGAAGCTCCCCTCAAAGATTGTTGCGTGCTCTTTTTTTGTTATTGGAGGGCGGTCTATTGTTGTTTTTGGCAACCGTTGCCTCTTTGGTGCTTGTGCGATCCCCATCCGGGATCAAGAGCAAACGTATTTTTTTGAGCGCTGATCGACCTTCATCATTGCTGATCCAACCGTGACGGGCGCTACCTTGAGGTAGTTTTATTGTTCTCTGTCTGGTTGCGGGGCACGCCCCCGAAAAGTCATCCACTCCAAAAAAATCAGTTAGCTTCGTCTCTGCCGTATTGTTCTTGTTGTGTCAGATCCGTTACGTCTTGTTTTTATTGGGTTTGCCGCATTTTTTATTCTTGTTGTGCCAGAGATATAGCAGATGCCGTGCCAACTTTTTAAAACCCAATGAAATCAGGGGTTTGATCGGTTTGAGAAAAATTCTGGCACGGGAAAATCCGCTGATTTGTTTCCGTGTTACCCGGTTTTTCCCTGGGAAGTGTGAAGGCGGTAACACTTTGTGAGCCCGCGCGAGGTGTTACCGCCATGTTTCAGCAGGGGATTCAGCAGGCGTTGCGCGCACGCGCCACACGGGAGCCAGTGGCGCGCCCGAGCACCAGACTGATGCGTTGCCCGGCTTCGATGAGCTTTTCCAGGTCAATGCCGGTCTCGATACCCAGGCCTTGCAGCATGTACAGCACGTCCTCGCTGGCGACGTTGCCGCTGGCGCCCTTGGCGTACGGGCAGCCGCCGAGGCCGGCGACCGAGCTGTCGAAGACGCTGATGCCTTCCAGCAGGCTGGCATACACGTTGGCCAGGGCCTGGCCGTAGGTATCGTGGAAATGCCCGGCCAGTTGCGGGCGCGGCACCTGGGCGCCGACCACGTTGAACAGGTGGCGGGTAGCGCCCGGAGTGCCGGTGCCGATGGTGTCGCCGAGGGAGACCTCATAGCAGCCCATCTCGTACAGCTCGCGGGCCACCGCGGCGACCTGGGCGGCATCCACCTGGCCCTCGTAGGGGCAGCCGAGCACGCAGGACACGTACCCGCGCACCCGCACACCGTGCTGGCGCGCGGCGTCCATGATCGGCACGAAGCGTTGCAGGCTCTCGCTGATGGAGCAGTTGATATTGCGCTGGGAGAAGGACTCGGACGCGGCGGCGAACACCGCCACTTCCTTGACCCCGGCGCCCAGGGCGTCCTCGAAGCCGCGCATGTTGGGGGCCAGGGCGGCATAGGTCACCCCGGGCTGCTGGCGGATGCCGGCGAAGACCTCGGCCGAGCCGGCCATCTGTGGCACCCACTTGGGCGAGACGAAACTGCCGACTTCGACGTAGGACAGGCCGGCGGCGGTGAGGTCATCGACCAGGCGCACCTTGTCGGCGACGCTGATGGGTTGGGCTTCATTCTGCAGACCGTCGCGAGGACCGACTTCGACCAGACGAACTTTGGCGGGCAATGGCATGGCGTGGGGTTTCCTGATGGGGCTCAGTGGCCGTTGTTCTGTTTGTTCAGGGTGGCCGTCAGCGCCTGCATGCAGCGCTCCTCGGCGGTGTCCAGTTCCAGTTGCATCTGCTGGATGTCGAGCAGTTGCTGTTCCAGCTGGGCGCGGCGTTCGGCGATCTTCGCCAGCATGCTGTTGAGCTGCTTGGTGTTGCCCCCGCTGGGGTCGTACAGCTCGATCAGCTCGCGGCATTCGGCGAGAGAGAAACCAATGCGCTTGCCACGCAGGATCAGTTTCAGGCTGACCTTGTCGCGGGCCGAGTAGATGCGTTCCAGGCCGCGGCGTTCGGGGCTGAGAAGCCCCTGCTCCTCGTAGAAGCGGATCGCCCGGGTGGTGATGTCCAGCTCGCGGGACAGGTCGGAAATGCTGTAGGTCTGGCTGCTCATGGGTGGGCTCTGGTAAAGACAATGGGCCTAACCTAAAGCCAGGTTGACGTTTACGTCAAGGTGATTGGCGAGGCAGGCGAAAACTATCTTCCGCTCATCCGCGCAATCACTTCCCACAACCGCGCATCCTCGAAGTCCGCCACAGCCAGGCTCGCACCCGCGGCCATCAGCGCCTGCGCCGACTGGCTGGTGGTCAAGCCCACGGTGAAGATCCCGGCGCCACTGGCGGCCTGCACTCCCGGCAGCGAATCCTCGAACGCCAGGGCCGTTTCGGCCCGCGCAGCCAAACGCTGCAAGCCGGTGAGATAGGGCAGTGGGTCCGGCTTGGCCCGGGCCAGTTCCTCGGCCACCAGAACAGGCTCGAAACGTCCCTCCAGCCCCAGCGCGGCGAGCATGTGCTCGGCATTGGCCCGCGGCGCATTGGTCACCACCGCCATGCCGATACGGCGGCCTTGCGCGTACTCCAGCAGGCGCAGCAGCCCGGGCGTCGGCTGCAGGGTTGGCGACAGCTCGCGAAAACGTGCCTCCTTGCGCTCGGCGAAGAGCAGATGCTCGCTCAGTGGCCGGTCCGGAAACAGGTAACGGCACAGATCGGCATTCGCCCGTCCACTGATATGCGCCTCGAATTGCGCCTCGGTCAGCGTGCGGCCGTCCTCGTGCAGCAGTTGCTGCATGGCCAGCAGATGGAGCTTGTCGGTATCGGCGAGGGTGCCGTCGAGATCGAAGAGCAGGGCGTCGAGCATGGGGGAACATCCGGTAACAGTGACTGGCCATCATACCTGCCGATCGACGGGGCTGGTCAGCGCGGAAGGAAAAGAGTACAAATGTGCTCCATGACCAGACTCTCTCCCAAACGCAGCGCCATTCTCGCTTTCATCCGCGATCGCATCGCCGGAGAAGGGCGACCGCCCAGCCTCGCCGATATCGCCCAGACCTTCGGCTTCGCTTCGCGCAGCGTGGCGCGCAAGCATGTCCAGGCCCTCTGTGAGGCGGGTTTCATCGAAGTCACCCCGAACCAGGCGCGGAGCATCCGCCTGGCCGGGCCCCTGCGTCGTCCCGAGGTGCTGGAGATCCCGGTGCTCGGCCAGGTCGCCGCGGGGCGGCCGATCGGTCCGGACGTGGATATCCACGAGCAGCTCATGCTGGATGCCCACCTGTTCAGCCGCACCCCCAGCTATCTGCTCAAGGTCCGCGGTGACTCGATGATCGACGACGGCATCCTCGATGGCGACCTGGTGGGCATCCGTCAGCAGGCCGAGGCTCGCGACGGGCAGATCATCGTCGCCCGCCTCGATGGCGAGGTGACCATCAAGCGCTTCGAACGCGGCGTCGGCCATTACCGCCTGCTGCCGCGCAACCCGGCCTATGCGCCGATCATCGTCGGCCCGGAGCGCGACTTCGTCATCGAAGGGGTGTTCTGCGGCCTGGTGAGGCGCGACTGATGGGCGCGGTGGTCAGCCTCGACGGGCTGCTCGACACCCGCCGGGTGTGGAAGGGCCGGCCACTGACCGAGGCGCATGGCCTGCAACCCACCGGGCATGCCGCGCTGGACGCCGTGCTGCCGGGAGGCGGTTGGCCGCCGGCGGCGCTCAGCGAACTGCTGCTGTCCGGCGAGGGCGCCGGCGAACTGCACCTGCTCTGGCCCAGCCTGGCCAGGTTGAGCCGGGCGGGGGAGCGGGTGGTGCTGGTTGCGCCACCGTTCATTCCGTACCCGCCCGCCTGGCAGGCGGCGGGGGTCGACCTGCGCTGGCTTGCGGTGGTCGAGGCCGAAGCCGGTGAAAGCCTCTGGGCCGCCGAGCAATGCCTGCGTTCCGGCAGTTGCGCGGCCGTGCTGTGCTGGCCGCAACGCGTCGACGACCGCGCCCTGCGCCGTCTGCAGGTGGCCGCGGAAACCGGCCAGGCCCTGGCCTTTGCCTGTCGCGACCAGGCCGCGGCGCTCAATCCTTCGCCCGCCGCCCTGCGTATCGCCATCGACACCCGGCCGGCGCAATGGCGGGTGCTCAAATGCCGTGGCGGACTGGCACCCAACCGCCCGATCGCTGCCGGACACACGGGGTGAAGTGGCATGCTCTGGGCCTGCATCCTGTTGCCGCAACTGGCGCTCGACAGCGTCCTGCGCGGGCGTGACGACGCCGACCAGCCGCTGGTGCTGCTCACCGGCCCGGCCAATCGCCGGGTGCTGCAGGCGGTCAATCCGGCCGCCCGTGCCCTCGGCCTGCGCGCCGGCCTGAGCCTGACCAGCGCCCAGGCCCTGGCCCAGGGCTTCACCACGGTCGAGCACGATCCCGCCGCCACCGAGCGTCAGCAGCGCCTGCTCGCGGCCTGGGCCTATCGCTTCAGTTCCCAGGTCAGCCTGCATTACCCCCGGGCGCTGCTGATGGAGGTGCGCTCCAGCCTTGGCCTGTTCGGTCCCTGGCCGCGTTTCGAAGCGCGCCTGCGCGAGGAGTTGCGGGCCCTGGGTTTCAGCCATCGCATCGTCCTGGCCAGTAATCCGGTGGCGGCGCGCATGCTTGCCAACGCCCATGACGGCCTCGCCGTCAGCGATCCCGAGGCGACCCGCGCCGCCCTGGCTGCCATGCCCATCGAACGTCTCGGGTTGCCGGCGGAAGCCGCCACGGCCTTCACCCGCATGGGCCTGCGTCGGCTCGACCAGGTGCTGGCCCTGCCCCGCGACACCCTGGCTCGGCGTTTCGCCGCCGAGGTGCAACTGCATCTCGACCGCCTGCTCGGCCTGCGCGCCATGGCCCTGGACTGTTACCTGCCGCCGGACCGTTTCGACTCGCGTCTGGAACTGAATTTCGATGTGGAATCCAGCCAGGCCCTGCTGTTCCCGCTGCGCCGGATGATCGAGGACCTGGCCGCCTTTCTCGCCGGACGCGATGCCGGGGTACAGCGCTTCAGCCTGTTCCTGGAGCACGCCGAAGGCGCCGACACCCTGCTGCGGGTCGGCCTGCTGGCGGCCGAGCGCGAGGCCGGGCGTCTGCTGGAACTGGCCCGTGGGCGGCTTGAGCAACTGACGCTGAGGGCACCCGTACGCAATCTGCGCCTGAGCGCCGAGGAACTGCCGGCCTTCGTGCCCCAGGCCGGCGAGCTGTTTTCGGCACGGGCCCAGCAACAGCAGAACTGGGAACAACTGCGCGAACGCCTGCGCGCGCGTCTCGGCGATGACGCCGTGCGCGCCGTGGGCGTGGTGGCCGATCATCGTCCCGAATGCGCCTGGCGCAGTGCCGGTCTGCCCGCGGCGAATGCCGGTGGCTGCACGGCACCGCGTCCCGGCTGGCTGCTGGATGAGCCCCGGGCATTGCCGCTGAACGGCCTGCGCCTGCTGGCTGGGCCGGAGCGCATCGAGTCCGGCTGGTGGGATGGCGGCGATGTGCGCCGCGACTACTACCTGATCGAGACCGCGTCCGGCCAGCGTGGCTGGGCCTATCGCCAGTTCGGCGACGGCCGCGACAGCCCGCTGTGGCTGCAGGGCTGGTTCGCATGAGCGGCTATGCCGAGCTGCACTGCCTGTCCAACTTCAGTTTCCAGCGCGGTGCCTCCAGTGCCCTGGAGTTGTTCGCCCGGGCCAAGGACCAGGGCTACCAGGCGCTGGCGATCACCGACGAATGCACCCTGGCGGGGATCGTGCGGGCCTGGCAGGCCTCGCTGAAGACCGGCGTGCCACTGATCGTCGGCAGTGAAATGCGTGTGGACGACGGGCCCAGGCTTGTCCTGCTGGTGGAGAACCTCAGCGGTTACCAGCATCTCTGCGCCTTGATCACCCGCGCCCGACGGCGGGCCGAGAAGGGCAGCTACCGCGTGCTGCGCGAGGATTTCGCCCAGCCCATGGACGGCCTGCTCGCTCTCTGGGTGCCGGAGGCGCCGGACGATCCCGCGCCAGGCCGCTGGCTGCGCGGGATCTTCGCCGAGCGCCTGTGGCTGGCGGTGCACCTGCACCACGGGCACGACGATCGTCAGCGCCTGCACGACCTGCGGCAACTGGCCCGCGAACTGGGTATCGAGCCGCTGGCCTGCGGCGACGTGCATATGCACAGCCGTGGACGGCGGGCCCTGCAGGACTGCATGACGGCCATTCGTCATCACACCACCGTCGCCGAGGCCGGGCATCGCCTGTTCGCCAATGGCGAGCGTCATCTGCGTGCCCAGGAGCAATTGAGGGCGCTGTATCCACCGGCCTTGCTGGAGGAAAGCACGCGGGTCGCCGCGCGTTGCCACTTCGATCTCAAGCGCGATCTCAAGTACCAGTACCCGCGCGAAGTCGTGCCCGCGGGCTACGACGCCGGCGGCTGGTTGCGGGAACTGTGCGAGCGGCGTATTCCCGAGCGCTGGCCCGGGGGCATCAGTGACAAGAACCGGATGGCCCTGGAGCACGAACTGACCCTGATCAGCGAGCTCGAATACGCGTCCTATTTCCTCACCGTGCATGACATCGTCCGCTTCGCCCGCGAGCGCGGGATTCTCTGCCAGGGGCGCGGTTCGGCGGCCAATTCGGTGGTGTGCTTCGTCCTCGGCATCACCGAGCTGGACCCGGGCAAGAGCAGCCTGCTGTTCGAGCGCTTTCTGTCCCGCGAGCGCAACGAGCCGCCGGATATCGACGTGGACTTCGAGCACGACCGGCGCGAGGAAGTCCTGCAGTACGTGTTCAACCGCTATGGTCGTCATCGCGCGGCGCTGACCGCCGTGGTCAGCACCTACCATGCCTCCGGTGCGGTCCGGGATATCGGTCGGGTACTGGGCTTGCCGCCGGATCAGCTGGGTGCCTTGTCCGACTGCTGCGGGCGCTGGAGCGACCGCGTGCCTTCGGCGGAGCGTCTCGTCGAAGCCGGCTTCGACCCCGACAGCCCGCTGCTGCACCGGGTGCTGACGTTGACCGGCGACCTGATGGGTTTTCCCCGCCACCTGTCGCAGCACCCGGGCGGTTTCGTCATCAGCGAACAGCCGCTGGACAGCCTGGTACCGGTGGAGAACGCCGCCATGGATGAGCGCACGGTGATCCAGTGGGACAAGGACGACCTCGACGCCGTCGGCCTGCTCAAGGTGGATGTGCTGGCGCTGGGCATGCTCAGTGCCTTGCGGCGCTGTTTCGATCTCTACCAGCGGCATCGCGGGCGCCGTCTGAGCATTGCCGGGATCCCCGCGGACGACCGGCCCACCTACGACATGATCAGCCGTGCCGACACCATCGGCGTGTTCCAGATCGAGTCGCGGGCGCAGATGGCCATGTTGCCGCGACTCAGGCCGCAGACGTTCTACGACCTGGTGATCCAGGTGGCGATCGTGCGGCCGGGGCCGATCCAGGGGGACATGGTCCATCCGTACCTGCGTCGGCGCAACGGAGAGGAGCCGGTGGTTTATCCCTCGGAAGAACTCAAGGCCGTCTTCAAAAGAACCCTGGGCGTACCGCTGTTCCAGGAGCAGGTCATGTCCCTGGCCATCGTCGCCGCCGATTACACCCCCGGCGAGGCCGATGAGCTGCGCCGTTCCATGGCCGCCTGGAAACGCCATGGCGGACTGGAGCCACACCGCATTCGCCTGACCGAAGGCATGCTGCGCAATGGCTACGATCTGGAATTCGCCAAGCGCATCTTCGAACAGATCAAGGGCTTCGGCAGCTATGGCTTCCCCGAGTCCCACGCCGCCAGTTTCGCCCTGCTGACCTACGCCAGTTGCTGGCTCAAGTGCCATGAGCCGGCGATCTTCGCCTGCGCCCTGATCAACAGCTGGCCCATGGGGTTCTACAGCCCGGACCAGGTCCTCCAGGACGCGCGCCGCCACTCTATCGAGATCCGTCCGGTGGATGTGCGGCACAGCCACTGGGATTGCACGCTGGAGCCGGGGGCGGGCGGGGCGCTGGCCCTGCGCATCGGACTGCGGCAGGTCCGCGGTTTTCGCCAGGAGGATGCCGAGCGCCTGGCCTGGGCGCGGGAGGCACGGGCTTTTCGCGATGTCGGTGATCTGTGCCTGCGCGCCGAACTGGATGGCCGCGCCCGCGACCTGCTGGCCGATGCCGATGCGCTGGCGGCGCTGGCCGGACACCGTTACCAGGCGCGCTGGGAAGTGGCGGCGGTGCAGGCGCAACTGCCGCTGTTCGCCGCCGTCGAGCCGACCCCGGAAGTGGCGGTGCAACTGCCGGCGCCGAGCCTTGGCGAAGAGCTGTTCGCCGACTACGCCAGCGTGGGCACCACCCTCGGCCCGCATCCGCTGGCTTTGCTGCGCCGCCGCCTCACCGGCCTGGGTTGCCGCAGCTCGCGGGCGCTGGACGATGTCGAGCACGGCGACAGCATCAGCGTGGCCGGGCTGGTGGTCGGCCGGCAGCGCCCGCAGACCGCCAGCGGGGTGACCTTCGTCACCCTGGAGGACGAGTTCGGCATGCTCAATGTGGTGGTCTGGCGCGACCTGGCCGAGCGCCAGCGGCGGGTGCTGGTGGGGGCGCAGTTGATGCAGGTGAGGGGCAAGCTGGAGTTCGCCGATGGCGTGCGCCATCTGATCGCCCGCCGCCTGGAGGATCTCAGCCCGTTGTTACACGGGCTGAATGTGCGCAGCCGGGATTTTCACTGAGGTTCAGACCATGGCCAGGCGCTGCTTGCGGGTCGGTGGCGCAAACGCCTGGTCCAGCTCGCGCAGGTCTTCGCCGGTCAGTTGCAAGCGACCCGCCGCGGCATTGAGCTGCACATGGCGGGGCTCCACCGCCTTGGGAATGGCGATCACGCCGTCCTCGCGTGTGACCCAGGCCAGGCTGACCTGGGCCGGGGTGACGCCGTGGCGTTCGGCGATCCGCGCCAGCACCGGCTGGCGCAGCAGGCGCCCGGCCTGGGCCAGCGGACAGTAGGCCATGACCGGCATCTGCCGCTCGCGGCACCAGGGCAGCAGGTCGAATTCGATGCCGCGCTGTTCCGGGTTGTACAGCACCTGGTTGGTGGCGCAGGCGGGGTTGGCCAGTTCGCGCAGGTCGTCGGTGTCGAAGTTCGAGACGCCCCAGCGGCCGATCTTGCCGGCCTCGCGCAGGCGCTCGAAGGCCTCGACGGTTTCTTCCAGCGGGTACTGGCCGCGCCAGTGCAGCAGGTACAGGTCGATATGGTCGGTGGCCAGGCGGGCGAGGCTGCCTTCGCAGGCGGCGATGGCACCCTTGCGGCTGGCGTTGTGCGGATAGACCTTGCTGACCAGGAAAACCTGATCGCGACGGCCGACCAGGGCTTCGCCGAGCACTTCCTCGGCACCGCCTTCGGCGTACATCTCCGCGGTGTCGATCAGGGTCAGGCCGAGGTCGATGCCCTGTTGCAGGGCGGCGACTTCGCGACGGCGCTGGCCGGGGTCCTCGCCCATGTACCAGGTGCCCTGGCCGATGACGGGAACCTGGTGGTTGCCGAGATTGGTTTGGCGCATTGTCAGAAAACCTCCTGTTGTAAATAGGGGCCGCTTTGCGGCCCTTTCGCGGGCAAGCCACGCTCCTGCGGAACAGCGGGCCTGCATTGCGCCGTAGGAGCGTGGCTTGCCCGCGAAAGGACCGCAAGGCGGTCCCGGAACATTATCCCAACGCCGGATCCGTGACGTGCTCCACCAGCACGTCGAGCACCGCCTGCGCCGCCGCCGACAGCTTGTGACCCGCCAGCAGGGTCACGCCGATCCGCCGTTCGATACTCGGCTCCACCAGGGGCACGCACTGTGCTCCCAGTTCGCGCATCTGGCCGATGCACAGGGCCGGCACCGCACTGACCCCCAGGCCATTGGCGACCATCCGGCCAATGGTAGACAACTGATGGCTTTCGAAGGCGACCGCCAGCTTGCCATGGTCCGCCGCCACATGCCGCTCCAGCAGCAGGCGTACCGCCGACGGGCGTTGCAGGGCGATGAAGTCCTCGCGCAGCAGCTCTTTCCAACTGACCTGGGCCTGCCCGGCCAGCGGCGAATCCTTCGGGACCACGGCCACGAAACGGTCCAGGTACAACGGCCTGAACAGCAACGGCTCGCCGGCCTCCGGTTCGAAACCGATACCCAGCTCGACCCGGCGGTGACGCACCAGTTCCAGCACCTGTTCGTTGATGACGTCGTGCACCGTGACATTGACCCGCGGGTAACGCTCGCGGAACAGCTTGAGCACCGGCGGCAACAGGTTGCCGGCGAAGGCCGGCATGGCGGCGATGGACACCCGGCCCAGTTGCAGGGTGAAGCGCTGGCGCAGCAGTTCCTCGGTATTGTCCCAGTCCGCCAGCAGTTGCCGCGCCAGCGGCAGCAGCACCTCGCCCTCCGGGGTCAGGTTGACGCTGCGGGTGGTACGACTGAGCAGGGCGCCGCCCAACTGCTCTTCAAGACTCTTGATGGTCAGGCTCAGGGCCGGTTGCGACAGGTGCAGGTGCTCGCAGGCCTGGGCGAAGCTCTGGCAGGTGGCGACGGCGACGAAGGCGCGCAGTTGTTTGAGGTTCATGGGATTGTTTTGAATTCCAAATCAATCAATGAAAAAAACAAAATTAACAAATCAGTCGAGCCGAGTGAAGATGCGCGTCAGACGCTTCCCGACAACCCGTCGGGCTCCTACAACGACAACAAGGCGGATCACATGGCCGGACTGGACAAGCGCGTAGCAACCTATGAACAGGCCCTCGAAGGCCTGACCGACAACATGACGGTACTGGCCGGCGGTTTCGGTCTGTGCGGCATCCCCGAGAACCTTATCGCCGAGATCAAGCGCCGTGGCGTCAGCGGCCTGACCGTTGTGTCGAACAACTGCGGCGTCGACGGCTTCGGTCTCGGTGTGCTCCTGGAAGACCGCCAGATCCGCAAGATGGTCGCCTCCTACGTTGGCGAGAACGCCGAGTTCGAGCGCCAGCTGCTCAGCGGCGAGCTGGAAGTGGAACTGACCCCGCAAGGCACCCTGGCCGAGAAGATGCGCGCTGGCGGTGCCGGCATTCCGGCGTTCTACACCGCCACCGGCTACGGCACCCCGGTCGCCGAAGGCAAGGAAGTGCGCGAGTTCAACGGTCGCCCGTACATCCTCGAAGAAGCCATCACCGGTGACTTCGCCATCGTCAAGGGCTGGAAGGCCGACCACTACGGCAACGTGGTGTACCGCAACACCGCGCAGAACTTCAACCCGCTGGCCGCCACCGCCGGCAGGATCACCGTGGTCGAGGTCGAGGAAATCGTCGAGCCGGGCGTACTGCTGCCGAGCGAGATCCACACCCCGGGCATCTATGTCGACCGGGTCATCGTCGGCACCTTCGAGAAGCGCATCGAAAAGCGCACCGTCAAAGCCTGATCCGTCCCCGCACAAGAACAACGAAGAGATCCTGACCATGGCACTTACCCGCGAACAAATGGCCCAGCGCGTCGCCCGCGAACTCAAGGACGGCTACTACGTCAACCTCGGCATCGGTATCCCGACCCTGGTGGCCAACTACGTCCCGGCGGATATGGATGTGATGCTGCAATCGGAAAACGGTCTGCTCGGCATGGGCGAGTTCCCCACCGAAGGCCAGATCGATGCCGACATGATCAACGCCGGCAAACAGACCGTGACCGCCCGTCGTGGCGCCTCGATCTTCAACTCCGCCGAGTCCTTCGCCATGATCCGCGGCGGTCATGTCGACCTGACCGTACTGGGTGCGTTCGAGGTCGATGTGCAAGGCAACATCGCCTCCTGGATGATTCCCGGCAAGCTGGTCAAGGGCATGGGCGGGGCGATGGACCTGGTGGCCGGTGCCGAGAACATCATCGTCACCATGACCCACGCCTCCAAGGACGGCGAATCCAAGCTGCTGCCGCGCTGCAGCCTGCCGCTGACCGGTGCCGGCTGCATCCGCAAGGTGCTGACCGACCTGGCCTACCTGGAAATCGAAAACGGCGCCTTCATCCTCAAGGAGACCGCGCCGGGGGTGAGTGTCGAGGAAATCATCGAGAAGACCGCGGGCAAGCTGATCGTCGCCGATGATGTGAAGGAAATGACCTTCTGATCTTCCGGTGTTCTCGAGGGCCCTATCGCTGGCAAGCCAGCTCACACAAGGTTTCGTGTCGACCGGTGGGCCTGAGTACGGCGCGGACCTTGTGGGCGCTGGCTTGCCAGCGATAGGGCCCTCGAGGACACCAGACAATCCTGGGCAACATCACAATCGCGGAGTCAGGGAACCACGCATTCCCTGGCTCCGCGATTGTCTTTTGCGTCTACTGCTGCGCTTCATCCTGCGCCATCACCGCCTGGCACAGCTCGATCATCTGCTCGCGCATCCAGCGGTTGGCCGGGTCCTGGTCGGTGCTTTCGTGCCAGTACAGATGGGTTTCCAGCGGCGGCACGCCGTTCACCGGCAGGCTCACATAGTTGAGGTTGTGCCGGCGGGCGAAACGCTCGGGTACGGTCATCACCATATCGGTCTGCTGCATGACCTGCGAGGCCATCAGGTAATGCTGCGAGCGCAGGGCGATGCGCCGCTGCAGGCCCATCTTGCCCAGCGCCAGGTCGACATAGCCCAGGCCATTGCGCCGACTGGAAATATGGATGTGGGTCAGCCCCATGTACTCGTCGAGGCTGAGCTTGCCTTTCGCCAGCGGATGACCCTGGCGCAGGGCGCAGACGAACTGATCCTGTATCAGCTTGACGTGGCGCACCTGCGGGTCGGTGTTGAGCGGGGCGTCGACGGCGAAGTCGAGACGGCCGGCGGCCAGTTCCTTGGTGGTTTCGCGGCGCTTGCACAGGAAGCTTTCGATCACCACCGCTGGCGCCAGGCGGTGCAGACGCTGGAACAGCGGCGGCAGGATCACCGCCTCGGTGAGGTCGGTCATGCTGATGCGGAAGGTCTTGTTCGCCTGCAGGGGATTGAAGATGCGGCTTTCCTGCACCGACACCCGCAGCAGCGACAGGGCATTGCGCACCGGACCGATGATGTTCTGCGCCATGGGCGTCGGTACCATTCCCTGGGCGGTGCGCACGAACAGCGGGTCGTTGAATGTCTCGCGCAGCCGCGCCAGGGCGTTGGATACCGCCGGCTGAGTGATGCCGACGATCTGCCCGGCACGGGTCAGGTTGGCTTCGGTGTAGATCGCATCGAAGACGATGAACAGATTGAGGTCGACCTTGTTCAGGTTCATGGGCGCCACTCTTGTTGGTGTTATGGGTCGATCATATATCGCTTATGAATGTTTATACACGCCGAAAATAGACTAGGTGGATTTTGCTCGGTGATCTAGCATCCATTCCAGACCCCTTTCCCAATGAAGGTACTGCTCATGGATTTCGCATATTCCCCCAAGGTCCAGGCCCTGCGCGAACGTGTCACCGCGTTCATGGATGCCTATGTCTATCCCGCCGAAGCGGTGTTCGATCAGCAGGTCGCCGAGGGTGATCGCTGGCAGCCGACGGCCATCATGGAAGAACTGAAGAACAAGGCCAAGGCCGAAGGCCTGTGGAACCTGTTCCTGCCCGAGTCGGAACTGGGTGCCGGGTTGACCAACCTGGAATACGCGCCGCTGGCCGAAATCATGGGCCGCTCGCTGCTCGGGCCGGAGCCGTTCAACTGCTCGGCGCCGGACACCGGCAACATGGAAGTGCTGGTGCGTTATGCCAACGAGGAACAGAAGCGCCAATGGCTGGAACCGCTGCTGCGCGGCGAGATCCGTTCCGCCTTCGCCATGACCGAACCGGGCGTGGCGTCGTCGGACGCCACCAACATGGCCGCCCGCGCCGTGCGCGATGGCGACGAGTGGGTCATCAATGGCCGCAAATGGTGGACCTCCGGTGCCTGCGATCCGCGCTGCAAAGTGATGATCTTCATGGGCCTGAGCAATCCGGACAACCCGCGCCACCAGCAGCATTCGATGATCCTCGTGCCCACCGATACGCCGGGGGTGAAGATCGTTCGGCCGCTGCCGGTGTTCGGTTATGACGACGCGCCGCATGGCCACGCCGAAGTGCTGTTCGAGAATGTGCGGGTGCCTTATGAAAACGTGCTGCTGGGCGAGGGGCGCGGTTTCGAGATCGCCCAGGGCCGTCTCGGCCCGGGTCGCATCCACCACTGCATGCGTTCCATCGGCATGGCCGAACGGGCGCTGGAACTGATGTGCAAGCGTTCGGTGGAGCGCACCGCCTTCGGTCGCCCGTTGGCGCGGCTGGGTGGCAACATCGACAAGATCGCCGACTCGCGGATGGAAATCGACATGGCTCGCCTGCTGACCCTGAAGGCGGCGTACATGATGGACACCGTTGGCAACAAGGTGGCCCGCAGCGAAATCGCCCAGATCAAGGTGGTGGCGCCGAACATCGCCCTGAAGGTGATCGACCGGGCGATCCAGATCCATGGTGGCGCCGGGGTGTCCGGGGACTTCCCGCTGGCCTACATGTACGCCTTGCAGCGCAGCCTGCGTCTGGCGGACGGGCCGGATGAGGTGCACCGGGCGGCGATCGGCAAGTACGAGGTCGGCAAGTACGTGCCGGCGGAGATGCTGCGTAGCAGCCATTGAGGTTTCTGGGGCCGCTTTGCGGCCCTTCGCGAGCAAGCTCGCTCCCACAAGGAAAGGCCGATCGGCGCAGTTCTTGTGGGAGCGAGCTTGCTCGCGAAGGGCTGCGAAGCAGCTCCAACAGCCTCAACCTTTTTCTTCTACAGTTTCCCGCGTCTTGAACAGCGACAGCACCACCCCTCCCGCCAGCAAGCCGAACGTCACCCCCAGCGACAGCAGCGCCGGAATCTTGCCGATGAACCCGTGCAGGAAGATCTTCCCGCCGATGAAGATCAGCACCAGCGCCAGCGCGTACTTGAGGTAGACGAAGCGGTGCATCAGCGCCGCCAGGGCGAAGTACAGCGCGCGCAGGCCGAGAATGGCGAAGATGTTCGAGGTGTAGACGATGAACGGGTCCTGGGTGATGGCGAAGATCGCCGGCACGCTGTCCACGGCGAACACCAGGTCGGCCAGTTCGATCAGCACCAGGGCGAGGAACAGGGGCGTGGCGTAGAGCAGCGCCCGGGTCTGCCCGGGGGGCGTCAGGCGCACGAAGAAGTGCCCTTCGTGCAACCGATCGGTGACCCGCATGTGCTTTCTGATGAAGCGGACCAGCGGGTTGTTGGCCAGGTCCGGATGGGCCTCCTGGCGGCTGAACAGCATCTTCACCCCGGTCAGCAGCAGGAAGGCGCCGAAGACGTAGAGAATCCAGTCGAACTCCTTCACCAGTGCGCTGCCGACACCGATCATGATCGCCCGCAGCAGCACCACGCCGAGAATCCCCCAGAACAGCACGCGGTGCTGGTAGCGCCGGGGAATCCCGAAAAAGCCGAAGATCATCGCCATGACGAACACGTTGTCCATCGACAGCGACTGCTCCACCAGCAGCCCGGTGTAGAACTCCAGAGCACTCTGCGCGCCCAGTTCGTACCAGATCCAGCCGCCGAACATCAGGCCGACGCTGAAGTAGCCGGCGTACAGCAGCAGGCTCTCGCGCATTTCGATTTCGTGCTGGTCGCGGTGCAGGACCCCGAGGTCGAAGACCAGCAGGGCGATGACGATAGCGATGAAAGCCAGCCAGAGCAGGCTGCTGGTGCCGAGGAATTCGGCGCTGAAAAAATCATGCAGAGCTGTCATGAGCCCCTCCCGATGTCGAAGAAGTGACTCCGACATGGCGGTTGGCGAACCGTCAGAGGGGCCCGGCGTCACAGGCTTGAGCCTAGTCGCGGAATGGGGCGGGAGCGGGATGAGAGCGTTACAAGGTCTTACAAGGTTTACGGAATTTTCCTTCAATAAACCCAGGCTTCGACACGGCGATTGCGAATTCGCCCCTGGGTGTCGGTGTTGGCCGCCACCGGCAGTTCCGCACCCAGGCCGATGACTTCGCGCAGCGTCACACCCTGCCTGACCAGTTCGCGACGCACCGCCATGGCCCGCAGGCGCGAGAGCAGAAAGGCGCGGCGAGCGTCGTCCTTGGCGTCACCGAAGCCTACCAGCACGACCTTGCGCTCCAGTTTGCGGTTCTGCTTCAGGTAGTCCACCAGGCGCTGGACATCGCGCTGGGCCTTGTTGTCGAGGGTTGCGCTGCCTTCCTGGAAACGGAAGTTGACCGACAGGCGCTGGGCCTCGCCGGACAGGCGCCGGTAGCTCGGCGGCATGTCGGCCTGGGGTGGTTCGCTGAGGGTGCGCACGCGCTGGTCGATGAAGCCGTTGCTGGCGACGATGGCCTGCCCGCGCGGGCTCTGGGTGAAATCCAGCAGGGCGCGGGCGAGGGGATTGCCTTGCGCCGGTGGCAGATAGAAATACAGGCGACGGGACAGCGGGTAGTCCTCGCTGGCGATCTGCGCGGGGCTTGGCAGCAGGGCCCGCGAAGCACCATCGGCGACCGCCAGGACCCGCGCACCGTGCACCGTGCTCAAGCTGCTGAAACCGATGGCGTGGCGGTCCTGACGCACCGCCTCGGCCAGTTCCTCGCCGGACTCGAAGCGTCGGGCGCTGTCGGCCAGACGCTGTCCATGCGGATCGAGGACCAGGGCCTTGAAGGTTTCCCAGGTGCCGGAGCGATCGTCGCGGGCATACAACTGGATCGGCCCGCCACCGACGCCGAGTTCTTCCCAACTGGCGATCTGCCCGGAAAAGATGCGCGCCAATTGTTCGATGGTCAGTTGCGGCAGCGGATTGTCAGGGTGCACCAGCACCGCGACCCCATCGAGGGCGATGACCTGCTCGGCCTCGGCGCTGGTCAGGTTGCCGAGGGCCTGGAGATCGGCCACTTCGCTGTCCTTGATCGGTCGCGAGGCGGCGGCGAGTTCGGCATCGCCTGCTTTCAGGGCGACGAAACCGGTGCTGCTGCCGTGGGCGGCGATGTCTACCTGGATGTCGCCGCCGCGGATCCGCACTTCGTTGGCCTGCGCCCCGGGTTCGCTGTGGATCTCGCTGATACCGCGGCTTTGCAGCAGGCCACGGACCAGTGCCGGTGCCAGTGTCGCGCCGATGGTGTTGGAGCCCTGGATGCGCAGGGTATCGGCAATCGCCAGGGGTGTGAGCAGGGCCAGAAGAAGGGCACAGAGGCGGGTCATTGCCGTCGGGGGCTCGCGAAACGAAGGTTTCGGCAGATTAAGACAGGCAGGTGACAGAAGTGTGACCGGGCCCGCAAAGCAGGCCCGGACAGGTAATCAGCTCAGCTCGAGCCAGATCGGCGCATGGTCCGAAGGCTTCTCCATCCCGCGCAATTCATAGTCGACCCCGGCGGCCTTGACCCGTGGCAGCAGCCCATGGGAGGTCATGATCAGGTCGATGCGCAGGCCGCGCTTGGGCTCGACTTCGAAACCACGGCTGCGATAGTCGAACCAGCTGAACTGGTCGGTCACGTCCGGATACAGATGGCGGAAGCTGTCGGTCAGCCCCCAGGCTTTGAGTTTCTCCATCCACTCGCGTTCTTCCGGGAGGAAGCTGCACTTGCCGGTCTTCAGCCAGCGCTTGGCGTTGTCCGCGCCGATGCCGATATCGCAGTCTTGCGGAGAGATGTTGACGTCACCCATGACCACCAGTGGCTGGTCGTTCTTGAACCGGGTTTCCAGCAGGGCCTGCAGATCGGCGTAGAAGCGCTGCTTGGCCGGGAACTTGGTGGGGTGGTCGCGGCTTTCGCCCTGGGGGAAGTAGCCGTTCATGATGGTCACCGGGGTGCCGTCGGCGTCGGCGAAGGTGCCCCAGATGAAGCGGCGCTGAGCGTCCTCGTCGTCGGTGTGGAAGCCCTTGTGCAGGCTCAACGGAGCCTGGCGCGAGAGCAGGGCGACCCCGTAGTGGCCTTTCTGTCCGTGGTAGTGCACGTGGTAACCGAGGGCCTGGACGTCTTCCAGCGGGAACTGATCGTCGGCGACCTTGGTTTCCTGCAGGCCGATCACATCCGGCTGGTGCTTGTCGATCAACGCCGCCAGTTGGTGCGGTCGGGCGCGCAGGCCGTTGATGTTGAACGAGACGATCTTCATGGAAGGACAATCCTGGGTAAAAGGCAGGATGCTAGCCGACAACGGCGTCATCGGCCAGTACCGGAGCGGCTGCCGATCCCCGCCTATACTCCATCCCGATCAGCAAGGAACGTTGGCGCCGCCCACCCCTCGAAAGGCCATGCCCAACCGCCATCAGGAGACCCGTGAACATGCCCGAATCGACCCCCGTGCCGGCTGAAGTGCGTCTGCTCGACGGTGGCTACAGCCGCGAGGCACGCTCGCTGCTGTACCACGCCTATCGCCACGAACCCACCTACGGCTATCTGTTCGAGGCCGAGCGGCCGGGCTTCGACCAGCGGGTGCGGGCGCTGGTGCGCGAGCGGGTTCGCCAGCATTTCCTCCAGGACCTGCCGGCCCTCGGGCTGCTGGTGGATGACCGGCTGATCGGCATCGCCCTGATCTCGCCGCCGGTGCGCCGTCTCGGCGTCACCGAGAGCTGGGCCTGGCGCATGCGCATGGTCCTGTCCACCGGCTTTCGCTGCACCCGCCGCTACCTCGAATACCGCGCCGCGCTCATGGCCTGTCTGCCGGGTGATGCCGTGCACATCCTGCCGTTGCTGGGTATCCATCCGCAGTTCCAGGGACAGCACTACGGCGAGCAACTGCTGGCGGCGGTGCACGACTGGTGCGCGGAGGATGAAACCTCCCGTGGCGTGGTACTCGATACCGGCAATGAACATTACCTGGCGTTCTATCAGCGCCAGGGCTACGTGGAAATCGGCGAGGTGGCGGTCGGGCCGATCCGCGAACATCTGTTCTTCCATCCCAGTCCGCAACGGATCGAGCGGGCACGGGCCTGACCGGGGCCGATGGCAGACGGCTTTCGACATGCAAGCCGGCGCCTGGCTCTGGTAGCATCCGCGCCTATGACGTATTCAGGACGCTTCACCTGTGGTTTGATCCTGTGCCTGGCCAGCAGTCTCGCGGCCGCGGCGCAGAGTGAACTGGTTATCCGCATCAAACCCGCCAACAACGCACTCAAGGCCAATGTCGAAGGCTATATCGGAAGCCTCGGCGAACGCGACGAAGAGGCGCTGCTGCGCTTCAGCCGTGGCGCCGAGGAGCAGGCCCGCAAGGCCGCCCAGGCATTGGGCTACTACCAGCCGCGGATCGCCAGCGAGGTGTTGCCGCCGCGCGACGAAGACAAGGGCCCGCGCCTGCGTTTGACGATCGAACCCGGCGAGCCGATCCATCTGCGCAACGTCAGCGTGCGCATCGAAGGGCCGGCCAGCGAACTCAAGGCATTCCGCATTCCCGACAGCAAGGCGCTGCGCAGTGGCGAGGTGCTCAACCATGGGCACTACGAGGACGCCAAGCGTCTGATCCAGAACCAGGCCTCGCGCTATGGCTTCTTCAACGGCCGTTTCACCCGCAATCGCCTGTCGGTGGACCCGGCCGCCGGGATCGCCGATATCGAACTGATCTACGCCAGCGGCCCGCGCTTCACCCTCGGCAAGGTGCAGTTCGAGGGCGACTCGCCGTTCGACGAAGCGCTGCTGCAACGCATGGTGCCGTTCAAGCAAGGCACGCCCTACGACTCGGAACTGATCGCCGAACTGAACAACGCCCTGCAGTCCAGCGGCTACTTCGAAGGGGTACGGGTCGATGCCGCGCCGAGCGCCGCGGTCGGCCAGAGCATCCCGGTGGCGGTCGACGTGCAGACCCGCAAGCCGCGGACCATGGGCCTGGGCCTGGGCTTCTCGACCGACGTCGGGCCGCGCGGCAAGGCCAACTGGACCCGCCACTGGGTCAACCCGCAGGGCCACAGCTACGGCATCGAGAGCGAACTGTCGGCGCCGCGGCAGAACATCGGGATGTGGTACGACATTCCCCTGGATCCGCCGCTGACCGACAAGCTGCGTTTCGCCGGCGGTTATCAGAACGAAGAGATCGCCAACACCGACACCCTCAGCAAGCTCCTCACCGTCGGCCCGGAATGGCACAGCAAGCTGCCCAGTGGCTGGCAACGGGTGGTCTCGCTGAAATGGCAGCGCGAGGAATATCGGCTCGGCGACGACTCGGGGCTGAGCACGCTGCTGATGCCGGGCATCAGCTACACCTATCTGCGCAGCGACAACCGCATCGACCCGCACAATGGCTATCGCATCCAGTTCGATGCGCGAGTGGCCAAGGAGGGTCTGCTCTCCGATACCAACCTGTTCAATGGCACGGTGCTGCTCAAGGGCCTGACCACCCTCGGGCAGAACCATCGCTTTCTCGGCCGGGCGCAGTTCGGCGGCAGTGCCACCAATGGCTACAAGTCGGTGCCGCCGTCGCTGCGCTTCTTCGCCGGTGGCGACCAGAGCGTGCGCGGCTACGACTACCAGACCCTGTCCCCGGAAAACAGCGATGGCGACCGTATCGGCGGGCGCTACATGGTCGCCGGCAGTGCCGAGTATCAGTATCAGGTCGCCGATAAATGGCGCCTGGCGACTTTCGTCGACCAGGGCAACGCCTTCAACAACCTGGAGTTGCCCAGCCTCAAGACCGGGGTCGGTTTCGGCGTGCGCTGGATCTCGCCGGTGGGGCCGCTGCGCCTCGACCTGGCCAAGGCGCTGGATGACGACGGCGGTATTCGTTTGCACTTCTCGATGGGGCCGGAGCTGTGAGGCAGGTAATGAAAACCCTGGGCATCGGCCTGCTGGCCGTGCTGCTCCTGTTACTGCTCGGCATCGTCGCGGTGCTCGGCACCCAGGCCGGCAGCCGCTGGGCGCTGGGGCTGGTGCCGGGACTGACGGTAGACAACTTCCAGGGACGCCTGGCCCGGCAATGGCAGGCCGAGCGGCTGCTCTGGGAGCAGGGCGGCGATCGCGTCGAGCTGATCGCGCCGCTGCTGGAGTGGTCGCCGGGCTGCCTGCTGCGCCGCACCCTGTGCCTGGACAAGTTGCACGCGGCGAGTGTCGAACTGGCCTTCGCGCCCAGCGAAACCGATCCGGACAGCGGTCCGTTGCAATTGCCCGCGCTCGACCTGCCGCTGGCCATCGAGCTGGGCGAGGTACAGGTTGGCACCTTGCGTCTGGATGGCGCCGAGCAGTTGAGTGGCCTGACCCTGGCGGCGCACTGGACGCGTGCCGGCCTGAAGATCGACAGCCTCGAGCTCCGGCGCGACGACCTGCACCTGAGACTTCAGGGCCTGCTGCAACCCAGTGGTGACTGGCCGCTGCAGGCCGAGGGCCAGGTGCAACTGCCCGCCGTGGACGGCCAGGCCTGGCAACTGGCGCTGCAGGTCAAGGGCGAACTGCAGAAAAGCCTGGAGTTGCAGGCCGACAGCAGCGGCTATCTGCAAGGCCGCCTGAGCGGCCAGGTGCAAGCGCTGGCCGAGCATCTGCCGGCGCAGGTGCACCTCAGCGCGACGCAGTTCAAGGCCGCCGCCAGCCTCCCGGACACGCTGCTGTTCGAGCAGCTCGAACTCACTGCCCATGGCGATCTGGCCAAGGGTTATCAACTGGTCGGTGCCGGCAACCTGGCGGCCAAGGACGGACCGATCAGCCTCGCCGTGCGTGGTCGGGTCGATGCCAAGGGCGCCGAACTGGCCGCGCTCGACCTGCAGGCCGCCAACGAGCAACGCCTCACGCTCACCGCCAGCGCCGACTGGCAGAACGCCCTGACGGCCAGGGCCACCCTCGACTGGCTGGACTTCCCCTGGCTGCGCCTGTACCCGCTGGAGCCGCCGCCGCAGGTGGTGCTGCATCGCCTGAAGGCGCAGGTGCAGTACCGCGAAGGCAACTACGAGGGCGATTTCAGCGGCGACCTCGACGGCCCCGCCGGTGCGTTCAAGCTGAGCAGCCCGTTCAAGGGCGATCTCGGCCGGATCAGCTTGCCGCAACTGGCCCTGGAAGCCGGGCAGGGCAAGGCCGCCGGCAGTGTCAGCGTGGCTTTCGCCGACGGCGTGGCCTGGGACGCGGCGCTGGACCTGTCCAATTTCGATCCCGCCTACTGGCTCGTGGAAATGCCCGGCACCCTCGGCGGACCGTTGCGCAGCAAGGGCGAGCTGAAGAACGACAAGCTTTCGCTGAGCGCCGACCTCGATCTCAAGGGCCGCCTGCGCGGCCAGCCAGCGCTGTTGCAGGTCAAGGCCGAAGGCGCGGGCGAGCAATGGACCCTCGGGACCTTGCAGGTGCGCCTGGGCGACAACCAGATCAACGGCAGTGGCAGCCTGCAACAGCGCCTGGCCGGACAGGTCGACCTCAACCTGCCACGCCTTGGCCAGCTCTGGCCGCAACTGCAGGGGCGGGTCACCGGGCGTCTGGATGTCGCCGGTACGCTTGACGCACCGCAAGGCCAGCTCAAGTTGCAGGGCGCGCAACTGGCGCAGGCGGAAAACCGGTTGCAGAACCTTGAACTCGAAGCGCGCCTCGACCGCGCGCAGAAGGCCGTGATCAACCTCACCGCCAGCGGTATCCGCGCCGGCGAGACCGCGTTGGGTACCCTGACCGCCAAGGGCCAGGGCGATATCCGCCAGCAGCAGCTGCAACTGGCCCTGGACGGCCCGCAGCTCAAGCTCGACCTCGGCCTGGACGGGCAATTCGAGCGCAGCAAGGGCGACTGGCGCGGCCGTCTGGCGCGCGGCGAAATCCAGGCCGGTGGCCAGGACTGGCGCCTGCAGGCACCGGCCACCCTGCAACGCCTGGGCAATGGCCAGATCGATTTCGGCGCGCATTGCTGGCGCGCGGGGCAGGCCAGCCTGTGTGGCGATCCGCAGCGCCTGGCGCCGGAGCCGCGGATTCGCTATCACCTCAAGCAGTTCCCGCTGGACAGCCTGGCGCAATGGCTGCCGAAAGACTTCGCCTGGCAGGGCCAGCTCAACGCCGACATCAATCTCGATCTGCCGGCCAGTGGGCCGAAGGGCGCGGTGCAGGTGGATGCCAGCGGCGGCACCCTGCGTATCCGCGAGAAAGGCCAGTGGATCGATTTTCCTTACCAGAGCCTGCGTCTGGACAGCACCCTCGGGCCGCGTCGGGTCGACACCCGCCTGGACTTTCGCGGCGGCCGGCTGGGTGAGCTGAGTCTGTCGGCGCGCATCGATCCGCTGGCACGCAACAAGCCGCTGAGTGGTGACTTCAGCCTTCGCGGCCTGGACCTGGCGGTGGCCCGGCCGTTCGTGCCGATGGTCGAGCGCCTGGCCGGGCAATTGAATGGCAGCGGCAGGATTTCCGGCTCGCTGCTGGCGCCGCAGGTCAATGGCAGCCTGGTGTTGTCCGGGGGCGAGGTCGGCGGCACCGAGTTGCCGATCAGCCTGCGCGACCTCAGCGTGCAAGCCATGATCGCTGGCGAACAGGTGCAACTGAGCGGTGACTGGCGCAGCGGCGAGGTCGGTCAGGGGCAATTGCGCGGCCAGATCGGCTGGGGCCGCGTGCTGATGGTGGACCTGGCGCTGCAGGGGCAGCGTCTGCCGGTCAATGTCGAACCCTATGCGGCGCTGGAAGTGGCTCCGGACCTGAAGATCAATCTGCAGGGCGAGCGCCTGGCGATCAGCGGCAAGGTCCTGGTACCCAAGGGCACGATCACCGTGCGCGAGCTGCCGCCGTCCACGGTCAAGGTGTCCGAGGATACGGTGATCGTTGGTCATCAGACCGAAGAGGGCAAGGCGCCGATGCAGGTGGCGATGGACATCGATGTCCAGGTCGGCCAGGAAAAACTCGCGTTCAGCGGTTTCGGCCTCAGCGCCAATCTGCTCGGCCATGTGCATATCGGCGACAACCTCGATACCCGCGGCGAACTGAGCCTGGCCGACGGTCGCTATCGCGCCTACGGCCAGCGCCTGACCATTCGCCGGGCGCGGTTGCTGTTCGCCGGTCCCATCGACCAGCCCTATCTGGACATCGAAGCGATCCGCAAGACCGACGACGTGATCGCCGGCATCCGCCTGACCGGCAGCGCCGAACAGCCGACCACCCAGGTGTTCTCGGAACCGGCGATGAGCCAGGAGCAGGCGCTGTCGTACCTGGTGCTCGGGCGTCCGTTGAGCACCACCGGCGAGGACAACAACATGCTGGCGCAGGCGGCGCTGGGCCTGGGCCTGGCGGGTAGCGCGGGGATCACTGGCAGCCTGGCGTCGAGCCTGGGGATCGAGGACTTCCAGTTGGACACCGAGGGCAGTGGCCAGCGCACCAGCGTGGTGGCCAGCGGCAACCTGACCGAGAAGCTCAGCCTGCGCTACGGTGTTGGCGTGTTCGAGCCGGCCAACACCATCGCCTTGCGCTATCTGCTGAGCAAGCGCCTGTACCTGGAGGCGGCCAGTGGCCTGGCCAGCTCCCTGGACCTGTTCTACAAAAGGGATTTCTGAGGGTCAGCGTACGGTCGCCGCCTCGACGAATTCGTCGTCGGCGGGCGGCGGATCGGGCTGGCGCACGGGCGAGATCAGATGGGTGTATTCCTCGATCAGCCGGTTCAGGGCTTCCGGCGGCTCGCAGGCCTGGAACTGCATGCGGATCTGCACTTCGTCCGGGTCGCGGGCGTCACCCTGGCGGCGGGTCTGCTGGCCGACCTTGACGAAGAAGCGCTGGTGCCCGGCCTCGGCGCACTGGCCGGTGGCGGGGCGGGTGTTCTGGATCTTCACCGAGAGGTCGACCTGCATGCGTTCCAGGGCCAGACCGCGTGGCGCGACCAGAGCGATCAGCGGGATCTTCAGGGTATGCCGGTCGTCCATCGTCACTTCGACCATCTTCGCCTTCATCGGCGCCCCCAGCGCCTGGCTGTCGTAATCGAAGAATTGGTCGAACAGCTTGATGTACTGCTGGGCGATCAGGCCGGTGGTGGCGGAGGCGGCTTCCTGCAGGCCGCGGGTGATGTCGCACAGATCACTGGTGGCAATCGGTTCCTTGGAGGGCGTCTGGTCCACGGGCGGCATTCCTTATCGAGGTGACAGGTGCCCCGCCCGGGGCGGGCGGGGCGGTGGGGCGTTCAGGTGCGGCGGGGGTCAGGCGGGGGCCTGCTGCTTGTCTTGCGGCTTGCCCTGGCCTTCCGGGCCCTTGAGCGCGTTGTCGGTGGGCGGCGCGTCCAGGTTCTGCGCCTTGCTGTCGGGCAGGGTGAGCGGCTTGGTCGCGGCCTCGGTGAGGTAGTCGATCACCCGCATCAGCGCCTCCGGTGGCGCCTGGCGGGAGACGCGGGTGTGGATGGCATAGCGCGCACGGGTGTCGGTCTTGCGCGTCTGCGCCGACTTGTGGCTGACCTGGCCGCGCACATCGACCTTGAACGGACCCCAGCCAAGGGACGCGCCGAACTCCGCGGAACCGGCGGTTTCCTTGGTGTCTTCGGCTTGCTGGCTGATGGTCAGTTCGAAATCGATGGTGCCTTCCTCGATCACGATGTTCGGGTGGGCGATGGCCGCCAGCAGCGGGACCTGCATCTTGCGCGACACAGTGCCTTTGTAGACACCCTGTTCGTCGACGATGGATTCGTCGTAGTCGAACTGGATGGAGACGGCCTTGCCGTCCCTGATGCAGACGCCCAGGAGGAAGTCCGCGTAGCTTTTGCTCGCCGTCACCTGGGCCTGGATCATCGCCTGCAGGGGGCCGGAGATCATCCGGTCAAGTGGCAGGGCGTTGATGACCGAGCCGATGAGGCTGTTGTCGATGGACATTCAAGAATTCCTTCTCTCGATATGCGCGGGATTGCGCGGGTTGCAGCGGGCGGCTTGTGCCGCCCGTCACTGATGGTTCAGCGCGAGTGCGCCTCCTGGCGGCGGATGTTGCCGATCTGGCGCAGGCTCAGGCCGTACTTGTTGGCCAGGACGCTGCGCGACAGACCGTTGGAACTTTCCTCCTGGATCTGCTGGTTGCGCAACTGGCGGTTGAAGTGATCGCACTTGGGAATTTCCAGGGCCATGCCGGCATAGCGCTTGATCAATGCTTCCAGCGCATCCGGCGGGAGGATTTCCGCCAGCGAGGTGCGTTCGCGATGTTTGGGAATGTATTTGGGGCGACCGCCGTAGATGTGGGTCAGACGGTACGCATGTTCGATGCCGATACAGTCGATGAGCATCTGCAGCGATTGCGGAAGTTGCTCTATGTCGATTCGCTTCAGGTCGCAGGATTGCATGATGACTTCCTTGTTTTCTTGCGTGAGCAGTGGGGGGCTGTCTTTGGGCCACACAAGGCCTGAGCATCCGTGCCGGGCAAGAAGCGGGTGAGCACCGAGCCGGCCAAGTGGCGTGAGATCGATTCTCGACCAGGCGTACTGCTGTCGCTAGGTGACAAGCAGGTCAGGTGCGGTAGCCCAGAAGTCAAAGCACTGTAAGTTTCATGGTCGCTGACGGTAGGCAGGACCCCCTGTCTTGGCCAGCAGCCCTTGTGTTCTCGAGATCCCTCACAAGAGGACTGCATCTGCTTCGCCAAGGTTGACTCAAGGGCAAGGTTTGCTGACCAGCAGGCTGACCTGGCCCATCCAGGACGTTGGTGAGCCACTGACCCGTTCCGGCAGGGTGCGCCAGTCGACCCAGAGGCACAGGGCGGTCAGTGGCTTGCCGTTGTCGCTGCCCAGTACCAGTGGCTGGAAATCGCGCCGATAGCGGGCACGGGTGCCACTCTCGGCCCGGGCGGACTGGGGCTTGTCCAGGGTGGCCAGGGTCAGCTGGGCGATCTGTTGCTGGCCGAGGGTGAAGTGCGCGACGTTGCCGGGGCTGAGGTGGCCGGCACTGCGACTGCGCTGCCAGAGCTGCTGCCACTGGCTGCTGCCAGCGCTCTGCGCCAGGGTGCTGGCCAGGGCCAGGAGATCGGGTTCAGTCAGGCTTTCGGTGCTGAGCGCGTGGGCGTGAAGACTGGTGGACAGCGCGAGGCTGCCGAGCAGGGTGCGGATGGGCATGGGAGGGTCGACTCGCAGGAGGGGCGTAGGCCCGGAGTCCCGGATGTTTTCAGTTGTCGACCGAGGAAAAAACCGGGAAAGCATGCTCCGGCAGCGGTAGCGATGTATCATGGCGCCCGGCCATTCACCGGCCGTCACCACAGCTGTCGCAAGGATTTCTCAATGACTCAACGGCAACGCCTGAAATATTCCATCCTGATGACCCTGGTCCTGCTGGCCGCCATGCTGGGCCTGTCCTGGCTGGTGAAGCAGGGCGTGCTCACCGAGCAGATGTTCCAGTACATCGCCATGGGGCTGGCGGTGGTGTTCGTGGTCATCAATGGCATTCTGCGCCGCAAGGTCAAACCCTGATCGCGGGCGAAGCAGGGCGGCCGGCGCTTGCCGGCCGGTCGCTCAACGTGCCAGGGGCTGTTCCAGGACCGCGCGGGCCTGGGGGTTGAGGCTGTAGCACTTGTCGCTGCCCATGCTGATCACGCCTTCGACGCACAGGCGCTTGAGCACCTCGCGCACGCTCAGGAACGACAGCGGGATATCCAGTTTTTCCAGTTGGCTGTGAATGCCGCGCACGCCGATGCTGCGACCCTCGCGATCGGCCATGTGCAAGGCGTCGATGACCTTGAGGCGGATCAGGCTGGTGCGCAGGCCGAAGACCCGCAGCAGTTCGCGGATCTGCTCGTTGCCGCCGCGTTCCTCGGTCTCCGCGATCTCGCTCTTGACCTGCAATGCGGTGTTCACCTTGCGTCTGTAGCGCAGTACCTGCGCGGGTTGCTGTTGCGGGTTGTACATGGGTAAAACTCCCTTTTCAGAGCCGATCTGTCCTGCGTTCAAATGACGCTCCCAATCTATAAGACGAATGAAAGCGACAAATCTGCAACGTTCGCGGAAAAAAATTCCGCGTTCCTTGATGTAACGAAGCAGCAGCGCCTTTACCGTAAATTTTTCATCTGGACTTCGTTCTTTCAGGATGCCCCCAACATCCTGATCCGGCCGGAGTTCGCGTGATCATCAATCCTCCCTTCTCCAGACTCTGCCTGGCCGTGCTGCTCGCCGGCCTCGGCCTTGCCGCCCAGGCCCGGGAAAACCCGGGTGAAACTTCCGCCGAGATCCGTCGCACGACGTTCGGCGTGCCCCATATCCTCGCCAGCGACGACCGCGGTATCGGCTATGGCATCGGCTATGCCTACGGCCAGGACAACCTGTGCCTGCTGGCCAATGAAGTGCTCACGGTCAATGGCCAGCGCTCGCGTTACCTCGGCCCCGAACAGCGCACCCTGGAACAGCGGGAAAACCTCGCCAGCGACCTGTTCTTCACCTGGTTGAACACGCCGCAGGCGGTGTCGGCGTTCTGGCAGGCGCAGCCGGCGCCGATCCAGGCATCGCTGGAAGGCTATGCCCAGGGCTTCAACCGCGCCCTGGCCGAGCGCCGCGGGCAGGGCCTGCCCGCCGAGTGCCGGCAGGCCGAATGGCTGCGGCCGATCACCGCCTTCGATCTGGTCAAGCTGACGCGGCGGTTGCTGGTGGAGGGGGGCGTCGGCCAGTTCGCCGAAGCCGTGGTGGGCGCCACGCCGCCCAATGTCGCCGCGCAGCACGGCACGCAGGATTTCCGTGTCGCCCTGGAGCGCCAGCAGCGTTTCGCCCTGGAGCGCGGCAGCAATGCCGTGGCACTGGGACGCGAGCGCTCGGCCACGGGCCGCGGCATGCTGCTGGCCAATCCACATTTCCCGTGGAGCGGTGGCATGCGTTTCTACCAGATGCACCTGACCATTCCCGGCCAATTGGATGTGATGGGCGCGGCTTTGCCTGGGCTGCCGCTGATCAACATCGGCTTCAACCGTCATCTGGCCTGGACCCACACGGTGGATGCCTCGCGGCATTTCACCCTGCATCGCCTGCAACTGGATCCGCGGGATCCGACCCGCTACCTGTTCGACGGCCAGTCGCTGCCGCTGCAGCGGCAGCAGGTGACGGTCACGGTCAAGGGCGAGGACGGGCAACTGCGCGAAGTCAGTCGCGAGCTGTACAGCAGCCGTTTCGGTCCGCTGGTGCAGTGGCCGGGGCGCCTGGACTGGACGCCGCAGGTCGCCTTCAGCCTGCGTGACGCCAACCTCGACAACACCCGCGTCCTGCAGCAGTGGCATGCGCTCAACCAGGCCGACAGCCTGGCCGCATTGCAGGCTTCGGTGCAGCGGCTGCAGGGGATCCCCTGGGTCAACACCCTGGCCACCGACGCCAGCGGCCAGACCCTGTATCTGAACCAGTCGGTGGTGCCCTATGTCGATGCCGACCTGCTGGGTCGCTGCAGCGATCCCAAGGCCGGGCAGGAACTGATCGTCCTCGACGGCTCGCGCGGCGAATGCGACTGGAAGGTCGATCCGCGCGCCGCGCAGCCGGGGATCTTCCCGGCGCAGATGCAGCCGCAATTGAGTCGCGCGGACTTCGTCCAGCATTCCAACGACACGGCCTGGCTGGTCAATCCGGCGCAGCCGCTGAGCGGGTTCTCCCCGGTGATCAGCCGTGACCATCTGCCCCTCGGTCCGCGCACCCGGTTCGCCCTGACCCGTCTGGAACAGCCCGGCAAGCTCGACGCCGAGGACCTGAAACGCATGGTCACGGACGACCGGGTCTACCTCGCTGACGTGTTGCTGCCGGATCTGCTCAAGTGGTGCGCCGGGACCGGCGCCGATGCCACGCTCAAGGATGTCTGCACCGCGCTGGCCAGCTGGGATGGCCGCGCCAACCTCGACAGCGGCCTGGGCCTGGTGCACTTCCAGTCCATCGTCGAGGCCTTGCGCGAGAAGGGCGATTTCTGGCGAGTGGCGTTCAACCCGGACGATCCCTGGTACACCCCGCGCGGGCTGGCCTATGAGCGTGCCGAGGTGGCGACCGCACTGGGCGACGCGGTGCGCGCTTCCGCGGCCGCGGCCAGTGCCGCCGGGCTCGACGGCCAGCGCCAGTGGGGCCAGATCCAGCAGGCCGCCGATGGCACGCCGATCCCTGGTGGTCCGGCCGATCTCGGGGTGTACAACGCCATCCAGAGTGTCGAGGTGGCGCCGGGCAAACGCCTGGTGGTGAGCGGCACCAGTTACCTGCAACTGGTGACCTTCGATGACCAGGGGCCCAAGGCCCAGGGCCTGCTGGTGTTCTCCCAGTCCAGCGAGGCCGCTTCGCCCCATGGCAGCGACCAGACCCGCGCCTTCTCGGCCAAGCAGTGGTACCCGACGCCGTTCACCGAGGCGCAGATCAAGGCCGATCCGCAATACCGCTCGCTGGTGATCCGCGCGCGCGACGAAGCCGGCATGGCCGCCCAGGGCCAAACCGCGCCGGCCGCGCCGCGGGGTTAGGCGCTGACGTCGCGCATCAGCAGGCCATAGGCCAGGTCTGCCTGCTCCGGTACCGGCAGGTAGACCACATGGCCGTCACCGGGGGCGACCTGCAACGGCTTGCCCTGACGGTCACGCAGTTGCTCCAGGTCGAAATGGAAATTGCCGCCCGGCGTCATCAGTTCCAGGTGGTCGCCGACCGCGAAGCGGTTCTTCACCTGGACTTCCGCCAGCCCGTCGACCCGCGCCCCGGTCAGTTCACCGACAAACTGCTGGCGCTCCGACACCGAGTTGCCGCGCTGGTAGTTCTGGTACTCGTCATGCACATGGCGGCGCAGGAAGCCTTCGGTGTAGCCACGCTGGGCCAGGGATTCGAGATCGAGCATCAGCCCCCGGTCGAACGCGCGACCGGCCACGGCGTCGTCGATGGCCTGGCGGTAGACCTGGGTGGTGCGCGCGCAGTAGAAGTGCGACTTGGTGCGCCCCTCGATCTTCAGCGAATGCACGCCCATGCGGGTCAGGCGCTCGACGTGCTGCACCGCGCGCAGGTCCTTGGCGTTCATGATGTAGGTGCCGTGTTCGTCCTCGAAGGCCGGCATGTCCTCGTCCGGACGGTTGCTTTCCTGGAGCAGGAAGACCTGCTCGGTCGGGGCGCCGAGGCCGAGGGTCGGCTCGACCTGGCGGACGATATCGCCGGTCTCGTTCTCGGTCGCCTCGCTGGCGCTGTATTTCCAGCGGCAGGCATTGGTGCAACTGCCCTGGTTGGCGTCACGCCGGTTGAGGTAGCCGGACAGCAGGCAGCGCCCGGAATAGGCCATGCACAGGGCGCCGTGGACGAAGACTTCCAGCTCCATTTCCGGCACCTGCTGGTGGATCTCCTCGATCTCCTCCAGGGACAGTTCCCGTGACAGGATCACCCGGGTCAGGCCGAGGCTCTGCCAGAACGCCACGCTGGCCCAGTTCACCGTATTGGCTTGCACCGAGAGGTGGATCGGCATCCGCGGGAAGTGCTGGCGGACCAGCATGATCAGCCCCGGATCGGACATGATCAGCGCGTCCGGGGCCATGGCGATCACCGGTTCGAGGTCCTTGAGGAAGGTCTTCAGCTTGGCGTTGTGCGGGGCGATGTTGACCACCACGTAGAAGCGTTTGCCCTGGGCCTGCGCCTCCTTGATGCCGAGGGCCAGGTTGGCGTGGTCGAACTCGTTGTTGCGCACCCGCAGGCTGTAGCGCGGCTGGCCGGCGTAGACCGCGTCGGCGCCATAGGCGAAGGCGTAGCGCATGTTCTTCAGGGTGCCGGCGGGGGCGAGCAGTTCGGGCTTGGTCAGGTCGGTCATGATCGGGTCGGGGCAAAAGGCGAGGATGCTACGCCGCCGCCGCGAGCGATTTATTGATCTGTGGCAATGGCACTTTCTTCGTTGCGCCGCGCACTAAAGGTCAGAGTGCTAAGGAGCGGACATGAACGAAACGGCATTGCAGAAAAAGACCCTGGTCGGCTTGCTGGTCCTGGTGACCCTGGCGTTCATCTGGATCCTCCTGCCGTACTACGGCGCGGTGTTCTGGGCGGTGATCCTCGGCATTCTCTTCGCGCCGATGCAGCGGCGCCTGCTGCTGCGTCTGGGCCAGCGGCGCAATCTGGCGGCCGGCCTGAGCCTGCTGGCCTGCCTGCTGATCGCGGTGCTGCCGGTGATCGTCGTCAGTGGGCTGCTGGTCCAGGAAGGCAGCCTGATCTACAAGCGCATCGAAAGCGGTGAGCTGGATGTCGCGGGGTATGTCGAGCGCTTCAAGGATGTGCTGCCGGCAGTGCTCCAGCACGGTCTGGAGCGCATGGGCATCGGTGACCTGGAGGGGCTGCGCGACAAGGTGACCAAGGGCGCGGTGGAGGGCAGCCAGTTTCTTGCCAGCCAGGCCTACAGCTTCGGCCAGAGCACCTTCGAGCTGCTGGTGAGTCTCGGCGTGATGCTCTACCTGCTGTTCTTCTTTCTGCGCGATGGCGCCGAACTGGTCCGCAGGATCCGCCAGGCGGTACCGCTGGCCGAGCAGCAGAAGCGCCGGCTGCAATTGAAGTTCAACCGCGTGGTACGCGCGACGGTCAAGGGCAACCTGCTGGTGGCGATCGCCCAGGGGGCGCTGGGCGGCCTGATCTTCTGGGTGCTGGATGTGCCGAGCGCACTGTTGTGGGCGGTACTGATGGCGTTCCTGTCGCTGCTGCCGGCGGTGGGCGCGGGCATCGTCTGGGGGCCAGTGGCGGTGTACTTCCTGTTCAGCGGCGCGGTGTGGCAGGGCGTGGTCCTGACGGCGTTCGGCGTCTGCGTGATCGGCCTGGTGGACAACCTGCTGCGGCCGTTGCTGGTGGGCAAGGACACGCGCCTGCCGGATTATCTGATTCTGGTCTCGACCCTGGGCGGGCTGGCGGTGTTCGGGCTCAATGGTTTCGTCATCGGGCCGTTGATCGCGGCGTTGTTCGTCTCCAGCTGGGGGATTTTCACCAGCACGCGGCCGCAGGTGCAGTTGCCGCCTTGATTCGACGGTACAGGCCTCGTAGGAGCGTGGCTTGTCGGGGCGCCGAACCGCCGCGAAAGGACCGCAACGCGGTCCCAAAAGGGTGGCGGCCATGAGATCGTGGGACCGCTGTGCGGTCCTTTCGCGGGCAAGCCACGCTCCTACAGGCAGGCCAGCCCCTGCGAACGTGATCTTCAGCGGAAGGTATACGAAACCCCCGCATACACCCCGAACCCTTCCCCCGGCACCGAGCGCGCGACATCCGCGCCATTGTCGTTGTACCCCGGCACGACGATGGCCGCATAACGCTTGTTGGTCAGGTTGCGCAGGTCGAGCCAGGTCTGCCAGTCCTGCTTCGGCGCGTTGTAGCCGAAGGTGGCGCCGAGGATGGCGTAGGCGTCGGCCTCGTAGCTGTTCGCATAGTCGATCTGCATCTTCGAGGCCATGGTGGTATTGAGCCCGGCATAGAAACCGCTGGGCAGGTCGAAGCGCAGCTCGCCCTGGTAGTAGTGCATCGGGATGCCCGGCAGGCGGTTGTCGCCGAACACCTTGTCGTCGCGGTAGTGGAAGTCGTTGAAGGTGTAGGCCTGGCGCAGCGACAGGCGACCGACGGCGGCGCGTTCCCACAGGGTGCTGTCGAGCCCGGCCTCGATGCCCTGGTGCACGGTCGGGCTGGCGTTGACCTCGCTGCGGAATGGCGCCTGGATCTCCACCTGCAGCAGTTCGTGACGCACGGCCGAGTAGTACCAGGCCAGGTCCCAGCGGCCGAGCTCGGAGTCGCCGCGGGCACCCAGTTCGAGGGTGGTGGCGCTCTGGTTCTTCAGTTCGATCGGCTGGGTCTGGGTCGGCGCGCTCCAGATCAGTGACCACGGGTGCGGCGGCTCCACCGAGCGGCTGAGGTTGCCGTACAGCTGCAGCGCCGGGCTGAGGTCGTAGCGCAGGCCCAGGCGTGGCGCGTAGTCCCAGTCGTTGAGGCTGACCTTGCCGCCGGAGGCCGGGTAGGTCACGGCGCTTTCCCGGCGGGTATAGATCGCCGCCAGGCCGCTGGTCAGCCACAGGTCCGGAACCAGTTCCAGTTCGTTGCCGATATGCAGGACGGTGTCCGAACCCTGGTAGGTGAAGTCGCGGGTTTTCGCCCTGACGATATCGTTCACCCGCGAATACTGCGACGCACCGCTGTTGGGCAGGTGCTTGGTGGTACGCCAGCCGACGGTGGTCTTGCTCTCGTGACCGAACAGGGTGTGGCGGCGTTGGTAATCGAGCGTGCCACTGACGTCGGTGTAGGCCACCTTCAGACGCATCGGGCCTTCGCGCAGATCCATCGGATAGTCGTGATAGACCAGTCCGGCCACCAGTTGCGAATCGTCGTCGAGGTAGAAGGTGGTCTTGTTCGCCAGCCAGGTGCTGCCGGGCTGCGGGCGGCTGTCGTTGCGGCTGTAGTAACCGGGATTGGCCGCCCGTGGGTGATGCTCGATCTGGTCCTTGGTCAGACGTCCCGCCAGGTCGTTGTCGGTCTCCCGGTAGCGCAGGTAGAAGCGGGTTTCCAGGTTCGGGTTGAAGCGGTAGCCGACATTCGCCGCGACACCTTTGCCGCTGCCGCTGCTGTGCTTCTGATAGCCGTCGTACTCGCTGTCGGTCAGCGCCACGTAGTAGTCCAGGTCACCCAGCACCTGGCCGGAGCTGATATGGCGCTTCTGGTAGCCGCGGCTGCCGACTTCGTAGCGCAGTTGCAGGGGCGCGGCATCATGGCCGGTGTGCGTCACGTAGTCGATCGCGCCGCCCAGGGCCAGGGCGCCGCGATCGAAGCCATTGGCCCCGCGCAGCACCTCGGCGCGGCTCAGCCACAGCGGTTCGAACAGTTCGTAGGGCGTGCCGCCCGGGCCGGTCAGCGGCAGGCCGTCGAACATCACGTAGGTGCCCGAACCGTGGGCGCCCGGGGCGCGGTTGATGCCGGAACCACGAATCGACAGGCGAACACCATCGTTGCCGGCGGACTGGGCGAATACACCCGGCTGATAGGCCAGTACATCCTGGTTGCTGGCGACCCGGCCCTGCCCGACGCGCTGCATATCCACCAGGTTGCTGGCCCCGGGTACTTCCCGCAGGCGCTCCCGGGCTGCCTGCAGGTCGTCCTGCTGTTGCCCCTGGATCAACACCTGGTTGAGTTCGACGGTATCCGCGGCCTGGGCGCTGCTGGCGCCGGTCAGGGCCAGGCCAAGCAGGCACAGGGAAGAGTGCAGGGACAGCGGTGACGGCATCGTACAGCTCCAACTGATTTTTCTGGCGGGCAATGTGGAGTCAGACGAACGAAAGGGCTGTGAAATCACCCTTTTCTTCCGTTGTTGATGGAGGACTTTATTCCCCTGATTTGTAGCCTCATTAGCCACAAGTTGTACGACTGGTCTGACTCGCGATGGCCTCCGTATCGTTCGCCCATCGTCAACCGGCCCGGGAATTCTCCGGGCAGCGCATACGGAGATAACCACCATGCCACGCAACGCCACCGCAGCCGCGCCGCTGCTCGTCATGGACCCGCCGACCCTGACGCCTCGTGAAGAAGAGGTGCTGTATTGGTGTTCCTGTGGAAAGACCTCGTGGGAAATATCGCAGATCATCGCCTGCAAGGAGTCGACCGTGAACTTTCATGTCGGCAACGTGCTGCGCAAGCTTTCCGTGCATTCCCGGGTGGAGGCAGTGATCAAGGCGCTTCGCTATGGCCTGCTGGCCCGTCGAATCGGGCGGTCCTGATGCCGGGGGGCTGTTCCATGCATGATCCAACGTCTTCGACCCTTTCCAGCCTTTTCGTCGGGCTCGGGCTTGCCGCGGCGCTCCCTTCGGTGGAGGGCGACGTGCTATTCGGTTCGGTGCTGGGGGCGTGGCTGGTGGCCAGTACGCGAGGCTTTCTCAAGGCCTGGCAACGCATCGGTTCGCTACTGCTGTCGGCGGGTGTCGGCTATCTGTTCACGCCGTTGATGCGTTCGATCGGTCCGTTTCTCTCGGGAGGAGAGGCGGCGTTCATCGGTGCGGTGGTGGTCATCCCGATCGTCATCAAGGTGATGATCTGGCTGGATGGCGCGTCCCTGCGGGATATCGTCCAGCGCTTGCGCAGCGGATCCTGAGTCGACTCACTTATTGAGTTGCGGCAGCAGGCTGGAGATCGCTTCGACCTGCTGTTCGAGCTCGCGAATGCGCTGCTTTTCCTGGACGACGAGGGCAATGGCGCGTTGATCCTGGGGGCTGAGCAGGCGCACCTGGGCGAGCAGTTGCGCTTCCCAGTCGGGGTCGCTTGCCGGAGAGAGCGCGCGCTGGGCATGGGCGCGAAACTTCGGACCCTCGCCCACCAGCAGCCAGTCCAGGGAGACGCCGTGCTTCTCCGCGAGGTCTACGCATATTGCATAAGGAATGCTGTCGCGACCTTTCCAGCTGCTGACTGTCTGAGGACTTACACCCAATGCCGATGACAGGCTGGAGTCGGTGGCCGACTGGGTGACGAGCTTCATCCTGGCAAGCACCGCAGCAAATCCATTAATACTCATAACGAGTAATCCTCTGGGGTGCTGATATAATGTTCGGCAAAAAAGTATGCAAATCGCATTGTCTCTCTTTGCAACATCGAGCACTACTCGTATGGGGAAATTAAATGTCGGCAATTTCCGTGTTTTGTATAGGAAATTTCCGTTGCTTGTATCGAGCTTACAGGAGATTGGAATAAGAATGAATTACCGTCATAGCAGCACTGTGCGCTGTTTCCGAGTCGAACTGGCGCCGGTTCATGCGGCACCAGGGAGGCCACAGTGAGTACTTACAAGCTTGTATGCCCGCACTGCAAAAGCCGCATGCGCATACGTACCAGCGAGGGGCGGCACATCTTTCTGCGGGTGGCTTATCTGCAATGCACCACGGAGGCCTGCGGCTGGTCGGTGCGGGCCGAGTTCGAGATGACTCACGAACTGTCCCCCAGCGGTATGCCCAATCCGGACGTGCATCTGCCGCGTGCCGACAATGAATTGCGGCGGGCCGCATTGCCCTCGGTGCAGGAGGGGCTTGCGCTCGGGTAGTGCTGGGAGCGGTCAGAGGGACGCTGATCCGGCGAGCGCTGGAGACCAGGGAGGGCGCGCCAATGCGCTGGAAAAAAAACACCCCGCCGAAGCGGGGTGTCTGTTTTTCCGGGGTGGCTCAGCCGATCAGTTGCAGACCGGCATGTTGCACCATGTCCAGCAGCGGCTGCGGGTAGACGCCGAGGACGAAGGCCAGGATGGCGATGGCCAGCAGCATGACGCCGCCGGTGCGCTGTTCCCAGTTGAACGGTGCATCGTGACGACGCAGGTTCGGCTCGATCAGGTACAGGGTGACCATGACGCGCAGGTAGTAGAACACGCCGATGGCGCTACCCACGACCAGCGCACCGGTCAGCCACCACAACTGCGACTCGACACCCGTGGCGATGATGTAGAACTTGCCGATGAAGCCGGCGGTCAGCGGGATACCCGCCAGCGACAGCATCATCACGGTCAGCACCGCGGTCAGGTACGGACGGCGCCAGAACAGGCCGCGGTACTCGTACAGGGCGTCGGCATCGCGACCGTTGTACGGCGAGGACATCAGGGTGATCACACCGAAGGCGCCCAGGCTGGTGATCACGTAGGTGACCAGGTACACGCCGATGGCTTCCAGGGCCAGACCCTTGCTCGCCACCAGGGCGATCAGCAGGTAGCCGAAGTGGGCGATCGACGAGTAACCGAGCAGACGCTTGAGGTTGCTCTGGGTCAGCGCCAGCAGGTTGCCGACCAGGATCGAGGCGACGGCGATCACCGACAGCACGGTGGTCAGCACGCCACTGCTGGCGGCAGGGGAGAGCATGAACAGGCGCACGACGACGGCGAACACCGCCACCTTGCTCGCGGTGGCGAGGAAGGCCGCGACCGGTGCCGGAGCACCTTCGTAGACGTCCGGCGTCCACAGGTGGAACGGTACCAGCGACAGCTTGAACGCCAGGCCGACCAGCATCATGCCCAGGCCCAGCTGGGCCATCAGGCTAGGCATGCTGGTCGTGGCCAGGGCCTTGCCGATGGCGTCGAAGGCCAGGCTGCCGGCGTCGGCGTAGAGCAGGGCCATGCCGAACAGCAGGAACGCGGAACCGGCGGCCGACAGGACCATGTACTTGATGCCGGCTTCCAGCGAGCGCTTGTTGAAGAAGGCATAGGCGACCAGGCCGTAGACCGGCACCGAGAGCAGTTCCAGACCGATGAACAGGCCCGCCAGGTGCTGTGCGCAGACCAGGACCAGACCGCCGAGGGCGGCCATCAGGATCAGCAGGTACAGCTCTTCGCGGTTGCCCGGGTAGCCCGAGCCGCCATCACCCAGGTAGGCATGGGCGAGGGTGACGCAGGCCAGGGTGGCGACCAGGATCAGCGCCATGTACAGGCAGGCGAACTTGTCGATGGTCAGCAGCGGGGTGACCGCCAGGGGCACGATTTTCAGGACCGGCAGGATCGACAGCAGGGCCAGGTTGAGGCCCACGGTCGACAGCAGGAAGGTTTGCGAGTGGTTGCGGCGCCAGGCGATCGCCAGCATCACCACGATGACGGTGATGGTGGTGATCAGCAGCGGCGCAAGCGCGATAAAGTGTTGAATCGTCAGGTCCATAGCGCTCTTACCGGGCCGAAGCGAGTTGAGTGAAAGCGGAGCCGAGCCACTGCTGCACACCGCTCATGGTGGCGGCGGAAGTGTCGAGGAACGGCTGCGGGTAGACGCCCAGAACGATCAGCAGGACCGCGAGGCCCAGCACCATGATCATTTCGCGGGTATCCATGCCGGCCAGGACTTCTTCCGATTTCGCCGGGCCGAAGTAGGCGCGGTGAATCATGATCAGCGAGTAGACCGAACCGAATACCAGGCCGGAGGTGGCAATGACGGTGACCCATGGGGCACTGACGAAGCTGCCGATCAGGATCAGGAATTCGCCGACGAAGTTGCCGGTGCCCGGCAGGCCGAGGGACGCCGCGGCGAAGAACAGGCTGATGGCCGGCAGGTAGGCGATGCGGTGCCACAGGCCACCCATCTGGCGCATGTCACGGGTGTGCAGGCGCTCGTACAGCTGGCCGCTGAGGATGAAGAGCGCCGCTGCCGACAGACCGTGGGCGAGCATCTGGATCACCGCGCCTTGCAGGGCCTGCTGGCTGCCGGAGTAGATGCCGATCAGGACGAAGCCCATGTGCGACACGCTGGAGAACGCGATCAGGCGCTTGATGTCGCTCTGTGCGAAGGCCAGGAAGGCACCGTAGAAGATCCCGATCAGGCCCAGGGTCATGGCGATCGGCGCGAACTCCGCCGACGCGTTGGGGAACAGCGGCAGGGCGAAGCGCAGCAGGCCGTAGGCCGCGGTCTTCAGCAGGATACCGGCGAGGTCGACGGAACCGGCGGTCGGCGCCTGGGCGTGAGCGTCAGGCAGCCAGGAGTGGAACGGCACCACCGGCAGCTTGACCGCGAAGGCGATGAAGAAGCCGAGCATCAGCAGGTATTCGGTACCGGCCGGCAGTTCGGCCTTCAGCAACTGGGTGTAGTCGAAGGTGATCACACCGGTGTTGTTGAAGTTGACCAGCACCAGACCGAGGATCGCCACCAGCATGATCAGGCCGCTGGCCTGGGTGAAGATGAAGAACTTGGTCGCCGCGTAGATCCGGGTCTTCTTGCCGTCGGAGGAGCTGTGACCCCAGAGCGCGATGAGGAAATACATCGGCACCAGCATCATTTCCCAGAAGAAGAAGAACAGGAACAGGTCGAGGGCGAGGAACACACCAACCACGCCGCCGAGGATCCACATCAGGTTGAGGTGGAAGAAGCCGACGTGGCGCTGGATCTCTTTCCACGAGCAGAGCACGGACAGCACACCGAGCAGGCCGGTGAGCAGGATCATCAGCAGCGACAGGCCGTCGAGGGCCAGGTGCAGGCTGATGCCGAAGCGCTCGATCCAGAGGACCTTGAACTCGACCGCCCACTGCGGCGCGGCGCCAGGAGCGGGGGCGAGGGTGTAGTCACCGTGTGCCCACAGCCAGAGGCCGATACCGAGCAGCAGGGACATGGTCAGCAGCGCGATCCAGCGCGGCAGGGTGGCGCCGAAGCGCTCACCCAGCCAGCACAGCAGGCCGCCGATGAAGGGGATCAGGATCAGCCAAGGCAAAATCATGACGGGCTCAATTCCTTTCGCAAAGTCGCAAGGTTCATATCAGACCGCAGCCATCAAAACGGCGCCGAGCACGAGCACGGCACCCACGGCGATCGAAGCGGTGTACCAGCGCAGCTGACCGGTTTCGGTCTTGCTCATGGCGGCGTGTCCGCCACGGGCCATGCGCGGAATCAGGCCAATGGTGCGGTCGACCGGGTCGCGACGCAGGATGTGGCTGATCAGCAGGTAAGGCTTGACGAACAGCTTGTCGTAGATCCAGTCGAAGCCCCAGGCGGCGAACCACCAGGCCGAGAGGAGGCGACCGATGCCGCTGTTGGCCACCGCGGTGACGAAACGACGCTTGCCGAGGAACAGCACCGCCGACAGCAGGATACCGGCGATGGCGATGGCGCCCGAGGCGATTTCCAGGCTGTGCTTGGCTTCGCCGCCGGCATGACCCGCGCTTTCCGGCAGTACGCCAGCCAGCGGTGGGTGGATCCAGGCGCCGACGAAGGTCGACAGGACGATCAGCACGCCCAGCGGCAGCCAGTGGGAGATACCGTGGCCAGCATGGGCTTCGGTCTTGGCTTCGCCGTGGAAGGCGATGAAGATCAGGCGGAAGGTGTACAGCGAGGTCATGAAGGCACCGACCAGGCCGGCGTAGAGCAGACCGGTATTGCCGCTGGCGAAGGCTTCCCAGAGGATCTCGTCCTTGGAGTAGAAACCGACGGTGATCAGCGGCAGCGCGGCCAGGGCCGAACCACCCACCACGAAGCTGGCGTAGGCCAGCGGCAGTTTCTTCCACAGGCCGCCCATCTTGAAGATGTTCTGCTCGTGGTGGCAGGCGACGATCACCGCACCGGAGGCAAGGAACAGCAGGGCCTTGAAGAAGGCGTGGGTCATCAGGTGGAAGATCGCCGCGTCCCAGGCACCGACGCCGAGGGCGAGGAACATGTAGCCGATCTGGCTCATGGTCGAGTAGGCGAGGATACGCTTGATGTCGGTCTGCACCAGGGCGGCGAAGCCGGCCAGGACCAGGGTGACACCACCGACCACGCCGACCAGGTGCAGCACGTCCGGGGCCAGGGTGAACAGGCCGTGGGTCCGGGCGATCAGGTAGACGCCCGCGGTGACCATGGTCGCCGCGTGGATCAGTGCCGAAACCGGGGTAGGACCGGCCATCGCGTCGGCCAGCCAGGTCTGCAGCGGCAGCTGGGCGGATTTACCGACCGCGCCACCGAGCAGCATCAGGGTCGCCAGGACCATCCAGGTATCGCCCGCCTGGAACTTCTGCGGGGCCAGCACCAGCAGTTCCTGGATGTTCAGGGTGCCGAGCTGCTGGAACAGGATGAACAGGCCGATGGCCATGAACACGTCGCCGATACGGGTGACGATGAACGCTTTCAGTGCCGCGTTACCGTTGTTGCGGTTGCTGTAGTAGAAACCGATCAACAGGTACGAGCACAGGCCCACGCCTTCCCAACCGAAGTAGATGAACAGCAGGTTGTCGCCCAGGATCAGGAACAACATGCTGGCGATGAACAGGTTGGTGTAGGAGAAGAAGCGCGAGTAGCCGGCTTCGCCACGCATGTACCAGGAGGCGAACAGGTGGATCAGGAAGCCGACGCCGACCACCACACCGAGCATGGTGACCGACAGGCCATCCAGGTGCAGGGTGAAGCTGGGGGCGAAGCCGTCGACCGACATCCACTGCCACAGCAGTTGGGTGTACACGCCGTTTTCCGGCGGCGCGACGTTGAACTGCCAGATCACCCAGGCAGCGACGATGGCCGACAGACCGACCGAGCCGACACCGATCAGCGCCGACAGGTTCTCCGAGAAACGACCGCGGGAGAACGACAGCAGCAGGAAGCCGATCAGGGGGAATACGAAAGTCAGGAAGAGAAGGTTCATCCGCGCATCTCACTGGCTGCATCGATATCGAGAGTGTGGAAGCGGCGATACAGCTGCAGCAGGATCGCCAGGCCGATACTGGCCTCGGCGGCTGCCAGGCTGATCACCAGGATGAACATGATCTGCCCATCCGGCTGCGCCCAGCGGGCGCCAGCGACGATGAACGCGAGTGCCGAGGCGTTCATCATGATTTCCAGACTCATCAGCACGAAGAGAATGTTGCGGCGGACCATCAGGCCGACCAGACCGAGGCAGAACAGGATGCCGGCGACGGCCAGACCGTGTTCGAGAGGAATTGCGGGCATGTGATTACTCCTTCGCCTCGTTGCGGCCGACGTGGAAGGCCGTGACTGCCGCGGCGAGCAGCAGCATGGAGGCCAGTTCGACTACCAGCAGGTACGGACCGAACAGGCTGATACCGACCGCCTTGGCGTCTACGGTGGTGTGGCCGATGGCCGCGCCGCTCGGGGTGACGAACAGTACGTAGAGCAGTTCGAGCAGGAGCAGGGCGGCGAGGAACACCGGTCCCGCCCAGATGCCCGGGGTCAGCCAGCCACGTTCCTGGGCGACCGAGGCCGGCCCCAGGTTGAGCATCATCACCACGAAGACGAACAGCACCATGATGGCGCCGGCGTAGGCGATCACTTCCAGGGCCCCGGCGAAGGGTGCGCCGAGGGCGAAGAAGGTCATCGCCACGGAGATCAGGGAAATGATCAGGTAGAGCAGGGCGTGCACGGGGTTGGTGTTGGTGATCACCCGAAGGGTGGACACCACAGCGACACCGGATGCGAAATAGAAAGCGAATTCCATCTTTCTTCCTTAAGGGAGCAAGCTCTTCACGTTGATCGGCTCGGCTTCGTTCTGCGCGGCGCCTTTCGGCTTGCCGGCAACGGCCATACCTGCAACACGGTAGAAGTTGTAGTCGGGATTCTTGCCGGGGCCGGAGATCAGCAGATCTTCTTTCTCGTACACCAGGTCCTGACGTTTGAACTCGGCCATTTCGAAATCCGGGGTGAGCTGGATCGCGGTGGTCGGGCAGGCTTCCTCGCAGAGGCCGCAGAAAATGCAGCGCGAGAAGTTGATGCGGAAGAACTCGGGGTACCAGCGTCCGTCATCGGTCTCGGCTTTCTGCAGCGAGATGCAACCCACCGGGCAGGCCACGGCACACAGGTTGCACGCTACGCAGCGCTCTTCGCCATCGGGGTCGCGGGTCAGCACGATGCGGCCACGGTAGCGTGGCGGCAGGTAGACCGGCTCTTCCGGGTATTGCAGGGTGTCGCGCTTGCGGAACCCGTGGGAGAACACCATCACCAGGCTGCGCAGCTGGGTGCCGGTGCCCTTAACGATGTCGCCAATATATTTGAACATGGGTCAAATCCTCACTGGGCCGCAACAGCTGGCGTGTTGAGCAACACGATCGCAGCGGTCACCAGCAAATTGATCAGGGTCAGCGGCAGGCAGAACTTCCAGCTGAAGTCCATCACCTGGTCATAGCGCGGGCGCGGGATCGAAGCGCGCAGCAGGATGAACAGCATGATGAAGAAACCGGTTTTCAGGGCGAACCACACGAACGGGATCTGCGGCAGCAGATCGAACGGACCGTGCCAACCACCGAAGAACAGGGTTACCAGCAGCGCCGAGATCAGGATGATGCCGATGTACTCGCCGACGAAGAACATGCCCCATTTCATGCCGGCATACTCGATGTGGTAACCGTCGGCCAGTTCCTGCTCCGCTTCCGGCTGGTCGAACGGGTGACGGTGAGTCACGGCGACGCCAGCGATGAAGAAGGTACAGAAGCCGAAGAACTGCGGAATGATGAACCACAGGTTCTGTGCCTGGTAGTCGACGATGTCGCGCATGTTGAACGAACCGGCCTGGACCACCACGCCCATCAGCGCCAGGCCCATGAACACTTCATAGGACACGGTCTGGGCGGAGGCACGCAGGCTGCCGAGCAGGGCGTACTTGTTGTTCGACGACCAGCCGGCGAACAGTACGGCGTACACCGACAGACCGGCCATGGCGAAGAAGAACAGCAGGCCGATGTTCAGGTCCGCGACACCCCAGGTCGGGGTGATCGGGATGATCACGAAGGCGATCAGCAGCGCGCTCATGGCGACCACCGGGGCCAGGGTGAAGATCATGCGGTCGACGAAGGGCGGGTTCCAGTCTTCCTTGAAGAACATCTTCAGCATGTCGGCGGCGATCTGGAACATGCCGAACGGGCCGACGCGGTTCGGACCGTAGCGGTCCTGCCACCAGCCCAGCAGGCGCCGCTCGACGAAGCTGAGCAGCGCACCGCAGACCACCACCGCCAGCAGGACCACGATGGCCTTGAGGACGGCGATGATCACATCGATCACTTCGGGGGTGAACCAGCTCATTGTGCTGCCTCCTGCAGGCCTTCGACGGATGCACCGAAGATGGCTGGCGGAATACCGGCCAGGCCTTTCGGCAGGGCAACCAGGCCAGCGCCCAGTTCTTCATTGATACGCAGCGGCAGGCGCAGGGTCTGGCCGGCTACGTTCAGGCTGAGCAGGGCACCTTCGTTGACGCCCAGGCGATCGGCTTCCGACTTGGCCAGCGCGACGTAAGGCTGCGGGATGCGTTCCTGCACCGGGGCGGCGCGGGAAGAGTTCTCTTCGCTGCCGAACAGGTGGTAGAACGGCACCGCTTTCCAGGTACCGCGGGCCGGGGCGAAGGCGCCCGGAACGCTGGCGAACCAGTTCAGGCGATCGCCTTGCGACTCGATCAGGCGGGTGCCTGGATCGCCGGCGCGCAGGTGGCCACCGACCTCGTCCTGGAACTTGTTCCAGGCTTGCGGCGAGTTCCAGCCCGGCGACCAGGCGAACGGCACCTGGGAACGCGGTTCGGCGGAACCCGAGTAGCCTTCCATGGAGAAGGCGAAGGCGGTGTCCTTGTCCTGCGGGGTACGCGGTTCGTGCACGCTGATGTTGGCGCGCATGGCGGTACGACCGGAGTAGCGCAGCGGTTCGCGCGCCAGTTTCATGCCCTTGATGCGGAACGCGGCGGACGGCGCGGCGTTGACGATGCCGGCCAGTTGCGGCGCGACGCTGGCGCAGGCGCTGGTGACCTGGTCCAGCTGGGTCCAGTCCACCGGCTTGTTCAGCAGGGTTGCACGCAGGGCGTGCATCCAGCGCCAGCCTTCGTGAACCAGGATGCTGCTGTCCAGGTAGGTCGGATCGAATACCTGGAAGAAGCGCTGGGCGCGGCCTTCCTGGCTGACCAGGGTGCCGTCGCCTTCGGCGAAGGAGGCGGCCGGCAGCACCAGGTGGGCGCGGTCGGTGGTCGCGGTCTTCGAGTGATCGGCAACGATGATGACTTTGGCGGCAGCGAAGGCGGCATCGACCTTGGCGGCCGGCACGCGGCTGTACAGGTCGTTTTCCAGGACGACGATGGCGTCGGCCTTGCCGGAAATCACGGCGTCGAGGGCGGCGTCGACGGAGTCGCCACCGAACATGGCCATGCCGATGCTGTTGGCTTCCGGCACCACCAGGCTCAGGGAGCCGGCTTTTTCACGCAGCTTCAGGGCCTTGGCGATGTTGGCCGCGGCTTCGATCAGGGCTTTTTCGCCCAGCGAGCCACCGGAAACGATCAGCGGACGCTTGGCGGCGACCAGGGCGTCGGCAATGCGCTTGGCCAGTTCCAGGGCCTCGGCGTCCAGGCCTTCGACGGCCGGGGCGCTCGGGTCGATGGCGTGGGCCACGGCGAAACCGATACGGGCGAGGTCGGCGGGAGCGGCGTGCACGCATTCTTCGGCGACGTCATCCAGCTTGGTCTCGGCCAGGCTGGCGATGAACAGCGGGTACAGCGCGTGCTGGCCGATGTTCTTCACCGCGGCGTCGAGCCACGGTTGCACTTTCATCGCTTCGGCCATGGCCTCGGCCTTGCCCTTGGTGGCCTGGCGCACGGCCAGGGCGACGCGGGCAGCGGTCTGGGTCAGGTCTTCGCCGAGGACGAACACGGCGTCGTGGTCCTCGATGTCGCGCAGGGTCGGGACCGGCAGCGGGCTGTCGTTCAGCACCTGCAGGACCAGGCGCACGCGCGCAAGCTCTGCGGCTTCCATACCCGAGTAGAAGTACTCGGCACCGACCAGCTCGCGCAGGCCGTAGTTGCTTTCCAGGCTGGCGCGTGGCGAGCCGATACCGACGATGGTACGGCCGCGCAGCAGGTCGGCGGCCTTGTCCAGGGCGGCGTCCAGGCCCAGCTTGCTGCCATCGGCGAGCAATGGCTGGCGCGGGCGGTCGGCACGGTTGACGTAGCCGTAGCCGAAGCGGCCGCGGTCGCAGAGGAAGTACTGGTTGACCGAACCGTTGAAGCGGTTCTCGATGCGGCGCAGTTCGCCGTAGCGCTCACCGGGGCTGATGTTGCAGCCGCTGGAGCAACCGTGGCAGATGCTCGGGGCGAACTGCATGTCCCACTTGCGGTTGTAGCGCTCGGAGTGGGTCTTGTCGGTGAACACACCGGTCGGGCAGACCTCGGTCAGGTTGCCGGAGAACTCGCTCTCCAGGGCACCGTCCTCGACGCGGCCGAAGTAGACGTTGTCGTGGGCACCGTAGACGCCCAGGTCGGTACCGCCGGCGTAGTCCTTGTAGTAGCGCACGCAGCGATAGCAGGCGATGCAGCGGTTCATCTCGTGGGCGATGAACGGGCCGAGTTCCTGGTTCTGGTGGGTACGCTTGGTGAAACGGTAACGGCGCTCGTTGTGGCCGGTCATTACCGTCATGTCCTGCAGGTGGCAGTGACCGCCTTCCTCGCAGACCGGGCAGTCGTGCGGGTGGTTGGTCATCAGCCATTCGACGACGCTGGCGCGGAACGCCTTGGACTCGTCGTCGTCGATGGAAATCCAGGTGCCGTCGGAGGCAGGGGTCATGCAGGACATGACGATACGACCACGGGTGTCGTTCTCGTCGGTGTACTGCTTGACCGCGCACTGCCGGCAGGCGCCGACGCTACCGAGCGCCGGGTGCCAGCAGAAATAGGGGATGTCGAGGCCGAGCGACAGACACGCCTGTAACAGGTTGTCCGCACCGTTGACTTCGAGCGCTTTGCCGTCTACGTGGATAGTGGCCATGGTTCAAAGTTCTTCGTTGGCCCGCGTGAGCGGGTGTGGCTAATGGAAATCGGTGAGCCCGCGGCTCGCGCGACCAAGTCGGGCGAGCCTGCGCGGCTGGCGGAGGGCACGGACCCTCCGCTTTTTCATCTTGTTATGCGCCGACCACAATCGGCCCGGCCTGGAGAGGCTTGGCCAGGTTCGGGCTCAGGGTCTCGGCAGCAGGATTGCTGGCGACACCGGCCTCGAACTCCGGACGGAAGTATTTGATGGCACTGCCCAGCGGCTCGACGGCACCGGGTGCGTGAGCACAGAAGGTGCGGCCTGGGCCGAGGAAATTGACCAACTGCAGCAGGGTGTCGATGTCCTCGCGCTTGCCCTGGCCTTTCTCCAGTGCGCGCAGCATCTTCACGCTCCATGGCAGGCCGTCGCGGCACGGGGTGCACCAGCCGCAGGATTCGCGGGCGAAGAACTCTTCCATGTTGCGCAGCAGGGAGACCATGCTGATGCTGTCGTCCACGGCCATGGCCAGGCCGGTACCCATCCGGGTGCCGACCTTGGCGATGCCACCGGCGTACATCTGTGCATCGAGGTGCTCGGGCAGGAGGAAGCCGGTACCGGCGCCGCCTGGCTGCCAGCACTTGAGCTTGTAGCCGTCGCGCATGCCGCCGGCGTAGTCCTCGAACAGCTCGCGGGCGGTGACGCCGAACGGCAGTTCCCACAGGCCGGGGTTCTTCACCTTGCCGGAGAAGCCCATCAGCTTGGTGCCGTGGTCTTCGCTGCCTTCGCGGGCCAGCGACTTGTACCAGTCGACGCCGCCATCGACGATCGCCGGCACGTTGCACAGGGTCTCGACGTTGTTGACGCAGGTCGGCTTGCCCCAGACGCCGACGGCGGCGGGGAAGGGCGGCTTGGAGCGCGGGTTGGCGCGGCGGCCTTCCAGCGAGTTGATCAGCGCGGTTTCTTCACCGCAGATGTAGCGGCCGGCACCGGTGTGCACGAACAGCTCGAAATCGAAACCGCTGCCGAGGATGTTCTTGCCCAGCAGGCCGGCGGCCTTGGCTTCGTCGATGGCGCGGTTGAGGTTGCGCGCGGCGGTGGTGTATTCGCCACGCAGGAAGATGTAGCCGCGGTAGGCCTTGAGGGCGCGGGCGCTGATCAGCATGCCCTCGACCAGCAGATGGGGCTGTTGCTCCATCAGCATGCGGTCCTTCCAGGTGTTCGGCTCCATTTCGTCCGCGTTGCACAGCAGGTAGCGGATGTTCATGGATTCGTCTTTCGGCATCAGGCCCCACTTCACGCCGGTGGGGAAGCCCGCACCGCCGCGGCCCTTGAGGCCGGAGTCCTTGACGGTCTGGACGATGTCGTCCTGGGACATCTGGGCGAAGGCCTTGCGTGCCGCGGCATAGCCATTCTTCGCCTGGTATTCGTCGAGCCATACCGGTTCGCCGTCATCGCGCAGACGCCAGGTCAGCGGATGGGTCTCGGCACTGCGCGCGATGCGGTTGGCCGGGCCGAAGGAAGTGATGGTCATACGTAACCCTCCAGCAGTTTGGCTACACCGGCCGGCTGCACGTCGCCGAAGGTGTCGTCGTCGATCATCAGCGCCGGGGCCTTGTCGCAGTTGCCCAGGCAGCACACCGGCAGCAGGGTGAAACGGCCGTCCGGGGTGGTCTGGCCGAGGCCGATGCCCAGTTCGCTCTGGATCTGGCCGACCACGGACTCGTGGCCGCCGATGTAGCAGACCATGCTGTCGCAGACGCGGATGATGTGGCGACCGACCGGCTGGCGGAAGATCTGACTATAGAAGGTAGCCACGCCTTCGACGTCGCTGGCCGGGATACCGAGGATCTCGCCGATGGCGTGGATAGCGCCGTCCGGCACCCAGCCGCGCTGCTTCTGGACGATCTTCAGGGCTTCGATGGACGCCGCGCGCGGGTCCTCGTAGTGATGCATCTCGTGCTCGATGGCCGAGCGCTCGGTTTCGCTCAGGGCGAAACGGTCGGTTTGGATAAGCGTGCTGTTCATGCTTAGCGGTCCACGTCAGCCATAACGAAGTCGATACTGCCCAGGTACGCGATGAGGTCCGCGACCATGCTGCCGCGGATCACCGAAGGGATCTGCTGCAGGTGCGGGTAGCTCGGCGTGCGAATCCGGGTGCGGTAGCTCATGGTGCCGCCGTCGCTCGTCAGGTAGTAACTGTTGATGCCCTTGGTCGCCTCGATCATCTGGAAGGACTCGTTGGCCGGCATGACCGGGCCCCACGAAACCTGCAGGAAGTGGGTGATCAGGGTTTCGATGTGCTGCAGGGTGCGCTCTTTCGGCGGCGGCGTGGTCAGCGGGTGATCCGCCTTGTACGGGCCTTCCGGCATGTTGCGCAGGCACTGGTCGATGATGCGGATACTCTGGCGCATCTCCTCGACACGGACCATGCAGCGATCGTAGGCATCGCCGTTGTGGGCCAGCGGCACTTCGAACTCGAAGTTCTCGTAGCCGGAGTAAGGGCGGGCCTTGCGCAGGTCGAAGTCCAGGCCGGTGGAACGCAGGCCGGCACCGGTAACGCCCCAGGCCAGGGCTTCCTTGGTGTTGTACTGGGCAACGCCGATGGTGCGGCCCTTGAGGATGCTGTTCTGCAGGGCGGCCTTGGTGTACTCGTCGAGGCGCTTGGGCAGCCATTCGACGAAGTCCTTGACCAGCTTGTCCCAGCCGCGCGGCAGGTCGTGGGCGACGCCACCGATGCGGTACCAGGCCGGGTGCAGACGGAAGCCGGTGATGGCCTCGATCACGGTGTAGGCGCGCTGACGGTCGGTGAAGGTGAAGAACACCGGGGTCATGGCGCCGACGTCCTGGATGTAGGTACCCAGGAACAGCAGGTGGCTGGTGATGCGGAAGAATTCGGCGAGCATCACGCGGATGGTGTCGACCTTCTGCGGCACCTTGATTCCGGCCAGCTTCTCGACGGCGAGGACGTACGGCAGGTTGTTCATCACCCCGCCGAGGTAGTCGATGCGGTCGGTGTAGGGGATGAAGCTGTGCCAGGACTGGCGCTCGGCCATCTTTTCGGCGCCACGGTGGTGGTAGCCGATGTCCGGGACGCAGTCGACGATCTCTTCACCGTCCAGCTGCAGGACGATACGGAACGCACCGTGGGCGGACGGGTGGTTCGGGCCGAGGTTGAGGAACATGTAGTCCTCGTTCGTGCCCTGACGCTTCATGCCCCAGGCTTCCGGATTGAAGCGCGCGGCTTCTTCTTCCAGTTGCTGCTTGGCCAGGTTCAGGGTGAACGGGTCGAACTCGGTGGCGCGGGCGGGGAAGTCCTTGCGCAGCGGGTGACCTTCCCAGGTCGGCGGCATCATGATGCGGGTCAGGTGCGGGTGGCCCGGGAAGTCGATGCCGAACATGTCCCAGACTTCGCGCTCGTACCAGTTGGCGTTCGGCCAGATACCGGTGACGGTCGGCACGCTCAGGTCGGTTTCGCTGAGGGAAACCTTGATCATCACGTCGCTGTTACGTTCCACTGAGAGCAGGTGGTAGAACACGGTGAAGTCGGCACCCGGCAGGCCGCGGCGCTGGGTACGCAGGCGCTCGTCGACGCCGTGCAGGTCGAACAGCATGCTGTACGGCTTGGCGACGTTGCGCAGGAAGGTCATCACTTCGATGAGGCGGGCGCGGTCAACCCACAGCACCGGCATGCCGGTGCGGGTTTCCTGGGCGGTGAACGCCTCGGCGCCAAAACGGTTGTGCAGTTCGACGACCACATCCTGGTCGTCAGCCTTGTAAGGCGGAATATAAATAGCGGTGTCCGCTGTCATGGTCTCGGTCGCTTTCGGTCAACGTAGAGAATGAAGCCAGGCCGCCGGTTCCTGGGAACGGGCGGCAGGTCGCTGGATCAGACTTCGTCGGGGCTGCGCAGGTTGGTCACCTGCATGCGCTGTTCACGACGCAGATCTTTCTGGGCCGGCATCTCGGCGCGGTACACGCCTTGATCGCCGACGACCCAGGAAAGAGGGCGTCGCTCCTGGCCAATCGATTCCTGCAAGAGCATCAGGCCTTGCAGGAACGCTTCAGGGCGAGGCGGGCAGCCGGGTACGTAGACATCCACGGGGAGGAACTTGTCGACCCCCTGGACGACCGAGTAGATGTCGTACATGCCGCCGGAGTTGGCGCACGAACCCATGGAAATGACCCACTTCGGTTCCAGCATCTGCTCGTACAGGCGCTGGATGATCGGCGCCATCTTGATGAAGCAGGTGCCGGCGATGACCATGAAGTCGGCCTGACGCGGTGAAGCCCGGATCACTTCGGCGCCGAAACGGGCGATGTCGTGCGGCGCGGTGAACGCCGTGGTCATCTCCACGTAGCAGCAGGACAGGCCGAAGTTGTACGGCCACAGGGAGTTCTTGCGACCCCAGTTGACCGCGCCACTGAGCACATCTTCGAGCTTGCCCATGAAGATGTTCTTGTGGACCTGGTCCTCTAGCAGCGAATCGGAGACGGTTTCCCGTTCTCCGATGGGATACTGCTCGTTGGGCGCATCCGGATCGATTCTGGTGAGATTGTATTGCATTGCCAAAGCCTCATTGTTTCAGCTTCGCTTGCCGCTTGCGGCGACCCACGGGAGCCCAATCGAGCGCCCCGACCCGCCAAAGGTAGACAAGACCTGCCAACAGAATTGCTATGAAAACGAGTGCTTCGACGAATCCGGTCCAGCCGCTTTCGCGGACGGACACAGACCATGCAAAGAGAAAGAGGGCTTCGATATCGAAGATCACGAACAGCATCGCGACCAGATAGAATTTTGCCGACAGGCGCAGGCGGGCGCCGCCGGTGGGCAGCATGCCGGATTCGAACGGTTCGTTCTTGCTGCGGCCCCAGGCCTTGCTGCCGAGCAGGCTGGACAGGCCGAGCATGAAGGCGCAAAGGCCGACGACACCCAACAGGAAAATGGCAAAACCCCAGTTGTGGGCGATCAGTCCAGTCGAATCGGGCATGCTGAGAATCCTTAACAGAGCACGTGGTCTCTGAGCTTGAAAAGAAGTAGAGCAGTGACGATATGTCGCAGCGGAATCTATCGCGCTGATTTTATGGGTAAACCGGGTGCAAGTAAAATTTCTGCTGCAAATTTATTCGTAGGATTAAGAACAAAAATCTTTCGTAACTCGCTGAAAGCCTTGTATTTCGGGCATTGTCGCCGGTTTCGTTAATTATGTTTCTTTCCAGGCGTAATGAACGGCAAGTTTCGGAATGATAATTGATATCATTTGCAGGCCTGCTGTTATTCCGACTGTTCGAGTCAACTAAGAAGTTCATTGCTTGTTTGCCCCGCAAGTTACTTGCAGCCGTGTTCTAGACGCTTTTGTTCTGTGCCGTCGCGCTCTGGATCAAGGTTTCGGCGGATGTCGCCGGCTGCGCCGAGGCGGCGATCGCCCACTGGCCGAGCCAGTAGAACAGGATGATCAGGTACGGCGCGGCAGCGAACGGGCTGACGAAGCGGTCGATGCCGATCAGGCTGTCGGAGAACACGAAGCTCAGTGCGCCGATGCCGGCCAGGCCGCCGCAGGCGAGGGCGCGCCAGAGCATGGCACTGATGGTCAGGGCGTACAGCGCTACTGGCACCAGCAGCGCACCGAGGCCGTGCCAGGCCAGCAGGCCGAACAGGCTGGCGCCACACAGCGCGGCGATCAGCAGGGCGCCGGCGGCGAGGTGGCGCCTCCTGCCCAGGTATGCCCAGAGATACGCCAGGTGGGCGCAGAGAAACGCGGCCAGGCCAGCGACGAACCAGTCCCCCGGCCAGGCCAGGGCCAGGTCACCGACGATCGACAGACCCAGTCCAGCCATGACGGCGTGGCGATAGGCCGTTGCCGGCGCGCGGGCCAACCAGAGCAGCAGCATCAGCACCGGAATCGGTTTTGCCGCCAGGGCCAGCCAGGGGCTGCCGGCGTGCAGTGCATATAGATAGAGGGCGCCGCCCAGCAGGGCGAGGGCGAGCAGGGGTGTGGAGCGGGGCATGGCCGGTCCTTTGATCTGGCGTGCGTGCAAGCATAGCCAAAGGATCGCGACACGCAGGTGCGGGGAGAAAATGAAACGAGGCCCGGAACCCCATCACAGGTCCCGGGCCTCGCGTGTTACCCGAATGCTACAGCGTTTGAATCAGTGGAACTGCTCTTCTTCGGTGGAGCCGGTCAGCGCGGTCACCGAGGACGAACCGCCCTGGATCACGGTGGTCATGTCGTCGAAGTAGCCGGTGCCGACTTCCTGCTGGTGAGCAACGAAGGTGTAGCCTTTCGATGCGTCAGCGAATTCCTGCTCCTGCAGCTTGACGTAGGCGGTCATGTCATTGCGGGCGTAGTCGTGCGCCAGGTTGAACATGCCGTGCCACATGTTGTGGATGCCGGCCAGGGTGATGAACTGGTGCTTGTAGCCCATTGCCGACAGTTCGCGCTGGAACTTGGCGATGGTGGCGTCGTCCAGGTTCTTCTTCCAGTTGAAGGAAGGCGAGCAGTTGTACGACAGGATCTGGTCCGGGTATTCCTTCTTGATCGCTTCGGCGAAGCGACGGGCTTCGTCCAGGTCCGGCTTGGCGGTTTCGCACCAGATCAGGTCGGCGTAAGGAGCGTAGGCCAGGCCGCGGGCGATGGCTTGATCCAGGCCGGCACGAACCTTGTAGAAACCTTCCTGGGTGCGCTCGCCGATCACGAACGGCTGGTCGTACGGGTCGCAGTCGCTGGTCAGCAGGTCAGCGGCGTTGGCGTCGGTACGGGCCAGGATGATGGTCGGTACGCCGGAAACGTCGGCCGCCAGACGGGCAGCGGTCAGCTTCTGCACGGCTTCCTGGGTTGGAACCAGTACCTTGCCGCCCATGTGGCCGCACTTCTTCACGGAAGCCAGCTGGTCTTCGAAGTGAACGCCGGCGGCGCCTGCTTCGATCATGTTCTTCATCAGCTCGTAGGCGTTCAGGACGCCACCGAAACCGGCTTCGGCGTCAGCCACGATCGGCGCGAAGTAGTCGACGTAGCCTTCGTCGCCTGGGTTCTTGCCAGCTTTCCACTGGATCTGGTCGGCGCGGCGGAACGAGTTGTTGATGCGCTTGACCACGGTCGGTACCGAGTCCACTGGGTACAGGGACTGGTCTGGGTACATGGATTCGGCCGAGTTGTTGTCGGCAGCCACTTGCCAGCCGGACAGGTAGATGGCCTGGATACCGGCCTTGACCTGTTGAACAGCCTGGCCGCCGGTCAGGGCGCCCATGCAGTTGACGAAATCTTTCTCAGGGCGGAAGGACGGATGCGCGCCCTTGGTCACCAGGTTCCACAGTTTTTCCGCACCCAGGCGAGCCAGGGTGTGCTCTGGCTGGATCGAACCACGCAGACGGACGACATCGGCAGCGGTGTAGGTACGGGTCACGCCTTTCCAGCGCGGGTTCTCGGCCCAGTCTTTTTCGAGGGCTGCAATTTGCTGTTCGCGTGTCAGTGCCATGGAAATAAACCTCGTCGCATAGGTCTTGGTGAAAAATGTTCGCTCTGTCGGCTGCGCTGTTCTTACAGGGGCAGCACCGAATGCTCGCGGCTCAGGAACGCTGGCGATGAATCAGTCTCGTCTGGCGAAATCGCGACGTTGAACGATGGGCTCGGGGGAGGAAGTGAGCAGGTGCGGGCGACTGCCGGGCAGGTTGGCTCGTGGATGCCGTGCTGCTTCGATCAGTGAATGCCGTGTACCGTTTGATGCGCTTCCGTCCCTCGGGACAACTTCGTTCCAGTCGTAATCTCGTCAAACGCGCCTTGTGGGCTGTACAGACACGAATCGGCCTCGGGGGTAGGTTCGAGGCGCGACCCGAAGGCCCTTGCCAGGGCCCCTGATTAGCGGGAGCGGGGCCATCATGCCTCTGCGATTTCAGGCCGTCAAATGTTTTGTAGTGGTTTTTTCATTCCACTACATCTTTGGTCTAAGGCGACCCATCAGTCAGTTTCAAGGCCGTTGGTCGAGGCCTTGATTTCATTGGCCTGCGCCCAGTTCGTCGACTTTTACCCGCAATGTCATGTTTTCGCCGCGCTGGGTCGAGTACGAGAGGGCCGAGGTAGAGCGTTCGGCCTGACTTTGAGCATTGAACCCCGCGAGCGTGATCCATTCGCCGAGCCTGCCGGTGACCTTCGTGTCGGTACTTTGTACTTTCACTACATCCGGGCGCTCCTGGCTCATGCGGTCGTTGTTGGTGCTGATGTTCAGATGCACCGTGTCGCCGGCGACGCTGGCGGTGACATAGAAGCCCTGGGTGACGTTGCGGTATTCGGTCTGGCTTTGCAGGCGTCCGTAGCTGTCGGTCTGGGTGCTGGTGACGGGAATGCTCTGGCCGATCTGGATCAGCGCCGGGGTGCCTTCGCTGGCTTGCACCTGCTGCAGGCCGCCATCGCGGTTGGCGGTGCCGTAGCGGATGATCCGGGCGTTGCCGCGGTTGTCCTGGAAGTTGCTGTCGTTGTTGTCGACGCTGATCAGCAGGCGTTTCGGCGCTGTGTCAAGATCGCGTAGAAGTGTGCGAAGTTCGTCGATCTTGCCGGGTTCTGCCTTGACGATAAGTTTGTTCTCGAAGGCGCTGACGGTGCCGTCGCGGCCCAGGAAGGCTTGCGCGGTGGGGAGGATTTCGGCACTGGTGCGGTGGTTCAGGGGCAGGACTTCAGTGGCGGCCAGCGCGTTGAGGCTGAGCGACAGAAGCAGGGAGGCGAGCAGGGGGCGTAGCGGCATGTCCATGATCTCCGCGGGTGGAATGGACATGATGGCAAAGATTGTGAAAGTTGTAAGGGGGTTGGCATGGATCCCCGTAGGAGCGGGCAAGCCTCGCTCCTACGGGGAAGGGCGTGTTACAGCGGTTTCGAGTCTCGTACCATGTCCACGTGCGGAATCCCGGCTTCCAGGAACTCCTCGCTGACCACCCGGAACCCCAGGCGCTCATAGAACGCCGTGGCATGGGTCTGCGCCGTCAGCATCTGCTGGCTCAGGTCGCGGTCCTGCGCCTCGACGATGGCCGCCTGCATCAGTGCATCGCCGACTTTCAGCCCGCGCCAGTCCTTGAGTACCGAAACCCGGCCGATCTGGCCATCCTGCAGCAGGCGTGCGGTACCGATGGCGTAGTCGTCCTCGACGGCAAGGAAGTGGATCGCATCGTTATCGTCCGAATCCCATTCCAGTTCCGGCGGCACGTTCTGCTCGGCGATGAATACCGCCTCGCGAATGCGCCGGATATCGGCATTGTCCTTGTGCCAGTCGGCCAGACGGACCTTGATCTTATTCATTGGCGAACCCCAGGCTTCCTTGCTGGACCAGTTGGCAGACCAGTTCCAGGCCGGCTTCGTCGCCCAGCCAGTCGGCCAGGTTCTCGATGTGCAGGGCGTCGGCGGCGCAGATCAGCTTCAGCAGTTCACGCAGATGGCCTGGCAGCAGGCGGCTCTGGCCGCTGGCGAAGAGCAGCAGGTTGTCGTCCACTTCCGACCAGGCCAGGCGTGCGCTCGGGTTGCGGATGATGATCGCGCCCTGTTCCAGGCTGTCGACCAGATCTTCCTCGCTCAGTTCTTCGCCGCTGACCAGTTCCGGGTAGCGTGGCTCGGTCATGAACTGGCCGAACCAGGTCAGCAGCAGGCGTTCGTCGCCCATGTGCTCGTTGAGCAGGCTTTTCAGGCGGCCGAGGGCATCGTGCTGGATCTGGTGGGGATCGTCGCTGACCGGCTGGGCATCGGCGTCGCTGTAGCGCTCTTCATCGGTGAGGAACTGGCCGAGGAAATCGGTGAAGTGGGTCAGCACTTCGGCGGCGCTTGGCGCGCGGAAGCCCACCGAGTAAGTCAGGCAGTTGTCTTCGGCAACGCCGTAGTGGGCCAGGCGTGGCGGCAGGTAGAGCATGTCGCCGGGCTCCAGGACCCACTCGTCGCTCTGCTCGAAGTCGGCAAGGATGCGCAGGTCGGCATGCTCCAGCAGGGCGCTGTCGCTGTTGCACATCTGCCCGACCTTCCAGTTGCGCTTGCCGTGGCCCTGGAGCAGGAACACGTCGTAGTTGTCGAAGTGCGGACCGACGCTGCCGCCCGGTGCGGCGAAGCTGATCATCACGTCGTCGATGCGCCAGCTCGGCAGGAAGCGGAAGTGCTCCAGCAGCTCGGCGACTTCCGGGACGAACTGGTCGACTGACTGCACCAGCAGGGTCCAGTCACGCTCCGGCAGGGTGCCGAAGGTTTCCTCGGTGAACGGGCCGCGACGCATCTCCCACGGGGTCTCGCCGTGTTCAAGGACCAGGCGCGATTCGACTTCCTCTTCCAGGGCCAGGCCGGCCAGTTCGTCGGCGTCGATGGGGCTTTCGAAATCGGTAAAGGCCTGACGGACCAGCAACGGTTTTTTCTGCCAGTAGTCGCGCATGAACTGGCGCGCGGTCAAACCGCCGAGAAGCTGCAGTGGGATATCAGGATTCATGAGTAACCTATTGAAAAAAGACAATTTTCTTTCAGGAATAAAAACGCCCGGCTCGGCCGGGCGTTAAAACGCGGGTCGTGGATCAGACGCGCTTGGCTTGCGCCGCTGCGTTACCGATGTAGCTGGCCGGGGTCAGCTTCTTCAGCTCTTCGCGGGCGTCGGCCGGCATGTCCAGGCCGTCGATGAAGGTCAGCAGCGCTTCCGGGCTGATGCCCTTGCCACGAGTCAGCTCCTTGAGCTTCTCGTAGGGGTTCTCGATGTTGTAGCGACGCATCACGGTCTGGATCGGCTCGGCCAGGACTTCCCAGCAGGCGTCCAGATCTTCGGCGATGCGCGCGGTGTTGATTTCCAGCTTGCCGATGCCCTTGAGGCTGGCTTCGTAGGCGATCACGCTGTGGGCGAAGCCGACACCGAGGTTGCGCAGCACGGTGGAGTCGGTCAGGTCGCGCTGCCAGCGGGAGATCGGCAGCTTGCTGGCCAGGTGCTGGAACAGCGCGTTGGCGATGCCCAGGTTGCCTTCGGAGTTCTCGAAGTCGATCGGGTTGACCTTGTGCGGCATGGTCGAGGAGCCGATTTCGCCGGCGACGGTCTTCTGCTTGAAGTAGCCCAGCGAGATGTAGCCCCAGACGTCGCGGTCGAAGTCGATGAGGATGGTGTTGAAGCGGGCGATCGCGTCGAACAGCTCGGCGATGTAGTCGTGCGGCTCGATCTGCGTGGTGTACGGGTTGAACACCAGGCCCAGCTCGTCCTCGATGAAGGCGCGGGCATTGGCTTCCCAGTCGATCTGCGGGTAGGCCGACAGGTGTGCGTTGTAGTTGCCCACGGCGCCGTTGATCTTGCCCAGCAGCGGTACGGCGGCAACCTGCGCGATCTGCCGCTCGAGGCGGTAGACGACGTTGGCCAGTTCCTTGCCCAGGGTGGTCGGCGATGCCGGCTGGCCGTGGGTGCGCGACAGCATCGGTACGTCGGCGAAGCGGTGCGCCAGGGTGCGGATGGCTTCGGCGATCTGGCGCATCAGCGGCAGCAGCACGCTGTCACGGCCTTCGCGCAGCATCAGGGCGTGGGACAGGTTGTTGATGTCCTCGCTGGTGCAGGCGAAGTGGATGAACTCGCTGACCTTGGCCAGCTCCGGCAGCTTGGCGGCCTGCTCCTTGAGCAGGTACTCGATGGCCTTGACGTCGTGGTTGGTGGTGCGCTCGATTTCCTTGACGCGCTCGGCGTGCTCGAGGGCGAACTCATTGGCCAGGCCGTCGAGCAGGGCGTTGGCTTCGGCGGAGAAGGCCGGGACCTCGGCGATCTGCGGGTGGGCGGCCAGGCGCTGGAGCCAGCGCACTTCGACCAGGGCGCGGAAACGGATCAGGCCGTATTCGCTGAAAATGGGGCGCAGGGCCTGGGTTTTGCCGGCGTAGCGGCCGTCTACAGGGGAAACCGCAGTGAGCGAGGAGAGCTGCATGGGGTGTTCTCGGACAGTCAGGCTTTTGAGAGGGCGCATATCATACATGAAAAATGCGTCCGGGTCGGGTGGCTGACAAAAGGTATTGCCAGCCGGGTCGTGTTCTTGCGGCTCAGCCGCGGAGCATCGGGTACAGCTCGCGAAGCAGCTTGCGGCGGCTGAACACCAGTTGCCAGCGATGTCCGCCCAGTTGCCGCCACAGGCGCGCGGCGCGGATGCCGGCAAGCAGCAGGGCGCGGATCTTGGAGGCATTGTTGGTCTGCTGCAGGTGGCGCATGTCGCCATGGACCTGGATGCGCTGGCGCAGGGTGCTCAACGTATCCTGATACAGCGCGCCGCTCGAGGCGATGACGTTTTCGTGAACCAGGCCGAAATGATCGGCCTGGGACTGGATCTGCGGCAGGCGGTTGCCAATGGTTTCCAGCATGTCGCCACGCTTGGCCAGCTGGCGCTCCAGGCCGAGCATGGACAGGGCGTAGCGCAGCGGCTCGCGCTGCAGGCTGCCGGGATCGCGCTCGAGGGCGCTGGCCAGGGCGCGGTAGCCGTCGCGCAGGTTGATGTCGTCACCGCCGAAGACTTCCAGGGTGTTCTTCGGGTCGCGCACCAGCAGGCTGCCCAGCATGCAGCCGATGTTGGCTTCGCTGGCCGAGCCGGTACGGGCGATGCGGTCCACCAGCACGGCGGCCTGGAACACACCGCCCAGCGCGATCAATTGTTCCTGCGTCTGGTTCATCCGCGGCTGCTCCACGGCTCGGCGATCTCGATCACGCCGCCACCGAGGCAGACTTCACCGTCATAGAACACCACGGACTGGCCGGGCGTTACCGCGCGCTGCGGCTCGTCGAACACTGCGCGATAACCGCTGGCTGTGCGTTCCAGGGTGCATTCCTGGTCGCTCTGGCGGTAGCGCACCTTGGCGGTCAGGCGCCGCGGCACGGACAGATCGATCGGGTTGACCCAGAAGATGTCCGAGGCGAGCAGGGCGCGGGAGAACAGCCACGGGTGCTCATTGCCCTGGCCGACCACCAGCACGTTGCGCGACAGGTCTTTTTCCAGCACGTACCACGGCTCGTCGCCGGCGTCCTTGAGGCCGCCGATGCCAAGGCCCTGACGCTGGCCGATGGTGTGGTACATCAGGCCGTGGTGCTGGCCGATGACCTCGCCATCGGTGGTCTGGATCTCGCCGGGCTGGGCTGGCAGGTACTGCTTGAGGAAGTCGCTGAAACGACGTTCGCCGATGAAGCAGATGCCGGTGGAGTCTTTCTTCTTCGCCGTGGCCAGGCCGTGTTTCTCGGCAATGGCGCGGACCTCGGGCTTTTCCAGTTCGCCCACCGGGAACAGGGTGCGGGCGATCTGCTCGCCGCCGACGGCGTGGAGGAAATAGCTCTGGTCCTTGTTCGGGTCGAGGCCCTTGAGCAGCTCGGTGCGATTGTCGCTATCGCGGCGGCGCACGTAGTGGCCGGTGGCGATCAGGTCGGCGCCCAGGGACAGGGCGTAGTCGAGGAACGCCTTGAACTTGATTTCGCGGTTGCACAGGATGTCCGGGTTCGGCGTGCGGCCGGCCTTGTACTCTTCCAGGAAATGCTCGAAGACGTTGTCCCAGTATTCCGCGGCGAAGTTGGCGGTGTGCAGCTTGATGCCGATGCGGTCGCACACGGCCTGGGCGTCGGCCAGGTCTTCGCGGGCGGTGCAGTATTCGGTGCCGTCGTCCTCTTCCCAGTTCTTCATGAACAGGCCTTCCACCTGGTAGCCCTGCTCCATCAGCAGGAGAGCGGAAACGGAAGAGTCCACGCCGCCGGACATGCCGACGATGACGCGGGTCTTTTCGGGTTCTTGGAGAGCTGGTTCGGACATGGCTTTGGGTGCGTATCTGGAAAAAGACGACGATTCTATCAGGCTGCGTCCTGCAAGGCGAAAGGCGCCTTAATTACGGATCAGCGCCAGACTGTGCAGCGGGCCGCTCAGGTAATCCTCGATGCACTGCGGCACCAGCTCGCTGCGCCAGCGTTGCGGATCGGCCAGCAGTTCCTCGCGAGTCATCCACACGGCGCGCACGATATCGCTGTCCAGGGCGCGGTCGGCATGATGCTTCAACGGCTTGGCGGCGAAGCAGATGCGCTGGTAGGTCACGCCGTTGCTGGGAGCGGTATACAGGTAGATGCCGACCACGCCGGTGAGTTCGACGTCCCAGGCGGTTTCCTCAAGGGTTTCCCGCAGGGCAGCCTCAAGCAGGGTTTCGTTGGCTTCCAGGTGGCCGGCGGGCTGGTTGAAAACGTGCTTGCCGGCCTTGAATTCCTCGACCAGGAGGAAACGGCCCTGGTCTTCGACGATGGTGGCGACGGTGATGTGGGGTTGCCAGGTCATGGTGGAGTCCTTGTTGAGCGTTGCGCCGCCCCCGTAGGGGCCGGTGTCGTTCGGGGCGAAATAGAAAAACCCCGGTGCGTGGCCGGGGTTTTTCTTGTTACTTCAAGCTGCCTTTACAGTGCGGCGATCGCGCTGTTGAAGGTCTGGCTTGGGCGCATCACTTTGCTGGTCAGCTCGACGTCGGTGAAGTAGTAGCCACCGATTTCGGCTGGTTTGCCCTGGACGGCGTTGAGCTCGGCGACGATGGTCGCTTCGTTCTCGGTCAGTGCCTTGGCCAGCGGAGCGAAGCGCGCCTGCAGCGCGGCGTCTTCGGTTTGTGCAGCCAGTGCCTGGGCCCAGTACAGGGTCAGGTAGAAGTGGCTGCCACGGTTGTCGATACCGCCGACCTTGCGCGCAGGGGACTTGTTGGTATCCAGGAACTGGCCGGTGGCCTGGTCCAGGGTAGCAGCCAGTACATTGGCTTTCGGGTTGGCGTAGGCGTTGCCCAGGTGCTCCAGGGAGGCGGCCAGGGCCAGGAACTCACCCAGCGAGTCCCAGCGCAGGAAGTTTTCCTCGACCAGTTGCTGCACGTGCTTCGGCGCCGAACCGCCAGCGCCGGTTTCGAACAGGCCGCCGTTGTTCATCAGCGGCACGATCGACAGCATCTTGGCGCTGGTGCCCAGTTCCATGATCGGGAACAGGTCGGTCAGGTAGTCGCGCAGCACGTTGCCGGTGACCGAGATGGTGTCCTGGCCCGCGCGGATGCGCTCCAGGGAAACCTTCATCGCTTCGACCGGGGCCAGGACGCGGATGTCCAGGCCGGTGGTGTCGTGATCCTTCAGGTACTTCTGCACTTTCTCGATCAGCACGCCGTCGTGGGCGCGTTGCGGGTCGAGCCAGAAGATCGCCGGGGTGCTGCTGGCGCGAGCACGGTTGACGGCCAGCTTGACCCAGTCCTGGATCGGTGCGTCCTTGGTCTGGCACATGCGGAAGATGTCGCCTGCTTCCACTTCCTGTTGCAGCAGCAGGTTGCCCTTGCTGTCCACGACGCGGATGACGCCGTCGGCCTTGGCCTGGAAGGTCTTGTCGTGAGAGCCGTACTCTTCGGCTTTCTGTGCCATCAGGCCGACGTTCGGTACGCTGCCCATGGTGGTCGGGTCGAAGGCGCCGTGCTTCTTGCAGTCTTCGATCACGGCCTGGTAGATGGTCGCGTAGCAACGATCCGGGATCAGCGCCTTGGTGTCCTGCAGCTGGCCCGCGGTGTTCCACATCTTGCCCGAGTCACGGATCATCGCCGGCATCGAGGCGTCGACGATCACGTCGCTCGGCACGTGCAGGTTGGTGATGCCCTTGTCGGAGTTGACCATGGCCAGGGCCGGGCGAACGGCATAGACGGCCTGGATGTCGGCTTCGATCTGCGCCTGCTGCTCGGCTGGCAGGGACTTGATGCGGGCGTACAGGTCGCCGATGCCGTTGTTCAGGTTGAAGCCGATTTCTTCGAGGACGGCGGCGTGCTTGTTCAGCGCGTCGGCGTAGTACTCGGCGACGATCTGGCCGAACATGATCGGGTCGGAGACCTTCATCATGGTGGCTTTCAGGTGGGCCGAGAGCAGTACGCCGCTGGCCTTGGCGTCTTCGATTTCCTTGGCGACGAAGGCGCGCAGGGCCTTGGTGCTCATGACCGCGCAGTCGACGATCTCGCCGGCCTTGACCGCGGTTTTTTCTTTCAGAACGGTGGTGGAGCCGTCCTTGCCCAGCAATTCGATACGCAGGCTGTCATCGGCTTCGATGAGTGCGGCTTTTTCGCTGCCGTAGAAGTCGCCGTGGCTCATGTGAGCGACGTGAGACTGGGAGTCAGCGGCCCAGGCGCCCATCTTGTGCGGGTGCTTGCGGGCATAGTTCTTGACCGACAGCGGGGCGCGGCGGTCGGAGTTGCCTTCGCGCAGGACCGGGTTCACGGCGCTGCCCTTGATGCGGTCGTAGCGGGTGCGGGCTTCCTTCTCGGCGTCGTTGGCCGGTGCTTCCGGATAATCCGGAACGTTGAAGCCCTTGCCTTGCAGCTCCTTGATCGCGGCCTTCAGTTGTGGAACCGAGGCGCTGATGTTCGGCAGCTTGATGATGTTGGCTTCAGGGGTGGTCGCCAGTCGACCCAGTTCCGCCAGGTGGTCGGCCACTTGCTTGTCGGCGCCGAGCTGTTCTGGGAAGGCGGAAAGGATGCGGCCCGCGAGAGAGATGTCCCGGGTTTCTACCGCGATGTCGGCGGTAGCGGTGAAGGCTTCGACGATAGGGAGCAACGAGAAGGTGGCGAGGGCGGGGGCTTCGTCGGTGAAGGTGTAGATGATCTTGGATCGGGTGGACATATTCGGGTTAACTCTCTGTTTTGCTGAGCGTGCTCGGAATCTCGGTAGGGCGCGCAGGGTAAGCGCTTCGCTCAGACACATCCATGAGCGGAAAGTCGAGGATCCCGGGCTGTGATGGTGGGTTGCATCAGTCGAGTGTCAAACGGCTGGACCGCGGTAACAGTCCAGTCTTGTCGGGGCCGCGGGGCCTGTAGCGGACATCTCGCCCCGAGTGACCCTTGAGTCACCGGCGCAGTATACCAATTCCTTGGTCCTAATCATCAAGACGAACATATCGGATAATCGTCTATAGACCAAAGATGTAGAGCGTTTTCCCGCTTCGTGACGGTTTTGGCGACAAGGTTTCCGTTCGCCGCCAAGTGGGTTAGGCTCTGGGGATTGCAGGACTTCAAACCAAGAAAAAAGCGGAGTGCAGCATGGGATACCAGAAAATCGAGGTTCCGGCAGTCGGCGACAAAATCACCGTCAACGCAGACCATTCTCTCAATGTTCCAGACAATCCGATCATCCCGTTCATTGAAGGCGACGGCATTGGCATCGACGTCACCCCGGTCATGATCAAAGTGGTCGACGCTGCGGTCGAGAAGGCTTACGGCGGCAAGCGCAAGATTTCCTGGATGGAAGTCTATGCCGGCGAGAAGGCCACCCAGGTCTATGACCAGGACACCTGGCTGCCCCAGGAAACCCTCGATGCGGTGAAGGATTACGTGGTTTCCATCAAGGGACCGTTGACCACTCCGGTCGGCGGCGGCATTCGTTCCCTCAACGTGGCCCTGCGCCAGCAACTCGACCTGTACGTCTGTCTGCGCCCTGTGGTGTGGTTCGACGGCGTGCCGAGTCCGGTGAAGAAACCTGGCGACGTCGACATGGTGATCTTCCGCGAGAACTCCGAGGACATCTATGCCGGCATCGAGTGGAAGGCCGGGTCGCCCGAGGCGAACAAGGTGATCAAGTTCCTCAAGGAGGAAATGGGTGTCACCAAGATCCGTTTCGACCAGGACTGCGGTATCGGCGTCAAGCCGGTGTCTAAGGAAGGCACCCAGCGTCTGGTACGCAAGGCCCTGCAGTATGTCGTGGACAACGACCGCAAGTCGCTGACCATCGTGCACAAGGGCAACATCATGAAGTTCACCGAGGGTGCCTTCAAGGACTGGGGCTACGAGGTGGCGAAGAACGAGTTCGGTGCCGAGTTGCTGGACGGCGGCCCGTGGATGAAGTTCAAGAACCCGAGAACCGGCCGCGAAGTCATCGTCAAGGACGCCATCGCCGACGCGATGCTCCAGCAGATCCTGCTGCGTCCGGCCGAATATGACGTGATCGCCACTCTCAACCTCAACGGTGACTACCTGTCCGATGCCCTGGCGGCGGAAGTGGGGGGTATCGGTATCGCGCCGGGCGCCAACCTGTCCGACACCGTGGCGATGTTCGAGGCGACCCACGGCACCGCGCCGAAGTACGCAGGCAAGGATCAGGTGAACCCGGGTTCGGTGATCCTGTCCGCGGAGATGATGCTGCGCCACCTGGGCTGGACCGAGGCTGCCGACCTGATCATCAAGGGTACCAACGGCGCGATCCGCGCCAAGACCGTGACCTACGACTTCGAACGGCTGATGGAAGGCGCGACCCTGGTCTCGTCGTCCGGCTTCGGCGAAGCGCTGATCAAGCACATGTAAAGAAAAACCGGCCGACCGCCTTTTGGGCGGTTGGCCGGTTTCGACTGAAAGTGCTGCCTGTGGTCAGATGCTTGCGGCCGTGGACGTGGCGCTCTGGACCTCGCTACCGGTTTTACAAGCCTGGATGTTCTTGGCCAGCAGTCCGTTGGGGCCCTGAAAAATTTCGAAAGTTACGGCCTGTCCGGCTTTCAGCGTCTTGTAGCCGTCCATCTGGATTGCCGAGTAATGCGCGAACAGGTCATCCGATTTGCCGTCTTCATTGATGAAGCCGTAACCCTTCGCATTGTTGAACCACTTGACTTTACCGCTTGCCATCCTCATATCCCTCTGCAAAGGACTCCATCACTGGAGTATCATCCACTCCATCCGCATACGAACCTGCGAAATTTCTGGTTGACTGCGCGGATCTTTATCGACCACGGTGGGTTCTTATTGGTTGTAACACCGTTTTGCCGATAGTCAAGGTCAGGCGACGGGCCGTATTCTGCGCCGGTTACAGCGGTCAACCCACAACCTTAACCTGTCGAAATGATGAAATTCTTTCCATGCATGCACATAGCCAGATTCGACTAACATTCAATCAGGATCGCCCGCAATCGCATGAGGACGATAGTTCCGGCCTGGCCGTACAGGAGTCCAAGCCGGCGCTGCAGGCGCCACCGATGTACAAGGTGGTTTTGTTCAACGATGACTACACACCGATGGATTTCGTCGTCGAAGTGCTCGAGGTGTTTTTTAACCTGAACCGCGAGCTGGCGACCAAGGTCATGCTGGCCGTCCATACAGAAGGGCGGGCAGTGTGCGGATTGTTTACCCGCGACATCGCCGAGACCAAGGCCATGCAGGTCAACCAATACGCCAGGGAAAGCCAGCATCCGCTACTCTGTGAAATCGAGAAGGACGGTTAATCGCCGACCACTTGGGTATGAGGTGAAGCTATGTTAAACCGCGAGCTCGAAGTCACCCTCAATCTGGCCTTCAAGGAGGCGCGCTCGAAGCGTCATGAGTTCATGACCGTCGAGCACCTTCTGTTGGCATTGCTGGACAACGAGGCAGCCGCCACCGTTCTGCGTGCATGCGGCGCAAATCTCGACAAGCTCAAACACGATCTGCAGGAGTTCATCGACTCCACCACACCTTTGATCCCCGTACACGACGAGGACCGTGAGACCCAGCCGACTCTGGGCTTCCAACGGGTGCTGCAGCGTGCCGTTTTCCATGTACAGAGCTCGGGCAAGCGTGAAGTGACCGGTGCCAATGTGCTGGTAGCGATTTTCAGTGAGCAGGAAAGCCAGGCGGTGTTCCTGCTCAAGCAGCAAAGCGTGGCTCGCATCGATGTGGTCAACTACATCGCCCACGGCATTTCCAAGGTTCCGGGACATGGTGAACACCAGGAAGGCGAGCAGGAGATGCAGGACGAGGACGGCGGCGAAACGTCGTCCTCGGGCAATCCTCTGGACGCCTATGCCAGCAACCTCAACGAACTGGCGCGTCAGGGCCGGATCGATCCGCTGGTCGGTCGCGAAACCGAAGTCGAACGGGTAGCGCAGATTCTCGCCCGGCGGCGCAAGAACAATCCGTTGCTGGTCGGTGAGGCCGGTGTCGGCAAGACCGCCATCGCCGAGGGGCTGGCCAAGCGTATCGTCGATGGCCAGGTGCCGGACCTGCTGTCCCACAGCGTGGTCTACTCCCTGGACCTTGGTGCGTTGCTGGCCGGGACCAAGTACCGCGGCGATTTCGAGAAGCGCTTCAAGGCGCTGCTCGGAGAGCTGCGCAAACGTCCGCAAGCGATCCTGTTCATCGACGAAATTCACACCATCATCGGTGCCGGCGCGGCATCCGGCGGGGTGATGGACGCCTCGAACCTGCTCAAGCCGCTGCTGTCTTCCGGCGATATCCGCTGCATCGGTTCGACCACCTTCCAGGAATTCCGCGGCATCTTCGAAAAAGACCGGGCTCTGGCGCGGCGCTTCCAGAAAGTCGATGTCAGCGAGCCGTCGGTGGAAGACACCGTGGGCATCCTGCGCGGGCTCAAAGGCCGTTTCGAGTCGCATCACAGCATCGAATACAGCGATGAGGCCCTGCGTGCCGCGGCTGAACTGGCGGCGCGCTACATCAATGACCGACACATGCCGGACAAGGCCATCGACGTGATCGACGAAGCTGGCGCCTATCAGCGTCTGCAGCCGGTCGAGGCGCGGGTCAAGCGCATCGAGGTGCCGCAGGTCGAGGACATCGTCGCCAAGATCGCGCGGATTCCGCCAAAACACGTCACCAGTTCCGACAAGGAGCTGCTGCGTAATCTGGAGCGCGATCTGAAGTTGACCGTATTCGGTCAGGATGCGGCCATTGACTCGCTGGCCACCGCGATCAAGCTTTCTCGTGCCGGTCTCAAAGCGCCGGACAAACCGGTCGGGTCCTTCCTGTTCTCCGGTCCGACCGGGGTGGGCAAGACTGAAGTGGCGCGGCAACTGGCCAAGGCGCTGGGGGTCGAGCTGGTGCGCTTCGACATGTCCGAGTACATGGAGCGGCACACCGTGTCGCGCCTGATCGGTGCGCCTCCGGGTTATGTCGGTTTCGACCAGGGCGGTCTGCTCACCGAGGCGATCACCAAGCAGCCACACTGCGTGTTGCTGCTCGACGAGATCGAGAAGGCGCATCCGGAAGTCTTCAACCTGCTGCTGCAGGTCATGGACCACGGCACCCTGACCGACAACAACGGGCGCAAGGCGGACTTCCGCAACGTGATCGTGATCATGACCACCAACGCCGGTGCGGAAACCGCGGCCCGTGCGTCGATTGGCTTCACTCATCAGGATCATTCGTCCGACGCGATGGAAGTGATCAAGAAGAGCTTCACGCCGGAGTTCCGCAACCGTCTGGATACCATCATCCAGTTCGGTCGCCTCACTCACGAAACCATCAAGAGCGTGGTGGACAAGTTCCTCACCGAACTGCAGGCGCAACTGGAGGACAAGCGCGTCCTGCTGGAAGTGTCCGATGCGGCGCGCAGTTGGCTGGCGACAGGCGGCTACGATGCACAGATGGGCGCGCGACCGATGGCACGGCTTATCCAGGACAAGATCAAGCGGCCGCTGGCCGAGGAGATCCTGTTCGGCGAGCTGGCCGAGCACGGCGGTGTGGTGCATGTCGATATCCGCGATGGCGAACTGGTCTTCGACTTCGAAACCACGGCGGAAATGGCCTGACGAAAATCGCGGGGCTTGCCCCGCGACGTTCTGCAGCAACGAAAAAGCCCGGCATCTGCCGGGCTTTTTCGTCGTATCGACGTTTAGCGAGCGCGGTAGGTGATGCGGCCTTTGCTCAGGTCGTACGGCGTCAGTTCGACGCGGACCTTGTCGCCAGTCAGGATACGGATGTAGTTCTTGCGCATCTTTCCGGAGATGTGCGCGGTTACGACGTGCCCGTTTTCCAACTCCACGCGGAACATGGTGTTGGGCAGGGTGTCGACGACAGTGCCTTCCATTTCGAAGCTGTCTTCTTTCGACATGCAGTAAAGCCCTCGGTGTTCAGTTATGGCCGGCCACAGAAGCACCCGGCTACAAAAAGTGGCGTGCATTGTGCCCGAAAAAGGAAGGTCAAGCCAAGGTTTTCAGTTCAGGGTGACCCAGCGCTGGTTGATCAGCAGTTCGATGGGGCGGTACTGGGTCTTGTAGTTCATTTTTTTGCAGTTCTTGATCCAGTAGCCGAGGTAAACCGCGTCCAGCTCCAGACGCAGGGTTTCGCCGACCTGCCAGAGAATGGCGAAGCGGCCCAGGCTGCGTCGTTCCTCGCTCGGCTCGTAGAAGGTGTACACCGCCGACAGGCCATTGGGCAGCAGGTCGGTCACCGCCACGGCGACCAGGCGGCCCTCCAGGCGGAACTCGTAGAAACGTGAAAACGGCAGGTCGCGGACCAGGAAGGTGGAAAACTGGTCGCGGCTCGGCGGATACATGTCGCCATCCGAGTGGCGTTGCTCTATATAGCGCCGATACAGGTCGAAGTATTCTTCATTGAAGGACGGGCGGGCAGGGGTCACCACCAGGTCGGCGTTGCGCTTGATGATGCGTTTCTGCTGACGATTGGGGGAGAAGCGTGCAGCCGGAATCCGCGCCGGTACGCAGGCATTGCAGTTCTGGCAATGGGGCCGGTAAAGGTGGTCGCCACTGCGGCGAAAGCCCATTTCCGACAGGTCCGCATAGACGGTGGCGTCCATCGGCTGACTCGGATCGAGAAACAGCGTGGTGGCCTGCTCGTCAGGCAGGTAGCTGCAGGCATGGGGTTGAGTGGCATAGAACTTCAACCGCGCCAACTCAGTCATGATCAACCCCTCGGCAGGTGTTTTTTACTAATTGTAAGCCAGCTGTGAAAACTCGCCTAGCAAACGGCCGGGGTGCAGATCCAGGTGGCGCGATTGGGCTGGTCGAGATACTGACGCAGATAGTCGGCGAAGCTCGCCCTGGCGATAGGCCGGGCACCGAGACTGTGCAGATGGTCGGTAGGCATCTGGCAATCAATGAGGACGAAACCGGCATCGCGCAGGTGTTCCACCAGCGCGACGAAGCCCACCTTGGAGGCGTTGTCGGCGCGACTGAACATGGACTCGCCGAAGAACAGGCGGCCCATGGCCAGGCCGTAGAGGCCGCCGACCAGCTCACCGTCGCGGCGCACCTCGACCGAATGGGCGAGCCCGCGGCGGTGCAGCTCGATGTAGGCCGCCTGCATGCTGTCGGTGATCCAGGTGCCGTCGGCATAGGCGCGTGGCGCGGCGCAGGCGCGAATCACCGCGGCAAAGTCCTGGTCGAAACTGACCTGGTAGTGGCCCTGGCGAATGAATTTGCGCAATGACCGGGATACGTGCAACTCGTCCGGAAACATCACCGTGCGCGGATCGGGCGACCACCACAGGATCGGCTGGCCATCCTGGTACCACGGGAAGCAGCCGTGGCGGTAAGCCTGGACCAGGCGTTCCGGTCGCAGATCTCCGCCCGCGGCCAGCAGGCCGTCGGGATCGCGCAGGGCGCGTTCCAGTGGCGGGAAGTCCAGCGTGTTGCGGTTCAGCCAGGTGAGCATTGTCATCGACACGCAAGGGGAGGGCGCTCAGCATGACCCGAACCAGCGTCTTCGGACAAGCCCGTCGTGGTGCGGGCGCGGGGCCTTGTGCCATGTAGCGCAACTTAACCCGGGGACAGTTGTCCCAACTACGCAAAAACACCGCATAAGCCTTTGTCACAAAAGAAAATGCGTGCTCAAATTGTTGCAGGGGAATTTTGTCTCTGTCATGGCTCGTTCCGCCGAGCCGTAATGGCGATCGTTCGGCAGTAATGTTAAAAGTAGTGATTTGTTGACCGTCCCCTTTGGTCAATCACGGTTGGACGCGCACAAAGCGCAGGAATAGACGAGTTTTGAAGAAACCCACAGCAACACCCAATCCCGAGCCGCTCTGGCGCCAGCAGTTGCATTACAGGCTCAAGGAAGGTGCCCTGATTGCCATGGGCGCCCTGTGCCTTTATCTGTGGATGGCATTGCTGACCTACGACCAGGCCGACCCCGGCTTCAGTCACACCAGCACCGTCGATCAGGTGCAGAACGCCGCGGGCCGTGCCGGTGCCTTCTTCGCCGACATCCTGTTCATGGTGCTGGGTTATTTCGCCTACATCTTCCCTTTGCTGCTGGCGATCAAGACCTGGCAGATCTTCCGCGAGCGCCATCAGCCCTGGCAGTGGAGCGGCTGGCTGTTCTCCTGGCGCCTGATCGGCCTGGTGTTCCTGGTCCTGTCCGGTGCCGCGCTGGCGCATATCCACTTCCATTCCGCGCCGAGCCTGCCGGCTTCGGCCGGAGGTGCACTGGGCGAGAGCCTTGGCGATCTGGCGAAGAACGCCCTGAACGTGCAGGGCAGTACCCTGATGTTCATCGCCCTGTTCCTTTTCGGTCTGACCGTGTTCACCGACCTGTCGTGGTTCAAAGTGATGGACATCACCGGCAAGATCACCCTCGATCTGTTCGAACTGATCCAGGGCGCCGCCAGCCGCTGGTGGAATGCCCGTCTCGAGCGCAAGCAACTGGTCGCGCAACTGCGCGAGGTCGATCAGCAGGTCAATGAAGTGGTGGCCCCGGTCGTTCCGGACCGTCGCGAGCAGGCCAAGGCCCGCGAGCGCATCATCGAACGCGACCAGGCGCTGGCCAGGCATGTCGCCGAACGCGAAGAAAAAACTCCGCCGGTAATCATGCCGGCCCCGGTCAAGGCTCCAGAACCGAGCAAGCGCGTGCAGAAGGAGAAGCAGGCGCCGCTGTTCGTCGACAGCGCCGTCGAAGGCACGCTGCCGCCGATTTCCATCCTCGATCCGGCCGAGAAGAAGAAAGTCAACTACTCCCCGGAATCGCTGGCAGGCGTCGGCCAGCTGCTGGAAATCAAACTGAAGGAATTCGGCGTCGAGGTTTCCGTGGACTCGATCCACCCGGGCCCGGTGATCACCCGCTACGAAATCCAGCCGGCCGCCGGTGTGAAGGTCAGCCGCATCGCCAACCTGGCCAAGGACCTCGCGCGCTCCCTGGCGGTAACCAGCGTGCGTGTGGTCGAGGTGATTCCGGGCAAGACCACCGTCGGTATCGAGATTCCCAACGAAGACCGGCAGATCGTGCGCTTCTCCGAGGTGCTGTCGTCGCCGCAGTACGACGAGGCCAAGTCGCCGGTCACCATGGCCCTCGGCCATGACATCGGCGGCAAGCCGGTGATCACCGATCTGGCGAAGATGCCCCACCTGCTGGTGGCCGGTACCACGGGTTCGGGCAAGTCGGTGGGGGTCAACGCCATGATCCTGTCGATCCTGTTCAAGTCGGGCCCGGAAGACGCCAAGCTGATCATGATCGACCCGAAGATGCTCGAACTGTCGATCTACGAAGGCATTCCGCACCTGCTCTGCCCGGTGGTCACCGACATGAAGGATGCCGCCAACGCCCTGCGCTGGAGCGTCGCCGAGATGGAGCGGCGCTACAAGCTGATGGCTGCGATGGGCGTGCGCAACCTGGCCGGCTTCAACCGCAAGATCAAGGACGCCGAGGAAGCCGGCGAGCCGATCTACGACCCGATGTTCCGCCGCGAAAGCATGGACGACGTGCCGCCGACCCTGAATACCCTGCCGACCATCGTGGTGGTGGTGGACGAATTCGCCGACATGATGATGATCGTCGGCAAGAAGGTCGAAGAACTGATCGCGCGTATCGCGCAGAAGGCGCGGGCCGCCGGTATCCACCTGATCCTCGCCACCCAGCGCCCGTCGGTGGACGTCATCACCGGCCTGATCAAGGCCAACATCCCGACGCGCATGGCGTTCCAGGTGTCGAGCAAGATCGACTCGCGGACCATCATCGACCAGGGTGGCGCGGAGCAGCTGCTCGGTCACGGCGACATGCTCTACATGCCGCCGGGCACCAGTCTGCCGATCCGTGTGCACGGTGCCTTCGTCTCCGACGACGAAGTGCATCGCGTGGTCGAGGCCTGGAAGCTGCGCGGTGCTCCCGACTACAACGACGACATCCTCAACGGTGTCGAGGAAGCCGGTAGTGGCTTCGATGGTGGCGGCGGCGGTGAGGGCGGCGACGACGCCGAGACCGACGCGCTCTACGACGAGGCGGTGCAGTTCGTCCTGGAAAGCCGTCGTGCTTCGATTTCCGCGGTGCAGCGCAAGCTGAAGATCGGCTACAACCGTGCCGCGCGGATGATCGAGGCGATGGAGATGGCCGGCGTGGTCACGCCGATGAACACCAACGGTTCCCGCGAAGTCATCGCCCCGGGATCGCCGCGCGACTGATACCCAGGTTTCACTGGCGGGCAACGACGCCCGCCGGTTCATTCATTCTGCAACGAGGATTGCCATGCGCCTGATTCGCATGATGTTGGTTTCCGCTCTGAGCCTGTCCAGCGCTTCGCTGTTCGCCGCCGAGGCCGACGTGGCCCGCCTGACCCAGCTGTTGAACAACTCGAAGACCATCAGTGCCAACTTTTCCCAGCTGACCCTTGACGCCAGCGGCACCCAGCTGCAGGAAACCACCGGGCAGATGGCGGTACAGCGTCCGGGCCTGTTCTACTGGCACACCGACGCGCCGCAGGAGCAGGTCGTGGTGTCCGACGGTGCCAAGGTCACCCTGTGGGACCCGGACCTGGAACAGGCGACCATCAAGAAGCTCGACCAGCGCCTGACCCAGACCCCGGCGCTGCTGCTGTCGGGTGACGTATCGAAGATCAGCCAGAGCTTCGACATCAGCTCGAAGGAGCAGGGCGAAGTGATGGACTTCGAACTGCGCCCGAAGACCAAGGACACCCTGTTCGACTCCCTGCGCCTGTCGTTCCGCAAGGGCCTGGTCAATGACATGCAACTGATCGACAGTGTCGGCCAGCGCACCAACATCGTCTTCACCGGGGTCAAGGCCAACGAGCCGGTACCGGCGAGCAAGTTCAAGTTCGACATCCCCAAAGGCGCGGATGTGATCCAAGAGTAAGAGGTCGTACAGCCGTCCATGGACCTGTTTCGCAGTGAACCGGTTGCCCAGCCCCTGGCCGCGCGCATGCGCCCGGCCAACCTGGACGAATACGTCGGCCAGCAGCACCTGCTGGCACGTGGCAAGCCGCTGCGCGAGGCCCTGGAGCAGGGCGCGCTGCATTCGATGATCTTCTGGGGCCCGCCCGGGGTCGGCAAGACCACCCTGGCGCGGCTGCTGGCGCAGTTCTGCGACGCGCATTTCGAAACGGTTTCGGCGGTGCTCGCCGGGGTCAAGGAAATCCGCCATGCGGTGGAGATCGCCAAGCAGCAGGCGGCCCAGTACGGGCGGCGGACCATCCTGTTCGTCGACGAAGTGCACCGTTTCAACAAGTCGCAGCAGGACGCCTTCCTGCCTTATGTCGAAGACGGCACGCTGATTTTCATCGGCGCCACCACCGAAAACCCCTCGTTCGAGCTGAACAACGCGCTGTTGTCGCGGGCGCGGGTCTATGTGCTCAAGAGCCTCGACGAGGAGGCCCTGCGGCGCCTGGTGCAGCGTGCGCTGAGCGAGGAGCGCGGCTTGGGCAAGCGCCAGCTGCGCCTTGGCGACGAGGCTTTCAAAATGCTCCTGGCCGCCGCCGACGGTGATGGCCGGCGCATGCTCAACTTCCTGGAAAACGCCTCGGACCTGGCGGAAGACGGCGGCGAAATCGGCGTCGATCTGTTGCAGAGCCTGCTCGGCGACAGCCGGCGGCGTTTCGACAAGGGCGGCGAGGCCTTCTACGACCAGATTTCCGCGCTGCACAAATCCATCCGCGGCTCCAACCCGGATGCCGCGCTGTACTGGTTCGCGCGCATGCTCGATGGCGGCTGCGATCCGCTGTACCTGGCGCGCCGCGTGGTGCGCATGGCCAGCGAGGACATCGGCAACGCCGACCCGCGCGCCCTGAGCCTGTGTCTGTCGGCCTGGGACGTGCAGGAGCGCCTCGGCAGCCCGGAAGGCGAGCTGGCGGTGGCCCAGGCCATCACCTACCTGGCCTGCGCACCGAAGAGCAACGCGGTGTACGTGGGTTTCAAGGCGGCACTGCGCGAAGCCGCCGAACACGGTTCGCTGGAGGTGCCGCTGCACCTGCGCAACGCCCCGACCAAGCTGATGAAGCAACTGGGCTACGGTGAGGAATACCGCTACGCCCACGACGAGCCGGGCGCCTACGCCGCCGGCGAGGACTATTTCCCCGACGAACTCGAACCGCGCCAGTACTACCAGCCGGTGCCGCGCGGGCTGGAATTGAAGATCGGCGAGAAGCTGCGCCAGTTGGCCGAGCTCGACCGCAACAGCCCCCGGCAGCGGAGAAAACCGTGATCGCACTCGTCGCCGCCGTCAGTGCCGGAGGCATTGCCGGCACCCTGTTGCGCTTCGCTACCTCCAATTGGGTGGCTGGCCACTGGCCTCGGCACTTTTATCTCGGTACGCTGGCGGTCAACCTGGTTGGCTGCCTGCTGATCGGCCTGCTCTACGGGCTGTTCCTGCATCGTCCGTATGTCCCGGTCGAGCTGCGTGGCGGCCTGATCGTCGGCTTCCTCGGCGGCCTGACGACGTTTTCATCCTTTTCACTGGATACCGTGCGCCTGCTCGAAAGCGGGCAGGCGCCGCTGGCCTTCGGCTATGCCGCGATCAGCGTGCTGGGCGGCCTGCTCGCAACCTGGGCCGGCCTGGCCTTGATCCGAATCTGAATCAACACCACCCATAACGAGAGAACGATATGCTCGATTCCAAACTGTTACGCGGCCAACTTCAGGAAGTGGCGGACCGCCTGGCCTCCCGTGGCTTCAGCCTGGATGTCGCGCGCATCGAATCCCTGGAAGAGCGCCGCAAGACGGTGCAGACCCGTACCGAACAACTGCAGGCCGAACGTAACGCCCGTTCCAAGTCCATCGGCCAGGCCAAGGCCAAGGGCGAGGACATCGCGCCGCTGATGGCCGACGTCGAGCGCATGGCGGGCGAACTGGCGGCCGGCAAGGTCGAGCTGGACGAGATCCAGACCGAACTGGACCAGATCCTGCTGACCCTCCCCAACCTGCCGGACGCCAGCGTCCCGGTGGGCGAGGATGAAGACGGCAACGTCGAAGTACGTCGCTGGGGCACCCCGCGCACCTTCGATTTCGCGATCCAGGACCACGTTGCCCTCGGCGAGCGCGACGGCTACCTCGACTTCGAAACCGCGGCCAAGCTGTCGGGCGCGCGTTTCGCTCTGCTGCGCGGTCCGATCGCCCGTCTGCACCGTGCCCTGGCGCAGTTCATGATCAACCTGCACATCAACGAGCACGGCTACGAAGAGGCCTACACCCCGTACCTGGTCCAGGCCCCGGCGCTGCAAGGCACCGGCCAGTTGCCGAAGTTCGAGGAAGACCTGTTCAAGATCAGCCGCGAAGGCGAGGCCGACTTCTACCTGATCCCGACCGCCGAAGTGTCGCTGACCAACATCGTTGCCGGCGAGATCGTCGACGCCAAGGACCTGCCGATCAAGTTCGTCGCCCATACCCCGTGCTTCCGCAGCGAAGCCGGTGCGTCCGGTCGCGATACCCGCGGCATGATCCGCCAGCACCAGTTCGACAAGGTCGAGATGGTCCAGGTGGTCGAGCCTGGCAAGTCCATGGAAGCCCTGGAAGGCCTGACCGCCAACGCCGAGCGCGTGCTGCAGGCGCTGGAGCTGCCGTACCGCGTACTGGCCCTGTGCACTGGTGACATGGGCTTCAGCGCCGTGAAGACCTACGACCTGGAAGTCTGGGTGCCGAGCCAGGACAAGTACCGCGAGATCTCCTCGTGCTCCAACTGCGGCGACTTCCAGGCTCGGCGCATGCAGGCGCGCTGGCGCAACCCGGAAACCGGCAAGCCGGAGCTGGTGCACACCCTCAACGGCTCGGGCCTGGCCGTGGGCCGCACCCTGGTCGCGGTGCTGGAGAACTACCAGCAGGCCGACGGCAGCATCCGCGTGCCGGAAGTGCTCAAGCCGTACATGGGTGGCATCGAGGTCATCGGCTAAATGGAATTCCTGCCGCTGTTCCACAATTTGCGCGGCAGCCAGGTGCTGGTGGTCGGCGGCGGCGAGATTGCCTTGCGCAAATCCCGCCTGCTGGCCGATGCCGGGGCGAAGCTGCGCGTGGTCGCGCCGCAGATCGAAAGCCAGCTGGCCGAGCTTGCCGTTCAGAGCGGTGGCCAGCTTCTGGCCCGTGGCTATGAAGAAGGTGATCTCGACGACTGCCAGTTGATCATCGCCGCCACCGACGACACCGTGCTCAACGCCCAGGTGTCGGCGGATGCGCGGCGGCGCTGCGTACCGGTCAATGTGGTGGACGCGCCGGCGTTGTGCACGGTGATCTTCCCGGCCATCGTCGATCGCTCGCCGCTGGTGATCGCAGTGTCCAGCGGCGGCGACGCCCCGGTGCTGGCGCGGTTGATCCGCGCCCGCCTGGAAGCCTGGATTCCCGCCGCCTACGGCGAACTGGCCGGGCTCGCCTCGCGTTTTCGCGATCGCGTCAAGCAGCTCTATCCGGATGTCAATCAGCGTCGTGGTTTCTGGGAGGACGTGTTCCAGGGCCCGATCGCCGAGCGTCAGCTGGCCGGGCAGGGCGGCGAGGCGGAGCGCCTGCTGCAGGCCAAGGTCGAGGGCGCCGCGCCGCAGAACGGTGGTGAGGTGTACCTGGTCGGTGCCGGTCCGGGCGATCCGGACCTGCTGACCTTCCGCGCCTTGCGCCTGATGCAGCAGGCCGATGTGGTGCTGTACGACCGTCTGGTCGCACCGGCGATCATCGAGATGTGCCGGCGCGATGCCGAGCGTATCTATGTCGGCAAGCGCCGCGCCGATCACGCCGTGCCGCAGGAGCAGATCAACCAGCTGCTGGTGGACCTGGCCCGTCAGGGCAAGCGGGTGCTGCGCCTCAAGGGCGGCGATCCGTTCATCTTCGGCCGTGGCGGCGAGGAGATCGAGGAACTGGCGGAGCAGGGCATCGCCTTCCAGGTGGTGCCGGGGATTACCGCGGCCAGCGGTTGTTCGGCGTACGCCGGGATTCCGTTGACCCACCGCGATTATGCACAGTCGGTGCGTTTCGTCACCGGGCACCTCAAGGACGGCACCAGCAACCTGCCGTGGAATGACCTGGTGGCGCCGGCGCAGACCCTGGTGTTCTACATGGGCCTGGTGGGCTTGCCGACCATCTGTGCCGAGCTGATTCGCCATGGTCGCGCGGCGGACACGCCGGCGGCGCTGGTGCAGCAAGGCACGACCAGGAACCAGCGGGTCTTCACCGGCACCCTGGGCGACCTGCCGCAACTGGTGGCGGAGCATGAAGTGCATGCGCCGACGCTGGTGATCGTGGGTGAGGTGGTGCAGTTGCGCGACAAGCTCGCCTGGTTCGAAGGCGCTCAACAACCCTAGCTTGTCCCTCCGTAGGAGCGTGGCTTGCCCGCGAAAGGACCGCATAGCGGTCCCATTCGGTGGTGTTTTCCGGGACCGCTATGCGGTCCTTTCGCGGGCAAGCCACGCTCCTACGGGGGACGCGGGTTGTCAGAGGCCAGTCTTCTTCCAGATTCCCCGCCCGACCAGCCTTTCCCGATCATGCGCCTGCCCGAAGTCCTGCAACGGTCCCTTCGGCACGATCCCGTTCGGGTTGATGGTCTTGTGGCTCAGGTAGTAGTGGCGCTGGATATGCTCCATGTTTACCGTCTCCGCCACCCCCGGCCATTGATAAATCTCACGCAGCCAGTTCGACAGGTTCGGATAGTCGCTGATCCGCCGCAGGTTGCACTTGAAGTGCCCGTAATACACCGCGTCGAAACGCACGAGGGTGGTGAACAGCCGGATATCCGCCTCGGTCAGGTATTCCCCGGCCAGGTAGCGCTGCCCATCCAGTAGTCGCTCCAGGGTGTCCAGCTCGGCGAACAGCGCATCGAAGGCCTCTTCATAGGCGCGCTGCGAGGTGGCGAAGCCGGCACGGTATACACCGTTGTTCACCGCCGGATAAATACGCTCGTTCAACGCATCGATCCTGGCCTGCAGCGGCCCCGGATACAGGTCCAGGCGATTGCCGGTCAGGCTGTCGAAATCGCTGTTGAAGATACGGATGATCTGCGACGACTCGTTGTTGACGATGCGCTGCTCACGCTTGTCCCACAGCACCGGCACGGTGACGCGGCCGCTGTAGTGCGGGTCGTCGCGGGTGTAGCGCTGGTGCAGGAAGTCGCTGCCGTCGAGTTTGTCGCCGGTCGAGCCTTCGCGCTTGTCGAAGGTCCAGCCGTGCTCGCCCATCAGCCAGCTGACCACGGACACGTCGATCAGGCCTTCCAGGCCCTTGAGCTTGCGATAGATCAGGGTGCGATGGGCCCATGGGCAGGCCAGCGACACATAGAGGTGATAGCGCCCGGCCTCGGCGGCGGGCAGGGGGTTGTTGCGCTGCGCGTTTTCGCGCTGGAAGGCGCCATCCTTGCTGCTTGTGTACCACTGGTCATGCCAGCGTCCATCGATCAACAGGCCCATGGGCAAACTCCTTGGCAGAAACGTCTGAAAATTCGAGGCCAGTTTACGGACTCAAGTTCGAACGAATAGCGCAAAGATCTCGCCTGTTTGATCGATGGTATCGATGGATTCCGTTCAGGCCAGGCGCGCGGCCCAGTATTCCCGGGCCTTGGCGAAGGCTTCCGCTTGCGTGTGGCCGAGGCCGCGCAGGGCCAGGGCCATGGTCGCGATCACCGCCATTTCGCCGTAGCTGTCGCCGGCCTCGCCAGCCCAGACCTCAAGCAGGTGTCCGGGTACCAGGCTGGCCGGTTTGACATGGCGCTGGGCCGACATCTGCGGCCACTCCTCATCCCACTCAGTGCCGTCGGCGGTGCCGTAGAGATGGCTGGTGGCGTCCGGGTTGATCTCGATTTCGCCGCCGTCGCCCTTGATCACGATGGCGCGATCGCCGAGCAGGCGGCTGGCCTCGCGGTGCACCGCCTGGTAGCCGGGGTGGAAGATGCTCTGCAGGCCGCAACGGGCGCCCAGCGGATTGAGCACCCGGGCCAGGGAGTGGATCGGCGAGCGCAGGCCGAGGGTGTTGCGCAGGTCGATCATGCGCTGCAGGCGTGGAGCCCAGTCCTGCAGCGGGAAGAACGCCAGGTTGTGCTGGTCCAGCGCCGTCTCGACGTCGTCCCAGCTACGGCACAGCGGAATGTCCAGCACCTCCAGGGTCTGCTCGGTGTAGAGACGCCCAGCGGTATGCGCGCCGCCGCCATGCATCAGGATGCGCACGCCGTTGGCCGCCAGGCAGCGCGCCGCCAGCAGGTACCAGGGCAGGTGGCGCTTCTTGCCGGCGTAGCTCGGCCAGTCGATGTCCACGGCGATGGCCGGGGCCTGCAGGCGGGCACGCAGGGCCTCGGTGAAGCCGGCCAGTTCTTCCGGGCTTTCTTCCTTGTGCCGCAGCAGCATCAGGAAGGCACCGAGCTGGGTGTCCTCGACCTTGCCGTCGAGCAGCATGCCCATGGCCTCGCGGGCTTCCTCGCGGGTCAGGCCGCGGGCGCCGCGCTTGCCCTTGCCGAGAATGCGCACGAACTCGGCGAAAGGATGTTCGGCCGGGGTTTCGGTAACGAGGGGGAGTGGCTGGGTCATATGCAATTGGTCGGCTTGGGCAGGCCCGCCAGCTTGGCGGCGAGTTTGGCGGGAGTGCCGTTGAACAGGCGGTTGAGGTGCAGGCTGTTGCCTTTCTCCGCGCCCAGCTTGAGCGCGGTGTACTTGATCAGCGGGCGGGTCGCCGGCGACAGCTCGAACTCCTGGTAGAACTGGCGCAGCAATTCCAGCACTTCCCAGTGATCGGCAGTCAGCTCCAGCGCCTCGCGCTCGGCCAGGGCACGGGCGACGTCGGCGGACCAGTCGCCCAGTTCCACCAGGTAGCCGTCCTTGTCCAGGGCGATGTCGCGGCCGTTGACGGTCAGGGTACTCATAGCCAGCTGTTGACCTTGTCATGGTTCAGGGACAGGGCGACGAAGCCCGGATAGTCCACGGCAGTGGCCGGGCCGTTGGCGATGGCGCGGGCCAGCAGGTCTTCTTCCAGCGCATACAGGCGCGGACCGAGGGTGATCAGGCCGGCCACGGTGGCCGTGCCGGGATTCAGCGCATACACCGCGTCGCCGCAGAGCAGCAGGCCGTCGTGCGGGCCGAGCAGGCGCAGGCAACTGGCGAGACGATCGTCGCCGAACGGCGAATGGGAAATGACGTGCAGGGTGCTCATCAGAGGGTTACCACCTGGTCGAATCGGTCGATCAAGGCCGCGAGGCCGGCGTCATCCAGCACCTCCACCGGCAGGCTCAGGCCATCGGCGGCCAGGCCGCGCTCGGCGAGACTGCTGGCGGCGACGAACAGCTCGTCGACGCCGAACATCGGCAGGGCCTGGAGGTTGGCCGCGAGGTTCTTCTGTTGCAGCAGCGCCGGTTGCTGGTGGGCGGCCAGCTGGAACACGCCGTCGTCGAGAAACAGCATGCCCAGCGGCAGGTCGAAGGCGCCGCCGGCCAGGGCGACATCCAGTGCCTCGCGCGCGGATGGACCGTTCCAGGGTGCCTGGCGGCTGATGATCAGCAGGGACTTGGCCATTTCAATCTCCTCCGAAGCAGACCAGGCGGTCGGCGATCTGCGCGGCTTCGTGCAACTGGCCGAGGCCGGACAGTTCCCACGGCGCGGGCAGGTTCACCGCCGGGCGCTGGTAGCGGGTGGCCTCTTCTTCGTTCAGCACGCCGCGGCGCAGGGCGGCGGCGATGCACACCACGGCGTCCAGCGCGTTTTCGCTGACGAAGGCGCGCCACTGCGCGGGAACATCGTTCTCGTCCTGCGGCGTGACCACGTTGGCCGAGGCGCTGTGCACGCCGTCCTGGTAGAAGAACAGGCGCACGATTTCATGACCGCCGGCCAGGGCCGCCTGGGCGAACAGCAAGGCGCGACGGGAAGAGGGCGCATGGCCGGGGGAAAACACCGCGATGGCGAACTTCATGGCAAGTCCTGTGGGAAAAACACCCGGCATTCTAAAGCAAAAAGCCCGCAGCAGGCTGCGGGCTTGTCTGGCACAACCGCGGGATCAGGCTTCGCGCCGGGCTTCCGGGAGGAACCAGTTCAGCACCAGGGCGCAGATGCCGCCCGTGGCGACGCCAGACTCCAGCACGTTGCGCAGGGCCGACGGCATGTGCGCGAGGAATTCCGGCACCTGGGCCACGCCCAGGCCCAGGGCCAGGGACACTGCGATGATCAGCAAGGCGCGCCGGTCGAGGCTGATGCTGGCGAGGATATTGATGCCCGAGGCCGCCACGGCACCGAACATGACCATGGCCGCGCCGCCCAGCACCGGCTCCGGCACCGCCTGGATCACCCCGGCCACCGCCGGGAACAGGCCGAGCACCACCAGCATCAGGGCGATCCACACGCCGATATGGCGGCTGGCGATGCCGGTCAGCTGAATCACCCCGTTGTTCTGCGCGAAGATCGAGCTGGGGAAGGTGTTGAACACCCCGGCCAGCAGCGAGTTGGCGCCGTTGACCAGTACGCCGCCCTTGATCCGCTGCATCCACAGCGGGCCTTCCACCGGCTGGCGCGAGACCTTGCTGGTGGCGGTGACGTCGCCGATGGCTTCCAGCGAGGTGACCAGGTAGATCACCAGCATCGGAATGAACAGGGCCCAGGAGAAACCGAGGCCGAAGTGCAGCGGCACCGGCACCTGGAACAGCGCCGCTTCGTGCATGCCGGTGAAGTCCAGGCGGCCCAGGTAGCCGGCCAGGGCATAGCCGACCGCGAGGGCGATGACGATGGCGCAGCTGCGCATCCACACCAGCGGGATACGGTTGAGCACGACGATGATCGCCAGCACCACGCCGGACAGCAGCAGGTTCTCGCCGTTGGCGAAGGTGCCGTTGCCCATGGCGGCGAAACCGCCGCCCATGCTGATCAGGCCGACCTTGATCAGGGTCAGGCCGATCATCAGCACGACGATGCCGGTCACCAGCGGGGTGATCAGGCGCTTGACGAAGGGCAGGATGCGCGAGATGCCCATTTCCACGAACGAACCGGCGATGACCACGCCGAAGATCGCCGCCATCACCGCTTCGACCGGCGTGCCCTGCTTGACCATCAGCGCGCCGCCGGCGATCAGCGGGCCGACGAAGTTGAAACTGGTGCCCTGGACGATCAGCAGCCCGGCGCCGAACGGCCCGAAGCGGCGGCACTGGACGAAGGTGGCGATACCGGAGATCACCAGCGACATCGACACGATCAGGTTGGTGTCGCGGGCCGAGACGCCCAGGGCCTGGCAGATCAGCAGGCCCGGGGTGACGATCGGCACGATGATCGCCAGCAGGTGCTGCAGCGCGGCCAGCAGGCCGATCACCAGGCGCGGCCGGTCTTCCAGACCCAGGACCAGTTCATTGGCCTGCGCGGGTGCCGGCCCTTGTTCGAGTGAGCTCATGGAGATGCCCTGAAAAAATGGAGGCGCATTCTACGGTGGGGCGGGGGATTTCGGTAGTGCAATGCAGGCTGGTGAATCGCTCTCCCCGTAGGAGCGCGGCTTGCCCGCGAAAGGACCGCACAGCGGTCCCGATTTGGATACAGCCAATGCAATGTCGGGACCGCTACGCAGTCCTTTCGCGGGCAAGCCACGCTCCTACGGGGTAAGGGCGTTACCGACAGGCCTGCTCCAGCACTCGCGGCCCCGGCCCCTCCAGCCCCAGCCGGTCTTCCGGATTGCGCAACGGGCAATCCTCCAGCGACAGGCACCCGCAGCCGATGCAGTTGTCCAGGCTGTCGCGCAGCGCTTCCAGGGTCCTGATCCGCGCATTGAGGTCTTCGCGCCAGGCCGTGGACATCTCCCCCCACTGCGCCGCGGTCAGCTTGCTGTTCGGCGGATAGCGGCCGAACGCCTGCTTGATCTCTTCCAGCGGAATCCCGGTGCGCTGGGCCACCTTGATAATGGCGATGGTGCGCAATACCAGCGCCGGATAACGGCGCTGGTTGCCGGCGTTGCGGGTACTGGCGATCAGGCCTTTCGATTCGTAGAAGTGCAGGGTGGAGACCGCTACGCCAGCGCGTCTGGCCACCTCGCCGACGCTGAGCATGCGCACGCCATCGGCCATTTTTTTCGCTGGCACCTGTGTTGACCTCAAGTAAAGTTGAGGTTTTATAGTCCGGCCCCATCGTTTCCCGCAAGGCTTTTCGCCCAGCGGGACATTCACCATCGATGATTGGGGCAGGGCATGAGCAAGAGGATGCTGGTGGGGGGAGGGGCGGCGCTGCTGGTGGTGCTGGCCGTGGCGGGCGGGTTGGCCGGCAGGACGCCGTCGGCGCAGGCCACCGCGGCATGGCCGGCGACCAAGGTGGCGCTGGCGCGGGTCACGGCGCTGCAGGCGCCACGGCAGCAGTTCGCCGTGGGTGAGCTGGAGGCGGCCAACCAGGTGCAACTGGCGGCGGAAAGCGCCGGACGCGTGGTGCGCGTTGCCTTCGAGTCGGGCCAGGAGGTCAAGGCCGGACAGTTGCTGGTGCAGCTCAACGATGCCCCCGAACAGGCCGAGCGCCTGCGCCTGCGCGCGCAACTGCGCAACGCCGAAGCGCTGCTGCAGCGCACGCGCACGCTGCGCGCCTCGAACGTTACCAGCCAGGAGCAACTGGACAACGCCAGCACCGCGATGGAAATGGCCAGGGGCGAACTGCAGCAGGTCGAGGCGCGGATCGCGCAGAAAGCCATCGTTGCGCCGTTCTCCGGCAAGCTCGGCATCCGCCGTGTGCATCAGGGACAGTACCTGAACGCCGGCGAGACCATTGCCAGCCTGGTGGACCCGGTCAGCCTGCGGGTGAATTTCTCGCTCAACGAACAGGCGGTCGCCGAACTGCGCAATGGGCAGAACCTGCAATTGAGCGTGGATGCGCTGCCGGACCGGCAGTTCTCCGCGCGGATCAACGCCATCGACCCGATGATCAGTGCGTCGCGTCTGGTCCGCGTCCAGGCCACCCTGGCCAATGCGGACGGTCGCCTGCAGCCCGGCATGTACGCCAGCGTGCGCCTCGATGCGCTGCATGCGCCGAACGTGCTGGCGCTGCCGGAAACCGCGATCACCTACACCGCCTACGGCCAGACCGTGTTCGTCGCCAGCCGCGACCCGGACAAGGGCCTGAGCGTCAGCCGCGTGGGCGTGACCACCGGCGAGCGCTGGCAGGGCCGGGTCGAGATCACCTCCGGGCTGCGCGAAGGCGACCAGGTGGTGGTCTCCGGGCAGCTCAAGCTGAGTGACGGCATGCAGGTCGAACAAGTGAGCGAAGACAGCCTGGGCGCCGCCGACGGAGGCCAGTCGTGAGGTTCACCGATCTGTTCGTCCGTCGTCCGGTACTGGCCCTGGTGGTCAGTGCGCTGATCGTGCTGATGGGGCTGTTCGCCCTGGGCAAGCTGCCGATTCGCCAGTACCCGCTGCTGGAAAGCTCGACCATCACCATCACCACCCAGTACCCCGGCGCCTCCGCGGAGTTGATGCAGGGCTTCGTCACCCAGCCGATCACCCAGGCGGTGGCCTCGGTGGAGGGCATCGATTACCTGTCCTCGTCGTCGATCCAGGGACGCAGCACCATCACCCTGCGCATGGTCCTCAACCGCGACTCGACCCAGGCCCTGACCGAGACCATGGCCAAGGTCAATCAGGTGCGCTATCGCCTCCCGGAAAAGGCCTACGACCCGGTGGTCGAACTGTCGGCGGGGGATTCGACGGCGGTGGCCTATGTCGGCTTTTCCAGCGAGACCCTGTCGATTCCCGAGCTGAGCGACTACCTGTCGCGGGTGGTCGAGCCGCAGTTCTCCGGGATCGACGGGGTGGTCAAGGTGCAGACCTTCGGCGGGCAGAACCTGGCGATGCGCCTGTGGCTGGACAGCGAGCGCATGGCCGGGCGCGGGGTGACCGCCGCCGACGTGGCCCAGGCGGTGCGCGCCAACAACTACCAGGCCACGCCCGGACAGGTCCGCGGCCAGTACGTGCTCGCCGACATCCGCGTGGACACCGACCTGACCAGCGTCGAGGCCTTCCGTGACCTGATCGTGCGCAACGACGGCACCGACCTGGTGCGCCTGCGCGATATCGGCAGCGTCGAGCTGAGCGCGGCGATGACCCAGACCAGCGCCACCATGGACGGCAAGCCGGCGGTGCACCTGGGACTGTTTCCCACGCCGGCGGGCAACCCGCTGGTGATCGTCGACGGCATTCGCAAGCTGTTGCCGCAGATCCAGCAGACCCTGCCGCCAGGGGTGAAGGTGGCCCTGGCCTACGAGACCGCGCGCTTCATCGACGCTTCGATTCGCGAGGTGATGCACACCCTGGTGGAGGCCATGCTGATCGTCGTGCTGGTGATCTGGCTGTGCCTGGGTTCGCTGCGCAGCGTGGCGATCCCGGTGCTGGCGATTCCGCTGTCGATGCTCGGTGCCGCGGCGTTGATGCTGCTGTCCGGTTTCAGCCTGAACCTGTTGACGCTGCTGGCGATGGTCCTGGCGATTGGCCTGGTGGTGGACGATGCCATCGTCGTGGTGGAAAACGTCCACCGTCATATAGAAGAAGGGCAGACCCCGATCGCCGCGGCCCTGGCCGGGGCGCGGGAGATCGCCGGGCCGGTGGTGGCCATGACCCTGACCCTGGCCGCGGTGTATGCGCCCATCGGCCTGATCGGCGGGCTGACCGGTACGCTGTTCCGCGAATTCGCCCTGACCCTGGCGGGCGCGGTGATCGTTTCCGGCATCGTTGCCCTGACCCTGTCGCCGGTAATGAGCTCGCTGCTGCTCAAGCCGGGGCAGCAGGACGGGCCCATGGCCAAGCTGGCCGAGAAGGTCTTCGGCGGCCTGGCGGCGGCCTATGGACAACTGCTGGCGCACTCGCTGTCGCGGCGCTGGATCAGCGGCGGCGTGGCCTTGCTGGTGTGCCTGAGCCTGCCCTGGCTGTACCTGCAGGCGCAGCGCGAACTGGCACCGCCGGAGGACCAGGCGGCGGTGCTTACCGCGATCAAGTCGCCGCAGTACGCCAACCTGGAGTACGTCGAGCGCTTCGCCCGCAAGCTGGACCGGGTGATGAAGTCGATCCCGGAAACCACCGATACCTGGATCATCAACGGCACCGACGGCCCGGCGTCGAGCTTCGGCGGCATCAACCTGAGCGCCTGGGGCGCGCGGCAACGTTCCGCGGCGCAGGTCCAGGCCGATCTGCAACAGGCCGTGGGCGAGGTCGAGGGCAGCAGCATCTTCGCCTTCCAGGTGGCCGCGCTGCCAGGCTCCAGCGGCGGCCTGCCGGTGCAGATGGTGCTGCGCGGCGCCCAGGACTACCCGCTGCTGTACCAGACCATGGAGGGCCTGAAGCAGCGCGCCCGCGAGAGTGGTCTGTTCGTCGTGGTGGACAGCGATCTCGACTACAACAACCCGGTGGTCAAGGTCGCCATCGACCGGGCCAAGGCCGCCAGCCTCGGCATCGGCATGCAGGACATCGGCGATTCGCTGGCGGTGCTGGTGGGCGAGCAGTACATCAACCGCTTCGCCCTGTATGGCCGCTCCTACGATGTGATTCCGCAGAGCATCCAGGATCAGCGCCTGACCCCGCAGGCCCTGGCCCGGCAGTACGTGCGCGCCGATGACGGCCGCCTGGTGCCGCTGTCCACCGTGGTGCGCCTGGAGATGGACGTGGCGCCGAACCGGCTGTTGCAGTTCGACCAGCAGAACGCCAGTACCCTGCAGGCGATTCCCGCGCCGGGGGTTTCCCAGGGGCAGGCGGTGGCTTTTCTGGAGCAGTTGGCCAGCGAGCTGCCGCCGGGCTTCAGCCATGACTGGCAATCGGAATCGCGCCAGTACGTGCAGGAAGGCCTGGCCCTGGTGTGGGCGTTTCTCGCCGCGCTGGTGGTGATCTACCTGGTGCTGGCCGCGCAGTACGAAAGCCTGGTGGACCCGCTGATCATCCTGGTCACCGTGCCGCTGTCGATCTGCGGCGCGCTGCTGCCGCTGGCGCTGGGCTGGGCGACCTTGAACATCTACACGCAGATCGGCCTGGTGACCCTGATCGGCCTGATCAGCAAGCACGGCATCCTCATGGTCGAGTTCGCCAACGAGATCCAGGTGCGTGACGGCCTTGGTCGTGCCGAGGCGATCATCCGTGCCGCGCAGATTCGCCTGCGCCCGGTACTGATGACCACCGCGGCGATGACCTTCGGCGTGGTCCCGCTGCTGTTCGCCAGTGGCGCCGGCGCCAACAGCCGTTTCGGCCTGGGCGTGGTGATCGTCTGCGGCATGCTGGTCGGCACGCTGTTCACCCTGTTCGTCCTGCCCACCCTCTATTCCTGGCTGGCCCGCGATCACCGCGTGCAGGGCGTGCGTCAGCAGCAGTTGGCCGATGCCGAGCGCAGCCTTGGCATTGGCGTGATCTGAGGAGCATTCATGAAATTCTTCATTCTCTCGGGCGCCTTGCTCGCCCTGGGGGCCTGCAGTGTCGGGCCCGAGTACCAGAAGCCCGATATCGCGCCGATTGCCCTGGTCAGTCCGCAGGCCGGGCAATTTTCTGCCGAGCGCGGGCACGCGGACGCAGCCTGGTGGAGTTTCTTCGAGGATCCGCAACTGGCGCAGCTTGTCGGGGAGGCATTGGCCCACAACTACGATGTGCGTCAGGCCCACGCCAATCTGTTGCTGGCACGTGCCGGGTTCGACGAGCAGGATCTGCGGCGCTACCCGATCGTCAGCAGCGAAGCGGGTTATCGGCGCAGCCTCGAACAGCAGGCGGTGAACGGCGAGCGGCCGGCGCGCAGCCTGGCCGAATCGTGGCGGGCGGGGCTGGATCTGCAATGGGAGCTGGACCTGTTCGGCCGCCTCGATCACCTGAGCCGCGCCGCCCAGGCGCGGGTCGAGGCATCGCAGGCGGATCTGCAGCAGGTGCAGTTGAGCATCGCCGCCGAGGTTGCGCGGGCGTATTTCGATGCCCAGGGGCAACGTCATCAACTGGCGCTGGCCGAGGACGAGGTGCGCAGTTGGGGCGAAACCGTGCGTATGGTCGAGGCGCAGTTGCTGGTCGGCAGCGGCCTGCCCGAGGACCGCGAGAGTGCGCGCAGCAACCTGTTGCGTGCCGAGGCCTCGGTGCCACCGTTGCAGAGCCAGTTGCAGCGGAGCCTGTATCGCTTGCAGGTGCTCTGTGGCCAGCGGCCGGGCAGTGCGGCGCTGGATCTTGGGGCCTTGCCAGCGCTGCCGCTGGCGCGTCGCTTGCCTCTGGGCGATGTCGATCGACTGATTCGCAACCGCCCGGATGTCTTGCGCGCCGAACGCTTGCTGGCGGCGCGGGTCGAGGATGTCGGCGCGGCGACGGCCGATCTCTATCCGCGCTTCAGCCTGGGCGGTTTCATCGGCTTCTTCGCCTTGCGCGACGGCGATCTGGGCAGCGCCTCGCGGGCTTTCGAGTTGACGCCGGGGCTGACCTGGCCGGCGCTTGACCTGGGCAGCGTGCGTGCCCGTCTGCGTGCCGCGCAGGCGCGCTCGGCGGGCGAGGGCGCGCAGTTCGAGCAGGTCGTGCTGCTGGCGATCGAGGAGGTGGAGGGCGCGGTGGTGCAGTTGACCGAGCACCAGCGCCATCTGCAGACCCTGGTACGCGCGGCCAGCCACGGCGAGACAGCGTTCGACATCGCCAGCCGCCGCTATGACGCGGGGGCCGGGAGCTATCAGGCGGTACTGGAGAGTCAGCGCGAGCTGCTGCGCATGCGCCAGGAGATCGCGCGGGCGGAGACAGCGTCGTATCGCAATGCGGTGGAGCTGTACAAGGCGCTGGCCTGGCGGGGGGCGTAGGCACAACTTTGATGGCCTGGCGGGGAACCGCATCAGGGCCGCCAGGTGTCTGCCTTGAGCCATGCAGCGCCCTCCAGATCGAGCGCCGCCCGCGCGGCGCATCGCGAGCACGCTCGCTCCTACATTTGTTGCAACGTGCCATGGCCTGCGAGAGCAGCGTCGCCAGCCTTTGGTGCCTGGCGAGTCATCGTGGGGAAGCTGTTGGGTTCGGCTCGGTACCGCGTCGTACCAACAAGGCGGTCAACCATGGCCTGTCAGACATAGGTACGTTGCAACAAATGTAGGAGCGAGCGTGCTCGCGATGCGCCGCGCGGGCGGCGCTCGATCTGGAGGGCGCTGCAAAACTCAAGGCAAGCACCTGGCGGCCTTGCTGCGGTTCCCCGCAAAACCTTCATTTTCACTACCTGTAACAAATGGCAAACTCCCCCCAGTCCCCGTATTCACGAGCCCCTCATGATCGACATCCACAACGTCACCGCCTACCAGCAGCAGACCCGCGTGCTGGATGGCTTCTCCCTGCACATCGGCGAAGGCGAGAAGGTCGCCATCCTCGGCCCCAACGGCGCCGGCAAGAGCACCTTGCTCAAGCTGATCACCCGCGAGCTGTATCCGGTGGAGCGCGAAGGCAGCCACCTGCGCCTGTTCGGCAGCGACACCGTCAACCTGTGGGCGCTGCGCAGTCGCATCGGCTTCGTCTCCCAGGACCTGCAGGACGACTACACCCCCTACACCCAGGCCCTGGACGTGGTGGTCTCCGGCTTCTTCGGTTCCATCGGTGCCCATGGCCATCTGCAGCCGAGCGCCGAGCAACTGGAACAGGCCCGTGAACTGCTGGCGGTGGTGGAAATGTCCGAGCATGCGCAGACCATGTTCCAGCGCCTTTCCACCGGCCAGCGTCGCCGCCTGCTGCTGGCCCGCGCGCTGGTGCACAAGCCGAGCGCGCTGATCCTCGACGAACCGGCCAACGGCCTCGACATGGGCGCGAGCCTGGGCATGCTCAAGCTGATGCGGCGCTTCTGCGGGGTGGAACACGCGATGATCATCACCACCCACCATATCGACGAGATCATCCCGGAGATCGAGCGTGTGGTGCTGATCGACAAGGGCCGGATCGTCGCCGACGGGCCGAAGGCCGAGGTGCTGACCAGCGAGCGCCTGTCCGCGCTGTACCAGACCGATCTGCGGGTGACCGAGCAGGAGGGCTGGTACCGCTGCTGGCATGGTTGAGAAGTGATCGCCGGCTCTGGCAGCGCTTGACTCTGTCCCATGGGACAGACGGTACGCTTGCGACCGATGAAGGGAATCCATCGCGAGGGAGGTCGCATGAGCAAGCTCTGTCTGGTGACAGGCGCAAACGGGCATCTGGGCAATACCCTGGTCAGGGCACTGCTCGACCAAGGTTATCGGGTACGTGCGGGTGTGCGTGACGTGAGCAATGTCGCGCCATTCGCCGGGCTCGATTGTGAACGGGTCTACGCCGAACTGCGGGATGAGCCGGCGCTGCTCAAGGCCATGGCTGGCGTCGATGTCCTGTTTCAGGTCGCGGCGGTGTTCAGGCACTGGTCTCGCGATCCCGAAGCCGAGATCGTCCTGCCCAATGTAGAGGGGACTCGCAGCGTTCTGAGCGCCGCCGCGAAGGCGGGCGTCGGCAAGGTCGTCTACGTCAGTTCGGTCGCGGCCGTGGGCCACGATGGCAGTGCACTGGATGAGGCCTCATGGAACCAGGAGGTCGACAATCCGTATTACCGCTCGAAGATTCTGGCCGAGCACGTTGCCTGGGAGGCCGCCCGGGCGCTCAATCTCCCGATGGTTGCGGTGCTGCCGGCGGCGATGGTGGGACCCCATGCCACTCGATTGACCGACACGATGGCGTTTCTCGAATCCGTTCGACGGCGGCGAGTGCCGCTGGACCCGGATTTTCATTTCAATTTCGTGGACGTGCGGGATGTGGCCCAGGGCATGATCCTGGCCGCGGAAAAAGGCCGGGCAGGGCAGCGCTACATCCTCGCCAACGAGCATTCCTCTTCCCTGGAGGAGATCATCAGGGCGCTCAACCGCGTGTCCGGCGGCTACAGCCAGCCACCGCGGGCACCGCGATGGCTGCTGATGGCGCTGGCATGGGCGCAGGAAGGCATGGCGAGACTGACCGGACGGCCGGCTCAGCTGTTGCGTAGCCAGGTCCGCCTTTTCCACGGCGTGCGTCAGGAGTACGACATCACCAAGGCTCGGCGCGAACTGGGGTTCAGTCCGCAGTCCCCCGAACAGACCCTGATGTCGGCTTTCACCTACCTTGGCGGGAGAGCGTCTCGGCCTTGATAGGACATGTCCCGGGCGGTTGAGCGAACAGGCTGTTCATCTGTTTCTTCAGTTCGATCAAATGCAGGTCCAGGGTCTGCAGTTCGGCAATCTGCTGACCGACCTGCCTGCGCTTGGCTTCCACGGCCTCGTTGGCCATGGCCAGGGGGAAGCTCTTCAGTCTGTTCTTGGCTTCGATCAGGGGACTCATCTCCGCCAGCTTGAAACCTGCACTCTGCGCCCTGCGGATGAGGTGGACCATTTCCAGGTGATGGGCGTTGTAGACCCGGTAACGCCCATCGCGCTCGGGCTCGTCTATCAAGCCCAGTTGCTCGTACAGTCGTATGGCCTTGGGGGTGCAGCCGGTCAGCTCGGCGATTCGTCCGATGAACATGAGCAAGTCCCTTTGATTGCCATGAATGCCTGGAGCGCTTCGGCAGCGGAACGCCGGAAACGAAAAAGCCCTGAATAATCAGGGCTTTTGAATATGGCGGAAGCGTAGAGATTCGAACTCTAGGATAGTTGCCCATCGACGGTTTTCAAGACCGTTGCCTTAAACCACTCGGCCACGCTTCCACTCTGTAATGCGGGCGCCATCATACCGAAATGAAACAAGCTGTCAAACTCTCTAAGTGGCTGGTTTCCAAGCCTCTGTTATGATCTTTGCAACTCAACGTTTCAAAACCCCACAGGAGTGTCGCCATGCGCGAACAGGATTACGCCGTCAATCACGGCCTTCAGGCCGAACAGCAGGAGGTCAGCCGGGTCCTGCGCAACACTTATGGTCTGCTGGCCCTTACCCTGGTCTTCAGTGCCGTCATGGCCTACGTCGCACAGCAGCTGCGCGTCGGCTATCCCAACATCTTCGTCGTACTGATCGGTTTCTACGGTCTGTTCTTCCTTACCGCCAAGCTGCGTGACTCTGCGTGGGGCCTGGTGTCCACCTTCGCCCTGACCGGTTTCATGGGCTTCCTGCTCGGCCCGATCCTCAACCGTTACCTGGGCATGGCCGGTGGCGCCGAAGTGGTCAGCTCGGCCTTCGCCATGACCGCGCTGGTGTTCGGTGGCCTGTCGGCCTACGTGCTGATCACCCGCAAGGACATGAGTTTCCTCAGCGGCTTCATCACCGCTGGCTTCTTCGTCCTGCTGGGCGCGGTGGTCGCGAGCTTCTTCTTCCAGATCAGCGGCCTGCAACTGGCGATCAGCGCTGGCTTCGTACTGTTCTCGTCGGTCTGCATCCTGTTCCAGACCAGCCAGATCATCCACGGTGGCGAGCGCAACTACATCATGGCCACCATCAGCCTGTATGTATCGATCTACAACCTGTTCGTCAGCCTGCTGCAACTGTTCGGCATCATGAGCTCGGACGACTGATCCGGCCGAAAAACCGCTTCGGTGCAATGCCAGTCAGTCAAGACTGATTGACCTTAAGCCCGCAGACGCAAAAAAATCCGATGCCTGGAAACGGGCATCGGATTTTTTATGCCTGTCAAAAGCGCTGTCCCTCACTCAGCAGAGCTGCCTGGCTCTGAGTCTAGGCTTCACGCTGCCGGCCCGGCAGGGAGCTCAGATAGGTGAGGCCGGATCCTGTCAGCACCGCGATGCCGGAAATGACGAATATCGCTTGATGCCCGGTCCACGGCAGTGCCACCGCGACCATCGCGGGGGCCAGTGCCGCTGAACCCGACTGCACGATACTGATCAGCGGCGTGAGGTTGCCGTGCGGGTCATTGCGGGTGATCGATGCCATGTAGTAGGTCAACGCCAGCACCCAGCCGAAGTTCATGATGAACAGCGCGGTGCACAGTTGGCTTGCCGTGTGAGCGTTACCGGCGAGCAGGATGATCGACAGCAGCACCAGCAGCGAGCCCAGGCTGATCATCAGGCCACGGCGCACCCTGGAGCCGAGGAGGCTGGGCAGGGCAGCACCGGGAAGCCCGCCCAGCACGCCCAGGCCGAAGGCCCAGCCGATGTCGATGGCGTCAATGCCGCGTTCGCGGCCCAACTGGTCGATGAACCCCCACAGACAATAGATGGCCACCTGCAGACACAGCATGCCCAGCAACGAGTAGCGACCGGTCAGCGCCGTGCCGGTCCCGCTCTGCTGGCGCAGGGTGCTGCGCTCCAGGCTGCGCGGCAGCAACAGCGAGATGAACACCAGCAGGCTGAACCACAGGCCGATGCAGAGAATCGCCCATTGCTCGCCAGCGGCGTTGGCCAGCCTGGGCAGGGTCGCGGCGACCAGCGCGAACAGCGCAGTCTGGATCAGCAGGACCAGGCCATAGGAACGGTCCTGGCCTGGCAGGCGGCCGAGGGCATTGATGGCGCCGGCGTACAGCAGCCCGGCGCTCAGGCCGCAAGCGCAACGACAGGCGAGCAGCGTGGCGAAGTTGTCCACCGCGACGCAGGAGGCATTGAACAGGGCCGCGGCCAGCGCTGCGCAGAGGTACAGGTAACGGCCCGCACAGCGGCGTTCCAGGGCGGGTAACAGCAACGTACCCAGCAGAATGCCGGTCATGTCGCTCGACAGGAGCCAGCCTTGCTGGCTGAGCGTCAGGGCTAGACGCTCGGCGAACAGGCCGATGAGGATGGGCTGGATACCGATGACGATCAGTGCCGCTGCGGCAATGATGATCAGGGTGGCACGCAGGGACCGGGAATTGTTCTTTTTCATTGTGAGGTCTGGCCTGGGAAGGAAGCACGGCGTGGTTGGCCGTACATTTCTCCATCGCCCGGTCCGCTTCCAGGGCGGCCGCAGTTGCAAACCGGGCGAAAGGAATCAGCGGCTGATATCAGCCACGGCGTAGTGGAAGGCGATGTCGCGCTGCAGCACCGGGTCCTTCAGTTCCAGGTGCATTTCCCGGCTGGGCTGGATGCCGCCGATCGCCGCGAGCGTTCCGCAGAACATCAGCGTGCCCTTGTCGAACGTTGTGCCGTAGGTGGTGCGGAAGCGCTCAAGCAGGTCGTCAGGGGCGAGCATGGCGCTGACATTGCCGTGTTGGTAAAGCACCCGCTGACCCTGGTCATCCTCGCGCCACGCGCGCAACTGCAGTTGATCCCAGTGTTCGCGGACTTCGTCCAGCGGCCACAGTGTGCGGCTGACCGGCTTGGCGCAGATCTGTTTGGAGACGGTGATGTCGTAGGTTTCCACCTTGCGGTCGGTATGGTCCGAGCCGATGCCGACCCACAGGCGCTCGCCATCGTTGAGCAGGAAGAATTCAATTTCACCGGAAGACTCGCCACCCACCACCTGGATGCTGGTCTCCTGCGTCAGGCGGTCGTCGCTCACGAAGTAGTAGCAGGGCACCGTTGCCGGGCGTTTCACGCCAAGCTCCTCAAGCTCGACGATGTGCGATTCGACGGCCTCCCGGTCGCGACCGGTCCAGCCGGCAATCACCACCTTGTTGATGGCCAGATCACGCAGGGACTCACCCGCCCGGGTCACACAGTTGAAGGTCATTGCAGTCACGTTGTCGCCTCTCGTTCTTGTTGGTCTCGTTGGAATTTTCAGCAGGTATGCCGTACGGGGTCGCCGCTTTGGCAGTCCTTTCGCGTGTCTCTTTTGTAACAAAAATAGCTTGCAATGCAAGCTATTTTTGTTAGATTGGCCCGGGCGAACTGAAATCCCGTCAGCGTGTAGAGGAACTGAAAATGGGCGACACCATCTATCTGGACTATTCCGCAACCACGCCGGTCGATCCGCGGGTTGCCGAGCTCATGTGCCGTTACCTCACCGCCGATGGGCATTTCGGCAACCCGGCCTCGCGCTCCCATGCCTTTGGCTGGGAGGCCGAAGAAGCGGTCGAGACGGCGCGCCGGCATGTCGCCGAGCTGATCAACGCCGACCCGCGGGAGATTGTCTGGACCTCTGGCGCCACCGAGTCGGACAACCTGGCGATCAAGGGCGTCGCCCGTTTTTACCGGACTCAGGGCAACCACATCGTCACCTCCAGCATCGAGCACAAGGCGGTGCTCGACTCCTGTCGTCATCTGGAGCGCGAAGGTTTCGAGGTCACTTATCTGGACCCGGACCAGGACGGCCTGATCCAGCCCGAGGCCGTGGCTGCGGCGATTACCGAGCAGACCATCCTGGTGTCGATCATGCATGCCAACAACGAGATCGGTACCGTCAACGACATCGCCGCTATCGGCGAGGTCTGCAAGGCGCGCGATGTGTTCTTCCATGTCGATGCGGTGCAGAGCGCCGGCAAGGTGGCGATAGACATGAAGAACATCCATGTCCACCTGATGTCGTTCACCGCGCACAAACTCTATGGCCCCAAAGGCGTCGGCGCGCTCTATGTCCGGCGCAAGCCGCGGGTGCGCCTGGAAGCACAGATCCATGGCGGCGGGCACGAGCGCGGCATGCGTTCCGGCACCCTGGCGACGCACCAGATCGTCGGCATGGGCGAAGCCTTCCGCCTGGCGGCACAGGAAATGGACAGCGAGAACGCGCGGCTGCTGGCATTGCGCAACCGGCTGCTCGACGGGTTTGCCGGCATGGAAGAGGTCTACGTCAACGGCTCGCTGGAGCATCGGCTCCCCGGCAACCTGAACATCAGCTTCAACTTCGTCGAAGGTGAGTCGCTGATGATGTCGCTGCGCGGGCTGGCCGTGTCGTCGGGTTCGGCCTGCACCTCGGCAAGCCTCGAGCCGTCCTATGTATTGCGCGCACTGGGGCGCAGCGATGAGCTGGCGCACAGCTCGTTGCGCATCACCCTCGGCCGCTTCTCCAGCGAAGAACAGATCGACCAGGCCATCGAGATGATCAAGGCCGCTGTCGTCAAGCTGCGGGCCATGTCTCCACTGTGGGACATGTACCAGGACGGCATCGACATCAGCCAGGTGGAGTGGAGCGCCCACTGACGTCCGGGCTACTGCGGTTTCTTGACAACAACAAAAACAAGAGAACCAAGACATGCGAACAATCGATGTTCAGGCAATTATCGACCCTGCGCGCTTTTCAGGATTCCACTGGCAGTTGCTGGGCTGGTGCGCGCTGCTGCTGATCTTCGACGGCTACGACCTGTTCATCTACGGCGTGGTGCTGCCGGTGATCATGCAGGAATGGGGGCTCTCGGCGTTGCAGGCCGGCGCCCTGGGCAGCTATGCGCTGTTCGGCATGATGCTGGGCGCGGTGCTGTTCGGCACGCTGGCTGACCAGGTCGGGCGCAGGAAGAGCATCGCTGCGTGCTGCCTGTTGTTCAGTGGGGCCACCCTGGTCAATGGCTTCGCCAGTACACCGGTGGAGTTCGGTATCTGCCGCTTCATCGCGGGCCTGGGCTGTGGCGGGCTGATGCCCAATGTGGTGGCGCTGATGAACGAATACGCGCCGAAAAAGGCGCGCAGCCTGGTGGTGGCGGTGATGTTCTGCGGCTACCCGCTGGGTGGCATGCTGGCGGCGGGGGTGGGGATCTACCTGTTGCCGCGCTTTGGCTGGGAGGCGATGTTCTACGCCGCCGCCATACCGCTGCTGTTGCTGCCATTGATCCTGCGACAGTTGCCGGAATCGATCGGCATCCTCTGGCGCGAGGGGCACAAGCAACCGGCCCGGGCCCTGCTGCTGCGCGTCGACCCCGACTGCGGGGTTGGGCCTGACGATGTGCTGCGCATTGCCACCAGCAGCGGCAGCAAAGCCTCGCTGCCGACCCTGTTCCAGGAGGGGCGGGCGCTGCGCACGGTGTTGCTGTGGATCGCCTTCTTCTGCTGCCTGTTGATGATCTACGCGCTCAGCTCATGGTTGCCCAAGCTGATGGCCAGTGCCGGCTACAGCCTCGGTTCGAGCCTTTCTTTCCTGGTCGCGCTCAATCTCGGCGCGGTGCTCGGCGCCATCGGCGGCGGCTGGCTGGGGGATCGCTTCGCGCTGTCCAAGGTGCTGGTGAGCTTCCTGCTGCTGGCGGCAGGCTCCATCGCGTTGCTCGGCCTGAGCAGCCCGGCGCCGGTGCTGTATCTGCTGATCGGCGTTGCCGGCGCCACCACCATCGGCACGCAGATCCTGCTGTATGCCTGCGCGGCGCAGTTCTATGACCTGCCGATCCGCTCCACCGGGCTCGGCTGGGCATCGGGGATCGGGCGCAATGGCGCCATTGCCGGGCCCTTGCTGGGCGGCATGCTGCTGGGTGCCCATTTGCCGCTGACCATGAATTTCCTGGTGTTCGCCCTGCCTGGCGTGATCGGTGCCGCCGCGATGCTGCTATTCGCCTGGTACAGCCCGGGCCGCTCCCCCGCCAGCCTGATCGACGCCGACCGCGCTGGCGCATGACCCCTACCGTTGCCCAGGCCGACATTGCCCCGCAACGCTGGGGAGGTCCGGTCCGGGCGACTTGCCGCTCAAGCATCGAGGCTTGAAACGAGGAGAACGTTGTAATGATCAACAAAGAACACAAAGAATTCTATGCGGTGGACATGAACGATGGCTGGGAGGTCCCGCCGGGGTATCCACCGGGCATCGAGCAGAAGATCCTCGCCGGCTCGCTGGATGAGCCAGGCAAGGCGGGCACGCGCACGCGCCTGCTGCGTTTCAAGCCGGGGATCTTCACCACCAAGCCGTTCGTCCACGACTACTGGGAAGAGGTGTACCTGGTGTCCGGTGACCTGACGGTGGGCAACGACGAGCAGGGCCGCGGTGGTGAGCCGTTCGCGCCGCACACCTATGCCTGCCGTCCGCCGGGAGCGTTCCATGGCCCGTTCAAGTCCGAGTCGGGTTGCGTGCTGCTGGAAATCCATTACTACGCGTAATCGCTGCTGAGCCAGGCCCGGTCTCATCCCGTCCGTTCGACGTTGCACTGTCGCACTCGGGATGAGCCGGGCCTGCCTCGTCCTGGGCACCGGCAATCGCCCGTGCCCCTGTTGCCGGGAGCCCCGCCATGACACTACTTACCATCCGCCAGGCCATGACCTCTGGCTCGACCTGTGAAGAACGGGTGCAGCGCTGCATCGACCACATGGACCGCCAGCCCGCACTGGCCGCGAAAGTCTTCACCCGACGCCTGGATGACCAGGCCCTGGCCCAGGCCCGGGCCTATGATCGACTCAGGGTGCAAGGGGTACCCTTGCCGCCGTATGCCGGGGTGCCGATCAGTATCAAGGATCTGTTCGACATGGCCGGTGAAGTCACCACCTGCGGGTCCAGGGTACTGGCCGACAACCCGCCCGCGCAGGTCGATGCCGATGTGGTGCGGCGCTTGCGCAATGCCGGTTTCATTCCGGTAGGGCGCACCAACATGACCGAATTCGCCTATTCCGGGCTTGGCCTGAACCCGCATTACGGCACCCCGGAAAACCCGTGGGACCGGGCCAATCCGCGCATCCCGGGTGGGTCCTCCTCGGGGGCCGCGGTCGCCATCACCGACCAGATGGCGATCGCCAGCCTGGGCACCGATACCGGAGGCTCCTGCCGTATCCCGGCGGCGCTCTGCGGGGTCGTCGGTTTCAAGCCCACGGCCGCCAATGTGTCGAGGCGCGGCGTATCACCGCTGTCGAGCAGCCTCGACTCGGTCGGGCCGCTGGGCGCCTCGGTGGAGTGCGTGGCGATCCTCAACGACATCCTCTGCGGCGATGCGTGCAAGCCGCTGTTTCACACTCAGCTCAAAGGCCTGCGCCTGGCATTGCCGCGAACGCTGGTGCTGGAGGGTATCGACAGCCGCGTCGCCGCCGCCTTCGAGCGGACGCTGGCCTGTTTGTCCGACGCCGGGGTGTACATCGAGCGGATTGCTTTGCCTGAGCTGGGCGAGCTCGCCGGGATCAATGCCAAGGGTGGCTTCGCCGCCGCCGAAGCCTGGGCCTGGCACCGTGAGCTGATCGCCGCGAAACGCGACGGTTACGACCCGAACGTGGTGGTGCGCATCGAAAAAGGCCGCCTGCAGAGCGCCGCCGATTACATCGACCTGCTGCAGGCCCGGGCTGATCTGCAGCAGCGGGTGGCCGCGGTCAGCGGGCAGTTCGACGCGCTGATCATGCCGACGGTTCCCACGGTGGCGCCGCGTCTGGAAGACATGGCCGACCCGGAGTGCTTCGCGCAGAGCAACTTGCTGATGTTGCGCAACCCGTCGGTGGCGAATTTCCTCGATCGCTGTGCCATCAGCCTGCCGTGTCACGCACCAGGCGAAGCGCCGGTGGGCGTCATGCTGATGGGCGAGCACGGTCACGACCGACGCTTGCTGAGCATTGCCTGGGCGGTGGAAACGCTGCTTGCGGGTACGTTGCGCAGCTGAGTTTCAAGCGTTGCATCCATAGCCTGTCCGCGTGCCGTGGGCAGGCTTTTTTTTGGATTTTAACTTTTAAAGAAAGCTAATATAAAAAGCTTGACGAGGTGGCCGCATTCGCTGATATTAGCTTTACAACAAAGCTAATATTAAGTGGTGATCTCATGTCTTTCGATGCTTCTGAGTTTCGTGCCGCGTTAGGCCAGTTCCCGACCGGCGTTGCGGTGATCACGGCGGTGGACGGCGGCAATCGCCCCCTCGGTATCACCATGAGTTCGTTCAATTCGGTCTCCATCGATCCCCCCCTCGTGTTGTTCAGCCTCGACCGCCGGGCGCTGAGCCTGGAAGCCATGCAGGCGGCGGGCAACTTCGCCGTCAACGTCCTGAGCCAGGAGCAGCGGGAGCTTTCCAACCGGTTCGCCCGTGCCCGCCAGGACAAGTGGGAGAACGTCGAAGTCGAAACCAGCGATACCGGCGTGCCTCTGCTGGTGGGGGCCCTGGCGCACTTCGAGTGCAAACCCTATGCGCATTACGACGGCGGCGACCACGTGATCTTCGTCGGCGAAGTGGTCAATTTCACCAGCAGTCATCACAGCGTGCCCCTGGTGTTCTGCCGTGGCCAGTACGCGGAACTGGCCTGAGCCCGCCGCCCCCTTTTCAGTCCGTTCAGGTTTTTGGAGAAACAACAATGATAAAAACCTCAGCCCAACACATCGCGTCGCTGCGCGATGGGCGCAACGTCTTCATCAACGGCGAGCGCGTCGAAGATGTCACCTGCCACCCGGCGTTCGCCAACTCCGTCACCTGGTTGAGCAAGCTGTATGACTACCAGCACGACAACCTGGAGCTGATGACCACGGTCGATCCGCTCACCGGCGAGCGCTACAACCGTATCTGGCAATTGCCGCGCAGCCATGCCGAACTCAAGCAACGGCGCATGGCCCTGGAAGCCTGGACCGGGCTGAGCTGTGGTTTTCTGGGGCGGGCGCCGGACCATGTGGCCAGCTGCATCTCGGGCATGGTCATGGGGATCGAGCGCTTCGAGCGCTACGACAAGGTGCGTGCGCAGAACCTGCTCGACTACTACCACTATGCCCGCGACAACGACCTCTACCTGACCTACGTGATCATCAACCCCCAGGCCGACCGTTCCAAGTCGACGGGGGAGCAGAAGGATGCGTTTCTCACTGCCGGTATCGCGGCCGAGGATGAAAGCGGGTTGACCATCCGTGGCGCGAAGATGCTGGCCACCGGCGGCATCATGGCCAACGAAGTGCTGGTGACCTGCCTGCAGCCGTTGAAAAAGGGCGAGGAAGAGCAGTATGCGGTGTCGTTCGCGATCCCGATGAATGCCCCTGGCTTGAAGATCCTGTCGCGCAAGTCCTATGAAGAGCACAACAAGAGTGTGTTCCAGAACCCGTTGTCGAGCCGCTTCGACGAAAACGACGCGTTGCTGTATTTCGATGACGTGAAGGTTCCCTGGGAGCGGGTATTCGTTCATCGCGACACCGAAATGTGCATGGCCCAGTTCCATGAAACCCCGGCCCACGTCTACCAGAACTACCAGGCCCAGGTGCGCCTGATGGTGAAGATGCGTTTCCTTGCCGGTGTGGCGTACCGCACCGCCGAGATGAACGGGATCATCGCCTTGCCGCAGGTGCGCGAGATTCTCGGGCAGATCGCCGCGGAGGCGGCCATTTCCGAATCCTTCGTCAACGGTATGGAAAGCAAGGGACAGCAGGTTGGCGAATACTTCGTACCGGATCGCCATCTGCTCTATGCCGCGCAGGTCATTGCCCAGCAGCTGTATCCGAACTTCATTGCGCGGTTGCGCGACCTGGCGGGGGGAGGGGTGATCATGCTGCCGTCCTCGACCCAGGACTTCGCCAACCCCGAGATGCGCGCCTTGATCGAGAAGACCCAACAGTCGCCGATTGCCAACGCCGAACAGCGGGTGAAGTTCTTCAACCTCGCCTGGGACGCCATCGGCTCCGAGTTCGCGTCACGGCATACGCAATACGAGATGTTCTATTCCGGGGCGACGTTCGTGACCAAAGGGTCTTCGTTCCGTACCTTCGACTGGAAGCGCAGCGCAAGCTTGCTGGATGCCTTCGCCGGGCAGTACGAGCTCCAGGACGAAATCTGAACGACGTCTGAGCGTTGGCAACACAAAAACCGCAGCTGAGTCTGCGGTTTTTTGCTGTCTGCTCAGGTAGCGCTGTTACCCAGATAATTCGCCAGCTTGAACGCCTGATCGCTGTTGCCCACCAACAGGCGGAATGCGTCGCACAGGGCAGCGAAACTCTGCTGGTCAATGCCGGCGAACAGGATGTCGTTGACCTGCTGCTGGGTCAGGCCAAGGTTGCTCAGGGCCTGCTGACCGGTCTCGGTCACTTCGAGCAGGACGCGCCGGGCGTCGTTGGAGTCCTTGGTTTTGGACAGGTAGCCTTTTTGCGCGAGTTTGTTGGTCTGCAACGTGATGAACGCGCCACTCAAATGCAGATGATCGGCCAGGCTGTTGACATAAACTTGGTCGTGCTGACGGAGATGGGCGGTTGCTATCAGGCAGGTGAACTCGATACCGGTGAGGCCGATGATCTTGCCGAACTCACCGCGAATCGCTTCTATCTTGCTGGAAAAAGCGAAGATGTTGTGCAGAAGTTCGCGGAATTTAGCGTCATCACCGTCCTTGCCCAGCATTGAAGCGAGGGTGATGGTGGTCTCCTTCGCGGTGTCTGCCTTCGAATCGCGTTTCGCCATTGCCTGGTTACCATAGCTTGTATAAAAAGCTAACCATGCTACTTGGCTTTCTTGCTAAGTCAACAAAGCCTTGGCTCGGGCGTCAGCGGCGCTGAAAGGCGCGGAATCGAAGGGCAGGGCAGCAAGGCGGAGGGTGTGTCTCCGTCGCGCTGACCGGCTGGAAGGCCACGCTCCTTTCCTGAGCGGGCCTTCCAGGCGTCGGTTCAAACGCGGAACTGTTCCATCAGGTTCCGCTGCTGGTTGGCCAACTGGTTCAGCGACTGGCTGATCTGCGCCGAGGCTTGCGCCTGTCCCGACAGTGACTCGGTGACATCGCGGATCCCGGCGACATTACCGTTGATTTCCTCGGCCACCGCGCTCTGCTCCTCGGCGGCGCTGGCGATCTGCAGGTTCATGTCGGTTATCACGGCCACAGCCCCGCCTATGCGCTGCAGCGCCGCAACGGCCTGGTTGACCTGGGCGACGCTGCCCTGGGCCAACCGGTGGCTGCCCTGCATTGCGTCGACGACCTCACCGGTACCTTGCTGCAAGCGCTCGATCACCTGGCGGATTTCCTCGACCGAAGCCTGTGTGCGCTGGGCCAGGCTGCGCACTTCGTCGGCGACCACCGCGAACCCGCGTCCGGCCTCGCCGGCGCGTGCCGCCTCGATGGCGGCATTGAGTGCCAGCAGGTTGGTCTGCTCCGCGATCGCACGGATGACCTCCAGCACGGAGCCGATCCGCGCGCTGCTCGTCGCCAGGCTTTCGACCTGGGTCATGGCCTGGGTCATGTCGGCGGCGAGGCTGGCGATCACCTGGCTGGTCTGTCCGATCACCGCCAGCCCATCGCACGTTGCAGTGTCCGCGCCACGCGCGGCATCCGCGGCCATGGCCGCGCTGTTGGCGACGTCCTGGGTGCTGCTGCTCATCTGCTGGGAAGCGGTGGCGACCTGCTCGATCTCGCGGAACTGCTGCTGCATCCCCGCGCTGATCTGGGTCGAGAGCGCAGCGGAGCGGTCGGCGGTGGCGCGGGCATCCTGCACCGCCCCTTGTACATCACGGATAACCGGCTGGAGCATATCGAGAAAACGGTTGAACCCGCCGACCAACGCGCTGAGCTCGTCTCGGCCCCGATACGTGAGGCGTCGGGTCAGGTCGCCGTTGCCATCGACGATGTCGCCGAGCATGCCGGCCAGGCCGAGTATCGGCCGGGTCACGCCGCGCACGGTCAGCCACAGCAGGAGCAGGACCAGCAACGCAAGGCCGATGCCGAAGGTGATCTGCCTGACGGCTGCGCTGACATTGCCAGCATCCAGTTCCTTTTCCAGGGCCAGGGACGGTGCCAGCAGTACCTGGCGTGGAACATCCAGAACCAGGCTCCACGGTGCCGAACCCGGTATCACCTGCAGGGGTTCGACAATTCGCAGTTGGCCGTCACGGGACAGCACCCGGGATTTGCCCGTGGCCTGCACGGCCAGGATCTCCCTGGCGCTGGCATCGTCGAGGGACTTGGCCAGCGGCTGGCCGAGCAGGTCGGCATGGCGGCTGTCGCCGGCGAGGAAGCCGGCCGGGCTGACGATGCGTACGTCCCCCTGGCCGTCATACAGTTGCCGACTGCCCTCCAGGCTGAGTTGCTGCAGGTGGCTGAGGCTGATGTCGGCGCCGATGACCGCGATCACCTTGCCGTCCTCGAACAGCGGGATCACCAACGAAGTCATCAGCACGGGTTGCCCCGAAGCTTCGTCGAAGTAGGGGTTGAGCACGCAGGCCTGGCGAGTCTCTCTCGGGCATTGGTACCAGGCGTTGTAGGGGGTGCCGTCGGGCATGGCAGTGGGGTCGACGATCTTTTCTTCCTCCACCGTCTGGGTGACATCCGCGCCGCCGGTCTGGGCCCGGTAGACGCTGAAACGGCCCTTGGCATTGCTGCCCAGGGAGGTAGCGCCTGCAAAGCGCGAGTCCTGGCCGTCCAGTGCATTGGGCTCGAATACCAGGTAGAGGCTGAACAGGGCTTTGTTGGCCTTGAGCTCGTTGTGGACCAGTTGCACCATCTCCTGGCGCAGCGCCTGTGCGTCGACACCATAGCGGCTGCCTTGGGTTCGTAGCTGCAAGACCTGACGACCAAACTGACCGGTGAACGCATGGGAGTCGGCGAAGAAGCGCTGAAGGGCTTCCATCTGCTGTTCGGCACGCGCTTGCAGGCGTGCCTGGGCAGCCGCTTCGAGCATGTCGGCATTGGCCAGCTTCACACGTTGCAGGCTATGGTCGGCCTGGTACAACGCGCTGCCAATCAGCAACGCGATGGTGCAGAGCAGGCACAGGCCTGCCAGCAGCGTCACTTTCCATTGAATTGAAACAGTGGGCATGGGGCGTCCTTGAGGGCGAAGGAAGAGCAGCGTCAGATCTTCAGGGCGATGCGTCCTTTACGGCGCAGGAACAGGCCGTACACACAGCCGATCAGCAGCCAGGCGCCGCCGATTTCCAGGGCCGTGCGCTCCATGCCGTGGAGCACCACCAGCACCACCGCGATGCCCACCACAGGCACGATCCAGTGAGCGAAGACGCGCGGGCTGCGCTGTTTGACGGCGAACTCGACCAGCACCGACACGTGCAGCAGGGCGAATGCCGAGAGCGCACCGAAGTTGACGAACGATGCCAGCGTGTCGATGTGGTCACGCATCGCCACCGCCACGGCCAGTGACACCAGCGTGGAAAACAGCAGGGCGACATGGGGCGTACCGCTCCCGCCATGCAGGCGTGCCAGCACACTGGGGAGCTGGCGGTCACGGCCCATGGCGAACAGCACCCGGGACACCCCTACCTGCATCGGCAGCACATTGGTGAAACCTGCCAGCAGGGCGATCAGCCAGGCCACGGCCAGGGCGCTGAACGGGCTGATCTGTACCGCCAGCAATTGATAGATGGTGCTGGAGGCGTCGCTGATCCGCACCCCGGGCATCAGGTTGCCGAGCACCCAGGTGCTGCCGACGAACAGCAGGGTGCAGATGGCCAGTACGCTGAAGATGGCGCGCCCGATCATGCGGCGGTCATCGCTCCTGACCTCTTCGGACAGCGTCGAGATGGCATCGAAGCCGAGGAACGACAGTACGCAGATCGAGGTGGCGGTGAACAGCTTCATCAGGTCGAACTGGTCGGCAGCGTAGAACGGCGCGGCGGTCAGCGCGCCCGCGCCCTTGCCGTCGGCCAGGGCCTGCAGGGCCAGGGCCACCAGGGCGAACATGGCCAGGAACTGGACCACCACCGATACCAGGCTGACGCGGGTGGTGACCGCCACGCCCAACCAGTTGACCGCCAGTGAAATCACCACCAGGCCCGCCAGACTGGTGGCGCGGTCGAGGTTCGGCAGCAAGGTCTGCAGCCCCACGGCCATGACCAGGAACACCAGCGCCGGGATCAACAGATAGTCCAGCAGGATCAGCCAGCCGGCGATAAAGCCGGGCAACTGGCCAAGGCTGTGGCGGGCGAACCCGTACACCGAGCCCGAGCAGGGCACCGTGGCGGACATGGTGGCGTAGCTTTGCGCGGTGAAGTACATGCAGATGGCCCCGAGCAGGTAGGCCAGGGCGATCAGCCCTCCCGATGCATCCCAGACGAAGCCGAAGGTCGTCAGTGGCGCCATTGGCGCGATGTAGGCCAGTCCATAGGCAATCAGGTCCTTCATGCCCAGGGTGCGCCGCAAGCCGGCGGCCTCCTGGGTACCCGGTGTTCCGTGTGCAAGGCCCATACTGGATTCCAGATCATTGTGTTGTTGTTATACGTGGCCGAACCGTCGCCGGCGCATGACCGGCGAGCGGTGTGGCGGTATCGCGTCGATCGTTGTCAGGCGGTGAAGGTGGGGTGACGGTGCATTTCACGTCCTTCGAGCAGGGTCAGCAAGACCTGGGTCTCGCCGATCTGGTAGGGCGAGATGCTGAAGAGGTCACGGTCCAGCAGGATCAGGTCGGCGTATTTGCCGACGCTCAGGCTGCCGGTGCAATCGTCGCGCCAGGCCGCATGGGCCGCGTTGAGGGTGTAGCCCTTGACCGCGTCCTCGATGCTGATGCGATGTTGCGGCGTATGGACAGGGCCCGCTTCGCCCTTGGCGGGGTTCTGCCGTGTGACGGCGCACTGCATGATCTGGAAGGGTTCGAAGGTGGTCACGCCCCAGTCGCTGCTGACCATGCAGGTCACGCCCTGGCGGATGAATTCACCGATCGGGTAGCTCCACTGGATGCGCTCTTCACCCAGCATGGCGTCGACGATGGCATCGGCTTCGGGATTGGGTTGCGCCCACAGGGTCTGGTAATTGGCCAGGATGCCCAGGTCACGGAAGCGCGGAATGTCCGCGGGGTGCACGACCTGCAGGTGGGCCAGTTGGTGGCGGGCGTCCCACTTGCCGTTCTGCTGCTGTGCGTACTCGATGCCGTCGACGGCTGCGCGCACGGCACCATCGGCAATGCTGTGGACGTGCAGCTGGAAGCGCTCGCGGTCGAAGGCGGCGAAGTATTCGTTGATCTGATCCTGGGTGAACATCAATTCGGCGTTACCGCCGGTGTCGTGGCGGGGCTCGATCAATACCCCGGTGCCGTTTTCCAGGACGCCGTCGAGGAAGAACTTGGCCGAGTGCATCGAGACGCGCTCGCTCTGATAGGTGTTGCGCAGGTCGATCAGCTCGCGCAACTGTTCGTCCAGCGGCTTGTGGGCGAACACCTTGGAGGTTGCGCGCACGCGCAGCGTCAGGTCGCCACGGTCGTGCAAGGCCTGGTAGTTCTTCATGTAGTTGCGGCTGACCATGGCATCGAGCACGCCCGTGATGCCACGGCTGTTGAATACCTTGCTGTAGTGGGTCATCGCCTCGAGGTAGTCCGCGTCGCTGTAGCTTGGGGCGATGCGGCTCATGGCCCAGATCGCGTCCTCGATCAGCCAGCCCTTGGGGGTGCCGTCGGGCAGGCGCAGGTAGTTGCCGTTCTCCGGTTCCGGGCTGCCAGGGCGCACGCCGGCCGCTTCGAAGGCGGCGCTGTTGGCCCAGCCGTTGTGGTAATCACTGGCGAACATCAACGCGGGACGACCATCGGTCACGCTGTCGAGCAACTCCTTGGTCAATTGTTCGGGGGAGAAGCGGGCCACGGAGAAACCGACACCCCGTATCCAGGGTTTGTTCGGGTTGGCCCGGGCAAAATCACGGATGATCGCCAGCAGCTCGTCCAGCGTGGTGGCGTCATACAGCGCAGCGTTGTGGTACAGGTCGGCGCTGCTCAACTGGAAGTGCACATGGGTGTCCTGCAGGCCCGGCAACATCAACCGGCCCCCGGCATCGATACGTCGCGTCGCGGCGCCGGCGAGACGTTCGATGTCGGCATTGCTGCCCACGGCAAGAATGCGCCCCTCGCCGATGGCAATGGCTTCGGCCCTGGGGAAATGATCGTCCATGGTGTGGATGTTGGCGTGGGTGATGATCAGTTCGGGTATCTGCGGCATGGCAACTCCAGTGTTACAGGTAGGGGGCGCGAACGGCCTGGCGTCCAGGCGCTCGCGACCCGTGCGGTCAATACGTGTAGAGGAAATACAGTTCCAGGGCCTGGAAACGCTCATTGCCCAGCGTCTGTCTGGCAGCCCCCTTGGGGGTGACCCAGTTGTAGGCGAGTGAGGTGTGCAGGCTTTTCGTGGGGTTCCAGTCGAGGAACACGACGTTTTCGTCAGCGAAGCGGCGGTCATCCACCGGCATGCCGTTGAAGTTCTTCTGGTCCAGGGAGAACTGGTAGTGGATGCCACCCAGCGTCACGGTGTCGCTGAGGTGGGTTTTCAGTGTCCACTGGTCGACCCGTTCGTTGCTGTTGATCAGCACGTAGTTGCCCACCACATCGCCGATCAACCAGGTGCTCCAGTCGATGAAACCCTTGTTCAAGGGGTCCCAGTTCTCGCGGGTGTTGTCGTGCGGGTCGTCATCGCCGGAGAAGCGTGCGTGGCGATAGCTGAGCAGCGGCGTCAGGGGCAGTTGCGCGAAGCTGTAGTCGGCCTGGGCATACCAGGCCGAGGCGTGGTACCGCACGCCTTCACCGTTGCCGCGTTGCACGGCGTACTCGCCATGCAGGGTCAGGGCGTCCAGGCCCGGTAGCTGGCCGTTCAATGCACGCAGGTTGTAGACGCGCATGCCGTCGCGCGGCGCCAGGTTCTCGCTGCGGCTGGCCAGGGCATCGACGCCCATGGCCATCGCCCCCAGGGTGACGCGGTTGGCGAGGCGGTAGTCGAGGTTCACCCCGTTGAGACGGTAGTCACCGACATGGTCATCGGTGCGCAGGCTGAATGCCTGTCCTTGCAGGGCGCCATGGTCATATTTGACCAGCGCCGAGTCGCGAAACGCCGTGCGCGGCGCCAGCCAGAAAGCGCCGTCCTCGAACATGTCCAGGTTGCCGTCGGCGACGATGAAGCCGCTGCCAACCATGAAGTTCTGTCGGCCCGCGGTAAAGCGCCAGTCGCCGACGCGCAGGCCGGCATAGGCCTCTTCCATTGCGGTCCTGCCGTCGGAGCTTCGGCTGTAGCCGCCGGCATCGCCGTCGCCGAAGGTGGTGGCGCCAATCGCCGACGCACCGGCGAGCAGTTCCAGGTCGGGTTCCAGCCCATAGCTGAGGGTCATGCCGGGCTTGAGGAAGAACTCCTGCCAGGTGGAACGGTTGCCATGGTTGGCACCGTTGCGCAGGTCCACCTGGCCACTGCCGAAGTTGTTCCCACGCGTGCCGATGACGGCACCGCCCGCGCCGAGGGTGGCATCGATCTTGAGATCGTCGAGGCTGAATTGATAGCCGGCCCAGCCCGAGGGGCTGGACAGCAGGCCGCACGAAAGCAATGCCAGGTAAGGCAGGGGAGTACGAGTCATGAAGGTGTTGGTTCCCGTGTTGTTGTTGTTTTTATGCAGGGCCTGAGGGCAACTTCCATTCGCTGCGGTGTGTGGTTCCAGCGTCTGGAAGAAGCGATTTATGGCCTTGTGGGCTCAAAAGCCGTCACGCTGTCGTTGTAGCGTGGTGATCCGGGCAAAATTATTCGGGGCGCTGGTTGGCGCTATTCAGGATGCCTGGCGTAGATTAGAGGCGTTCGTTGCAATGATTGAGTTCGCGCTTGGCACAACTCTTGGGAATTCTGGAACTAAATCGTGGATAAGTTTTGTGGTATGCAGCTGTTCGTCAGCAGTGCCGAACTTGGCAGTTTCAGCCGGGCGGCCGAACACCTGGGCAAGACACCGTCGGCGGTGGCCAAGGCCATTCGCCTGTTGGAAGCGGACCTTGGTGCGCGCCTGTTCGAACGCACCACCCGGCGAATGGCGTTGACCGAAGCGGGCATGCTGTACCTGGAAAGCGCCCGGGAAGTGCTTGAGCGGATGCGCGAATCCGAAGAAGAAATTGCCCAATTGCATCAGAGCCTGCAAGGCACACTCAGGATCAGCGGACCCTTGGCGTTCGGGCGGCCCTTCCTCAACGCCGCGTGTGCCTCGTTCATGGCGCAGCACCCGGGCCTGCGCCTGCAGGTCGACCTGTCGGACGACTATGTCGACCTGCTCGATGGCCGCTACGACCTGGCGCTGCGCCTGGGCCACAGCGACTTGCCCGGGTTGATTGCCCGGGACATCGGCGAGAGCCGGGCAGTGCTTTGTGCAGCTCCCGGTTATCTGAAGAGCAGTGGCGTACCCACGCACCCCGATCAACTCGCCCGCTTCGAATGGCTGGTCTACCGGCATCCGGCGCTGGGTGATGGCTGGTGTCTGGAAAAGGATGACGAGCGCCATGTCATCAGGCACCGCGGGCGACTCAGCAGCGACAACCTCGAACTGTTGCTGGAAGCCTGTCTCGCCGGTCAGGGGATCCTGCCCTGTCCGTACTGGAGCGTGCTGCCCTATCTACATGACGGGCGCCTGCAGGTCGTACTGGGTGATTACCACTTCGACCAGAAAGCGCTGGGAACGCGCTTGCTGGCGGTCTACCCGAGCACCCGCCGCGCTACCCGGAAGATCAACACATTCATCGAGCACCTGCGGGACTATCTGCTGCACTTGGGCCCGATGGGTTGATGCGGAGAGGATGGGGGTGCCCCTTGAGCGGGTTGCCGCCACGGGACTGAGCCTGATCGTGCGCCGCGACGGTGCGCGATGCTCCAGGAGAGCGCAGAAAAGACGATGAGCGCCACCCCTGGCTGTCTCGAAAGCCCCGGAAAACCGGGCGGGTTCGCCCGTTTCGCCACTTGGCACGGCTCTCGCATCACTCCCTCCGTGCGGGAGCAGCGCGAGCTGAATTGCACCACAATCCGAAAATGGTCGGCTAGGGTTCCGGTCCGCTGAAAGCGGGCGTCTGGACCGAGAGCCGACGACCTCCAGTTGAGGTTACACGGCGGGATAAAAGCCCGGGAGACAGACCACTCACTAGCAATGAGTGACGTGCTGCTCCCCGTCCGTCCACCGTCAACTGGAGTCTCTCCATGCGAAAGTCCCTGCTTTGCGCCTTCCTCGCCGCCGGCCTGGTCCTGCTCGCCAGCCCTCACTCGAAAGCCGCGGCCAAGACCGATTTCGATATCTGCTGGACCATCTACGCCGGCTGGATGCCGTGGGAGTACGCCGCCGCCGAAGGCATCGTCGACAAATGGGCGAACAAGTACGGCATCCGGATCAAGCTCACCCAGGTCAATGACTACGTCGAGTCGATCAACCAGTACACCGCCGGCCAGTTCGACGGCTGCGCGATGACCAACATGGACGCCCTGACCATCCCCGCCGCCGGTGGCGTCGACAGCACCGCGCTGATCGTCGGCGACTTCTCCAACGGCAACGATGGCGTGGTGCTCAAGGGCAGCGGCAAGACGGTCAAGGACCTCAAGGGCATGGACGTCAACCTGGTCGAGCTGTCCGTGTCCCACTACCTGCTGGCCCGCGCGCTGGACTCGGCGGGCCTGCGGGAAAAGGACCTGAAGGTGATCAACACCGCCGACGCCGATATCGCCGCGGCCTTCGACACCGCCGAGGTACAGGCGGTGACCACCTGGAACCCGATGCTCGAAGAGGTGAAGAACAAGCCCGGTGTGACCCAGGTGTTCGACTCCAGCCGCATTCCCGGCGAGATCCTCGACCTGATGGTGGTCAACACCCGGACCCTGCAGGACAACCCGGCCCTGGGCAAGGCCCTGACCGGCGCCTGGTACGAGGTGATGGCGCTGCTCGCCGGCAGCTCGCCGCAGCGCCAGTCCGCCGTGGAGCACATGGCCAAGGCCTCCGGCACCGATCTCGACGGCTTCGAAGGCCAGCTCGCCACCACCTACCTGTTCGACACGCCGCAGGCCGCGCTGACCTTCGTCAACAGCGCCGAACTGCCGAAGACCATGGACAAGGTCGCGGCCTTCTCCTTCGACCACGGCCTGCTGGGCGAGGGCGCGCGGGACAGCAAGGCGGTGGGCATGAGCTTCGCCAACCAGGTGATCGTCGGCGACCGCGACAACCTCAAGTTGCGCTTCGATCCCAGCTACCTGCAGATGGCCGTCGACGGTTCGCTGTGAGCGAGGGACAGACCATGCGCCTGATCAACTGTCATCCCGACCGGCCCTCGCGGCTGCTGCTGATGATCCTGCCGTTCGCCCTGGTGCTGTGCGCGTATTTCCTCGGCTCGGCGCAGCGCCTGGCGGACAACCCCAACGACAAGCTGTTGCCCGGCGCCGCGCAGATGGGCGCGGCGGTGCAGCGCCTGGCGCTGGTCGAGGACAAGCGCAGCGGCAACTACCTGTTGTGGCAGGACACCGCGTCCAGCCTGCGGCGCCTCGGCGCGGGCCTGGCGATCAGTGCCGGCCTCGGCCTGTGCCTGGGCATCGCCGCCGGCACCGTGCCGTTGCTCGGTGCGCCGTTGTCGCCGCTGCTGGTGGTGCTGTCGATGATTCCGCCGCTGGCGATCCTGCCGATCCTGTTCATCGTCTTCGGCCTCGGCGAGCTGTCCAAGGTGATGCTGATCGTCATCGGTATCACCCCGGTGCTGGCCCGTGACCTGGAACAGCGTGCCCGGGAGATTCCCGCCGAGCTGCTGATCAAGGCGCAGACCCTCGGCGCCAGTACCTGGACCCTGATCCTGCGGGTGATCCTGCCGCAGTTGCTGCCGCGCCTGCTGATCGCGCTGCGCCTGGTGCTGGGCTCGGCCTGGCTGTTCCTGATCGCGGCGGAGGCGATCGCTTCGGAGGATGGCCTCGGCTACCGGATCTTCCTGGTGCGCCGCTACCTGGCGATGGACGTGATCCTGCCCTACGTGGTGTGGATCACCCTGCTGGCCTGGCTCACCGACTGGCTGCTGAAGACCCTGACCCGGCGCGCCTTCCCCTGGTACGAGGGGGCGCGGACATGAGCTTCATCGAGGTCAACAACGTCTGGCAGGAATATGACGGGCATGTGGTGCTCGAAGGCCTCCACCTGAGCATCGCCGAGGGCGAATTCTGCACCATGGTCGGCGCCTCCGGCTGTGGCAAGTCGACCTTCCTGCGCCTGTTGCTGGGCCAGGAGCGGCCGAGCCGCGGGCAGATCCTGCTCGATGGCCAGCCGCTGCCCAGCGAGCCCGATCCGGCGCGGGGCGTGGTGTTCCAGCGCTATTCCGTGTTTCCCCACCTGAGCGTGCTGGACAACGTCGCCCTCGGCCTGGAACTGCCGCGCGCGCCGCTGCTGGGGCGCCTGTTCGGGCAGCACAAGCGCGAGGCCCGCGAACAGGCCGCGGCACTGCTGGGCAAGGTCGGCCTGGCGCATGCCCTGGACAAGTACCCCAGCCAGCTCTCCGGCGGCATGCAGCAGCGCCTGGCGATCGCCCAGGCGCTGATCATGAAACCCAGGGTGCTGCTGCTCGACGAGCCGTTCGGCGCGCTCGATCCGGGTATCCGCAAGGACATGCACGCCTTGCTCCTGGAGCTGTGGCGGGACACCGGGGTGACCGTGTTCATGGTCACCCACGACCTCAGCGAAGGCTTCAGCCTCGGCACCCGCCTGCTGGTCTTCGACAAGGTCCGCCATGACCCCCACGCACCCACCGCGTTCGGCTCCCGCGTCACCTACGACCTGCCGCTGAACGGCAAACGCCTCACCGCCCGGGCCGAACCGCCCGCGCTTCTTTCATCGCAATCCGGAGGTCGAGCATGACCCATACCCATCCCTTCGCCGAGGAACTGCTGCCCGGCGGCGGCCACCTGTCGTTCGTCCTGAAGCGCGGGCAACTGCTGCGCGTCACCGATCTCCAGGGCGGCGCCAACCTCAGCCTGATGCTGTTCAACGCCCGGGAAAAGAGCGAGCGCCTGAACCTGCCGGACAGCCTCAAGTGCCAGCACACCGCGAAGCTCACCAACGGCCATTGCCTGTACTCGGACATGGGCCGCGTGCTGGCGGCCATCGTCGGCGACAGCTGTGGCTGGAGCGACAGCATCGGCGGCGTGCTCGACGCCGCCGAAGTCACGGAAAAATACGGCGTCGGTCGCTACCAGGAGCTGCGCAACGGCTTCCATCGCAACGGCACCGACAACCTGCTGGTGGAAATGGGCAAGTGGGGCCTGACCCTGTCCGACCTGAGCATGCCGCTCAATCTCTTCAGCCGCGTCGATGTCGCCGCGGACGGCGCGCTGCGCTTCGTCGCGGGCAACTCCAGGGCCGGCGACTGCATCGAGCTGTACGCGCCGATGGACACCCTGTTCATCGTCACCGCGCTGCAGCACCCGATGGACCCGGATCCGCACTACGCGCCGAAACCCGTGCAACTGACCTTCGCCCAGGCCGACGCCAGCGTCGCCGAGCATTGCCGTACCTCGCGCCCGGAGAACGAGCGCGGCTTCCTCAACACCCAGCGCCTGTTCGCCTGAGGACCCAGCGATGACATCACCCCTGCAAGCGCACACCGCGGTCTACCGCGCCACCGTTCCCGCCGGCGAGCCGTGGCTCACCGAAGTCAAGGCCGGGCAGACCCTGCGCATTCTCGACCTGGAAGGCAACCAGGCCGTCGACACGCTGTTCTACAGCGCCGCCAACCCCCGCGAGCGCTACGACGTGCAGCGCACCCTGCGGCGCCAGGGCAACGTCTACCTGGGCGTCGGCAGCGTGCTGTATTCCAGCCTCGGGCGGCCGATGCTGACCATCGTCGAGGACAACTGCGGCCGCCACGACACCCTCGGCGGCGCCTGCGCCCAGGAAAGCAACACGGTGCGCTACGCCCTCGACAAGCGCCACATGCACAGCTGCCGCGACAACTACCTGCGTGCCTGCTGCCACGATGGCCGCCTGGGCAAGCGCGACATCAGCCCCAACATCAACTTCTTCATGAATGTTCCGGTGACCCCGGAAGGCGGCCTGACTTTCGAGGACGGCATTTCCGCGCCCGGCAAGTACGTGCAGCTGAAAGCGCACATGGACGTGATCGTGCTGATCTCCAACTGCCCGCAACTGAACAACCCGTGCAACGGCTACAACCCCACCCCGGCGGAGCTGCTGATATGGAACTGAAGACCCTGCTGCAAAAGATGCGCCTGTGCCTCTTCACCGCCTGCCAGGCCCGCAGCGGGCAACTGAAAGCCGCCAGCCTGTCCTGATCGGGAGTCCGGGGACGACCCCGGACCGCCACAACCACCGCGGGACGACCCGCAACCCAGTCGGGGCCTTCGCCGGCCTCCGGGGGACGTTGTCATGTTCGAAAAACTGTTGATTGCCAACCGTGGCGCCATCGCCTGCCGTGTCCTGCGCACCCTGCGCGCACTCCAGGTCAAGGGTGTTGCGGTGTATGCCGAAGCCGACCTCGCCAGCCGCCATATCGTCGATGCCGACCAGGCCATCAGCCTGGGCGAGGGCGCCGCCGCCACCACCTACCTGGCCGTGGACAAGATCCTCGCCGCCGCCCGCGACAGCGGCGCCCAGGCGATTCATCCGGGCTACGGCTTCCTTTCCGAAAACGCTGCCTTCGCCGAGGCCTGCGAAGCGGCGGGGCTGGCGTTCGTCGGGCCGACACCGGAGCAACTGCGCCTGTTCGGCCTCAAGCACACCGCCCGCGCCCTGGCCCGGGAGCAGGGCCTGCCGCTGCTGGAAGGCACCGATCTGCTGGACAGCGTCGAGCAGGCACTGCTCGCCGCCAGCCAGGTCGGCTATCCGGTGATGCTCAAGAGCACCGCCGGCGGTGGCGGCATCGGCATGCGCGTGTGCCGCTCGGCCGCCGAGCTGGAGGACGCTTTCGAGGCGGTGAAGCGCCTCGGGCAGAACAACTTCAGCGATGCCGGGGTGTTCATCGAGAAGTACATCGAGCGCGCGCGGCACCTGGAAGTGCAGGTGTTCGGCGATGGCGCGGGCCAGGTGCTGGCGCTGGGCGTGCGCGATTGCTCGGTGCAGCGGCGCAACCAGAAAGTGCTGGAGGAAACCCCGGCGCCGAACCTGCCCGAGGGCATGGCCGAGGCGCTCTGCGAGGCCGCGCTCAGACTCACCCGCGCGGTGCGCTATCGCAGCGCCGGGACCGTCGAGTTCGTCTACGACAGCGACGCGGGACGCTTCTACTTCCTCGAAGTGAATACCCGCCTGCAGGTGGAGCATGGCGTGACCGAACAGGTCTGGGGTGTCGACCTGGTGCGCTGGATGATCGAGCTGGCGGCCGGCGAACTGGCGCCGCTGGAGCGACTGGCCGCCGGCCTGCAACCGCGCGGGCATGCGATACAGGCACGGCTCTACGCGGAAGATCCGGGCAAGGACTTCCAGCCCAGCCCCGGCCTGCTCACCGCCGTGCGCTTCCCCGCGGCGGACGGCCAGGCGCTGCGCATCGACACCTGGGTCAGCGCCGGTTGCGAGATCGCACCGTACTTCGATCCGATGATCGCCAAGCTCATCGCCTGGGCCGACGACCGCGAACAGGCCCGTCAGGACCTGCACCGTGCCCTGGGCGACAGCGAGATCCATGGCGTCGAGAGCAACCGCGCCTACCTGCGGCAGATCCTCGAAGACGCGCCCTTCGTCAGCGGCAGCCCCTGGACCCGCTGCCTGGAAGGCTTGAGCTATCGCGCCACGACCTGCGAGGTACTCAGCGGCGGTACCCAGACCAGTATCCAGGACTACCCCGGACGCCTCGGCTACTGGGCGGTCGGCGTGCCACCGTCCGGTCCGATGGACAGCCGCGCGCTGCGCCTGGGCAACCTGCTGCTGGGCAACCCGGAAGGCGCGGCGGCGCTGGAAGTGACCATGAGCGGGCCGTCCCTGCGCTTCAACACCGATGCCGTGATCGCCGTCACCGGCGCCAGCCTGCCGCTGACCCTGGACGGCCAGGCCATCGCCATGAACCGCAGCGTGCTGGTCCGCGCCGGTGCGACCCTGAGCCTGGGCAGCATCGGCGGCGCCGGCGCGCGTGCCTACCTGTGCGTACGCGGTGGCATCCAGGTACCGGACTACCTGGGCAGCAAGAGCACCTTCATGCTCGGCCAGTTCGGCGGGCACGCCGGTCGCGCGTTGCGGGCGGGAGATGTCCTGCACCTGGCGGCGCTGGACGATACCTCGGCGGGCGACGACCTGCCGGTGCAGGCGGAGCTGGGTGCAGTGCGGCAGATCCGGGTCATCTACGGCCCGCATGGCGCGCCGGAGTATTTCACCGAAGGCTACATGCGCACCTTCTTCGCCACCGACTGGGAGGTGCACTTCAATTCCAGTCGCACCGGCGTGCGCCTGATCGGTCCGAAACCCGAGTGGGTTCGCGCGGACGGCGGCGAGGCGGGGCTGCACCCCTCGAACATCCACGACAACCCCTACGCCATCGGCGCGGTGGACTTCACCGGCGACATGCCGGTGATCCTCGGTCCCGATGGCCCGAGCCTCGGCGGTTTCGTCTGCCCGGTCACGGTGATCGAGGCCGACCTCTGGCAACTGGGGCAACTCAAGGCCGGGGACAAGCTGCGCTTCCTGCCGACCTCTCTGGAAACGGCCCGGCAACTGGCCTGCGCGGCCTTGCTGGCGGAGCCGGCGCAGGTCCGCCCGGACGTCGAACTGCGTTCGCCGATCGTGCTGGACATCGGCGAGCAGGACCGCCGCCTGGTAGCGCGCGTGGCGGGGGATACCCATGTGCTGCTGGAGATCGGCGCCGCCGAGCTCGATCTGGTCCTGCGCTTTCGCGCCCATGCCCTGATGCAGGCGCTGGAGGCCCGCGCGCTGGCCGGCGTGATCGACCTGACCCCGGGCATCCGCTCGCTGCAGGTCCACTACCAGCCGGAGCGCCTGCCCCTGGGGCACCTGCTGGAAATCGTCGCCGGCGAGTGGCAGCAGGTGTGCGGCAGCGACGACCTGCAGGTGCCGTCGCGCATCGTCCACCTGCCGTTGTCCTGGGACGATCCGGCCTGCCAGCTGGCCATCGAGAAATACATGACCACCGTGCGCAAGGACGCCCCCTGGTGCCCGAGCAACCTGGAGTTCATCCGTCGCATCAACGATCTGCCGAACCTCGACGAGGTGCAGCGCACGGTGTTCGACGCCAGCTACCTGGTCATGGGCCTGGGCGACGTCTACCTCGGTGCGCCGGTGGCCACGCCGCTGGATCCGCGCCATCGCCTGGTCACCACCAAGTACAACCCGGCGCGCACCTGGACCGCGGAAAACTCCGTGGGCATCGGTGGCGCCTATATGTGCGTGTATGGCATGGAAGGGCCGGGCGGCTACCAGTTCGTCGGGCGCACCCTGCAGATGTGGGACCGCTACCGCGAGGTCGCGGCGTTCGCCGGCAAACCGTGGCTGCTGCGCTTCTTCGACCAGATCCGTTTCTACCCGGTCAGTGCCGGGGAGCTGGAACGCATCCGCCGCGATTTCCCGCTGGGGCGCTTTGAACTGACGATTGAGCCCAGCCAGCTGCGGCTGGCGGACTACCAGGCATTTCTGGCCGAGGAGGCCGACGGTATCCAGGTGTTCCGCGAGCGTCAGCAGGCCGCATTCGCCGCCGAGCGGCAACGCTGGATCGACAGCGGCCAGGCCCATTTCGAGTCCACCGAAGCCGTGGCCGAAGCCACCGAGGACGCGCCGCTGCCAGCCGGACAGATCGGCGTGGAAAGCGCCATCGCCGGCAACCTCTGGCAAGTCCAGGTCGCTGTTGGCCAGCGGGTCGAGGCGGGGGAGGCGCTGGTGGTGCTGGAGTCGATGAAGATGGAGATCCCGTTGCTGGCGCCTTGCGCGGGCGTGGTGCGGGAGGTGCGTGTCGAGCCGGGTTCGGCGGTGCGCGCGGGACAACGGGTCGTGGTGCTGGAAGGAGGTGAGGCATGAAGGTGAATCTGCAACTGGACGCGCTGCGTAAGCGCTACGTTGCCGGCGAACACTCGCCGCGGGAACTGATCCTGGCGTTGCGCGAGCGCGCCGAACAGCTGAATCCGCGTTACAGGCTGTTCATCCACCTGCTGAGCGCGGAGGAACTGGAACCTTACCTCGCGGCGCTGGAGGACGCGGCGCCGGAGAGCCTGCCGCTGTACGGCGTGCCGTTCGCGATCAAGGACAACATCGACCTTGCGGGCATTCCCACCACGGCGGCGTGCCCGGCATTCGCCTACACGCCCGAGCGTTCGGCGAGCGTGGTCGAGCAGTTGATCCGCCTCGGCGCGGTACCGCTGGGCAAGACCAACCTCGACCAGTTCGCCACCGGCCTCAACGGCACCCGCTCGCCCTATGGCGCCTGCATCAACAGCGTGCTGGACGACTATCCGTCCGGCGGCTCCAGCGCCGGCTCGCCGCTGGCGGTGGCCCTGGGCCTGGCCAGTTTCGCCCTGGGGACCGACACCGCGGGGTCCGGGCGGGTGCCGGCGGCGCTCAACGGCCTGGTCGGGCTCAAGGCCAGCAAGGGCCTGATCTCCACCGCCGGCGTCGTGCCGGCGTGCCGGACTCTGGACTGCGTGACCACCTTCACCGCCACGGCGGGCGAGGCCAGCCAGTTGCTGCAACTGCTGGCGGTGCAGGATGCGCGTGACGAATACAGCCGGGCCAATGCCGGCTGGAACCTGGGCAGTGCCTTCGGTCGGGTCGGCGCTTTCCGCTTCGGCGTGCCCAGGCCGGCGGACCTGGCGTTCTTCGGCTGCGAGGAAGGCCCGGGCCTGTTCGCCGCGGCGGTCGAGCGCCTGCGGGCGCTGGGCGGCGAGGCGGTGAGCATCGACCTGTCGCCGTTCCTCGAAGCTGCGCGGCTGCTGTACGAAGGCCCCTGGGTCGCGGAACGCTACAGCGTGGTGGGCGAACTGGCCCGCACGCAGCCGGAAGCGCTGCTGCCGGTGATCCATGCGGTGCTGGCCAAGGCGCCAGGGGTCAGCGGTGTGGACACCTTCCGCGCGCAGTACCGCCTGCAGCAGCTGAAGGCCGAGTGCGACCGGCAACTGGCTGGCCTGGACTGTGTGCTGACGCCCACCATCGGGCGCCCGGTGACCCTCGCCGAACTGGCCGAGGAGCCGGTGCTGCGCAATGCGGAACTGGGCTACTACACCAACTTCATGAACCTGCTGGACTACGCGGCGGTCGCCGTGCCTGGCGGGCACATGGCCAATGGTCTGCCGTGGGGCGTCACCCTGTTCGGCCGGGCGTTTACCGATCAGTACCTGCTCAGTCTCGCCGCGGCGTTCCAGGGCGACGAGGTTCCCGCCCGCCCGGCGCGCAACGACCAGGCGCGGGTGGTGGTGTGCGGCGCCCACCTGGACGGCCTGGCGCTCAACTGGCAGTTGAAACAGCGTGGCGCGCGGCTGCTGGAGGCGACTTCCAGCGCGCCGAACTATCGCCTGTACGCCCTGGCGGGCGGGCCGGTGCAGCGGCCGGGAATGGTTCGGGTCGACACGGGGGGCGTGGCCATCGCCGTGGAAGTCTGGCAACTGCCCAGCGCCGCCCTCGGTGCGTTTCTCAGCGAGATTCCGGCGCCGCTGGGGTTGGGCAAGGTGGAGCTGGAAGATGGACGCTGGGAGACCGGCTTCATCTGCGAGGGGTATGGGCTGGAGGGCGCCCGGGATATCAGCGAGTGGGGCGGGTGGAGGGCCTGGTTGAACGGGCAGGGGTGATCGTTGTCGCGACCTTGATGACGTTGTATCTGGCGTGGTCTGAGCACTCGTAGGAGCGAGGCTTGCCCGCGAAGGACCGCGCTAGCGGTCCCTGACAATGGTGAGGTCTGGGACCGCCTTGCGGTCCTTCGCGGGCAAGCCACGCTCCTACAGCGGTCGCGGTCGCGGTCGCGGTGGTGGTGGTGGCAGGGCGCGCGGCAATGGTTTAGAAAATCCTGAACTGATTATTTGCCCTCAGCGATTCTTCCCCCGCAGCCCCCTCGCCAGAATCCCCCGCAGACAACTACAAAAACCGTGAGTGCCACACTCGTGAACCCGATCCCCTCGCCTGAATCCCAGGTCCTGCAGGCCGCCGCGGCCCTGGTCGATGCCTTCGCCAGCAACGACACCGCCCGCTACTTCGCCTGCTTCAGCGAAGACGCCAGCTTCCGTTTCCACACCCTCGCGCAACCGCTGATGTCGCGCCTCGCCTACGAACAACTGTGGGCGCAATGGCAGGCCGAAGGCTTCGCCGTGCTCGGCTGCCAGTCGCGCAATGGCCAGGTCAGCCTGCAGGGTGATGTGGCGATCTTCCTGCATGACGTCGCCACCCACCTGCGGGTCGGCGGCGAGGAACTGCACCTGGAAGAACGGGAAACCATCGTCTTCCGTCGGCAGGGCGAGCACTGGTTGGCCTGCCATGAGCACCTGTCGGTCCTGAGCGACAGCTGAGCCCTTTTCCGGCGGCCTTGCCGCCACTGCCAACGCACTCGACAACAATCACAACAGGCGCTGGAGCACCACCATGAGCCATTCCTCCGGGATCGAAACCAACGGGGTCGAACAGATCCCCGACAACCAACGCGATGCCACCCCCCTGGACCTGTTCCGCCTGATCTTCGGCGGCGCCAATACCTTCGCCACCGCCGTGCTCGGCAGTTTCCCGGTGCTTTTCGGCCTATCGTTCCAGGCCGGGGTCTGGGCGATCCTCCTGGGCGTCGCGGTCGGTGCGCTGATCCTCTCGCCCATGGGCCTGTTCGGCGCCCTCAACGGCACCAACAACGCCGTGTCGTCCGGCGCGCATTTCGGCGTGCACGGGCGCATCGTCGGTTCGTTCCTGTCTCTGCTGACCGCGGTGGCGTTCTTCTCGCTCTCGGTGTGGAGCTCCGGCGATGCCCTGGTCGGCGGCGCCAAGCGCCTGGCCGGGCTGCCGGAAACCGACCTGACCCTGGGCCTGACCTACGGCCTGTTCGCGGTGCTGGTGCTGGTCGTCTGCATCTTCGGTTTCCGCTTCATGCTGTGGGTCAACAAGATCGCGGTGTGGGCGTCGAGCCTGCTGTTCCTGCTGGGCCTGTTCGCCTTCGCCGGGCCGTTCGATGCCGGCTTCGCCGGGAGCGTCAACCTCGGCCAGCCGGGCTTCTGGGCGGCGTTCATCGGTTCGGCGCTGCTGGCCATGAGCAACCCGGTGTCGTTCGGCGCCTTCCTCGGCGACTGGTCGCGCTATATCCCGCGCGACACCCCGAAAGCGCGGATCATGCTGGCGGTGATCGCGTCGCAGATCGGCACCCTGATTCCGTTCTTCTTCGGTCTGTGCACCGCGACCCTGGTGGCGAGCAGCGCGCCGCAGTACATCGAGGCCAACAACTACGTCGGCGGCCTGCTGGCCATCTCGCCGACCTGGTTCTTCCTGCCGGTGTGCCTGATCGCGGTGATCGGCGGCATGTCCACCGGCACCACGGCGCTGTACGGCACCGGCCTGGACATGTCCAGCGTGTTCCCGCGCCTGCTCAGCCGTGCCGGCGCGACCCTGCTGATCGGCGTACTGGCCATCGCCTTCATCTTCATTGGCCGCTTCGCCTTCAACCTGGTGCAGAGCGTGTCCACCTTCGCCGTGCTGATCATCACCTGCACCAGCCCGTGGATGGTGATCATGATCCTCGGCCTGATCACCCGTCGCGGCTTCTACCACGCCGATGACCTGCAGGTCTTCACCCGCGGCGAGCGCGGCGGCCGCTACTGGTTCAACCACGGCTGGAACTGGCGCGGCATGGGCGCCTGGATCCCCAGCGCGATCATCGGCCTGTGCTTCGTCAACCTGCCGGGGCAGTTCGTCGGCAGCCTCGGCGAGCTGGCCGGCGGTATCGACATCAGCCTGCCGATCACCCTGGGCCTGGCCGCCGTGCTGTACCTGGCACTGATCAACATTTTCCCCGAACCCGCCGCGGTGTATGGCCCCAAGGGCCCGCGCTGGGTGTATCGCACACCGGTGGCGTCCGCGCCGCTGGCGAACGCCGAAACGGCCTGACTGGAGCAGTACATGACGCATTACATCGATGGCCGCTGGGTGGATGGCGCCGGCGCCGACAGCATCAAGGTGTTCGATCCCGCCCTGGGCGAGCCTTTCGCCGAACTGCAGGCCGCCAGCGCGGCCCAGGTCGACCAGGCCATCAGCGCCGCGCGCGAGGCCCTGCCGGCCTGGAAGGGCCTCGACGTGGCACGCCGTGCCGGCTACCTGCGCGGCTTCGCCGAGCAGTTGGGCCTGCGCCGCGAGGAACTGATCGCCCTGCAGATGCGCAACAACGGCAAGCCGCGCCATGAAGCCGAAGTGGACCTGGACGACGCCGTCGCCACCTTCGCCTACTACGCCGACCTGATCGAACAGCAGGCCCGCAAGGACCCCGGCGTGGCCCTGGCCGCGCCGGGCTTCACTGCCCGCACGCGGCTGGAGCCGGTGGGCGTGGTCGGCCTGATCGTGCCGTGGAACTTCCCGCTGGTGACCAGCGCCTGGAAACTCGCCCCGGCCCTGGCCGCCGGTTGCACCGTGGTGCTCAAGCCGTCGGAGATCACCCCGCTGATCGAGCAGAGCTACGGCCAGATCGCCGAGACCCTCGGCCTGCCGGCCGGGGTGCTGAACATCGTCGTCGGCAAGGCCGAAACCGGCATCGCCCTGAGCAACCACAACGGTCTCGACAAGCTGTCCTTCACCGGCAGCAATACCGTCGGCAGCCAGGTGATGCGCAGTGCCTCGGCGCAGTGCCGGCCGGTGACCCTGGAGCTGGGTGGCAAGTCGGCGATCGTGGTGTTCGACGACTGCGACCTGGACCAGGCGGTGGAGTGGATCGTCGCCGGGATCTGCTGGAACGCCGGGCAGATGTGCTCGGCCACCTCGCGCCTGCTGATCCAGGACGGCATCGCCGATGCCTTGCTGGCGCGCCTGGCGGTGGCGCTGGACTCGTTGCGGGTTGGCAATCCGCTGACCGAGGACGTCGACATGGGCCCGCTGACCAGCCAGGGCCAGTGGCTCAAGGTCGCGGCGTATTTCGCCGTGGCGAAGGAGGAGGGCCTGACGTGCCTGGCCGGTGGCCAGCCGCTGGACCGTAGTGGCTGGTTCGTCAGCCCGACCCTGTATGCCGACGTGCCGGCGCACAGCCGCCTGTGGGTCGAGGAGATCTTCGGTCCGGTGCTGTGCAGCCAGCGATTCTCCACCGAGCAGGAGGCGATCGACCTGGCCAACGACAGCCGTTTCGGCCTGGTCGCCACCGTGGTCAGCCGGGATCTGCAGCGTGCCGAGCGGGTTGCCGATGCCCTGGAAGTGGGGCATGTGTGGATCAACTCGATCCAGGCGGTGTTCGTCGAGACCTCGTGGGGCGGGACCAAGGGCAGCGGCATCGGGCGCGAGCTGGGGCCGTGGGGGTTGTCGGCGTATCAGTCGGTGAAGCATGTGACGCGGTGTCTGGGGTGAGTTGGGGGGATGGTCTGCCTGGCTGAGGATCTCCGGCGCCTGTGAGATCGAGCGCCGCCCGCGCGGCGCATCGCGAGCGCATGACGATGTTCTTCTAGCGCACTTGAGATCGAGCGCCGTCCGCACGGCGCTTCGCGAGCAAGCTCGCTCCCACAGTCTATTGCAACGCGCCATGGCCTGTGGGATTGGGGTTGCCAGCCTGGGTGCATGGCTGGAGTCAGCAGAGAGGCCGTTGTGGTCGACCTGGATATCGAGTCGAACCAACAAGGCGGTCAACCATGGCCTGACAGACATAGGTACGTTGCAACAAACTGTGGGAGCGAGCTTGCTCGCGAAGCGCCGCGCGGGCGGCGCTCGATCTGGAGGGCGCTAGAAGGGTGTCGTCATGCACAGCGATGCGCCGCGGGCGCCATGAATATCAAACCAACCCATACCCCCGCACCACCCCAAACACCCCCTCAACCCGCTCCATCACCGCAAAATGCCCCCCCTCGATCATGCGCAACCCGAACCCCGCGCCCCCGACCCGCTGCCAGGCCAGCAGCGACTCGTAGCTCACCTGCCGGTCATCCACCGCGCCAAATACCCAGACGGGAATCTCCAGCGGCCGCGCATGCTCATGCCGGTAGCCGAGGATCAACTGCAGATCCGCCTGCAACACCGGCACCGCCAGATCCATCATCGCCTTGTTCTCCAGCACTTCCCGCGGCGTCCCGGCAAGGTCGGCGAGGTAGTCGCGCAGGGCCTGGTCGTTCAGTTCCGGCAGGCCGGCGCACACCGGCAGCCAATCCGGGCTCTGCCGCGACGACACCAGCAGGGCCAGCGGCCGCCGCGTGCCCTCGGCCAGCAGGCGGCGGGCGGTTTCGTAGGCGAGCAGGGCGCCCAGGCTGTGACCGAACAGCAGCAAGGGCTTGTCCGGCAGCTCCCGGCACTGGCGGGCGAAGCCCTCGGCCAGCGCCGCCACCGAGGCGGCGAAAGGTTCGCGCAGACGCCGGGCACGCCCCGGCATCTCCACGGCATACAGCTCGCACACGCCCGCGGCGGCCTTCTTCCACGGGAAGAAACTCTGCGCGCTGCCGCCGGCACAGTGGAAACACACCAGGCTCAGCGGCGCCGCGGGATCCGCCAGCCACTGCACCAGCCCGGCCTCATTCGGCGCCATCGACCAGCTCCAGTTCCCCGCTCAGGTACAGCTGGCGCATGCGCCCGCGCTGGATCTTGCCGCTGGTGGTCTTGTGGATGCTGGTGGGCAGGACGAAGACGATGCGGTTCAGGGTGATGCCATGGCTGTCCGCCACCGCACCACGCACCAGGGCCTTGAGCTGGCGCGGGTCGTCCTGCAGCCAGCGCTTGAGCTCGCGGTTGAGTTCGATGGCGGCAACGATGAGCTGACGCTGCTGCTCGTTGTCGTGGCTGAACACCGCGCAGCTCTGTGCACGGACCTCCCGCAGCGCTTCGAGCACGCGGTGCTCGATATCTTCCGGATGCAGGTTGCGCCCCTCGCAGATGATCAGGTCTTTCAGGCGGCCGCAGACATACAGCTGGCGATCCTGCTCCTCGACGAAGCCGAGGTCGCCGGTGCGCAGCCAGGTGTGCCCGGGATCATCGGCGATGCGCGCGTGAAACGCCGTGGCGGTGGCTTCGTCGTTGCGCCAGTAACCCTGGGCGATGGCCGGACCGCGCAGCCAGATTTCGCCGATCCGCCCCGGCGCGCAACGCTGCAGGCTGGTCGGGTCGACGGTGGCGATCCGCACCTCCCACGAGGGCTCGCCACAGCCCACCAGTTCCTGCACCTGCTCCGCGCCCGAGGGCAAGGCCAGGCGATGCTCGGCGGCGAGCACGCCGGCATCGGCCAGCAGCGTGCGCACCGGCTGGCCATGGGGACCACCGGCGACGAACAGGGTCGCTTCGGCCAGGCCATAGCAGGGCAGGAAGCTGCTCGCCGCGAAACCGTGGGCGCCATAGCACTCGGCGAAGCGGGTGAGGCTGACCGAGCGCACCACGTCGGCGCCGTTGAGGGCATGGGTCCAGTGCGACAGGTCGAGCCCGGCCAGGCGCTGCGCGTCGTAGCGCTCGACGGCGAGGTTGTAGGCGAAGTTCGGTCCGCCGGCCAGGCGCGCCTTGTAGCGGGCGATGGCCTGCAACCAGAGCAGCGGCTGCCGGACGAAGGTGGACGGCGCCATGATCACCGTGTGGTTGCCCAGCATGATCGGCAGCAACTGGCCGAGGATCAGCCCCATGTCGTGGTGATGGGGCTGCCAGGTGACGAAGTCGCAGTCCTGATCCAGCGCCCAGGCGTCGCGCATCATGCGCAGGTTGGCGCTGATATTGCCGTGGCTGACCATCACCCCCTTGGGCGCCGAGGTGGAGCCGGAGGTGTACTGCAGGAAGGCGATGCGTTGCGGGTCGCTGTCGTCGGGGCGTACCCAGGGCATGTCGGCGGCGCTGGCCGGGGTTGGCGCGAGCATGGGCAATTGCGCCGCGAAGCTGCCGGCGAAGGCCTGGCCCAGTGCCTCGCGTTCGCTGTCGGCGACCAGCAGCAGGCGGCTGCCGCTGTCTTCGAGGATGCTCAGGCAGCGCTCGACCCGGCGCCGGTTCGGCAGGTTGACCGGCACGGCGATGCGCCCGCTGTCCAGGCAGGCGAGGAAGCTGGCGATGAACTCCAGCCCCTGGGGGAAGAACAGGGCGATGCGATCGCCCGGCGCGCTGTGCTCGCGCAACTGCCGGGCGATGGCGCCGACCCGGCCGAACAGTTCGCCGTAGGTCAGGCGCTGCTGCTCCTCGCCGTCGTCGTCGAGCAGGGTGAAGAGCACCTTGTGCGGGTGCAGGCGCGCGCGCAGCGCCAGGCAATCGTGGATCGCCAGCTGACCGCTGGCGGTGAGCAGTTCCTGTGGGGTGAGGCCGGTCTTGTCAAACATGCGCGGACTCCTTCTGTTGGTCGCCCGCGACGATCCCGGCGACGGCGCTGGCCAGTTCGGCGATGCTCGGGTGTTCGAACAGCAGGGTCGGGCGCAGGCGCACGGCGAAATGCTCTTCCAGGTTGCCGATCAGCCGCGTGCCCAGCAGCGAGCCGACACCGAGCGCGCCCAGCGGGCTGTGCAGGTCGATCTCGTCGGCCGGCAGATCGGCTTCGGTACTGATGAAGGTGCTGATATGGCGTTGCAGGGTGTCGATCAGGCTCATGGAGTTCTCCTTGGACGGGCGGCGGGGCTGAGCAGCTCCAGCAACTGGGCCGCGGGCAGTGGAATGGGCAGGTCGGCGGCGTGCTGGCGGCGCCAGTGGTTGAACAGCCACAGCGAGGCGTCGCCGTGCACCTGGGTCCGCGCCAGCCCGGCCTGCATGCGGTTGTGCAGGTCGCGTCGCGCGGCGGCGTCGATGCTGTCGCCGAGGTACAGCGCCTGCTGCGCTTCGCTGGCGGCCTGGGCGGCCTGGTCGAGCACATAGCCGGGGCTGCGGCTGTGCAGTTCCGGGTAGCGCCAGTCGCTGAGCAGGCGATGGTCCTGGCGACCCATGCGCGCCAGGCGCTGCTGCACATCGAGGGGCAGCGCGGCCTCGCTGGCGAGGAGGAACAGCGCGCCGGGGGCGACGAAGTCGACGCCGAGGTCGAGCAGCGCCTGCACGCCCGCGGGGCTTGCGGCCAGGCCGCCGGCGCCGATCAGCGGCTGGCGCGCCTGGCGTTCGCGGCGGGCGAGGGCTTCGAGCAGCAGCGGCATGTGTCGGTCGGCGGCGATCAGCAGGGCGTCGGCATGGGCCAGGCCGTTGTCGAGGTCTTCATGGCGTTCCAGGCGCACCAGCCAGTGCACCTGTGGCCAGCGTTGGCGCAGCCCGGCGTTGAGGTCGTGGGCGGCGATCTCGATGCAGCGCACCCCCTGTTCGGCGACCCGAGCCAGGCGCGCGGCGCCGCCGAGGCTGACGCCGAAGCGTCCGCGCAGGTGCGGATTGGCGTTGTAGCGGTCCAGGGTCCGCTCCAGTTCAGGGTCGTCCAGGCCATGCCCGTCGAGCAGGCCCATGACGCCGTGGCGGGCCAGTTCGCCGAGCAGGGCTTCGGCGCCCTGGCGCGGCGCGATGGCCTGCACCAGCAGCGGCCGCTCCACGGCCTGTGGCTGTGGCTGTGGCTGTGGCGCTGGCGCCAGGGCGCGGATGTCCTTGAGCATGCCACCGAGAATCGCCGGCTGGCCGATCTCGATGAAGTCCTCGACGCCCTCGGTGAGCAGGCGTTGCACCACCTGCTGCCAGCGCACCGGCTGGCTGAGGTGGCGCGACAGGCGCTCGACCAGGCCCTCGCGGTTGTGGGGCTGGGCATCGAGGTTGGCGATGACCGGGAAGCGCGGCGCGGCGAAGCGCGCGGCGAGGCCCTGGAGGAATTCGCCGAAGGCCGCCTCCGCCGCGGCCATGTGCGGGGTGTGGAACGGACCGCTGACCTTCAGCGGCAGGGCGCGCAGGCTGCGCGCGGCACACAGGTCGGCGAGCTGTGCAAGTGGCGCCTGCGCGCCGCCGACGATGATCTGCCGCGGGCTGTTGATATTGGCGATGGCCAGGCCGCTTTCGGGCAGTTCGGCGAGCAGCGCGGTGACCTGTTCCTGGTCCTGGCCGAGCAGGGCCAGCAGGCCGCCGCCGCGCACCTCGGCCATCAGCCGCGCGCGCTCGGCGACGATGCGCAGGCCGAGGGCGAAGTCCATCACCCCGGCGGCGGTCAGCGCGGCGTACTCACCCACGCTGTGCCCGGCGGCGAAGCGCGCCTCGACGCCGTCTTCGCGGGCGGCGAGATAGCCGAGCCAGGACACCACGTAGATCGCCGGCTGGGTGTAGCGGGTCTGGTTCAGCGCCTGTTCGGGATCGTCCTGGCACAGGCGGGCGAGGTCATAGCCGAGAATCCCGGCGGCTTCGTCGCGCAGCGCCGGGAAGCGGGCGAACAGCGCCGCGCCCATGCCCTTGCGCTGGCTGCCCTGGCCCTGGAACAGCCAGGCCTTCATGCGCTCACCTGTGCAGGTTGTGCCGGCAGGGCGCGCAGTTCGACACCGTCCAGGTGCAGGGCGCGGCGGCCGTCGCTGTGGCTCAGGTCCAGCGCCCAGCGCTGGCCCTGCCGGCGCAGGCTCAACTGGCGGGCGCCGGGCAGCGCGCGCGGGTCGAGCCACAGTTGGCGGATATGAAACGGCAGGCGTGGCGCGCTCGCCTCGGCGAGCAGCGCGGGAGCGCCCGCCAGGGTGGCCAGCAGCACGGCCCAGAGGTCGGCATCGTCGAGGTTGCCGAGGCTGGCGTGGAGGCTGTCCGCGGCGCCACGCACCTCGCGCAGGACACGTCCCGCGGTGCTGTAGCGCAGGCCCTTGTCGGCCAGCCCGGCATACAGCGCGCTGGTCGCCAGGGCGCTGGCCACGGCGACATTGGCGACGGCGGCGGGGGCGTCGTGGGACGCGTCTTCGCGCACCTGCAACAGCACCTGCCCGTTCTGGCTGGCCTGCCACTGGGCGTCGACCTGGTTGAAATTCAGCGTATCGGTGTCCGTCAGTTCCTGTGGCGGACCGAAGCACAGGTCGCGCCAGGCCAGCGGCGTATCGCCGTGCCCGGCCAGGGCGTGCTGGAGCAGGCCGGCCAGGGCCATGGCCGAAGCGGGTGGCGCGGCACCAGGCTCCCAGCAGTCGCGCCAGGCCTGGGCGGCGCCGACCCGGCTACGGGCGACGGGCTTGCTCGACGGGGTGTACCAGACACGCTCGGCGCGCCATGGATAGCCCGGCAGCGGGACTTTGCCGGGGCGTGGCCGCTCGCCATACAGGCCGGCCCAGTCCGGCGCCGCCGCCTTGCTGTTGACCCAGTACGCAGCCCAGCGCGCCAGTTGCGCGGCATCGACGGGCTGAGCCAACGGCTCCGGCGCGGCCGTGGCCGCGCTGCCATCGCCGACGTACAGCGCGTCGCAATCGCCGGCGAGGAACGCGCGCAGACGCTGGACCAGCTGCGCGTGGCTGGCGGCGACGAACGCCAGGCGCCTGGCCATGGCATCGCGGCCTTCGTGCAGGGTCCGGGCGATCGCGCCAAGGCTGGCGCCGGTCAAGGGCACGGCGGGCAGGCTGGCCAGGCGCGATGCCCGGTCGGACTGCGTCGGCAGTTCCGCCACCAGGCGCTGCGCCACTTCCTCCAGGGTCAGCGCACCGCGCCAGGCATCGATCGGCACGTCGAGCTGGCGGGCGTCGAGGGCCTGCTCCAGGCAGCCGACGAAATAGCCGGCATCCACCTTGAGGGTGGCCAGGCGAGTAGGGCTGGCGTCGCTGGCCGGCATCAGCCCGAGCAGGTCGCGCAGGCATTCCAGCAATTCCTCGCGCGGGTGCTGATGAGGGTCGGCGGGCTCGGCGTCCAGGGCTTCCAGCAGGTGCCGGGCGCGGGCCCGCAGGCCGTCGTCGTCCTTGGCCGAGAGCAGCATCAGCCAGGGCGTTGAGTCGTCTTCGCCGGAGGTCGGCGCGTCGGCGGCCTGCAACACCACATGGGCGTTGACCCCGCCGAAACCGAAGGCACTGACGCCAGCCAGCAATGGCGCGCCATCCGCCGCCCGCAGCGGCGCGCCGCCCTGGGCAAGGCGAAACGGGCTGCTTTCCAGCTCGATCTGCGGATTGAGGCTGGCGTGATGCAGGTTGCCGACCTGCTGGCGGCGCTGCAGGCACAGCAGGCTCTTGACCACCGAGGCGATACCGGCGGCGGCCTCCAGATGGCCGATCTGGCTTTTCAGGGCGCCGAGGGCGATGGTCGGGCCCGCGTCGGCGGGGACCGCCTGCTTGAGCGCATCGATCTCGATCGGGTCGCCCAGCGGTGTGCCGGTGCCGTGGGTTTCGATCAGGCAGGCCAGGCGCGGCGAATGGCCGGACTGGGCCCAGGCCTGGCGAATCACTTCGCTTTGCGCGCTCGGGTTGGGCGCGGTGAAGCTGTAGGCGCGGCCGCCATGGTTCTGCGCGCTGCCGCGGACTTCGCCGTAGATGAAGTCGCCATTGGCGGCGGCCGTCTCGGTGCGGGTCAGCACCAGGGCCGCCACGCCTTCGCCGCGCACGTAGCCATCGGCGCTGGCGGCGAAGGTCTGGCAGTGTCCGGCATGGCTGAGCATGCCGGCCTTGGCGAAGGCGACGAACAGTTCCGGGCCGAGCAGCAGGTTGACCCCGCCGACGATCGCCAGCTCGCATTCGCCGGCGCGCAGCGACTGGCTGGCGCGGTGCAGTGCCACCAGCGAGCTGGAGCAGGCGGTGTCGATGCTTTCGCTGGGGCCGTGCAGGTCGAGGCAGTACGACACCCGGTTGGCGATGGCGGTGAGGGCGATGCCGGTGCCGCGCCAGGCGTCACTGGGCACACCGTCGCGGCGCATCAGCGCCGGGTAGTCGGCATGGCCGACGCCGACGAACACCCCGACCCGACGCTTGGCCAGTTGCCCCGGGGCGTGGCCGGCGTCCTCCAGGGCGTTCCAGGCGCACTGCAGGAACAGGCGCTGCTGCGGGTCCATGCCCTGAGCCTCGCGCGGCAGGATGCCGAAAAAGCGCCCGTCGAAGCAGTCGGCCTGCTCGATGAAGCCGCCGCGCTGGCAATAGCTGGTGTCTTCGCCGGGATTCAGCGCGCTGTCGTACTCGCGCCAGTCCCAGCGCTCGGCCGGCACCCGCGTCACCGCATCCCGTCCCTTGTCGAGCAGGTCCCAGAAGGCCCGCAGGTCCGGCGCGCCGGGAAAGCGCCCGGCCATGCCGACCACCGCCAGCGGCGCGGCGTTCAGCCCTGGCATGGCACGCTCTCCCGGGCCAGCGCGGCCATCGCTTCATACTCGTGGGCCCTGGCCTGCAGCGGGCTGACGTTGCCGGTGGTGCTGGCGCGCTCGCGGCCCTGGCGCCATTCCCTGGCCAGGTAGTGCATGTAGGTCGGGCCGTGCATTTCGTAGTTGTTGCGCGGGGTGGCGAGGAACTCGCGTTCGATGACCTTGCGTTCGGCGCCGATGTGCTGGCGCTCGGCGGCGGCGTCCGGGCGCAGGTACTGGCCGGCGAAGTAGTCGGCGGTCAGTTCGGCCTGGCGCTCCATCATGTCGAGGAAGCCCCAGGTCACCGCCTGGAACAGGCCGATGAACGCCAGGTTCGGCACCTCCGGGAGGAAGATGCGCTGGAACAGCGGAATGCGGTTGTCCTCGATCTTCAGCAACGCTTCCGGCAGGAACGGGAAGTCGGTGTGGTAGCCGGTGGCGTAGATCACCGCGTCGACCTGCTGCTGGCTGCCGTCGACGAAATGCACGGTGTTGCCGTCGATGCGGCTGACCTGCGGGACGATCTTCAGCTTGCCGTCGCCGACACGGTTGGCGAAGTTTTCCGAGAGGGTCGGCAGGCTCGACATCATCAGGTGGTCGGGCTTGGGCATGCCCAGCTGCTTGCGCTTGGCGATCAGCGCCTTGTACAGCCCGGTGAACAGCAGGCCGGTGAGCGGGTAGGGCAGGAGCTTCTTCACCCACCAGTCGTTGAGGCGGCCCATGACCTTGTCGATGCGGATGCCGAACAGGTAGTGCGGCAGCACGTAGACCCCGCGGCGCAGCGACAGGAAGGTCATGCGCGCGTCATGGCTGACGTCCACGGCGATCTGCGCGCCGCTGTTGCCCACGCCGACCACCAGCACCTGCTTGTCCTGGTAGCCGTGGCGGTAGCGGTACTGCTGCGAGTGGATCGCGTCGATGTCGCTGGCGGCGGCGTAGGCGGGGAAGTTCGGCGTGTTGTGATGGCCGTTGGCGACCACCAGGGCGTCGTAGTGGCGCACCTCGCCGGAGCCCAGGGTGACCCGCCAGACCCCGTCCGGCAGGCGCTCGGTGTGCTGCACTGGGCAGTCCAGGTGGATCGAGTCGCCCAGTTCGAAATGCTCGACGAAACTCTCCAGGTAGGCATGGACCTGGCGGTGCGAGGGAAAGTCGGGGTAATGCCTGGGCATCGGGAAATCGCTGAACTGGTACAGGCCCTTGGGCGTGTTCATGTTCATGCTGTACCACACCGACGTGTGCCGGCCGCTGGGGTCGAAGGCCCAGATCCCGCCGATGCGCTCGCGCCGCTCGAAGCAGTCGAAGGCGATGCCCTTGCGCTTCAGCGCGCGGGCCATGGACAGGCCGCCGACCCCGGCGCCGACGATGCAGACCCGCGCGCCACGGCCCGGCAGCGGACGGACAGGGACCACGCCTGGTTCGGCGAGGCTCGGCGGGATGACGCTGATGTGCTCAGTCACAGGGTGGCTCCTTTTTTTTTTGCCGGAATCAGCCCGGCGAGAAAGTCGGCGGTGCGGGTATCGCCCAGGGTGCGGTTGTACTCGGCGCATTCGTCGAGCACGCCGTCGATGCCGCGCAGCAGGGCGCGGCGCAGGTTGGCGAGGATCAGGTCGATGGCCGCGCGGTCGATGTTCAGCGGCGGCAGGTAGCGCAGGCAGTCGTTGTAGATCGGGCATACCGCGGCGGCGACACCGCCTTGCGGGTCGCGCAGCAGATGGCCCCAGAACAGGTAGCCGAAGCTGCGCTCGACGAACGCCGGGGTGCCGGCGAGGTCCAGTTGCACGGTGAGCAGCAGGCCCTCGCCACGCACCTCGCGGATCAGCGGGAACTCGCCCTGCAAGGCCAGCAGCCCCTGCTTGAAGTACTCGCCCTGCGCGCGCGCCTGGCCCAGCGCATCGTCGCGTTCGAGGGCGCGCAGGCAGTTGAGGGCGATATGCGCGCCGAGCTGGACGATGCCGCGTTCGCGCAGGTCGGCCAGGCGCCGTGGCTGGCGTTGCCCGGCCCGTTGTTCGAGGTCGTCGCGGTACAGCACCACGCCCATCGGCAGCAGGCTGTCGCACAGGGCGCTTCCGAGGGCGACGATGTCCGGCCGGGTCACCTGGGTTTCGCTGTGCAGGAAGCGGCCGGTCATCAGGTTGGTCTGGGTCTCGTCGACGCCCACCAGGTAACCGCCGGCTTCGCGATGCCGTTCGATCAGGGCGATCAGTGCCGGCGGCAGCGGGCGCGCGGCGTTGGCATCGACCTGCAGGGTCTCGAACCAGACCAGGGCGATCTCGCCACTGAGCAGGTGCGCCTGCAGTTGCGCCTCGGCATCCGCCGCCTGCGGGTCGATGAATACGGTGTGCCCATGCAGCGGCTCGAACGGCTGGCGGAAGATATCGAACGTCTCGTTGCGCGAGGACGCCGCGCTGAGCATGGAGAAGCCCAGTCCACCGCTGAAGCACAGCAGCTTGCGCCGCTCGCCTCGGGCGCCGAGCAGGCCCAGGGTCAGCGCCGCTTCCACCGCGGTGACGTTGCTCGATGCCGGCAGCGCCCGGGGCAGACCGCTGCGCTCGCCGAGCAGCGCACTCAGCTCTTGCCAGTAGTCGTGGCCAGGATCGTGGCGGGCGCCGACCTGTTCGATCACATCCTCGGGGTTCAGCCCGCGCGGGCAGGTGCCGACGTTGACGAAGCAGTCGATGATCTCCCGCGACGGCTGGCCATCGACGCGCAGCCGCGAACGCACCCCGCGGGCCTCATGGAAGCGCGCGGCGAAACCGTGCATGCGGGCGATCCGCGCATAGCCGCTGTTGCCGTGGCGCAGGTGCGCCTGGTAGGTCGCCTCGCTGCTGCCGTCGATGCGGCGCAGCTGGCGCAGCAGGTCGCCGGGCAGGCCCGGGGCGAAACGCTGCATCAGTTCGTCGAAAGCCAGGCGCAGGGGCAGGCCGAAGTTGCTCATGACATGCCGCACGTAGCTTTCGTTGGGCGTCATCAGCCAGGGGTTGTTGACCCGCTCGTGCACCAGGAAGGCGCCCAGCGGGGCCTGGAAGCCGCCGAGGCCTTCGCCGAAGACCAGCAGGTCGGCGCTCTCGCGCAGGGCCAGCAGCGGCCAGTCCGGGTCTGCGCACGGCTCGACCAGCAGGCTGAGAATGCCGCTGCCGGCCAGGCGCGCGATCAGTTCGTCGCAGGCCTGGGGGCTGGCATCGGCGGCCTCGACGCAGGCCACCGCGGCCAGCTCCCGCGGGCCCTGGCCGGCGAGCAGGGCAAGGGCCTCGGCGATACTGGCGACCACCCGTACCCCGGGCACCAGGGCGTCGTGCTCGCCGCGCTGCAGCGGGTCGAAATAGCGTGCCCAGTAGCCACTGGCATCGATCAGCAGCAGCCCGGCGGCGCCGTCCGGGGTGCGATTGCGCGCGTGGTGGCGGGCCAGGCGCAGGGCGGCGTCGAAGGCTTCTTCCAGCGAGGTCATGAAGTACGCGCGGTAGTCGCCTGGCTCGCGCTTGCCGCGCTGGCTCAGGTGGTTGAGCAGCACCGCGGTCTGCGCCGCCGGTGCCGAGAGGATCGCGCAATGCCCCTGTTCGCCCTGGCGCACGTAGTCGGCGAGGGTTTCCAGGGTCTGCGTGCTGGCCGGGCGGAAGATCCGCGTCGGCGGAGGCGGCTCTACCGGGCCTTCGGGCGTCGGCAGGCTGGCGAGGAATTCCAGCAGCAGCTGGTTGTAGTGCTCATGGTGGGTGAAGCCCAGCAGGTGCCCGGCGCCGGCCACTTCGATGAGTTCGGCATGGGGCACGGCGGCGGCGATCAGCGCCGAATAGGCCGGCGGCTGATAGGCGTCGTCGCTGCCGCAGATGATCCGGCACGGACGCTTCAGGCTGGACAGGCGCGGGCGCAGGTCGAAGTCGCCGATGACCTGCTGGTAGGCCGGCAGCGCCGGCATGTTCCAGCCACGGTTGAGGGTCATGAAGCGCGGGCTCTTCTGCAGCTCGCGCATCAGCACCGGGAAGTCGCTGGCGCCTTCGCTGAAGGGTGAACTGACGCTGATGCACAGCCCGGCGCAGCGCTCGGGATGGGCCAGGGCGAAGGCCTGGGCGAGCACGCCGCCGAAGGAGTAGCCGATGACCGGGATGGGCTCGTGGATATTCAGCTGGTCGAGCAGGTCGACCAGGTCGGCGACCAGGTCGTCGATGCTGAACCGTGCCGGCAGCTCCGCCGCGCCGCAGCCGGGCAGGTGGAACATCAGCAGGCGGTGCCGGGCGCCGAGGGCCTGCATCTGCAGGCGCCACATCACGTCGTACTGCATGACCAGGCCACCGAGCAGCAGGACCGGACGGCCGGCACCGTAGGTCGCGCATTCCAGACGTGGCGCGTCGGGGCGCAGCAACTGCAGGCGGGTGGCCTGGCGGCAGGTGGCGAGCTGGCTGTCGAGCAGGGCTTGCGCGGGTTCGTCGCTGGACGCCGGCTCGCTGGGCAGCGCCGACGCCTGCCAGAGCGATTCGATGGACAGTGGGCCGCTGGCGGCCGGGCTGGCCTGCGCGATCGCCTCGTGCTGCAGCGGCGCTGGCTGGGGTTGCGCCGCGGCACGGGGCGGCGGCACGGGTGCCGGTGTCGCTACGGGCACGGGCACGGCGGCCGGCGCAAGGGCGTAGCGGCTTTCCAGCTGCGCGCGGTGGCTGCTCAGCAGGTAGCCGCAGAAGCTGGTCAGGTCCTGGAATTCGAAGAACACCGTGGGCGGCACGGTGATGCCGAACCGGGCGGTGAACAGGGTGCCGATTTCCGTCGAGGCGATGGAATCCAGGCCGTAGTCCATCAGTGGCCGGGTGGGCGAGAAATCCTCGGGGGCGATCTTCAGCACGCCGAGCACCAGCTCGCGCAGTTCGGCCAGCAGCTGGGTCTGCACGTCCGCCGGCGGAGTGGTTTCGAGGGCATCCAGCAGGCGCAGCGCTTCGCTGGCGCTGAGCTCGCTGGCAATGGGCAAACGGGTGGGTTGGTTCATGCTTGTGCCTCGCGGGGAGTCAGGCGCTGCGGGCCAGGGACGGGTTCTGTTGCAGGCGTGCGGTGAGGAAGTTCAGCGTGCGGATGAACTTCCACAGGTCCACTTCATGGGCGTGCCGGCGGGTCTGCATGAAGCGCTGCTGGCCGAGGTCGAGATCGCCGGGGCGCTGCTTGATCTGCAGCAACTGGTGCCAGGCCGGGCTGTCGGCGGCGCGGGCCTGCAGGCAGGCGGCGATGAAGCGTCCGGTGATGTTGGCCAGGTTGCCGATGCCCGACGGCGTGTTGAGGTAGCCGACGAACATCAGGTCGTCGTGGCGGGCCGGGAGCATGCGCAGGAACAGGTCGTCGAAGTCGTGGCGCCAGTCGAACAGCCCGGTGGGCAGGAACGGCAGGTCGATGGCGTAGCCGGTGGCCCAGACGATGACGTCGATCTCCTCGACGCTGCCGTCGACGAAATGCACCTGGCGCCCGTCGAAGCGCTGGATGTCCGGCCTGGCCTGCAGGTCGCCATGGCCGATGTAGTAGAGGATCTGCGAGTTGAGGATCGGATGGCACTCGCGGATGTCGTGGTCCGGGGCCGGCAGTCCGTAGTCGCGGCCGTCGAAGCCGGCGAACTTGAAGCTGCGCTCGACATGCTCCCAGTAGGCGTCCTCGTCGCTGAATTTCGGTGCCTGGTCCATCAGCCATTCCTGGGTCGGCTGGCCGTCGATGAACTTGGGCATGTAGTGGTAGCCGCGCCGGGTCGAGTGCAGGGCGCGACTGGCGGTCTGCGCGGCATCCACGGCGATGTCGCAGCCGGAGTTGCCGCCGCCCACCACCAGCACCCGCTGCCCGCGCAGTTGCTCGGCGCCGCGATAGTCGCGGGCATGCAGCGCGGTCCCGCTGAAGTGGCCGGGGTAGTCGGGGATCGTCGGCACGCCGAGCAGGCCGTTGCACACCACCACGGCGCTGTAGCGCGCCTGGCTGCCGTCGGCGAAGCTCAGGCACCAGCCGGCGGCCTCCTTGTCCATGCGCGTGACCCGGGTATTGAAACGGGTCCGCGCGGCGAGGTCGTAGTGGTCGGCCAGTTGCGTGAGGTAGGCGAACACCTGGTCGTGGCGCGGGTAGTCCGGGTAGTTCTCGGGCATCGGAAAGTCGGCGAACTGGGTGTTGCGCCGCGAACTGATCAGGTGCACCGAGGCGTACATCTTCGACGCCGGTCCGTCCGGCTGCCAGTTGCCGCCGAAACGCGCGGTGGCTTCGATGATCTCGAAGGCCTGGCCACTCTCCTTGAGGGCCTTGGCCACGCCCAGGCCACTGGCCCCGGCGCCGATGATGGCGATGGTCGGCTGCATTGTGTCGCTCCGTGCAAAGGTGGATGGATCAGAGCAGGGCCCGGAGCAGGTCCCGGGCCTGCTCGGCGGTGATTTCCTGGCGCCGCAGGCGGTCGAGGATGGCCTGCGGCGTGCTGGCTGGTGGCGCTGCCGGCATCGGCATCGGTGTCGGAGCCGGAGCCGGCTGCGCTGGTGGCGCAAGCGCCGGTGTCTCGGCGAGTGCCGGCACCCAGTAGCGGCGGCGCAGGAATTCGTAGCCGGGCAACGGCACCTTGCGCCACGCCGTGGCGGTGGACTCGGCATCGGCGTGCTCCAGCCAGCCACGGGCGTCGTCCCGCAGGGCCGCGCTGCCGTGCGCGCCCACCAGCAGCTCGCTGGCGTCGGCGCCCAGCAGCCAGTGGCCGAGCAGGCGGCGCAGTTCGTCGAAGTCGCCGGCGATCACCGCCAGCCGCGCTTCGCTGAAGCGCTGGCGACCGTCGCGCAGGGTGCGCGCCACATCCTGGGTGCTGAAGCCCTCGCGGCCGAGGTGGCTGGCGGGGTGGTGCGGGGCGAGCGCGCGTTCGTGTTCCAGGTGGTCGACGAAGCGCTGCAGGTAGCCGCGCAACTGGATCTGGCCGCGGGCGCTGAAGACGAACACCTGGGCGCCGCCGTCCGCCGACTCGCCGCGCGCCGCGGCATCTTCCAGCAGCACATGGGCATTGGCCCCGCCGGCGCCGAAGGAACTGATCGCCGCGACCCGCGGCAGGCCGTCCGCCGGCTCCGGCCAGGCGGCCAGGCGCTGCTGGACGACGAACGGGGTGCGGCTGAAGTCGATGTTCGGGTTGGCCGGGCTGGCGTGGATCGACGGCGCCAACTGACGGTGCTTGAACTGCAGCAGGACCTTGGTCAGCGCGGCCATGCCGGCGGCCGATTCCAGGTGGCCGAGGTTGGCCTTGATCGAGCCGATCGGGCACTGCCAGCCTTCCGTCACCTGGCCGGCGAGGGCCTTGCCCAGGCCGCGGATCTCGATCGGGTCGCCGAGGCTGGTGCCGGTGCCATGGGCCTCGATATAGCCGATCCGCTGCGCCGCCAGGCCGGAGCGTTGCAGGGCGCGCTCGATGACCTGGGCCTGGGCGTCGGCATTCGGCACGGTGTAGCCGGAGGTCCGTCCGCCGTGGTTGAGGTCGCTGCCGCGGATCACCCCGTGGATATGGTCGCCGTCGCGCAGGGCGGCGGACAGCGGCTTGAGCAGGACCACGCCGACCCCTTCGCCGGGCACGTAGCCGTCGCCGTCGGCGCCGAAACTGCGGCACTGGCCCTGGGTCGAGGCGAATTTCAGCTCGCACAGGGTGCGGTACTTGTACGGGTGCAGCGACAGGTTGACGCCGCCGGCCAGGGCCAGCTCGCAACCGCCGCCGCGGATCAGTTCGCAGGCCAGGTGCAGGCTGGTCAGCGACGACGAGCACATGCTGTCGACGGCGAACGACGGGCCGTCCAGGTCCAGGCAGTAGGACACCCGGTTGGCGATGGAGGCATAGGACGAGTTGGTCAGCACCCGGGGTTTTTCCGGCCAGGCGCTGGCGCCGTAGAACTGGTATTCGCCGTACATCACCCCGGCGATCACCGCCACCCGTTGCCGGGCCATGCCGCGCGGACCGGACAGGCGCTGCGGGGTGTAGCCGGCATCTTCCACGGCGTGCCAGGCGGCCTGCAGGAACAGACGCTCCTGCGGGTCCATGCGCTCGGCGTCGCGGGGCGAGATGCCGAAGAACAGCGGGTCGAAGCAGTCGAAGTCTTCCAGCAGGCCGCCCCAGCGCGCATACAGGCCGTCCTCGCCTTCGGGCTGGGCCCAGCGCGTGTCGATCTCGCTGACCAGGTCATCGCCGGCGGCCAGGTGCTGCCACAGCGCCTGGGGATCGCGGGCGCCGGGGTAGCGGCCGGCGAGGCCGATGATGGCGATGTCTTCGCGGCTGCTGGCGGGGGCTGCCGGCGCGGGGGCCGGCGCTGCCTCGGCAACGCGTGTGGCCGGCGCCAGTTGCGCGGCCTGCGCGGGATGTTCGGTTTCCAGCAGGGTCGCCAGTTCGCGCAGGCTGCGCACTTCGAACAGCACGGTTTTCGACAGGTCCGGGAAGTGCCGTTCCAGGCGCGAATTGAGCTCCATGACCAGGATCGAGTCGAGCCCGAAGACCTCCAGCGAGGTATCGACGTCGATGCGTTGCAGCGGCGTGGCGGTCACCTCGGCCAGTTGCCGGCTCAGGTACTCCAGCAGGGAAACCCCCGCTGGCGCGGCGCTGGCCGCGACAGGGGCGGGTGCTTCGATGGCGAACAGCCGCGCCACCGCGTCGCGCTGGCCGCACACCGGCACCAGCAGCGGCTGTGGCAAGGCCAGGCAGCGCAGGAAGCTTGCCACGCCCTGGTCCTCTTCGAGCAAGGCCAGGCCATTGCGCGCCAGCCACTGGCGTACCGGCTCGGGTGCCTGCATGCCGTGTTCGGTCTGCCACAGCGGCCAGGCGATGGACAGCGAGCGCCCGTGGCCGCCGCGCTGCTGGCGCTGTTCGATGAAGTGGTCGAGCCAGGCATTGGCCAGGGCATAGGCGCTCTGGCCGACATTGCCGTGGATCCCGGCGAGGGACGAGCAGACCATGAACAGCTTCAGCGGATCGCTCGCGGTGGCCTGGTCCAGGCACTGCGCGGCGCGGGTCTTGGCATGCACCACGGTGTCGCGCTCGCTGGCCGGCTGGCGCAGGAAATAGCCGTCGTGCAGCAGCCCGGCGCAATGCAGGACGCCGTGGCAGGCGCCGAAGCGCTGGCGGATAGCGACGAGGGCCGCGGCCAGGGCGCTGGCGTCGGCGCAGTCGACCTGCCAGTAGGCCGCGTCGGCCGCACCCAGGTCGCGTAGCTGCCGCAGCCACTGGGCGCTGTGCTCATCGGCGGCGCGGCGACCGAGCAGCACCAGGTTCAGCCCGCCCAGTTTTGCCAGCGCCGCACCCAGCGCGCGGCCCACGGCGCCGAGGCCACCGCTGATCAGCAGGGTGTCGCCGGCGCTGAAAGCCTGTGCCCCGGTGTGCGGCTGCTCGGCGACGAAGCGCAGGGCGGCGCGCTGGCGCTGGCCGTCGCGCAGACGGATCCGTTGCACCCCGGGTTGCGGGGTGCTGCGCAGCTCGGCGGGCAGATCGCCGTCGCCGACCTCGATCAGGCTGGCGCTGAGGCTGGGCAACTCCTGCACCAGCGAGCGCAGCAGGCCTTCGAAGGCATTGGCCGGCCCCGGGCTGACCAGCGTCTGGATGTGCAGGCGCGGCGTGCCGAGGTTCTGGCACAGCGCGCGCAGCAGGTCCGCCGCGAGCAGCAGCGGCGCGGGTGTCGTGTCGTTGCCGCGCAGATCGAGGAGCAGGCGTTCGGGCGTCAGGCCCTGGCTGCTCAACAGACGCAGGAGCAGGTCGATCTGCACCGGGTCGGCGAGGTCCGCCTGCACCGTGCGTGGCGCCAGGTACTGGAACTGCGCGGCGGGCTGCAGGTGCCAGGCGCTGTCCACGACCTCGGCGGGCAGCGCGACAGTTGGCTCGGTGCGATACAGCAGGGTGGTCGACGCCGGGCCGGGCTCGGCCACGGGGGCCGGCAGCCAGCAGGGTTCGAGCAGGTGCACCGGGTGTGGCGTGGCGCCGCGGTACTGGCGGAAGGCGAAGCCGTCGATTTCCACCAGCAGCGCGCCGGAGTCGGCGAACACGCGGAAGTCGAAATGACGCATCGCATCGCTGCGCGCGGCATGCGGGCGGACATGCACGAACAGCCGTTCGCTCAGCGGCGCATGGCAGCGCAGCGTCTGGCAGGCGTAGGGCACGAAGGTGCTGTCGACCGCCGTGGCACCGACGAAGGCGCTTTGCAGCACGGCGTCGAGCAGGGCCGGGTCGAGGGTGCTGACAGGCTCGTTGTCGCGGGGGCGCAGGTGCACCGCCGTCAGCGCCTGGCCGCTGCCCAGCCAGGCGGCTTCGAGGCAGCGGAAGCTCGGGCCGTAGGCCAGGCCGAGGCGGTCGAGGCTGGAATAGAAAGCGCTCAGGTCCAGCGGCTGGGCGCATTCGTTGCGCAACCGGGCCAGCTCGGGGGTGGAGGGCGCGGGCCGGTCCAGGGCGCGGCATTCGCTGCTGAAGCCGGGCGCGTCGGCGTCCGTCCCCAGGCTCAGGCGCAGGCTGTCGCCCTCGCGCTGCGCGCGGCAGTGCAGGCTGCGCGGCTGGTCGTCGCTGAAACGCACCGGGCTGGCCCAGGTCAGCGCCCGCAGTTCCAGCGGCAGGCTGAAGCCATGCGCGCGCGCCTGCGCCACGCTGAAGTCGATGTAGGCCGCGGCGGGCAGCACCGGCTGGCCCTGGACGCGATGGTCGCGGAGGAAGAACTGCCGGGGATCGAGGTCGATTCGCCGCGTTTCCCGCGGGCTGCTGGTGGCCTGGCCGGGCAGCGTATGCCGCTCGCGGGCGAACGGGTACAGCGGCGCGGCGAGCGGCGCCGGCGCTTGCGCCCAGAAGCGGCTCCAGCCTTCGAAGCGCCCGGCCACCCAGGCGCGAGCCAGGTCCTGCGGGTCTTGCGCGGCCATGTCGGGGTCGCTCTGGGTGCCGGGCACGACCCGACCGTGCAGGCCGGCGCCGCCATCGTCGAGGAAGCGCGCGAGGCCTTCGCGCAACGGCCGGGCGCTGTCGGCGACCAGGGCAAAGCGGTGATCGAAGGCCGCGCGGCAGCATTGCAGGGTGTGGGCGAGGGCGCCGAGATCGGCGTCGGGGTGAGCGTCGAGCCAGCTCGCCAGGGCGGCGATCTGCTCGCGCAGGGCCTCCTGGCTACGGGCGGACAGGACGAACACCGGCACGCCCGCGCTGCCCGGCGCGGGCGGATCGGCCGGTGCCTGCTCGACGATCACATGGGCATTGGCGCCACCGGCGCCGAACGAACTGATCCCGGCCCGCAGCGGCGCGCTGCCGGTCCAGGCGCGGGTTTCGCGGACCAGTTGCAGCGGGCTGTCCTGCAGCCCGGCATCCGGGTTCAGGCTCGCGGCATGCAGCGACGGCGCCAGGGTGCGATGGCGCAACTGCAGCACCACCTTGCACAGGCTGGCCATGCCGGCGGCGGCTTCCAGATGGCCGAAGTTGCTCTTCACCGAGCCGAGGTGACGCGGGGTGTCGGCGCCCAGGGCGCGCTTGAGGCCCTGTACTTCGATCGGGTCACCGAGACGGGTGCCGGTGCCATGGGCCTCGATATAGCTGACGCTGGCGGCGTCGATCGCCGCGTCGGCCAGGGCCTGGTCGATCAACGCCGCCTGCGAGGTGGCGCTGGGCACGGTATAGCCATTGCCGCGGCCGCCGTGGTTGACCGCGCTGCCCTTGAGCACAGCGAGAATCCGGTCACCGTCGCGGCGCGCCACGTCCAGCGGCTTGAGCAGCAGCGCCGCGACCCCTTCACCGGGGACGAAGCCGTCCGCCTGGCTGCCGAAGGCATGGCAGCGACCGCTGGGCGAGAGCATGTGCTGCTGGCACAGCTGCACGTACTTGGCCGGGTGGCTGTAGAGATTGACCGCACCGACCAGGGCGGCGCGGCACTGGCCCTGGCGCAGGCTGTCGATGGCCATGTGCAGGGCGCTCAGCGACGACGAGCAGGCGGTGTCCACGGCCAGGCTCGGGCCGCACAGGTCGAGGGCGTAGGACACCCGGTTGGCCACCGACCACGGCATGCCGCTGGGGATCGCGGTGTGGCCGGCCTGCCACAGCGCCGGGCCGAGCAGCGGCCAGGTATTGCTGGTGATGCCGACGAACACGCCGATATCCAGCGAGCCGTTGGCATGGCGCAGCAGGCGGCTGCGTTCGCCGAGGTGGCCGCTGTCTTCCAGGGCGTGCCAGGCGCATTGCAGGAACAGCCGTTCCTGCGGGTCGAGGCAGGCCGCGTCGCGGGGCGGAATGCCGAAGAACTGGGCGTCGAAGCAGTCGATATCGCGCAGGAAACCGCCCCACTTGGCGTAGCTCAGGCCACTGCCGCGGGCATCGCTTCCCGCCTGAAAAAAGCCCTCCAGCGCCCAGCGTTCGCCAGGAACCTCGCTGATCGAGTCACGCCCCTGGAGCAGGTTGTGCCAGAGCTGGTCGAGGTCATCGGCATCGGGAAAGCGTCCGTGCAATCCGACGATGGCGATTTCCGTGGCGGCGCTGTGCGGGCGACGGAGGGAAAGTGGAGTCAGGTGTGGCCAGGCATCCGCGGCCGGCGCGGGCGCCGGGGCCTGGGGTTGCCGTTGCGCCCAGGCGGCGCAGGCCGCCGGGTGTTCGCGGCGCAGGTGCTCGACCACGGCGCGGACCGTGCGGCAGTCGAACAGCAGGGTCTTGTTCAGCTCGGGAAAGTCCGGCTGGATCAGCTCGTTGAAGCTGAGAATGGCCAGGGAGGTCAGGCCGATCTCGTGGAAGGCGGCGTCGTCATGCAGTTGTGCCGCGGCGATGCCGGTGGCTTGTTGCAGCAGTGCGCGCACCCGCTCGGCGAGTGGATCGAGGTCTTCCCTGGACATGCAGACTCCCTGATCTGGACACGCCGTTCGCCGGGCACGGGGCCGCCGGCGAAACGAGCGCCAGATAGTTGCAGTTGGTTGGGCGGAGTGCGGTGACCGGCACCAGGCCGGTCGCCGACTTATGAAGTATTAAAGTGTGATGGTAGTGGTGGGGTAGAAGAGGATATTGAGTACGAACAATATCATCCAGAAACCGATTTCAAGTGTTTCGGTAATTGGCTGGATCTTCTTGATTGCACCATAGACATGCACGACGAACATTAACGTGAAGACCACGAACAATACATCGAAGGCATAACTGAAACTGGTGCCGGTGGTGGCCGAACGCAACATGCAGAACTCCACGACGAGAATGAACGCGCCGAGGCAGCGGCCGAAGTAGATGGCCAGGTGTTCGTGTTCGGGAATCGTCCATTGCATCAGCCGGGCCCATTGCAGCGGGGCAACGAAGATCGGCAGGGCGAAGAACAGGGTGGTCGCGACCATCAGGGTGGTGATGTATTCCTTGCTGTATTGCGCATAGTAACCAAGCATCGAAGAACTCCTTGTTCCAAGGACGTAGTGACACGCCGTGCAGTAATTATTGTTTTTGTGACTGGCTGGTTTTGCGGCGGCAAGTATTGCGAGCGCCGACAAAGCGTGTCAAGCGTGAACAAGGGAGTAGTACCAAAGGCGCAGGGAGGGTGTACAACCAACTGATACAGCCGATTGTTTTGCATTGAGACGAATGGGCGCCGCGGTTATATCAGATTGAAACAACTTCGTTGTTCTAAGTACGGTGGGCGTATTGAAACCGCCCACCGTGAATTTTTTATTCAGATGCGGAATTGCCGTACCAGTGTCCGCAATTGTCCTTCCAGGCTCGACAGGCTCTGCGCGGTCTGTGCGCCCTGGCGGGTCTGTTCGGCGACGCTGTCCACCGACTGGGCGATCTGGTGCACGCTGCGGTTGATTTCCTCGGCCACCGCGGTCTGCTCCTCGGCGGCGCTGGCGATCTGCGCGTTCATCGAGCTGATGGTGCCGATCAGCGCCGCCATGGCGTCCAGCGAGGTGCCGGCTTCGCTGGCCTGGTCGCGGGTGCGGTCGCCGCTCTCGCAGGAGTGGCGCATCGATTCCACCGCCGAATGGGTGCCGGCGGTGAGGCGGTCGATCATTTCCTGGATTTCCTGGGTGCTCTGCTGGGTCCGGCTGGCCAGGCTGCGCACCTCGTCGGCGACCACCGCGAAGCCGCGTCCGGCCTCACCGGCGCGGGCGGCTTCGATGGCGGCGTTGAGGGCCAGCAGGTTGGTCTGTTCGGCGATCGAGCGGATCACCCCGAGCACCCCGACGATGGACTGCACGTCCTGTTGCAGGCTGTCCAGCGAGGTGCCGCTGCCGCGAATGTTTTCCACCAGGGCATGGATGCGCTTGATGCTGCCGTCCACCACCTGGCGTGCCTGTTGGCCCTGGCTGTCGGTTTCCTGGGCGGCGTGGGCGGCGTTCTGCGCGCTGTGCGCCACTTCCTGGGCGGCGGCGGACATCTGGTTGATCGCCGTGGCCACCTGGGTGGTTTCGTGGCGCTGCGCTTCCATCGCCTGCTCCGAGCGGCGGCTCTGGCTTTCCACGGCCTGGACCAGGCTCGACAGTTCGCCGCTGACCTCCACCACCTGGCGCACCAGGCCCTGGATCTTCTCGACGAAACGGTTGAACGACGCCGCCAGCTGGCCCAGTTCGTCGTTGCCGGCACGCAGGCGGTGGGTCAGGTCGCCGTCGCCGGCGGCGATGGCGTCGAGGTTGTCCTTCATCGCCTTGAGCGGCTTGAGCAGGGTGTTGCTGAGCATCAGCCCGGCGACGCCGAGGATCACCAGGAGCACCGCGGCGATGGCCAGGATACTGGCGAGGATCGAGTCGATGCGCTGGTCGATCTCGCCGCGCAGGTCGTTGATGCGCAGTTCGATATTGTCCAGGTTCACCGCGGTGCCGACCGCCATGTCCCATTTCGGCAGGTAGAAGCTGTAGGCCAGCTTGGGCACCTGCACGTTTTCGTTGCCGGGCAGCGGCGAGCTGTAGTTGACGTAGTGGCTGCCGTCCTTGGCCACCCGCACCAGTTCGCGGTTGATATAGACGCCGTTGACGTCCTTGCGGTCGCTGAGGTTCTTGCCGACGTCCACCGGGCTGTCGCCGCGAAACAGGCGGACCACGTTGGAGTCGTGGGCGAAGAAGTAGCCGTCCTTGCCGTACTTGATCTTCGCCAGCAGGGCGATGGCCTGGTCGCGGCTGGCCTGGTCGCCGGCGGGGGCGGCGTCGTACAGGCCCTGCACCGCGCCGATGGCGATCTGCATGGCGTTTTCCAGGCTCTGCCGGCTTTCATCGAGCAGGCGCTGGCGGGTCTCGCTGATTTCGCTGTCGGCGAGATTGCGCAGGATACGGTCGGCGGCGCCGCTGATGACCAGGGCGAAGACCAGGACCGGGAGTATGGCGAGCAACAGCAGTTTTGTTTTTAGAGTCAGCTGCATGGGTGGATCCTCAGTGGCACGGGCGCAAGGCGAGGGGGTTTATCGGTTCATCGGCCTGAATGGGGAAAGCTGAAGATCCGGGGGACCGCCTTGCGGTCCTTCGCGGGCAAGCCACGCTCCTACGAGGGCAAGTGCAATACCCGTAGGAGCGTGGCTTGCCCGCGAAGGTCCGCAAAGCGCCCCCAATGGCCCGTCACCGAAGTGTCATGAAACGAGATGTAACATCCCGCCATTGGGCCACCCGGCCACCAGGAACCCTCGCATGAAAGACAGCGCCCCCCTGTTCGCAGCGGTCGATCTCGGCTCCAACGCGTTTCGCATGACCATCGCCCAGCCCGTGCCGGGCAACCGTCGCCCGCTGATGCGCAAGGTGAAAAGCCTGCGCGAGCCGGTGCGCCTGGCCGAAGGCCTGCACGGCGATGCCCTCGACGCCCTGGCCGTGGAGCGCGGCTGGCAGGCGCTGGAGCGCTTCGGCAAGCACCTCAGCGGCTTCCAGCAAGGCCGCGTGCGCGCCGTCGCCACCAGCGCGGTGCGCCAGGCGCGCAACGCGGCGCTGTTCCTCGAAGGCGCCGAGGCGCGCCTGGGCTTTCCCATCGACGTCATTTCCGGCCAGGAAGAGGCCGAACTGGTGTTCTCCGGCATCGCCCACAGCATGCCCTGCGAGAAGACCACGCGCCTGGTGGTGGACATCGGCGGCGGCTCCACCGAGCTGATCGTCGGGCGTGGCAAGTGCCCGGTGTTCAGTGAAAGCCTGAATATCGGCAGCGGCACCTTCGGCACGCGCTACTTCGCCGGCGGGCGTGTCGACAGCCGGGGCCTGCAGCAGGCGGAACAGCACGCCAGCCTGGTGTTCTCCGAGGTCGACGGCTGTATCCGCGAGCACGGCTGGCATGCGGCGATCGGTTCGTCCGGCACCGCGCGCATGCTCTCCCGGGTGCTCAAGGCCAACGGTTTCAACGACGGCGGCGGCGACGGCATCACCTACGCGGGCTTGCTGCGCCTGTCCCTGGCCCTGCTCGATGCCGGCCAGGTCAAGCGCCTGCACCTCGATGGCCTGCAGCAACATCGCCAGGGCATGCTCCCCGGCGGCCTGGCGATCATGCTGGCGGCGTTCAAGGTGTTCGGCATCGACGACATGACGCCGTCCGAGCCCGGCCTGCGCGTCGGCCTGCTGCACAGCCTGATGGACAATGGCGCGCGCCACTGATCGACCTGCCCCGAGAGCCCGCATGATCACCACCCAGGGCCATCAGCAGGACGCCGATCTGAATGGCCTGCTCTATGGTTTTGTCTTCCGTCCCGGCCAGCCGGGGCGGGAAATCGATTCCTCGCAAGCGCTGGAACTGTTGCTCGATCCCGGCGATCCCGAGGCTTTTCTCTGGCTGCACATGAACCTCGCCCACGCCGCCTGCGAGCGCTGGATGAAGGGCAGCCTGGACCTGCCGGAGACCTTTTTCGAAACCCTGCGCGAAGGCTCGCGCTCGACCCGCATCGAACACGCCGACACCGCCTTGCTCGCGGTGGTCAACGACGTGGTGTTCAACTTCGGTCTGGTCTCTTCCGACGTGTCCACCCTGTGGGCCTGCGTGCGCCGGCGCCTGCTGGTCAGCGCGCGCCTGCAGCCGCTGCATTCGGTGGATCGCCTGCGTTCGTCGGTCAAGCGTGGCGAGCGCTTCGCCTCGACCATCGAGCTGCTGGTGCACCTGCTTGGCGACCAGGGCGATCTGCTGACCCAGATCGTCCGCGAGACCACCATGAACGTCGACCGCATCGAAGACCAGCTGCTGTCCCAGCGCCTCAGCGACAACCGCGCCGACCTCAGCGCCATGCGCCGCGTGCTGGTGCGCCTGCAGCGCCTGCTGGCGCTGGAACCGGGGTCGTTGCTGCGCCTGCTCAACCGCCCGCCGGACTGGCTGCGCGAGGAGGATATCCGCCAGTTGCGCGCCGCCACCGAGGAATTCTCGGTGATCATCAACGACCTCACGGCGCTGGTGGAGCGGATCAAGCTGCTGCAGGAAGAGATCGCCGCCAAGCTCACCGAAGAGAACAACCGCACCCTGTTCACCCTCACCGTGGTCACGGTGCTGGCGTTGCCGATCAACATCATTGCCGGTTTCTTCGGCATGAACGTCGGCGGCGTGCCGCTCTCGGACGACCCGCACGGGTTCTGGGTCTTGGTGGTGCTGGTGGCGACGTTCACGGCGCTGGCGGGGCGCTGGGCGTTTCGCAAGCGGGGGGATTACTGACAGTTCCTTGTTGTTCTTCAGGGCCTCATCGCGGGCAATGCCCGCTCCCACAGGATTCGGTGGTGCACGCAGTCCTTGTGGGAGCGGGCATTGCCCGCGATGAGGCCCGAAAAGACACCCCTCAGAACAGCTTGCTCAAGATCCAGTACAGACAACCCGACAGCAGGATCGCCGCCGGCAGGGTCAGCACCCAGGCCATCAGCAGGTTGCGCACCGTGGCCCATTGCAGGCCGGTGCCGTTGGCGGTCATGGTCCCGGCAACGCCCGAGGACAGCACCTGGGTCGTGGAAACCGGCAACCCGTAGATGTCCGCCGCACCGATGGTCAGCATCGCCACCGTCTCCGCCGAAGCACCCTGGGCATAGGTCAGGTGGGTCTTGCCGATGCGCTCGCCAACGGTAATGACGATGCGCTTCCAGCCAACCATGGTGCCCAGGCCCAGGGCGATGGCCACGGCCACCTTGACCCACAGCGGGATGAAACGGGTGGCGTCGTCGATCTGCTTCTTGAACGCCTGCACCTTGGACGTGGTATCGGCATCGAAGTTGCCGACCTTGTCCTTGTCTATCAGGCGGATGGCTTCCGAGGCCAGGTACATGTCGTTGCGCACGTTGGCCATGGCCTGCGCCGGCACCTTCGACAGCGAGCCGTAGCCCTTGACCTGAGCGCCGATCTGCCCGGACAGCAGCGCCAGCGCCGGCACCAGCTCGGGGGTGACCTGCCTGGTCCGCACGTAGGTCTCCAGTACCGGACGCGGCTCGCTCGGGGCCGACTGCGGGGCGCTGCGCTGCAGGGCCTGCTGGGTCACCTCGGCGACCGCGGCGAACTGCGTGGCCTGGCTTTCCGGCATGGTGCGGTTGAGCGCATAGGCCATCGGCAGGGTGCCGATCAGGATCAGCATGATCAGGCCCATGCCTTTCTGCCCGTCGTTGGAACCGTGGGCGAACGACACCCCGGTGCAGGTCAGGATCAGCAGGCCGCGAATCCACCAGGGCGGCGGTGTGTCGCCTTTCGGCGCCTTGTACAGCTCGCGGTTCTTCACCAGCAGGCGCAGTGCCAGCAGGAGCAGGGCGGCGCAGACGAAGCCCACCAGCGGCGACAGCAGCAGCGAGTAGCCGACCTTGGTCGCCTGCGCCCAGTCCACCCCGGAGGTGCCGTCGCGGCCGTGCATCAGGGCGTTGGCCACGCCGACGCCGATGATCGAACCGATCAGGGTGTGCGACGACGAGGCGGGCAGGCCCAGCCACCAGGTGCCGAGGTTCCAGAGGATCGCCGCGATGAGCAGGGCGAAGATCATCGCGAAGCCGGCCGCGGACCCGACCTGCAGGATCAGCTCCACCGGCAGCAGGGCGATGATGCCGAAGGCCACCGCGCCGCTGGACAGCAGCACGCCGAGGAAGTTGAACACTCCGGACCAGACCACCGCGAAGTGAGCCGGCAGGGAGTTGGTGTAGATCACCGTGGCCACCGCGTTGGCGGTGTCGTGGAAACCGTTGACGAATTCGAAGCCGAGGGCGATCAGCAGGGCGATGCCGAGCAGCAGAAAGGGCGTCCAGGTGGTGATGACAGCGTTCATTTCGCCGACGTCATGGACCAGGCTGTACGCCGAGAAGCCGATGCCGGCGAGGAGGAGCACGACGAACAGGGCCGAGGCGACCAGCCCGGGCTTGTGGCTGAGCCGAGGGCGCTGGCCCTCGGCGATCGAAGAGGGTGAAGCGAGAGTGCTGGTGTCCATGTTCCGATACCGGTGAGTGGCGACACCGGCGATTATCGGAAGAGGATGTTACAAGTTGTGTCGCGCCTTGGGCTCAGTAGACCTCCGGCACGATCAGGACGTCCGGTGTCGGCGTGCGGCTGTAGTCGGCCTGGCGCACTCGTTGCGGCAGCGACACGCTCGGCGCTTCCACTTCCTCGTAGGGCACCTGGGCGAGCAGGTGGCTGATGCAGTTGAGGCGGGCCTTCTTCTTGTCGTCGGCCTGCACCACCCACCAGCGCGCCTCGTCGATATGGGTGCGTTCGAGCATGATTTCCTTGGCCTTGGTGTAGGCCTCCCAGCGTCGCCGCGACTCCAGGTCCATGGGGCTGAGTTTCCACTGCTTGAGCGGGTCGTGGATGCGGCTGAGGAAACGCAGGTTCTGCTCCAGGTCGGAGATCGAGAACCAGTACTTGATCAGGGTGATCCCGGAGCGCACCAGCATGCGTTCGAATTCCGGCACGCTGCGGAAGAATTCCTCGTACTGCTCGTCGTTGCAGAACCCCATGACCCGCTCGACCCCGGCGCGGTTGTACCAGCTGCGGTCGAACAGGACGATCTCGCCCGCCGCCGGCAGGTGCGGCACGTAGCGCTGGAAGTACCACTGGGTCTGTTCGCGGTCGTTCGGCGCCGGCAGCGCGGCGACCCGGCAGACCCGCGGGTTGAGGCGCTGGGTGATGCGCTTGATCACACCGCCTTTGCCGGCGGCATCGCGGCCTTCGAAGATGATCACGATCTTCTGGCCGCTCTTGACCACCCAGCTCTGCAGCTTCACCAGCTCGCCCTGGAGCCGGAACAGCTCGCGGAAATAGCGGCGGCGCGCCGCTTTTTCCGGGCTGTCGGGGAGGTTTTCGTCGAACAGCTCGTCGAGGTGCCCGGCGTCTTCGGCCAGTTCCAGTTCGAGTTCTTCATCGCTGTGGTCGACCAGCTCGTGGTAGATGCGCTGGATCAGGGAGTCATCGGTCAGCAACATGGTGCGCCTCGTTCACGGTTGTGCCGCCGATGGTAAAAGGCCTGCGTGGCAGGCAGGTGACAGCCTATTGCAGGGGCACGTAGATATCGGTCTGCCACTGCTCCAGCGGTGTTTGCGGAAACACGCTCAGGTAGTGGAAGAACAGCGGCTCGTCGCGCAGTTCCTCGCCGCTGGCCGGCAGCCAGTCGCGGTACACCGGGTAGATGGTTTCGCTGATGGTGTCCGGCGAGCCGTGATGGCGTACCACCGCGTAGCGACCGCCGGCGATGCGCAGCTCGCCGATGTCGAAGTCGTTGGGCTTGACCGTTTCCTCGATCTCACCGCACACGGCGAAGCGGAATTCCTCCGGCGGGGTGGTATCCGGGTTGTTGAACGGGATGCCGAACGTGCGGCTGCTGGCCACCGGCGACTGGCCGCTGTGCAGGCGCCAGTCGATGAAGCGGCGCACGCTGTCCTGGACCAGGCCGGGCGGGCCGAGGTGTTGCAGGGCGGCGACGCGGACCTCGGCGAACTCGACGATCTTCACTTGCATGCTGATGCTCCTTGAGAAGTGGGGGATGGCGAACACCGCATTCCACACCTGCCATTCCGGTTGCTGGCGGAAGGCGCTGGGGCTGGTGCCGAAGTCGCGGCGAAAGGCCCGGCTGAATGCCTCGGGACTTTCGAAACCGGCGTCCAGCGCCGCCGCCAGCACCGAATATTCCGCCTGCCCGGCCAGCCGCCGCGCCGCGCGGCGCAGGCGCATCAGTTGCACGTAGCGGGCAACCGGCACGCCGACGTAGGCGCTGAACTGGCGGTGGAAGTGGTACGCCGAGAAGTTCGCCACCTGGCTCAGGGTCTTCACCGACAGGTCGCCTTCGAGGTTGGCGTCGATGTAGGCGAGGACGGTGGCGAAGCGGGTGGCGTAGGGGCTGGACATCTGCGGGGTACCGGCTGGGGTGGTTGTGCGATGGGGCACAGGATGAGGGAGCGCTGATCGCGAAGCCTAGCCGCAGTTGCTGGATTGGGGGAGGGGCGCCTTTTTGAAGGTCTGGTGGGGATATGCATCAGGGCTGTCAGGTGCCTGTCTTGAGTTTTGCAGTGCTCTTGAGATCGAGCGCCGCCCGCGCGGCGCATCGCGGGCAATGCCCGCTCCCACATTCGCTGCAACGTACCTATGTCTGACAGGCCATGGTTGACCGCCTTGTTGGTTCGACGCGATACCGAGTCGAGCCCAACAGCCTCCCCGCGATGCATCGCCGAAAAAACAAAGGCTGACAACTCAAATCCAACAGGCCATGGCACGTTGCAACCGATGTGGGAGCGGGCATTGCCCGCGATGCGCCGCGCGGGCGGCGCTCGATCTCAAGGGCGCCGCAAGACCCCAAGACAGGCACCTGCCAGCCCTCGCGCTATTTCCCGGCAAACCAGCGCCTACAGAACCACCACCGGCACATTCAGCCCCACCTTCACATTGCTCATCGACACCAGGGTCTTGAAGCGCTTGACGTTGTTGCTCTCGAAGAACAGCGTGCGGGTCAGTTCGGTGTACTGCTCCATGTTGCGCACCGCCATGATCAGCACGAAATCGCATTCGCCAGCCACGTAATAGCACTGCTGCACCTGCGGGCAGGCGAGGAAGGCGCGCTTCATCGCGTCGAGCAGGTCGAGGCGCTCGTTCTCCACTTCCACTTCGGTGATCACCGTCAGCCCGTAACCGAGCGCGACCGGGTCGACCAGGGCCACGCTCCCGCGGATCACGCCATCGGCATTGAGCTTCTTCAGCCGGCGATTGACCGCGGCGGGAGACAGGTTGACCCGCTCGCCCAGCTCCTGCTGCGAGGTGGTGGCGTCCTGCTGCACGGCGTCGAGCAGGGCGAGGTCGAAGGGATCGAGGCTCATGGTGGGGGATTTCCTGAAAGCGGATGAATGCGGAATAAAATTTCATTTCCCGGGTGAAAATCAAGAAATAAGTGCATCACGTTGAAATAGCATTTACCTCATCGACGAACACCCACGGAGTACCTTGATGAACCTTCAGCTCGATGGCGCGCTGCTGCTCGACCAGATCCGCATCCTCGGTGAACTGGGCGCCGACCCGCTGCACGGCGGTCGCACCCGCATCGCCCTGACCGACGCGGAAAAGGCCGGTCGCGACCAGGTGGTGGCCTGGATGAAGGAACTGGACCTGGACGTGCGCGTCGACCGCATCGGCAATATCTTCGGCACCTTGCCCGCGGCGCCCGCCGCCTCCGGCGCAAACCTGGCGCCGTTGATGATGGGCTCGCACATCGACACCGTGACCAATGCCGGCGCCCTCGACGGCTGCTACGGCGTGCTCGCCGGGCTGGCGGTGGCCCGTGCCTACCGGGTGGCGGGCGTGCTGCCGTCGCGACCGATCACCATCGGCGCCTTCAGCAACGAAGAAGGCGTGCGCTACCAGCCGGACATGATGGGCTCGCTGGTCTACGCCGGCGGCCTGGACGTGCAGGTGGCGCTGGACACGATCGGCACCGACGGCACCCGCCTCGGCGACGAACTGGCCCGCATCGGCTACGCCGGCGACCTGCAGCCCGGCGCCATCGTGCCCCATGAATACCTGGAGCTGCATATCGAGCAGGGCCCGATCCTCGAAGCCGAGGGCATCCAGATCGGCGTGGTGGAAAACCTCCAGGGCATTTCCTGGCAGCAGGTCACGGTGCAGGGCAATGCCAACCATGCCGGTACCACGCCGACCCACCTGCGCCACGACGCCGGCTACGTGGCCTGCGCCGCGGTGGCCGAGGCCCGCGCCATCGCCCGCGACTCCGCGGGCACGACCCTGGCCACCACCGGCTGCATCGCCTTCGAACCCAACGTGATCAACGTGATTGCGCGCAAGGCGGTGTTCACCGTCGATCTGCGCGATCCGGACGAAGCACGGTTGTGCCAGGCCGAACGGCGCTTCGCCGATTTCCTCGAACGTATCGCCGCCGAGGAGGGTGTGAAGATTTCCAGCGAACGCCTGGTGCGTTTCGAACCGGTGGACTTCGACCGTGACCTGGCCGGGCAGATCGAAGCCAGCGCCTCGCGCCTGGGCCTGACGCACCGGCGCATGACCTCCGGTGCCGGCCACGACGCGCAGATGATCGCGCGCATCGCCCCGGCGGCGATGATCTTCGTGCCCAGCCGCGGCGGTATCAGCCACAACCCTCGCGAACACACCGACGCTGCGCAGTTGCTGCTGGGTGCCGAAGTTCTGCTGGACGTGGTCGCCCGCCGACTCGCCTGACGTTCCCTTTCCCGCCAACGCCCATGGCCCCGCGCCGTGGGTGACGGCCCCGCTTTGCCCGAAGGAGACCGATATGCTGCTAGCCAACCCCAACGTCACCCGCGCCGCCTATCCCGAAGCGCTGCGCGAGATCATGAGCATCGACAAGGCCCGCCAGAGTCGCGACTGGCTGTCGCACTGGGCCGGCCTCAACCCCGGCGCCACGCCGCTGTATGTGCTGCCGGACCTGGCCGCCGAGCTGGGCGTGGGGCAACTGCTGGTCAAGGACGAGTCGCGGCGCTCGGCGCTGGGCAGCTTCAAGGCCCTCGGCGCGCCGATCGCCCTGGTGCGCCTGGCCCTGCGGCGCTTCCCCGAGCACAACTTCAATGTCCGCGGGCTGCTCGCCGGCGCGTACGCCGACCAGTTGGCCGACTTCACCGTGATCAGCGCCACCGATGGCAACCATGGTCGCGCCCTGGCCGCCGCCGCGCGGAGCCTGGGCTGCCGCTGCGTGATCGTGCTGCACGCCAATGTCAGCGTCGAGCGCGAGCAGGCCATCGCGGCCTACGGCGCCGAGATCGTGCGTATCGCCGGCAACTACGACGAGTCGGTGCAGGAGGCCGCGGCGCTGGCGTTCCGCAATGGTTGGCTGGTGGTGTCCGACACCTCCTATGACGGCTACGAGGAAATTCCCCGGGATGTGATGCAGGGCTACGGCACCATTGCCGCGGAGATCGTCGAGGCCTGCGAGCAGGGCTTCACCCATGTCTTCCTGCAGGGCGGCGTCGGTGGCCTGGCTGCCGGGATCGCCAGCTACTTCTGGGAATTGCAGGATGCGCAGCGGCCGACCTTCGTCGTGGTCGAGCCGGCACAGGCCGACTGCCTGTACCAGAGCGCCCTGGCCGGCCGCGCGACGCAGGCCAGCGGTTCGGTGGACTCGGTGATGGCCGGCCTGGCCTGCGGGGAAACCTCGCCGCTGGCGTGGCGGTTCCTGCAGCCCTGCGTGGACTTCTTCATGACCCTGGACGACGACGAGGCGGTGACCGCCATGCGTCGCCTGGCCGCCGGCAGTGCCCGCGACATCCCGCTGGAAGCCGGCGAGTCGGCGGTGGCCGGCCTGGCCGCGCTGCAACGCCTGGCCGCCGCACCGGCGTTGGCCAAGGATCTCGGCCTGGACGCGAACTCGCGGGTCCTGCTGATCAGCACCGAAGGCGCCACCGCACCGGGTGTCTACGCCGAACTGGTGGGCGAGTCCGCCGAGTCCGTGCGCGCCCGCCAGCGCGAGTGGTCGGCCCGCGCCTGACCCTCGCTTTTCTCCCTCTTTTCCCACGTCGGATCAGGCCCCACGCAGCCTGATCCGACGTGTCCTGCTCCAGACAAAAACAACAACGGAGAACCCTATGCACACTACCCAGCGCAATATCGGACCCTGGTCCCTGATGCTCACGGGCCTCGGTTCCATCATCGGCTCGGGCTGGCTGTTCGGTGCCTGGCATGCTTCGGCCATCGCCGGGCCGGCGGCGATCCTGGCCTGGATCATCGGTGCCGTGGTGGTCCTGGCGATTGCCCTGACCTATGCGGAAATGGGCGCGATGTTCCCCGAATCCGGCGGCATGGTGCGTTATGCGCGCTATTCCCACGGTTCGCTGGTGGGCTTCATGGCCGCCTGGGCCAACTGGATTTCCATCGTCTCGGTGATCCCCATCGAAGCCATCGCCTCGATCCAGTACATGGCCTCCTGGGACTATCCCTGGGCCCGGGCCATGGTCGCCCACGGCGAACTGACCACCCCGGGGCTGTGGGCCAGCGCGGTGCTGGTGCTGGTCTATTTCGGCCTCAACTACTGGGGCGTGAAACTGTTCGTGCGGACCAATACCGCGATCACCCTGTTCAAGCTGATCGTTCCGGCGCTGACTGGCGTGGCGCTGATCTGGGCCGGGTTCAACGCCGACAATTTCGGCGACGGCAGCCAGGCCAGCTTCGCGCCCTACGGCTGGTCGGCGGTGTTCACCGCGGTGGCGGCCAGTGGCATCGTGTTCAGCTTCAATGGCTTCCAGAGCCCGGTCAGCCTGGCCGGCGAGGCGCGCAATCCGGGGCGCAGCATTCCCTTCGCGCTGATCAGTTCGGTGCTGATCGCCCTGGTGATCTATGTGCTGCTGCAGGTCGCCTTCATCGGCGCGGTCAGTCCCGACAGCATCGCCGCGGGCTGGCACAGCCTGAGTTTCGATTCGCCGCTGGCGCAACTGGCGCTGGCCCTGAACCTCAACTGGTTGGCCATGCTGCTGTACCTGGATGCCTTCGTCAGTCCCTCCGGCACCGGTTCGATCTACACCGCCACCACGGCGCGAATGATCTACGCCATGGAGCGCAACAACACCATGCCGAAAGTCTTCGGCCGCCTGCATCCGCTGTATGGCGTGCCGCGTCCGGCGATGTGGCTGAACCTGGCGGTGTCCTTCGTCTTCCTGTTCTTCTTCCGCGGCTGGGGCGCGCTGGCGGCGGTGATCTCGGTGGCGGTGATCATTTCCTTCCTGACCGGACCGGTGAGCCTGATGGCCTTGCGCAGCAGCGCGGCGGACGTACCGCGCCCGCTGGTGATCAAGGGCATGCGGGTGATCGCGCCGTTCGCCTTCGTCTGCGCCGCGCTGGTGCTGTACTGGGCGCGCTGGCCGCTGACCGGGCAGGTGATTCTGCTGGTGGTGGGCGCCTTGCCGATCTTCTTCTGGTTCCAGGCCAAGGCCGGCTGGACGGGCTTTGCCCAGGACCTGCGCGCGGCGCTCTGGCTGATCGGCTTCCTGCCGGCCATGGCCCTGGTGTCCTGGCTGGGCAGCCGCGACTTCGGCGGCATCGGCCTGCTGCCCACGGGCTGGGACATGCTGGTGGTGGCGGCGCTGGCCCTGGCCTTCTACTACGCCGGCGTGCGCAGCGGCTATCGCACCCGTTACCTGCAAGAGAGCGTGGCCTGGCGCGCTGACGCCGACGACGCCACGCCGACCCCTTCGGTCCAACCCGTGATTTCCTGAGAGAGAGCCCGAGCATGAGCGACACATTCGAACAACGCCTGAAAGACTGGCGCCACGCCTTTCACCGCCATCCCGAAACCGGCTTCGAGGAAGTCGATACCAGCGAGCGGGTGGCCGGGATTCTTCAGGGCATGGGCCTTCAGGTGCATCGCGGCATCGGCGGCACCGGCCTGGTCGCCAGCCTGAGCGTGGGCGAGGGCAGAGGTGTGATCGGCCTGCGCGCCGACATGGACGCGCTGAACATCCACGAACAGGCGCCACAGCGCGAGCATGCCTCGCGTATCGCCGGCAAGATGCACGCCTGCGGGCATGACGGGCATATGGCGATGATCCTCGGCGCCGCCGACCTGCTGTGCCGCCAGCGCGACTTCAACGGCACGGTGCGCTTCATCTTCCAGCCGGCCGAGGAGCATGGGCGCGGGGCCAAGGCGATGATGGCCGACGGGCTGTTCCAGCGCTTTCCGGTGGATGCCCTCTATGGCGCGCACAACATGCCGGGGATGCCGGCGGGGCATATCGCCACGCGGGCCGGCGGGATCATGGCCAGCGAGGACAACTTCGTCATTCGCATCCAGGGCCGTGGCACCCATGCGGCGCGGCCGCACATGGGCATCGACCCGCTGCTGACCGGGGCGCAGATCGTCGTGGCGTTGCAGACGGTGGTGGCGAGGAATGTCGATCCGGGGCTGTCGGCGGTGGTCTCGTGCACCGAGTTCGTGACCGATGGCATCCGCAATGCGATCCCCACCAATGTCACCATCAAGGGCGATACCCGCAGCTACAGCCCGGTGGTGCAGGCCCTGCTGGAGACGCGGATGCGCGAGATCTGCATGGGCATCTGCGCGGCCAATGGTGCCCGTTGCGAGTTCGAGTACAGCCATGAATTCGCGCCGACGGTGAACTGGGCCGAGAACACCGCGCTGGCGGTGGCGGCGGCGCGGGCGGTGGTGGGTGAGGCGGCGGTGGATGCCGAGGTGGCGCCGATGATGATTTCCGAGGACTTCGGCGCGTTTCTCCAGCAGGTGCCGGGGAACTTCGTGTTCATCGGCAATGGCGCGGAGGACGAGGCGGGCGGGACGCCGTTGCACAATGCCTGCTACGACTTCAATGACGGGATCCTGGCCACCGGGGCACGCTATTTCGCCGAGGTGGTGCGGCGCAGTTTGCCGATATAAGCGGGATCGCGGATCGCCCCCTCCACCGTCATGCGCTTTCAACCTGGACCTTGTGGAACAGCGAAAACAGTTCCTGCGGTGATTTTATGTTCAGCTTCGCGTAGACATGCCGGCGGTGGACCTTGACGGTCTCCGCCGAGATGCCCAGCTTGGCGGCCACTTCCTTGTTCGAGCAGCCGCTGAGGATCAGGCGGATCACCTCCAGTTCCCTGGCGGTCAGTGGTGTGCCAAGGCGCACCATGGCCTCTTCCAGGTTGGCTTGCCAGCGCGGCGCCTGGCGCGGCGTGCTTTCCGGCATCGCCCCCTCGAAAAACATGCGCTGGCGCATCAGGCCCACGACCCACGGGCGAATCATCTCCAGCAGCGAAACCTGCTCGGGCGTGAACACCTGCCGGCTGCCCAGCGACAGGCACAGGCTGCGCACTTCATCGAGTCGCACGTTGTACTGCAGTTCATCCTGCTTCACGTAGTGGTTGAAGTAGCGCTCGTAGTATTCGGTGTCCCTGAAGCGCTCCGGCACCACGTCCGCCAGGCGGAACAGCCCGGTTGCCGGCTGTTCGCGGTTGGCGATGTAGAACGGGTCGAGCAGGTACATGCCCTTGATGTAGTCGTGGAACAGCGGGTCGGGGCCCTCTCCCTCGTACGGGCTTTCCGCGAATGCGAACGGGCAACCATCGCTGAACAACAGCACCGCCCAGTTATCGACTGGTACGTACTCGCCTATCAGGCGGCTCAGGGTTCTCCAGAAATCAGCCTTGTCCAGGTGTTCGATCACGTGGCCTGCAGCGCGATGCCAGGCCATGTCCTGGAGCGTGGGTGTCATGCATGTACTCCCTGGGGTTAACCCCTCGACGTGATAGGCAATAGGCGGGGAAAACGCATAATTGCATCGACCTTTTGCAAAAGTCACTTACTTCCTGACCGGGATTCAGCCCGATAACAAGGCCCGAATATGCAGCTCGAACTTCTACAACTGGCGGGGCGCGATGGCGATACCGCCTACAATCTGCGCCGTACCCTGGACGCCATCAGCCACTGCGCGCCAGGCACCGACATCATGGTTTTTCCCGAAGCGCAGATCACCGGCTTCCTCAGCCACGACAACATTGCCGAACAGGCCCTGGCGGTGGACAGCCCCAGTGTCCTGGCCATCCAGCAGGCGGTGCGTGAGCGCAAGGTGGCGGTGGTCGTGGGGCTGATCGAGAACGATGGCGGGCGCTACTACAACACGACGCTGTTCATCACCCCCGAAGGGATTCAGCTCAGTTATCGCAAGACCCACCTGTGGGTCTCCGAGCCCGGGCTGGTGTTGCCCGGCGACCGCTACGGCACCGTCGAGTGGCGCGGCGTGCGTATCGGCCTGCTGATCTGCTACGACACCGAGTTCCCGGAAACCGCCCGGGCCGTGGCGGCACTGGGCGCCGAACTGATCCTGATCGCCGATGCCAACATGGAACCCTACGGGTATGTGCACCGCACCTCGGTCACCGCCCGTGCTCAGGAGAACCAGGTGTTCGCGGTGGTCGTCAACCGGGTCGGGGAGGGTGAGGGGAATATGGTGTTCGCCGGTGGCAGTGCGGTGGTCGACCCGTTCGGGCAGATGTTGCTGGAGAGTGGGCGGCAGGAGTGCCGTCATGTCATCCAGCTGGACATGACCCAACTGGCCGATGCCCGGGCGGTCTACGACTACCGGGCGGACCAGCGCTTCCAGCTGCCGGGTGAGCGTATCGAGCATCCCGATGGCCGACGCGAACTGCTGATTCCCTGAACAAGGCTTCACGCGCCCACGACCCTCGGGCTCGCGCTAACGACAACAATAATCCAGCGACAGTCAGCGGACTGCACGGTCGCAGACCGGCACTCCGTCAGGAGCCTTCCATGCCCCTCCATCGTTTACTGAAGTTCGGTCTCATCGCATTGCTCGGCACCCACTTGAACCCCGCCTGGGCGGAGCCGGCCCGTGTGCACCTGTACAACTGGTCCGACTTCCTTGCCCCGGAAACCCCCAGGGAGTTCCAGGCGGATACGGGTATCTCGCTGCTCTGGGATGCGTTCGACAATGCCGAAGTGATGCAAAGCAAGCTGATGGCCGGGCGCACGGGCTATGACGTGGTGATGGTGCCCGACGACCTGTTGCCCAGCCTGGTCAAGGCCGGGGTGATCCAGGAACTGGATCGTGAACGGCTGGGCAACTGGTCGCACCTGGCCCCGGAGATCCTGGAAAAGCAGCAAGGCAACGATCCGGGCAACCGCTACGCCGTTCCTTATATGTGGGGCACGACGGGGATCGGCTATGACCAGGCCAAGGTCGAGCAACTGCTGGGGGCGAACGCGCCGGTGGATTCCTGGGACCTGATCTTCAAGGAGGAAAACATCGCCAGGCTCAGCAAGTGCGGCGTGGCGATGCTGGATGCGCCCGTGGAAATCGTGCCGATTGCGCTGAACTACCTGGGCCTGCCACCCAACAGCAAGAACCCCGAGGACTACCGCAAGGCCGAGGCGCTGCTGCTCAAGATCCGTCCGTACATCCGCTATTTCGACTCCTCGAAGTTCACCACCGACCTGGCCAATGGCGACATCTGTGCCGTGGTCGGTTGGGGAGGCTCGGTCTACAACGCCAAGACCACGGCGGACCGTGCCGACAATGGCGTCAAGCTGGCCTACAGCATTCCGAAGGAAGGCGCGCCGGTCTGGTTTGAAAACATGGTGCTGCTCAAGGATGCCCCTCACCCGGAGCAAGGCTATGCGTTCATCGACTACATGCTGCGTCCGCAGGTGATCGCCAAGAGCTCCGACTACCTCGGCTATCCCAATGGCAACAAGGACGCCAGCGCCTTCATCGATCCGCAACTGCGCGACAACCCGGCGGTTTACCCGCCGAAGGACGTCATGGACACGCTGTACCCGCTCGAAACGCTGCCGCTCAAACTGGAGCGCGTGCGCACCCGGGTCTGGAGCAAGGTGAAGAGCGGCACCTGATTGCCGCGCCGCTGGCCGTTCGCATAACAAAAATCCGCTTGACCGGAGTAAGCATGACCCTCTCTGCAGACTTGATCGTCACCCACCTCGACAACCGTGATACCCGCCTGATCGATTCACGTTCCGGGGGCCGCGAGTCGCCCCTCTTCGCCGTCCTCCCCTTCATGTTCGAAAGGGAGCTTTGACATGGCCGACAATCCCGTCAAATTGACCGCCCGGCTCAGCCTGACCTCGGTGGTGCTGTTCGGTCTGGCCTACATGGCGCCCAGCCTGGTGCTGGTCATTTTCGGCGTCATTGCCCAGCGCAGCGCCGGCACGGCGCCCAGCGCCTTCCTGCTGGCCACCGGTGCCATGCTGTTGTCGGCATTGAGTTACGCCAAGATGGCCAGGCTGTTTCCCGTGTCCGGGTCGGCCTATTTCTACGCCCGGCAAATGCTCGGCGGTCGGTTGGGGTTTCTGGTCGGCTGGGTGGTGTTGCTGGACTATCTGTTCATGCCCATGGTCGCCTGGCTGGTCCAGTCGGTCTTTCTCAATGTGCAGTTCCCCGCGATACCCTTCTGGGGCTGGATGCTGATCAACATCGGGCTGACCACGCTGGTAAATATCCTGGGGCTGACCCTCGCCGACCGGACGAACAAGGTGCTGACCGGGTTGGGCATCGGTCTGGTGTTGCTGTTCGTGGTCCTGTGCGTGATCCACCTGATGCACGAGTCACCGGTTTCCCTGACCGCGCCGCTCTGGAACGCCAGCAGCACCTGGGTTGGGGTATCGGCCGCGGCGGCGGTGGCGGCCTATTCGTATCTGGGCTTCGATGCGGTCACCACCATGGCCGAGGAAACCCGCGACGCCAGGCGCAACATCCCGCGGGCGGTGGTCCTGGTGATGGCAACGGCGGGCCTGCTGTTTGCGCTTGTGGCGTACATCATGCAGCTGGTCCATCCCGGTGGCGTATTCGAAGATGCCCAGATTGCCGCCTATCTCATGTCCGTCAACGTCGGTGGGCAGATCTTCGCGGACTGGTTGAACCTCGGCTTCATCATCTCCGGCTTCGCTTCGGGTCTCATCGTGCAATTGAGCACCAGTCGCCTGCTGTACTTCATGGGCCGGGCCGACATCCTGCCCAAACCGTTCGGTGCGCTTGATCGCAGGACCGGGACGCCGGTCTTCAATCTGATGTTCACTGCCGTGATCGGCTTGCTGGGTCTGAACCTCACCCTCGAAATGGCCACCTCGTTCATCAACTTCGGTGCCTTCCTGGGCTTCAGCGCGGTGAACCTGTGTGTGATCTGCTACTTCTATCGTGCTCGGCAGCAGCAGCGCCTTGGGCTTGTGAGTTATCTGCTGTTCCCACTGCTGGGTATGTGCGTGACCCTTTACCTGGTCAGCCAGCTGAGCACGACGGCGATTGGCATCGGGGTCTGCTGGCTTGGCTTCGGCGTGATGTACCTTGCCTGGCTGACACGCGGTTTCCGCCGCCCTGCGCCGGAGCTGCAGCCTTGAGGGGTATGGGTATCTGCACAACTCCGAAGGCCTGACAGGAAATTGCATCAAGGCCGCGAGGTGCCTGTCTTGAGTCTTGCGGCGCCCTTGAGATCGAGCGCCGCCCGCGCGGCGCATCGCGGGCAATGCCCGCTCCCACATCGGTTGCAACGTACCTATGTCTGTCAGGCCATGGTTGACCGCCTTGTTGGTTCGACTCGATACCGAGTCGAGCCCAACAGCCTCCCCGCGATACATCGCCGCAAGACAAAGGCTGGCAACTCAAATCCCACAGGCCATGGCGCGTTGCAACCGATGTGGGAGCGGGCATTGCCCGCGATGCGCCGCGCGGGCGGCGCTCGATCTTGAGGGCGCTGCAAGACTCAAGACAGGCACCTGGCGGCCTTCATGCGGTTCCCCGCCAGACCATCAAAGTTGTGTAGCCACGCTCACTAACTCAATGCACCTGCTCCGCCGTCAATTTCCCCCACGCCGAGAGCACCGTGGCGAGGATGATCAACGACGCGCCCGCGACCATCCGTAGCGACGGCTGCTCGCCGAACAGCCACCAGGCGCAGGCGATCGCATACACCGGCTCCAGGGCGATGATCATCCCCGCGCTGCGCGCCTCCAGCCCTTCCAGGCTCTTGACGAACAGGTACTGGGACAGCCCGGTGCAGAAGATCCCCAGCATCGCCAGGTAGATCCAGTCGCTGTGGCTCAGGCCATGCACCAGCAGCGTATCGAGGGCGAACGGCGCCACCAGCACGGCCACGGTGAGGTTCTGCCAGAACGCCACCTGCACCGCGTTCATGCCCTGCAGGCCACGGCGGTTGGTGATCGCCAGGAGGGCGAAGGATAAGCCCGAACCCAGGCCCCAGAGCAGGCCGACCGTGCCCTGGTCGAGCAGGTCGAAGGACGGCACCACCAGCACCAGACCCAGGCTGACCAGCAGCAACAGCAGGCTTTCGCTGGCGCCGATGCGCTCGCGGAACACCAGCAGGTCGAGCACCGCGATAAAGGCCGGGAAGCTGGCGAAACCAAGGGTCGCCACGGCCACGCCACCGACCTTGATGGCGATGAAGAAGCTCACCCAGTGCGAGGTCAGCAGCACGCCGCTGAAGGCCATGACGCCGAACTTGCGCCAGTTCAACTGGTGGAACACACCGCGTTTCCGCAACTGCGCCACGGCCCCGAGGGCGAGCACGGCGAAGGCCGCGCGACCGAAGGTGATGACCGAGGCGGACGAGTGGATAAGGGCGCCGAGGATGCCGGTAAGACCGAAGAGCACGGCGGCGATATGGGCCACGATCAGCGCATTGCGATGACCGAGGGTGGAGCTGTGGGTTGAAACGTTCGAGGCGAGCATGGGCAGTAGAAAGTCTGTGCATGGGTACGCACGCGAGCGCTCTCCGGCGGTCGTGCGGACGGGTTTTTGGGTATGGGAATTGTGTGGTCGCCCGAAGACTCGGGAACCGTCAGCGCCGCAGCGTTGTAGTGGCCTGCACGGGCCGTGCTGCTCGTTCGCTGTACCGCGAAGTGGAGAAGAGTGGCCACCGCCTGCGTGGGGCGGTGGCCGGGTCAGGTGCCGAACTCCGTCAGAACAGCACCCGGGTTTCAGCTCACGAAGCGTCGATCCAGATGGTCTTCAGCTCCGTGTACTGATCATGCGCCCAGATCGACTTGTCGCGACCGCCAAATCCGGACTCCTTGTAGCCTCCGAACGGCGTCGAGGCATCGCCTTCGCCGAAGCAGTTGACCGTGACCACACCGGCGCGGATCTCCCGCGACAGGCGCAGGGCATTGCGCAGGCTGCCGGTGTAGGCCGAGGCGGCCAGGCCGTAGATGGTGTCGTTGGCCAGCGTGATGGCTTCGTCGATGGTGTCGAAGGTGGTCACGCTCAGCACCGGGCCGAAGATCTCCTCGACGAACAGGCGGCTGTCGCGGGCCACGCCATCGACGATGGTCGGCTGCACGTACACGCCATCCCGGGTCTCGCCACCCAGGGCGACGCTGAGCTTCTGCTCGGCGGCGTATTCCAGGTAGGAACGGACCTTGTCGAAGTGCGCCTTGCTGACCATGGCGCCGAGGCGGTTGTCCGGGTCCAGCGGGTCGCCCAGTTTCCAGTCCTTCACATGCTTGGAGATCAGCGACAGCAGTTCGTCCTTGACGTCCTTGTGGACGATCAGGCGCGAGGAGGCGGAGCAGTTCTCGCCCATGTTCCAGAAGGCCCCGGCGGTGACGAACCGGGCCACCGAGTCGAGGTCTTCGCAGTCGTTCATGACCACGGCCGGGTTCTTGCCACCCAGTTCCAGGACCACGCGCTTGAGGTTGGACTCGGAGGCGTACTTGAGGAACAGGCGTCCGGTATCGGTGGAACCGGTGAAGCTGACCATGGCCACGTCCATGTGCCGGCCGATGGCTTCGCCGGCTTCACGACCGCCGCCGGGGACGATGTTGAACACGCCAGCGGGGATGCCCGCCTCATGGGCCAGCTCGGCGACGCGCAGGGCGGTGAGGGTGGTTTCCTTGGCCGGCTTGACCACGATGGAGCAACCGGCGGCCAGCGACGGGCCGATCTTCCAGGCCAGCATCAGCAGCGGGAAGTTCCACGGCAGCACCAGGCCGACCACGCCGATGGCCTCGCGCACCACCAGGGTCACCGCGGCCGAACCGGTCGGTGCGGTGGCGTCGTAGATCTTGTCGATCAGCTCGGCGTGCCAGCGCAGGGTGTGGATGGTCTCCGGCACGTCGACGTTCTGGCACTCGCTGACCGGCTTGCCGCTGTCCAGGGCTTCCAGCACGGCCAGTTCATGGGTGTTGTCTTCCAGCAGCTGGGCGAACTTCAGCAGGACCTTTTTACGGGCACCCGGGGTCAGCGCGCTCCAGCGACCGTCTTCGAAGGCAGCCTTGGCCGCCGCAACGGCAACGTTGACGTCCTGCACATCGCAAGCAGCCACTTCGGCCAGCTTCTCGCCGGTGGCCGGGTTGGTGGTGACGAAGGTGCGGCCGCCGATGGCGTCGCGGAATTCGCCGTCAATAAAGGCCTGGTTACGTGGTTGCAGTTTCGCGGCCAGGGCCACGTATTCCGCCTTGCTCAGCAGTTCGGCCATTTCACTTGCCCTCGACGATGGTAGCGATGGTGCTTTTCAGGGTGGCGACGACCTGGGCCAGCTCGGCCTGTTCGGCAGCGTCCAGGCCTTGCAGCGGGGCGCGCACGCCGCCGGTACGCAGGCCGTTGAGGCTGACGCCATGCTTGATCGACTGGACGAACTTGCCGCCTTCGAGGAAGTCCATCAGCGGCATCATGGCGGCCATGATCCGGCGGCCCTTGGCGAAGTCCTTCTCGATCACGCAGGCCTCGTACAGGGCCACGTGCTCGCTCGGGATGAAGTTGGAGCCGGCGCAGACCCAGCTGTCGGCACCCCAGGCGAAGAACTCCAGGGCCTGGTCGTCCCAGCCGCAGGACAGCGAGATGTGCGGGTACTTCGTGGCCAGGCGGTGCAGCTGGTTCATGTCGCCGGAGCTTTCCTTGATCGCGACGATGTTCTTCACGTCAGCCACGGCATCGAAGAACTCGGGGCCCATGCTCACGCTCATGCGGCCCGGGTAGTTGTAGAGCATGATCGGCAGGTCGGCGGCGGCGTCGACGGCCTTCACATGCACGGCGATCTCCTGCTGGGTCGGCAGGGCGTAGGGCGGGGTGCCGACCAGCAGCGCGTCGGCCTTGATTTCCTTCGCGTGCCTGGCGAAGGCCACCGAGTCTTCGGTGCGGATCGCGCCGGTACCGACGATCAGCGGCAGGCGGCCATTGATCACGTCCTTGGCCTGGGCGGCCAGTTCGACGCGCTCCTGGGCGGTGTGGGCGTAGTACTCGCCGGTGGAGCCGCCGATGATGATGCCGTGGATCTTCGACTCGACCAGGTAGTCCAGGACGTCGGCGAAGCCGGCCTTGTCGATGCTGCCGTCGGCGTTCAGCGGGGTGACGGCGGGGGTGTAGATGCCTGCGAATTTCATGTGGGTCTCTCCAGTTGGACGCAAGGAAGTTTCGAGCCGCGCTCAGCCAAGCGAGGCGGCTTGTTGCAGAGTCAGGGAACGGGTTTCCGGGGCCAGGGCCCAGGCGAACAGCAGACCGATCAGGGTGACGATGGCGGCGGCATACATGGTCTGGGCGATGCCGAAGCTCTGCAGCGACATCGGTACCAGCCAGGTCCCGACGGCGGCGCCGATACGCGACAGCGAGGTGCCGACGCCCACGGCCACGGCGCGGATCTCGGTGGGGAACAGTTCGTTGGGGTACACCAGTTGCAGCACCTGGGCGCCGCCGATGAACAGGGCGTAGGCACCGAACAGCACCAGCACCAGGGTCGGCGAGCCGTCGTGCATCGAGGCCAGGCCGAGCAGGGCCAGGCCGGACCAGAGGAAGCTGTGGATCAGCATGCTGCGCCGGCCCATGCGGTTGATCAGGCGGGTGGCGATGATGCAGCCGATGACGAACAGCAGGGTGATCGCCACCGAGCCGAACGACGCCCAGTCACCTTTCAGGTTCAGCGCTTCGAGGACCTTCGGCGCGAAGGAGTACACGGCGAACACCGGGATCACCGAGCACGACCAGAACATGCTGACGAACAGCATGCGTTTGCCGTAGCCGGAGTGCAGCAGGTTGAGGAACGACACCTTCTGTTCCCGGGGTTGCTCGGGCAGGTTCTTCAGGGAGAAGGTCTGGCCGTAGACCTGCTTGATGATCGCCTCGGCCTCCTTCGCGCGGCCTTTGCTCAGCAGCCAGCGTGGCGACTCCGGGGTACCCGTGCGCAGGGCGAAGAGGATCGCGCCGATCACCACCGGGCTGGCCAGCACCAGGCGCCAGGCATTCTCGTCGCCGGAAGCGAGGAGGAAGTGGCCGACGATATAGGCGAAGGCGGCACCGGCGAACCACAGGATGGTCAGGGTGGCCAGGCGCGGGCCGCGGTATTTCTTCGGCAGGAATTCCACCAGCAGCGCGGTGGCCACCGGGTATTCGATGCCGACCGCGACGCCGATGAGGAAGCGCAGGGCGAACAGCATGGGCCCGGATTCGACCCAGAACTGCGCCAGCGAACCGAGGATGAACAGGGTCGGACCGACGAAGAAGATGCGTTTGCGCCCGAAGTGGTCGGTCAGGGCGCCGCCGAGGAAGCCGCCGAAGAAGATCCCGATCAGCGCCGAGGCGGCGATCATGCCTTGCCAGAAGGCGCTCAGGGACAGGCCGGCGGACATCTGCACCATGGCCACGCCGATGATGCTGAGCACGTAGCCATCGACGAACGAGCCGCCGCCGGAGCGCGCGGTGAGCAATTGGTGAAAGCGGTTGAGCGGTACGTCTTCAACGGATTGATTGGAAGTTGTCATTATTGTTTCCTGCACTATCGAACCTGTTTTCCGGCCGAGCGGGTCCGCGGCGCTGAAAAGGAACTTCAGTCCGTAAACACGCGCCGGGCCGGCGCGACACTGTTTGCTGCTTCTTTATTTCAACTGGCCGGGTGATTTTCGGGAGCGCTTTGCGCTCCTTCGCGGGCAAGCCACGCTCCTACAGGGGGACCAGCACCTTGCTCAGCTTTCTTTGCCGGCTCGCATCTGTCCCCACTTCAGGCTCGCATTCACGCCCAACGACAGGAACGGTTGCGGCGGGTTGGCGTTGGGGCCCGGCGAGCGCAGGAGGAAGTCGATCAGTTCGTTCTTCTTTCCGGCCAGCCAGTCCGCCAGCAGTTTGCCGGTGGCGGTGCCGCGGGTGACGCCCAGGCCGTTGCAGCACAGCGCGCCGTAGACGTTCGGGGCCAGTTGGCCGAAGTAGCTCTCGTGGTTGCGCGACATGGCCAGCGCACCGCCCCAGGTGTACTCGATACCAACCTCCGGGAGCATCGGGAAGCGCCGGTCGAAGGAGGCCTTGTGGCGCTCGACGTAACGCTCCAGGTACTTGCGGTTGGCCCGGCCGTCGGGGTTGAAGCTGAAGCTGTTGCGGATCAGCAGGCGGTTGTCCGGGGTGCGTCGCACCGTGGTGCCGAACGGGTCGGCGGGGATCACCCCCCAGTACGGCTTGCCGCCCAGACGCGCCTGTTCCTGCCCGGTCATCGGCCGGGTCAGGCTGGCGTAGGTGAAGATCGGCAGCATGGCGCCCTTGAGGAAGCCGAAGTGGCCGCCGAAGGCGTTGTTGGCCAGTACCAGCTTGTCCGCGATGATGCTGCCGCGGGCATGGCGCAGCAAGGTCTTGTCGCCGTATTCGACGTCGAGGATCGGCGTGTTCTCGTACAGGACGACGTTGCCCGGCAGGCTCTCGGCCAGGCCCTTGACCAGCGCCGATGGCTGGATCAGCGCGGTGCCCGGGGTGAACAGCGCCTTGCGGTAGAAGTGCGTGCCGATATGCTCGGGGAGGTCGGCGCCTTCGATCACCTCGAAGGGCTGGCCGAGCTTTTCCAGGCCACGGCGATAGGCGTCGAGCACGGCGATGCCGCGGTCCTCGACGGCGGCCTGGTACTTGCCGCAGAACTTCATCTGGCAATCGATGTTGTGTGCGGCGACCAGGTCCTTCAGGTAGTTCTGCCCGGTGAGGTTCAGGCGCAGGCAGGTCCTGGCGATACCGATGTCGCCGATGTAGTCCTCGGCACCGATGTCGTGGGGCAGGTCGATGGCGAAGCCGGCGTTGCGACCGGCGGTGCCGAAGCCGACTTCCTGGGCCTCGATCAGCAGGACCTGCTCATCGGGGAAGTTCAGTGCCAGCTGGCGTGCGGCGGCGAGGCCGACATAGCCGGCGCCCAGCACCACCCAGCGGGCGCGGCTGGTGCCGGTGTGCGCGGGCCGCGGCGTGCGCCTGGGGCTCAGGTGATACCAGCCGCACGAACTGTCGTCGGCCGGCAACGAGGTTACTTTTGTCATTTCAGGGACCTGGCTGTTCTTGTTTGATCCGGTGTTGCCACCCAGGCCGAAATGCTTCACGAAACCTCGCGAACCTTCATGCGCCGGGGTCTTTCAAAACGCGAGCGATACCTCCATGCCTTCCGGTGCGGCGTACTCCGCCATGCGCCGGCGCGACAATTCCATATGCTCGCGAATCAGTTGTCCCGCGGCCTCGGTGTCGTGGCGGGCGATGGCCTCGATGATCTGGTCGTGCTGGTCGCAGGCCAGTTCGAGGTCCTTCTGCATGTCCACGGTGGTCGGGTGGCGGTAGAAAATCTTGCCCAGTCGCGCGTGGTCGATGAGCACACGGCGCAGGCTCGGCATCAGGTAATCGTTGTGCGCCATCTTGCCGATCTCGAGGTGGAACTCGTCGTTGTAGATGACGCGGTTTTCCACGTGCTGCTCTTCGATGGCCTGGCGGAAACGGGCCTGGATACGGCGCAGTTCGTCGATCTCGGCCTCGGTGGCGCGGGTCGCGGCCAGCTGGGTGGTGGCGATGTACACCAGCGGCGCGGCCAGGAAGAAGGCGCGCAGCGACTCGTGACTCATGGCCGCCACGCGCGGGGCGCGGTTGGCTTCCAGCTCGATGTAGCCCTCGGCGGCGATCTGCCGCAGCAACTCGCGCACCGGTGGTCGGGACAGGCCGAACTCGTCGCACAGTGCCAGTTCATCCACCACCGCGCCGGGCGCCAGTTCCATGCTGAGGATGCGCCGGCGCAGCGCTTCGGCGAGAAGCGCCTTGCGATCCGGGCTGGCATCGGCAGTGGAAAGGGCGGTTGCGGTGGCTTTCATGGGAGCCTTTTTCGTACTCATCAGGTTGTGTCTACAATTTGTATAACGACTATAGGGGTGGATTAGACAATGTGTCTACAGGTATTTCGATGAGCGGCGCGAACCGACATCGACGTGTCTGCGACAGGGGTCTGATCCCTGGTTTCATTTCTCTTGAGCCTGCAGGCGGCTTCTTGGAGCGGGCTTTGCCCGCGAAGGAGCGCATAGCGGTCCCGGATTGCGATGCCGGTTCTGGGATCGTTCGCGGGCAAGCCACGCTCCTACGTATGGCATCCACGAGACATGCCCTTATCAAATCCCGCCATGGGCATGTCAACCCGCGACAGCTTTTCTACCATCGCTGCCACCGTCAGAACCCTGAAAACACTGGGGAAAATAGCACTTTCTCTGAATTCTTTTTGAATTCTGTCGGTATACACAAAGAATACAATTCCGTTGACCGTCTCCCGAACCCGTGCGAATCTCGGTTCAACACCCGTGTTCCCGGGGTGTGGCGCGGGTAATCAGGTCGCTCCTGGTGTCAGAAACCCCCGCCAGAAAGTTGTGAAAGACGCAGTGCACGAAAAAACCAACAACAATCAACGGGCGACTCTCAAGCGCCCGGCCAGCACCACAACGGAGACGCACAACGATGAAATTCTTCCGCAAGGCCCTTTGCACCCTCGCGATGGTCGGTCTCACGGTGTTCCAGGCCCAGGCCGAGGAAAAGACCATCACCATGGGCACCCTGTCGTGGGAAGACCTGACGCCGATCACCACCGTCACCAGGAAAGTCCTCGAAGACGCCGGCTACACCGTCAAGGTGACCAATTTCTCCGAATGGGGCATCGCCTACGCCGCGCTGGGCAAGGGTGACATCCAGATCCTCGCCTCGCAGATCGACTACGCCGCGCAGGACTACTGGAACAAGAACAAGAACCGTCTGGAAAAGATCTCGCCGGTTTCCCACGGCCTCTACCAGGCCATCGCCGTACCGCGCTACGTCACCATCGACTCGCTGGAAGAGCTCAACGCCAACGCCGACAAGTTCGGCAACAAGATCGTCGGCATCGAGCCGGGTTCGGGCCTGATGAGCGACGCCGCCAAGGCCGTCACCGACTACGGCCTCAAGCTCAACCTGCTCGAAGGCAGTACCGCGGCCATGACCGCCGCGCTCAAGTCCGCCGTGGACCGCAAGGAGTGGATCGCCGTCACTACCTGGGAGCCGTCGTGGATGGCGCAGAAGTTCGACGTCAAGTTCCTCAAGGACCCGAAAGGCTCCTTCGCCCCGCCACAGGGCTACTACTGGGTCGGCAAGAAGGGCTTCTCCGCCGAGTACCCGCAGGCCCGCGAGCTGATCGCCGGGGTGTACCTGCCGCTGTCCGACATCACCGCGATCAACGGCGCGATGAAGGACGGCCAGACCGTGGAGCAGGCCGTGCAGGCATGGGCGACGAAGAACGCCGACCTGATCAAGCGCTGGGAAAACATCAAGAAATACTGATTTCGAGGTACCGCGTTGCCTGGCCCCACGGCGGGCAACGCCTTTAACACTGCCGAACTGAACGTAATAAAAAAGCCAACCAGATTTCTGGTTCGACGGGTGCGAGATGAACACAGCAAGCGAAACAGCTGAAGACGTATTGGTGGAGTGCCAATCGGTCTGGAAGATTTTTGGCAAGAACGCCGATACCGCCATGCGTGCCTATAAAGAGCGCGGTTTGTCGAAGAAGCAGATTCTTCAGGAGCATGGCTGTGTGGTCGGGGTGTCGAATGTCAGCCTCAAGGTCAGGCGTGGAGAGATCTACTGCATCATGGGCCTGTCCGGCAGCGGCAAGTCGACCCTGATCCGCATGTTCAACCGCCTGATCGATCCCACCTCCGGGCAGATCCTGATCAAGGGCAAGGACATCGCCGCCCTCGACGCCGCGGCCCTGCGCGAAACCCGCGCCCGGCATATCGGCATGGTGTTCCAGAGCGTGGCCCTGCTGCCGCACCGCAGCGTATTGGAAAACGCCGCCTTCGGCCTGGAGGTGCGCGGTATCTCCAAGGCCGAGCGGCACAAGGTGGCCGAGCAGGCGCTGGCCAAGGTCGGCCTCGGTGACTGGGCCGCGCGCTATCCCGACGAGCTGTCCGGCGGCATGCAGCAGCGGGTCGGCCTGGCCCGGGCGATCGCCTCGGACCCGGAAGTGATCCTCATGGACGAACCCTTCAGCGCCCTCGACCCGTTGATCCGCCGTCAGTTGCAGGACGAGTTCCGCCAGCTGACCAAGTCGCTGGGCAAGTCCGCGGTATTCATCACCCACGACCTGGAAGAGGCGATCCGCATCGGTGATCGCATCGCCATCATGAAGGACGGGGTGATCATCCAGGAGGGCACCGCCGAGGACATCGTGCTCAAGCCCGCCGACGCCTATGTCGCGGAGTTCGTCGCCGGCATCTCGCGCCTGCACCTGGTCAAGGCGCACTCGATCATGTCGGCCGTCGCCGCCCATCCGCATATCGACCCGGCGCGCCTGCCGAGTGCCGGGCCGCAGGCCGACCTGGATGCGTTGATCAACCTGATGATCAGTTCCGCCGGCGATGCCCTGGCGGTGGTGGAGCAGGGCCAGGTGCTCGGCATCATCACCCAGCAGGACCTGCTGCGTGGCGTGCAGGGCGCGCCGGCGCCGGAGCAGGCGGCCGTGCAACTGGAGCGCGCGCTATGAACGTCTCGGGCTTCGCCGCGGCCTTCGACGCATTCGTCGATGCCCGGCTGGAATGGCTGTCGGACAACGGCGCGTGGTTCTTCGACGGTCTCAACGACATTCTTCACGCCGGCTACCAGGCCATCTACGACGGCCTGACCCTGCTGCCGTTCTACGTGATCATCCTGCTCTTCGGCGTGCTCGGCTGGCGTCTGGTCGGCCACTGGCGCTTCGCCGTCGGCACTATGCTCGGCCTGCTGCTGTGCGCGATCATGGGCCTGTGGCCGCAGACCATGAGCACCCTGGCGCTGGTCCTGGCCGCCACCAGCATGGCGCTTGTGGTCGGTATTCCAATGGGCGTCGCCGCCGGCCTGATGCCGTCGCTGGATCGCCTCAGCGAGCCGGTGCTGGACCTGATCCAGACCCTGCCGCCGTACATCTACCTGCTGCCGGCCATCGCCCTGCTGGGCTACGGCCCGGGTACCGCGCTGGTGGCCACCTTCATCGTCGCGGTACCGCCGGTGGTGCGCCTGACCTCCCTGGGCATCCGCCAGACGCCCAGGGTATTCATCGAACTGGGCCAGGCCAGCGGCACCACGGGGGCGCAGCAGTTCTTCAAGATCCGCCTGCCGTTCGCCCTGCCGAGCATCATGGCCGGGGTCAACCAGGGCCTGATGATGGCCTTCGGCATGGTGGTGATCGCCGGCATCGTCGGTTCCGGCGGGCTGGGCGAGGTGATCTACGGCGCGATCCGCACCCTGGACATCGCCATGTCGATCAACGCCGCCATTGCCATCGTCATCCTCACCCTGATCCTCGACCGCATGGCCCAGAGCGCGACCCGCCTTGGCCGGAGGGCTGCGCCATGAATCCCGCCGATATCAAGTTCTCCCCGGGCGCCTGGCTGGCGCCGTCGGTGGACTGGCTGAACGCCAACCTGCATGGCCTGTTCGCCCTGATCAGCCGCTGCATCGAGGCCGTCCTCGGTGGCATCGAGGGCGTACTCCTGGCGATCCCGGCCTACGCCATGATCGCCCTGGTGGCACTGCTCGCCGGTTTCCTCATCAACCTGCGCGCCGCCGCACTGGCGCTGGCAATGCTTGGCTTCTGCCTGCTCTCCGGGTTCTGGGTGGCGTCGATGCAGACCATCGCCCTGGTCACCGTGGCGGTGCTGATCTCGGTGGCGGTGGCCTTCCCGCTGGGCGTGCTGGCCTCGCGGATCAAGCGCCTGGATGCCGTGTTGAGTCCGCTCCTCAGCGTCATGCAGACCGTGCCGCCGTGGGTCTACCTGATTCCGGCGGTGATGGTGTTCAGCCTGGGCAAGGTCCCGGCGATCCTCGCCACCATCATTTATGGCATCCCGCCGATGCTGCGTCTGACCACCCTGGCCTTCAACGGCGTGCGCGCCGACCTGCTGGAACTGGGCAAGGCCATGGGCGCCTCGCCGCGGGACATCCTGCTGAAGATCGAACTGCCCAGCGCCATGCCGACCCTGCTGGTGGGCCTCAACCAGTGCATCCTGCTGTCCCTGGCCATGGTCGTGCTGGCCGGGCTGGTGGGGGCGGGCGGTCTCGGCGCGGAAGTGACCCGCGGCCTGACCCGCATGGAAATGGGCCTGGGCCTGCGCGCCGGCCTGGCGATCGTTGCGGTGGCGCTGTTGCTGGATCGCCTGTCGCGGGGTGCCCTTCAAGGTCGCCGGATGCGAGCTGCAACATAAACAGAAAAAGCTGAAGGACAGTTGGACACCGCCACGCCGGCGTGCATCATTCATCGATGCATGCCGGCGTGGCGGTTTCGACGTTTCGGCGCTCATCGAAGAACAAGAGTGGAAGACATAACGTGGTCGAAAGAAGGCATTTCAGTGATGCCATGCAGGGCTCGAACCTGCGCTTCACTGGCGAGAAAGGGCAGGCGGCGGGCGGCCAGGGCCGGGTCGGGTTCATCCTGCTCGAACACTTTTCCCTGCCGGCCTTCACCCAGGCCCTCGACACCCTGGTCACCGCCAACCTGATCCAGGCGGCGTCCTTCAGCCATCGTACCTTTACCCTCGATGGCGGTTCGCGGGTCAGCGACCTCGGCCTGGTGATCTGCCCCGACGCGCCACTCAATGCCGCCGCCCTCGACGAACTGGACCTGCTGGTGGTCTGTGGCGGCCTGCGCACCGTGCTGCGGCCGATCGCGGAACTCAATCAGATCCTGCACAAGGCCGCGGAAAAGCACGTGGCCCTGGGCGCCCTGTGGAACGGCGCCTGGTTCCTGGGCCAGGCCGGCCTGCTCGATGGCTATCGCTGCGCCGTGCACCCTGAGCATCGCGGCGCCGTGGCGGAGATCGCCAAGGACAGCCAGGTCACCAGCGAAAGCTACATGGTCGACCGCGACCGCCTGACCGCGGCCAGCCCGGCGGGGGGCTTCCACCTCGTCCTGGAGTGGATCAACAGCCGCTGTGGCCGCGGCCTGGTGGATGCCGTGGTGGATATCCTCGCGTTCGAGGAGTCGCGCTACCGCCGTGCCCGTCCGACCCTGCACGAAAAGATGAGCGAACCGCTGCGCGAAGCCATCAACCTGATGAGCGCGAATATCGAAGAGCCCTTGAGCCAGGACCAGCTGGCCCACTACGTCGGCCGCTCGAAGCGCCAGATCGGTCGCCTGTTCATGACCCAGCTGGGGACCACCCCGGTGCGTTACTACCTGGAGTTGCGCATCACCGAGAGCCGGCGCCTGCTGCAGCATTCCGACCTGCTGCTGATCGATGTGGCGCTGGCGTGCGGGTTCGTCTCGCCGAGCCATTTCAGCAAGTGCTACACCTCGTTCTACGGTTATGGGCCGTCGAAGGAGATTCGCTATGGGCTGGTGAAGGGCGGGAAGGGGAAGAAGGAATAGTTTTCAGGGAGGCGCGAGGCACATGCTGGATTACAACCTGGCCCTGCTGCTTGGTGGGGTGCTCAGTCTGTTGGCGGCGGTTGCGCACCTGTGGTGTATCGCCGTGGGGCCCGCGGGTTATCGCTTGATGGGGGCAGGGGAAAGAATGGCTCGTGCCGCCGAGCAGGGCAGGCGTTATCCGACGTTCATCACCCTGGGCATCGCCCTGGTCCTGGCGATCTGGGCGGCATATGCATTGTCCGGTGCCGGTGTGATCGGACCGTTGCCGTTGTTGCGAACGGGGTTGTGCGCGATCACGGCGGTCTATCTGTTGCGCGGCTTCGCCGGGCCGCTGCTGCTGCGCAATACCGGGCACAGCAGGCGCTTCATCGTGGTCAGTTCGCTGATCTGTGCCGGGTATGGGGTGGTGCATCTGCTGGGGTTGGTATCTACACATCTTTGACGGCTTGGCGGGGAACCGTATCAAGGCCGCCAAGTGCTCGTCGTGACGGGGGCAGTGCCCTTGAGATCGAGCGCCGCCCGCGCGGCGCATCGCGAGCTCGCTCGCTCCTACATTTTTTGCAACGTGCCTATGCCTGACAGGCCATGGTTGTCCGCCTTGGTGGTACGACGCGGTACCTCGTCGATCCCAACAGCCTCCCCGCTATAAATCGCCAGGCACCAAAGGCTGGCAACACCGTTCTCACAGGCCATGGCACGTTGCAAAAAATGTAGGAGCGAGCGAGCTCGCGATGCGCCGCGCGGGCGGCGCTCGATCTCACAGGCACTGTAGGGCTCAAGACAGGCACCTGGCGGCCTTCATGCGGTTTCCCGCCAGGTCGTCAAAGATGTGTAGATACCCATGCCCAGGCGGCCAAACCCTTGCACCCACCCACCACCCGCTCCTAGCATGGCCGCTTTTGCCAAGGACCACGCCCCATGCTGGCTTCGTTGTTCGCCGTTCTGGCACCTGTCTTCATCGTCGCCGCGATCGGCTTCATCTGGGCACGCCGAGGCCATGACTACCCGACGGAGTTCATCGCCAGCCTGGTCATGAGCATCGGCACGCCATGCCTGGTGCTGTCGACCCTGCACCGCACCCGCCTCGATCCGCAGGCCTTCGCCAGCATGGCCCTGGCCTGCGTGCTGGGCATGCTGGTGATGGCGGCGATCGGCTATGCGGTCAGCCGCGCGTTCCGCCAGCACTGGCGGGTGCTGATGCCGGCGTTCATGTTCCCCAACACCGGCAACATGGGCCTGCCGGTGGCGCTGTATGCCTTCGGCGACCAGGGCCTGGCCCTGGCGGTGGCGTTCTTCCTGACCCTGTCGAGCTTCCAGTTCACCCTGGGGATCGCCATCTCCGGCGGCGTCACCACTTTCCGCTCGCTGCTCAGGAACCCCATCGTCATCAGCCTGGCCCTGGCCTTGCCGATGATTTTCTTCGACCTGCAACTGCCGCGGTGGCTGGCCAATACCGTGGACCTGGTGGGCGGCATGGTGATTCCGCTGATGCTCCTGACCCTCGGCGTGTCGCTGGCCAGCATCCGCCCGCGGCAGGTCGGCAGCGGCATGCTGCTCGGGGCGCTGCGCATCGTCCTCGGCGCCGTGGTCGGCTGGGCGATCGGTGCCGTGCTCGACATGCCGGCGCTTCCGCACGCGGTGCTGGTGATGCAGTCGGCCATGCCGGTGGCGGTGTTCAACTACCTGCTGGCGGTGCGCGCCGGGCGCTCGCCGGAGCAGGTGGCCAATGTGGTGATGTGCTCGACCCTGCTGTCGTTCGCATGGCTGCCGATCGTGCTGGCCGGGTGGCTGTAGCGGCGTTACCCTGAGCGCTTTGTCGCCGCCCGGAAAAACCGTCATGGACCTGAAGTTCAGCCACGTGGATGTCCTGGTCCACGACCTCGAAAGTGCCTGCGCGCATTACGCCCGGGTGTTTTCGGCGCAGGTGTCGCGCGCCTTCACCTGGCAGCGCGACGGCCTGCACGTGCGCTACGCGGTGGTGCGTTTCGGCGGCGAGCGTTTCATCCTGGTCCAGCCCCTGGCCGGCAATCTGCACGAACTGCTGGAACGCAACGGCGAGGGCACCATCTACCGCCAGTGCTACACCACGCCGGACATCCTCGCCGCCTATGACCAGTTGCTGGCCAACGGCGAACACCCGGAAGACGAGAACGGCAAACCGCTGGCCCGCGAACAGCTGGACTCGCCCAGCGGCGTGCGGATCCTCTGGCTGCCCAAGCGCTTCGGGCAGTTCTCCATCGAGATTCTCCAGGCCGATGAACTGGAGCATTTCATTCGCAGCGCCTTCGCGGTCTCCACCAGCGACCCCCACTGAGCTCAGGTGCGCGCGGGAAACAGCTCCGCGCACATGAAGTCGATGAACACCCGCAGCTTCGGCGCCAGTTGCTTGCTCGACGGCCAGAGCAGGCGGAAGGTGCCCTGATGCTCGACGTGCTCGGGCAGCACTTCGACCAGCTCACCGCGGGCGATGGCCGCGCGCACCATGAAGTCCGGCAGGCAGGCGATGCCCAGCCCGGCCAGGGCGACATCCACCAGGGCGATCGCGCTGTTGCACACCATCGAGGTGGGCAGTTTCCACTCCCGCGCGCCGTCGTCCTTCAGCGGCCACGGCTGAAACCTGCCGGTGCTGGGCAGTTTGTACTGCAGGCAGGCATGCCCGGCGAGGTCGGCCGGGCACCGCGGTGTGCCGCGCTGTGCCAGGTAAGCGGGAGACGCCACCAACTGCAGCTGGAAGTTGCCGAGGACGCGCGACATCAAGCGCGAGTCGGCGGGCTCGCCGGTGCGCATGACCACGTCGAAGCCTTCCTCGATCACCTCCACCAGGCGGTCGGACAGGTCGAGGTCCAGTTCGATAGCCGGGTAGCGCCGCATGAAGGCGGTCAGCGTCGGCAGCACCAGCACTCCGGTCTGCGGCAGGCTGACGCGCAGACGTCCACGCGGCGCCTGGTGCGTCTCCGACATTTCCAGTTCGGCCGCCTCCAGCTCGCAGAGGATGCGCCGGCAGCGTTCGAGAAACAGCGCGCCTTCCGCGGTCAGGGTGATGCTGCGGGTGCTGCGGTGAAACAGACGCACGCCGAGGCGTTGTTCCAGGCGGCAGATGCTTTTGCCGACCGCCGAAGCCGAAACCCCGAGCAGACGCCCGGCCGCGGAGAAGCTGCGGGTTTCCGCCGCCTGGACGAAGAAGGCGATGCCGTTGAGTGATTCCATGACGCTTCCTATTCAGGAATATTTGTCCGATATATTTTGAACCCGAGCATTATTGTCTCGCATGGGGGATGCGTCGAGCATGGCAGCCTGCATTCGACGAGGCGTAACCATGACACTCTCCACCACCGCTCCACTCCACGGCGCGCAGGTCGCGCGCCTGCCCATCGCGGCACTTCTGGCCCTGGCCTTGACCGGGTTCGTCACCATCCTCACCGAGGCGCTTCCCGCCGGGCTGCTGACGCAGATCAGCGCCGGCCTGGGCATTTCCGAAGCGCTGGCCGGGCAACTGGTGACGCTCTACGCCTTTGGCTCGCTGCTGGCGGCGATTCCCTTGATCGCCCTGACCCAGGGCATGCGCCGGCGGCCGTTGTTGCTGACGGCACTGGCCGGCTTCGTGGTCGCCAATACGCTCACGGCGATTTCCAGCAGTGCGCTGCTGACCCTGTTCGCGCGCTTTCTCGCCGGCATGGCGGCCGGGTTGCTCTGGGCCCTGCTGGCGGGGTACGCGGCGCGCATGGTGGCGCCGCAGCAGCAGGGCAGGGCGATCGCCATCGCCATGGTCGGCGCGCCGCTGGCCTTGTCGCTGGGGGTTCCCGGCGGCACCCTGCTGGGCAATCTGCTCGGCTGGCGCCTGTGCTTTGCCCTCATGAGCCTGCTGGCCCTGCTGCTGATGCTCTGGGTGCGCGCCGCGGTCCCGGATTTTCCCGGGCAGACCGCCGGCAAGCGCCTGTCGCCGCGGCGGGTACTGGTCATGCCCGGGGTGCGCCCGGTGTTGTGGGTGGTGCTGACCTTCGTCCTTGCCCACAACATTCTCTACACCTATATCGCGCCGTTCCTCGCGGTGGCGGGGATGGCCGAGCGCACGGACCTGGTGCTGCTGGTGTTCGGCCTGACCTCGTTGCTGGGGATCTGGATCATCGGTGCGCTGATCGACCGCCACCTGCGCCTGCTCACGCTGGTCTGCATCCTGCTGTTCGGGCTGTGCGCGCTGGGGCTGGGGCTGTTCGCGGCGGATCCGCTGCTGGTCTACACGGCGGTGGGATTGTGGGGGCTGGCCTACGGCGGGGTGCCCACGCTGTTCCAGACCGCGCTGGCCAGGACCGCCGGCGAGGCGGCGGATGTGGCCCAGTCGATGCTGGTCACGGCCTGGAACATGGCGATCGCGGGGGGCGGCATCCTGGGTGCGTTTCTCCTCCAGCACCAAGGTGTCGGCAGCTTCTTCCCCGCCATCCTGGCACTTCTGGCGCTGACCCTGCTGGTGGTCTGGAGGGCACGCCGGCACGGCTTTGCGGCGTCATGAGCAGGAGCCCTCGCGGAGTATTCGTCACGGACTCTTGCGCCCGCCGCCATGGTTGCCGGCCATGATCCTTCACCCCCTCGCACCCTGATGGCAATTGCAAAGCATGGCGGACATCCACTAAATTACGACTCATTCTCAAATGATATCGATTGCCGTCCATGTCCGCCGAACCGCCCCAGACCGTTGCCTCTCTCTACAGCGCCCACCATGGCTGGCTGGTGGGCTGGCTGCGGGCGCGCCTGGGCTGTTCGCAGCAGGCCGCGGATTTTGCCCAGGACACCTTCCTGCGCCTGCTCCTGAGTGAGCGTCGCCACGGTCTGCCCGGTGATCTGCGCGAGCCGCGCTGCTTCCTCGGCGCCGTGGCGCGGCGGGTGATGGTCGACAGTTTCCGCCGCCGTGCCCTGGAGCAGGCCTATCTGCAGGCCTTCGCCGACGCGCCGCCGGCCTTCGACATCTCGCCCGAGGAGCGTCTGCTGTTGCTGGAGAGCCTGCACGCGGTGGACGCCATGCTCAGCGGCCTGGGGCGCAAGGTGAAGCAGGCGTTCCTGCTCTCGCAACTTCAGGGCCTGGGCTACAAGGAGATCGCCGCGCGCATGGGCGTCTCGGTCAGCTCGGTGACCAAGTACGTGGCCAAGGCCACCGAACACTGCCTGCTGTTCGCCCTGGAGCAGCAAGGGTGACCGCCGAGCAGCAGCGCGAGGCGCTGCGCATGGCCGCGCAATGGCTGGCGCGTCTGGCCGCGCGCCCCGAGGACGCCGCGCTGCTCGCCGCCTGGCGGCAATGGCGCCAGGCCGATCCCGCGCACCAGTGGGCCTGGCAGCGGGTCGAGCGGATGCAGGCGCAGTTGCAAGGCCTGCCGGGCGAGTTCGCCTGCCGGGTGCTGGAGCATGCCCCGGCCTCGCTCGACCGACGCGCGATGCTCAAGCACCTGGCACTGCTGGCCGGGGTCGGCGCCCTGGGCTGGAACGGCTATCACCAGGCCCCGGTCTGGCTGGCCGACCAGCGCACCGGTGTCGGCGAGCGGCGCAGCGTGACCCTGAGCGATGGCACCCGCCTGGCACTGAACACCGCCAGCGCGGTGGACATCCGCTTCAGTGCGCAGATGCGCCTGATCCATCTGCGCGCCGGGGAAATCCTCCTCAGTACCGGCGTCGATCCGCGGCCATTGCTGGTACGCAGCGCCGAAGGCCATCTGCGGGCGCTGGGCACCCGCTTCAGCGTGCGCCAGAACGACGCCAGCACGCGCCTCGAAGTCTTCGAGCAGGCCGTGGCGGTGACCCCGTTGCAACTGGACCGCGAGCAACGGGTCGAGGCGGGGCAGGGCATGACCTTCAGCGCGCGGCACTGTGGCCCCCTGCAGGCGCTGGAGCCGGGCAGCGGCGAATGGGTCAATGGCCGCCTGCTGGTCAATGGCTGGCCGCTGCGGCGTCTGCTCGGCGAGTTGCGCCGCTACCGGCACGGTTACCTCGGCTGGGACGACGCGGTGGCCGAACTGCCGATTTCCGGCGCCTTCCCCCTGGACGACCTGGACATGGCCTTCGCCGCCATTGCCCGGGCCCTGCCGGTCCAGGTACGGCAACGCAGCCGCTACTGGACCCGGGTGGTCGGCAACGCCTGAGAAATTTCTTGCGCGGCGTTGTCGATTTTTCCGCGCCCGTTCGACTTACCCCTGAAACCACCCCATCCACAGTGCGAAGGATCAGGAATCAGCATGCTTTCAGGGTTGCCTACCACCGTTGTTCGTCCCACCCGTTCACTGCGCAAGAAGCCACTGGCGCTGGCCATCGTCTCGGCCTCGCTGGCCCTGCACGCGGCCGTCGGGGCGCCATTGTTCGCGCCGTCCAGTCAGGCCCGCGCCGAGTCCGTGGAGAAAACCTACGGCATTCCCGCCGGCCCGCTGGGTGCGGCACTGATCCGCTTCGCCGGCGAGGCCGGGGTGGTGGTGTCGTTCGATACGCGCATGACCGCCGGTCACCAGAGCCCGGCGCTGAATGGCCGTTTCAGTGTCGAGCAGGGGTTCGCCCGGCTGCTTCAGGGCAGTCCGTTCAGTGTCGTGCGCAACGCCGATGGCAGCTGGTCGCTGCTGCAGACGCCGGGCCAGGGCAGCGTGGCCCTGGCCCCGACCGCCGTGGTCGGCCAGGGCCTGGCCGAGAGCGGCGCGGCGTACACCGTGCAGAGCGCGACGGTGGGCAGCAAGGTCGCCACCTCGCTGCGCGAAGTGCCGCATTCGGTATCGGTGGTCACGCGCCAGCAGATCGAGGAGCAGAACCTCAACAGCCTGACCGAGGTGATGGCCAAGGTGACCGGCGTGACCCTGCAGAAAGGCGGGATCGCCCAGGCCTCCATGGGCAACGAGAGCAACTTCTTTTCCCGCGGCTTCGCCGTGTCCAACACCCAGATCGATGGCGGCGCGCCGTTGAGCACCAGCATCGCCGGCTACGGTTCGCTGAGCCAGCTGGACATGGCCCAGTACGAGCGCGTCGAGTTCCTGCGCGGTGTCGACGGCCTGTTCTCCAGCAGCGGCGATCCCGGCGGCACCGTCAACCTGGTGCGCAAGCGTGCCCTGCGCGACAACCAGCTGGCGTTCTCCGCGTCCGCCGGCAGCTGGGACAACTACCGCAGCGAGTTCGACCTCACCGGCCCGCTGGTGGACAGCGGCGATATCCGTGGCCGCCTCGGCATGGCCTACCAGGACAGCAAGGCGTTCTACGACTACGGCGATATGCAGAACAGCCTGGCCTATGGCTCGCTGGAGTTCGACCTCAGCCCGGACACCACCCTGACCCTCGGTGGCAGCTACCAGGACGTGGACGGCGTGCCGTACTACAACGGCCTGCCGCGCTACAGCAACGGCGAGGACCTCAAGCTGCCGCGGCACACCGCCTTCACCTCGAACTGGAACAGCGTGCGCGAAGAAACCCGCCAGGCCTACGCCAGGGTCGAGCACAGCTTCGACGCCGACTGGTCGCTGACCACCGAACTGAACTGGGTGGACATCGACCGCGACTCCACCGGGCTCTACTACTTCGGCGGCGTCGATCCGGAAAGCGGCCTCGGCCCGGCCTGGTACCACTACCCCAACACCGGCGGCAGCGAGCGCAAGACCCTCAACAGCTACTTCAAGGGCCGCTTCAGCGCCTTCGGTCTGGACCACGACGTGCTCGGCGGGCTGGACTACACCCACACGGTGGGTTCGGTGGTGCAGTACACCGGGGTGATCGCCAACCTCCCGCTGGACCTCGGCGGCCGCACGCCCCCCGAGGACCAGGGCCGCCGCCTGAACAAGGACCAGTACCTCACCGAGATTCGCAAGTCGCTGTACGGCATGACCCGTCTGTCCCTGAGCGAGGAGGTGAAGTTCATCATCGGCGGACGCCTGGCGGACTACGCCTACCAGAACAAGCAGGACTTCTTCGATGGCGTGACGCCGCCGTCGCGGCCGTCCACCAAGCACGAAAGCGGGGTCTTCACGCCGTATGCCGGCCTGACCTGGGACCTCGACCCGCGCTGGACCCTGTACACCAGCTACGCCGAAACCTTCACCCCGCAGACCGGCTACAGCATGGGCCCGCAGCCAGGCTCGCCGCTTGAGCCGAGTACGTCGAAGAACTATGAACTGGGTCTCAAGGGGCAGTTGTTCGACGGCCGCATGAACAGCGCCTTCGCCCTGTACCGCATCGAACAGGACGGTGCCGCGATCGAGGACGGCCAGTACGATTTCGGTGGGGATTGCTGCTACCGCAACCAGGGCCTGGTGGTCAGCCAGGGCTTCGATGCCGAGATCAGTGGCGAAGTCGCCCCTGGCCTGCAGTTGATCGCCGGCTACACCTACGCCCATGTGGTCGACAAGGAGGGCGACGAGGCCCGTGACTCCTTCGTCGGGGTCACGCCCAAGCATTTGTTCAAGCTGTGGGGGACCTATCAGTTGCCGGGGCAGTGGCAGGACTGGAAAGTCGGCCTCGGCGCGACGGCGCAGAGCCGCACGTCGAAGAATGGCTACGTGACCACCTTCAACCCGGACAGCGGCAAGTTCGATGGCGAGGATGTTTCGTACAAGTTCATGCAGGCCGGCTACACCGTGTGGAGCGGCAGCATCGACTACCGCATCGACGAGCACTGGTCGGCGACGCTGAACGCCAACAACCTGGCCGACAAGCGTTACTACGCGACGGTGGGCACCTCGGCGTACAACAACTTCTATGGTGATCCGCGCAACTTCATGTTGACGCTGCGGGCGAAGTTCTGAGGGGGCGGCACGCCTGAAGTTCTTCCGTCAGGGGTGCCGTTCTTCAGGTCATGGGCGCGCGAGGGTGTCCACCCGGACACCCTCGCCGCTGCGTTGCTCAGTTGCGCTCCAGCCACACCGTCTGCGCATTGCAGAACTCGCGCACGCCGAAGTGCGACAGCTCGCGGCCGAACCCGCTCTTCTTCACGCCTCCGAAGGTTACCCGCGGGTCGCTGGCGCAATAGCCGTTGATGAACACGCCACCGGTATCCAGCTCTTCCACCAGTTGTTCGGCCAGCGCCACGTCGGCGGTATAGATGGTCGCCGTCAGGCCGAACTCGCTGTCATTGGCCAGCGCCAGCGCATGCCGGGCATCGCGGGCGGTGATGATCGAGGCCACCGGTCCGAACAGCTCCTCCTTGAACGAGGTCATGCGCTCGGTGACGTCGGCCAGCACCGTCGGCTGGTAGTAGTTGCCGTCGCCTTCGGCCTTGCCGCCGCCCAGCAGCAGGGTCGCGCCTTCGGCCAGGGTGGCCTGGACCTGGCCGTCCAGTTCGTCGCGCAGGTCGAAGCGGGCCATCGGGCCGATGTAGGTCTCGGCGTTGCGCGGATCGCCCATCACCAGCTCGCGGGTCATGGCCACGAACTTCTCGGTGAAGGCCTGCACCACGCCTTCCTCGACGATCAGGCGCTTGGCCGCAGCGCAGACCTGGCCGGTGTTCTGGTAGCGACCGATGACCGCGGCCTTCACCGCCGCGTCGAGGTCGGCGTCGTTGAGCACGATGAACGGATCGGAACCGCCCAGCTCAAGCACGCATTTCTTCAGCGCGGCACCGGCCTGGGCACCGATGGCGGTACCGGCACGCACGCTGCCGGTCAGGGTCACGGCGGCGATGCGCGGGTCGGCGATGGCCTTCGACACGCCATCCGGGGTGACGTTGAGCACTTCGAACACGCCCTCGGGGAAGGCGGCGCGCTTGAACGCATCGAGCAGCAGGTAGGCGCTGCCCATCACGTTCGGCGCGTGCTTGAGCACATAGGTGTTGCCGGCCAGCAGCGCCGGCACGGCACCGCGCAGGACCTGCCAGATCGGGAAGTTCCACGGCATCACCGCCAGCAGCGGGCCCAGCGGGCGGTATTCGATGCGCGCCTTGCCCACCGGCACCGGCGCGGCTTCGGCGGCGAGCATGGCCGGGCCGTTGTCGGCGTACCACTCGCACAGATGAATGCATTTCTCGATTTCGCCACGGGCCTGGGCGATCGGCTTGCCCATTTCGTCGGTGATCATCCGCGCCATGGCCTCGAGGTTGTCGCGCAGGGCGCCGGCGAGGGCGCGCAACTGGCCGACGCGGCCTTCCAGCGGCGTGCGGCGCCAGACCGCGTAGCCGGCGGCGGCACGGGCCAGGGCGGCGTCGAGCACGGCGGCGCTTTCGTAGGGATAGGCGCCGATCTGCTCGCCGGTGGCGGGATTGATCGACAGGGCATGGGTCTGGTGGCTGATCACGGTCATCTCGGCGTCCTGATGGAAGGAGTACGGATCGAAGCCTACTGCGTTGTATGTTTCCCTGAAACTGAATAATACTGAGCTAAACATTCACGCAAAGAGAATGATTATATGGATCTGGTCCAGTTGGAGATGTTCAAGGCCGTGGCAGAGCAGGGCAGCATCAGTGCCGCGGCTCAGCATATTCACCGAGTACCGTCGAACCTGACCACGAGAATCCGACAACTGGAAGAGGAACTCGGCGTCGACCTGTTCATCCGCGAGAAAAGCCGCCTGCGCCTGTCGCCGGCCGGCTGGAATTTCCTCGACTACGCGCGGCGCATCCTCGACCTGGTGGCCGAGGCGCGGCAGACCGTGGCCGGCGACGAGCCGCAGGGCGCCTTCGCCCTGGGTTCTCTGGAAAGCACCGCGGCGGTGCGCATCCCCGCCTTGCTCGCGGCCTACAACCAGAGCTACGCCAAGGTCGAGCTGGACCTGAGCACCGGTCCGTCCGGGGCGATGATCGACGGCGTGCTGGCCGGGCGCCTGAGCGCCGCCTTCGTCGACGGGCCGGTGCTGCACCCGGCGCTGGAAGGGGTGCCGGTGTTCACCGAGGAAATGGTCCTGATCGCGCCGCTCCACCATGCGCCGATCGCCCGTGCCGCCGAGGTCAACGGCGCGACCATCTACGCCTTCCGCGCCAACTGCTCGTACCGTCATCACTTCGAGAAATGGTTTGCCCAGGATGGCGCGGTGCCGGGCAAGATCCTCGAAATGGAGTCCTACCACGGCATGCTCGCCTGCGTCAGCGCCGGCGCCGGCCTGGCGCTGATGCCGCGCAGCATGCTCGACAGCATGCCGGGCTGCAGCATGGTCAGCGTCTGGCCGTTGTCGGAGAAGTTTCGCTACCTGCGCACCTGGCTGGTGTGGCGGCGCGGGATGATGTCGCGCTGCCTGAGCACCTTCGTTCAGTTGCTCAGGGAGCGCGGCGACGTGCAGGACGACAGCGAGGCGTCCAGCAACCGCGAAGCGAGTTGATGGAAATGCGCCGGGCGCTCCCAGAGGGGAATACGAGAACATCCGCACGCGGTCAGGCGTCGAAGGCACCGTCGAGCCAGCGGCCAAGCAGTTCGCTGGAGCGCTCGGGGTGTTCCAGCGGCGGCAGGTGGCCGCAATCACCGATCACCTCCAGGTGCGCGCCGGCGATTCCTTCGTGGATCAACCGGGCCTCGGCCAGGGGCGTGATCTCGTCCTGTTCGCCGAACAGCACCAGGGTCGGCACGCGGATCGTCTCCAGCACAGGGCGGTAGTCCGCGCGCTCGATGATCGCCTGCTGCTGGCGGATGAAACCCTCGCGGCCGATGGCGTCGGCCATCTCCATCACTACCCGCGGCACGCTGCTGTCGAGGCTGCGGGCATGCATCAGGCGCGGCAGCAGTTGCGGGGTGACGCCCTTGAACTTGCCCAGCCCGGCCAGTTCCAGCAGGCCGCGGCGCACCCGCGCGCGGGCCGGGTCGTCGGGGCGCGCCATGGTGTCGAACAGAGCCAGGCGTTCAACCCGCTGCGGGGCGCGGCGCATGATCTCGAACGCCACGTAGCCGCCCATTGACAGTGCCGCGAGGGCGAAGCGCGGTGGCGCCTGGCGCAGCACCCGCTCGGCCATGGCGGTGATGCAACTGTCCTGGCTCAGGTCGGGGATCAGCACCTGGCGCGTCGGTGCAAAGGTGGCCTGGGCATGGGCCCAGAGGCGATGGTCGTTGAGCAGGCCGGGCAGCATCACCAGGGGAAGGTTGTCGCGGGACAAGCGGGGTACTCCTGAAAGCGAAACGGGGTTGGACGTGCGCGGGTTCACGTCAGGTTCTGCGGCGGGGCGGGTGCGGACAAGTGTATACAAATTGTGTCGCAGGGAAACGCCTTTGTCCCTCGCCGGTCCCCTTGCCCTGGGTGGCGTGAATCCAGTGCGCTGACTGTGATGGCTTCATTGATCCCGTAGGAGCTGGCTTGCCTGCGAAGGACCGCAACGCGGTCCCTGACAGCGGTGAGGTCTGGGACCGCTTCGCGGTCCTTCGCAGGCAAGCCAGCTCCTACGAGTCCTTCGCAGGCAAGACTGTCAGAACGGCACGGCCACCGTCAGCTGGCTATACACACTGGTGCCATTGCCCCGCACTCGACAACTGCTGATGCCGAACCTGACTCGGCATGGGTATATCAGTGGGGAAGGTGAGGTGGAGGTGAATACGGGGTTGGGTTGCGCTGACTGTGATGGCTTCATTGATCCTGTAGGAGCTGGCTTGCCTGCGAAAGGACTGCGAAGCGGTCCCAGACAGCGGTGAGGTCCGGGACCGCGTTGCGGTCCTTTCGCAGGCAAGCCAGCTCCTACAGATCCTTCGCAGGCAAGACCGTCAGAACGGCACAGCCACCGTCAGTTGGCTGTAAACGTTGGTGCCATTGCCACCGACCTGGTTGCCACCGTTGGTCTCGTCCTTCTTCGGCTGGTACAGGCCAACCAGCGGACTAATGATCAGGTGCTCGTTCACCGCCCACTCCACGTAGAAGTCCAGCTCCCGCGCATCCAGGTTCAAGGTGTCGCGGGTACGCAGGGTGTTGAAGTCGAAATACAGCGCGCCCACCGTCAGGTTCTCCAGCGGCGTCGCCTTCAGACCCACGTGATGAATCCCGGTATTGCTGTTGAACGGCCCCG
>NZ_FZOL01000050.1:0-3340 GCF_900188455.1 Pseudomonas japonica | reverse complement strand
TCGTTCTTTAAAAATTTGGGTATGTGATAGAAATAGACTGATGGGCACTTTCACTGGTGTTTCATCAGGCTAAGGTAAAATTTGTGAGTGACTCTTAAGAGTTTTGCAAATTTTCGGCGAATGTCGTCTTCACAGTATAACCAGATTGCTTGGGGTTATATGGTCAAGTGAAGAAGCGCATACGGTGGATGCCTTGGCAGTCAGAGGCGATGAAAGACGTGGTAGCCTGCGATAAGCTTCGGGGAGTCGGCAAACAGACTGTGATCCGGAGATCTCTGAATGGGGGAACCCACTCAGCACAAGCTGAGTATCTTGCACTGAATACATAGGTGCAAGAGGCGAACCAGGGGAACTGAAACATCTAAGTACCCTGAGGAAAAGAAATCAACCGAGATTCCCTTAGTAGTGGCGAGCGAACGGGGACTAGCCCTTAAGTTGATTTGAGATTAGTGGAAGGCTCTGGAAAGTGCCGCCATAGTGGGTGATAGCCCCGTACACGAAAATCTCTTGTCAATGAAATCGAGTAGGACGGAGCACGAGAAACTTTGTCTGAATATGGGGGGACCATCCTCCAAGGCTAAATACTACTGACTGACCGATAGTGAACCAGTACCGTGAGGGAAAGGCGAAAAGAACCCCGGAGAGGGGAGTGAAATAGAACCTGAAACCGTATGCGTACAAGCAGTGGGAGCCTACTTTGTTAGGTGACTGCGTACCTTTTGTATAATGGGTCAGCGACTTATATTCAGTGGCGAGCTTAACCGAATAGGGGAGGCGTAGCGAAAGCGAGTCTTAATAGGGCGTTTAGTCGCTGGGTATAGACCCGAAACCGGGCGATCTATCCATGGGCAGGTTGAAGGTTAGGTAACACTGACTGGAGGACCGAACCGACTACCGTTGAAAAGTTAGCGGATGACCTGTGGATCGGAGTGAAAGGCTAATCAAGCTCGGAGATAGCTGGTTCTCCTCGAAAGCTATTTAGGTAGCGCCTCATGTATCACTCCAGGGGGTAGAGCACTGTTTCGGCTAGGGGGTCATCCCGACTTACCAAACCGATGCAAACTCCGAATACCTGGAAGTGCCGAGCATGGGAGACACACGGCGGGTGCTAACGTCCGTCGTGAAAAGGGAAACAACCCAGACCGTCAGCTAAGGTCCCAAAGTCATGGTTAAGTGGGAAACGATGTGGGAAGGCTTAGACAGCTAGGAGGTTGGCTTAGAAGCAGCCACCCTTTAAAGAAAGCGTAATAGCTCACTAGTCGAGTCGGCCTGCGCGGAAGATGTAACGGGGCTCAAACCATGCACCGAAGCTACGGGTATCACTTAGGTGATGCGGTAGAGGAGCGTTCTGTAAGCCTGTGAAGGTGAGTTGAGAAGCTTGCTGGAGGTATCAGAAGTGCGAATGCTGACATGAGTAACGACAATGGGAGTGAAAAACTCCCACGCCGAAAGACCAAGGTTTCCTGCGCAACGTTAATCGACGCAGGGTTAGTCGGTCCCTAAGGAGAGGCTGAAAAGCGTAGTCGATGGAAAACAGGTTAATATTCCTGTACTTCCGGTTATTGCGATGGAGGGACGGAGAAGGCTAGGCCAGCTTGGCGTTGGTTGTCCAAGTTTAAGGTGGTAGGCTGGAATCTTAGGTAAATCCGGGATTTCAAGGCCGAGAGCTGATGACGAGTTGCCTTTAGGCGACGAAGTGGTTGATGCCATGCTTCCAAGAAAAGCTTCTAAGCTTCAGATAACCGGGAACCGTACCCCAAACCGACACAGGTGGTTGGGTAGAGAATACCAAGGCGCTTGAGAGAACTCGGGTGAAGGAACTAGGCAAAATGGCACCGTAACTTCGGGAGAAGGTGCGCCGGCGAGGGTGAAGGACTTGCTCCGTAAGCCCATGCCGGTCGAAGATACCAGGCCGCTGCGACTGTTTATTAAAAACACAGCACTCTGCAAACACGAAAGTGGACGTATAGGGTGTGACGCCTGCCCGGTGCCGGAAGGTTAATTGATGGGGTTAGCTAACGCGAAGCTCTTGATCGAAGCCCCGGTAAACGGCGGCCGTAACTATAACGGTCCTAAGGTAGCGAAATTCCTTGTCGGGTAAGTTCCGACCTGCACGAATGGCGTAACGATGGCGGCGCTGTCTCCACCCGAGACTCAGTGAAATTGAAATCGCTGTGAAGATGCAGTGTATCCGCGGCTAGACGGAAAGACCCCGTGAACCTTTACTATAGCTTTGCACTGGACTTTGAATTTGCTTGTGTAGGATAGGTGGGAGGCTTTGAAGCGTGGACGCCAGTCTGCGTGGAGCCATCCTTGAAATACCACCCTGGCAACTTTGAGGTTCTAACTCAGGTCCGTTATCCGGATCGAGGACAGTGTATGGTGGGTAGTTTGACTGGGGCGGTCTCCTCCTAAAGAGTAACGGAGGAGTACGAAGGTGCGCTCAGACCGGTCGGAAATCGGTCGTAGAGTATAAAGGCAAAAGCGCGCTTGACTGCGAGACAGACACGTCGAGCAGGTACGAAAGTAGGTCTTAGTGATCCGGTGGTTCTGTATGGAAGGGCCATCGCTCAACGGATAAAAGGTACTCCGGGGATAACAGGCTGATACCGCCCAAGAGTTCATATCGACGGCGGTGTTTGGCACCTCGATGTCGGCTCATCACATCCTGGGGCTGAAGCCGGTCCCAAGGGTATGGCTGTTCGCCATTTAAAGTGGTACGCGAGCTGGGTTTAGAACGTCGTGAGACAGTTCGGTCCCTATCTGCCGTGGACGTTTGAGATTTGAGAGGGGCTGCTCCTAGTACGAGAGGACCGGAGTGGACGAACCTCTGGTGTTCCGGTTGTCACGCCAGTGGCATTGCCGGGTAGCTATGTTCGGAAGAGATAACCGCTGAAAGCATCTAAGCGGGAAACTTGCCTCAAGATGAGATCTCACTGGAGCCTTGAGCTCCCTGAAGGGCCGTCGAAGACTACGACGTTGATAGGTTGGGTGTGTAAGCGCTGTGAGGCGTTGAGCTAACCAATACTAATTGCCCGTGAGGCTTGACCATATAACACCCAAGCAATTTGAGTGAGGCCGGAAGGCGCGCCAGATTGCGGTGTTGTGAAGACGAAACGAACCGAAAGTTTGCGACTCACAATCATCACATACCCGATTCGTCAGCGTGTCGAAAGACGTGTTGGCACACAGAATTTCTTGACGACCATAGAGCGTTGGAACCACCTGATCCCATCCCGAACTCAGTAGTGAAACGACGCATCGCCGATGGTAGTGTGGAGCTTCTCCATGTGAGAGTAGGTCATCGTCAAGATTCAATTCCGAAACCCCTATCTGCTGA
>NZ_FZOL01000017.1 GCF_900188455.1 Pseudomonas japonica | reverse complement strand
GCATTCGACCCTGGGCTATCTACCGCCCAACCGGTATGAGCGGCAGATAGCCTGAGCTCCCACATTGCGGTGTCCGGAAAAAGTTGACCAGCTCAAACAGCCTCCCCGCGATGCATCGCCGAAAAAACAAAGGCTGACAACCCCAATCCCACAGGCCATGGCGCGTTGCAACAAACTGTGGGAGCGAGCTTGCTCGCGAAGCGCCGCGCGGGCGGCGCTCGATCTCAAGGGCGCTAGAAGAGCATCGACATGCACAGCGATGCGCCACTCGATCTCATGGGCGCAACATCTGTCAAGCGAACTCCCCCCCAAAAAAAACCGCGACCCAAACCGGCCGCGGTCTTTCTTGCCAACCCCCTACTGCTGCAGAACACTCGCCTGGTTCGCCGTCCCGAACTGCTGCACCGTCGCCATCTGCGTGGTCCCGCTCTGATCGACCGTGGCAATGTTGCCCGTCCCGCCCTGGGTGACATAGGCCACGTTCAGGCTGTCAGCCTGCTTGACGGTGATCTGGTTGTCGCTGCCATACAACTGCGCGGTGAACGCCTGGTTGCCAGTGCCGGACTGTTCGAACTCGGTGCTGTTGCCAGCGCCGTTCGAAAAGCCCTGGGCAAGGTTGGTGGTACCACGCTGATCGGCGACGAGCAGGTTGTCACTGCCGTTCTGCTCGAAGTACAGCTCGTTGTAGCTGTCGGCCTGGTTGACCGCGGTCTGGTTGCCGACGCCGGTCTGCACGGTGGTCATGATCTGGCCGATGCCATCCTGGGTGAAGTTGGCGACGTTGCCGCCGCCGACCTGGCTGACCGTCGCGCGCTGGTTGCTGCCGAACTGCCCACCGGACTGCGGACCCTTCCAGTTGCTGGCATAGACCTTGTTGGCATTGCCCACCGAGGCGGCGCTGAGAACGTGGCCGTCGCCACTCTGGTAGGTGAAATGAACGTTGCCGCTGCCTTGCTGGTACAGGCCCAGGGTCGAGCCCAGGGATTCGTACTGATCCGCGTAGATCGCGTTGAGATCGCCCACTTGCAGCACCTGGGCCAGGTTGCTTTCGCCGAAGCTCTGATCGACCACGGTTTCGTTGCCTTGCCCGTACTGGTCGATGCGGGCATGGCTGGCAAGCTGGCTGTCCTGCCAGACCTCGGTGCCATTGAAGTCGCCGAACTGGTTGATCGTGACGCTGCCACCGACGCCGTTGCGCTGGTCGCCGTAGGCATAGTTGCCTTCGCCCGCCTGGTTGATCTCGATCTGGCCGGCGTTCTGCGACAGTTGCTCGGCGGTGCCGTAGTTGCCGGTGCCGTATTGAATGATCAAGGCGTTGTTGCCGACCCCCGGCCAGATCTGTTCGATGTTGGCCTCGTTGCCGTCACCGGACTGCCAGGTCTTGCCGCTGCCGCTGTCCTGACTCTCCTGGTAGACGAAGGAAAAGTTGCCGTTGCCCTGTTGCTGCTGCAGCACGACGTTGCCGCCTTCGCCGATCGACTGGCTGGCATGGGCGATGTTGTAGGCACCTTGCTGTTGCTGGGTGATGGTGCTGGCGTTTTCGTACAACTGCTCGGCGTAACCGGCGTTGTAGTCGCCGTTCTGGTACTGCTGCAGGGTACTGCTCGCGGTGTCCTGCACCGCGGCGGCGTCATTGCCCTGGCCATACTGCTGCTGGGTGGCGCTGCTGGACGGTGCCAGGTTCTGCTTCACATCGGCGATGTTGGCGGTACCGAACTGGCTCTGGCTGGAGAGGCTGTCGTCGGCCATGACCTGGGCACTGGCAATGACCAGGATGGCGGCGGCGAGGGGCGTCAGTTTGAACATGATGAAACCTCCGGGTAGTGCAGTGCGTTAGCGATATTGTCGGACCGAGACGCTCAGGCCATTGCCGGACTGGTTGACGGCGCTTTGCAGCCCCGTGCCCGCCTGGTCGATGGTGGCGTCGTTGGCATTGCCGGTCTGGGTGATCTGTGCGCGGTTGTGGCTGCCGGTCTGGCTGATGCCCGCGCGGTTGCCGCTGCCTTGCTGGCTGATCAGGGCCATCAGGTCGTTGCCCTGTTGCAGGATCCAGGCTTCCTGGTCGCTGCCCGACTGGGTGATGCTGCCGAGCAGTGACTGGCCACCCTGTTGCACCCGTGCGCTGTTGGCCTGGCCGTTCTGCTCGATCAGGGCCTGCTGGCCGACCGGCGCGGGGAGTTCGCCCAGGTCGCCGCCAGCGGCGAGATCGTCGTTTTCCATCAGGTCGTCGGCCCGCGCGCCCGCGCTGCCGCACAGCAGAAGCAGGCCGAGCAGGGCGGCGGTCGAGAGGTTCATGGGCGAGTCCTCTGGCAAGGCGCCCCGCCAGCACCGGGCTGGCGGGGCGCGGGCTCAGTTGGCGGTTACCGCGACGGTGCGCACGGTGCCCTGGGACGAGGTGATGGTGGCGGTGGGGTTCGCCGCCGGCACCACCGTGGTGGTGTTGTTCACCGTCAGCCGCCAGCGGCCGGTGACCGGCACCGTGGTGCTGCCCAGGGTCACAGGCCCGCTCGGTGTGCTCACCTGCACCGTGATGGTGTTGCCGGTGGTCACCGACGAGGTGCCGGCGAAGTCCCAGGTGAAGCGGTTGTTGGAGCGGGCCGAGACGGTTGCCGTGGTCACCGTGAAGGTTTCCGCAGCGGGCCTTGGCGAGACCTGCACGGTGACCGTCGCCGGCGCCGTCGAGAGGGCGCCGAAGCTGTCCCGGGCGACGTAGGTGAAGGTCGTGGTAAAGGCCGTGGTCACCGTGGCCGGCGGGGTGTAGGTGAGCACCGTGCCATTGCTGGTGACGGTCCCGCGTCCCGGGGCGGGCTGGGTGAAGCTGGCCACGGCCAGCGGCAGGTTGCCCTCCGGATCGGTGTCGTTGGCCAGGACGTTGATGGGGATCGCCACGCCAAGGGTCGAGACGGCATCGTTGACCGCCTGCGGCGGCTGGTTCGGTGCAACGGTGATGGTGACCGTGGCGGCTGTGGTGGAGGCCAGGCCCTTGACGTCCTGGGCCTTGTAGGTGAACGAGGTGGTCAGCGGCGCATTGACCACCGCCGGTGGCGTGTAGACCACCGCGGTACTGCCGCTCAGGGCCACCGTGCCTTGTCCGGTCGGTGGCTGGGTCAGGGCGGTGATGCTCAACGGCGTGTTGCCGTCCGGATCACTGTCGTTGGCCAGCAGGTTGAGGGTGATCGGTACGCCGAAGCTGGTGCTGCCGCTGTCGGCCTGCGCCACGGGCGGCTGGTTCTCGCCGCTGTTGGGTGCGCTGCCGACCACCACCACCGGCTCGCTGTCGCTGCCGCCGGCGGCGGACTTGACCGTCACGCTCGCTGGCGGCTGGCTCAGGCCGGTGACGCTGAGCCGTTGCAGGGTGCCATTTTTCGACAGGCGTCCGTAGCCCTGGGCAACCATGTCGGGAACCACCACTTCATCGGTGGACCTGGCCTCGATCAGCAGCGTGCCGGTTTCCCAGTCGTAGCGGGCGGTCTGGATTTTCACCAGGTCGCTGAGCTTGCTCGACACGGCGGTCGGGCGGGTGCTGCCGGCCGGATTGCTCGCCGTGACCACCACCACCGGCGGTACCGCACCGCTGAAGGCACGCTGGCCGAAGAACAGACCGTTGTTGTCGCCCAGCAGGTTGATCAGGCAAGGCGACTGCGGCGGCCCGGCGACCAGGGCGATGGACTCGCGAAAGCACAGCGTGGTACCGGCGGCGGCCTTGGCGAAGACCTCCACGCGGGTGGTGCCGCCGCTGCCGGAGGAGGTCCGCCGGTACGTCGCGCGGGCGATCTCCACCGGGGTCTGCGCACGGGTGTCGAGGACCTTGCCGGAGAGGGTGAAGAGGTTGGTCTGGATGCTGCCGTTCGGCCCGCTGATGCGCACGAAGTTGGTGTTGTTGGGGCTGCCGGTGACCGCCTCGGTGAGGTTGGGGTCGCCGATGAAGGTTTCCACGGCGCCGGTTTCCGGGTTCACCTCGGTGTAGGGGCCGTTGACGCTGCGCAGGAACGGGCCGATCGCGCCATTGACCGCGCCGCTGAAGTTGCCCGGGGCGCCGATGCCGATGTCACGGGTGATATTGATCGCCCGGCGTCCGGGCGCGCTGACGTTGACGGTCTCCACGCCATAGGGATGGGTGATGGTGTAGACCCCCGCCGTGGGCACGGAAACCCGGATGCGGATGCGTGCGAAGCTCTGCTGGTCGCCATCCACCGGGTTTTCCGCGGCGAAGGCGGCCTCGATCCCGGCCACGTAGGCGTCCAGTTCGAAACCGCTGTTGCCGACCGCGGGAATGCTTGCCTCGGCCAGGAACCAGAAGGCTTCCGGTGGCCAGTTGTCGGGAAACACCATCGGCTGGCCGTCATCGAAGATGCCCGGTTCCGGCAGCAGGGTGCACATGTAGGCGGGCGGTACGCTGGCCGCCACCCGCGAGCTGGCGGCCCGGGACTGGCACAGCTCCAGCGACAGCAGGTTGTTGTCCTGGTACCACATGGGGAATTTCCCGGTGGCGAAGGTGTAGGGGCCGGGGTCGACCGCGGCGAGTTGCGCGAAGGCGCTGCCGGACAGCGACAGTGTCAGTCCCAGGGCGTTGAGCGCCAGACGTGGCCAATTGTTCATGATGCCTCCTGATGAGGATCCGGGCAGATGAGCGTTCATTGCACGATGACCACTTCTTCGGTGTCGCTGCCGCCATTGGATGACGTCACGCGGACCGTGGCCGGTGGGATGGGCGAGATGCCGGTGGCCAGACTCTTGACGGCGCCGTCGCCGCTCAAGGCGCCGATGGCCGCGCCGCTGCCCGAGGTCGCGGTGAGGACCGGCGGCGAGGTTTCATCGCTGGTCGAGGCCTCGAGGGTCAGTTGTCCGGAGCTCAGGCTGTATTCGGCACGCTGGATCACCACCAGGTCGGTGAGGGCCAGGGGCAGGGTGGTCGGCGTGCTGTCGGCAATCGCCAGGTGGTTGTCGGCGGTGACCTGCAGGGTGCTCGGCAGGATCGGGTTGACCGCGCTCTGGGCATACCAGCGCCCGGTGGTGTCGGCCTCGGTCAGGTTCAGCACGGGGGTGCTGCTGGTCAGGGCGACACTGCCCGGCGGCGGCGGGGCCATGACGAATACGTCCTGCTGGGCGACCGGCCCGTTGCTCCCGGGTTTGCGCGAGTAGGTGCTGCGCTGGGGAATCAGCGGGGTCGGCCGCACCACGCTCGACAACTTGCCGGAGACGGCGAACACCGTGCTGCGCAGGTCCAGGCCGCCGGGCCCTTCGATGCGGATGAAGTTGGTGTTGAACGGGCTGCCGGTCACCGCTTCTTCAAGGTTCGGATCGCCGATGAAGCGTTCGGCCGCGCCGGTCACCGGGTTGGTTTCGGTATAGGGGCCGTTGACGCTGCGCAGGAACGGGCCGATATCGCCCTTGAGCGCGCCATCGTAGGTTTGCGGGGCGCCGATGCCGATGTCCCGGGTCATGTTGATCGCCCGGCGCCCGGGGACCTCGACGTTGAACACGTCGACGCCGTAGGGGTGGGTGATCACGTAGGTGCCGGCGCTGGGCACGTCCACGCGAATGCGGATGCGGGCGAAGCTGATCTGATCGCCTTCGACCGGCTCCTCGGCGGCGAACGCGGCTTCGATGGCCGCGCCGTAGGACAGGTCGATGCCGCGCGCGGCATCGGCGATGCTGCCGTCGGCGGTGAACCAGAAGGCTTCGTCGGGGAAGTTGGTGGGAAATACCACCGGCTGCGCGTCATCGAACACCCCGGGAGTGGGCAGCAGGTTGCACATGTAGGTGGGTGCCCCGGGTGCGCCGGCCACCCGCGAGCTGACGGCCTTGGACAGGCACAGGTCGAGGGTTCGGCCATGACTGTCTTGATACCAGGCGGCGAAACCGCCGTTGGCGGGGGTATAGGGCCCGGAATCAACCGCGAACAGCTGTGCCTGGGCAACGCCTTGGGCCAATGCGGTGACGACCAGGACGGTCGCCGTTTTCGACAGTAAAGGGTGCATGGGTATTCCCTCTATTGGTGACCCGTCCCGTGGGGATGGGCCGGTTGCCGGGGCCGGCGCAACATTCATACCAATCATCGATGGATACCCGCGCAGGCCCGCAGGCAAAGGCCTGGCGGCTCGCGGGCGAGGGTGGGGACGGTTGGGTGAACGGCGTCCTGCCCCCAGGTTTGGGGGCGGATGGGGGTGGCGGGAACTGGGGAATGAGCCCCACCCGAATTCGGGTGAGCTGGGCTATAACCCTATAGGGGACAACCTCGGGAACAATCTCCATGAATCTGTTGAGCAGAACGCCTTCGCTCGCCGAGGCTGACGAGCACCTGACCGCGGGCAAGCCGCCCTTCAACCTGCTGCGCTGGTTTTCCCTGATCAGCCTGGCGGTGATCGGCACGGTCGCGGTGGCCCTGGGCAGCGTGTCCTCGCAGTTCGTGATCAGCGAGAGCGTGCATCGCGATGCCCTGCTGACCTCGCAGTTCCTCCAGGCGATTGCCTCGGCCGAGGTGCGGCATGTGTCGCTGCCCAACGTGCGGACCATGGGCGAACTGCTCGATCCACGCCAGGACCACAGCTTCGCCGATGTCGATCCTGTGGACCGGGCCGCCGCCCGTTGGGAGTTCCTCGACCATATCGAGCACCTGCCGGACGTGATCCTGGCCAACATCTATGCCCCCGACCGTACCGTGATCTGGTCCAGCAACCCGGAACTGATCGGGGTGAAGATCCACGCCGACGCCGACCTGGAGCAGGCCTTCATCTCGAAAACCGCGGTATCGGCCAGCTATCACAGCGTCGAGAAGGGGCGCATGGAGCAGAAGTTCGTGGTGCCGCCGAAATTCATCTTCATCGAGAACTACATCCCCCTGTTCGATGCCGACGGCAACAACGTCACGGCCATGGTCGAGATCTACAAGGAGCCCAACGACCTGATCGACCGCATACAGCGCGGGCTGCTGTTGATCTGGCTGGCCACCGCGGTGGGGGCGGGGCTGATCTACCTGGGGCTCTACTGGATCGTGCAGCGGGCGGCGAAGTTGCTGGAGGTGCAGCAGAAACAACTGATCACCGCCGAGACCTTCGTCGCCCTCGGGGAAATGTCTTCCGCGGTCGCCCACAGCCTGCGCAATCCGCTGGCGACCATTCGCTCCAGCGCCGAACTGGCGCTGGAGTTCGACAGCGGCGCGGCGCACAGGAACATCAACGACATCGTCGGCCAGGTGGACCGCATGTCGAAATGGGTTCGCGAGCTGCTGCAGTCACTGCGCCCGATCGGCGACGAGGCCGAGCCGGTGGATCTGCTGGCGACCTTGCGCGACAGCCTGGCGACCTTCGAAACGCAGATTGCCAAGGCCTTTATCCAGGTCGAGTTCGAGGCCGCTGACCGGCCGTGGGTGCTCAGCCGCCAGACGCAGTTGAGCCAGATCCTCGGCAGCGTGCTGTCCAATGCGCTGGAGGCGATGGACCAGGGCGGCACCCTGCACATTGTCCTGGACTCCTGCGACGCGCGGCGGGTCAACCTGGTCTTGAGCGACAACGGCCGGGGCATGAGCGAAGAGCAGCGCAGCATGGCGTTTCGTCCGTTCTTCACCACCAAGCAGGGCGGGCTCGGCGTCGGCCTGGTGCTGGTCAAACGGATCATGGAGCGCTTCGGCGGCTCGGTGAGCCTGCAAAGCCGCGAAGGCGAGGGCACCTGCGTGCACCTGTCGTTTCGTCGGACCACCGCGAAGCGGGTGTGAACGTTCCCCGTTTGCGGGTGTCATTCCCCAATCACGTGCCTGCTGTCTACTGCCGTTTCAGGTAACCCGTTGATTCCATTGAACAATAATCAATGAAATCAATGGTTACAAATATGGCGACCTTCTTGCACTGACCCCATCACCCCCTTCATGAATTCGAGGTGGTTGGTGATGGACACGAAAGCGCGTTCCTCCTTGAAACGCTTCGCCGTGGTGACGCCGTTGACCCTCCTGCTGTCGATGCTGCTCGGTACGACCTTGCTGCGGGCCAGCCCGATCGACGATGAGCGACAGCCCGAGCCCGGCGACCCGTCGGCCTACAGCGACGAACCGGCGGACAAGCCGGCGGCCCTGAATGCCATCCTGACGCTGCCGGAGGCCAACCTCGACGCCTTCGACCTGCCCGATGACGTCAAGGGCAGCCGCGATACTCCCCGCCAGGAGAACAGCCTGCCGCCGAACGTGCAGACCTCGTTCAACTATCCCACCAACGGCAAGCCGAGCCCGTTGTTCGGTGCCCAGCCTTTCACCCAGCAACTGCTGCTGTTCGAAGAGTTCGGCCCGGAACGACTCGACCCGACCACCCCGGCGGCGCCCCTGGGCTTTCCCCCGCCGGCCGTCGGCCCGCTGCCGCAGCAGGATCCGCTCAGCGTGGCGCGCAGCGCACCGCCGAGTGCGGCCCTCGATGCCTTCCTGCGTCAACCGGGGCTGACGCCGTTCCCCAGTCAGTTCGCCAACGTGGTGGACCGCAATCCCTGGCAGGCGCAGGTCGAAATGTTCCTCAACCGGCGCATCGGTTCGTCGGCCGAAGGCCGTCCGCCGGGAAAGGGCTGGTCGCACCAGCGCTGGAACGAGTTCTACCCGCAGCAGGCCTACAAGACCGTTCAGACCGGCGCGCGGATCAACGGCGGCTTGCGTGACGACCGGCAGATGCACGGTTACGCAGTGGGCGAGTTCGCTGTCGGCGGCCTGTATCACAATGTCGCCGGGGTGCCGGCCACCGACGGTACGGCCAAGGGCGTCGAACCGCGTTTCCACCCGAAAATGCCGGTGCAGAACCACAACTCGGTGTGGACCTTCGATGGCACCCTGCCGCCGAAGCTGCTGATGGTGCGCTACGGCCAGCCACTGCTGATGCGCCACTACAACGGCCTGCCGATCGACCCGGCGGCGAACATGGGCTTCGGCCTGCACACCATCAGTACCCACGAGCACAACGGTCACGCGCCGGCGGAAAGCGACGGTTACGCCAATGCGTTCTTTTTCCCCGGGCAGTACTACGACTATCGCTGGCCGGTGCAGCTGGCCGGCTACGACAGCATCAACACCGAGGCCCGCGACCCGCGCGCGGCGTTTCCCTGCGCGCCCGGCGAAACCCTGTGGACCAACGACCTGAGTCCGGGGCGCAAGACCTGCGAGAACGGCACGATCAGGATTCGTGGCGACTGGCGGGAAACCATGAGCACGCACTGGTTCCACGACCACATGCTCGATTTCACCGCGCAGAACGTCTACAAGGGCAACGCGGCGATGATGAACTACTACAGCGCCCTCGACCGCGGCAACGAGGCGGTCAACGATGGCGTCAACCTGCGTTTTCCCAGCGGCAGCGCGCTGGCCTGGGGCAATCGCGACTACGACGTCAACCTGGTGCTGGGCGACAAGGCCTGGGATCAGAACGGCCAGCTGTGGTTCAACCCGTTCAACACCGATGGCTTCATCGGTGACCAGGTGCTGGTCAACTGGCAATGGAAACCGACCCTCGACGTGCGTGCCCGCAGCTATCGCCTGCGCCTGCTCAACGGCTCGGTATCGCGCTACTTCAAGCTGGCCCTGGTACGCGAGGTCAAGGGCAGCGGCGGCGAATTCCAGGGCCCCAAGGGCTCTGGCGTGTCCTATGCGCGGGTGCCGTTCCACCTGATCGCCAACGACGGCAACATCATGGAGCACAGCGTACCGTTCGACGGCTCCATGGACCTGGACGGCGACGGCGACAAGCAGAACCACAATGCGATCCTGCCGACCCAGGGCATCGCCGAGCGCTTCGACATCATCGTCAACTTCGCGAAGAACGGCATCAAGCCGGGGGACAGGCTGTTCCTGGTCAACCTCCAGGCCCATGACGACGGCAAGGGCCCCAAGGAGCCGATTGCCCTGGGCGACGTGCTCTCGGAGAAATACCTGGCGGTGATCAAGCAGTCGAGCAAGGGGCCGCAGTGGGACAAGGGCGACCCGGCCGTGGGCAAGGTCCTGCAGTTCAACGTCAAGGCCTACACCGGTCAGGACCTGGCCATGGACCCGGCCGACTATGAGCCCGCCCGGCCGGGCAAGGCGCAGGGGCGGGTGATGATCCCGCTGAAACTGCATCGCGAGAATGCCGCCGACAAGGCGCTGCTGGCCAAGGCACGCCACCGCACCTTCACCTTCGGCCGCTCCGACGGTACCGATGCGGCGCCGTGGACGGTCAAGACCGACGGCGGCTTCGGCTTCCATATGGACCCGCGGCGGCTGAACGCCTCGCCCCAGCTGGCCAGCGGCCCCACCGATGCCGGCAGCAGCGGCTTCGGCACCCTGGAGGTGTGGAGCATCAAGGCCGGCGGCAAGGGCTGGAGCCATCCGGTGCATGTGCACTTCGAAGAAGGGATCATTCTCAGCCGCGGCGGCAAGGCGCCGCCGGAATGGGAAAAGTGGGCACGCAAGGACGTCTACCGCATCGGCTCGGAAAACGACGGCCTGGACAGCGTCGAGCTGGCAATCAACTTCCGCGAGTTCGCCGGTACCTATATGGAGCACTGTCACAACACGCAACACGAGGACAACTCCATGCTGTTGCGCTGGGATGTGGAGAAACCGGGGCAGTTCCAGTTGATGCCGACACCGTTGCCGAGCTGGGACGGCGTGCACTATGTCAACTCGGCCGCCTTGCCGACCTTCCGCGACGGCGATGGCCTTGGCCCGCAGATCCAGGTGAACAAATGAACCGCCAGGCCCTGGCCATGCACCTGGTGTTGCTGCTGGCCAGCGGCCTGCTCGCGTCACAGGTGCTGCGGGCCCCCGACACCGCGGCGGTAGCGGCCGGCGAGTCGGCGACGCCCTGGGGCGCCGATTACTTTCCCAACACCCTGCTGACCGACCAGGACGGGCGGCAGGTGCGCTTCTTCGATGACCTGATCAAGGGCAAGGTGGTGGTGATCAACTTCATCTTCACCTCGTGCAGCGAGGCCTGCCCGCTGGAAACCGCGCGCTTGCGCCAGGTGCAGAGCCTGCTGGGGGATCGGGTCGGGCGGGACGTGTTCTTCTATTCCATCAGCATCGATCCGCTGAGCGACACCCCCGAGGTGCTCGACGCCTATGCCCGGCGCTTCAAGGTCGGGCCGGGCTGGCGCTTTCTCACCGGCGACTTCGCCGAGATCACCGAACTGCGGCGCAAGCTGGGTCTGTTCATCGAGGGGGTCGACAACGGGCGCAGCCGTGATCACAACCTCAGCCTGATCGTCGGCAACCAGCAGACCGGGCGCTGGATGAAGGCATCGCCCTTCGAGAACCCCTGGATCCTCGCCGACCAGTTGGGCAACAGCCTGCAGAACTGGAAACAGCCGAGCCATGCGCAGAGCTATGCCAGCGCGCCCGAGATTCGCCCGCCGAGCAGTGGCGAAGAGTTGTTTCGTACCCGTTGTGCCTCGTGCCACAGCCTGGGCCCGGAGGATGGGCAGAACATCGGTATGCGCAGCATCGGACCCGACCTGATCGGGGTGACCGAACAGCGCGATCCGGCCTGGCTGAGCCGCTGGATTCGCGAGCCGGACCGTCTGCTGGCGGAACGGGATCCGCTCGCGCTGGCGCTGTTCGAGCGTTACGACAGGATCCCGATGCCCAACCTGCACCTCGATGAGCAGGCGGTGCAGGCGATCATCGCGTTTCTGCGCGAGGAGACGGCACGCCAGCGAACACCGATGGCGCAGGTTCAATAGTGGCAAATGGCGCCTACACTGATCCGCATCACGCCGGAAACGGCGGATGCCGTAAAACAGGGGATATCCATGCCTTTACCCGACCAGCCAGTCCCTGTGCCCGATGCGCAGCCGCGTCCGGGGTTGCAGGGGCAGTTCAACCTGTTGCGCTGGTTTTCAGTGGGCAGCTTCCTGATCATCAGCGCCGTCGCCCTGGGGTTGGGCTACGTTTCCACCCGGTTCGTGGTGAACGAGAGCATCGAACGCGACTCGATTCTCACCGCGCAGTTCGTCCAGGCCATCGGCGCCGCCGAGATCCGCCATGCCGCGATCCATCCCGAGCGCACCATGGGGGAAATGCTCGACCCGCGCCAGGACAACGCCTACCCGGACGTGCCGCCGGAATCACGGGCGGCGGCGCGGACCGAGTTCCTCGATCATGTCGGGCACCTGCCGGACCTGCTGCTGGCCAATGTCTATGCCCTCGACCGCACGGTGGTGTGGTCGAGCAATCCCGACCTCATCGGGCTGCAAATCGAGGATGACGACGAACTGGATCACTCCTTCGAGATGAAGGAAACGGTGTCCACCAGCTATCACGAGATCAACGACGAACGTCCCGAACAGCGGCTGCTGCGCGAGCCGCAGTACCTGTTCGTGGAAAACTACATTCCGATGTTCAATGCCGACAAAAGCCATGTGATCGCCATGGTGGAGATCTACAAGGAACCCGCGGATCTGGTGGCGCGCATCCAGCGGGGCTTCAAGAACATCTGGCTGGCCACGCTGCTGGGCGGCCTGGCGATCTACCTGGCGCTGTTCTGGATCGTCCGGCGCGCCGCGCGCCTGCTGGAAAGCCAGCAACGGCAACTGATCGCCAACGAAACCTTCGCCGCCCTCGGCGAAATGTCCTCGGCCATCGCCCACAGCCTGCGCAATCCGCTGGCGACCATCCGCTCCAGCGCCGAGCTGGCGATGGATATCGCCAGCTCGGGCGCGCAGAAGAACATCGGCGACATCATCAACCAGGTCGATCGCATGTCCCGCTGGGTCCGCGAACTGCTGGCGTCCATGCGTCCGAGCAACGACGACGGCGAAGCGGTGGACCTGGTCGCGGCCATCGAGGACACCTTGAGTGCCTATGACCCGCTGATCCGGCGCAACGGTGTCGATGTGCGCTTCGAGACGCCATCTGTCGAACCGGTCGTCAGCCAACCGGTGCTGCTCACGCAAATTCTCAATAGCCTGTTCGCCAATGCCCTGGAAGCCATGCCCAAGGGCGGCGTGCTGACGATCGACATCGACGCCTCGCACCCCGGACAACTGGGCATGACCTTGAGCGATACCGGCAAGGGCATGAGCCCCCAGCAGCAACAGATGGTCTTCAAGCCGTTTTTCACGACCAAGCAAGGCGGGCTGGGCGTCGGTCTGGCGCTGGTGAAAAGAATAATGGAACGCTTCGCGGGCTCGGTCGAACTGACCAGCCGCGAGCAGGAAGGAACCCGCGTGCGACTCAACTTCAAGGTGGCAACGGGAGGCGACTATGGAACACAGCATTCTGCTGGTCGAGGATGATGAACTGCTGGCTGAAAACATCCAGACCTACCTCGAACGCAAGAACTTCGAAGTCACGGTCTGCCATTCCGCGGAAGAGGCGCTGGAGCAGTTGGGCAGCTTCGTGCCGGACGTGGTGCTGACCGACAACTCGCTGCCTGGCATGAGTGGCCACGACCTGATCCAGAAGCTGCGCATCAGCGCGCCGGATCTGAAGGTGATCATGATGACCGGCTACGGCAACGTCGAGGATGCGGTGATCGCGATGAAGGAGGGGGCCTTTCACTACGTCACCAAGCCCGTCGCCCTGACCGAGCTCAAGCTGCTGCTGGACAAGGCCCTGGCCACTGAACGGATGGAGCGCACGCTGTCGTTCTATCAGGAGCGGGAAGCGCAGAAGTCCGGGGTGCAGGCGCTGATCGGCGAATCGGCGCCCATGCAGCAGCTCAAGACCACCATCGCCCAGTTGCTCGATGCCGAGCGGCGCATGGCCAACACCGACCTGCCACCGGTACTGGTGGAGGGGGAAACCGGCACCGGCAAGGAACTGGTGGCGCGCGCACTGCATTTCGACGGACCGCGCAGCAAGGGCCCGTTCATCGAGTTCAACTGCGCGGCGATTCCCTCGAACCTGCTGGAGTCAGAGTTGTTCGGTCATGAGAAAGGCGCCTTCACCGACGCCAGGGAGCGCCGTACCGGCCTGGTCGAGGCGGCGGACGGCGGCACGCTGTTTCTCGACGAAGTCGGCGAAATGGACCTGCAACTGCAGGCAAAGCTGCTCAAGCTGCTGGAGGACCGGACCATCCGCAGGGTCGGTTCGGTCAAGGAGCGCAAGGTCGATCTGCGGGTGATCAGCGCCACCAACTGCAACCTGGAGCAGATGGTCCAGCAGGGAAAATTCCGCCGGGACCTGTTTTTCCGCCTGCGCATCATTTCGATCAAGGTCCCGCGCCTGCATGCCCGGGGCCAGGACATCCTGTTGCTGGCCCGGCACTTCCTCGCCAGCCATGGCAAGCGCTACGGCAAGCCGAATCTGCATTTCAGCGAGCAGGCGCAAGAGCTGCTGCTCAACTACGGATGGCCGGGCAACGTGCGCGAGCTGCGCAACATGCTCGAACAGACCGTGTTGCTGGCGCCCAGCGAGACCATCGCCGCGCACCAGTTGAACGTCTGCCACGGTCTGGTCGACGACCTGCCCGTACTCCAGGAAACCCCGCACCTGGAGCCTCGACCGCCGCACAACGGCACTGAATCGATGAACCTGCCGGAGGTCGAGCGCGATATGGTGCGCAGGATGCTCGACAAGACCGACTGGAACGTCACCAAGTCCGCCCGCCTGCTGGGGCTGAGCCGCGACATGCTGCGCTATCGCATCGAGAAGCTCGGCCTCGAACGCCCGGACAAACGCCACTGGTAAGGGTTTGTCAGTGGCGCAGGCAGGCGAGCTGGCACGCCGGATCGCTGACTTCCTCGTTGACATGGACCCCGTGTTCCGCGTCGTAGACGCGGATGAAGACACGGGCGGTGGTATCGGTGACCGTCGGCAGGCGCGAATCGGCAAAGTTGTGCCGGCTGGCGACGGGGATGAAGGTACGGGGTGCTGTCGGGATATAGCGCTTCGGCGGTACCGAACTCAACGAGGGCGGGAACGGATGGGCGAACGGCTGGTCCGCCCCGTAGTAGATGAACGTGCCGCTGGCGTCATGGCCCGGCAGCGGGCGGTCGTCCGCCTGGGTTCCAGCGACAAGACAGAGCGCCAGCAACGGCGCGAGATCGATCGGTTTCATGGCAGCACCTGCCGGCAAGCGGCTAACGCGTGATCCCCCAAGGCCAGTAACTATAGCTTCCCGGCGCCTTTTCCCCATTTTCCCTGCCTTTGTTCGCGACCACGCCCGTGGCCGGAAAGGGCGGTTGTACACCCGCGCGTCGTCGGTCATCAGAAATGAGATTCTGCAGACGGAAAACCGTGGCTTGCAGCCCGGGACGTCAACAGAAATGAGATTCTCCGGTCATCAGATTTGAGAATCAGCGCAAAAGTGTCATCAGAAATGAGAATTAGCGGTACACGGCGAATCATCGCTAGGACAAACAGGCATTTGAGAGGTCTCCTTAGCAATCTAGGCCTGCACTGGCCGCCACATTCGACGGCCAGGGGTCTCAAAGGTCAGTTAGCTGCAAAGAAATTTTCAGCGAACATGCTTTCGCCCAGCTAGAGAGAAAAACATATTGCAAGAGAAGTTTGTGTGTTCAATCTCAGGACTTTGCCTCCCCATACCATAGGTGGAGGCTAGGCCTTAGTCGTCATCGAAATCGCTTACTGCCTCCCGTCAGCGGGCAGAACACCAATCGTCCAGGTTAGTGGGCTCCGAAACCATCCGGTATTCGTTAGGTGCAAGTGTGACCCGATAGGCCGGGATTTCGATTTCTTTGCATATTTTCAAGATCTCAAGCGCGTCAGCATCCGAGATTTTAGCCCCAAGATGAACGGCCTTCAGGGGCGCATCGACATTGATACCTTTGACCTTTCTATCGTCATCTGGAACCACCCAGCGCCACTCGCGCTCATAATGCCAGTCGACAGCTTTGCACAGCGATGCAGCAATGCCAAAAAGCGCGTTGTAGTCCTTACCCAGACGGTGAGCTCTGAAAATATGGGTGATGTCGAACAACTTATCTGTGTAGGCGACCGGCCAGAGCGTGAGGGTCGAAAGATGATTTCGATGAAGGCCTGAGAAATCGTACTCCATGGCAAAACCGGTGTGGTTGTGGCCATAGTGACTCCACATCAACATCGAGTCCACACGCTCGCTCAGGCTGCAGATTTTGTAGCTGCTTTTGAGCTGCTCAATGAGGGTCGTGAGCTGCCCAGCCTGGTGGTTTGACGCCAAAACCTCTACTTCGTGTAGCCATTGGTCAACATGTAGAAGGTGTGGGTCATGAGCCGAAGCGAGCGTAATCACCGCTGAAATAGGGTCTTCGGAGGCGAGCGCAGTCACGACCTGATCATCGCTGAAGCCAAGCTCAACGAGTTTCTCCCAAGCAGCGAGCTTCCGATAGTCAATCCAGAAAGCTGTGTCGTATGGGTCGTTAAACTCATTGGCTACGCTCAGATAGAGAGTTTTCTCAGCCAGGTTCTTCAGCGAGTACTCGTTACAAGCTCTGACCTTGAACAGCCGATTAGGTGTGTGCAGAACTTTTCCGTTGACTAGCTCTGGGATGTCCATGTCGCCGATGGTGGCCGATGCAAAATTCTCAATGAAATCTCTTACCCAATCCGGATTCACACCAACTCCTTTGTCTACGAGGTTTGCTCAGGCGCGAGAAGCTATCACATCTAGTGGAGTTTTCAATCACCCTACGACCATTACATTGATATGCTTTGGGAATCTGCGTTACTCACCCCTCAGAGAGTACTTAAGCGTTGAAATGTAGCCAACCACGCCTCTATCTCTTACCATTCTTGGCCTCCGTTGAGCTTGGCCGGTCACACCTCGGCGCTGCTTACCTAGGGCTAGATATTCTCAAGTTGGAATATAATGTACGTTTGTTTGGGTTTGGTACTCTGGGGGGGTTAGGATGGCTTGTATTGCATGCGGTTTGGAGAAAAAAATGGCTGATAGCCATGTCATTCCGAACTTTATTCGTAAGAGATTAACTGGTGAGGTGAGTGAGTCAGGGCAAAAAAAGTTTCAGTTTCGATGGGTTGGCCGAAAAGATCTTCCAAAACAAGACCTTCCGAAACCTAACCTGATGTGCATTGAGTGTGATAGCCTCTTGGGATCTAATATTGAACGGCACGTCCCAAGCTTGTTGATGCCGAGTAACGTTGACGAAATGAGTTCGTGGAGAACTCTGCCCATCACTCCTGTGGAAATTCACGGCGTTTTCGAAACAGAGTTCTACTTGGGTAGATATGACTATGACGAGCCGAAATCTAGAGTTCTGGAGAAATTTGTCATCTCAGTTGCTTGGAGAGCGCTACACGCATTGAAACTTGATGGAGAGAAGTACGCTAGTGAGTTTCTGTCCTCGCCGCATGGAAGTTCAATAAATAAGCAGGTCTGCGAGCATTTGTTTCATGGCGTGGATAGCGATTTTGTTCATACCCCATTTCTTTATTATTGGCCACCGAAGAGTGCGAGCTTGGTCTCTACAAAAAATGATGAAATGCCTTTCGCGTGGGCGTCGCTTCATGATGATGGTGAGTTTCTCGGAGTGGCAGTAATTTTCGCATATTGGGTAGTGGTCTGGCCCCTGTTTGATCTTGAGAGTGAAAACTATTTTTCGAAGATCGATCTGCTAAATAAGACGTGTTTTTTTGATTGGGTCAGTGAGATCATGCACCTGTTGAGCGATAGTTGAACTCCGATTGGTTGGGGGCAGGAGTGGAGTTAGGCGCGATGCTACCTAGCACTATCTGTTCGGACAGGCCAGATGGATTTTCGATTCAGTTAACACAAAGTGCTATGCGCTCGGTTTCTCGAACTCTCAACTATCACTTACCGTAATGCTGGCGAAATGGTACTGTCAGGGCGTTGCCGCCCTTGGCGACTTACAGGCATAGGAGACGCCAGCGTGGGAGCTCTGCAAAATTTGTCGCCGTTTCTATCCAGATTTGCGACACCCAGAACGGGTGAAGACAGCATCTCTGGCTTCTACTCCACTGATCTCCACATGTGGGTCGTTGAAACTGCGGATGGTGCAGCACCGATCATCGCCGATGGCGCTCTGGACGAGCTGATGACCAAGACCAAGGTCAATGCCGAGCAGGATGACGAGGCGTCCTGGCAGATAGAGCTGTTGACTAAAACCTACCAGAGGGTCGAGAGCGATGACGATGACCCCAGTCCGTACCGCGATCGATCATTTGGTTCAGGCTCAAGCAGTCACCTAATGCAGCTCGTAACCAAAACCGATGCGACCAGCGAGCGTGATGATAAATGCAGTGCCAACCACATTCTTGAGTTGATTACCAAGACCAATGTCGAACTGGAGCGCGACGACAACGGTGATCCTACTTTCGGGCTAGACGCTCGCTATTACTCGGACTGACTTGGAAGCGCATCATGTTGCTGTTGGTGACAAATCGTCGTGATATCACAATGGATTATGTCGTGGCTGAGCTTCGTCGACGTGGCCAGCCTTTTGTCCGACTTAATACCGAGCACTTACCACAAGCGTTGTGCTCGATGGCAGGTTATCCCCGGGACGCCTGGTCTATTTCTCTGAATGGGGCGGTTGTGCGTGGGCCGCAGATAACAGGAGCATATTTCCGTAGGCCAGGTGCACCGGTTGTGCCGGACACAGTTACGGATCCTGGAGAGCGTGCTTACATCGAGGCGGAGTGGAGTAGCTTTCTGAAAAGCCTCTACTGTCGTTTGGAGGGGCGGTGGCTGAACTCACCCACCAGGATTTTCTTGGCTGAGGACAAGCCCATGCAGCTTCTTCTCGCCCAAGAGATTGGTTTCCACGTGCCGGAGGCATGCATTACAAACGACATCTCATGTGCAAGGTCTATAACTGCGTTGGGCCAGGCGATTGGTAAGCCCCTTCGCCAAGCAGTGCTGACAGGCGAGACGGAGCGCGTCATTTTCACTTCTCGTCTTTCAGGGATTGAGGATGATCAGTCGGATGCAATGAGACTGACCCCATTCATCGTTCAGTCCGAAGTCTTAAAGCAATACGATGTTCGCGTGACCGTTGTAGGCAAACGAGTGTTTGCTACGGCGATCTGGTCGCAAGATAACGCTGAAACTGAGACCGACTGGCGAAAGGGGAGCCGTACTGATCTGCGGCATGAAAAAATTGTTCTCGAACTAGGTGTTCAACAGATGTGTGTCCAGCTTGTTCAGCGCCTGGGGTTGCGTTTCGGCGCTATCGATTTGATATGTGATCGGGCGGGGAAGCTATGGTTCTTGGAGATCAATCCGAATGGTCAGTGGGCTTGGATTGAGAATTTAACAGGTTACCCGATTGCTTCGGCGATCGTAGATGAGTTGACAGGGAGCGCAGTTGTTTAATCTTACGGACTGTCTCAATTGGCTATGGCCGAAGGTCACTCCACTATCACCTGTTCAAAAGGCTGAGGATGACGCATGGAGGCTGAGAATCGCCGAGTCAGTTCGTGAGGGAGATTGGACGATCGACAGCGATGTCGTTCTGGATGAATCTCGTCGGCTATTTGATGCAGAGATTGATCGAAGGAAGGGCGCAGATGCCAAGGCAGGAATCTACCTAGCCGCCATCACGGCGTTGATCCCCGTCTTGGTGTCACTTTTACCCACCTTGTGGAACGAGAAGTCAAACAAGTGGTTGGGCTGTATAGGGCTCTTCTTGTTCGGCTGGGCAGTCGCTTTTCTGCTTGGTGCAGGGGCGTGGGCATTCAAGACACTGAAGGTTGCAGGATTCGCGCAGCTTGGTCCTGAGGAGTTAGCAAAAAGCTGGAAAAGAAGATGTCCTAAAGCTGCCCTAGCGAAACAACTCGCCGGTGCCGTCCTATACAATTATTCATTGGTCAACCAGAAGGTGACCGGCATCAAGCTGACCCATGAATACCTGCTTCGGGCTTTTGTGAGTTTTACCGTTCTTTTGGTGCTGCAGGTGGTGTGGCCGGTTGGCACTTGGGTGGTAGAGGAAATCAACAAATCGCTAAGTACTCCGTCTCCAACTTCACTGATAATGTGCTATTCGTGATCCGTTACGATCTCGTGGGGCCGCCCGCTTTAGCAGATTCTTGGACGGCCCACCTACATGCGGCATGCAAAATTTAGCGCTTCCTCTTCCGTTTTTTTTTGTGAGAGTGCTTGTTTGCCAGGAGTTGGCGATTTTGCTGGAAAACCAACTCATTCCATTTGTCAGCCATCTGCCCTGCGTCCCGATAGATCCCGCGGCTCATTGAAATCGAATCAAAAATTTCTGCGATCACTGGCGAAATTTCCATTCGCTGCTTTTTTAGGATGAACACCACTTGCTGTGCTGCAATACACCAGCAAATTGAAGTCATGAGTAGTGTGCATTGAATCCAAAGGGATGCGTGAGCCGGAAAGGCGTTTGAGTTGATCTGTACTAGGTAGTAGCCATAGATCCCTACAGTGATTAGGAACATGGTTAAAAGTGCGTGTGTAATCCGGGTGGGGAGTCGATTGCCTGCAACTTTTCGCGTTTTCAAACTACGGAGGGCCCTGAAAGCTGAGAGCAGAAATGCCGCGCCCGTGTAGCCGATATCGATGTTCGACAGACTGTATGCGGTAGATGACAGCGCGAGGATGACACCAAGAGCAATCGCCAGGGCTACCGTGCCTGTAATCTCTGATTTCAATTCACCGTAGAACTCGCTCATGTACGCAGAGTTGGTTCCACGTACTGCACGGATGAAATCATAGATATAAAGCGTGCCCACTACCCAGGAGGTGGATATGAGGGATAGCAGCATGAACTGCAACCAAGATCCTTGAGAAAAGCTGATCTGCCATAATGTCGAGATACCCAAGATCAGGAAAATAACGTATTTCATTGGTGTCGGTAACTCCGGTTGCCTGAGGGTTAAGTATTGAACAAGATGAGCCTTGGGAGGCTCCAAACCACACGACTTATCTCAAGGGTATCACCATAAACTGCAAAGCCGGTAATCCAAGGCAATGACGTAATGGCTGCGCCGTCGATTACGCGAGTGCGAGTACCGCTTGGCTCAACCGGCGTTATACGTCAAGAGGCAATTCATTTCCCAGGCTGAGATATCGCCGCCGGTCTTGACGCGCAATTCGGGAGGTCGGCAGGGGTTAACTTCACTGACAGCAAAATTGGTTTGCGAGTGCTAGTTCGGATCGGGCGCAGAAATACAGCTCACGTTGAACCAGAGACGTTAGGGACATCATTGAGGTTTTGGCTGTCTTTGAATAGCATATTCCGGTATGCGACCACTTCGGCAAAACTGAGAGTCGTAGTTGTAGAGTCGACTTCAGGAAGGAATACGCCAGCTTTGTCTAGAATTCCGGTTCCCTTTTCAGGAGAGATTCGAAAAATCTTAAACATTTCATCAATGTTGAATAGCCTAGATGCGCTGGGGCGGGGATGTAAGGCTTCACGCTCAGAAAGTGAACTTATATCGGATGCATTTTTGCTTCTCCTCGAGGCAGGAGTTCTATATCTATTGGCGGTACAATCTTCATCCGATGTTTGCTCACTAGGCATGATGAAAATCGCCAGCTCCGGGTTGCGCATGCGTCTAACGTTGTCGAGCATGGTTAAAGCGTAAAGTCGGAGGTAGAATGTTGGGGTTGAATAATAATTCGCTGAATTAGCATCCATGGCGGACAATATTTTTTCACACAGGACGTAAGGTAAGTCTAGCGTGGTGCAGGCCTCGTCAAGTAGTAGGTATTTTTGCGAGAAGCGTGTAGCTTGGGCCTGATCGAGGAGATTGGGTAGGCAAGCTGCCAGTGCTCCGTTTGCTCTGTTAAGCCATCCTTGATACAGCAGTTCATCAATTGTAGATCTTCGGCACTTCAATAGTGTCGCCGCCTCATCCTTCGTTACACCTTGCAAATGAATCACAGGGGTTTCAATTCTGGTCTCTGCTTGTGCTTCTCGGATAACTTGGCAGCGTGGCGGGCTACTATAGCTATGAGGAGACTGCTGACTCATCCAGTTACGGGCAAAGAACTTGTTCTGGCCATGGATCAAGGCATGGTCACCAAACACTGCATACCAGGCGTACTGATGATCAATGGTTGCGAAGCGACAGCAGTCATGTTGCGGACAAGCGTGAGCATCTGTGTAGTGCCTATCCATGGCTCTACTGGCGAGCCATGCGACGGTTGTTGATGCGTGGCAGACCCACGGCGCCATGTGCAGTGAGCGAATGAAACCGGGATACCGCTCCACCTGTGCCGCAACCGTCATATCGATATGCTCAATGACACGTTCTGGAAGGCTGCAGTTGGCATGGTTTTCGGAATACTGACGTGCCTGCCATAATGCGGCGCAGGCTTCTGCTATCTCGTATTTGCCTGAGATATCTTTGATAGCGCTTTTGGATTCAAAAGGGTTCTTCACAGGCGGCATAAAATTGCCGTGAAATTGATTGGCAGTGCGACGATCAAAACCGCATTGACAGGTCAAGTAGTTGGCATTTTGCCAGGCTTGCTTGATATTGCAGGCTGGGCAATTCATTATTAATTGCGTACCGTGTAGTAAACACAGCTGGATATCGCGTATATCGTGAAAAATCGGCGAGTGCCCCTCTATAATGCATTGGGGGCAATAGGACCAAGTCCCTGGGCATGAACCCAGGGGCAATTGCACTCCGGCCAATTGAAAGCTCATACGGCCAGGCTCTTTGGAATAGGATGCCTTGCGAAGAGACTCGATTAGCCGCGGCGCTTCTTGAGCAATGATGTCGAGCAGCGGCGACGTTGTGCTGAGCACGTCCATCCAGCGTCGGGGCACGATACCAAAAAAAGCACACAGATTCCGAACATTGCCAAAGCCATTGTAGTGGGCCGTGCGCATCCATAGGCTCTGGCTACTTTCGAACTCCGCTGGTAACGGGAGATAGCATAGGTTTCGCATACTCCTTCCTCATCTGCGCACTCAGCGCTTCGCCGGAAAGGCGGAATGGGTTGCTGGCGCGGCAGAAATCCAAGTCATCGGCTGCTTGGGCGAAGTCTTCAAGGGTGAACTTATTGTCTTCCCGCTCTAGTGCGATGGTCAGAGCGTCATTGAGCAGCATATTTAGGTGACGAAGATTTCCTGCCGTCGCCAGACAGATTGCGTTGAAGGGCATCGCTTGGCTAAGCGCGATTCGCTCGCTGAACCCTGCCGGGTCAATAACCTTGTTCTCAATGGCCTCAATTAATTTTCGAAACTGGGCTTTAGCTGCGTCATTGCCAATATCGAAATATCTCAGTCGGGCTCGATAGGGGTAACGATCACTCAATTCAGAGATTTCATCTATGAGTTTCTCGACCGTCGGCAAGCCCACAAGAAGCACAGGAATCTTTGTTTCATTCAATATTTGGTTAATCCACCGGCATACCTTTTTTTTCGTTGGTCCCTGGCCTTGATCGAGGAGCCGGTGGAACTCGTCCAGGATAATCAACTGGGTCTGCATGACAATCAACCGTTGGATAATCATTCGAGTTAATGCGGTACCACTTGACTTCTCCAGTCGCTCTCGATTTTCTACGACCATGCGGCTCAACATTTGGATTGCAAGCGTCTTAATGGTCGCGTCAGGTGGTACCTCGACAAGCAGACAGCCTTTGGTCAAAATTTGGCTGTTATTATCCCCGAGTTTCTCCGCACAACCGAATTCCTGCGCAATTCGTTCACACAGTTTCGACTTCCCGGTCCCGGTAGGGCCGATCAGCATCATCGAGGAAGCCGCTTGACGCGTCTCGGTGGTTCTGATGCTCTTGTGTACCAACTCGTAGGCGTGAGTGAACCCTGGATGCCACACCACACATTTTTCCAGCGTTGGAAGAACCTGAGTTGACCGCTCAATGACCTCGCTCATATCTAGTCAACCCTCCAAGCTGCCGCGTCTTCATCCTCCCATGGTTCATCGATCTCCGCTGGGTCAATGGTGGGCGGAGGAGGACTCGCAGACTTAGCCTTGCCTTTGGTATGTGCGTGCCTGCGCTTCGTAGTGACGAACTGATCGTGTTCTTCCTGCATAATTTGTCGCAGATGCAATAGGGCAATGTGCGCATCACTGTCGTCAAACTGCCTGCCGTCTGCCTTCAGCTGTTCCTGTAATAATTTATGTTCGCTTAATGTAAGCCCCGGCTGGTAGGATTTCTGAGTTCCCCAAGCTGGTACGAGATCGCGTGGTGCCCGCGGGGCCGCCACCCAGATGACACCAAGATCCGTAGGGTCGTAATAGCAGGTGGCTCTTTCACCCTTGCGCAGCATTTTTTTGATTCTTCCCAAGTTCGGGCCCGTCCAGGATAAACAGAAAAACTGGGCGCGATTGCCATGCAGTGCGGAATATTCTAAACCTCGAAACAATGCGTCCAACGCCTCAGCAGAGAACTTTCTGGGCGGGAGCTGGTTCTGCATGGCACGCTCCCAGGCTACGCGAGGCGGCATATTGAGTTCTCGATGTTTCTTGTTGTGATAGACATTTTCCAGCCATTCATCAAAATACTTGTTCAGCGATTCAATGGTGTAACAGGCGTGGCGAACTGAGTCGTAATCACCGCAAGCATCGGGGTTGGAAAATGTCGTGCCGTATTGCTCGTGCAACCATGATTCAAAGGTTTTAAAAAAACGCTCGATATGTGGACGGGTGTTTGGTGCCTTTGCCGGGGGCAACGGCCACTTGATCTGCAAGCGATCAACTATTCTCAAGAAGAGCTGATTGGCATTCTCCGGACCGCCATCACTCACCAGACACCGCATTGTGCCACGCCAGTTTTCCTCGCCGGGAACGGCAACAACCGCCATGCGAATTGCTTTGAGGGTGGTCTCTGCGCAACGACAGGAAAGCGACAGCTCCCAGCCGATGACCATCCTCGTGAATACATCGATTATTACCGTCGCATGGGCGATCTTGCCGAGCACATGGCCACGCCGATCCACAACAACAATGTCCAGTGGATGGGAGTCAATCTCGCAGAGCTCCAGTGGCGCCTTGGGCCCTTCCTGCTGGCCACAAAAAAAATGGGCTTCGCGGGCCACCTTTGTCCCGAGACGAGCCGCATCAGAGGCGTATCCCTGCTGGCTGGTGATCGCCCGGCGGACCGTTGATTCACTCGGACGAATAAGAAGAGGTAAGGGGCCTCCCATACGTAGCTTATTAATACTGAGCACGTATCCATCGGTGTATTGAAAAATTCGCTTTAAAGTAATTCGCTGCTGTTTCTCTATCAGTTCTGCTTTGATTATCTGCTCGAGTTGAGCTTTTACTTCACTGGAGAGCTGCCGACCGCGGGGAAGTGTGCTGGGCACCTTATACAAGGAGAACTCATCGTTGCCAGAGTCACGATACTTTTTGACCCATCGGCATAATGTCGTGTAACCAGGAGGATGAGGATCGTTGGTTTGCTCTGCTAAACGACGAATAATTGCCAACGTGCCTACCTTGGGTAGGCGTTTGTTTTGCTCACTCAAGGTAGTGACGATGTACATATGCATCCGCTTGGCTTCGATGACTTTAGGGTCCTCAGCATTGAGAAATGCTATTGCATTGGAGCTGTTGCCAGGCTTGTCGGCGAACAGGTTAATATTCCGGCGCTTCAGGTCGCTCATGAATAAATCGAGAGAAATGTTGATGACTCTCAGTTGCGTGAGCGTTGATAGAGTAACCAGGTTGTCACTCAGCTCGATGACCTCATAGATAAAGCCATCAATCGTGTACTGGGCGCCGACTAGCGGCGACGCTATCTCTCTACTCAAGAGCCGATTCCACACGCAAACCCTGGATAGATAAGTCGAGATCAAGCGGTTGGCTTAGATCAGCATGAAGCTGTTCGAAAAACAGCCACTCGCACAAATCGGCAAGAGGGATCATCGGGGTGTTGGCTAAAAAGTCGCGGATGGTTGCCGGCCACTTCACAGCTGCTAGTGTTGCGAGGTGCTTCGCGTAGGAGCCTTGGCTTGAGTCGAAGCTGCGTAGATACAGCTGCTCCAGTGTGGAAAAGGTGTCACCCTTAACACCTGTGCGGTCGATGCTACGAAATCCCCAACCTTGCCGGCCGCACAGAGCGGCGAAGGCGTGCATCCTCTCGCGATGGGCTGTAGTCATTTCGATAAAACTGTCTCGAATCTCGCAATAGTACCCACTACCGTTGCTGGTACTTACCAGGAAATGTGGGGAGTAACGGTACCTGGTTGCTCCTTCGAACCACACGAAAAGATGTGGTTGCGCCCAGTATTCCTCTACCTGCGGGTCCTTTTCCAGTTGAACACAATAGTCCGCTTGCAGGAGCGACCCGCAACGTACAGACCGGCGATTCTTCCGAGAAGGAAATGTTGTCGAGAAATTACGATGCCCCTTGCCTGGCCACGGAAATGCGGGCACGGAATCGCAAGGCATGGTGTGGATACTGGCGAGCACGTTAAGCCTCCGCATCGAAGCGTTGGGTTTGCCGTGTTCATATTATTTAACGGGGAAGGTCTTCTTATCTATCCGGCTTTATGCTCGGAAATATTCATACCAACTGCTCTACTACAGTGGTTTCAGAAACATCCGAAGTTTTCGCATTAGCCATGGTGCAGGTGGCTTATTGCTAGGATTCAGTCAATTGGTCCGTACGTCTTCGTGCAAGCGAAGGCCATGATGGCACTCACATCAGAGGCTCATCAGATGCCTGACAACCTAGGGGTGGCTCAGATTCGAGGTATGTTCTTTGCGCATACGCTGGCCGATTCAGCCGGTTGTGCGGCTACGGGGCAGGAGTTGTCGCAGTGGGGGCAGCAGTGGTGGGCGGCGCGGCGCGGCCTGCCTGTGCTGAGTACCTATAATCAGAAGTGGGCTGATTACCTGCAGGGGGCTTTACCGCGAAGCATTGTGCGCGGACCCTTGATCGAAGATTTCCCGATCCTTCAGACCGTGCTGGATGACCCGCTGTGGCCATTACTCAACCGCTTGGTTCATCCACAGGAAGACACTAGCTGTTGGGCGGCGCAACTTCGCCTCAACGGACGCCCCTTGCGCTATTTCTCCGTTCGACGCCTGGAGCGTCTGTGTGGCCTACCTCGCTGGTGTGGTTTATGCGGAGTGCTCGGACTACTCGGCAGTGAGCGGAGCGCCGACCAGTTTGCCCGCGCCTGGTTGCGCACGGTATTTGCGGATTACGTGCTGTGCGTGGCTTCAACGCTGCCAGCGAAAATGGACTGCTCGTTTCTATACCGAATCCTCGACGAGGCGCATCGCCTAGGGAAATTCGGAGATGTGGCCGGTTGGCCCAGTACTTGTGCGCAGTTCGAGCGGAAACTGCGTCGATTGGATCGCATCAGAAAGCGCCTTACGACCAGGGGATGGATCAACGAGGAGGGTGATTAGGCAGACCTGCGCCTGTGGCGTTTGCTGCGCAAGCCTGTTCTGCTGCTTCGATTGCTGACCACGAGCCCAACGAACTTTTTTTCCAGCCAGGATGCATTCAGGCAGTCTCGCTGCTGGATACGCCAAGCCCGCGACGATCGCGTCAGTTTTGCGGAGCCAGTGCCGGGAAGTCTGCGCTGGTGTGATACATCGCGCGGCACTTCTCTTCCTTATGCGTGGGAAGTTCCCGCACTTCAGCGCTGAGCCACCTAGGAGATCATGGCTATGCCGGACACGTTACGCGATGAGGAGATCTTTGCTGCTGCTGATGCCGTCATGGCCAGTGGCCGAAGAGTAACCCCCGCTCGGGTCTGTCATCACCTGGGTAGAGGTGCGTTAGTCCATATTGGCAGCCTTCTGGATCAGTGGTGGCCTGTGGTCATGAAACGATTGCAAACCGAGGCACTTCCAGCATCGCTTTATGATGCGCTCAACACTCTCTGGGCGCATGCGATGGCTTGTGCACAGCAGAACGCTGCGGAGACGATGCGGCACGAGCGGCAGGTCATGGAGAAGGCCTTTGCCAAGCAGCGGCGTGCGTTTGAACAAACGCTGATGACGGAGCAGCAGGAGCATCGTCGATTGGCATCGGCCAACGCCCACCTGCAGGAACGACTTGACGAGTTACGTGTTGATGAAAAAGCAGCCAAAAGCGCACTGCATGGCACCGAAGCGCAGTTGCAGCGGGCGCTTAGACTCCTGGCCTTCGAGAGGGCTGGCTGCAGGCAAGCGCGTCGGCGGGAGCGCCACGAGTATAAATTGGCGATGCATACCCTCTGGAAAGAATTATGCCCTCAGTCCTCCTCCGTAATGGAGTCAACGCCCGATACGAGCGCAAGGCCTGACAGTGACGGGCGTACTCTATGGAGCGATTTCACGCCGCTCTTAGCTGCCACTCAGTCCACTTTCGAGCGGCGGCTTGATGAACTTCAAGGGCTGCTCGATTCTGCCCAGTCCAGGCAAAGCGCTGAATCAGATAAGGCGTTGCACGAGCGTTGCCTGGGTAATTTATTAGTGCTTCAACACTTGTTGGACGAACTCCAGCAGCAAGTCGGTGACCACCGCACTCTGGTGAAGGAGCTGGAGGCCCGGTACCTGTCGATGGTCTTAGCGGCGAATGGATGGATGAAGGGCTGAGGCGCGGCGGCCTGCTCTGCACGCTCGACTGAGGCTAGCGAGTACGTCAAGGCGGTACTCGTCAACGTATCTAACGCACGAGTAACGCCGCGTCCAGGTTCGGATCATGCACCTTGCTCGGGGCGAATGTCATCGTCGTCATCCAGAAGCTGTGTGGCACGGCTGGCCATCAATGAACCGGCCTGGAAGTAACCCATGACCGTGCTCACGCTGCGGTGCTCGGTCATCGCCATGACGTCACCCAGGGGAACACCCTGTCGCCCCGACTCTGTGACGAAACCCGACCTCAGGCTGTGGGCTGCCCAATCCCCGGGTAGTCCTGCAAGTTGCGCCCTTCGCTTGATGATGCGTGCGATCGCCTCGCCGGACAACGCGATGTTGGTGACCTGGTCATGCTTGCGCATCCGCCTGAATAGCGGGCCAGCAGAGGAGGGCGCCGCGACGAGCCAAGCCTCCAGCGCCCTTGCTGCAACTCCCTTCAAGGGCTTCTCGCGAATCTGGCCGCTGGTCTCGGTCTTGGTTGTGCCGAGACTATACAGCCACGTTTCCTCATCCACGCGCCGTAGGTCTTCTACTCTTAAAGACACCACTTCGGATCTGCGTCGACCGCCTCCGCTCCACGCGAGCAGGATCAAGGCCTTGTCCCGTATGCCGCGCAGTCCATCCGTGCAGGTCGCAAGCATGGCCAGAAGTGGCTCGCGCGTGAGGGCGGTCTTCTTGCGCACGGCGACACCGCGGCGGGCTTGTGCCTTGCCTGCTTCGCGCAGCAGGGTGGTGACCGCTGATGCCGCGCACGGGTTGTCCCAGCCGTTGAGCTTGTGCCATTTGGCCAGGACGGCCAGGCGATGGCTGACAGTGTTGAACGCCAGTGGTCCGGCCTTGCCTTTGACGCGAGCCGTGCGCAAGGCAAGGTCAACGTCCGCCGGCAAGAGGTGGTGCCAAGTTCCATCCGCGGTCGGACGCGCCAGGTGATCGACGATGAACTGAACGACCACAGCCTCTGCTATCCCGCCGTCGCCAAGGGCGCGCCGGTAGCGAAGGTGTAGCCAGGCATCCCAATAGGCTAGGGCCGTACGATAGCTGCGCACCGTGTTTGGTGCCGTCCCAGCGGCGATAAACGCCTCGGCGGCGGCCTGTGCGTCAGGTGATAAGGCCGTGGTTTCAAGCTCACTTTGGACCCTAAAACGAGGCGGACCTGCGGTTTTGGATACGTTCACCGTATTATTTCCGTTAGTAACATCGGATAAGATTTAATTATCGGACCTAGTATAGCTAAGGAGCCAGCATGATAGTAGGAGTGCCGGAAACCGATGTGTTTACCGCCGCGGATGCAGTGTTCGCCCGTGGTGAGCGCCCCACTGTCGAGCGTGTTCGTGCCGAGCTTGGTCGCGGTAGTCAGGCCCGAGTGGGGGCTCTGCTTGATCAATGGTGGGAGCAGTTGGCGCGGCGTCTGCGTGGTCAAGCGCGCCTATCAGGTCTGCCTGTTGAGGTGGAGCAAGCGTTCATTACCGTGTGGCAACAGGCAACGGCCGTTTCCGCCAGTGTTGCTGAGGATTTCCTGGCCGATCAGCGTCAGGTGCTGAGTGACGAACGTGAGGCGCTGGTTGCGCAGCAGGAACGAGCACGTATGGACGTTGATCACGCCCGCCAGCAGGTGGCTGAAGCGGTGGCGGCCCGTAAGACCATGGAGGCTCGACAGGCCGATTTGGAGAGATTGTTGGCGGAGCGCCAATCCCTGATCGACGACCTCTGCACCCAGCGAGAGGAGCTCATTGCCCGGCGCAACGAGGGGCAACAGCAACTGAGTTTGGTTACTGAGCAAATGAACGACAGGCACCGGCAGGCTGAACAGTCACGGCAGGAGTTACAGCGCTATAGTCGCGATGTTGAGAATCGGGCGTATCGCGAGCTCGATCGAGTTCGCGAGGAAAACAAGGGGCTTGCCAGTCAGCTCAAGGAAGCCGAAGGTAGGCTGCAGGCGATGCAAGAGCTAGTGCTGTCGGTCCAGCGTGACCTGGCGGACGCACGTGAGCAGCGAGAGATAGCGCAATTGCAACTTCAGGGCCTGCAGCGCGGGCAGGAACAGTCAACGACAGCACAGGAGGAGCTCACCCGACGATGCCAAGCTTTGGAAGAGAAACTGCTGCTCGCACACCGCGAGGTGGCTAGTAATCGGGAGCAAGCAATCGTTGCACAGGCTCGAGCAGACGCCTTGTTTCAGCAACTTGCCAAGTCCAAGGGCCAGCGGGGAAAAGCTTCGGCAGCGCGCCCCTCAAAAAATTAGCTTCGGGTAGCGGTTCAGACCTATACAGCCATAGCGGTTCACGGTTTAGCCCATCACTATTTCACTGGCAGCCACTTCAATGTCCTTGCCAGCACGCTCCAAGGCTAACTCCATCCACTGTGGCTTTCTTGAGGCTTGGAGCTTCTTGACCTCCTCAAGACTCAACGCTCTCAGGATGCGTGCAATAACCACCACTGTTGCCTCTTCCTGGCCGAGATAGAGCAAGGCGGTGAGCACTATCCCGACTTTGGTACCAGCATGCTGAAGGTATTCATGTGGTGCGTGCTGTAGGTGCACAACTGCTTCGCCTACGCGTATAGCGCGGGTAGGGCCACTGGTGTAGTAGACGGGTTGGATCTGCATTTGGGTGCTTAAACCTAGCCGCCTTACCGCCTCTGCACCATGGATATTGAGCTTTTCCCTCCGAGCACGCGCAATGGCCTCAACCACCTGAATCGGGCTTGGAGCTAATCGACCAAGAATCTTGCTGACCTTGGGACGCATGTAAACGCCGCGGATTACGCGTTCAAGCGTCCCATCTCGAACGAGTCGAGACAGTGCTTTGTCGACAGCACCTCTCGGGCCAGCATTGAGGAACACTGCACCAGTGAATGGCTGACCTTTCTTCATTCGCTTTATTCGTTTGGAAATGATGGCGGTAACAGACATTAACGGGTACCCATATCAGAAAGTGGAGCTTTTGCTCCTGCCAGCACGATGTCAGCTAGAGACATGTTGTAATCTGACGCGACAGCGAAGAATCTAGGGTCACTCCGTGCAGCGTACAAGCTTCACATGGTGCTTTCCGTCATCGTACTATCATGCAGTCGTATCAATCGTTGCCTGAGGCCCCGAGCGAACAGAGTGAATTATCCTAAGGAAACTCAAATGTCCCGTCTTGCAGAATTTCGTCAGCTCGAAAAGCACCTCGCTGAGCAATTGGCCGCTCTTGAAGCCATGAAAGGCGATGAGGGCCTTCAGCGTGAAGTCGAGTTCGAGAAAAAACTCCGTGAGCTGCTCGCTGACTATGGCTATAGCCTCCGCACCGTGATCGAGGTTCTAGACCCGCAAGCATCGCGTCGCGCAACAGCAGCCCTAGAGTTAAAGACGGGCACTCGCAAACCACGCCAAGTCAAACAGTATAAACACCCACACACTGGCGAGGTCATCGAAACCAAGGGTGGTAACCACAAGCTTCTCAAGGAGTGGAAGGCTGAATATGGTTCAGACACTGTGGAATCATGGTTGGCTGAGTAATGGCGTTCGGGATATGTCTGGGCCCTGCGCGGCCCTCGTCGTTTTCAGATAGTCCGCACCTGGGCAAAGACTCACCTGGCCTTCTCCGCTGCTGTTGCGTCAATCGCGAAACTAGATGAAGAGCCCAAAATGCGGCCGCGACGGACTGGAGCTTTTGCGGAGTAACGAGACTTTTTCCGAGATAGCCTGCAAATTTGGCATCTCTCTCAGCAAAGTCTCTTTATTCACCAACTTGTAAAATCCTCAGGTAACCTTGAGATCATTTGAACAGACGCACCAAGGAGGGTGAGCCACTCATGCCTTCAGATAAATCTCTTGTCACTGCACTTCAAACGCTGTGGGATATTCCGCTGCCCGGACCCGAGAATCTCTGGAGTAGCCATGAGTTCGTCGCACTGAAGAAATTGCTGACCGAGCGTTACCACGGTGGAAAGTCTATTTTTGGACTGGAGACTTCCATCGGCAATGCGCTTAGGGCGCTGGGTCTACCATGCATCAACCTTCATCTCCTCAACCAGCCCAAGCCGGACATGGACAAAGTGGCTGCCGCTTTAACTCATGAGTTTGAACGCACCATCACTAGGCGACGATACCTCTGCCCGCTCGATATGGCCGATGAAGTCCCGTCGTTCCGGTTTGGTAATACCCAGATCGGTCGATTCTCTGCCGCCGAGCTCGAGGTGTTGTTCGATGCGCCCCGCTTAGAGCGCTGTTATCCCGGTATACGGCTGGACAGTCAGAGCTTATCGCTGTTCAATTGGATGGTTGTAGAGGAAGACATCTCGGTTCGAGATGAATCTGGCAATCGCCAGTTTTCCTGGCTGGACTTTCCCTTCGGAAAGGATCAAGGAGAGATTGTTCCCCACCGTGGACGCTTCCCCGCAGTGGTGGAGCGCGCCCTGTTCTTCCTGCTGCTTGCACCATGGGAGGAGTGGGCCGAGATGACCGAGGTTGACTGGCGGTGCTTCCGCCTGCCTTGGATCTACACCGTTGACGATGACTTGTGCGCGTTCCCGTCCTCGCCGCCGCTCCCCGAGAGGCTGTCGTGGGAACCGTACTTTCGCCAGGTGGACCACGACGAGTGGGAGGAGTCCGAGCACCCGATTTCGCTGCGAACCTGGGCAACTGCCGAAGATATGCAGCGTACACTGGGGGCCAAGTGGACGCAGCTAGAGGCCGCGAGGATCCAAGCGTCGGAACTTTTCTCAACTCCGGTCGAACACTTTCTGGTCCGCGCCTTTCTTTCTGAAGGCATCGATGAAGTTATGGCGCATCTCATAATGATTGAGGCCGCGTTTGGCGCCGAGGCAGACCACAAGCGCAGGCTGCGCCGTACGGGCGATAATCATGACCAATCTGCGACCCGCAGGGTCGCGGCAAGACTAAGTGCTGCTATAGACGATCCGGGCGCAGCGAAGGACTATCTGGACCTTTACGACATGCGATGCACCTATGTCCACGGGCGTCCTGAGGATCGAGTCATCTCTACCCAACAGCGAGTCTTGGCACGTCGCCTTGCACGAGAAGCTGCAAACGCCCTGGTTGGTCTAGCGCAATCACTAGAGTCTCGTGAAACAGTCCTGCTCGACTTGCTCAATCGCGGCGTGGAAAACCTCCCACCCAAGTCGGGAGCATGCAGCTAGGTGATGGTTTGCAAATATCCGGAATGGATGGAAACCGCTGTATACGAGCGACCGTTTTAACCCATAGCCGTCATCGGCCGGGTTCAGTGCCCGGCCAGAAGCCGACGGGCCTTAAAATCTGTTTTTTTATCTACTCTGTTGGCTTCCACAGCCATTCGATCCCCCACAGTGGACGTCGCCCTTGGATGGCCTTCACTACCTTGATGTGAGCGTCGTAGGCTGCCTTGTCGAAGTTCGTCCAGCTGTCACCCAGCGCCAGAGCGGTGATGAAGTCTTCCTGAATCTTGGTGCCTTTGTATGGAGCCCTCGAGAGGTAGCGCCGAATCGCTTCGATGAGTTGTCTATCAAGAGGAGGATGTAGTGCTGCGATACTGACTTGATCACCCGAATTTGTACAAACTAGTTTCGATTTTAGATAAACATTTACGAGCTTTTGAGCTCGACCATATGAACACTCAAGTGGGAGGACTTCTGACCTTTTGGCTTTCGTTTGCTTGTCTTCCCACCTGCGCGTGTATGTCATACCTGTGGCGATTTTGACGACCGTCTGAAAATACCCATCGAGAAATGCATCCATTTCTTCAATGGGTGGCAGGTCGTCTAGGGTTGAAATCCTCCCCACGCCTGACTCGTTGATGAGTTTTGTCGCCACGGCCATTGTGTGCCCAGGACCTTGCCTGGAGTAGGCTCTGCCAGCTGCCCAAGTTGCGAAACGATGGCGATGCTCAATAATCGTATAGCTGTCCTGCATAGCGAGCTCCCTGGCGACTCGGCGTACAATAAATGTCGTTTTGATAGATCGGCGTCTCAGGTTTTTGACCGAATTGATGTCTGAGGGCATTGAAAGGTAGTATCGCGATAATGCTCGCCTAGGGTCAATTACTCAAAAGTCACAAGGACGTTGAGGGTTTGGCTGGTGGGTGGTTTCTTACAGCTTCGGCAGGTACAGCGCATGGTGGTGAAAAAACGCCAATGCTGATGAGGGACGACTTCAAATAATCTTGCTGGTGCGGTGGCGATCTACATTCTGGAAAACTGAATAAACGGATGGATCAGAAATGAGTGACGATGAATTCGCAGAACTGGCTATTAGATCGGCAAGAGTAAAAAATGAGAACCTGCAGTTACTGCATGGCTTAAGAGCCTTCGAGCAAAAGCTTTTGGATTTGGTCCAAGGTCTTGGTTGTTCTGGCAATAGCGAAACCATTGCTTTTGATGAAATTCTTGACCAAGAAGAAGAGCCAATTGGGCGCACAGCCTGCTATCTCGCATTCACTGGTCGGGAGCTAAAGATTGGATGGAAAGAGGTGCCGCGCCCCAGTGAATATGACTACTGGACTCTTTGTTCGTTGGAGGATGCTGGCACTGATATGCAGAGGCGCGTCAGTGATCCCAAGATATTGAGTTCGCTAGTAGCTGACTTGCTCCAGAACCTCGACAAGGAGTTTTCGAAAACCGCCTATGTAGTTCAGTCCCTTGCTCAATTCGTTACTGTCGAGAAAGCTGAGATCGATGCAGATCTAGATGGTCTATTTAGCGGTAATTCTATGTTGTTGGACTCGTGGTTGAAGGCTCGAAAATTGGTTCTTCCAGATCCTGACCAATCAATTTCTCTCAGTTGCACGCACATTGAAACCGTGCTCAAAGGTTGTCTAAAACTACTGGGAGAGGAAGGGTACGATCATTACCCAGTCGAGAAATTGTTCAAGCGATTGTTAGGTGTTCTTCGAGGCTCGTCCATCATTGGCCCGGCCTCTTCGGAAATGCTACAGGGCGTAGGCACGATGTTTCACGGAATAGGCACCCTACGTAATGAAACCTCACATGGAAAGAATGATGGCTATGTGGCTCATCCCCCTGAACTGGCGCAGACTCTGAACCACCTTGCTGGTGTCGCCTCGGTCTTTTTGATGAAACAGACTGATCTTGCGTTGAAGAACAGATGAAATGGCTGTCCTCTATTTGAGCGATTGTGAATTCCCGCTAATTTTCTAGATTTCTTCGAGGGTCTCCTTTTGGCCGATTGCTGCCCTTCGTGAAGGGCAGCTTTGGGTCGAAAGCGGACGGTCACCGCTGGCCGTTATAGACCTAAGGCGAATGATTGCAACGGGTAACTTGCGACCTGGTTTAATTTAAAATCATTGCGTGAGCAATGAAAAGCCTAGTGCCTCTACCTCTCCTTAAATCTGGCTTCTTAGATATTCAGACATGTTTTCGAAACTGCTGACCACAGCGCAATTTGAATAACTCTCGATCCCGATTCGCTTATCTGATAGCAGGTTTGCGAATTTTCTGTCTGTAAATAGCGCTTGGGCAACGGGGAGAGCAGACGCCGCCACCATGAAGTCATTGGGATCTCCGTTTTTGTAACGGCGGTTTGGATCAAACCTCATTAGGCCATACAGCGAGCTTAGGATACGTAATGTCGGCATGGCCTTCGAAGCAGGGTCTTCCTTCCAGAGGCTCATCGCCTTCAGTGCAGTCAAAGTTATTTGCGGATAATCGAGTTTCTTGTTTTCGTTGATGAACCATGCTTCGATGCCTCCTCTAAGCTCAAGAAATATACCCATGTTAAGATTTGCCACTTCGGACTGATGCTGAGCCTTGCCATGATTAAGGTCGGCAATTCCTCGTGAATTATCCCATTGTCTCCTTGGCGAGGTGCTGGCGATTTCTAACTGGATGGAAAATGGGGTCTCATAATTAACATCAAAAAAAGCTTTATTGAATGTATTTTGATCTACATATTCCTTGACGAAAGGCGGGAGTGAGATAGTCGGTATTCCGATCATCTCCACAGGACTACACAGAAAATTTTCTAACCCCTCCACCTCATCAAATTTGTTCGTTTGAAGCAGTTCCAGCTCAGAGCCTACACGATCATGATAGGACGTGATGCTAAGCCCTTGTGAAAGCTCATCAACTATTAGCCTTAACGTGTCCTGAGTATTTGGATCGATCATTGAGGCCAGTTCAAAATAAGTCGGAACACCTATTGGGAATGCAAACTACCCAGTCTGAAAGACTTGTTCAATACTCGCGCCAAATGCCTTCATTGCCGCCGTCAGCGTTGGTTTGCCTTGCCGGAAATCTGCCAGGCATTTCCAGGCGAGGGTGTCCAGATAAATGAGTTTGAATGAACTGGCGTGGGCGTTTTTTTCTCTTCGCCGCTGCTTGAGGTGGTCAACGAAGCTGACTTCCGGATGGCGTCGATGGATATCAATATAATGATTTAATCGAGTGGCAGATGTTTGGATGGCTGATTCGAGTGGCGTTGGCATGATTTTTCTAGTTAATCCTTCACTAAAACTTTAAGAACTAAAACAGGATCATATATCAAGAGAGCATAAGCGTCCCTGCTTTCAGATGGCCATAGTCCAGAGCCGCTATCGATTGTTTCTCAGAGCTGGCGCTATCTAACCATTCAGGCACTCCCATATGTGGGTAGGAACGCCGTGTGTGAATAGCAAACATCGATGTGACTCTCCCTATGCAGCCCGTCCTGATATCAGATGTACGGCTTAAAGCCCACTAGGCTGCAATGCTTGATCAGGCAGCGCCGGCGGCCGTGCCCTTAAGCCCCGACATCCCAGCGACACGCTTCGTCGACTGCTACCAATCATGCCTCGACAGCTTGGCACAACCCAGCTAGAGCCTATGACACTCCGCGTCTTAAGCCCATAGTCTCTGGACGCTCTTCACGAGCGATGCTAATTTGACGGCGTGATTCGGCTATCTCAAGTGTGCGATGGCTGCCCAAGAACAGTTGGACGCTGCTTCCTACCCCACTGTAACCAACGGGAAATGTGCAGCGAAGTCTGAACCTCCTCGCCAACTGCTACATGAGACTGGGAGAAACAGCGAGGGAGGGGTGCGATGAGCATTTTCGAACAAGCTGGTTCAGCAGCTTTACACCTGCGCCTTACGGCGTTCGGTAGCGTCGTCGGTGTGCTTTGCGCAGCTGGCGTTGCCCCAGTAACCGCTGTTGTGCTGGTGCTTTGCGTTGCTATTGTCTTGACAAGGGTGTGAGGCTAGGGAGGCCGTGTAGGCGGATGCGGCCTTTCGAACCTTTGACTTCCACCACCCAGCCTATACGGACATCACATGAAACTGGACATGGACGACCTCCGCGCCAAGCTGCAAGAGCGCATTGATCAGATCAACAGCGCCCCATCACTGAGCGAGCTGATCGACTCTGGTGAAATTATCAAGCACTCTCGCGGCTATGAGGTGCGCTCGGAAAGAGCGTGGAAGGCGATAGCTCCCCACTTGAAAAGCATCATCTCTCCCTCGGATAAGTCGAAGCCAACTCTCGTGACGCTTTACCGGCGAACGATCAATAAGTGTTCGATCAAAATCTAGGAGCCTCAGACTCGCATTGTCGTTCTGGCGCCGCGAGGATGGTGGAGGCCAAAGCGAGATCCATGCTCCGTGCTTCAGCAGGCAAGCCACAGAGGACTTAGGCTGCTTGTCGAAGCAGGAGGACATCACTGTTCTCGAACTCAATGGCTTTGCCCTGGTAGACGCCTGCATCTACCAAGAGCTCCGCAGTGGTGCGTGCCTGCAACCAATGGAATATTTGAGCGAGTGGTGCACCCAAATCGATCAGCCTTGGTTGCTCAAGCGGTTTTCAAGTGACGTTCTGTCACGATGTGCGGTGACTGCATGAGTTTAGGTTTATCGAGAGGAATGACCCCAAGCCAACAGTTTCAAGCAGATCAGCACAACTGGTTTCGATAGAGCCCAATGCCGGCAGCAGAACCTGCGCCAATCGCGAAATTAGGAGACAAACCCAAAGCCGCGGCTGTTAAGGGCCGGAGCGAATCTGTTGCAGAATAAAGAGACTTTTTCCGGGGAAGTCTCCTCATTGAGCATTTTTCCGGGAAAGTCTCTTTATTCAGCGGCGCGGAAAATTCTCAGGTAACCCTCAGAAATCATTTTGAGCGGACGTACCAAGGAGAACTGAGCCACTCAGGTCTTCAAATAGACATCTTGTTGGGAAATATCACCTGACTTGACCACCTATTTGCACTCGACTTGACCAGCCATTTGCATCGGATCTGACCAGCGCACGGGTACTCCTTGACCGGCAGATATCGGCAGCTACGGCTAGGGGTAGTTCGCGACTGACCGCTATCGACCCATGGCTGCTTTTGGGGGAGAGCAGCTCGCGGCCAATGGCAGGCGTTTGAGCCGCCGTGGCCAACACCTGCTATATAGCGAAAGCAGCTTCACGACCTTTGAAGTCAGCAACCGTTTATGGGCAGGGCAACTAAGGACAACCCGGTCCTGTAGACTCCGTTCAACGGCGGATGCAGAGAGTGCGGAAAATATGGCGAAGCGAGGTTCTATAGGTCCTTCCAGAAGTGGCGACCAGTTCCATTATCAATGGGCGGCTCGACAATGCCTTGGGTTACTTGCTGTGGTGGACGGCCTGGTAGCGGTGGCGATCGAAGGAGCTTCACTGGACGAGGGGGCTACATCCACGAGTGTCGGAGACGAAGTCATCGACGTAGGCCTTTACTACGGTAGCGAAAACGTCATAGCAGCACAGTCAATTCGCTATGTGCAGCTCAAACACTCCTCTAGGCAAGCGCACGTACCTTGGACGGCAAGCGGCCTCAAAGGAACTATTGAAGGTTTCGCAGGGCGTTTCAAGGAGCTGGAAGCGTCGCTTGGACTGGATGCCTTGGCGAAGAAGGTTCGGTTCATTTTTCTAACTAATAGGCCCATGGATGGTGCTGTTCTTGAGGCATTGGCCGACATCGCTGCGGGGACAATACCGCCGCGGCACATTGAAATAGACGAGTTGCTGAAACGGTATGCGGCGTCAGCCGGCAGCAACGTACAGGGCTTTTTCTCCGCGTTCTCGGTTGAAGCTGGTGAGCCTGATCTATGGGAGCAGCGCAATCTCCTTAGTCAGGATCTGAATGCATACCTGTCAGATCCGGACACAGAGGCTGCCCTCCAACTAAAGGAATTGGTCACCCGCCGCGCAACCGATGAAGGCGCGAAGGATCGTTCCGTCCGACTCTACGATGTACTTCGCGCACTGCACGTGACAGAAATCGATCTCTTGCCGGCGCCCTTGTTGATCTCGGAACCGAAGCAATTGCTGCCTCGAGCACAACAAGCAGACATCCTGGCCGAAATTCTCACTGCAAAACGCCCCGTGATCATCCACGCAGACGGTGGTGTGGGCAAGTCGACTCTTTCTGCTCATCTGGCTCATACGATGCCTGCGGGGTCGGTGGCGGTTCTGTACGACTGCTTTGGTGACGGGACTTATCGCCAAGCCTTGAAGTATCGCCATCGGTACCGAGATGCCCTCGTCCAGATCGCAAACGAGCTCTCTGGGCAGCAGCTTTGCCTACCACTGATTCCGTCCGGCGGCACAGACTCCAAGCAGTTCATGCGGGCCTTCGTATCTCGGCTCAAGCAGGCCATTGATCTTCTTCGAGCCCGCACACGTCAGGCGAGCCTTTGCGTCATCATCGACGCGGCCGACAACGCGTACATGGCGGCGCAAGAGATTGGTGAGCGGGCTTTTGTTCATGATCTGATCAATACGGACATGCCCGACGGGGTCCGTTTGGTATTCACGTGTCGATCACACCGGCAGAGTTACCTGGGAGCTCCGCTCGACGCCATAGTTATTAAGTTGGAGTCGTTCTCGAAAGCTGAAACTGCCACACATCTACGACTGAGTTATCCCGAGGCAACGGACGCGGAGGCAGCAGAGTTTGCCTTTCTCAGCAGCAACAATCCTCGTGTCCAAGCACTGGCGATGGAGGGCACCCCGCCCATCGGTGAAATGCTCAGGGCCCTAGGGCCAGCACCAATGACAGTTCAGCTCGCGATTGGAGGCCTGTTGGCGAAAGCCATCGACCGACTGAAAGCCGAGTGGGGGCCGACAGAGGCGAATCAGATAGACCTCATCTGCAAGGGCCTCGCGGTGCTCCGGCCCCTGGTGCCCATTTCTATCCTTGCCCAGATCGCTGGCGTTTCAGAGAGCGCCGTTCGTACATTCGCCACAGGGCTCGGGCGGCCGCTCTTCGTCAAAGACTCAGGGCTGCACTTCACGGATGAACCTGCAGAAACTTGGTTCAACGAAACATATAAGCCTGACTCGGCCTCACTCGATGCGTTTCTTTCAAAGCTGAAACCGCTCGCGGCAACCAGCTCTTATGTGGCGGCGGCGCTGCCGCAGTTGTTGCTCTCGGCCGGCAGAATGGACGAGTTGATCACGCTGGCGCTTTCGAATGAGAGCTTGCCCGAGCTCAACCCTCTTGAGCGAAGAGACGTCGAGCTGCAGCGATTAATGTTCGCACTCAGAGCATGTTTGCAGCAGGGGCGGTATGTTGCCGCCGCTAAGCTCGCCCTGAAGGTTGGTGGCGAGGTGGCTGGCGAGGCCCGTCAGAACACGCTAATCCAGAATAACACTGACATTGCCAGCGTTCTGCTCGCGCCAGATCGCATCGAAGAAATGGTCTCCAGGCGCACGTTCCTCGGAGGATTTCTTGGATCTCATCACGCCTACGAGGCGGTGCTGCTTGCCGGAAACGATGACTTCATCCCTGAGGCGAGAAGCAGGTTGCGCATGGCGTGGGAGTCGTTGATCGCTTGGAGCAAGCTACCACCCAAGCGCCGTAAGGAAGACAAGCTTCACGACGCTGATGTCGCTGAGCTTGCTATCGGCGTGCTGAGACTGCAAGGCCCTGCCGAGGCCGCGCGGTTTCTAAAAGGGTGGAGTCCCAAGTCCACCGTTCTGAGAACCTCCAAGCTCGTCGCCGCGAGACTTGCGGACGTCGGCGACTTCAAGGGAATCGATGAGCTCGCCGAGCACGCCGACGGGGATGTCTGGATGATGCTGGGCCTGGTTACCGAGGCAGCCCGAACCGCACATTTGCTGCCGACGGAGCCGATGCGCCACCTGATGGGCGTCCTGGCCGACCCTAAGGTTAAGTTGCCCGAAGAAGATTTCTCATGGAGGTCTTCGAGCAGTGTACTGGACGGAGTCCGGTCTGCAATCACGCTGGCGCTCCAGTGCCTCCCTCGCGACGATACAACATGGGCGGCGACGTTGCGCCGGTATTTGCCAGAAGATCCGCCTCGCCAGTTCCATGACTTCGATGACGAGCGAGCGGACTTCATTCGGGCCTACGCTTTGGAAGCCGCGCTACGTGGAAAACGGATTGAGTTGATTGATCTCGTTCCCAAGGATGTTCGCCCTGAGTTTGAGACAAAGAGATCTTCTGTTAACAGCCAACAAGCGTCCCAGTTGCAGGAAATCACAGGAGGCGTTCTCCCTTGGTTTATCTTGGCAGCCGAGATCGCCTGTGGCCGCCAACCTCAAGACCTTGACCACGAAGTCGAGCTTGCGCTGGCACAGACGGAGTCCGCGTCGTCACGCGACTATCAGCGGCACTTCAATTTGGGGAAGGTGGCGGCTATCGAGTGGGTGCAGATTCTGCGCGATGTGGATTTCATTCCGCAAACTCAGATCGACGCGCTGTTGACGTGGGTCGAAAAGAACGGCCGTATCTACTCAGGCACTCTCACTAAGATGTGCCGCGTGACCGCACGGATAGCAGGGCTGGAGGACCTCTCACTACGACTCAGCTCCAAAGCGTTTGATCAGCTCGTAGCGTCACACAGCGATGCAGAGGCGCGTGTTGATGATCTTCAGGAGTTGGCGCGTGCCATCTTTTGTGTGAGCACGCCCGAAGCGGCTGCCTATTTCGAGAAGGCGATCGACATCGCCAGCAAGATCGGAGAGGAACATCTCTCTCGATGGACTACGCTCCTGGAGTTGGCGGATGCCGCACATTGTTCGGATGAGGCAAGGCCTCGGACCGCTTATCGACTGGCAAGGATTGCCGAGCTCAGCTATGTGCATATGGCCAGGGATAAGTACATGGACTGGGATCGGCTGGTGGAAGGCTTGGTCGGCCTTTGTCCTTCATCCAGCCTCGCAATTCTGAGCCGCTGGCGGGATCGGGAATTCGGCGTTGCTAGCGAGCTGTTTCCCGTCGCAATCTACAGCTTGATCGACAAACGACTCCTTCCACACACCGCCGCAGTGGCTCTGAGTGGCACCGGAAGGGGATGGAAGCGCCTCAATGACATCAGAGCGGCCATCGACGCGGAATCTGTTAACAGTCAGAAAAAATTAGTCCTGCGAATCGCCTACCGATTCCTCCGGATTCAGTCCCACGAAACCTCTACCTGGCGCGAACTCAAGGTTCTAGCTGAGTCCTTGGCGATATCGCTTCCGGATTTGGAGAGGCTGTTCCAGGCATCGATGATGAAAGGCGCCGGTAAGTCGGCAACTACAGCACGCGCTTCCCGGTCGGGGACTAGCAAAAAGGTGCAGGAGCCCGATTGGGATGTCATCTTTAACGGCGTCGATCTCTGCGACGCTACTGCGGTTCTTGCGGTACGGCAATCGCTCAAGAAGGTTGACGGTCGTTCGTACATTCGCGAGTTTTATGAGCAAGGTTGTCGGCGCGCGAAACTGTCGGAGATCGACGGATATCTTCGTGCGATCCAGCTGGATGACGAGTTGAGTGTGTTCAGCTTCATGGACGTCATCCGGCATCTCTCCGAGCCGAGCAAGAGACTCCAGTCCGTCCGCAGGGAGCTCAAAAAGGCAGTCCTTTTGTTGTCTGCTAGTGAACCCAACCGCGTGGGGCGCCGCGGCTGGGGCTATGAGGGCCCGTTTGATGGTCTCTATGCAGAGGGCATCGTGGTGGAGAAGGACGTCGCTTCAGCTCGGATCAAGGGGTACTTGTCGCAGCTCGACACGCTTGGTGCGAACGACTTGTTCCATCTGGTGGAACCGCTGGCTAGGCACTTGACCAGCAACGAGGCCGATGAGGTATTGAACTTCGGCTTTGACCTTCTCGAAGACATTCTCGAAAACGAAGACGGTGATGGTCCTTGGAACGACTCGCTCGCACCATCATCCTCCTGCGAGGATGCGCTGGCTGGCTACTTATGGGCTGGTCTGGCGCGCCCGTCTACTGCAGAACGTTGGGAACACGCCCACTGCGTGCGCAACTGTGTTGAGCTCAACTGGCAATCACTATTGTCTGCGCTAGCCACCCGCGCTACGGGGACAGACCCACAGCCATTTGTTGACCGTGAATTGGTTTTTTATGAGTGGCATGCCCGCCAATGGCTCTGTATTGCTTTGGCGCGAGGCGCGATAGACGTACCTCATGCCATTGCTCCTTTCCTCGCGTTTCTTGAGTCGTCCGCAAGGGAGCAGCATGTCGTCATCCGTCACTTCGCATGGGATGCTTTGAGGCGACTGAATGAAGTTCATGCGCGGCCAGCGAATTTGCTAGCCAGCGCAAACTGCGCTGTTCTGCCTACGGAGATCTACAACCCTAGCGAGCACGAGATCGGCGACGACGATGCGTCGGATGATGAAACCATGGACGACGACGAGAGATACTTTTTCGGGATAGACATCGGCCCTTATTGGTTCGCACCGCTAGGTCGCGTCTTCGGCTTGAAGCAGAAGTCGATTGAACAACGAGCACGGGTAGTCCTGCGTGGTCGTATGTCAATAGGGCCTAGCCGTCGTATCGATGATCAGCGCTATGAGCGCGGGCTTTTCCGAGGGCGAGAGACAAGCCATTCGCATGGAAGTATGCCAGGAGTGGAAGACTGCACCGTCTACCAGTCCTATCACGCCATGATGTTTGTCGCTGGCCAGCTCTTGGAGACCGAGCAGGTACGCCGTCGCGCTGATGAGGAAGAAGATCCTTTCGAAGAATGGTTGAAAGGACAGTTGCTTACCCGCAGTGGTGGTCGGTGGCTTGCGGATCGACGCGATCCCGAGATTTTGAAAGCTGCCTTGTCCGACAGCGGTCGATCAGATGCCTCGTGGTGTTGGCAAGTCGATAGACAGTACTTAGATGAGCAACTAACAACGGACGACGGCATGACGGTCCTGTGGGGCGATTGGAAGACCGCCGATGCGGTTAACGATGAAATGGTGTCGGTAAGGTCAGTACTCGTTCCTTCTTGCCATGCGGCAGCCCTCCTAGCCGCCATGCAGACCAGCCCTAGCCCAGGAGAGATTTACCTTCCAGACGCGGATCACATCGACCATCGGGAGGAGGTTGATGATCCACGGCTGAGGCTACTGGGCTGGGTAAAGACGGGAAGTGACTCGTTGAATCTTGACGAATATGACCCATGGGCTGGCAAAGTAGATTGTCCAGGACCGCGTCCTTCTCAAGAAGTCCTCGATGTGTTGAATCCAATGACGGATCCAGAAATACAATCATGGACACTACCAGCTTGCGGCAAACTGAGAAGCGAATCGTGGTCGCGCAGCGTTGGGTACGGGGAGGAGAGCGACGCCGTGACTGGTACTCGGCTCAGCGCCGATAACAAGTTTATTCGCGCACTGTTGGACGGGCACCCGAACACATCTTTGATGGTCTGCGTTAAGGTCCGCCGCAAGCCACCGAAAGACGAGACTGGCAATGATGACTACTCATTCTACAACTATCCCTACAACCGCTACTATTTGATCGGACACGATGGAATCACTAGATCGCTCTAAAGCTGTTATCGAGCTCGGCAAGCGGATCGTTGCCGGCTTGATGCTCGGCGACGATGTTACTGCCCAATGGATGGCTCACCTGGTAGCCGAAAAAATCTCCACTGCTGAGGATGCGCCCGAATCTGCGCGAGATGCAGCTGTATCGGAGTGCGTGGATTTCATACTGAAGCTTTGGGCGCACCGGCACACATTGCCTCCCTACATGCGGCCGCTGAGGGAGCTAGACCCGCTGCTGCGCACTCTCAATTCCTTAGGTTTGAATAAGGCAGATGGACTCAGGTTTCTCGTGCGACCGCCTAGCAGCGAAGAGCTTGAAAGTGCTACAGAGGAGGAGAAGAAATACTTTGAGTTCGCGATCGCAACGGACCAGGCAGCTAGGGAGCTGATCCGTTACGCACTCAGCGCTGGCGCCGAACGCTCAGTCAATGTGGTCAAGCCATGGTTAGAGGAGGTCGTCGAGGGTGGTTTGGACGCAACCGTGGAATTGCGTGTCTCAAGATTCGTCGAAGAAGGGCTGTTGACGAGACAAAAACAGGTCAAACAACAAGACATGCTCGATCGAATCGATCGACTGGAGAGTTTTGCGAATGCAGCTTTAGTTCTGGCCGAGGAGATGAGGGATACGCTCTCTCATATCCCAGAGCACTCGGATGACTGATACGCATAGCTCCTCGCTCCAGCGAAGCAGCTGCGCCGTCGGACATAGCGGGCGTTTGTGGGAAGGTGGATCAATCCGAGCGAGTAGGACATTGACCGTTGGATTGATCACTGAGATGGGAGAGTGACTAAGGTAAAGAGTGACGAGTTACACGGGTGGATAACGTGATGCTTGTGATTGTCCTTAAATGTGCACGACTTTTCCGCAAGCTGCTTGTTGAAGGTACGGAAGTAATGGGTACTAAAGCTGAACCCCCAACGGCACCCTTTGCCAACTAGACGCTACCAATCTTTTTCGGGTCAGGCCTGCGACGGATGGAGAGGGAGCATTCGCGCGGAAATATGCTGTGGCTCAAGACTGAGAAATTGCAGCGGCCCAGTATTTACAAGATTAATGTAACTATCTACATAGGAAGATATCTTGGACAGGCAGACACAGATATTGAGAATGGTGGAGCAGCTAGAGGACGTACTCGAACAGTTTCCCCTTTCTAGCGTAATCAGATCGCATGCGGAACTCACTGAACAAGCACTGGATGCTTGGTCTGAGCGCCTACGAGATCTTGGCAGTCCGGGGCGTAAATACTGGGACCACCCGGCAGAGTTGATGTACGACGAAGTCGGTGTACTACTTGGGGCCATGTTTGTGCTCATTCAGGCAGCCATCACCGAAACCGTCTCGATCGTAAAACGGGTCTTCGAGCTAAACGGACAGACGATAGGTAAGGAAGCAGTGATGAAACTGGAGGCAGATATCAATCCAGATTCAGGTCTTAGCTGTGTAGCGATCGCTAACGGAGCTGCAAACTTTTATAAACATCGATTCGAATGGCCAGAGGGCTGGCTTGCAAGCGGGTCGCGGGGACAGAATGGCACTATCAACATCGTCCGCGCAGTCGGAATGAGGCCCGCAAAGGACTTGGCGGATAACCTGCTTTGTGCAGTGCGCGCCCTCGCGAGAACACCTGGTGCCAAGCTGAAAAGCTTATCAGATCCGGTTGTGGGAGAATGGCGGGCGCGACTTGCTTTGCGACTTCGCGCTCAATTCGCGCTGAATCAGTATCCCTAGTCGCTGAAGTCTAAGCGGGGATACTCGAACTCAAGCTTCTCGGCTACCGGTTGGGATTTGTATTCGCAACGCGAACGATAGAAATTAGTGGGCACGGAGACTGTTTTTTCAAAAAACTCAGCGAAATCGAAACTGGGAAGCTTGTAGGGCGCAACCAAAACAGCCTCTTGAGCGGCGCCGAGAAACACCACAGGGCTGTCGGATGCTATATTGCTGCACTCATGGGAGTAACTGAAATCCAACGCGTTCGCCATCAGGTATACCTTTTCGGGCACTCGGGAATCTGCAATCTGGTCGTGGGACCAGCTCCACCCGAAATATAAAATCACCCCAGAAACCAGCACGGAGAGGACAGAGTAAAAAGGTGGTTCGTGACGTACCTCACCCGCCAACTTGCCTTTGATCCAGCCGGCACTGATGAGCCCATGAACCAAAGAAAGCACTAGGGCGACGGTGAGCACGAACGGGAGCACAAGCTTGATTATGAGTAGCCCGGTAGTGAACACGAGCGTGATTGGCAGTGCCGATGCGTCTACATGGAAGACACCGTTTACGTATGCTGCGGCGTTCCCTCTTGAATACAGCACCACCCCTGAAAGAATTACTGATATCAGAAACTTTGTGCTCGTGAAGCTCCACAGCGAGCGTACGACGGCTGATCGCTCTATGGATACGCCTATGAAAATGGTGCAAAACACTACAGCCCATAGACGGAATGCGACGGTGTGGTCTTTCACCCACTCAATATCGCTCTCTGCGGAGCGAGTGAATGCGAGCAAAACGCCAATGATTCCAACCAATCCAAGTGCCCAACTGAGCTCATAGTGCCCCCTGTCCTCGGCAGAGCCTTGGCTCGAAAGCCATTTCCCGAGCTGCCGATGGATGTCCCGAACATAATATTTCAGTGATCTGGGACCGTTGTACGCCAAATCATCTTCTCCGCCCTGCAGCTCATGCCGAATGGCCTTGATATCATTTTGAGTTTTTTCGCTCATTGACACGACTTCTTTTTGATGAGTAGAAATATGGTGATTTTGCGCGATCGGTGCAATTTAATGAAAACGCCTTAGAAATGTTAGCCTTGGTTAAAGACGCATTGTCGCCTTCTCCTCTCGCCGCTATTTTACAGATCGCCACTCAATTACTTTACCAGCCTGTTCCAGGGCCGACTGCATCCATTGAGGCTTCCTTGAGGCCTTGAGCTGCTCAAACTCCTCAAGACCCAATGACTTCAAGGCGTGCGTAATAACGCTCATAGTGGGTTCTTCCTTGCCGAGATAGAACAAGGCGATTAGCATGCTGATTCAGCCGCAATGGCTACATCTGTCGCGTCGACGGTAGACCAACAATGACGTCAGTGTCACTACCATATCAGCGACTATCACCCCTCAGCTTGAGACGGCCGCACCCTTTAAGCCGAACTATTGAGCAATCCATCTGAAATACAGAACGACGACGAAAGTAGTAATAGCCTCGGCGGGTCTCCACACCGAGACGTCTAGCTCAGATTGGTGTTCGAAAGGCCTTGCCATAAACTTGCTCCCCGGGAGCCCAAGTCTCTCTAAGACGCCAAGGTCGATTCCTCGGCTCTTCTGTGCAATAGTCGAACCCGTGCGCGCATGATGCTCGCGGATAGAGGTGGAGTTCAGCAGAATGGAGATCGGCTCAAGCCCGGCATCGCGAGGGGCGGCCGGGGCGTATATCGAGGGTGAGCTCGGGGCCTTGTATTTGCTTGCCTTGATAACTGGCAATCGTGCCCGGGGTCTACCTCAGGCCCGGGTCGTTAGTGTTCAGTTCCAAGGCGTTGAAAACGGGTTTGCGCTAGACGATCTGATCATTTTTGGCGCTGGCCATGATGGCGACTACATTCTCGAGATTCAGTCGAAACGAGACATCACCTTCTCTCCGGCTGACAAAGTCTTCAAGGACGTCGCGACCCAATTAGCACAAAGCAAGGTCCGCTCTGTTCCGGAGGATCGACATTTTCTAGGTATTGCCACCCAGCGAACAAGTCGCAATATCTCGGGAGCCTACCAGGATGTCCTGAAGTGGGCGCGCAGCGCGGAACATGCGGAAGCATTTTTCACTCGCTTGGCGGCCAAGGGCGTCGCGAGTAGCTCAATGCGCGAGTTTATCGCGACGACGCAAAAGCACTTGGTCTCAGGCGGTGTCGTCGATGACCCTGAAACCATTTGGCGAATCTTGCGGCGATTGCTCATCCTTGAGTTTGATTTCGAGGCGACGTCTCCGATGGCCCGCACGCACGGAATATCGCTGGCACGAACAGCACTGGCGGACGGCGAGGAGGGGCGGGCAGAAGCGTTATGGAGCCGCTTGATCGAGTTTTCGATCAAGACTGGAACGACAGGCGGTACCATAGACCTTCAAGCCCTTAGGGCAAATCTAGCCGAGGCAGGCTTTCAACTTGCCGGCCACAGGGAATATGGCCAGGCTCGCGCCAAACTTGCCGAACTTGCGCACAATACGCTCGCCCATATCGGTATGAATGTGGCGGGGGTAACATTGCTTCGCTTGGAGGCAATCTCTGCGATCGATGATGCATTTGAAAACCACCGCTTCGTGGTGGTTCGAGGAAATCCGGGCGTAGGTAAATCCTCGATCCTCCGCCATTTCGCGGAGCGGGCCGCGCGCCTGGCGACGATTATAGTTCTTGATCCCGACTCTACGCCTTCGGGTGGATGGCTAGCGTTTTCAAACGCCCTGGGCATTCCAGGGGTGGCCTCCGATTTCTTGAACGATTTGGCCGCAAGTGGTGGTACGGTAATTTTCATTGACGGCCTGGACATGTTCGAGGACACGGGACGCCAGAGAACAGTCCTGGAGATCCTCAGAGCCGCAAGCGCGATTCCAGACTTCAAAGTCATTACCACCATGCGCAACGCCAATGACATCTGCGACGTGATATGGCTCGACGAGCAGATCGTTACCGCATTGGGTGGCACCCAACGTGTTGAGATTGGAGCGCTTTCTGACGCTGAAGTCGCGACACTCATCGAGCAAGCTCCGGCGCTTCAGTCAGTACTTAGCTCAAGTCATCCTGCAGCCGGGCTTTCTCGCAATCTCTACCGTCTTTCCCGACTACTTAAGGTGTCAAGCCCAACCCGCGTACACACGGAAGCGGGTATGGCTCGGTTGTGGTGGTCAACTGCCGACAACGCGCCGACAAAAGACATACGGGGCGCTCAGCGGCTCGTCGCAGCATTGGCGGAAAGTGTGCTTAAAGGCGGGAGAGGATTGGAGGTTGGCGAGGATTCAGCAGCACGCTCCCACTTAGTGGAAACCCTGACGCTCAAGGAAATACGACGTGACTGCCTAGACTTCTACCACGATGTGCTCTGTGATTGGGGGATCGGCAGTTACCTGGCTGAAAACTTCCAACATTTGGCGAGCCTAGATCTGAGCGTGCCGGTATCTCCGCGAATTGCACGGGGCATTGAGTTCTCGGCTCGCTTAGTTCTCGAATCCGGCGCGGATGCTGGCCAGTGGCTTCAGCTGCTGCAGGCCCTCGCTGTCTCTGGTGCGCATAGTTCGTGGCGGCGCCAAGCGATCCTCGCCTTACCGCGTTCAGAGATAGGCTACCAACTGCTCGACAAGTGCAGAGACCATTTACTTGCCAATGAGGCAGCACTCCTTGTAGAGCTGTGCACAACAGTCTCCGTTGTTGAAACAATATCGGTAGCCGACCTGAAGACCCTAGAGGGAGCTCCCGTTGACAAGCCGCGGTCATTTCGGATCTCGATTACCTGGTCCGCCACTCTCGTTCTATGCTGGCTGCTGAAACATAAGGCAGCGATTCCACTGCAAGCGATTCCCACGATAGTCGAGCTCGTAAAAATTCAGCTCTTTTCGCTGAAAGAGAATCCGAGCCTTGGCCGTGAAACTGCGATCATGCTCTTCGGATGGTTGCGGCAGCTGGACCTCCGTGACGCTGAAGTGACGATCCCTGGTGCGCGATCGCAGGCTATTGATCAAAACAGCATGGTGGAGCGACTTCGTTTAATCGCTGTGATGCTCGGCAGCTACGCCCCTGATGAGCTTAAGCTCTATCTGAAGGAGGTAGCCAACGAGGAGAGTGGTTACAAGACGAATGCGATTCGAGAACTTTCAAATGCTATTGCTCCGGTTGCGCCTCGTGAGTTAGCTGACTTGGTGCTCAAAAGCCTTGTGCCGGCAGAAGCGGACTATGGGTTGGGAGGCCGAATCAGGGAGCGTGCACTCACGTACGCGGACAGCAGTTACCTGCCAGCTTCGCCAGCACAACCACCGTTCCTGGACCTACTGGAATCCGCACCTGACGAAGGATTGCGTTTGATCCGAACGCTCGTGTCCCATGCCATCACATTCAGCACAGATGACAATGACACTATGGACTCGGGTTTCGCCATCGATCTTGGTGATGGGCCACGACTCTTTCCTCGACCAGACAGCTATCTCTGGTCGCGAGATCAATGCAATGAGGGTGCTGTGGCATCTGGGCTCAAGGCACTCGAAGCCTGGAGTCAGCAACGACTCGACGGCGGAATGGCGGCCGAGAATGTACTCACCGACATACTTGGTCCTCAAGGCAGTTGCGCTGCGTATGTTCTGGTCGCAGTCGATGTGCTTCTTTCCCACGCCGACGTTGCACATGATGCATTGGCACGGTTCATTGCCAGCCCAGAGCTGCTCGCCGCTGACAGTGTGCGTTGCAACCATGATCGCCGGGGATCCGTGCTCGACCAGTTTGCCCTGCAAGGGGAGCCCTATGCCAAAGTCAAACTCGCTGATTTGGAGGGTCGCCCATCACGGCGCGTCGCGCTGTTTGACATGGTTCCTTGGTACCTGGCAGATGACGAAGTAGCGAACCGCTTGCGTGCGCAATTAAGTGCCGCGATAGCAGGTCTTGAACCCATCGGAGCCTATTCAAGTCGGGGTGATAAAGAGGTCATTGCGCGCATTGCCAGTAACATGCTGCAGAGATCGAATTGGATTGACATTGAGGGCGGAAAATTGGCCTATCAATCGCCACCAGAAGAGGCGGCGAACCTCCAGGCTATGGCGGAGCGTCAAATAGTGTCCTGGGGGCCAAGGGAGATGGAATTGCGCATCGATCTCGCGTTCGACGGCAATGTCGATCATGCCAATGCTTCTACCGCGCGCGAAGCAGTTGCCTACGCGAGCGGAGGCTTTCCTGACGACAGTGACACTGATTATCAAAAAACACGCTCAACTCGGCTCATCATGACCGCCTTGCTGGCAGCGCGCGATGGTGACGATGAGTTGCTAGCTTCTGCGGCCGGATGGATTCGCCAAGTCATCAATATTACGCTTGAAGAGCGCTCAGATCGCCACGCAACCTCCACCGAGACGCTGCGCTTCAACCGACAGGCTATAGCCATTCTTGCTTTGATTCATCTCTGGACCCGCACTGGTGACGAATCCGATCGGAACGACCTGATTCGACTGTCAGTGCGCAACGATCGTTGCGCTGCGCCGGCATTCTCCATCGGACGCGAACGGATCCTTGAGCACGAGCCCAAGCTCTTCAAGGCAGCAATGCGTGCTGCTTTTGCCAGCATGGTTTGGCGCTGGAGCGACCAATCGAAAGAGGGTGAATCCGAGCAGGTTCGCTTCTGCGCGGATCAAGCGAAGAACAGCAATATGGCAGTGGCAGCCGAGATCGCCTGGTTGGATGGCGGCCCCGAGCCGGCGTGGCCTGCCTGGCCCGAAGAACAACCTATTCTCCAGCAGCGCATGCGCATTCGTATTCCGAGCCTGTCGAATGCGGCCAGCTCGAAAGAGAACGATGCTGCCAAGCCCAACGCTGCCAATTCTTCATCAGACATTCGTCTCGACAGCCGTTCAGCAGCACAATGGTTGAAGGTGGTGCAGGAAGCACCACGGGAGGCAATCAGTTGGCGCTCTGAGGTGGTCTTGGCCTATGCGGCCTGGACCTCACGAATGAACGGTCTGGGGCTACCGGCAGATGTTGAGATCAGCAGTGATCCGAATGAGTGGAACTCGTCCTATTACGCGCTGTTCGCTGAGCGGCTGCTCGATCGCACGAATGCATCCTGGGAGAATGACCTCAAACTGGTGACAGATTTGCCGGGTAAGCAATTCGGCAAGATCGCCCAAGTGGTTATCCTCTCGGCTGACGCGCTTTACTTTAACGACCGGAGCCATCCTCCAGGCAGGCCAACTGAATTACGCGCCAGGCTGACATCGCAAGTGATGAGCCTTCAAAGCTGGCAGAATTCCGATAACCCATCTGCGCCGCGGGTCAAAAGCGATCTCGCCGGCATCGTCGCCCGCATGTTCCTGAATACCTACAATCCATTCGGTAATACCTACTGCTACCTTCCGCCGTCGTTGTCCGACCGTGTGGATCCGCTCCTTTCACCAATAGCTCCGCTGTTACCGGGGGGGCCGACGGCTTTCGTAGCACTGTGCACGCTGAATCTGCTCGAGGTGAGATCCCATACATCCCACCTGGGGTTTCTTCTTGAGGCGGCCGAATCCTGGTTTGGACGCACTGACTCGTCAGACCTGTGGGTCAATTTAGGAATCGGGCGGCGCGTTGTTCAATGGTTCGAGCAAGCGGCCCTCCAAGAGCCTGATTTGCTCGGACCAGTGCATCCATGTCGTGCTCGTATCGACTCAATGGTAGGGCGCCTGGTAAGCGTTGGAGTTGCCGAGGCTCATGAGTTCGAGAAGAAAATCGCCGATGCTGCTGAAGCCCATAGGGAGAAGCGCTATCCATCCTAACTGAGCAACACGGACACTGGTCGGTGACTCCTGCAGACTGGCGAGTAGGAGCGCACGGCTGGGAAGCCGGTTCTTGCTCTAAACATACGAGTAGAGACTGACATTGTTGACAGGTGGTCGGCACTCGCTAGCCTCAGTAACTCGTTGCGACAGTTCTGCACTGGTGTAAAAAGTGCGCGCCGTTTTTCTTTTTCGGAGATCGAGTTCTCCAAGCTTGTAGACCTGTCCTTTAGCTCGATAGACCATAGCGGTTTCATTGGTGTCAACGCCGGAGTAGAGCGTGATGCTGTCGAGCTCGGAAAGCACCCATTGATTCTGGCCGCTGATCGAGGGAGGGCACATCATCTGCACCTGATGGATTTCCACATCCCTAGCTGTCAGTAGATAGTGGCGAAGCTCATATGCGCAGTTGACGATCGCAGCGCGATTCCTCTGCCCGGTATGCATGCACTTTATCGTGACAAAAAAGCAGAGGCCTTCCAGCTCACAATGAGTCCAGGTTCTTACATCCCGTGTTACGGGGTCGAATATGAAAAGCACTTGAGGCTCCGGGATAGAGAAAATGGTAAGCGTCGAGTGGCTGCCGCATGAGGAGCGGCACTAACATTCGTGAAAGATGGCGGAGTGAAAACTCGGAAAGCATACTGCCAATTCAAAATGAACACTATAGGTTGTAGTCCTATAGGGTTCAAAAAAGGCTTCATCATTCCTTTTGCGAGGAATGATGATGGACGTGAAGCAAGCGTTTGGTATAGCGCTACGAAACGCGCGCAAACGGCAAAAGCTCACTCAGGAGGACTTTTCGATAGTAAGTAGCAGGACCTATTTGAGCTGTCTTGAGAGAGGCACCAAGGCGGTTAGCCTGGAGAAGGTCGTTGAACTGACTGAGCGATTGGGTATTCACCCGCTGGCACTGATCGTCGAGACATTTCTAGTCATTGATCCCGGACTCGACTTAGAACAACTGGTAGACAGTGTCAAATCCGAGATGAAAAAGCCAAGTTGAGTAGTGCGTTTTAAATCTTTGTGAGGGGCACGAACTATGTGTAATTGCTGCGCATGTCAGTACACTTGATTTTGATTGCGCAAACTTGACCGTCGTACTGCTGAATTCCTTGTCTTTCCTTTTGACAGATGAAGGGGGGGTCGGATAGCTTTCCGCTTTTCCTCATCTCCCATCACTGGGCGCCAGCCCTTAGGCCTCTCGATCAGAGGCGCAAAATCCCCAAGCCCTTCACCATGCAGCCACGGCGGCACACCGCTCGCACCGCCAGAATCTCATTTCTGATGACAGCGATCTCACTTCTGATGACCGCCGAGGCCGCGCAGCGACGTTTTACCCCCTGAATCGACTATCACATTCGATAAGTCGTGATTATTTAATCTTAAATTTCAACGTTTTCATGTTTCGCCATTGACTAAATTGGTATGTAAATACATGATACGTACCACATTATGAAATTGCAGGAAAAGGCAACATGGCCCGCGGTGGTATCAACAAGGCAGTCGTGCACAAGGCCCGTCAGGCGATCCTGGCCCGGGGCGATCACCCCAGCATCGACGCGGTGCGTATTGAACTCGGAAACACCGGTTCGAAGACCACCATTCATCGTTATCTGAAAGAGCTGGAAATCCAGAAACCGCCGGCCACCACCAGCGTGCCGGACCTCAGCGAGTCCATCAGCGGCCTGGTGCGGCAATTGGCCGAGCAGTTGAAGGAAGAGAGCGACAGCAAGGTCGCCGAGGCGCAGAAGTCGTTCGATGTGGAGCTGGCCGGGCTGAAGACCCAGTTGCAGGACAGCCAGCAGGCCCTGGCCGCGGCGCAGCAGCAGTTGCAGATCCAGGGCGCGGCGCTGGCGGCGGAATCGGCCGAACTGGCCACCACCCGCAGCACGCTGCAGAGCGAGCACACGCGCAATGCGACCTTGAGCCAGGCGGTGGGCGAGCTGAACCTGCGTCTGGCCGACAAGGACGAGCAGATCGCCTCGCTGGAAGACAAGCACCAGCACGCCCGCGATGCCCTGGAGCACTACCGCACCGCCAGCCGCGAACAGCGCGAGCAGGACCAGCGCCGCCACGAAGCGCAGGTGCAGCAGTTGCAGGGCGAGTTGCGCCAGTTGCAGCAGACGCTGATCGTCAAGCAGGACGAAACCACGCGCCTGAACCGCGACAACGAACGTCTTCTGGTGGAAGCGCGGCATATCCAGCGCGAGTCGCAGCAGCTCAAGGACCAGTGCGAGCACTACATCGGCGAAGGACGCACCCTCAGTGCCAACCTGGCGCAGTCCCAGGGTGCCCGTGAAGAGCTGCAGCGGCAGAGCCAGGCACTGTCGGCGCAGATGGAGCAGGTCAGTGGCGAGCGGCGCCAGTTGGCCAAGCAGGTCAAGCAGCTGGAAGCTGATCTCGACGCGCTGCGTCAGGCGCAGCAGACACCACCCGCCGATCCGGCGGAGTAAGGATCACAGCGCCTTGCGCATGGCGCAGCGGTCCGACAGGCCGAGCGCCTGTTCGTGCCGCAGTTGCCAGCGCAGAAACTCGCCGGCCTGTGCGTCGTCCAGGCGCTGGAAACCCAGCCGGGTATAGAAGGGTGCATTCCAGGGCACCGTGGCGAAGGTGGTCAGGGTCAACGCCTTGAAGCCTTCGCCACGGCCCCAGGCTTCCACGCACGCCAGCAGCTTGCGCCCCAGACCGTGCCCCTGGCTGGCCTGGGCAACCGACAGTTCTTCGATGTGCAGCGCGTCGTCCTGCGCGCTGGCGCAGACGAAGCCCAGCGCCTGGTCGCGCTCGTCCACCGCCAGCCAGTGCAGGCCCTGGGCGATGAAGGCCAGGTGCTGCTCCACGCTCAAGACGTCGTGTCCGGCCAGCCAGGCCAGCTTCTCCAGGGCAAGGAACGACTGCGCTGCCGAGCGCTCGATGACCGGGAGCAGGAAGGCGTCTTCGGGGCGGGCAAGGCGGATGTTCATCGGTACCTCGATGGGGTTGCGGGGCCACACCTTACCAGCATCGGCCCGTTGATCGGCTGCCCGGCACTCCTTTCCCGGGGTCTGCTCGAATGAGGATATCCCGATGGAGGTCCGCGTCATGAACAACACCCCCGAACCCCATGACGATCCGCTGTGGAAGGACCCCCTGGTCAATCCGCAGCGCGAACACGATCCGGTCACCGATCCGAATGTCAACGGCGACCGGAAACGGCCGACCGGGCCCGGCGATATCAATCACGAAACGTACGAGCCGAAGTCGGACCCGCCAACGCCGTTGTCGGACGAGCGGCGCTAGGTGAGCGCAATTGACGGGCAGTTGCAGGCCCTGCATCGCGAGGGCTTCGTCCTCCTGCCCGGCGTGGTGGATGCCGGGCAGGTCGAACAGCTGCGGGCGGCCATCGCCCGGCTCGAACCTGAACACTGGGACTACAGCGGCCTGCTCGATCATTTCAAGTGCGTGTTCAACCGCGATCCGCTGTGGCTGGCGTTTCTCGACCTGCCCGGGGTGATCGAGCTGGCCGAGGCGGCGCTGGGTGATGATTGTCACGTGATCGGCCAGACCGCCTGGCGTTGCCATCCGGGCTATCGCGGCCTGCCGCTGCACCTGGATTACCTGCCGCTGGCGCTACCGGAGCAATGGCTGGGCGATCCGGCTTTCGACTTGCCGATGTTCATCTGTACGGCGCAGTTGTACCTGGACGACATCGATCTCGACCTGGCACCGACCCGCGTAGTGCCGGGCAGTCACCGTGCCGGCAGGGCACCGCTGGCGGGCGAGGAGGGCTGGCGGGGGCAGGTGGCCCGGCCTGTGCTGTGCAAGGCCGGCGATGTCCTGGTGTTTCGCAGCGAGCTCTGGCACGCCGGCAGCGACAACCGCACCCCGGACCGGATGCGGCGGTTGCTGCAGATCCACTATGGGCGGCGCATGGTGGCGCAGAAGTTTTCGCCTTATCTGCGCTGGCGTTTCAATCCGCGGGTGCTTGCCGCCGCGACCCCGCGGCAGTTGCGCTTGCTGGGCGATCATCTCGAAGCCGAATACGACTGAGGGGGAGCAGGAGCACCCTTCGATGCTCCTGTGAAGTGCATCAGGCCGGTACGCCGAGGATGATGTGGGAGGCCTTGATGACTGCGGTGGCATTCACGCCGGGTGCCAGTCCCAGTTCCTGGACCGCGTCGCGGGTCACGATCGAGTAGACCCTGGTGCCGCCAGCGAGTTCGAGCGTCACTTCGGCGTTGACCGCGCCATCGGTAACGTTCACGACCTTGCCGCTGAGGCAGTTGCGTGCAGACAGACGAATATCGCTGGAGTCGGTCATCAGCATCACCCAGGGGGCCTTGATCAAGGCGACGGCATCCACGCCTGGCGCGAGTTTCAGGCTGCTGACGCTCTCCATGGTAACCACCGCCACCAGCGTCTCGCCGCCAGCCAGCTCCATGATGACCTCGCTGTTGACCGCGCCGGGGCGCAGCTCGCGAACTTTTCCTTTGAATACGTTACGGGCACTGACTTTCATGACGGGCTCTCATATTGGTGTAAAATCTGACCACGGTGTCAGGTTTCGATATGTAGTTTCCACCATAACGGTGTGAGGGAGGACGTTAGCTCGCGTCAAGCCTAATCAATGTGGACGTTTCCTCAAGTCTCTGCGTCGGTTATTGCTATCGCGGTGTGCGCGGTGGCTCAGCAACGCCACCCCTACCAATGTCAGCAATGGCAAGCCATGAAAGATCACGATCACCACCGCTGGCGAAAACCACACATAGAACGGTGCCACGATCAGCATGCCAATCCCGAATCCGGTCTGCTGCAGTAGGGTCATCAGGCTGAACACCGGTAATCGCAATTGATCCGGCTCACTCTGGATGCGCGAGACAAGACTCACGTCGGAAATGCCATCACCAATCCCCGCTATCGCAACGAAGGCCAGTGCCCACGGGATTGCGCTCTGTTGGAAGGTGCCGATGAATCCCAGGGACATCAGCGCGACGCCGACAAGAAACAGCCGTTCCAGTCGCACAACCGCGCCGCGGCGCAGCAGGCCATCGGCAACCCGCGCGCCGGTGAACTTCCCCGCCGCCCAGACGGCCAGCAGCAGTCCCATGGTCTTGCCCGCGGACGCCGGCGTGATCAGTTCGGAAAGAATTGGAAAGCCCACGTTGTGCGCGGCGCTCCCCAGGGTATCGGCGATAGTGACCAGCAGCATCCCACCCAGGATCGGCGCGGAGCGCAGTCCTGAGCGGAGGTTGCGCCATTCCTGCTGTTGACTCTGCGCGGGGCCCTGCGTCGGCGTGACGAGAAAACGCAATGGCAGCACGCAAAGCCCAGCGAACAGGCAAACCACGATGTTGAGCAGGAACACCGCCTCATAACCAATGCTGGCCAGAAGGAGCCCGGCCACCAGACTGCCGGCCACCGCACCCATCGCGGACAGTGAAGTCAACCAGGCGTTGGTGGATATTCGCCGGGACTCCTCCACCCACCAAGGCAACTGGCTGTTCAGGCCTATGGCAAACATCGAATTGCCCAGACCTATTCCCAGCGCGATCGCGGGCAGTACGTACAGTTGCAGTCCAGACGGCAGGATCAGCAGCAAGCTCAGCAATGAGGCACGCAGGATATCGAAGGCCAGCAACGAGAATCGCCCACGAAAGCGCCGGAAGAAGGGCACGCCAACCAGGCTCGCCAGCACACCCCCCGTAACCCGGCAGGCGAGGAACAGACTGACCTGCAGTACGCTCTGGCTCAGCATATACACGTAGGTGGACAGCGCGACCATGTTGAGGAAGGCGCCGAAGTCGGAAAAGAAGCGGGCGGTTATGATCAAGCTGATATTCGTTGCGTAAATGGAATGTCCTTCCTGGATCATAATGGCGCCTCCCATGCAGACTTTCGGCAACTCACGATAAGCATATCTCTCCAGGCCGGAGCCCCTAGTGCTTTTTGCCTGACTGCCGATGCTCTATGCCAGCACTGGCGATCATCAATAACGAGGGTTTCCAGGAAGCCTGTCATTTCTTTCCTGAAAAGAAGGGCGTCTTCATCTGGATGGCTGAACACCTCTGAAATCACGGGCAAGATGTTCTGGGAACGAACGAAATGCATAAACACCATGTCATACTCATCTTGATGAATTCCGGACGTTGTTGGACTGATCGCTCCTGCCTCCGATTTTATCCTGAACTGATGAATATCCAGCTCTATTGATTTACCCTGGCCAATGAACGAACGGCAAAGCTCAAGATCAAAAAGAAGAACGGCCTGCAGAATGGGATCCGATATGAACCCCTCCTCGCAATACGTGAGATTGTTTACCCCTTCCTTATATGCTATCTCGTATTTTGCGGCAGAGGAGTAAGAGCTGTTTCTGTTGATTGTCAGTGTTGACGGGGTATGCCCGGAGAGGGAGTATCGCAGGATTCTGCGGGCGCGACTGGTGTATTCCTTGAAGTTTTCGTCTGGGACAAGATCCCCCCACCAAGAAGAGAACAGTTTTTTCTGCAAGGGGCTGCTGAAGGCCCGCTGCGCTATGTTCTTAATATGCAGGAAGCCTGCTTCTTTTAGGGACTCAACAAGACTATTCATGTGTACGAACACCTGCTTAGTCGATTACTGGGCTTATCAGATCCGAGACCTCGCGGTACAGTGATCTGGCTGAAGCGGTGTCTTTCACTTTTGCCCAGCATTTGAGCAGATAATGCTCTTCTGTTTCTGATGTCACCATGGCGCCGTCCTTCAGTTGCTCGAACTGGAGAATTTCCATTTTATTCTGCAACGTTCCAGTGTCAGTGACCTCCCGATATCGCCCAGGTGAGTCTGGGTACAGAGCAATCATGGCGTATCTATCCGTACATCTATTCACCCTGCTCCAGGCTTGTGCTAAGCGCTCAGCAATGGAGTTGTCGTTCAGTAGTAGGTCAAGATAGGTTTCCCATGGATCCAGTTCGGCAATGTCGGTAAAGGCTGAACTGACATATAGGCCACCAAGGCGGGGGTTGATTTCAATCACAATCGGACCATTCGAGGTCATCTTAAATTCAAAGTGAGCTATTGCGTTGTCCAATCCGACGGCCTCGATGCAAAGTCGAGCATACTCACGTATCCTTTGCTGTTGTGCCGAAGAAAAAGACTCGGGTGGTGTGATCAGAAGGTTTTCTAGAATGGTATTTTTTCGATCAGTAAGTATAAGTTTCTCGTTTATGATCAGCGGATGAACTGAACCATTTGCTATTACACATTCGACACTACCTTCTATACCGTCTATCCATGATTCGAGCAGAATGGTCGCCCCGGGAAAGTTCCCATCTCCCGTGGGTCGCTCGAAACTTCCAAAACTGTCCCTGGAGAGGACCTGGTCGAAATCAGCTCTATAAATATCGTAATGTTCTATCAGTTCCCGCAGGGTGTGACATTTCTTGATGAATGCAGAGCGTGCACCAAATCGCGGCTTCGCGATCAACGGGTAGCCAATTTTTTCTGCTTGCTCGATTAGTTGAGATTGGTTATGGCATAGCGCGAATGCGGTCGATGCAATGCCTTTTTCCTTAAGTGCTTCGCGCATCGAGAACTTGTCATTGCACAAGCCGATGCTCATTGCGGAAGAGTAGGTAAGTCCTAAAGACTTGCAGATATTGGCGACAATGACTCCGATTTGACCAAATCGTGTAGCCTGCCCAGCGTAGCAAAATAGTGCTTTGATCCGGTAGGTGGAATGCAAAGTCGACAATGACGCAAGTATGGACTGTTCGTCCAGTGATTCAAGTAGGATGACCTGGTCGCTGTCGTTGTACAGTCGCGTCAAAGAGGATCGATTCTTTCTCGCAATGGTCAAGCAAAATAATCCGCGCCTGCGTGCAGCCGCGAAATGCGGCTCTCGATAGCTGTAGCACGACTGTTCCGTTTCATCAACATCAACAAAGACAATAACGTTGGTTTTCATCGATACCTTCCTCGCTGTTTAGTTGTCGAGCCACTCGCAGGCGTCACCTTTCCAGTTTGTAAAGCGGTAGTAGCGCTTTCCGTCGCGATATTCAAACGTAGGCACAGGGTTTTCCTCATTGATCAGAGGTACGGTGAATTTACCTTCCGAGTGAGGCAATACATATTCTGGTAGCGCGATGTTCGATATGCGCCGCTTTAGCCTATTCATGATGGATAGCGCATCATTGATGCTGGCCTTGTAGACACCGGCACCAGGAGAGAATGGCATGAAGTGATACAAATAGTAGGGTTTTATGCCCAGGCGATAGAGCTCGATGAATAGCCGGTGGAGAGTTTCCTCCTTGTCGTTGATGCCCTTAAGAAATGGAGTATTTGCAAACACTAGTGGGACGACGCTCTGAAGCCTGCGCAGAGCGCTGGAAAATTCCTCGCTTAATTCCCAAGGGTGACACACATGTATGCCGAACGAGCTTAAGCGGTATCTCTGGAAAGTCTCGATCAGTTCATTGGTTATACGAAAAGGGTTGAATGTCAATGCGCGAGAGTGCAAGCGGATTAACAGATTTTCATTGACTGCACGAATAGCGGAAAGACTCTCCTCCAGTTTGCTATCAGTCAACATCAGAGGATCGCCTCCGCTCAGAATTACCTCTTCTATCTCCGGGTTGTGTCTGATGTAATCCAGTGACTCTTCAAACGAGTTGCGTTTGGCATTTTCCTTTTCTGTTTTTGGTTTTAAGGTTCGCAAAGCCTCGAAGCAAAACTGACAATAGGAATTGCACGTATTGGTAATGCGTAAAATTACTCTGTTTTGATATTTGTGCTGGCAGATGGGCGTCTTCATTTCATGGTTCAGTTCCCAGTTTTCCGATTCTCCATCGTATCCACCGACTGGCTCCTCAGCCCACAATGGAGCTACTTGTCGCCATAGTGGGTTGTCGCTAAGGTTTTTGGCCGTTTGATGGCTTTTAATAAGTTCAAGATAGTAGGGTGTTATCTGTAGTTTTTGCTTCGTAAGGTTTTTCTTTATGACGCTGATCTCTGATTTTCCCAATCCGCCCAAGGCATGACTTAGTGACAGTTCGTCCCGGCAAGCATTGCGCTGCTGCCAGCGCCAGTCAGTCCATTGATTATCTAACTCTGACGTATTTTTATTGATGATCATTAGAGTTGAAACTCCACATATCCCTGAAGAAAGAGTGTTGCGACCTTGGTGGTAGGAGCGCGCTGATCATCCTTACGACATAAATGGACTGAGTCAGCAGGGCTATTCTTGTCGAGCAGTAGGAAATATCCCGTAGCCAATAAGGACATTTCCTACTTTTTATGAATGCGCAGGTTTCCTTAGAGGGGCCGGGGAGTATGCATATTCAGAGGGTCCGAAACCTTGTTTCGCAGAGGAGTCGAGTAAATGCGTCGAACTCTCTCGTATCGCTTACAAAATTTCCGTTTTGACAGCCATGGTTTCTGAAATTTTTTCACCAGGACTTGGCTACCAAGCTGAAGCTGCAAGCAGACTTCTACTCAATCCGGACGTTTCCCCAACCCCTCCCGCCGGTTATAGCTACCCACCCCATAACCAGCGAGCCCACCATGACCGATATCCACACCCACGAAGACTCCGGCGTCCTCGTCATCACCTTCAACCGCGAAGCCAAGAAAAACGCCATCACCGTGGCCATGTACCAGACCCTGAGCGAAACCCTGCAACGCGCCGCGGATGACCCGCGGATCGCGGTGGTGCTGTTTCACGGCAGCGAGCAGGCATTTTCCGCCGGCAACGACCTGGGCGATTTTCTCAGCCAGCCGCCGGATAGCCTGGACGCCCCGGTCTGGCAGTTCCTGCGCACGCTCGCGGCTTTTCCGAAGCCGTTGGTGGCGGCGGTTTGCGGCGTCGCGGTAGGTATCGGTACGACCCTGTTGCTGCACTGCGACCTGGTTCACGCCGGCAGCAACGCCCGTTTCAGCCTGCCGTTCGTCAACCTGGGGCTGTGCCCGGAGGCGGGTTCCAGCCTGTTGCTACCACGTCTGTTCGGTTACCAACGTGCCGCCGAGGCGCTGCTGCTGGGTGATCCCTTCGATGCCGAGACGGCGGCAAGGGCCGGGCTGGTGAGCAAAGTGCTGGAACCTTCGCAGGTGCTGCAAAGCGCATTGACCCAGGCGCGCAAGCTGGCGAGCAAACCGCTGCAGGCGCTGATCGAGACCAAGCGCTTGCTGAAGAACGACGATGTCGTGGTGCGTATCGATGAGGAAGCCCGGGTCTTCATGCGCATGCTGGAGAGCGATGTGGCGCGTGAGGCGATTGCGGGTTTCAGGGGTAAGTAGAGGGGCGGGAGATCACATCAGGGTTGGCTGGTGACTGTCTTGAGACTTGCGGCGCTCTCCCGATCGATCACCTTATCTGCTGCGCCTGTGTCACTCCCGCGAGGACAGGTGAATGGAAGGCCTGCAAAGACTCGGAAAATCCTGGCGCAGGATTGTTGCGAATTCTGCAGGCTCCCCGAATAGACACCGCTAGCCCCCCTCGACCACCCGCCGCGAAGTCCGCACCAGCAAAAACACCGCCCCCAGTACCGGCAAACTCACCAGCAACAGGGCATAACGCAGCGAGTCCTGTCCGGCCACCGGCAGCAGCAGGTCGCTGAGCGACCCGGCCAGCAGCGGCCCGATACCGATGCCGAGCAAGGTGCTGACGATGGTCTGCAAGGCCATCGCTGTCCCCCGGCGATTGGCCGGCACCAGTTGGGTCACCAGGTTGTACGACGGCGCTACCCACCACACCGCGAAAAAGCTGTACAGCGCGCACCAGAGCATCGCCACCGGTACCGGCAGGCTGCCGAGGTGCAGCAGCAGGGTGTCCGGCCACAGCAGGTAGGTGGCCAGGGCCGACATCGCGGTGAGATGGCCGATGATCGGGATGGAAAACTGCCAATGCCCGGCGCGTCGGCTCAGGCGGTCGCTGAGCCAGCCACTGAACAGCCCGCCAACGCCCGCGGCAGTGCCGCAGATCACCCCGGCCAGCAAGCCCGCGTGCTGCAGCGACAAATCATGGGAGCGCACCAGGAAGCTGGTGTTCCACATGGCGATGGCATAGGAGCTGAGGGTGGTCAGCCCGCCGGCGAGAATCAGCTGCCGATAGGCCGGCAACCGCCACAGCCCACCAGCCTCGCGCAGCAGGCCAGGGGAGGGCGAGGGCTGGTGCGGTGTCAGATCCCAGCGTCCGCGCGGCGGATCACGCACGACGAACGCCAGCGCGGCGGCGAAAGCCAGGGCCGGTACGCCCAGGGCGATGAATGCGAAGCGCCAGCCGTGGTGCTCGACGACCCAGGCGCCGATGCTCAGGCCGATGATCGAGGAGAAGGTCGGTGCGGCGGTGAAGCAACTGATGGCGAAGGAACGCCGCTGCGGCGGATACAGGTCGGCGATCAGCGACAGCGAGGCCGAGGTGGTCGGCGATTCGCTCACCGCCACCAGCATCCGCGCGATGGCCAGCAGCACGAAGCTGCCGGCCACGCCGCAGGCCATGGTGGCCAGGGCCCAGAGCAGACAGGACAGCGCCAGCAGGCGAGTGCGCGACAGCCGATCCACCAGGCGCCCCGCCGGCAGCCCCGTCAGCGCATACACCGCGGCGAAAGCCAGCCCGGAAATCAGGCCCATGGCGGTGTCGCCAACGCCGAACTCGGCCTTCACCGGTTCGATCATCACCGCGAGGATCTGCCGGCCGACGAAGTTGTCGGCGAAGACCATGGCCAGCAGCAACAGCAGGCCATGGTCACGCCAGCCCGACGCCGCCGCGGGCAATGCCGGCGCGGCGGCGCTCATCGCGGCGCCCAGAGGTCGGGCAGGCCGGGGTCGCTGACCACGATCAGGCGCTTGAGCAGGACTTTCAGGGCCTGCGCATCGGCCTGGCCGAGCTTGGCGGTGAGTTCCTGTTCCACCACCTTGGCCAGGGCCACCTGCTGCAGCGAGGTCTCGCGCCCCTTGGCGGTGAGCACGAAGCGCAGGTCGTCGTCCTCGCCCTCGATCGCCACCAGTTGCTGGCGTTCGAGGAAGCGCATGCCGGCCAGGGTCACCACATGCCCGGTGTAGCTGACGAAGGTGTTGATCTCGGCGAGGTCGAGGTTGTCGCGGATGCACAGCACCGCGAGGATGAAGAACGCCTGCTCGTCCAGTTGCTGGTTGCACAGCAGCTGGCGCAGCAGGTTGAGCGCCTGGTAATGACCGCGTCCCAGCAGGTAGCCGAGCAGGTCCTCGGTGTAGCTGCATTCCGGTGGCGGGGTGGTCGCCAGGCGCAGTTCGTTGCGCGGCTTGCGTGTGGTCAGGGCGTACTGGCCGCTCTGGAAGGCCAGCGGTGCGCGGTCGCTGTGGTCGAAGGCAAGCACTTCGCCGACGAAGATCACATGGTCGCCGCCCTCGTACTGGAAGGCCGTGCGGCACTGGAAGCGCGCGGTGCAGTCCTGCAGCAGCGGCGCTTCGCTGATGCCGCGGTCCAGCTCGATCTCGGCGAACTTGTCCTCGCCCTGGGTGGCGAAGCGCCCGGAAAGGCGTTCCTGTTCGGTGGACAGCACATGCACGTTCCAGTGCTTGCCGCTGCTGAACACCGGCAGGCTGCGGGCCTGCTTGGACAGGCTCCAGAGCACCAGCGGCGGGTTCAGCGAGACCGAGTTGAAGCTGTTGGCGGTGATGCCCACCGGTGCGCCGTCCTCGCCCTGGGTGGTGATGATGGTCACGCCGGTGGTGAAGGTACCGAGCGCCGCGCGGAAGGCCTGGGGGTCGAAACTGAGGTGTTGTGTTGCCATGACTGGCCTCATGCAGTGGTTTTACCTGTGGCCAGTATTCGCCGCGACGAGGCGCCGAACATCGTCTCAACGGACTAACGCTTTTGCTCGATTCTCGTCCGATCGGACGAGGCGCGCCGGGGCTTCTGCCGGCAACGTGGACCTTGCGCATCGGGCGCTGCAAGAGCCACGACAATCGGCCAATTGCCAAGGGGGCAAGCATGAGTTCATCGATCCTCTCTTCACTGCTGGCGCGTCAGAAAGCCGCGTTCAATACCGCGGGAGCGGTGGATGCCGCCACCCGGCGGCGGCGCATCCAGCAGGTGATCGACCTGCTGGTGAACCACCACGCCGTGCTGACCGAGGCCATGGACACCGATTTCGGCGGCCGTCCCGCCGGTTTTTCCCTGATGAACGACATCCTCGGCGCGCTGGCCTCGCTCAAGCATGCGCGCGCGCACCTGGAGCAATGGATGCAGGACGAGCCCCGCGCGCCATTCCCGCCCTATGACCAGCTCGGCGCCGCCGCCTGGATCAAGTACCAGCCCAAGGGCACGGTGGGCATTCTCGGCACCTGGAACGCGCCGCTGTTCACCCTGTTCAGTCCGTTGGCTTCGGTGCTGGCGGCGGGCAACCGGGCGATTCTCAAGCCGTCGGAGGTCACCCCGCGCACCGCCGAGGTCCTCGCCCGCCTGTGCGACGAACACCTCGATCCGCTGGAAGTAGCGGTGGTCACCGGCGACACCGCGCTGGCCGAAGCCTTCACCGCGCAACCCTTCGATCACCTGGTGTTCACCGGCAGCACCGCCATAGGCCGTGCGGTGATGGCCAATGCCGCGCAGAACCTGGTGCCGGTGACTCTGGAACTGGGCGGCAAGTCGCCGGTGATCGTCTCGACCAGCGCCGATCTGGACCAGGCCGCTTTCAGCATCGCCGTGGCCAAGGCCACCAATGGCGGGCAGATCTGCATCAATCCGGATCTGCTGTATGTGCCGCGAATCTTGCTGGAACCTTTCCTCGCGGCGCTGCGCACGGCCTATGCCAGCCTGCACCCGAGCATCGCCGACAACCCGGATGTGGTGGCGGTGGTCAACCCGCGGCACCTGGCCCGGGTCGAGGGCTATATCGAGAATGCCCGGGCGCTGGGGGCGCGCATCGAGTCGCTGCCGCACGAGCTGCCGGCCAGCGCGGAGCAGCGCCGGCGTCCGCTGCGCCTGGTGATCGATCCCCCGGCGCACAGCCGCATCCTGCACGAGGAGATCTTCGGGCCGGCCATGGTCGTGCTCGGTTACGACGACCTCGGCGCGGTGATCGACGAGATCAATGCCCGACCCAGACCGCTGGCGCTTTACTATTTCGGCCAGGATCCCGACGAGCAGCGTCGCGTGCTGGACCACACCCTGTCCGGCGGCGTCACCCTCAACGACGTGATGCTGCACGCGGCCATGCACGACGCGCCGTTCGGCGGTGTCGGGGCCTCCGGGATGGGGCATTACCACGGCCGCGAAGGTTTCCTCGAATTCAGCCATATGCGCACGGTATTCAAGGCGCCGAGCCATGACCCGCGTCGCGAATGGGGGCTGCTGCCGCCCTATGGCGAGCATTTCCAGGCGGCCATGCTGGCCATGCTGACGTCCGACTGAGCCCGGCGAGGAATCACTGTGTTCAAGTCCATCACCATTGCCCAGCGCCTGTGGCTGTGGGCGCTGCTGGCCACCGCGCTGTTCGTTGCCGCGGTGGGCTTTGGCGTCTACGGCCTGCAACAGGCCCGCGACAGCCTGCGCACCATCAACGAAGACAACCTGGCGACCCTGCTGAGCTTCGGCGAGATCCAGCACCGCCTCGACGAAAGCCGGCGCCTGGCCCTGCTCGCCGTGCTGCATGACCCGGAAGGCCCGCTGATGGCGGCCTTCGACCGCTCGGTGGAGCTCACCCTGGGCAGCATCGACGCCAACAACCGCGAGCTGTCGCGGCTCTGGGGCGCTTACCGGCAGCGTCAGTTGAGTGCCGAGGAGCTGGCCGTGGCCACGGCATTCGACGAGCACTACGGCACCTGGAGCGAAGAACTGGGCATTCTCATGGAGTCGCTGCGCGCCGGGGATTTTCGCCTGCCGGGGATCATTTCCTTCCTGCGCGTGGCCGAGCCCGCCGGCAGCGCCGCCGGGGCCGAGCTGGGCAAGTTGCAGGCCCTGCAGCAGAGCGCGGCGGAACTGGCCTATGAAGCGGCGCAGCAGCGCTATCGCAACACGGTGCTGGCCTACCTGCTGCTGGGCGTGCTTGGCGTGGTGGCCGGCAGTGCCACCGCGCTCACCACCCTCACGCGTTTGCGCCGCGCATTCAGCCAGGCGGCCAGCAGCATGCAGGCCATCGCCGCCGGCGACCTGTCGCGGCAGATCGTGGTGCAGGGCAACGACGAATTCGGGCGCATGCTCGGCGATATCGTTGCCATGCGCGACAGCCTGCACGGGCTGATCTGGCAGATGCGCGAACTGGTGCAACGGGTCAGTCGCGAAGCCGCGCACCTGGCGGAGTCGGCGGAACTGGCCGCGCAGGCCACCCAGCAACAGGCGGAAGCGGTGCGCGGAATCTCCAGCGCGGTCGAACACCTGTCCGGCTCGATCGGCGAGGTGGAAACCCATGTCGGCGTATCCCGCGACATCACCCAGCATTCGGCGGGACGCTCGGGCAAGAGCGAGGGTTTCATCCGCGACATGGCCCAGGAGATGAACCGTATCAGCGATGTGATCAGCGACACCGCCGTGCATATTCACCAGCTGGAAGGTTTTTCCGACGAGATCAGCGACGTGCTCAACGTGATTCGCAATATCGCCGAGCAGACCAATCTGCTGGCCCTGAATGCCGCCATCGAGGCGGCCAGGGCAGGGGAGCAGGGCCGCGGTTTCGCCGTGGTGGCCGACGAGGTGCGCCTGCTGGCCCAGCGCACCGGGCGTTCCATCGGCGAGATCGACCTGACCGTGCAGCGCATCCAGGAAGGTACCCGCGCCGTCGTCGACGGCATGGGCCGGGTGGTGCTGCGGGTGCGTGACGGGGTCAACCTGGCCCACGAGGCCGGCGATTCCGTGGCGCAGATCCGCAGCGGCACCGATGACGTGATCCGCAGTGTCGATACCATCGCCACGGTGATCGACGAGCAGGTGCGGGTGACCCGCGAGATGGTGCTGCGGGTCGAGAACGTCTCGGCGGGCACCGGTGCGCTGTCGGCCAGCGCCGGGCGCAGTGCGCTGGCGGCGGCGGACCTGGAGCAACTGGCGCAGGCGCTGGATCGCTTGTCGGCGCGGTTCAATGTGGGCGGATGAATCCGCGCCTGCCAGGATTCGCGTCGCTTCCAATTATCAATAACGAGAAGGCTCAACCTCAGATGACCACCAGAATCCCTCGTCGCACCGTGCTCAAGGCCAGCGCCATCGCCGCCGGCGTCAGCCTGTTCGGCCGTTTCGCCCAGGCGGGCGAACTGTCCGCCGCCGACTACCAGTCCCTCGATGCCTGGGCCATGGCCGAGGCCGTGCGCCGTGGCGAACTCACGCCCGAGGCCCTGCTGAACGCAGCCCTGGCGCACAATGCCCTGGTCGATCCGCGGGTGCGCGCGGTGAACATGCTCCACGAGGACTACGCGCGCAACCTGCTGGCCCAGCGCCGTGCCGCCGGCCAGCAGGCCCAGGGCGCCCTGGCCGGGGTGCCGCTGCTGCTCAAGGACCTCAATACCTACCTGCAGGGCACGTCCACCAGCAACGGCAGCCGCCTGTTCAGGAACGCGCCGCCCGCCAGCCACACCAGCACCCTGATCGCCCGCTACGAGCGTGCCGGCGCGGTGCCGTTCGGCAAGACCACCTGCCCGGAATTCGGCCTGACCACCACCACCGAATCCCTGGCCTGGGGCCAGACCCGCAACCCGTGGAATGTCGGTCACAGCGCCGGCGGTTCTTCCGGTGGCGCGGCCGCCGCGGTGGCCGCCGGGATCGTGCCGGTGGCGCATGCCACCGATGGCGGTGGCTCGATCCGCATCCCGGCGTCCTATTGCGGCCTGGTCGGGCTCAAGCCCAGCCGCTATCGCACCCCCAGCGGCCCGGCGCATTTCGAGGGCTGGTTCGGTGCCAGCGTGGGCAACGTGGTGTCGCGCAGCCTGCGCGATACGGCACTGTTCCTCGATGCCGGGCACGGTCACGAACCGGGCAGCGCCTACTGGAGCGCGGCGCCGGAGCGTGCCTACGTCGAGGAACTCAAGCGCGATCCGGGCAAGCTGCGCATCGCCGTGGTCCGCCAGTCCCTGACCGGGGCACCGCTGGAACCGGCGATTGCCGCGACCCTGGAAAAGACCATCAAGCAACTGTCAGGTCTGGGGCACGAACTGGAGGAACTGACCCTGGGCGTCGATCCACGGCAACTGTTCGGCGCCCACGGCATGGTCATCGGCACCGCCTTGCTCAGCCTGGTCCACGACCGCGAACAGGCACTCGGTCACGCTGCCGGCGCCGATGACCTTGAACGCATCACCCGCGTGGTGCTGGAGCGCGCCCAGGGCGCCAAGGGCGAAGACCTGTACCGCGCCAGGCAGTCCTTCGAAAGCATTGGCGCGACTATGGAGAAACATTTCGAACGCTTCGACCTGATCCTCTCTCCGGTGACCGCCAACCTGACCCCGCAACTGGGCCTGCTCAGCCTCGACCAGGACTGGGAGACCTATGCCCGCCACGCCATGGGCAGCGCCAGCTTCACCGTGCTGGCCAATGTCAGCGGCCAGCCGGCGATTTCCCTGCCGCTGGGGGTGAGCGAAAACGGTCTGCCGGTGGGCATGATGTTCACCGCGCGGCTGGGCGGCGAGGGCACTCTGATCAGCCTGGCCAGCCAGCTGGAACAGGACACGCCATGGGCCGGGCGCCGGGCGCGGATCTGAGCATCAGCCGGCCTTGCGCAGGGTGAAGTTGATGCGCCGCGCGCCCAGCACGGGATGGCGGCCGTCCTGGAGCGGGAGGATACCGTGGAAGCGCAGGCGATCCTCGCCGCCCCAGACCATCACATCGCCGTGCTGCAGTGCCACCCGTTGCGTGCGCTCGGCCCGCGTGTGCCCGCCGAGCAGGAAGGTGGCCGGCAGGCCGAGGGAGACCGAGACGATCGGCTGGCTGAAGTCGCGCTCGTTGCGGTCCTGGTGCAGGGTCAGGCGGTTGCCGGGCAGGTAGCTGTTGATCAGGCAGGCGTCCGCGGTGAAGTCTTCGAAGCCGGCGCTGTGCGCGGCGCTGCGGGCCAGTTCCAGGAACACCTCGGGCAGCGCCGGCCAGGGCTTGCCGCTGAGCGGGTCGACGGGGCTGTAGCGGTAGCCGTGCAGGTCGCTGATCCAGCCCAGCTCGCCGCAGTTGGTCACCCGCACGGCAATGGTCCGCCCGCCGGGGGTGGTCATGTTGCGGAAGGGCGCGGCCAGGACGATCTGGCGCAGCGCCGGCAGCAGGCGCTCGAACCGGTCCAGGACGAAGCCGGGCAGGACCACGACCTGTTTGCCGAGCCAGTGGGGATCGCTGGAGGTGAAGAGTTCGGTTTGCATGGGGGGATGTTACAGCGGGTGTCCATGGCTGAAAAAGGTGTGGTGTGTTGGGGGGGCATCGCGGCAGCTATTTGATGGTTTGGCGGGAAACCGTATTGAGGCCGCCAGGTGCCGGTCTTGAGTCTTGCAGCGCTCTGGAGATCGAGCGCCGCCCGCGCGGCGCATCGCTGTGCATGACGATGTTTCTCTAGCGCCCTTGAGACCGAGCGCCGTCCGCACGGCGCTTCGCGAGCAAGCTCGCTCCCACAGTTTGTTGCAACGAACCTATGTCTGATAGACCGCCATTGACCGCTTTGTGTGTTCGACTCGATACCGAGTCGAACCCAACAGCCTCGCCGAAAAAACAAAGGCTGACAACCCAAATCCCACAGGCCATGGCGCGTTGCAACAAACTGTGGGAGCGAGCTTGCTCGCGAAGCGCCGTGTGGACGGCGCTCGATCTCAAGGGCACTAGAAGAGCATCGTCATGCACAGCGATGCGCCGCGCGGGCGGCGCTCGATCTCGAGGGCTCTGAATATGTTGAGGCGAGCACCAGTCAGCCTTGACGCGGTTCCCTGTCCAACCCGCGAAACCAGCGAAAACCTAAAGCACCGGCTCCGGCTTCTGCCCCAGCAGAAACTCCCCCAACCCCAGAATCGCGTCCTCCCAGGCACTGCCCTGCGGCCACACCAGGTAATAGCCATCCCCGGTGGCCACCGCCTGGCGAAACGGCAGGGCCAGCCGCCCATCGCGCAGATGCGTGCCGACCAGGGCCAGGTCGCCCACCGACACCCCATGCCCGGCCATCGCCGCGGCCATGCCCTGGTCCAGTGTGTCGAAACAGGCGCCGCGGTTCAGCTCGACAGGCCCGGCGAGCCCGCTGCCGTGCAGCCAGCGCGTCCAGTCGCGACGGTCGGCGGACGGATGCACCAGCGCCATGCGCGCCAGCCAGGCCGCATCCCACGGTCCTTCGCCCAGCAGCGACGGTGCGCAGATCGGAATCAGCCATTCCTCGAACAGCTTGCGGCACTTCACCCGTTCGCCGAACTGACCATTGCCCAGCAACACCGCGCAGTCATAGGGCTCGCTGGCGAAATCCACATTGTCCTGGTCCATCCACACGCTGGACAGCTGCACCAGGGTCCTGTCCTGGTGCTCGCGAAAACGCTCCAGGCAGCCCAGCAGCCAGTGCATGGTCAGGGTCGAGGGTGCCTTCAGGCGCAGTTGCCGCGCGGCGCCGCGAAACGGCTGGCAAGCCTGCTCGATCAGGCTGAAGCCGGCGCTGAGCTGCCTGGCCAGGCGCTGCCCGGCATCGGTCAGGCGCAGGCGCGGGCCATTGCGTTCGAACAGGCGGCAGCCGAGCTGCTCTTCCAGGCTGCGGATATGCCGGCTGATGGCGCTCTGGGTCAGCGCCAGTTCAGCGCCGGCGCGAGTGAAGGAGCAGGAGCGGGCGGCGACCTCGAAGGCACGCAGGGCGTAGAGCGGGGGCAGACGGTCGGCCATGGTGGAAGCGGGCTCATCATGAGTCGGAGTCATAGTAGGCCAGCGCATTTTGCGTTTTTCAAGGCACCCGGTGCGCCACACAATGCGCGCAATCAACGTGTCGAGAACCGAACATGAATACACCGCTGCTGATCGCCTACCTGGGCACTGTCATCCTGTTGATCGCCACCCCCGGGCCGGTGGTCCTGCTGGTGCTCGATGCCGCCAGCCGCTCGGGCACCGGCAGCGCCATCCGCACCGCGCTGGGGGCCAATGCCGCTTCGCTGATCCTGGTGGCCGCGGCCGCGGCGATACTCGCCGGCACCCTGGCGCTGAGCCCGCAGGTCCTGCAATGGGGCGCGCTGCTGGGCTGCCTGTTCATCGGCTGGCTGGGCTTCAGCGGGCTGCGCGACACCGGCACAGCGGAACAGGTCGCGACCGCCAGGGCCAACGGCTGGTGGCAGGGCTTTCTGATCGGCATCGCCAATCCCAAGGACATCCTGTTCTTCGTCGCCCTGTTTCCGCAGTTCATTCCGGTGACGGCGTCGTTCGGCACCAGCATCGGCCTGCTGGCGCTGCTCTGGCTGCTGGTCGACCTGGGGATCCTGGCGCTGTACATCGGCCTGATGCGCCACGCTCTGGCGCAACGCTACAAGGCAGGCATCGCGCGCCTGTCGGCGTGGCTGCTGTTGCTGCTGGCGGCGGTGGGGGTGGTGTACTGGTGTCGCTTGCTGCTGGCCTGAGCCAGCAGCGCGAGGGGATTCAGCGCGTGGCGGGATGACGCTGGGGCTGAGCCTGTTGCAGCAGCAGATTGAGACGCGCGACCTGCTCCTGGAGCTCGTCGCGTTCCTGCTTCAGGCGTTGCAGTTCGTCACGGCGAATCGAGACGTAGAGCGTCTGGGGCGGGCTTGCCGAGATCAGGGTTTGCATCGTGCACCTCACTAATGACTTGTCATACAACTGCAGCGTAGACGCTTGACGGGGCGCGATTCTGAATTCTTTTTCCGTCTGGTGGAACTTTTTTATTCGCCGCTGTCTCGCCGTTCGTCGTGAAACCATTGTCATCACCACTGGACTAACCTGTGGACCTGACGCGACATTTCATCCTTCGAACGGAGCATCGGCATGCAACTGGGAATCGTGGGGCTGGGCCGCATGGGCGGCAACATAGCGCGGCGCCTGATGCGCAACGGTCACCAGATGGTGGTGAGCGACCGTAATCAGGTGGCCATCGACGGGCTGGTGGTGGAGGGCGCGCAAGGCGCGGCGGACCTCCCGGAGCTGGTGCGGCAACTGCGCAAGCCGCGCGCGGTATGGGTGATGCTCCCGGCCGGCGAGCCGACCGAGCAGACCATCGCGCAACTGGCCGATCTGCTGGAGGCCGGCGACACGATCATCGACGGCGGCAACACCTTCTACAAGGACGATATCCGCCGTGCCGGCGAACTGGCCACGCGCAAGCTGCACTACGTCGATGTCGGTACTTCCGGCGGTGTCTGGGGCCTGGAGCGCGGCTACTGCATGATGATCGGTGGCGAACAGGCGGTGATCGAACGCCTCGATCCGCTGTTCGCCAGCCTTGCCCCGGGGCTCGGTGACATCCCCCGCACCCGCGGCCGCGAAGGCGAGCCGGGGCGCGCCGAACACGGCTATATCCATGCCGGTCCGGCCGGCGCCGGGCACTTCGTCAAGATGGTCCACAACGGCATCGAATACGGTCTGATGCAGGCCTACGCCGAGGGCTTCGACATCCTTCGCGGCAAGGCCGGCGAGGCGTTGCCGCAAGACCAGCGCTATGACCTGGATGTGGCACAGATCGCCGAGGTCTGGCGCCGCGGCAGCGTGGTCACCTCCTGGCTGCTCGACCTCACCGCCGACGCCCTCGCGGCCGATCCGCAACTGAGTCACTACAGCGGCGCGGTGGCCGACAGTGGCGAGGGCCGCTGGACCATCGATGCCGCGGTGGAGCAGGGCGTGCCGGCGCCGGTGCTGAGCAGCGCGCTGTTCGCCCGCTTCCGTTCGCAACAGCAGGCGGGCACCTACGGCGACAAGCTGCTGTCGGCGATGCGCTTCGGTTTCGGCGGCCATGTCGAGCGTCGCGAATGAATCCCTACAACGTCGAAACCGCGCCACCCTGCACCCTGTTCCTGTTCGGCGCCAATGGCGATCTGGTCAAGCGCCTGTTGATGCCAGCCCTGTACAACCTCAGTCGCGACGGCCTGCTGGACCGCAACCTGCGCATCGTCGGCGTCGACCACAATGCCGCCACCGGCGCCGAATTCGCCGAACGCCTCGCCGCCTTCATGCGCGAACGCGACAAGGCCGCGGCGGACAGCGCCCAGAGCCTCGATCCGAAACGCTGGGCACGCCTGGCGAAACGCATCGATTACCTCACCGGCGATTTCCTCGACCCCGACACCTATCAGGCCATCGCCAAGCACATCGGCAGGTCGCGCAACGGCAATGCGATCTTCTACCTGGCCACCGCGCCGCGCTTTTTCGCCGACGTGGTGCAGCGCCTGGGCGATGGCGGACTGCTCAATGAAACAGAGGGCTTTCGTCGGGTGGTGATCGAAAAGCCGTTCGGCTCCGACCTGGCCAGCGCCGAGCTGCTCAATGCCTGCCTGCTGCGGGTGATGAGCGAGAAGCAGATCTACCGGATCGATCATTACCTGGGCAAGGAGACGGTGCAGAACATCCTCGTCAGCCGCTTTTCCAACGGGCTGTTCGAGGCGTTCTGGAACAACCACTACATCGACCATGTGCAGATCACCGCGGCGGAAACCGTCGGTGTCGAGGAGCGCGCGGCCTTCTACGACCACACCGGCGCGCTGCGCGACATGGTGCCCAATCACCTGTTCCAGTTGCTGGCGATGGTCGCCATGGAGCCGCCGGCGGCGTTCGGCGCCGACGCGGTGCGCAGCGAGAAGGCCAAGGTGATCGGCGCGATCCGCCCCTGGTCGAAGGCCATGGCCCTGAAGAATTCGGTGCGCGGGCAGTACACCGAAGGCAGGCAGGGCAGGAAGAAACTCAAGGGCTATCGCGACGAACCCCGGGTGGCCGCGGATAGCCAGACGGAAACCTACGTCGCGCTGAAGGTGATGATCGACAACTGGCGTTGGGTCGGCGTGCCGTTCTACCTGCGTACCGGCAAGCGCATGAGCGTGCGCGATACCGAGATCGCCATCTGCTTCAAGCCGGCGCCCTACGCGCAGTTTCGCGACAGCGACGCCGAACGGCCCAAGCCCAACTACCTGAAGATCCAGATCCAGCCCAACGAGGGCATGTGGTTCGACCTGCAGGCCAAGCGTCCGGGGCCGGCCCTGGCGATGGAGAACGTCGAACTGGGTTTCGCCTACAAGGACTTCTTCAACATGCGCCCGGCCACCGGCTACGAAACCCTGATCTACGACTGCCTGATCGGCGACCAGACGCTGTTCCAGCGCGCGGACAACATCGAAAACGGCTGGCGCGCGGTGCAGCCGTTTCTCGATGCCTGGAAGGAGGGCGGTGAAGTCCATGCCTACGCGGCCGGCGAGGACGGCCCGGTGGCCGCGGACGAATTGCTCGCCCGCGAACGCCGGGTCTGGCACCGCCTTGGCTGAGTGACTTCGACCGGCCATCCATTCGGATGGCCGGGAAAGTTTTTCCTGCCTGCCCGCTGAACAGCCCGCCACGCGCGGGCTTGCGCGTTTCATTGACGCCATTTATTCGCCATCATAGCAACTAGCTATATTCCTTCGAATGGGGCAATCTTGCTGAAAATCGGACCCAGTTCACACTTCTGGATGTTTTGGAAGCTCTGAGTCTTTACTTTTTTCGCAAACCAATTAAGGCGTCTTTGCTATGGACAGCGTCAGGGCATTCGATGACAGGAACCTCGCCCGTCGACAACGTTTGCGTGCCTTGCATCTCCCGGGTCCGGCGTGCGCCATGAAAGGCCTGGACGTATCGCGCGGGGTGATGGTCCGCCGCCGCAACGCCGCTACGGCACTGGACTCCTTGCGCAGTAATCTGGCTTGTGAAGTCACTGACAACATCCTGTGCTCCCTGCCATTGTCCGCGGACTACGGCCTGTATCGGATGCTCAGGGCCGTGGCTGCCGGGGCCACCCTGGCGCACCTGGTCACAAACAGCGGGGCGGGGCTGCGGCACCGACAGATATCAAGGATGAACAACCTGTTTCCCAACGCCCGGATCCGCACTCTCCACGGCCTGCCCGTCGAACAACCCCTGAGCCTGGGACACTGCCGGGATGGTCTGTCCATCCGGCCGGTACCCGCGGCAATCACTGTCAAGACAACACTGCCCGGCACCGGCAGCGGACGCGTGGATTTCGTCCTGCCGCGGCGTTGGGCATGCAACGAGCAAAGAGGGGTGGCCGGATGATCGCCACCCGAGAGACGCCTATGGAAGAACCAACCTTCGATTTCGACAGAATGCTGTGCTTCACCCTGTATTCCACCGCCAATGCCATGGTCCGCGACTACGGCGAACCGCTGCGCCGGCATGGCGTGACCTACCCGCAATTGCTGGTGCTGATCGGCCTGTGGGGAGAGGACGACATGTCCATCAGCTCGCTCAGCGCGGTGACCCTGTTCGACCTCGGCACCCTGACGCCGATCATTCGCCGTCTCACCGATGCCGGGTTCATCACCGTCTATCTCGACCCTGGCGACCGGCGTCGGCGCAAGGTGCTGCTGACCGACAAGGGCAAGGCGCTGAAGCTGGAAGCGGCGCAACTGCTCGATTGCATGAACGGCAAGCTCGGTCTCGAACCGCAGAACCGCCAGCAGATGCTCGATACCTGCCGGCAGATCCGTTCACGACTGCGCTGAGGCGTCGTCGTCGAGGGCCTGCGGCGTATTGAAGTTGGTCAGCCGCGGATCGTCTTCGGCGCAATCCAGGGCCAGCAAGGGCCCGCCACGCAACACCCATGACAGACTGCGATCGCCACGTTCCCAGGCGGCTGAAAGCGTGCCTGCGAGTGTGCGCGGCAGCAGGCTGAACATCGGTTGCCAGTGCCCGGCCTGGCGCACCATGACCGGCGTGCGTGCCTCGCTGGCCAGGGCCAGGAGGGATTCCAGCAGGCTCCGGTCGACCCGTGGCGCGTCGCAGGCGAGGACCAGCAGCCAGTCATGGCGGGCGACCTGCAGCGCGGCGAGGACACCGGCCATCGGCCCCGGGAAATCCGCTTGCGCATCCTGCACCAGCGTATCGGCGTAAGGCCGGTAGGCCTCGATATTGCGGTTGCAGGAGATGATCAGGTCATCGCTGAGGGGCCGCACGGTCTTGTGCAGATGCGCGATCAGCGGCTCGCCGTGCCATTGCAGCAAACCCTTGTCCCGCCCGCCCATGCGCTGGCCGCGACCACCGGCCAGGATCAGGATGGAGCAGGAGGGCAGGGGCGTGGTGCTCATTGAATGGGGATTCCGTCTGTGGGCGGTCACCTTCCCATGATGGCACCCCGCTGTCGAGTGACCCGCACTCACCCCGTAGAAGCGTGGCTTGCCCGCGAAAGGACCGCAAAGCGGTCCCTGCCTCCCTTGTTACAGCGGATCCGCAAGCGCCTCGGCAGCCTTCTTGCGCTGATACCCGGTCACCCGCATCACCACCACGAAGAACACCGGCACGAACACCACCGCCAGCGTCGCGCTGAGCATCCCGCCGACCACCCCGGTGCCGATCGCCTGCTGGCTCGCCGAGCTGGCGCCGGTGGCGATGGCCAGCGGCACCACGCCGAGGATGAAGGCCAGCGAGGTCATGACGATCGGCCGCAGACGCAGGCGCGCGGCCTGGACCGTCGCGTCCAGCAGGTCATGCCCCTGATCCACCAGGCTTTTGGCGAACTCGATGATCAGGATGGCGTTCTTCGCCGACAGGCCGATCAGGGTGATCAGCCCCACCTTGAAGAACACATCGTTGGGCAGCCCGCGCAAGGTCACCGCCAGCACCGCGCCGAGAATCCCCAGCGGCACCACCAGCAGCACCGAGGTAGGGATCGACCAGCTTTCGTACAGCGCTGCCAGGCAGAGGAACACCACCAGCAAGGACAGGGCCATCAGCAACGGCGCCTGGCTGCCGGACAGCTTCTCCTGCAGGGACAGGCCGGTCCACTCCAGACCGAAACCGAGAGGCAGGTCGCCGACCAGACGCTCGATCTCGGCCATGGCTTCGCCGGAGCTGTGCCCCGGGGTCGGCTCACCGCTCACGGCAATCGCCGGATAGCCGTTGTAGCGGGTCAGTTGCACCGGCCCCGAGACCCACTGGGCGCGGGCGAAGGCGGCCAACGGGACCATCTTGCCGCTGCTGTTGCGCACGTGGATTTTCAGCAGGTCCTCGACCTGGCTGCGGCTGTCGCCTTCGGCCTGGACCACCACCCGCTGCATGCGGCCCTGGTTGGGGAAGTCGTTGACGTAGCTGGAACCCACCGCGGTATTCAGCACCGTGCCGATATCGGCGAACGACACGCCAAGGGCATTGGCCTGCTTGCGGTCGATCTCCAGTTGCACCTGCGGGCTTTCCGCCAGGGCGCTCTCGCGCACGTTGACCAGCACCGGGCTCTTCTGCGCGGCCGCGAGCAACTGGTCGCGCGCCGCCATCAGCCGGGCGTAGCCCAGGCCGCCACGGTCCTGCAGACGGAACTCGAAGCCGGTCGAGGTGCCCAGGCCGTCCACCGGTGGCGGCAGCACCGAATAGGCGATGGCGTTCTTGAACTGGCTGAAGGCGATCGTCGCGCGTTCGGCGATGGCCGCCGCGGCGTCATCGGCCGTGCGCTGCGACCAGTCCTTGAGGGTGGTGAACACCAGCGCGGCGTTCTGCCCGTTGCCGGAGAAGCTGAAGCCGAGGATCACCGTGGTGTCGCCCACGCCGGCTTCCTGGGCATTTTGCGCCTCGATCTGCGCCGCCACCTGTTCGGTACGCTCGCGACTGGCACCCGGCGGCAGTTGTACGTCGGTGATGGTGTAGCCCTGGTCCTCGGTGGGCAGGAACGACGACGGCAACTGGCTGAAGCTGAACACCAGCGCGGCGAACAGCAGGGCATAGACCAGCAGGTAGCGACCGCTGCGGGCGATGGCGTGGATGACCCAGCGCTGGTAGCCGTTGCTCAGCGCCTCGAAACGCCGGTTGAACCAGCCATACAGGCCGCGTCGCTCGTGGTGCTCGCCCTTGGCCACCGGCTTGAGCAGGGTGGCGCACAGGGCCGGGGTCAGGCTCAGGGCGAGGAACGCCGAGAACAGGATCGAGACCGCCATGGACATGGAGAACTGCTGGTAGATCACGCCGACCGAGCCGCTCATGAACGCCATCGGCAGGAACACCGCCACCAGCACCACGGTGATGCCGACGATGGCGCCGCTGATCTGGCCCATGGCCTTGCGCGTCGCCTCCTTCGGCGCCAGGCCTTCCTCCATCATGATGCGCTCGACGTTCTCCACCACGACGATGGCGTCGTCGACCAGGATGCCGATGGCCAGGACCATGCCGAACAGGGTCAGGACGTTGATCGAGAACCCCAGGGCGAGCATGGCGGCGAAGGTGCCCATCAGCGCCACCGGGACCACCAGGGTGGGGATCAGGGTGTAGCGGATGTTCTGCAGGAACAGCAGCATCACCAGGAACACCAGGACCATGGCTTCGCCGAGGGTGTGGATCACCTGGGTGATGGACACTTTCACGAAGGGCGAGGTGTCGTAGGGAATGGCGTACTTCGCGCCCGGCGGGAAGTAGCGCGACAGCTCGTCCATCTTCTCCCGGACCAGGGTCGCGGTCTGCATCGCGTTGGCCCCCGGCGCCAGTTGCACGCTGAAAGCGGTGGCGGCCTTGCCGTTGAGGCGGGTGCCGAACTGGTATTCCTGGCTGCCGATCTCGACCCGGGCGACATCGCCGATGGTGACGCTGGAGCCATCCTGGTTGGCGCGCAGGACGATGGCGGCGAATTCCTCGGGGCTCGACAGCTGGCCCTTGACCAGTACGTTGGCGGTGATTTCCTGTCCGGAGCGCCCCGGCAGATCGCCGATGCTGCCCGGCGCGACCTGGGCGTTCTGCGCGGCGATGGCGTTGTTGACGTCCTCGGGGGTGAGGTTGAAGCCGATCAGCTTCTGCGGATCGATCCACACCCGCATGGCACGTTCGGAGCCATACAGTTGCGCCTTGCCGACCCCGGGCAAGCGGCGGATCTCGTTCATCACGCTGCGCGCGAGAAAGTCGCTCAGGGCGGTCTCGTCCAGACGCGGGTCTTCCGAGCTGAGGGTCACCAGGAGGAGGAAGCCGGTGGACACTTTTTCCACCTGCAGACCCTGCTGGGTCACCGCCCGCGGCAGGCGTGACTCGACGATCTTCAGGCGGTTCTGCACGTCCACCTGGGCCAGTTCCGGGTTGGTCCCCGGCTCGAAGGTGGCGGTGATGGTGGCGCTGCCCAGGCTGCTCTGCGAGGAGAAGTACAGCAGGTGATCGGCGCCGTTGAGCTCCTGCTCGATCAGGCTGACCACGCTTTCATCCATGGTCTGAGCCGACGCGCCGGGATACACCGCGTAGATCTCCACCTGCGGCGGCGCGACGTTGGGGTACTGGGCCACGGGCAGCTTGGGCAGGGCCAGGGCACCGGCGAGAAGAATGAACAACGCGACCACCCAGGCAAAGACCGGGCGATCGATGAAGAACTGCGGCATGAATCAGGCCCTCACTGGCCGGTGGTGTTCTGAACGACGGACGAGGTGCCCGCATCGGTGCCGGTGACCTGCACCTGGTCGCCGGCCTTGACGTGCTGCAGGCCCTCGGTGACCACGCGATCACCCGGGGTCAGGCCTTCGCTGACGATCCAGCGGTTGTTCTGCGCGCTGCCGAGCACCACCGCGCGTTCGACGATGCGCTGCTCGCCATCCACCACCAGCACCCGTGGCAGGCCGGCGCTGTCACGCAGGATCGCCTGTTGCGGCACGCTGATGCCCTGGGGCTGGATCGCCTGCTCGACACGCACGCGGATGAAACTGCCCGGCAGCAGGTCGAGGTCCGGGTTGGGGAATTCGCTGCGCAGGGTGATCTGGCCGGTGCCCGGGTCGACGGCGATGTCGGAGAACAGCAGCTTGCCCGGCAGCGGGTAGGGCGTGCCGTCGTCCTGGATCAGGGTGACCCGGGCCTGGTCCTGGCCGACCTGCTGCAGCTCGCCGGCCCGCAGGGAGCGGCGCAGGGCGTTGATCTCGCGGGTCGACTGGGTGACATCGGCATGGATCGGGTCCAGTTGCTGGATGGTCGCCAGCGCCGTGGTCTCGTTCTGGCCTACCAGCGCGCCCTCGGTGACCAGGGCACGGCCAATGCGTCCGGAGATCGGCGCGGTGACCGTGGCGTAACCGAGATTGAGCCGAGCCCGTTCCACCGCCGCCTTGGCCGCGGCAACCTCGGCATCCGCCTGCATCGCCGCGGCGCGGGCGTTGTCACGGTCCTGGCGGCTGACCGCATTGATGGCGATCAGCTCGGCGTAGCGCTGGTCCTGCAAGCTGGCCTGATAGCGCGCCGCCTCGGCCTTGGCCAGGGTCGCGCGGGCACTGTCGTAGTCGGCCTGGAACGGCGCCGGGTCGATGCGGAACAGCACCTCGCCCTGTTTCACATCGCTGCCCTCGCGGTACTCGCGCTTGAGCACGACCCCGGCGACGCGCGCGCGCACTTCGGCGATGCGCGGCGCCTGGATGCGCCCGGACAACTCGCTGCTGATCGCCAGCGGCTGGATCCGCACGGTTTCCACCGAGACGTTCGGCGCGGGCATTTGCGCCTCTTCCGGGGCCTGGCCATCGCCGCAGGCGGCGAGCAGGAGGAGGGCGGCGGCGAGGGGGAGCAGGCGGGCGGGACTCGAGGGCAACATACGCTTCTTCCATAAATGACCGACGCATGGTACGCAGGCGCGGCGCCAGTCGCTGTGAAGCTGTGTAGAGTGTCTGTTAAAAAGTGTAAGGAAATAACTTCTTACCTTGGCCGGTTCTATATCCTGCCGACTTTCCCTGTCCTGCACATCCAGCCATGCCCAACATCCTTCTGGTCGAAGACGACTGCGCCCTGTCCGAGCTGATCGCCAGCTATCTGCAACGCAATGGTTTCACCGTCAGCGTCATCGCCCGCGGCGACCTGGCGCTGGAACAGGTGCGCCGCGACCGGCCCGACCTGGTGATCCTCGACCTGATGCTCCCCGGCCTCGACGGCCTGCAGGTCTGCCGGCGCCTGCGCGGCGAATCGCAGACCCTGCCGATTCTCATGCTCACCGCCCGTGACGACAGCCATGATCAGGTCCTGGGCCTGGAAATGGGCGCCGACGACTACGTGGCCAAACCCTGCGAGCCGCGGGTACTGCTGGCCCGGGTGCGGACCTTGCTGCGCCGCAGCAGCGTCGCCGAACCGCACCTGGAGAGCGATCGCATCGCCATCGGCGCGCTGTGCATCGACCTCGCCGAACGCACCGTGCTCTGGCGCGCCATGCCGGTGGAGCTGTCCAGCGGCGAGTTCAACCTGCTGGTGGTCCTGGCGCGCAATGCTGGCACGGTGCTCAGCCGTGACCATATCCTCCAGCACCTGCGCGGCATCGAGTTCAACGGCACCGACCGCTCGGTGGACGTGGCGATATCCAAACTGCGCCGCAAGTTCGACGACAACGCCGGCGAAGCGCGCAAGATCAAGACCGTCTGGGGCAAGGGCTATCTGTTCAGCCGCATGGAATGGGAGGTCTGAGGCCCGAGCATGCTGAAGATCCTCGTTCGCCTGTACCTGCTGACCATCATCGCCTACGGCGGGGCGCTGTTCCTGGTGCCGGAGCTGATCCTCAACGTCTTCAACGAACGCTATGTCGTCTACAACCTGGAGCAGGCCCGGGGCGTGCAGAGCCTGATCGTCAAGGAGTTCCGCCGCACGCCGGAGAGTGAATGGCCGCGGGTGGCGAAGGCGCTCGCCGACGATTTCGCGCCACTGGCCATCGAACTGCTGCCGCGTGCCGACCCATCATTGAGCGACACCGAGCGCCAGCACCTGGATGCCGGGCAGAACGTCGTCCGCCTGGGTGACTGGGGTTACTACGAAACCGCCATCGCGCCGCTCAGCGAGCAGTGGCTGGTGGCCTTGAGCACCCCGCCGGACCCGTTCGACATCAACCTGCTGTCCTGGGGCATCACCGTGCTGATCGGCGCGGCGGTGCTTGGCTGCCTGCTGCTCTGGCTATGGCCGCACTGGCGCGACCTGCAGCGGCTCAAGGCCACCGCGCAATTGCTCGGCCAGGGGCATCTGTCGGAGCGCACGCTGATTTCCCCGCGGTCCAACATCGGCGCGCTGGCGGCGGTGTTCGACACCATGGCCCAGGACCTGGAACAACTGCTGACCCAGCAGCGCGAGTTGCTCAACGCCGTGTCCCATGAGCTGCGCACGCCCTTGACCCGCCTGGACTTCGGCCTGGTGCTGCTCTATGACGAGCTGCCGGCGGCCAGTCGCAAGCGCCTGATGCAACTGGTCGGGCACGTCCGCGAGCTGGATGAACTGGTGCTGGAACTGCTGTCGTACAGCCGCCTGCAGACGCCTGGGCAGGTGGTCGAGCGGGTCGAGGTGTCGCTGCTGGAATTCATCGACAGCATCCTTGGCAGCTTCGCCGAGGAGCTGGACGGCCGCGGGGTGTGCTGGGAGGTGCGTGGCGGCGCCGAACTGCAGCGTTTTGCGCTGGACCCGCGGCTGACCGCGCGCGCCGTGCAGAACCTGATCCGCAATGCCATGCGCTACTGCGACCGGCGGCTGCTGCTGGAACTGAGCCAGGACAGCCAGGGCAACTGCCTGATCAGTGTCGAGGACGACGGCATCGGCATTCCCGAGCATGAGCGGGAGCAGATCTTCCAGCCGTTCTATCGCCTGGACCGCAGCCGCGACCGCGCCACCGGCGGCTTCGGCCTCGGGCTGGCGATCAGCCGGCGGGTGATCGAGAGCCAGGGCGGGCGGCTCGATGTCGGCCAGTCGGCGCTGGGTGGGGCGCGGTTCGGTATTTTTCTGCCGCGGCGGTGAGGGGCGCATGTCGGCCGCTTTCCAGCGGTCTTGAGATCGAGCGCCGTCCGCGCGGCGCATCGCGAGCACGCTCGCTCCTACATTTTTTGCAACGTGCCATGGCCTGTGGGATAGGCGTTGCCAGCCTTTGGCGCTTGGCGATTTATCGCGGGGAAGCTGTTGGGGTCGACGCGATACCGCGTCGTGCAAACAAGGCGGTCAACCATGGCCTGTCAGGCATAGGCACGTTGCAAAAAATGTAGGAGCGAGCGTGCTCGCGATGCGCCGCGCGGGCGGCGCTCGATCTGGAGGGCGCTACAACACTCAAGACAGGCGCCTGGCGGCCTTGATGCGGTTCCCGGCAGGCCTCAAAGATGTGTAGATACCTATGACCTGTAGGGTGGCTTGCCCGCGATGCGCCGCGCAGGCGGCGCTCGATTTCCCCCAACCTCAAGACAAACAATTCAGACCCCTCCCACAACCCAGCCACCCGCCGACCCCAGCCTGTCAATAAGCCCGTTGGGAAATTTCCCTGCCTCGCTGGGACACGTCTGATGTAAGCCATTTCCCTGGTCACGAATAATCCGCCTCGCTCACCGAGACATCCGCCAAGTCCTCAGCATTCGGCGATGTTCTCTGTGGAATCCGCGAATTTTTCGTTACTCAACAAGGAAATTGGTCATGAAATACAGCGTTCTCGCACTTCCCCTGGCACTGATGATGGCGGCGGGTACCGCCCAGGCCGCCGATCCGATCGAGAAGCAGGTCACCGTGACCGCGACCATCCCGACCGAGAGCTTCTACGTCGAGCCCGTGGGCGGCAACTGGATGAACGAACCCCAGGACATGGCCTGGAACTCGTTCCAGCAAACCCTGCAGCCGATCCGCAAGCAGCTCCAGGTGCGCAGCACCACCGGGCCGATCTCGGCCTACCTGCTCAACCCGGCGACCATCACCAGCGGCGCCGACACCATCGGCCTGAATGTCAGCGTGGCGGGCAAGGTCCTGACCCTCACCTCGTCCGAGGTGGTCAGCGAGGAGCAGGCGGCCCCTGGCAGCATCGTCGGTTTCGAAGTCGCCGCGCAGACCGCCGGCGCCGGCGGCTACACCCCGGGCAACTACCTCGGCGTGGTCAACATGATGTTCGAAACCACCACCGAGTAAGCCAGGGCTCGTTCCCTTCTCCTTCCGATCGTCTCCGGGCCGGCGCTCCCCATGCCGGTTCCGGGGGGGATTGGTGCCGTTTTCATCTGTGAGCAACCAACATGTCTCTTGCGACATCCATACGACTGGCGGTGGACTGCTGTGTGGCCGCCGTCTGGCTGACCGACGTCAGCGCCAAAGAGACGGGGCAGACCAGTCAGCTCGGAATCCTGCGACAGGCCGAAGGATTACCGAAGGAATTCGACGAACACTTTTTCGATGTGCCGCTGGCGGTGCGGATCGACCTGGACGGTCGCCTGCTCGGCGAAGCCATGGTGATCCTCGGCCGCGACGAACGCGTGCAACTGCTGGAATTCACCGACACCCACGAAAGCCGCGAACCGGACACCGTGCGCCAGCGCTGGGGTGACGTGCTGCGGGCCGGCCAGGCCCTGGGCAACTGCGTCAAGGCCTGTCCGCAGGACCTGGTGGCGGTGCACTACAGCCTGGTCAATTCGCAGCTGTCGATCCTCACCCGCAATGCCGAACGCGACCAGCAGGCGGCCTGGCATACGCTGCCGGAACAGGGCAGCCACGGCGTGATCCTGCGCAACCAGCTCAACCTCAGCCGCGACGGCCAGGACACCGTTGGCCGCTATGCCTTGCGCGGTCAGGGCAGCGTCGGCAACTGGACCACCGTGGCCGAGGCCCAGGTCGATCGCAACAACGAAGACCGCCCGCAGACCCGGCACCGGGTCGACCAGCTGTTCGCCGAACGGGTCCACGAGGACCGCTTCTATCGCCTCGGCTATTTCACTCCCGGCGTCCAGGGCCTCAGCCGCCAGCCGCGTCTGCTCGGCAGCAGTCCGGATACCACGGTCGGGGTGATGTTCGGCAGCAGCGACAGCCTGGCGGTGAACAACGGCACGGCCAGTGCCACACCGATCTACGTCACGCCCAATCGGCCCGGTATCGTCGAGATCTACCGCAACGGTCAGCTGATCAACAGCCAGCCGGTGCAGGCGGGCCTGCAGGCCCTGGATACCCGGGTCCTGCCCGGCGGTATCTACGAAGTGGAGGTGCGCCTGATCGAGGATGGCCAGGTCACCTCGCGCAACGAAGAATTCATCTACAAACCGGGCAACTGGAGCAATACCGCCTCGCCCTGGCGCTACAACCTGTACGCCGGCCAGCAGCAGGACCTATTGAGCAACTGGGACGAGGACCACTATGGCGGCCTGGCCGCCGGGGTCATTGCCAACTACCTGGTGCATCCACGGGTGGTGAGCGGGTTCTCGGCGCAGCGCCTGGACGGGCTGATGCAGTACGGCACCTCGCTCGACTGGGACGTGCTGGACCGCTTCAAGGTGTTCGGCAACCTGTTCCACACCGACCAGCAGGGCAACGGCTACGACCTGCAGGGGGTATGGCATCACGACTCGGGCAGCGTGGTCTTCAGCCACAACCGCTCCTGGCTGGAATACCCGCGCGCCTACCGCCTGGAAAACCAGGACGTGCCGCGCACCCGTGAAGTCCGCCAGACCTCGCTGTCCCTCAGCCAGCGCATCGACCGCAGAAGCACCGCGACCCTGCGCGTCAGCCACAACAGCGGCACGGTCGGCGGTACCGGTGTGGACCTGGGCTGGTCGCAGCATGGCCAGTTGATGGGCTCGGAGGCCAACTGGCGGGTCGCGCTGTTCGACCGCCCGGGCAACTTCAGCAGCGGCAATCAACGCAACCGCGGGATCACCTTCAGTCTGAGCATGAGCCTGGGCGGGCCGGGCCGGCGCATCAACGGCAGCCTGGGGACGCGCACCTCGCGCGACGGCGGACGCGACCTGAATGCCTCGGTGACCTACCAGCAGGACCTCGACCACGGCACCTTCCGCAGCCTGGCCGGCACCGTCAACGCCGACCGCTACGGCACCGCGTTCGCCGCCAATACCCAGTTCGAGAACCAGGCGCTGTATGGCGACGCCTATGTGCAGAACTCCTCGTACAACAACGACATCAGCGCCGGCCTCAACCTGGAGAGCACCCTGGCCCTGGGCGGCGGCAAACTGGCCCTGAGCGGGCAGTACCTGCCGTACGAGGCGGGACTGATCGTCGATGTGGAAACCGACTTCAAGGACCTGAAGCTGCGCGTCGACGACCTCGATGGCCACAGCAGCCTGCTGCGTCCCGGCCGCAACGTGATCCCGGTGAACGCCTACAAGTCCGGCAGCGTGCAACTGGACTTCGCCGACGGCGGTGTGCCGGCGGCGGTGATCCAGCCGTCGGCGCTGAGTTATCACCTCAACCGCGGCGGCGTCGATTACCGCCTGCTGCGGGTCATGCGCACGGTGACCGTGCTCGGACGCCTGCTCGACGTGCATGGCCAGCCGCTCAAGGGCGCGATGGTGATCAACCACGCCAGTCGCAGCGTCAGCGAGGCCGACGGCTTCTTCGCCGTGGAAATGAGCGAATCGACCCCGACCCTGGAAATCCGCCAGGGCGGCCGACGGCTGTGCCTGCTGAGCCTGAATACCGGTACCGAACGCCAGGACGACGTGCTCCTGGCCGGTGACCAGGTCTGCTCACCGGACAGCCTGGCCGGCACCGACCAATCCGCAAACGGAGACGCCTGATGCTACGCAACACTTATCTGCTCCGTGCCGCACTGGTGGCCCTGGTCCTGAACTGGGCGCCGCCGCTGGAGGCCGCGCAGGTGAACATCACCGCCGAATACCGCAAGGGCGCCGAGTTCACCAACACCACGCCGCAGGCGGCGTTCTGCGGGCGCTGGCCGCATTACTGCAACGGTGTCGAAACCGTCGGCCTGCCCATCACCTACGAAAAGAAGACCATCAACGAGGCCCCCGAACCCCGCGACAATTTCTATATCAGTCTGCCGCCGCGGCGCAGCGTGACGGTGACCCACCAGGGCACCGGGGAAACCTACACCCTGACCTTCGAGATGTATGCGGTCAGCCAGTACGTGGTGAACGTGGAAGGCGGGGGACCACCGCCGGTACACACCCTGTACGTCAGGGGGGGCTGCAGCTACCTGTTCACCCTGAGCGGTGGCAACTGGTCGTCCTACCTGTGGAGTGTGCGGACACCGGCCAACCCGACTGGCTGCTACCCCATCGGCAGCCCCGGCGGGGTCGGTGCGCAGCGCCTGGTACGCACCAGCGATTTCGGTGTGGCGTATCGGCTGGTCATGCCATCGCCCCTGAAAATGAAGCAAGGCGTCTACCGCGGCCATCTCGACTACACCGTCGGGCCCGGCATGGATTTCGATTTCGGCAACGATGTCAGCAACCTCAGCGACGACAGCCTGACGGTCAACTTCGAGCTGGATGTGGTCCACGCCTTCGTCATGGACTTTCCCGATGGCTCCGACCGCGTGGTGCTGGAGCCGCCCGGCGGCTGGACCCAATGGCTGAACCACCAGCGCCCGCCGGAACGCCTGTACCGCGACCTGCCGCTGCGCATCTGGTCGTCCGGGCCGTTCACCGCCCATACCCGTTGCGAATACCCCATGGGCGGGCGCTGCGCCATCCGCAACCAGGCCAACGACCACCTGGTCCCGCTGCAGGTTGCGCTGACCCTGCCCACGGTGATCCAGCACAACGGCCAGCCGGTCAACCGCCTGCCATTGCCGGTGGGCGAGGCCGAAGCGATCCAGCTGGAAGCCATGGAGCCGGCGATCAACCGCGGTGCCAGCCTGCATTTCCAGGTGGACAAGGCCGCCGTGGCGGAAATGACCCGCTTCCCCGGCGCCCGCTACGAAGGCGACGTGACCATCGTCTTCGACGCCAATTTCTGATCATTGAAGGAGCGACACCATGAAGCGTTTACTCGCCGGGATGATCCTGGCCCTGTTGGCGGGGGGTAGTCAGGCCGGCCCGCAGATCAACGTCGGCGGCCTCTACGACTACCTCGAAAGCGGTTCCAGCACCCTGCTCAAGCGGGTGCGCAACTTGGGTGACACCACGGCCTTCGTCAAGGTCAGCGTGGTCGAACTGGTCTACGACGGCCGTGGCCAGGCGCGCGAGGTGTCCCATGACGGCCTGCCGGTGGCCGAGCGGCCACTGATCGCCAGCCCGGCCCGCCTGATCGTCCCGGCCAATGGCATGCAGGCGGTGCGCCTGCTGTATCGCGGCGAGCGCGAACGCGAGCGCTATTTCCGCCTGCGCTTCGTGCCGGTGCTGCCGGAGCACGGCGACGGTTTCGCGATCAGCGACGAGGAGGCGCGCAGCTATGAGGCGGAACTCAAGGCCGGGGTGAACATCCTCGCCGGATACGGCGCACTGCTGTTCGTCCGACCGCAGGAGACGACGTTTCGTACCGAGATCAACGAACTGGACAGCCAGTTCCACATTCGCAACAACGGCAGCGCCACCGTGGTCCTCGACCATTTCAACGACTGCGACCGCACCGGAAGCCAGTGCGCGGTGGCGACCAAGCACCATATCCGCCCGGGCCTCGACCGCCCGTTCAGGCGCGCTCCGGGTCGGGTGTATCGCTTCGAGCTGATCGAAGGAGGGGAGCGCCGCCGGGTCGAAATCAAGGGCTGACTCGGAAAATAGGAAACGTCCTGCGCATTTGAAGGAAACATCCGATGCCCATCTGCCTGCCTCGCGGCCGATACTCCTGTCTACCGCTAGTGGCTTTTTGATGTCACGCAGCACCGCCCGCCAGGCAAGGCAGGCCAACCGACCATGCACGTCAGTAGAGTGAGGGATCCATGTACAAAGCCATGATCGTGGACGACCACCCGTTCATCCGGGCCAGTGTCAGGATGCTCCTGCGCCAGGAGCACTTCGAGATCGTCGCCGAGGCCGACAATGGCGTCGACGCCTTGCGCCTGATTCGCGAGCACGAACCGGATATCGCGATTCTCGACATTTCCATTCCGCGCATGGATGGCCTGGAGATCATCACCCGGGTCAAGGCCGCGCAGATGAGCATGAAGATGCTGGTGCTGACCTCCCAGGTGCCCGGCTATTTCTCCCTGCGCTGCATGCGCCTGGGAGCCTCGGGCTTCGTCTCGAAGAACGACGACCTGACCGAGCTGAAAAAGGCCGTGATGGCGATCATGTCCGGCTATACCTATTTCCCCGAGGTGTCGCTGAGTTCGGTCAACCGCTATGACTGCCAGGCCACCGAGGCCCAGCGCATCGAGCGCCTGACCGACCGCGAACTGCTGATCCTGCAGCAACTGGCCCGTGGTCTGAGCAACAAGGCGATCGGCGAGGCCATGCTGTTGAGCAACAAGACCATCAGCACCTACAAGACCCGCCTGCTGGAAAAACTGCGGGTGGCTTCCCAGGTGGACCTGGCCGATCTGGCCAGACGCCATGCACTGATCTGAATCCTCTTGTTCTTCTTGCCAAGACGCTACGGCTGGCTGCTCCAGCTGGTCGTGCTGTGCGTGTGGATGGGCGGCGCCCTGGCCTGGGACGAAACGCCGAGCCTGCTGGCCCGTTCGAACCTCGACGAAGGCCTGCGCCTGCAGCTCGACGATGACGACCGTCACTGGCTCTGGGATCGGCGCACCCTGTGGCTGGGGGTCAGTCGGCCGGACCGCGCGCCGTTCGACATCATGACCACCGGCCGCGACTACGAGGGCCTGACCGCCGACTATGTCGGGCTGCTCGGGCAGTTGCTCGGCGTGGAGATCCGGGTACGCCGCTACGCTACCCGGGCCGAAGCGCTGCAAGCCCTGAGTGCCGGCGAAATCGATCTGCTGGGGACCGCCAACGCCGACGAAGCCGCGCGCAATGGCCTGCTGCTGTCCGAACCCTACGCGCCGAACCACACTGTCCTGGTCAGCCGCAGCAACGAAACCGTCCCCGACCCCGGACGCCCCGGCATACGCCTGGCGATGCGCGAGGGCTATCTGTCCGAGGCCCATGTCCGGCAACTGTTTCCCCAGGCGCGGCTGACGGTCTATCCCTCGGTACTCAATGCCCTCGGCGCGGTGGCTTTCGGCCAGGCCGACCTGTTCCTCGGCAATGCCCTGGGAACCCGCTACCAGAGACAGAAGAGCTACCTGACCCAACTGCAGCTGTCGCCTACCGAACTGTTCGAGAACAACCACTACGGCTTCGCCATCAGTCCCGCCAACCTGCGCCTGAAGATCATGGTCAACCAGGCCCTGGCGATCATCCCGGAGCAGGCCCGGCAGGGCATTCTCAGGCGCTGGAACGGCAATGTGCCGGAGCCCGTCGGCAAGCATGCGCTGCAGCTCAGCCCGCGCGAACGCGACTGGCTCGACCGGCATCCGCAGGTGCGCCTGGCCATCGACGAGCAGTTCCTGCCGGTGAGCTATCGCGACGACCAGGGCGTCTTCCGCGGTATCAGCGCGGACCTGCTGGACTTGATCGGCCAGCGCACCGGGCTGTCCTTCTCGATCGTCGAAGGCAAGGGCTTCAGCGACATGGCGCGGCAACTGGAAGAGGACGAAGTCGACCTGCTGGCGGCGCTGCCGTTCAGCCCGCAACGCCAGGAGCAGGTTGCCTTCACCCGCTCCTGGCTGAGCAACAGCCTGGTCCTGGTGACCCGCGACAGCTCCCGGCTCGACAGCCTGGATCAGTTGAGCGGCATGCGCGTGGCGATGGTCGAGGGCAGCGTGCTGGAAGACTACATGAGCGAGCAGCATCCGCAGGTCCGCGTGCTCTGGAGCGAGGGCCCGCAGGCGGCCCTGGAACGGGTCGCCAACGGCGAAGCCCAGGGCGCGGTGGTCAGCCTGATCGGTGCGCGCTACACCATCGCTCGCCACTACCGCGGGCAATTGCGCATCCGCGCCGCGCTGCCGGTGGCGCCGGTGCATTTCGCCTTCGCCACCCGGCGCGGCGAAGCGGAGCTGCGTTCGATCATGAACAAGGCGCTGCTCAGTGTCTCCCCGCAGGAAATGGACGAGCTGATCAATCGCTGGCGCAACGAAGTGATCGTCGCCGACAGCTACTGGCGCAAGTACCGCGGCATGATCCTCCAGGGCTTCCTCATGGCCGTCGGCCTGCTGTTGCTGGCGGTGTACTGGATTCGCGGCCTGCGCCGCCAGGTGGAGAAACGCCTGCAGGCCGAGCAGGCGTTGAGCGACCAGCTGGAGTTCATGCGGGTGATGATCGACGGCACGCCCAACCCCATCTACGTGCGTGACCGCAAGGGTCACCTGCTGACCTGCAACGTCAGCTACCTGCAGGCCCTGGATGTGTCGCGCGAGGCGGTGATCGGCCAGCCGCTGCCGGAATGGCTGATCGGCGCGGCCCAGGCCCGCCAGTGCCGCGAGGCCTATCGCCAGGTGATCGCCCAGGGTGTTTCGGTGGTCGAGGACCGCGAGCTGGTCCTGGCCGGGCGGCGCCTGACCATCTATCACTGGATGCTGCCGTACCGTGGCAGCGACGGCGCGGTGGCCGGGCTGATCGGCGGCTGGATCGACATCTCCGAACGCCAGCAACTGTGCGACGCCCTGCAGACGGCCAAGGACGACGCCGAAGCGGCCAACCGCGCCAAGACCAATTTCCTCGCCACCATGAGTCACGAGATCCGCACGCCGATGAATGCCCTGCTGGGCATGCTCGAACTGGCCTCGCGCAAGGCCGAGGAGGGCGTGCTCGACCGCCTGGCCCTGGACGTCGCCTCCGGTGCCGCGCGCGGCCTGCTGGAACTGGTGGGCGATATCCTCGACATCACCCGCATCGAGTCCGGCCACCTGGTGCTGTCGCCGCAGCAGGTGGACCTGTACCGCGAGGTGGAAAGCACCGTGCGCCTGTTCGAGGGCCAGGCGCGGCAGAAACGCCTGCAACTGAACCTGGACATGGACGGCCACGGACCGGTCCAGGTGCTGCTCGATCCGGTGCGTTTCAAGCAGGTGCTGTCCAACCTGATCAGCAATGCCATCAAGTTCACCCATGAAGGCCGGGTGTGCGTGACCCTGGCGCTGGAGGTGGACCACGAGCGGGTTGGCCTGCACCTCTCGGTGGAGGACACCGGGGTCGGCATTCCCGCCGATGAACTGGCGCAGCTGGGCAGTCCGTTCCGCCAGGCCAGCAACAACCAGCAGAGTGCCCGCAGCGGTTCCGGCCTGGGCCTGAGCATCAGCCACACGCTGTGCGCGATGATGGGCGGCGCAATGCAGCTGGACAGTACCCTCGGGGTCGGCACCCGCGCGCAGATCCGCCTCGACCTGCCGCGCCTGATGCCCTCGGACGCGCTGCTCGCCAGCCTGCCGCAGCCCGCCGCTGGCGCGGCCATGCCCCTGGACATCCTGGTGGTGGACGACTATCCGGCCAATCGCCTGCTGCTGCAGCAGCAACTGAGCTTCCTCGGCCACCGCGTGGCCACCGCCGCCAATGGTCACGAAGGCCTGCGCACCTGGTTGCGCCAGCGTTTCGATGTGCTCATCACCGATTGCAACATGCCCGGCCTCAACGGCTACGCCCTGGCGCGCGCGGTGCGCGAGGACGAGCGGCGCAAGGGCAAGACCTCGGTGCTGCTGCTTGGCTGTACCGCCAACGCCCAGCCGCAGGAGCAGGTGCGCTGCCTGCGGGCGGGGATGGACGATTGCCTGTTCAAGCCGCTGAACCTGAAGGAATTGGCCGGCAAGCTGGCGCCCTGCGAGCAGCGCCTGCTGGTCGCCGACAGTGCCGGCGAGAGCGAGCTGGGCGAGGGCCTGGACATTTCCAGCCTGCGCCACCTCACCGGCGGCGATCGCGACGCGATCAAGCTGTTGCTGCGCGACCTGCTGACCAGCAACCGCGAAGATCTGGTCCAGCTCGCCAGCCTGCATGCCGACAGCGATCTGGCCGGGCTCGCCGACCTGGTCCACCGGATCAAGGGCGGCGGGCGGATCATCAAGGCCCGCTGGTTGCTTCAGGCCTGCGAGAACCTCGAACAGGCCTGCCTGGAAAGTCGCCCGGCACCGCGCATCGATCCGTTGGTGGACGACCTGCGCCGGGCCATGGCGGCGCTCACGCAACGTCTGGAGGAGTTCTGCCAGCGCTGAACCGATACCGGTGGTAGACGTCGGAGATTTCCGCGCAAGGCTGGGAAGGCTCCTGATTCATCTTGTCCGCGGCGGTAGCAACATGGGGGCTGGACCTTTGCGAGGAAGCCGGTTGTGCCTGCCAAGTCTTTGCGTGTTCTGATCCTTGAAAACCAGTCGTTCCAACGCGCCATCGCGGTGAAGATCCTCCTGCTCGAACGTATCGGCCCGGTCGACGTCGTGGTCTGCGACGTGCGCATGGAGGGCATGGATGGCCTGGAGTTCATTCACCGCGCGGCGCAGGCGCAACTGATCGCCGGGGTCATCGTCAGCAGCGGCCTGCATTCGGAGGTACGCCGCGCCATCACCCAGCTGGTCGCGCGTCTGGGTGTGGCGTTTCTCGGCGACGTCGGCAAACCGCTGCACCTGGAAAGCATGCGCGGTGCCCTCGAACGCATTCGCACCCAGGCCACCCTGGCGCTGCCGGCGCCGTTGCCGGAAGTGCCGGTGAGCGAAGCGGACATTCGTCGTGGCCTGTCCTACAAGGAATTCGTCGCCCATTACCTGCCCCGTTGCGACCTCACCAATGGCGAGATCAAGGGCGTCGACGTGGTCGCGCAATGGAACCATCCGCAACTGGGGCTGCTGGCGCCGCACCTGTTCATGCCCGAGGTGGAGCGCTGCGGACTGCTCGACGACATGCTGGTGGTGTTGCTGGAGCAGGGCCTGGAACTGCAGCGCACGCTGATGTCCGAGGGGCGCGTGCTGCGCCTGTCCTTCACCCTGCACCTGGCCCAACTGGGCAGCCGCGGCCTGACCCGGCGGATCAAGTCGCTGCTGCAGTTCCATCGCTCGGTGGGGCAGGGCATCGGCTTCGAGCTGGCCTTCAGCGGCGCCGCGGAACCGTCGGTGATGCACCTGGAAAGCCTGATCCGCCTGCGCATGCTCGGCTGCGGCCTGAGCCTGGGCGAGTTCGGCAGCAACGGCGGCTCGTTCCAGCGTCTGTGCCAGTTGCCGTTCAACGAGGTCAAACTGTCCAGTCAGTTCATGCGTGAACTGGACAGCCAGCCGCGCCATCGCGCGGTGATTCACGGCAGCCTGGGGCTGGCCGGGCGACTTGGCGTGGGCATCACCGTGGCCGGGGTGGAGAGCGCGGAACAGCACCTGATCCTCCTGGACATGGGCTGCCTGCTCGGCCAGGGACATTACTTCGCACCGCTGCTGGCGCGGGAGGAGTTGCTCAGGCGTCTCGGCAATGCGCCACGCTAGAACGGTGGATGGTTTGTGCGCGTGCTATACCCGATGCCATCAATGTGCTACAAATCTTCGCCGTGGAAATGAGCGAATCGACCCCGACCCTGGAAATCCGCCAGGGCGGCCGACGGCTGTGCCTGCTGAGCCTGAATACCGGTACCGAACGCCAGGACGACGTGCTCCTGGCCGGTGACCAGGTCTGCTCACCGGACAGCCTGGCCGGCACCGACCAATCCGCAAACGGAGACGCCTGATGCTACGCAACACTTATCTGCTCCGTGCCGCACTGGTGGCCCTGGTCCTGAACTGGGCGCCGCCGCTGGAGGCCGCGCAGGTGAACATCACCGCCGAATACCGCAAGGGCGCCGAGTTCACCAACACCACGCCGCAGGCGGCGTTCTGCGGGCGCTGGCCGCATTACTGCAACGGTGTCGAAACCGTCGGCCTGCCCATCACCTACGAAAAGAAGACCATCAACGAGGCCCCCGAACCCCGCGACAATTTCTATATCAGTCTGCCGCCGCGGCGCAGCGTGACGGTGACCCACCAGGGCACCGGGGAAACCTACACCCTGACCTTCGAGATGTATGCGGTCAGCCAGTACGTGGTGAACGTGGAAGGCGGGGGACCACCGCCGGTACACACCCTGTACGTCAGGGGGGGCTGCAGCTACCTGTTCACCCTGAGCGGTGGCAACTGGTCGTCCTACCTGTGGAGTGTGCGGACACCGGCCAACCCGACTGGCTGCTACCCCATCGGCAGCCCCGGCGGGGTCGGTGCGCAGCGCCTGGTACGCACCAGCGATTTCGGTGTGGCGTATCGGCTGGTCATGCCATCGCCCCTGAAAATGAAGCAAGGCGTCTACCGCGGCCATCTCGACTACACCGTCGGGCCCGGCATGGATTTCGATTTCGGCAACGATGTCAGCAACCTCAGCGACGACAGCCTGACGGTCAACTTCGAGCTGGATGTGGTCCACGCCTTCGTCATGGACTTTCCCGATGGCTCCGACCGCGTGGTGCTGGAGCCGCCCGGCGGCTGGACCCAATGGCTGAACCACCAGCGCCCGCCGGAACGCCTGTACCGCGACCTGCCGCTGCGCATCTGGTCGTCCGGGCCGTTCACCGCCCATACCCGTTGCGAATACCCCATGGGCGGGCGCTGCGCCATCCGCAACCAGGCCAACGACCACCTGGTCCCGCTGCAGGTTGCGCTGACCCTGCCCACGGTGATCCAGCACAACGGCCAGCCGGTCAACCGCCTGCCATTGCCGGTGGGCGAGGCCGAAGCGATCCAGCTGGAAGCCATGGAGCCGGCGATCAACCGCGGTGCCAGCCTGCATTTCCAGGTGGACAAGGCCGCCGTGGCGGAAATGACCCGCTTCCCCGGCGCCCGCTACGAAGGCGACGTGACCATCGTCTTCGACGCCAATTTCTGATCATTGAAGGAGCGACACCATGAAGCGTTTACTCGCCGGGATGATCCTGGCCCTGTTGGCGGGGGGTAGTCAGGCCGGCCCGCAGATCAACGTCGGCGGCCTCTACGACTACCTCGAAAGCGGTTCCAGCACCCTGCTCAAGCGGGTGCGCAACTTGGGTGACACCACGGCCTTCGTCAAGGTCAGCGTGGTCGAACTGGTCTACGACGGCCGTGGCCAGGCGCGCGAGGTGTCCCATGACGGCCTGCCGGTGGCCGAGCGGCCACTGATCGCCAGCCCGGCCCGCCTGATCGTCCCGGCCAATGGCATGCAGGCGGTGCGCCTGCTGTATCGCGGCGAGCGCGAACGCGAGCGCTATTTCCGCCTGCGCTTCGTGCCGGTGCTGCCGGAGCACGGCGACGGTTTCGCGATCAGCGACGAGGAGGCGCGCAGCTATGAGGCGGAACTCAAGGCCGGGGTGAACATCCTCGCCGGATACGGCGCACTGCTGTTCGTCCGACCGCAGGAGACGACGTTTCGTACCGAGATCAACGAACTGGACAGCCAGTTCCACATTCGCAACAACGGCAGCGCCACCGTGGTCCTCGACCATTTCAACGACTGCGACCGCACCGGAAGCCAGTGCGCGGTGGCGACCAAGCACCATATCCGCCCGGGCCTCGACCGCCCGTTCAGGCGCGCTCCGGGTCGGGTGTATCGCTTCGAGCTGATCGAAGGAGGGGAGCGCCGCCGGGTCGAAATCAAGGGCTGACTCGGAAAATAGGAAACGTCCTGCGCATTTGAAGGAAACATCCGATGCCCATCTGCCTGCCTCGCGGCCGATACTCCTGTCTACCGCTAGTGGCTTTTTGATGTCACGCAGCACCGCCCGCCAGGCAAGGCAGGCCAACCGACCATGCACGTCAGTAGAGTGAGGGATCCATGTACAAAGCCATGATCGTGGACGACCACCCGTTCATCCGGGCCAGTGTCAGGATGCTCCTGCGCCAGGAGCACTTCGAGATCGTCGCCGAGGCCGACAATGGCGTCGACGCCTTGCGCCTGATTCGCGAGCACGAACCGGATATCGCGATTCTCGACATTTCCATTCCGCGCATGGATGGCCTGGAGATCATCACCCGGGTCAAGGCCGCGCAGATGAGCATGAAGATGCTGGTGCTGACCTCCCAGGTGCCCGGCTATTTCTCCCTGCGCTGCATGCGCCTGGGAGCCTCGGGCTTCGTCTCGAAGAACGACGACCTGACCGAGCTGAAAAAGGCCGTGATGGCGATCATGTCCGGCTATACCTATTTCCCCGAGGTGTCGCTGAGTTCGGTCAACCGCTATGACTGCCAGGCCACCGAGGCCCAGCGCATCGAGCGCCTGACCGACCGCGAACTGCTGATCCTGCAGCAACTGGCCCGTGGTCTGAGCAACAAGGCGATCGGCGAGGCCATGCTGTTGAGCAACAAGACCATCAGCACCTACAAGACCCGCCTGCTGGAAAAACTGCGGGTGGCTTCCCAGGTGGACCTGGCCGATCTGGCCAGACGCCATGCACTGATCTGAATCCTCTTGTTCTTCTTGCCAAGACGCTACGGCTGGCTGCTCCAGCTGGTCGTGCTGTGCGTGTGGATGGGCGGCGCCCTGGCCTGGGACGAAACGCCGAGCCTGCTGGCCCGTTCGAACCTCGACGAAGGCCTGCGCCTGCAGCTCGACGATGACGACCGTCACTGGCTCTGGGATCGGCGCACCCTGTGGCTGGGGGTCAGTCGGCCGGACCGCGCGCCGTTCGACATCATGACCACCGGCCGCGACTACGAGGGCCTGACCGCCGACTATGTCGGGCTGCTCGGGCAGTTGCTCGGCGTGGAGATCCGGGTACGCCGCTACGCTACCCGGGCCGAAGCGCTGCAAGCCCTGAGTGCCGGCGAAATCGATCTGCTGGGGACCGCCAACGCCGACGAAGCCGCGCGCAATGGCCTGCTGCTGTCCGAACCCTACGCGCCGAACCACACTGTCCTGGTCAGCCGCAGCAACGAAACCGTCCCCGACCCCGGACGCCCCGGCATACGCCTGGCGATGCGCGAGGGCTATCTGTCCGAGGCCCATGTCCGGCAACTGTTTCCCCAGGCGCGGCTGACGGTCTATCCCTCGGTACTCAATGCCCTCGGCGCGGTGGCTTTCGGCCAGGCCGACCTGTTCCTCGGCAATGCCCTGGGAACCCGCTACCAGAGACAGAAGAGCTACCTGACCCAACTGCAGCTGTCGCCTACCGAACTGTTCGAGAACAACCACTACGGCTTCGCCATCAGTCCCGCCAACCTGCGCCTGAAGATCATGGTCAACCAGGCCCTGGCGATCATCCCGGAGCAGGCCCGGCAGGGCATTCTCAGGCGCTGGAACGGCAATGTGCCGGAGCCCGTCGGCAAGCATGCGCTGCAGCTCAGCCCGCGCGAACGCGACTGGCTCGACCGGCATCCGCAGGTGCGCCTGGCCATCGACGAGCAGTTCCTGCCGGTGAGCTATCGCGACGACCAGGGCGTCTTCCGCGGTATCAGCGCGGACCTGCTGGACTTGATCGGCCAGCGCACCGGGCTGTCCTTCTCGATCGTCGAAGGCAAGGGCTTCAGCGACATGGCGCGGCAACTGGAAGAGGACGAAGTCGACCTGCTGGCGGCGCTGCCGTTCAGCCCGCAACGCCAGGAGCAGGTTGCCTTCACCCGCTCCTGGCTGAGCAACAGCCTGGTCCTGGTGACCCGCGACAGCTCCCGGCTCGACAGCCTGGATCAGTTGAGCGGCATGCGCGTGGCGATGGTCGAGGGCAGCGTGCTGGAAGACTACATGAGCGAGCAGCATCCGCAGGTCCGCGTGCTCTGGAGCGAGGGCCCGCAGGCGGCCCTGGAACGGGTCGCCAACGGCGAAGCCCAGGGCGCGGTGGTCAGCCTGATCGGTGCGCGCTACACCATCGCTCGCCACTACCGCGGGCAATTGCGCATCCGCGCCGCGCTGCCGGTGGCGCCGGTGCATTTCGCCTTCGCCACCCGGCGCGGCGAAGCGGAGCTGCGTTCGATCATGAACAAGGCGCTGCTCAGTGTCTCCCCGCAGGAAATGGACGAGCTGATCAATCGCTGGCGCAACGAAGTGATCGTCGCCGACAGCTACTGGCGCAAGTACCGCGGCATGATCCTCCAGGGCTTCCTCATGGCCGTCGGCCTGCTGTTGCTGGCGGTGTACTGGATTCGCGGCCTGCGCCGCCAGGTGGAGAAACGCCTGCAGGCCGAGCAGGCGTTGAGCGACCAGCTGGAGTTCATGCGGGTGATGATCGACGGCACGCCCAACCCCATCTACGTGCGTGACCGCAAGGGTCACCTGCTGACCTGCAACGTCAGCTACCTGCAGGCCCTGGATGTGTCGCGCGAGGCGGTGATCGGCCAGCCGCTGCCGGAATGGCTGATCGGCGCGGCCCAGGCCCGCCAGTGCCGCGAGGCCTATCGCCAGGTGATCGCCCAGGGTGTTTCGGTGGTCGAGGACCGCGAGCTGGTCCTGGCCGGGCGGCGCCTGACCATCTATCACTGGATGCTGCCGTACCGTGGCAGCGACGGCGCGGTGGCCGGGCTGATCGGCGGCTGGATCGACATCTCCGAACGCCAGCAACTGTGCGACGCCCTGCAGACGGCCAAGGACGACGCCGAAGCGGCCAACCGCGCCAAGACCAATTTCCTCGCCACCATGAGTCACGAGATCCGCACGCCGATGAATGCCCTGCTGGGCATGCTCGAACTGGCCTCGCGCAAGGCCGAGGAGGGCGTGCTCGACCGCCTGGCCCTGGACGTCGCCTCCGGTGCCGCGCGCGGCCTGCTGGAACTGGTGGGCGATATCCTCGACATCACCCGCATCGAGTCCGGCCACCTGGTGCTGTCGCCGCAGCAGGTGGACCTGTACCGCGAGGTGGAAAGCACCGTGCGCCTGTTCGAGGGCCAGGCGCGGCAGAAACGCCTGCAACTGAACCTGGACATGGACGGCCACGGACCGGTCCAGGTGCTGCTCGATCCGGTGCGTTTCAAGCAGGTGCTGTCCAACCTGATCAGCAATGCCATCAAGTTCACCCATGAAGGCCGGGTGTGCGTGACCCTGGCGCTGGAGGTGGACCACGAGCGGGTTGGCCTGCACCTCTCGGTGGAGGACACCGGGGTCGGCATTCCCGCCGATGAACTGGCGCAGCTGGGCAGTCCGTTCCGCCAGGCCAGCAACAACCAGCAGAGTGCCCGCAGCGGTTCCGGCCTGGGCCTGAGCATCAGCCACACGCTGTGCGCGATGATGGGCGGCGCAATGCAGCTGGACAGTACCCTCGGGGTCGGCACCCGCGCGCAGATCCGCCTCGACCTGCCGCGCCTGATGCCCTCGGACGCGCTGCTCGCCAGCCTGCCGCAGCCCGCCGCTGGCGCGGCCATGCCCCTGGACATCCTGGTGGTGGACGACTATCCGGCCAATCGCCTGCTGCTGCAGCAGCAACTGAGCTTCCTCGGCCACCGCGTGGCCACCGCCGCCAATGGTCACGAAGGCCTGCGCACCTGGTTGCGCCAGCGTTTCGATGTGCTCATCACCGATTGCAACATGCCCGGCCTCAACGGCTACGCCCTGGCGCGCGCGGTGCGCGAGGACGAGCGGCGCAAGGGCAAGACCTCGGTGCTGCTGCTTGGCTGTACCGCCAACGCCCAGCCGCAGGAGCAGGTGCGCTGCCTGCGGGCGGGGATGGACGATTGCCTGTTCAAGCCGCTGAACCTGAAGGAATTGGCCGGCAAGCTGGCGCCCTGCGAGCAGCGCCTGCTGGTCGCCGACAGTGCCGGCGAGAGCGAGCTGGGCGAGGGCCTGGACATTTCCAGCCTGCGCCACCTCACCGGCGGCGATCGCGACGCGATCAAGCTGTTGCTGCGCGACCTGCTGACCAGCAACCGCGAAGATCTGGTCCAGCTCGCCAGCCTGCATGCCGACAGCGATCTGGCCGGGCTCGCCGACCTGGTCCACCGGATCAAGGGCGGCGGGCGGATCATCAAGGCCCGCTGGTTGCTTCAGGCCTGCGAGAACCTCGAACAGGCCTGCCTGGAAAGTCGCCCGGCACCGCGCATCGATCCGTTGGTGGACGACCTGCGCCGGGCCATGGCGGCGCTCACGCAACGTCTGGAGGAGTTCTGCCAGCGCTGAACCGATACCGGTGGTAGACGTCGGAGATTTCCGCGCAAGGCTGGGAAGGCTCCTGATTCATCTTGTCCGCGGCGGTAGCAACATGGGGGCTGGACCTTTGCGAGGAAGCCGGTTGTGCCTGCCAAGTCTTTGCGTGTTCTGATCCTTGAAAACCAGTCGTTCCAACGCGCCATCGCGGTGAAGATCCTCCTGCTCGAACGTATCGGCCCGGTCGACGTCGTGGTCTGCGACGTGCGCATGGAGGGCATGGATGGCCTGGAGTTCATTCACCGCGCGGCGCAGGCGCAACTGATCGCCGGGGTCATCGTCAGCAGCGGCCTGCATTCGGAGGTACGCCGCGCCATCACCCAGCTGGTCGCGCGTCTGGGTGTGGCGTTTCTCGGCGACGTCGGCAAACCGCTGCACCTGGAAAGCATGCGCGGTGCCCTCGAACGCATTCGCACCCAGGCCACCCTGGCGCTGCCGGCGCCGTTGCCGGAAGTGCCGGTGAGCGAAGCGGACATTCGTCGTGGCCTGTCCTACAAGGAATTCGTCGCCCATTACCTGCCCCGTTGCGACCTCACCAATGGCGAGATCAAGGGCGTCGACGTGGTCGCGCAATGGAACCATCCGCAACTGGGGCTGCTGGCGCCGCACCTGTTCATGCCCGAGGTGGAGCGCTGCGGACTGCTCGACGACATGCTGGTGGTGTTGCTGGAGCAGGGCCTGGAACTGCAGCGCACGCTGATGTCCGAGGGGCGCGTGCTGCGCCTGTCCTTCACCCTGCACCTGGCCCAACTGGGCAGCCGCGGCCTGACCCGGCGGATCAAGTCGCTGCTGCAGTTCCATCGCTCGGTGGGGCAGGGCATCGGCTTCGAGCTGGCCTTCAGCGGCGCCGCGGAACCGTCGGTGATGCACCTGGAAAGCCTGATCCGCCTGCGCATGCTCGGCTGCGGCCTGAGCCTGGGCGAGTTCGGCAGCAACGGCGGCTCGTTCCAGCGTCTGTGCCAGTTGCCGTTCAACGAGGTCAAACTGTCCAGTCAGTTCATGCGTGAACTGGACAGCCAGCCGCGCCATCGCGCGGTGATTCACGGCAGCCTGGGGCTGGCCGGGCGACTTGGCGTGGGCATCACCGTGGCCGGGGTGGAGAGCGCGGAACAGCACCTGATCCTCCTGGACATGGGCTGCCTGCTCGGCCAGGGACATTACTTCGCACCGCTGCTGGCGCGGGAGGAGTTGCTCAGGCGTCTCGGCAATGCGCCACGCTAGAACGGTGGATGGTTTGTGCGCGTGCTATACCCGATGCCATCAATGTGCTACAAATTTTGCTTTGTCTTCAGGCTTTTAACTGCGCAAGGAAGTGACACATGACTGCAAACACGCTGATCGAAACCGTAAGTGCCGACTCTCTGACCACGCTGCTGCAGGACGCCGGTTGCCGCGTCAACCGTACCGAGCAGAACGCCGTTGTCCAACTGCTGAGCGCCAGCCAGGGCGTGGGTTATGCCGTACGTTTCGGTAATCGTGCCGTGGAAGAAGGCCAGTTCCTCGACTTCACCTACAGCTGCGCCCTGCGCATCCAGGGCGAACTGCCGGAAGGCCTGGCCAACCTGTGGAACGCTTCGCGGCGTTACTCGCGTCTGTCGTTGCAGGGTGAGTTCCTGGTCCTGGAACAGGACGTGGTGGTCGCCGACGGCGTGACCTACAAGCACCTGCAGGGTTCGCTGGTGCTGTGGGATCGCCTGCTGCAGGAGTTCATCGTGTTCCTGCGTGACTACAGCCGCAACATCGCCGCCGCCCAGGAAGCCGCCGTGCAAGCGGAAAGCGCCTCGTGAGTCCTCGCAATCTCTGGGCCGGCGCAGGTGCGCTGGCCGTCCTGGCGGTTGCGGTAACGCTGGCGCTGCGTCCGGGTAGCGACCCGGTCGCCGCCAGCCGTTCGGTGCCGGAAGCGGCGCAGAGCGGCGATGCCCTGGCCAGCCTGGGTGAGCAGAAAGTCGATGCCGGCGAGCTGAAGGCGCTGTTCGCGCAATTGCCGGCTGCCGCCCGCGAGCAGTTGCGCAACGACCGCCCGGCGCTGGAAACCTGGATTCGTGCGCGTCTGGCGGAAAAGGCCCTGTACCAGCAGGCCGAGGCCAAGGGCTGGTCGAAGCGTCCGGAAGTGGAAGCGCAGACCCGCGCGGCCATCGAGCAGATCGTCCTGCGCAGCTACCTCAACAGCGTCACCGAGGTGCCGAAGGACTATCCGGGTGACGAGGAACTGAAACAGGCCTACGAGAACGGCAAGGCATCCTTCCAGGTGCCGGCGCTGTATCGCGTCAGCCAGATCTTCCTTAGCGTGCCGGATGACAGTGCCCTGGAGTCCGTGCGCAAACAGGCGCAGACCCTGGCCAAACGGGCCCAGGCCGATGGTGCGGACTTCGCCGAAATGGCGCGGACCTACTCGCAGGACAATGGCAGCGCCACCCGCGGCGGCGACACCGGCCTGCAACCGCTGGGCCAGTTGTTGCCGGAAGTGCGTGGCAGCGTGGCGAAGATGAAGGTCGGGGCGGTCAGCGAGCCGCTGCAAAGCTCGCTGGGCCTGCACATCATCAAGCTGACCGAACTGCAGCCGGCGCGCACCGCCACCTTCGAGGAAATGCGCGGCCAACTGCGCGATGCCCTGCGCGCGCAGCGCCAGGAGCAGGCGGCCAAGACCTATGTCGAGGGCATGTTCAACAGCGCCACCCTGAGTATCGATGGGGCGGTGTTGAACAAGGTGATCGAGGCTGAGCGCTGAGATCCGTCAGGGGCTGTCTTGAGCGTTGCAGCGCCGTTGAGATCGAGCGCCGCCCGCGCGGCGCATCGCGAGCGCGCTCGCTCCTACATTTTTTGCAACGTGCCTATGCCTGACAGGCCATGGTTGACCGCCTTGTTGGTACGACGCGGTACCGCGTCGAGCCCAAAAGCCTCCCCACGATGAATCGCCAGGCACCAAAGGCTGGCGACGCCGCTCTCACAGGCCATGGCACGTTGCAAAAAATGTAGGAGCGAGCGCGCTCGCGATGCGCCGCGCGGGCGGCGCTCGATCGTGAAGGCGCTGCAAGACTCAAGACAGGCACCCGGTAGCCTCGATACGGCCCCCCGGCAATTCACCCCGCAACTGCCGCCGATACCTTGGCAACGCCACCCCCAGGAACAACGCCGCCAGCACCAGCAGCGACACCGACGCCGCCAGCGCATAACGCAGCGACTCCCCGCCCAGCGTCCCCACGAAGAAATCGCTCAGCACCCCGATCAGCAACGGCCCGATGCCAACCCCGAGCAGGGTCATGGCCATGACGAAGATCGCCGTGGCCTGGGCCAGACGCGTCGCCGGGAACAGATGGGTGATCGCGCCCAGGCAGGGCGTTGCCCACCACACCCCGAAGAAACCGAACGCGCTGTAGAACAGGAACGCCTGCGGCACGGCGATGCTGCCGATATGGAAGGCGATGCCCTGGGGCCAGAGGAAATAGGCGAGGGCGAAGGGAATGCTGAGCAGGGTGCCGAGCAGCGGCACACCGATCTGCCAGCCCACATCGCGACGCGCCAGACGATCGGTGAGCATGCCGCAGACCAGGGTGCCGATGGTCGAACCGGTGCCGCCGACCACACCGACGAGGAAGCCGGCTTCCTGCAGGTTCAGACCATGGGAACGGATCAGGAAACTCGGACTCCAGGTGCCGATGGCATAGCCGGCGATCGCCGCCGAGCCGCCAGTCAGCACCAGCCAGATGAATGACGGCATGCGAAACAGCTCCAGCAGCGTCTGCAGCCAGCCGTCCTGCACCGTCGCGTGGTTTTCCACCGCGACCACCCGCGGTTTCGGTGTGCGCACGGTAAGTAGCAGTACCAGGCCGAGAAGGATCCCCGGCGCGCCGATCAGCAGGAACGCATAGCGCCAGCCATGGTGCTGGGCGATCCAGCCGCCCAGGCCGAGACCGACGATCGCCCCCAGGCTCGACCCCAGCATCAGCACCGACAACGCCGTGGAGCGGCGCTCGGCCGGGTACAGGTCGGACACCATCGCCACCGAAGGCGCCGTGCCGCCGGCTTCCCCCACCGCCACGCCGATGCGTGCCAGGACCAGGGTAAGGAAGTTGCCGGCCATGCCGCAGAGCATGGTCATCAGGCTCCAGGCCATGCAGCTGAAGGCGATCACCGGTTTGCGCCCGATGCGGTCGGAGAGCCGGCCCAGGGGAAAGCCGAACACGGTGTAGAACACCGCGAAGGTCACCCCGGAAAGCAGGCCGATACCGGTATCGGAGATGCCGAATTCGAGCTTCACCGGCTCGATCAGGATCGCCATCAGCTGGCGGTCGATGTAGTTGAAGACGTAGATGCTGGCGAGCACCAGAAGCGCGTAATGGGTGCGCCAGGTGACAGGGTTGGATGGGTTCACTGCGCTGCTCCGGTTCTTGTTCTATCGAGCTCGATCGTCGGCGCATCCGGCACCCGCTTCATCGTCCGTTCAGACCATTTTCCATGCTTCTCCGCACGGCGCCCGAGACGATACCCGAAGGCGCAAAACTAGTCTTGTCGGACGATGTTCGCGCCTCGTTCGACGTCAATCATGCAGCCCATGTCCGGGGTTGCGGCAGGCCCGTCAGCCCGGGAAACAACAAGAAACGAAGGAGCTGACATGAGCATTCTGTTCGAGCCGGTGCGCCTGGGCGAACTGCAGCTGGCCAACCGTATCGTCATGGCCCCCATGACCCGCAGCCGCGCCGATGCGCGGGCGGTGCCCGGTGCCGAAATGGTCGAGTACTACCGCCAGCGTGCCGGCGCCGGGCTGATCGTCGCCGAGGGTACCGCGCCGTCCGCCAGCGGCCTGGGCTACTGCCGCACCCCGGCGATCTACAACGCCGAGCAGATCGCCGCCTGGCACCAGGTCACCGAGGCGGTGCACGCCGAGGGCGGACGCATCGTCCTGCAACTGATGCACGTTGGCCGTGCCGCCAGCCGCTTCAACAAGCCGGAAGGTGCGGCGACCGTGGCGCCGTCGGCGATCCGCGCACGGACCCAGGTGTTCAGCGACGCCCAAGGCATGGTGGACACCGAGCAGCCCGAGGCGCTGAGCCTGGACGGCATCGCCACGGTGATCGGCGAGTACCGCCAGGCCGCGCTGAATGCCCGCGCCGCCGGATTCGACGGGGTCGAACTGCACTGCACCAGCGGTTACCTGCCCATGCAGTTTCTCGCCTCCGGCAGCAACCAGCGTGACGACGCCTACGGCGGCAGTGCGCGCAAGCGCGTGCGCTTCGTCGCCGAGACCGTGCAGGCCATGGCCGCGGCCATCGGCGCGGGTCGCGTCGGGGTGCGCCTGTGCCCGGGCAACCCGTACAACGATATCCACGACGAAGACCCGCTGGCGACCACCGTCGCCCTGTGCCAGGCCCTGGAGCCCCTGGCGCTGGCCTACCTGCATGTGATGCGTTCGCCCCTCGACGGGCTCGACGCCTTCGGCCTGGCGCGCGAGCACGCGAGTCAGAAACTGATCCTCAACGACGGCTTCGACGGCGCTTCGGCCCGCGCCGCGCTGGAGGCGGGCGAGGGCGCGGCGGTGTCCTTCGGCCGCCACTTCATCGGCAACCCCGATCTGGTCGAGCGCCTGCGCCACGGCCAGCCGCTGGCCGGTTTCGAGCGCAAGACCCTGTACACCGCGGGCAGCCGCGGCTACACCGACTACCCGCGTTTCGACGCCGCGCGGGAGGTCACGCCATGAACCTGCCAGCGAGCATCGTGGTGCCGCGGGAACAGACCCAGGCGCTGCTCGACCGTCGTTCCGCGGCCAGCGCGCAGATCAAACCGGCGGACCTTTACAGCCTGGCCGATCGCCTGGAACAGCAGGCCGAGCGCTTCGCCGAGCGGCCCCTGCTGATCTACGGCGACGAAGTGCTGAGCTACGCCGAAATGGATGCCCGCGCCAACCAGATGGCGCACACCTTCTACGCCAAGGGCCTGCGCGCCGGCGACGTCTGCGCCATCGCCATGGAGAACCGTCCGGCGTTCTTCAGCGCCTGGTTCGGCCTGGTCAAGCTCGGCGTGGTGGTGGCGCTCATCAATACCCAGGTCAGTGGCAAACCGCTGCTGCATGCGCTGGCCACCACCGCGGCGAAAGCGTTGGTGATCGGCGAGGAGTGCCTGGGCAATCTGCTGCGGACCGGTGACTTGCCGGCACTGGCCTACTGGCTGGTGGCCGATGCGGAAAACCCGTGGCCGGGTACGATCCCCGCGTTCATCGACCGGCAGTTCGCCAGCCGTCTGGACAGCGCACCGCGCACGACCTTCCCGCGGGATATCCGCGCGCGGATCGAGGCGCAGACGCCGACCCTGCTGATCTTCACCTCCGGCACCACCGGCCTGCCCAAGGCGGCGCGCTACAGCCACATGCGCTGGCTGTCGTCCGGCGACGTGATGGAAGTCACCCTGGACGCCACCTGCGCGGACGTCTTCTATTGCTGCCTGCCGCTGTACCACGGCGCCGCCGCCACCTCGGTGACCTCCACCGCGCTGCGCGCCGGGGCCAGTATCGTGGTGCGGCGCAAGTTCAGCGTCAGCGAGTTCTGGCGCGATGTGAACCGCCACGGCATCACGGTGTTCCAGTACATCGGCGAAATCTGCCGCTACCTGCTCAATCGCCCCGCGCAGCCCGGCGAACGCCAGCACAGCCTGCGCTGCATGCTCGGCGCCGGCCTGACCCCGGAGTCGTGGCAGCGCTGGATCGAGCGTTTCGGCCCGATCCAGGTCTTCGAGGGCTGGGGCGCCACCGAGGCCAACACCAACCTGATCAATGTCGACAACTACCCGGGTTCCTGCGGCCGCGTGCCGGACTGGGGCCGCACCAACCTGCGCCTGATCCGCTACGACATCGAGAACGACTGCCATCCCCGCGACGAAAACGGCTTCTATCAGCTCGCCGAAGTGGGCGAGGTCGGCGAGGCCATGGGCTTCATCGTCGATCATCCGGATATCGGCGGCGGGCGCTTCGAGGGCTACACCTCGGCCGCCGCCAGCGAAAGCAAGATCCGCCGCAATGTGCTGCGCGAAGGCGATGCCTGGTGGAGCTCCGGCGACCTGCTGCGCGAGGACGCCGATGGCTACTGCTATTTCGTCGACCGCATCGGCGACACCTTCCGCTGGAAGAGCGAGAACGTCTCGACCCAGGAAGTGGCCGATGCCCTCGGCGACCTGCATGGCCTGGAACTGATCAACATCTACGGTGTGCAGGTGCCGGGGCACGAGGGGCGCGCGGGCATGGCCGCGGTGCTGATGCAGGCGGGGCAGGCGTTCGATCCGCAGGCCCTGTACCAGCTGAGCGAATCCCGTCTGCCGCGCTATGCCGCGCCGGTGTTCGTCAGGGTCAGCGCGGCGGCGGACCTGACCAGCACCTTCAAGCTGCGCAAGGTCGATCTGCAGCGCCAGGGCTACAGCCCCCAGGCGTGCACCGATCCGTTGTTCATCCGTGACGAAAGCACCCGCAGCTACCAGCCGTATTCGCCGGAACTGCTGCAGCGCCTGGAACTGGCGCCTTTCGCGGTCGCCGATCATGGCTGAACTCGACGCGAACGGCCACGAGCTGCGCGACGGCCTGCGCTATCCCTGGCCGCAGGCCCCGGACAGCGGCACGGTGCGCGAGGTGGCGGACGGCGTGCTGTGGCTGCGCATGCCGCTGCCGTTCCGGCTCGACCATATCAACCTGTACCTGCTGCGCGATGGCGACGGCTGGGTGGCGCTGGATACCGGGATGAACACCGCGCAGACCCGCGCGGTGTGGGACGCGGTACTGGCCGGGCCATGCGCCGGTCTGCCGCTGCGCGCGGTGATCTGCAGCCATTTCCATTCCGACCATGCCGGGGTCGCCGGCTGGCTGGCCGAGCGCTTCCGTTGCCCGATCCTGATGAGCGAGGCGGAGTACCAGGCGCTGTACGTCAAGGTGCCGGAAGGCGACGCGCCGGGCTGGGATTTCCTCGACTACTACACCCGTGCCGGTTTCACCGCGGCGCAGGCCGGCGAGATGTACCGGCTCATCCAGGACGGGCATTTCCGTCCGTTGCACTTCAACAGCTATCGGCGCCTGCGCGATGGCCAGTGCCTGCGCATCGGCACGCGGGACTGGCAGGTGAGGGTGGGGCGCGGGCATTCGCCGGAGCACGTCTGCCTGTACAGCGCCGCCGACCGCCTGCTGATTTCCGGCGACCAGGTGCTGCCGCGGATCACCTCCACGGTGGGCGTGCATGCCACCGAGCCGGATGCCGATCCGCTGCGCGACTGGCTGGCGTCCATCGAGCAACTGCGCGGCGTGCCGGACGACGTCCTGGTCCTGCCGGCTCACGAACGGCCGTTCCGCAACCTGCATGCGCGCCTGGAACAACTGGCGGCGCACCACCGCGCCCACCTCGCGCACCTGCTCGACAGCTGCGCCGAACCGCGCACCGCGCGCGAGCTGATGGGCGTGCTGTTTCCCCGGCTGAGCGGGCGCTTCGACGAACTGATGGCGCTGGGCGAAACCCTCGCCCATGCCAACTACCTCATGGCCGAAGGGCTGCTGCTTCGCGAGGAGGACGGCGGCCTGTATCGCTACCGGCGCCGCGCCAACCTTGCCTAAAACCGGCGGCCGGAACGGCTGCCCAACAGGAGAGTCAGTGTGATCGATAACAACAAGAAAACGCCTGGCCTTGGCTCACGAGGGCTTCAGCTCAGCGGCCTGGCCACGGCCATCGCCCTGGTGGCGACCCAGGTTTCGGCCGGGGAGACCCTCGAGTTCGACGATGGCACCACCATCGACTGGTCGGTGACCACCAGCTACGGCATCGGCACACGTCTCGGCAAGCAGAGCGACCGCCTGCTGGGGGTCAACGCCGACGACGCCAACCGCAACTTCGACCGTGGCGCGCTGACCACCCACCGCATCGGCGCGCTGGGCGAGATGATTCTGCGCAAGGACAACTACGGCGCGGTGGTGCGCGCCAGTACCTTCTACGACGACGTCTACCACAAGGGCAACGACAACGACTCGCCGGCAACGGTGAACAAGAGTGGCGACAACGACGAGTTCACCAGCCGCACCCGCTACTACAGTGGCGGCCGCACGCGCCTGCTGGATGCCTACGTGTTCGGTGGCTGGCGCTTCGACAACGACACCATGCTCGACGTCAAGGCCGGCCGGCACATCGAGTCCTGGGGCGAGAGCCTGTACTACCCCGGGGTCAATGGCGTGCAGAACCCCTCCGATGCGGTGAAAGCCGCGCAGCCCGGTGTGGAGGTCAAGGAAGTGCTGCTGCCGGTGGGGCAGGTGTCCGCCTCGTTCCGTCTCAATCCGCAGATCACCTTCGGCGCCTACGTGCAGTACGAATGGAAGGGCACCGAACTGCCGCCGGTGGGCAGCTACCTGTCGAGCAGCGATGTGATCGGGCCGGGGCGCGAGTTCCTCATCACGCCGACCGGGCGCGTTGCCTACCGCGGCACCGACGAGCCGCGCGACAGCGGCCAGTGGGGCGTGCAGGTGCGCTTCCGGCCGGTGCCGGCGATCGAGATGTCGCTGTTCCACGTCAACTACCACGACAAGAACCCGGCCACCGCCCTGGTCGGCTACAACCCGCTGCCGGTGGGCGGCGGCCTGTATGCCTTCGCCGCCAATGGCTACCGGGTCAAGTATTTCGAGGACATCAAGCTCACCGGGATCAGCGCCTCGACCAAGATCGGCGAGGTGCAGGTCGGCGGCGAATGGTCGTACCGCGACGGCGCACCGATCATGGTCAACACCGGCCTCGGCCCGGTCCCGGCCCGCGGCAAGGGCCAGCAGATGCAACTCTCGGCCATGCGCGTGCTGGGCGACCGGCCGTGGGCCAGCCAGACCACCCTGACCGGGGAAATCATTCATGTGCGGGCCGACAGCGTCGACGCCACTTCGGCGGCGCCCAACCTGCAAGGCGTCAACCTGCTGCCGTCGCTGGCCGGCATGGTGGGAGAGTCCGATGACTACAGCTACAAGACCTCGTCCGCCTGGCGCAGCCGCACGGCCAGCGCCTACACCCTGGGCGCATCGTTCAGTTATCCGGGGGTTTTCCAGGGCTGGGATCTGGAAGTGCCAGTGCGCTTCTCCAACGTGTTCAGCGGCTCGACACCCATGTCCGGAAGCATCTCCGGGGTGCAGGGCGACCGACGCATCAGCGTAGGCACCACCTTCAAGTACCTGGGCAACCTCGAAGTCGGCCTCAACTATACCGGCTACCTGGGCTCGCCGGACCCGATCAAGCGGCCATTCGCCGACCGCGACTACGCCACCTTCTCCATGAAGTACAGTTTCTGATCCACATCCATCGACACGACACCCGGGCCAGGGGGCCCGGGCAGGGAGGAAACATGGGCCTCAAAGGGCACGCGGCCATTGTTGGCACCGCGCAATACAAGCCGGAGAAGTACGCCACGGCGCCGAAGATGTTCCACCTGGAGCAGGTCGCCGACCTCGCCGCCCGCGCCTTGCGCGATGCCGGCCTGAGCGCGCAAGACCTCGACGGCCTGGTGATCAACGGCCCGCAGTTTCACGAAGCCTCGGTGTTCGTCCCGGCCATGGCCGCGGAATACCTCGGCCTGCGGCTGAACTTCGCCGAAGTGGTGGACCTCGGCGGCTGCACCTCGGTGGGCATGGTCTGGCGCGCCGCCGCCGCCATCGAACTGGGCCTGTGCCAGGCGGTGCTGTGCGTGCTGCCGGCGCGCATGGCGCCGTTGGGCCCGGACGAAGACCCGAGCTGGATGGCCCGGGCCATGCGTTTCGGCGGCCACAGCACGGCGTTCGGTGCACCGGAGGCGGAGTTCGACCTGCCTTACGGGCACATGGGGCAGAACACTGGCTACGCCATGATCGCCCAGCGCTATGCCGCGCAGTACGGCTACGACCCGCGGGCCATGGCCAAGATCGCCGTGGACCAACGGACCAACGCCCAGGCCAACCCGGAGGCGATGTTCTTCGGCCAGCCACTGAGCGTGGAGCAGGTGCTGGCCAGCCGCAGGGTCGCCGACCCGCTGCATGTGCTGGAGATCGTCATGCCGGTGGCCGGTGGCGCGGCGATGATCATCGCCTCGAAGGAAGTGGCCGCGCGGGCCCGCAAGCGTCCGGCCTTCGTCACCGGCTTCGGCGAACACCTGGCGTTCAAGTCGCCGTCCTATGCCGAGGACATGCTGCACACGCCGATCGGCCCGGCCTCGCAGCGAGCCTTCGCCATGGCCGGCTTGAAACCGGCCGACATGCACGCGGCGCAGATCTACGACTGCTACACCATCACCGCCTTGCTGACCCTGGAAGACGCCGGTTTCTGCGGCAAGGGCGAGGGCATGGCGTTCGTTCGCGAACACGACCTGACCTTCCGCGGCGATTTCCCCATGAACACCCATGGCGGCCAGCTCAGTTTCGGCCAGGCCGGCTCGGCCGGCGGCATGTCGCAGGTGATCGAAGCGGTGACGCAGATTGCCGGCGCCGCCGGCGAGCGCCAGTTGCAGCGCTGCGACAGCGTCTACGTCTCCGGTACCGGCGGCGTGATGAGCGAGCAGGGCGCATTGATTCTTCAGGGAGCTTGAGCGATGTCCAACAACAAACCGATGCCCGTCGCCACGGAAATTTCCGCGCCGTTCTGGGAAGGCCTGAAGGCCCGCCGCCTGCTGATCCAGCAGTGCAATGCCTGTGCGCACTGGGTGTTCTATCCGCGCCGGCACTGCCCGCAATGCCTGGCCCACGACCTGGCCTGGCGCGAGGTGCAGGGCAGGGCGACGCTGTACAGCTTCACCCTGACGCGGATTGCGACCTTGCCGGACTTCGCCGACGAGATGCCGCAGAAGCTGGCGGTGGTGGAGCTGGCCGAAGGGGTGCGGATCAACACCACCCTGGTCGGCCTCAACGAGGACGAGATCCACGTCGGCATGGCACTGCAGCCGGTATTCGCCGAGGTCGACGGCAAGGGCAATCGCCTGCTGCGCTTTACCGCCGTCGACAAGCACGCCGCGGCGCTGGAACCGTTGCCGGGGCTGGCAGCGGCGGTCGAGGTCGAGGCGCCGGCGGTCACCCGCATCGACTTCAATGATGCCGCGGCGTTGCAGGCGCTGGTCAGCGACAGTTTCAGCGACTGGAGCAATGTGATCGTGGTCGACCAGGCGTTGATCGATGCCTTCGCCCAGTTGTCCGGGGACGACTACTGGATTCACACCGATCCCGAGCGGGCGCGATTGCACAGCCCGTTTGGCGGCACCATCGCCCATGGCGCGCTGGTCCAGGTGCTGCAGTCGCGGATGAAGCTGGCGCTGGGCTTCGAGATCAGCGGTTTCAGCACCCAGATCAACTATGGTTCGGACCGTCTGCGCTTCCCCGCGCCGGTGCCGGCGGGGGCACGGATTCACTCGCGGGCGCGGGTCAAGAGCGTGGAACTGCTCGGACGCGGCACGCAGTTGACCCTGGAGATCAATATCCACGTGCTGGGGCAGGAGCGGCCTTCGGTGATCAATGACCTGGTGATTCTGTACCGCGGTTGAGTCAGTATTCGCGAGCTCGCTCCCGCGATCCTTGTGGGAGCGAGCTGGCTCGCGAAGGACCGCAACGCGGTCCCACCACTGACACCGAGGTTCCGAATGTCTCCCCACTTCCACCCTGTCGACCTGAAAAAAGCCTACCGCCTCCTGAACCACGGCCCGACCGTCCTGGTATCCGCCAGCCACGCCGGCGTCGACAACGTCATGGCCGCCGCCTGGGCCTGCGCCCTGGACTTCGATCCGCCCAAGGTCACCGTGGTCATCGACAAGATCACTCGCACCCGCGCACTGGTGGAAAACAGCGGCTGGATGGTGCTGCAGGTGCCCAATGCCGGGCAGTTGCAACTGACTCACCAGGTCGGCAGCCACAGCCTGGCCGAGCAGCCGGACAAGCTCGACCAGGCCGGCGTCGAGCTGTTTCGCGTCGACGGCTATCCGGCGCCACTGGTGGCCGGATGCTCGGCATGGCTGATGTGCCGGGTGATCGACGAGCCCCACAACCAGACCACCTACGATCTGTTCATCGCCGAAGTGGTGGGCGCCTGGGCGGACGAGCGGGTGTTCGTGGAGGGGCACTGGGTGTTCGAAAAGGCCGATCCGGCGCTGCGCAGCCTGCATTACGTGGCCGGTGGGCACTTCTATGCGATCGGCGAGGCGCTGGATGTGGAGCAGTCCTGATCGAAGTTTCTACGATGATTTGTTGAAAATTAAACTCTCTGTTGATATTTTGCCTGTCCAGCCCTCCCGGACAGTCCCATGCCTGCCGCCCCAGAACGTCAACTGGTCCTCGACGTGCTCCATGCCACCGTGCGCATGCTCGGCACCGTCCTGGGCCGCAACACCGAAGTGGTCCTGCACGACCTGACCCGACCGGAACATTCGGTGCTGGCCATCGTCAACGGTCATATCAGCGGCCGCCGGGTCGGTAGCCCGATCCTAGCCGGCCCGCGCCATGACCGCGGTTTCGACGCCGTGCTGCGGGCGGCGATGGAGAAGGGCAGCCAGACCCCGGTGGTGATCGGCAACTACCCGACCCAGGGCCACGATGGCAAAACCTTTCGCAGCGCTACCGCGGTGTTCCGCGATGCCGGCGGCGAGCCCTTCGCCAGTCTCTGCGTGAACAGCGACCTCAGCGGTATCGCCGCCGCCCAGGCTTGCCTGGAGCAGTTGCTTGGCAGCGCGGAAGAACCGCCGCCAACGCCCGCCGAGGCCCCGGACCTGGAACAGCTGATGAACCGCATCATCGACGGCGCGCTGCAGGACGCCCGCCAGCGTGGCGTGCGTTTCGGCAAGGCGCAGAAGCTCGAAGCGGTGCGGCAGATGCACGACGGCGGGCTGTTCATCGTCAAGGGCGCGGTGGAGAAAGCCGCGGCGGCGCTGGGTGTCAGTCGCTACACGATCTACAACTACCTCGAAGAAATCCGCAACGGTTAAGGATATCGCCATGCAACTCCCGATCTACCAGGTCGATGCCTTCAGCGATCGCGTATTCGGCGGCAATCCGGCGGCGGTGTGTCCGCTGGAACACTGGCTGGACGACGTCACCCTGCAGCGCATCGCCGAAGAGAACAACCTCTCCGAGACAGCCTATTTCGTCGACGAGGGCGAGGGCTACCGTCTGCGCTGGTTCACCCCCGAGGTGGAAGTCGACCTGTGCGGCCACGCCACCCTGGCCGCGGCCTGGGTACTGTTCAACGAACTCGGCGCCAGCGCGTCGACCCTGCGTTTCTTCACCCGCAGCGGCGAACTGCGGGTCAGCCGCGAGGGCGATCATCTGACGATGGATTTCCCGCAGAAGTACCCCCAGCCACACACGCCGCCAGCCGGCCTGGCCGAAGCCCTGGGCTGCCGGATCGAAGCGCTGTACCGCAGCGACGACTACATCGTGGTGGTGGAGGATGCGCGGACCCTGGAGAACCTGAAACCCGACTTCGCCGCCCTGATGCACTACGACGTGCGTGGCATCGCCGTGACGGCGGCGGGCAGCGACGGTTTCGACTTCGTCTCGCGCTTCTTCGGTCCGCGGGTCGGGGTCAACGAGGACCCGGTGACCGGCTCGGCGCATACCTCGCTGGTCACCTACTGGGCCGAACGCCTGGGCAAGCGTCGCTTCGTCGCCCGCCAGGGTGGCGCGCGGCGCGGCCAGTTGCGTTGCGAACTGGCGGACAACGGCCGGGTGCTCATCAGCGGCGAAGCACGCCTGTACCTGCGCGGCACACTGTTCCTCGGAGCCTCGGCATGAGCCTGCATCTGAACACGCCCTTGCTGGCGTCGCGCCCGCTGAGCCTGGCCAGCGGCCAGGAAGTCTGGCTGAAACTGGAGGCGCTGCAGCCCGCCGGCTCGTTCAAGCTGCGCGGTATCGGCCTGGCCTGCGAACACCATGCGCGGCAGGGCAAGCGCCGCTTCATCTCGTCCTCCGGCGGCAATGCCGGAATCGCCGTGGCCTATGCCGGGCGTTGCCTGGGCCTGCCGGTGACCGTGGTGGTGCCGGAAAGCACCACCGAGCGCGCCCGCCAGCTGATACGCCAGGAGCAGGCCGAGGTCATCGTCCACGGCAAGGTCTGGCAGGAGGCCAATGAGCTGGCCTTGTCGCTGCTGGGCGAGGACGACGCCTTCATTCATCCGTTCGACGACCCGCTGTTGTGGGAGGGGCATGCCAGCCTGGTGGACGAAGTCGCCGCGGCGGGTTTCACGCCGGATGCGGTGGTCCTGGCGGTGGGTGGGGGCGGGCTGCTGTCCGGTGTCTGCGAGGGGCTGCGGCGCAACGGCTGGGAGGATGTGCCGGTGTTCGCCGTGGAAACCGCCGGTGCCGCCTCGTTGGCCGCCGCCATGGCCAAGGGCGAGCGGGTGGTGCTGGACAGCATCGACAGCGTCGCCACCTCCCTGGGTGCCAAGCAGGTCAGCGAACAGGCGTTCATGCTGAGCCAGCGTGGAAAGGTGTTCAGCCATGTGGTCAGCGATGCCGAAGCGCTGGATGCCTGCGAGCGCTTTCTGTCCGACCATCGGCTGCTGGTCGAGCCCGCCTGCGGCGCCGCGCTGGCCCTGGCCTATGCGCCGAGTGCCGAGTTGCGCCGCTACGAACGCGTCCTGGTCGTGGTCTGTGGTGGGGTGACCGCGACCATCGAGCAGATTCGCGAATGGCGCAAGGCCGTGAAGTGACGAGGAGGGTAGTGATGGCGGTGCTTCACGCACCTTAATATAACTAAACTAAATGATTATTTAGTTTAGTTATAATTTTATTGCATATGTCAAGAGGACAGGGCGCGGCTCAGCCAGACCGTCAGGCCGCCACTTTCCGGGTCTTCGACGACATGCTCCAGCACCTCGAAACCGTGTTCGTGCAGCAGACTGCGGTATTCCTGCGGATCGAGGCTGGCGTGATACAGCGTCTCGCCCTGGAATTCACCCAGGGCTTCGCCCAGGCCGGTGCCGCTGGTGAACATCAACAGCGTGCCGGGCGCCGCGTGGCGCTGGAACACCGGGAACATTCGGCGTTGGTCGTCGGGATGCAGATGGAAAAAGCTGTTCCAGGCAAGGATCCCGGCGAACTGGCGGTTCAGATCCAGCGTGCGCATATCGGCGCTAATCCATTCGTGCGCGGCGAATCGCGCGCGGCACTGGGCAATCATCTGCGCCGAGGAATCCACGCCAGTCACCTGATGACCAGCCTCGATCAGCAGACGCGCCACGGGTTGACCGGAACCGCAGCCGATATCCAGCACGCGTGAAGACGGTTGCAGCAGCGAATGAAAACGCTCGATCCATTTGCGATCGGGAAAATGATTGTTGCGCAGTCGATCCCAGGTATCGGCATGGCGGTCATAGAGATCGATGATCCGGTGCGCGGATGGGTGGTGAGGCATGGAGGGTTTCGGTCCTTGGATTGAGGCTCAGCGTCCTGGGTGGGGTTCAGGGTTTGAAATGTACCCTGGGTGTGGGCTGGGTGGAATATGTCTAGGTTCGTATAATGTATATTATGTTAAATCACATACTGTGTCAGAAGGCACAGATTGTCAGCGTTTCCTAATGATCGGACGGAAATTTTCTGAATCTGGACGCTCGAACGTAGGAAATTCAAAGCCTTGTCCTCGCCTACCCGATTCCGTGTCCACCTGGATCGTTTCTTGATACTGGACGCTCTTGGCGCGGAAGGTTCAAACCTCAGAACATCCAGTCGATCAATCGTACCCTTTCTACTGGATTTTCAAACATCCTCCTATCGGCGCATCGTCAGCATCCGACAAGCGACAAACCACATCCGTGACTCACCGACACAGTAAAGACTTCGACACCACGCCAGTGGCTTTACGCAAGTAGCTGCACACCATGCGGTAATAACTACAGCGCATCCTAGGCACCGGTCACATAAAGCTCCCCGGACTACACTTATCCTGAACTCACAAAACGTGCATTTCTCATGAACTGGACGTCAAGCCCGTTCCCAATTTTCCCAACGATGTCGACGTTCGTCCGCTGCTTAAACGAAGGCATGGATTTCCCGGCAAATGTCCATGTACAGCGACGTTTATCCGATGTCGACCCATCCTGCCTCCCAGTCGAAATGTGCCGTCACGCCGCGGACTTTATCCTTGAGTCAATGCAGACCAAGCAAACACCCTGGGCTAGTCGATACTTGGACTACACGTCTGTGCTACAGATGGCGCTGAACTGGAGTTTCCTAGTTGATCGGCGGCCCATGACGGAATGGGATAACGAGAGCCTTACGCGATTTCTGCACTTCATAAAGCAGCCTGACGACAATTGGATCAGTCAGAGTACGGCTGGATGTCGCTTCCTGTTCAGAGGCCATCCGATTCTCACAAAGCAGCCCATTAACCCGGCCTGGCGCCCATGCTATCGCCCCGACCCTGAGGCTCCGATCGTCAGCACAGTCATGCGCAAGGTACACGGTATCACCTTTCATTTTCTCAATTATCTGTGGCGTATCCGCGTTCGGAAGGAGCCGGCTCCAGTCATGGCTAAGACCCCGGAAACCCCGCCAGATAAGGGCCTGGCCGCTGCAAATCTGTCGCACAAGGAAATGGATTGGCTTTTCGCACACCTCGAGTACTGGCGCCATATCAGCCCCGAATACGAGATGTGCCGATTCATGTTAGCTGTGGCGAGATTTACGACTATTCCACTGGCTAGATTATGCCGGGACGGTCAGTATGTAGGTTTGCTAAGCCAATTTACGACTTATGCACGGCCGGCCAAGCCTGGTGATCCGCCTCGCTGTAGCCATTGGGTATTCACTGATAACCCGGGAGCGCCTCTAGAAACAGAGCGCCCGCTTTGCCCCCAATTCATTCCGATTTTGAACGACTACGTCGAATCTCGAGGACTGACGACCAAAAATGCGCTCCCTGATGTTTGCACGCTGCAAGAAAATCGGAAGTCGAACGGCATGACTGCCGGCAGTGCCGATGGCGTGATCCAACGGCATCGGGTGGCTATTTCGGATGCCGCAAGGAATGATGAGATGCTGCCAGATGCACCAGAAACTGCGGCTAAACTCCGCCAGTTGACGTTCAGCCAGGTGCGTCGTTCGGCGCGTGCAAATTTTGAGCTCGCAGGTAAGAAGCCGAAGATTACCTAGATTGTCATCCGTGATTTTCCCCGGGTAGCTGCTGCACTCGTTTTGAGGGTTTAACTACCCTTCCCTCTTTTCGCCCTATCAAGGTCTCCATCTGGGCGCTCTCCAACACATGCTGAGCACATGGTATCCACGTCCAGGTTCGGCATCGGTAGTGCTTTCAAAAGACATTAGTAACAGGTTTCGACTGTGAAGGCGTCAGGTGCTGCGCCAACAAGTGCAAATTGCCTAGCAACTCATCAAACGTCACCACCTCCATGAATCGCCCCTGGTTCCTAGACACTCTCCAACCTCAGGACATAGCGTTTCTCATACTCAACTGGCGACAGCTGCATAGCACTGCCGTGCCGGCGTTTAGGGTTATAGAACATCTCGATGTAATCGAAAATGTCACTTCGGGCTTCGTCACGTGTTGCGTAGATCTTTCGTCTGATTCGTTCCCTCTTCAGCCGCTGGAAAAAGCTCTCGGCGACGGCATTGTCGTGGCAGTTTCCCCGTCGGCTCATGCTGCTGATCACATTGTTGGCCTTCAGGTAGCTGTGGCCCTCGAGCGTCAAGGAGATACGGTTTCCATCCGATGTGTGTACCCTGCAGCGATGAGTCGTTGCACGATTCAATCGGTTGGACAGGGTCGATTTTTGAAAGTGGTGCAGTGGTTTGATCAGTCAAGCTACCAGTCTCGATTTAGGGGGACTCACTACAACAACGGTAAAAAATCGCGAAAACTTTAGCCGGACTGGCAACTTTTTGATTGGATGGAGCGATTCAAGTGGTCAAGGTTCCCAGACCGGCAGAGTCGACTTGCCCGGCTTGTCGATCACGATTGCGAGGCTCTGCTTTGCGCGTGTTGCAGCTACATAGAATGCAGCTGCAGAGGTGGCTTCAAGGTAGGCTCCCTTCTGAATGAAAGCCGTGATTGGCCCTGTAGGTACGACTAGCACACGCTCGAACGTCGCGCCCTTGGAGACCTTGAAGTTCATATAGTCGAGGGCAAACTCCTTGCCGGATGCTGCCATGGCACGAAGGCATTGCGGTCGGTACTGTTGAACGTATTGGTCAACGTGCTTCGAGTGCACCAGGAACACGCCATCATGGTCAGACACCTCGTGGTTTTCTGAGGTGGTGCCCGGAAACTTCCAGGACGCATCAAAAATGGTGTCAGAGAACGTTGCAATCTCCGTCCGACAGCGATAGGTGACCGTCGCGTAGTTGATACTCAACAGCCCTCCTTGCTCGCGTTCCTGAAACCATTCAAGAGCGCCGGCATAACCATACTGCTTATTCTTCTGTCCCCTCGGGTTGGTCGACAGCACGGCCTGGCGTACATCACCGACCATACGAACTTCGATCTGAGATTGCAGGAGATCATGGACGATCTCCCAGTCGTAGCCACTCAGATCCTGAACCTCATCAATCAGAATCTCGTCGTACAGGTGCTCCAGGCGGCGAAGCAAAGCAGGTGTTGCAGCCATCAGCTCACGCGCCAGGCGGCCGAGTTCGCAGGCATAAAGTTGGTTGCTTCCGTCCATAAACCTTTGCTTGCCCTTGGCGAACCTGTAGGGGCGTCCTTCGAAATTGAAGCCCCCTACCCGCTCTCCGGGGAATTTCACCGGCAGGAACGGCTTCGCAAAGTGGCGAAGCAAAAACGTGTACCAACCCAGCACCTCGATGTTGTGGAGATCGCCAGCCTGTGCTCGAAGCCGATGGGAAAGCTCTTGCTGGTTGGTCTGGGTAAAAGTGGCGACAAGGACGCGGCGATCACTGGGCAACCCTTTGCAGTGATCTACGAGGCCTTGTGTTTTTCTCCCGCCGGCGACCGCGAGTGTCAGATGGTTAGGCATCGTGAATGAACTCCGCCGCGGCCTTCATATAAGGTGGTGGGTTGAGGGCTTCGTCAGACACGGCAATCCGAATCGCCCCTTCCGTTTTCTCGCGTGTCATCCACGTCAGCAAGTCTGCTGAATCTCTGATGCCCAACGTCTTCCGTAACTGAGATTCACCGTTGGCGGTGATGAGTTGCGGCTCGAGCGTTTTGCCGTGGACAACATCGCCGATGAACAGATCTCTGCGCTTCGCTTCCAGCCACTTCTCAACTGGTTCACGCAGCTCGTTTGGATCAATGCCATCGTTGTCGCGCATGACGGCGACAGGCTTGTCGATCGCAGCGCAAAGCTCTAGGCATCGTGCTAGTGCAAGTCCACGCATGCTGATGACATCAACTCCATGGGCCATTGGTCGAGCGCCGAAGCAGTCTTGGTAAACGCGTTCAAAAATGATCTCGTCAGACGGCCCCTCTACCAGGACGACCTTTTTCGCTAGCACGAGGCGGAGGGTGTCGTAGCCCGGGAGCTTTTGAAAATAGCTCACCGTTGTCGGATCGAGCCCCGTGATCTTGGCCGCGCTGTTGCGGTGGAGTAGTAGCAACGCGTTGAGGCCGAGTCGATTCAAGACGTAGGTGCTGTGAGTTGAAATGAAAAGCTGCTGCTCCTCCGTGGCCAGGTCTTCGATACGGTTGAGAAGTGTCGTTAGGCTGGTGTGTGAGAGGTGGTTTTCAGGCTCCTCGATCATCACGATTTTCACGCTTGAAGAGTGCCGCTTCATCGCGAGGGAGATCTTGATTGCGGCTTGCTGCCCCTGGCCAGCCATCGCGAACGGAAGGCCATCGACGTGAGGAGTGACCACGCTATCCCAGGATGTCCTGGACGTTTGATCCATTGCCAGCGCCAGAGGCTCAGACTGCAGCGCAGCGCCAAGCCCCTCGAGCCGCTTGTTCACCGGCGCCAGCGCTCCTTCTGTCATGGATGCTTTCACGCCTCGATAGTCCAGCGAGATTTGCGCCTTCTCGGCTGACTCCAGGTGATCGCTCAGGATTTGTCGAAGGTGGTAGTCAACCCCAGCAGCGGACTTAACCGTCCGAGAATCGATCGTGGCCACCGATAGAGCCCGCGGGCGCCGAGTGAGCTCGTTGTCAGCAAACGACCGCCATTCATAGGTGTAATACTCAACGGGCAGCAGGGGAGAAGGATTCTTAAGCCACTGATCCAGCTCGTCCTGATATTCCTCGTTCGGGAAAATGGAGAGGAATACTCCCGGACACACGTTGGTCGGTACGTCCGCATTCACTGCACCGAGCAGTATCTGCAGATCAGCTGTGTCCTGCAGGTAAAGCTCGATCAGAATCTCTGGGAGCTTGGGCGTCTTCCCTGCATTCCGGAGTGCCAGAAACTGAGCCACCATTTGAGTGTTGAACCAGTGTGGGTTCAATTCTTCGAGGATCCCCCGCCCACCTATCCGGCCGTTCAGCGCCAGCGAAATGGCCTCCATCAATGTGGACTTCCCAGCGTCATTGTCACCGACCAGGATGTTTACGCCCGGGTTGGGCTTGAGCTCGAAATCTTTGTAGATGCGGTACCCACGGATACGGATTTTTGTGATCACAGTCGACGTTCCTTGGCGAAGTGCTGGTGTATGGCGCTTTGATGGCCTCGTGGCCTGATGCTATAAGCGAAGCGCTAACGTTGTCGACACCGTCACTCCCACTCCTCCCGGCACTACACGCACAGGATCCGCGCATGACCACTCCTAATCACTCAAGCCGCAAAGCGTTTATCGAATCCTTGGGAGCGACGTGTAAGAACTGGATTTGGAGCTGGTCGTTTGTGAACCATCAGGAGCAAAAGATCATTTTCGGAGAGTGGGATACGCACATCAGCGGTGACCGCTCACTCATCCTCAGTGAGGATTGGGAGATTGAAAATGGACGCCGCAACAATGGCTATGCGCAGAGCGTCGAACATCTCAGGCTGGTCGCCGAAGAAGGATACGAACTCTATACGTTTAAGATTATGCATTCGGATGAGCGCCGCAACGCGGACGGTGTTGGGCCTGCAAAGATTAAGAACTTTAAGCGCTCGATCACTCGTAAGTGGCTTCTTAAACAGAATGGTGAGTGGTTTGCGTGCGATGAGCCGACGATGCCAGCGCTCCCTGAAGAGGTCAGTCAGCCCGAACTGTACCTAGAGGGCGCAGTCCGCGAGGTAAAGGTTAATGCCTATGAGCGCAGCGCTCAGGCTCGGGCAGCATGTATCGATCACTATAAAGCGGTTTGCTACGCGTGCAAATTTGACTTCGGACTGGTTTATGGCGAGGTTGCCGAAGGGCTCATCCATGTCCACCACATCGTTCCCCTTAGTACGATCGGCGCAGAGTACAAGCTTGATCCTATAAAGGATCTGATCCCACTGTGCCCGAACTGCCATGCGGTGGTGCATCGTGGATCCGAGGTCATGAGCATTGAGAAGCTCAAGGCGTGCCTAGCTGAAGCAAAGCGACGCTCTGCCCTAGCGGCCCGACCTCATGATTTGTAACGCGATTTTCGGAATGTAACGTTGTCCATGTTACATTCCAGAAACTACGTTATGCGCCTGAAGATGAGTCATCTCCCTCCCCCATTCCTCGACGAATTTTTCAAAGTCATCCAAGTACGGGCCCGCGGCAACTCGGGTAGACCCAATGCTCGCTTGGGCGAATCGCTCCCGCCAAGGCATCGGGATCGTATGCTCGTCAACGACCAAGCGGCCTGAGGATCGAGGAGATTTAGTGACCAGGTCGAGGAGATGTTTGCAGGACAAGGACACGTCGCAAAGGTCGCGCTCGACCAGATCCAGCTCCTGGAGGACAGCTACCGCTTTAGGGTCGCCAGGGCGGAGATCGGAGAGAGCCCAAAGCAGCCGTCTGAATCGACGCTCGCCTTCAATGAGATCAGCCAAGGTTTTACCCCTCCTCACTCAGGCCGGCTTCCACCTGGTTGGCCTTGATGGCTTTGGCTGCTGCCTGTCCTCCCCGCTTGGTAAGGTCGATGCCGATGACCTTTATTTCCTCAGCGCCAGGGTATCTAGAGGCGATACTCAACCAGTGTTCCTGCAAGGCTGCTACCAAGCCGTCAAACCCGACTCGATCACCCTTTGGGGTCTCCCATCTGGTTTGATCATCTCGGCTGACAAGCAAAAAGATTCCACAGCTCGACCTGTCATCGCGAAGGTAATCCCCGCATAGCTGATTCTCAAGGCGCTCGAAATGCTGCGGCCCGCTCCAGTTCTGCGAGAGCTTCAGTTCAACCGGTACGGGGGCATCGAACTGAGTGTTCAGGAATCTGTAGTCAGGTCGCTTGTCGTCTGCTAGCTGTTCCTCCTGGACTACCCCGTAGCGGCTAGCAGCCCGGTCTCTACACCAGTCCCCGATAAATTTTCGAACCGAGGTCTCCTGGCTTGAAGGCAAAAGAAGCTCTGCCCAGCTTGAGTCACTTTCTTCCAGCACATGCTTCAAATCCAGTAAGCGATCAATAGCGAGATTCCAAAGCTCTCGGTGCGTGGTAGGAGTGCTTTCCAGCGAGTTATGGAAATCGATGACTTTCTCTGGTGACCAAGGCGGCGTTTGAGAGTCTGCCGTGGCTTTCTGTTGCGCGTAGAAAGCACTCCACGGGCGAAGGCTCTCTGAAGGATGCGCCCGAGCAATTTCCTCTAAAGCCAGGAACGCTTCTTTACCAGGTGTTTCTCGGATGAGAGCAAGTAATCCGTCACGTGCATTCTGGGCGTCGTCCCTCAGGCCTGGCGAGTAGACGCCTGTTCCTGCGCGCTGGATGTCATCCGCGATACGTACGTACTCGTTAACGAGCAGATACAGCGCTTTGGCATGCCCTACTGTCTTGTAGTTTTGCCGGCAACGGTGTGCATTGTGGCCACCAACAATGCCAATTAGGCAGAGCATCGCAAATTGAGCTTTAGCGTCATCTGAAGGCAGCGAGTCGAGACGAGCCGCCAGTGCCGGGATACCTTCAGCAGGTTCCGATCCAATCCACGTAGCAAACCAAGACGGCGCGATATCCAGATCGCTCTCTGCGATAGCACGCTCGCTGGCGAGCTCAGCCAGTGCCTGATCACTGATGGGGGACTCCACTACGACGCTCATGACGAGTTGAAGGGATTCCAGGGTTTTCACAGGTTGAGCCAGCCGAGTCATGAGCGGGGTTGATAGTGCTTCATACAACCATTCACCACCGTAGCGAAGCCTGCGTAGGACATGGTTGCCACCTGAATCCGAGCATGGCTGACTCAGCTCGTAACAGATCTCACGTTCTACGATTTCTAGAACAGATTGCGGCCAGTGTTTGAATAACGTAGGGAGCCACTCTGGGAAACCATTCAATTCAAGGAGAGCATAACGAACGGCATACTCAGCATCCCTGCAAGACATTTGGAAGAAACTGGACGACTCTTCCCTTGCTTCTATAGCAAGCCCCGTCAACCCAAAAATCACCTGGTATGGAGTCGTATTCGCCGGCGCGCCTTCTGATGGAAGCTGCGGGCAATAGCCCCTCCAGAAATTAATCGCCCCTACACGGAACGCTTGAGCGACCGGCATTCCGAACTCGAGAGCGAGTGACTGCCAGTTGCCGTTGCTCCATGTACTTGAGGATGACGTACCATCACGCATCTCCTCGAGTAGATAGGCTTGACAGCGAGTCATCACACCCGGCTCGGGACTGTTGATGTGCGATACATCGGCGGCAAGACCTTCACGCCACTCGCGACGTCGATTCGCTTCCTCACTCTTTCGTAGGGCCGCCTCTTCTTTCCACTGGGCTTGCTGGATCTCCCATTCCTCGACTTGTCGCGGCGGCGGATTCAGCATGAGTTCCAGCTTATCGCTTAGCTCGGCGTCGGACTCAGTGCCCCTTCGAAGCTGCACCTGCCACTCAATCGGCGTGCCATGTTGCTTATAAATTTCAAAGGCCATACTCATCGCCATGTGGCGATCTTGGAATTCAGTAAGGCTGACAATTTGGTCGCAGGCGCGACTAAAATTCTGTTTGTTCAGCGTCCAGAATGGTCGGAAACCGATCAATTGCCAGACGTTGATCACTGGCGCGTTGCGGTGCACACGCCCCTTTCGGGCAACCTCGACGTCATGCCAGAACAGTTTGTAATCAAGCTCAGGCCAAGCGGGCACCGCTATTCGGAGGTTTTCACCTAGCTCTTGAATATCCCGCTCATCGTGCACATGAGCTAGAGCGAGCTTGCTCAAGATGCCTAGGGCGGCTTCATCGAGCGCAAACGGATCGCGCTCATGGATCAGCCGGAGCACACATTGGCCAGCAATTTCGGCAAGCCAGATATACTTTTTCGAGATGGCAATGAAGCCGTGATCTTTGGTAGGCGGCTTGGCCAGAAGCTCCCTTAGCCCACGGATAAAGGTAGGGAAATACTCCAGCGGCAAATCTACTGCCAAGCTTGAAAGGTTAATCGCTAGGCTGTCCCTACCGCTGTAACGCTCCTTCTTGGCCGCTCGCTGGATCGCATCTAGCAACCAACGAATTGAGTCATCGTTCGGCGGCACGATATCGACGAGCTCTGCCAACCACTCCCGATTAATGTCCTTGTCACCATTCAATAACCCTTGGCGTAGGTCAGCGACGTCCTGGGGCGTACCCAAATCGATGACGGCACGTATGGCTGCCAAACGCGTGTGCTTGTGCTTTGCAGTGAGAGCGAATTGCTTCGCTTCTGCGAGCGCGCCCACCACCTCCCCTTGCCAAACCATGCGTAACAGGAACCAGGTGATATCGTCGTTTGTGCTGTAGAGCGCCAGCAGGTCTTTGATATCTTCGGTGAGGTCATGGTGAGCGAATCGCTGTACAGCTGAATAGTCAGTCATTGACCAGCTATGGGCCGGCTGCGCCAAGTGCTCGCAAGTTTTACGCAACACGTTCCGGCGAGTCGTTAATGGGAGTTGGCCTGGATCACCACCCTCGAAGAATACCTCTGGAGCAACCTCCTCCAGCCGTGCGCAAATGCGATCATCCAATAGCGCCAGCCAAGGCAAGACTGGACGCAGCGAGGGGTTGATTACCTGCAGTCCGTATTGGGTGCGGAAGAACAGATTCTCGATCTTGACGCGAGAGGCCGCATCTCGAATTAGCTCGTGAAGCCATTCCGCTGTCAGGTATTCACGGACAGTGCGATGGTGAAAGCGTACCGTTCCATAAATGCCCGGCTCGAAAATCGGGCGGGTCAACAGAGCACCAGCGTCTGCGTCATTCCAGTCCTTAAGGACAGATTGAACTGGAATACCCTTTTTGTTGGCATCGCCATCGGGGACGCGGACGGCAGAGATCTGTCCAAATGTAGTCGCGGCAGCTATAAGACGGACGCCTTCGCGAAGCTTCTCTGGTGCGATAGGCTTGATCTCGGCGCGATTTTGGTCTCGCTCTTCCAGGCGACGATCGATACTGCTTTTCATCAGCTCCAAGCGCGAGCCTATACGATGGTGTGCCTGCCAAAAATCGACGAGCTCCAAGAAGTCCAGGGGGCGCGTCGTCAGCGACCATGCATCCCTACGCTCAAGTTCAGCGTGAAATGCTTTGCCATCTTCGACACCAGTGGCTGCTAAGAACTGCTCGACTTGTTTCCCATGAATGTCGTCGAGAGTCACTACGAGAAACGACACACCTGACTTCGATTTTGTTGAAACCGTGTGCGCTGAGTCTGCAAGCACATCAGACTCAGAAGTAGGTGCTTGCTGGGCTATGGGCTCAAAGGAAAAGTTCTCCTCACAGATCGCTAGATCCGTCCTGGCACGCCACGCTGTGCTCCGCCCGGTGATGAGTATGTGCGCCTGGGCCCCTAAGCGTTGAGTCAAACGGCCAATCTTACGGATTGCGCGCTCGAAATCCCTCGGATCTTTCAACCGAGCTTCGTCCACTGAATCCATGAACAGCCAACCTTCGGTGCCCGAATCTAACCAGCTTTCGAACTCATCGAAGCTACCCTCCTCGATTGCGTCTTCCAAATCCGTGGAGACGTTCTCGATCCGTAGAAAAAAGGCCCTCTTTCCTTCGCTGCGGAGCTGACGAGTGACGTTCCGGATTTCAACGGTTTTGCCTGATCCCGCCTCGGACAGCAGTATGACTCGGCGGTGCTGAAGCAGGTCTGGCCAGCGAAGTTCTCCGCTCCTGCTATGGCGACCACTCAAATCTACATCGTCGGACGCATCAGAGTCGAAGGGGATTTTGGAGAAAGTACGATCAAGGTCGATGAAGGTGTTCGAGTGTCCGTTCATAGGTGGATCTCAAGCAGGTCAGATGCAGTCCCGAGCTGGGCTGCAGAGGCTCTGCCATCCTACCTGAATTGGCGCCAGCATCAGTGCCCTCCGCAGTTGTGCGACCAAGTTCCGTGAGCGCCAGCTTGGTCGACTCAACTACACCTGCGATAGGGGCTACGCGCTTTCCTTGGTACCGCAGCGTACGCTAATGGCGTGTCGGAGACCGACCACCGAGCGCTTCAAGTTGGTAGTCGGTGACTGACTGAAATGCGTATTCGGCCTCCAGACGGAGGCGCTCCACCTCAGCTTTAGGTCTCCCATCCGCTTTGGCTTGATCATAGCGTTTCATGGCCTCTATGGCCTGCTGATACAGAGGATCATCGGGCAGGACTGGTTGCCGTTTTTTTCGCTGCATATGCTCAACCTCACATTGCTTCTGTGCTGCGAATTAGCGGTGCGGTGTTACCTCTACATGCGAGTACCCCTTTCCAGCCATGATAGGCTAGAGGCAGGATACGTAGCCCACTATCAAAATGGCCAAAAACGCAGAGAACGAAGCATGACGCTCAAAGCCTCCTTCGCCAACGTGCTTCGTGCACTGCGCAGCAAGCGTAATATCACACAGCGGGACTTTGCTGACACGACTAGCCGCACCTACCTATCAAAGCTTGAATTAGGGAAATCAAGCATCACTCTGGACAAGCTTGAACAAATCAGTAACCGACTCGAATTGAGCCCGTTGACGCTCCTCACGCTGACACTGAGCGACGATACTGGAAGGTCTGCATCGGACTTGATGTCAAAAATGCGAGCCGAGCTTGATGAGCTTCTACACGATGGAGGCTTGCCTAGCCTGAGCATCCAGCTGAACGATTCAAGCACCATTCAATTGTCTGGTCGTCGCCCGCCTCGTGCAGCTAAACCCGGAGAGCAACGCTCAATGCAAACCGAGCTAGCTTTCACGAACTAGCAAGCTCACACTAGACGAACGATAGTCCGGGGCCCATACGGAGATGTGCTTTTGCTATCATCTGCGTCATTTTTACGGCGGGCAGATGATGGAAAAAGCTGTAGCAGAATTCTTGCGGGAGAAAAAAGATGATCTGCCGTCTCTTTACGATTGGGCATTCGATGATCACTTGGCGACCAAAGAGTTTGGTATCGCTTTTACAGGTAAAACCTCATTCGATCGCACTCTTGAGCTGAAAGCAGGACTTCGAGATCTTGTTCTCTCAACCCGTTGTGAGGCTGAGCATGGCAGAATAGCCACCTATTTCATCAAGGTTTGGGGTGGTATCAAGCGTTTCTCAAAAGTCCGCGAGACGCTTGAACTCTTCTCCCCTCACAAGGGTTCCCCAGCAGTGCCGTCGGGGTTCAAGCCTCCCTTCAAACTCATCAGCAGCTGGTCGAAGTGGGCGTCTATCGTCTGCCCAGACTGGGCATGCATCTATGATGCACGCGTGGCGTACTCTCTGAATGCCATCAATTACCTTACCGGTGCTGCCCACCCTATTTTTCCGATGCCTGAAGGTCGTAATACGCGGCTGAAGATGCTGGATGTCACCACATTGTTGTTGGGTGAACGGTTACTTCAAGGCGAAAGCAGTGACCCGAAAAGCATGAGGGAAAAGCATTTTGTGCCAGAGCAGGATGCTTACCTTCGGTACCTATCCATCGTGCGCAAGGTAAGCAAGGATCTGTGGGGCGATGAAAAGCATATTCATGAGGTAGAGATGCTGCTCTTCGCTCTGGCTGACGGTGATATCTACCAAGAGGTATTCGATCGTCTCGCAAAGGCTTGAGAGCTCCCGCGCCGGGTTCGTATTCAAGCTTTACGTGCTTGGAGGCGGAAAAGCGAGGTCAACCTTTTGCCTGGGTCGCTCCTGAGCAACGCTTTGCCGATGAATTGGATAGCTTCATGGTTCGCAACGAGGAGCCTGCCTTCCAAGTCTTTGGCGTAGACGACTCCAGGCACTGCAGCAGTAAAAGGCTGACATCCTGTCACGCTCCGCCTCGGCAGAGCGGCGTGACTCGATGTCCATGAGAATCCCAGGGAAGCGTACAGCTTGGCTTTCTGAAATGAGCTCGGCGCGGTTATTTGCCTCGATCCACCGATAGCTACTATCTTCTTGCCTTTCCATGTACTCACGCCGGTATGCTCCACCACGATTCATCGCTACCCGGATGTCGGCGGAGACACGATCACGGTCATCTGGGTGAATTGGGGAGAATGCCTCTTCGATCGGAATGCCGGCCATGCACCTCTCCGCTGGCAGCCCGAATGCGCGTGAAAAACGCTCATTAGCCGTTAGCCGCTTCATAGCCTAGGGCGGCGGGCATATCGGGCGTGAAGGTGTATTGGCCGGAGCGGTACATCGCCTCCGCGCGATTGAGCCCAAGTGCCTTGACGTTAATCCTCACCTCACCTGGGCCTGGAGACCTGACGTCAAGCTCATCAATCTGAAGAACCTCAGGGCCACCAAGACGGTGGAATCGAACAACCTTTGACATGTCTTTGCTTCTCTTGTGAATGCTCAAAGCACAAAATTACTGAGCTGCAAGCCAGAGAAAAAGACGCGTCCGAGTTACAGACTGATATCCCAAAATTACCAATCAAGGCTGGGTCAAGCCCTTGTCAGCCATCAGCGAGCGTAGCCATGCAACGAAGGCCTCGACCGCCGGCGGCATCAGTTCGCGATGAGGGTACAGGATCGAGACACGCTTCGAAGGTACTGGGCACTGCTGCATCACCCGCACCAGTGCGCCGGAATCAAGATGAGCCTGAACATTGAGCGCTGGGCCTTGGATAAGGCCGAACCCCGCCAGGGCTGATGCGACGAATCCCTGAGTGTCATTCACGTTACTTGCCGACCTGACTCGGACGGTCTGAATTTCATCGCCCTGAACAAACAACCATTCCAGCGTGCGAAGATTGCTGCCCGAGAAATAGTCTACCGCGAGGTGTTCGCTTAGATCAGCAATGCGTTCGGGTACCCCGTGTCGAGCGAGGTACGCTGGAGATGCGCAGGTCACCATGGGTAGATAACCAATCCCGCTGGCAATCAGGCTCGAATCTTCCAGGGCGCCGAGCCTGACAACGCAATCGACGCCTTCGCTGATCAGGTCGATCGGCTTATCACTTGTACCCAGCGTCAACTCGATCCCAGGATAGCGTTGCTGGAACTCCATGAGTGAAGGAATGACGAGCAAGTGGCCCACCGACACCGGCAAGTCGACACGCAGCTTCCCTACCAATCGCGCTGGACGATCGCCCAGCGAAGCCATCGCCTGCCCGACATCGTCGAGGATGGCCCTACATCGGTGGTAAAACGCCTCACCCTCCGGGGTCATGCTCAGCCTGCGTGTAGACCTGTTGAGGAGTCGCCCATCAAGCTGCTGCTCAAGAAGCTGGATTGTCTTTGACACAGCGGGCCGGTGCATGTGGAGCGACTGTGCAGCGTTGGTAAAGCTGCCCGTCTCCACAACACTCACGAACACCTGCACCGCATTCAGCACATCCACTCATGGCTCCAGGTAAAGAGGTTGAACCGCCGCAGCTTACCGATGCTGCTCAGTTAGGCAACTCAATCACAGCCCTAAATGCCGTTAGCGCCAGTTTACGAGGATGGGCGATTGCCGGTGGTTTGGGGGTGGCACCGGCCGGCTGGGCGTTGTGATTCCTGGCACTCTCGGGCCTACTACTCATGACGGTGCTGTAGTGATCGCACATTTGGGGTTGGATTGACACCTACCTAGCGTTCCCACCAATCGCCCTCGTCTCTCGTAACTCGATATCCAGTGAAATAGCTTTCAATCTGACAGTCGAGAGAGGTGGTAGAGAGCGATTTTGAAGGGTCTAAGAGTGCGGCTTGCTGGAGCGCCCACTCTGCCCATGCGTCGACCTGGTCAGCATCTGCTTTGCTGTCTCTGACAACCGCATCGACAAATGACCGCAGCCTGTTGGCTTTTTCCCACCGCTCGAGATTTTGCACCAAGCGTTTACGCAGGCGCCTTTGTTGCTCCGACTTGATCGTGTGAGCCTTGCGGACGCGCTCTTCCTCTTCGTCACGGCGCCTCCTCTCCTCCGATTCTTTACGAGCTGCCCTGATCCGCAGGATGAGCGCTTCTAGACCTGTAGTGAACAGGTGTATTTTTTCCTCAATTCGTCCCATTTTCGCTTCGGAAAATGTCTTCTGAGGCCCATAGTCTGGGCTCTCCCTGAGAATTAAGGTCAGCTCTCCAGTAGAGAGGAACTCATACCTCGGCAGTCCCATGCGTGAGAAGTCTGGAGTCCAAACCCTTTTGGGCTTTGGGTCTGGCGGCGGCGGTGGCACCTCTTGCTTAAGTAATCTTTCTCGGAGGGTTACGTAGACCGTTTCACCATCAAAGGTCACTGTCGTCTGCTGTTTGGATACGGCCCACGTACAACCATTGGTCTCGGTATGCTTGATCAATGTGTCCAGGAGGATTGCGGCGCGATCGATGAGTGCTGGCGAGATCCTGGTGTTGAGCACGTTGGCTTGCTGAAGAGCCAGCCTTCCTTCAATCGCTTTGGCTTTCTGTGCCGTCCTCCGCCAGCGTTCTACGAGTGGATGTGGATCGACAAGACTGTCAGGGATCGTGACTTTGGGTGGCGGAGGTAATTCATCGGTTACGGACGCCAGTTTTTCAGGGAACAAGGTGCGGTCTAGCACACGAAATGACACCAGCTCGTTAGAAGTTGGTGGAGCAGGTTTTTTCGGTCGTTTTGTTGCTGGTTTTGCCCAATGACCGCGGCGAGGGACAGCGATACCCGCCTTTCTGCAGGCTTTACCCAGCGCGACGTCTGAGATACCTATTTCTCGAGCAAGCGTCAGGACAGGCGTCGACCAAACCTTCTCGAAAAGCTCTTGGGCCGGGAACGAAACCGTCTTGTACATCTAGCTGCCTCCAACCAGGTTATCCAACTGCGCTGCCAAGGTCAGCTCGCTGGGTATCTGAGTAATCGGAGCTGAGCCTTCGATGTCGTGCTGCTTCGGAGAAATTCAACTCATGGCCTGCTGGCTTCACTCCCATGATTTTCCCGACTCCACCACGGTGCCCAAAGTGCGTTAACTGATTAAGGACATCCGCATTCTTCATCTAGGCGAGCAGAAGGAGGAGTTTCCTTCCCCCCTGCTGCAGCTCGAGAATAAAACTATCGCTCCCTCACATCTTCAAAGAATGGTTCCTTGAAGGACACTTGCGCCAGTGCGCTTACCAAGCCACCTTTGAGCGGCTGGGCTGGATCGACAAACCAGTAGCAGTGTTTCTTCGCTCGTGTGATCGCGACATAGGCTAATCGCAGTGTCTCCTCTCCTTGGGCAGTGTCATAGGGCTTGGGGTCGCCTTGCTTGCCTAATTTAGCCTGCCTATAAGCCATGTTGCGGTAGGGCGAGACTGATAGCTGCGCGCAGTCCCCAACTAAAAATACGGCGTCGGCCTCCAGGCCTTTAGAGCCGTGGTAAGTCAAAAGCTTGATGCTCGCTGAACGCTTCAGTCTCCTAGCTTTAGCGAGAACGGCCCGGAGCTTGCCCTGCACTTCTTTCTTGGTCTCATTTTTTCGGTAGAGCACGAGTATGGACTGTTCCTGATCAAAATGATGCTCAACGAATTGCGCAAGAAGCTCGTCGTCTCGATCCAGCACCTGCACAGGGTGCCTCAAATCTTTTACCTTGGGGTGCGAGGCAACACCGTGCTTCTCATCATCTGTCGACTGATGCTTGACCAGGCTTTCTGCTGCATCAATCACCATCTGTTGTGAGCGGTAATTTTCTTTCATCAGCACATGAGTTGTGCTGGATGAGGGGAAATACTCCTCAAAATCGGTGAAAAATTCTGGAGAGCTTCCTCGCCATCCATAAATACTCTGCCAATCATCACCCACCGCCATGAGCGATCCTGTACAAACAGCTGTGTCAGTCAGAACATGCAGGCGCCGGCAGCGCGACTCCTTGAAAACAGCCCTAAGCCAGGAGATCGTGTTGGCCCCGCAATCCTGGAACTCATCGACCAACAAATGGAGCATGGGCATGAAGACGTCATCGGGTAGTTCCCTAAGGTTCGCCTCCCCTCGTTCGCCGAACATCTCAAACATCTTATTGAAAGTGAAAATGGGCGGATTCTGCTGGCTCAGGTAAAGGTTGAAAGCGGGCCAGTAAATGGCCAATGCCTTGAAGAACAGTGCATCGCTGCTCCTCGCTGGAAAGCTCATTTGGCTCACTGCTTCAGAGACATCGAGCCCGAGAGTTTCCAGAAAAGAAGCGGCTGAATGGAAAGCCTGCATGACAGGGGCTTCGCCTAGTTCACCCTCAATCTGATAATCAAATTTTGGACATCTAGAAACATAACCCCGGAGAACGTCGAGCGTTGCAGCCGCTTCGGCGTAGTTATCTAGGAAAATTATCCCCTTGTCGCAGTCGACCTGGAAAAAGGTTTTTTTCATGGTCGTCGCGCCCGTGAGCTTCATCCGAGGGTGCGAAGGCAATGCTAGTTTCCGGTCATTTTTTCCCACCCCAAGGATTACATAAGCTTCAAGCTCCTCGCAGTACCCATTAGCGAAGAATTCCTTACCCTTGAGCATGACTGGAAAGGGGCCAGGTTGGATACCTTCGATCGGCCAAGCACCTGCCTCCCGCCACAGCCCCTCTACTGCTTCAGTGAGCTCTGCATCACGCTCTGAACACTCCGTGATTCGACCAGCGCGGCGCTTTGCCTCAGGCGTATTTGCGCCCAAAGGAGGCAGCTCGGATGACCGACGTACAAGCTCAGCTACCAACCCTCTGAACTCCTCGTCTGCTTCGTAGGTTTGCTGGTAGGCGGCATTCATCAGCGTAAGCTGCTCCACGGTAAGGCGGATGTCGAATACGTCTTCAAGCTCGTCCACCTCCTCTGCCTCCTCGTCCTCCTCATTTTTTTTGAGGGAGAAGAACTCGAAGGCGGTAACCTTCGAGTGATCTTGGCTCCAGCGAAGGAAATCGAGAATCCTGGAGTGGAACGTCCGAACGATTTGGCCGGTCATTTTCTCAGTGAGTGTGATTTCCCATAGGGCGAATACCTCGGCGAGCTTGCGCCTGAAGTCTTTGCGGGATTCGCGCGTGAACGTCACCACGGCGATGTTCTCTTTCGGGATTCCCAGATATCGATGCAAGACGAGAAGGCGCAGCACCATTGTTGTGGACTTGCCGCTGCCAGCACCTGCGACGATGCAGGTGGAAGGATCTGTAGAGAAAATCATCTTCCACTGATCAGACGTTGGCTCCTGCCCTTTCAGATGCTGAGCTACTTTGGCTCTCACCTCTCGCTCAACCTCTTCGTTGATAGGAAAGCGCCAATCTTCGAAGAGATTGTGGTCAATCAGCGGGCCTTTGACCTCGACCTTTCTCCCCGGGCGCAGCTCGATGATCCGCTTGCCTGCCTCAAGCCCTTCTTCCATTCCCCGCTGATGGCCTTGCAGAGCTCCTTCCGCGTGTCCCTGTACCCAACCCTTATCTCGGCCTTGCTGAAAGCCTGCATCGACGCCTTTCTGCCAACCACGTTCATAGCCATGATTAGAGCCTTGCTCCCAAGATGCTTTGTCATGCGCTTGCTGGGAGCGCAGGACTGCGGATGCTAACGCTGCTAGGGTGCGGGCTAGAACTCCCTGGGGAATGAGGATTTCGGGTGCTTGATTGGTCTGGTTACCATGTTCAACGGATGCCACTGCCTAGCTCCATGTTCTTCGCAATTGAATGAGTCATGCTCTAGCTAAAATGCCTGCCCCAGAGCGATTGCGGAACATGCTAGACGACCCCTAGGGGTTGCACGAGCCGTAAGACCCCCTTATTTTTTTACTGTATGGAAATAGAGCGATTTTTGACTACATGGTTGATTTAAAAGGCGTTTTTAGGATAATCAAGCAGTTTCACCTTCCGACGCGAAATCTTTTGCACATAGATCCCCTGAGCGGGCACGAGTCTATTAAAAGCTTGTCGATCCGGTTTTGGTTCGAAAACCTGCGTCGCCGCACTGCACTTCCGACCGCCTACAGCCTTGAGCAGTTTTTTGAGCCAAGCTCATTCATCCGTGACCAGAATGACTCGATCAGCAGCTACCGGAACAAGTGGATACGCTATGAGGATGGTGTCCACCGCCCCCAGCCAGCGCTGCTCAGGATGGTTGATGAGAAGTGCCACGGGTCAGCGCGAGACCTGAACCATCCTTTGTGGCGCGCTCTGGATGTTTCAGACCAGAAAATATTGAAGGGTGAGAGTTTTCTGAGAGCGCTTGCGCCTGGCGTGCAAACGGTGATCTTCACACCTGAAGACGATGCACCCTTGATCCAAAGTGCCCGGCTGCCAGTGACGTTTGTTCTCTTAAAACGCTTGGTGCGTAAGGCGAATCTGGATGCCGTTGCTTGCCTGGTTTGGCTACTTCGTGAGTCACGGCATGCTGGTGGCACTAACACAGGCCGAATTGGTATGGCGCTGCACCACGTTTTGCTCATGATGGCGATGGATTTGCATGCAATGAAAGTCGCCCGCCCTCTCCTTCAAATCCTGGTTGACCGCATTCTGCCACTTGCTATGCAGCCGCATGAGCGGGTGGCACTTTCAGTGAATGAATACATCGAGGCTTCCGCGCGACTTAACATTTTAGTCTATCGCACTAAAATCGGGAAAGGCCAGTCTCTTCCTTGGAGTAAGCGCACCCGTGTCATGGCGAAACTGCTCGATATCACATATGGATTCGACATCTTTTTTGCGATGGGAAAACCGTTTCGAATCGATGAGTCAGCGCCTGGTCTCTCACAAGAGCACCTCCGATTGGCCGCGAGCGAAAAAAAGGACGCTGACTGGGGTTGGGAATGCCTACGCAGCAACAGGCAAGGTAACGTAAAGGAGATGCTCGAACGCTATGACTATGAGGAAATTCCTGTAACTGCAGATACCTAAGAGTGGGGTTGCCCATTACGCCCCAATGCCCCTCCGTCTGTTCCGCTTGGCCCGCCTCGTAAAATCCGTAAGAATGTCACTTGGCCATTACCAACTGTACGGAACACTCATATGCCACGGAAGCTCAAAGGGGGCGGCGGCGGGTCGATCGCTCTATACGCCTTGTTGTTCGTCGTTGCCCTCTTGGCACAGATTCCAAAACAGGTCTGGATCGCCATCGGGGTTATCCTGGGCATAGGTGTATTGGTATGGGCCGTCAGACGCGCTACCCAAGCAAAGCCCTACGTTCCTGAAGATGATATTGCCGCCGAGATCGCGGCGTCCTCTCGACAAGCAACCTCCCCCACTGTAACCGTCCAGTTTAGTACCAGTAACCGCGAGCGAGACTTCCATTCCGTCCAGGTCGGTTCGTCCAGCGATAGTCAGAGCTACGCCATCCCAAAGCCCAGTGCTAAATCCGCAGGGGTTCGTTGGCTTGCTGAAGGTGAGTCCATCAACGTGGCTGGGCTGGCAATACCAGGTGGACTGCTCTACATCACCGAGCGAGCGACACAATTCGGCCAATCTGAACCGTACCTGATCGATGCCACGCTTCGAGTCGCGCGCTCACCGATGAACCTCACCGAGCGACAGATGCCCTACTGGCCGAGCTACCGGAGCATCACGCCCGAGGCGCGGCGAGCGTATCTACAATGGTTGGCAGGAAGTCGCCGCCAGCCTGCCGATGCAGGTTATGTGTTCCTGTTTTTCTACGGACTTGAACGCCGCGCGCTGGTCGATGCACCGACTGACCCTCAGGCCAAGGCAGAGATCCCAGCCATCAAGGCTGAGGTCGAGCGCTTGCTTGATGTCTACGGCGACAACAATTCTTTCCGCAGCTACGCAACTCGCTTCCTCGCCCATATCGACGCGGGTTCTGTTCAACCTCAAAGCTACATGAGTGAGCCCGCCGCCACTGCCGCAGATGGGTACGAGCTGCCCATGTCACTGAGGATCGCGCTGGGTCAGATGGCCGTGGATAAATACCCACTCAATCCGAGCTGGGCATTGGCCTGGGCGCTCGCAGAGCCCAACATCTCCAGGCGCACACCTGTGACCCGGTGTCCCGAGCAATTCGCAGCGCTCTTCAAACACGAATTCGCGAAGCGCTATCCCAACGGCATTGTGCTTCCCCAGAACAAGACCAAGCTGAAGATCGCCTATCGACCCGCTTCTGCCGGATTGAGCATTCCGGCAGTGGCCGTAGGTGACCTTCCTGATGTCGCGGCGACCTCAGGAACGCGTAACAAGCTGCAGGTTATTGTCGAGGATTGCACCACCGTACTCGACGCTTACAGTCGGTATCTGGGGCGCAATCCAGACGTCGGGGATAGCCTGGAAGCCATCCTGCAGTTGCCAACCGAACTCTGGCCTGCTGAAGCAAAAGCAGAGCTCGAGCAGTTGGAGCAACGCGTCGGGGGCGAAGCCATCTGCATGAGTTTCGGTGAGCTGGCAGGCCGATTCAAATCAGCCGGCGCGCTCTCCCGCGACAAAGTCGTCGCACTCGCCCGGGCCTTGGAAAGCAAGCGAATTGGATTGGAGCCCGATGTCCTTTCTGGCAGCCGTACGCCCAAGGCAGAAGACACCATCGCGCTGTTCGCCGCGGACTCTGACGAAGGCAGCCTTCGCTCTACCGATGCCTACAGTGCTGCAGCAGTGACGTTAGACCTGGCCAGTGCAGTCGCTGCGGCAGACGGTGACACCTCGCTAGAAGAGCTAAGTCTGCTGTCAGGCCACATTGACTCGTGGGATCACCTCTGCGTTGCGCATCGCAAACGCTTGAAAGCGCACCTCCAAATCCAACTGAAGCAACCGCCCACGCTGGCAAGCCTCAAGAAGAAGCTTGAGCCCCTGCCCCTTGAGGCCAAACGAAAAATTGCCAGTTTCCTGGCCCACCTGGCACATGCGGATGGTGAGGTGACGCCGCAGGAAGTGAAGCTGCTTGAGCGCGTGTACAAATCGCTCGCTCTCGATCCCCAATTCGTCTACAGCGATCTCCATAGTGCAGCCGTTCGCCCTTCCCAGGTTTTGGAGGCAATGACTTCGACTGCCACGCCGGCGACTGCGGCACAGGCGTCAGAAAGCATGAGTTCAGGCTTTGTACTGGACATGGGCAAGGTCGCTCGTCTGCAACAAGAAACGGCAGAGGTGTCGGCGCTTCTAGCCAGCGTCTTCAATGAAGAGTCTCCCACCGAAACATCGGGCGCCTCGGAATCAGAAGCACCCCAAGAACAGGAAGGCAGTACCGCCGAACAGCTTGCTACCGTACACGGTTTGGACGTCGAGCATTCCGCGTTCCTCCGTCTGTTGGTTTCTCGGACTGAATGGAGCCGCGCTGAGCTGGAAGACGCAGCCAGTGATATGGAACTGATGTTGGATGGCGCCCTGGAACGGATCAACGACACAGCATTTGAGCTGTTCGACATGCCCGTGACCGAAGGCGACGATCTCATCGAAATCAACCCCGACATTCTGGATGAATTAGCCCTATGAGTAAGATACGAGCCAAGGATCGCGACGCGGTCATTCAATCGCTGCGCGCGGGCGTTGTGCCTCGTGTGGGACAGCACCTGATCCAGGTAGGTCGGGCAGGTGAGCTCGACTCGCTGCTCAAGGATGTAGATCGCCTCGCGGATGGCGGCTCGGCATTCCGTGTCGTCGTTGGCGGGTACGGCGCGGGTAAAACCTTCTTCCTTAACCTGGTACGCGGCATCGCCATGGAGCGCAAGCTCGTCACCATGCACGCCGACTTGAACCCAGACCGCCGGCTTCACGCCTCAGGCGGTCAGGCGCGATCACTTTACTCGGAGCTGGCCAAAAACATGGCCACGCGTACCAAGCCTGACGGCGGCGCACTCCAGGGTATCGTTGAGAAATTCATCTCCCAGGCTAAAACGGAAGCTAAAGCCAAAGGGGTCGAAAGTGAAGTGGTCATTCGTGAGTACCTGGCGGAGCTCACCGAGATGGTCAACGGCTATGACTTTGCCGACGTCATTGCTGCCTACTGCCGCGGTTTCGAAGAAGGCAATGAGCAGCTCAAAGCTGATGCCATCCGCTGGCTACGCGGCGAATTTTCCACCAAGACCGATGCTCGGGCTGCACTGGGTGTAAGGACGATCGTCGACGATGCCTCCATCTACGACCAGTTGAAGCTGTTATCACGGTTTGTGCGTCTAGCAGGTTTTGGCGGCGTGATGGTCTGCCTGGATGAATTGGTCAACCTGTACAAACTGGCGAACACCCAGGCCCGCAACGCCAACTACGAACAGATTCTGCGCATCCTCAACGATTCTCTGCAGGGCTCCGCCGAAGGTCTGGGCCTTGTCCTGGGGGGGACGCCTGAGTTTCTGATGGACACGCGTCGCGGGCTCTACAGCTACCCTGCCCTCCAGTCGCGCCTCGCTGAAAACAGCTTTGCTAAATCTGGCCTGGTCGACCTTTCTGGGCCGGTCATTCGACTCAGCAGCCTGACCCCAGAAGACTTCTATGTGCTGCTACAGAAGCTGCGTAACGTCTACGCCTTCGGTGAACCTGAGAAGTTCTTGCTGCCGGACGAAGCCATCCCTGCTTTCATGGCGCACTGCAACCAGCGCTTGGGCGAGGCTTACTTCCGGACGCCACGCACGACCATTACAGCTTTCATCAACCTGCTCGCGGTGATAGAGCAAAACCCTACAGCGGATTGGCGTACCTTGCTGGGCGCCGTGGAGCTGGCCAAGGATGAGGCTGGGCAGCAGGATCTTGAAGTAGAGGCCGACGATGAGCTCGCCAGCTTCAAGCTCTGACTCTTCTTCTTTTGAACGCCTGCACCCCGAGGTTCAGCAATGGATCTGGTCACAGGGGTGGACGTCGTTACGTGATGCCCAGGAGTGGGCGGTGCCGGCGTTGGTCGGCGCTGATCGCGATGTGATCATTGCGGCGTCCACAGCGGCAGGCAAAACAGAGGCTGCATTCCTACCCATCCTGACCAACCTACTCAACGACTGTGAGCCCGCCGGCGCAGTGCTGTATATCAGCCCGCTCAAGGCACTGATCAACGACCAGTGGGACAGACTCAGCCGGCTGTGCGAACGGCTAGAGATGCCCGTCGTTGCTTGGCATGGTGATGTGGCAGCAAGTAAGAAGCAACGGTTCCTGAAGTCGCCTGAAGGCATCTTGCTGATCACTCCGGAGTCACTCGAGGCGCTGTTCGTGAACAGAGGCTCGAGTTTGCCTGGAGCTTTTCAGAACCTACGCTACATCGTCGTCGATGAGCTCCATGCCTTCATTGGCAGTGAGCGCGGTAAACAGCTGCAATCGCTCATGCAGCGGGTTGAGATCGTCGTAGGTAGGGCCCTGCCTCGTGTAGGGCTTTCGGCGACGCTTGGGGAGATGTCGCTGGCCCGAAAATTCCTGAGGCCAGTTCGCCCCGATGACATTACCGTCATCGAGTCGAAATCCTCTGGCCAGGAACTCCAGGTGCAGGTACGTGGGTACATTGAACAACCCATGCAGCAGCTGGTGGCCGAACACCCCGAAAATGCGTCAACAGAGGAAAGCGCTGAAAAGGAAGACACCTCAGGTACCAAAGTGGCTATCGCAGGTCACTTGTATAAGGTGCTCAGGGGGCATAACAACCTGATCTTCCCCAACAGGCGCCAGGAGGTTGAATGGTTTGCCGACCGTCTGCGCTCACTGTGCGAGAACGATGGAGTGTCAAACGAGTTCTGGCCGCACCACGGTAGCTTGTCCAAGGAGCTCCGCCAGGATGCCGAACGGGCGTTGAAAGCTGGAGATCCTCCAGCTTCTGCCGTATGCACTACCACCCTTGAGCTGGGTATCGACATCGGTAACATCAGGACGGTCGCACAGATCGGCTCCCCACCCTCTGTTGCAAGTCTCAGGCAACGACTTGGCCGCTCAGGTCGTCGACCCGGTGAGCCTGCCATGCTCAGGGCGTACTGCCGAGAGCGCCCCTTAACGGATCAGTCTGATCTCTCCGATCAGTTACGTGAGGGCCTTGTCCAAACGGTCGCCATGATCCGCTTGCTGATCAATGGATGGTTTGAACCGCCACGGTCGGAGGGCCTACACGCCTCGACACTGGTGCAGCAGTGCTTGTCTTCGATTGCTCAGCTCGGCGGTGCCTCGGCGGCGCAATTATGGGGAAATCTCATAGCAAGCGGCAGTTTTGCGAGCGTCACCAAGCCTGATTTCCTGTCTTTGCTCAAAGGTATGGGTGAGAAAGAGTTGATCGTCCAGGACAGCTCAGGACTTCTGCTGCCAGGCGAGCTCGGGGAGCGGTTGATCAACCACTATGAGTTCTACACCGCCTTCACGAGCGATGAAGAGTTTCGTTTGCTCCGGGATGGCAAACCACTTGGCTCGGTGCCCGTCAGCAAACCCCTGACCAAGGGGCAGCGTATCATTTTCGGCGGCAGACGCTGGCAGGTTCAGGACGTCGACCTTGAAGCGAAGGTGATCGTGGTCACGCCAGCGCGGGGCGGCGAGCCCCCTCAGTTTGATGGGCTAGGTGCGCAGGTAGATGATCGCGTCAGGCTTGAAATGCGCAACGTACTGATGGAAACCACCCCTTGTCCCTTCCTGGACAAACACGCTCAAGCCCTACTGGAGGAAGCTCGGAGTAACTTCCGTGCCCTCGGCTTAAGTGCCGTGGCAATTGTTGACTCTGCCAGCGTAAGCCACGTCGCGACCTGGCGAGGGGACTATACCAACGATGCGCTGGCCTTGTTGCTCAGGCATGTGGGCATTCAGTGTGAAAACACCGGGCTCTTCCTAGAAGTAGCATTCAGTGGGGAGGATACGTTGCGAGCGTTGCGCGTGGTCGGTCAAATGGACATCTCAGATGTAGAGCCCATATTGGAAAACGTCGAAAACATGATCCGAGAGAAATGGGATTGGGCCCTTCCCCGCTCGCTCCTGATGAATTCGTTTGCCTCGAGCCATCTTGATCTCCAGGCTGCAGTCTCAACAGCGCGGCTTCTTAGCGAGGACACACAGGGCGAGGCGAATGCCCTTGGCCTCCTCTCCTAGGATTTGTCGTCCATCCTTTCGAGGTCGGCTTGTGCACTGGCAAGCTGCTGGATCAACTCAGCTTCCCGCAGCTTCCCTGCGGCGGCCTCGGACTGAGCATCTACAGTCTCCTTAGCCTTGGCCTCCAGTTGCTGAGAAAGGAGCTCTTTAGCGCCTTCCGCGCGCGCAGTGGCTGCATTAGCGATGCCTAGGTCACCCCTCAGATGTTCGATAGCATCCCGATGCTGGTTCGCTTCCTTGGCGTGCTGGCGGTTTTCGGCGATCAAGCGTTCGTTGTCGCGGATCATTCGGGTGGCATCTTTCTGTTTAACCATCAGCGTTTGCTGAAGGACTGCCAGCTCTTGCTTCATCTGGTAAATCTGAGATTCGTGACGGCTCAGATCCTGGTCACGCTGTTCCTTAACCGCTACACGGTAATGCTCAAGGGCTTCTCGGGCATGCGTGTGCTTCTCCTCCAGAGATTGGATCTGGGTGTCCTTCTCTTGGAGTCGAATCTCAAGGTCGCTGCAGCTCTGGCTGATCCTGGCGTTACGGGTGATCTCGGTTTGCAGACTGGATTGAACAGTCTTGAGCTCCTCATCCTGAGTCTGCAGTGCTGACTGCAACTTGGTGATCTCCCGCTGTGCCCGTTCCAGGTGTCCCTGAAGTGTACTGCTCTCGGCTTTCATGGCCTTACGCTCTAGCTCAAACGCTGCTCGCTCGTGCGCTAAAGCTTCATTCCCTTCCACCAGAAGTCGCTCAAGCATCTTGCCCACGAGCTCGGTGAGCTCATCACTCAAGCGCGACGGCGAAGCCGAAGGGCGAGGATCATGTGACTCAATCTCCTTCAAATAGCGCTGAATTGTGGTCTTTGAACCTGTATTTCCGAGCTCAATACGGATCGCGTCAATGCTAGGGTTCTGCCCCCTGGACAGCAGCGCCTCGCGAGCTTTGCGCACCAGTGCCAGGTTAATGCCGCCTCTAGCCATTTCAGCTCCTACGATTTCGTACTGTTTTACGTTTCATGTAATTACGTGCCACATTATCATTATTTCATAGCTTAAACAGACTGACGTTTGACAAGATATAATCGAGCATTATCGCTTGTCATGGCCTAGGTGACGGGTAAAATGGCCCGAAAAGCGGTACGTGTGGCGAAATTAGGCCACCTAGAGCTGGATGCGGGGAACTGGCGTGGTTGAAGTGGTCAGCAAGGCAGATAAGTACTTAGAGGCGAGCGTCCGGCAGAACACGTCGAAGAGCTATGCGGCCGCCCTATCCCATTTCGAAGTGACCTGGGGCGGCTTCCTGCCCACCACCACCGAGACAGTTGTGCGATACATTGCCGAGTACGCTGACCAACTGGCGATTAGCACGCTCAGGCAGCGCCTGGCTGCGCTAGCTAACTGGCATCAAAGCAATGGATTCCCGGATCCCACCAAGGCACCCAAGATCAGGCAGTTACTGAAGGGCATCCGGGCACTACACCCGGTACAGCAGAAGCAAGCAGCTCCCTTACCACTGCTCCAGCTCGAGAAGGCAGTAGCTCATCTCGAGGATGAGGTTGCGCGAGCAAGAGCCGCCGGCAACATAGCCACCCTGCTGAAAGCGACTCGCGACATTGCCATCCTCACCATCGGCTTTTGGAGGGGCTTTCGCGGAGATGAGTTGTCCAGGTTGACGATCGAGAACACGCATGCCGAGCGCCATGTGGGCATCCGGTTCTACCTGGGATCCAGCAAGGGAGATCGGCAGAACATCGGGCGGGAGTACAGAACGCCATCGCTGAGCAAGCTTTGCCCGGTGGAGGCTTACCTGAACTGGATTGAAGCTGCCGGCCTAACCCGCGGCGGTGTATTCAGGGGAATCGATCGCTGGGGGAACATCAGCGATCGCCCGCTCGCGGCACATAGCCTGATTCCTCTCCTCCGAGATGTCCTGAAACGCTGCGGCCTGCCGTTCCAGATGTACAGTGCCCACTCAATCCGACGTGGATTCGCCACATGGGCAGCAAGCTCGGGGTGGGACATCAAAACGCTTATGGAGTACGTGGGCTGGAGCGACATGAAGTCAGCGCTTCGCTATGTTGAGCCGGCTCAACAGTTTGGCGGCCTTATTAGGAAACTGGAGGGGTGAGTCGACCAAGCGTCAGCTGATGACTCGCCACGTATGGACATGATTGATCCAAACGCTATGCCGTAGGCCTGACTGCTCTTGGGCGGCGCATGCCTAGTGCGTGTATGAGGCCGTTTGAATACAGTGGCTCACTCTGCTCATGGGCATGCTAAGTAAGAAGGTGCTGAAGACGATTCCGAATCACCAAACTGGGTATCTTCACTTCGACCCACGACCACCCACATCGCGCAGGCGACTGAGGAGTTAGCCAAGGGTTGGTGATCGAGAGGCTTCTAGGATGGCTGAGTACAGCCGGTACGAATATCATGAACCCCCAATTGGTCTTGCTAGCATTCGTTAGGGCGATAACATGGATTTTGTAGGAGCTGAGCAGTTGCTCGGTGAGTTCCAGCTGTGGAATGACCTGGATTCGAAGGCAAAGCGCCGCTACCAGGCCCAGCTCGCACCAGATTTCAGGTTGATGATGTTCTTGCAGCGTGATGAAAATGCTCTTTCTAGCTACTTGGGAGAGCTGCTTGATCCCAACGGTAGCCACGGACAAGGTGATCTATACCTTACTAAATTTCTTGCTCTCCTCCCTGACACAGGCTTTGCCTTATCAGAAGATTTTGTAGCCGCTCACACCGAGTTTCGCCTCCCTAGCCACCGCCGAATGGACATATATCTAAGGTTTCGTAATGGCGGGTTAGCTATTGAGAACAAACCTTGGGCAACCGATCAAAAAAATCAGCTGTTTGACTACGCCAGATACTTGGAAAGCCAGCACACCAAAGCCCAATGGCTATTAATCTACCTGAGTAATGGTGAGGTCAGCGAATATACGCTTCCTAAGCAGTCATCGGCTGCTCTTACTGACCAAGTTGTAGGTCTCGACTTTTTTCAACTTGCTCGCTGGCTTGAGGACTGCGCTCAGCATACACGCGCACACGCTGTGCGCCTTTTCGTGGAGGCGATTGCGCAATTTGTTCGTGAACAGATCAATGGAGAATTAATTGTGGAGAATGGCCAGGAACTAACTGCACTCATTTTGCGTACCGAAAAGAATGTTAGAGCCGCCTTTCAAATCAGCCAGCAGCTGCACGCAGCAAAGCGGCAGGTTTGGCAAGACTTTCAAGCATCCCTTCGCCAGCAAATCTCGCACCTCCACGTGGAGGTTCTAGTCGATGAAGGCTTGGCCGACGGTGCATCTCATTGCACATTAGGTATACGTTTCAGTCCTGAGGATGTTTGTGGCCCAGCTTGGGCGTTTAACAAGCGCAACCATCAGGAACTCTACTTCGGCATCTGCGCCTGGAGTCAAGAGGAAATTGCTAACATGCGGAACGATGCCATTAGTAAGGCGATGACCGAGTTTTGTGGTATCTCTTCATCAGCACCGACCAAGTGGTGGCCTTGGTGGACATTCGATACTAGAGCATTCAGCGCCTACCCTATCCATTCCAATTGGAACACTGATCCGGATGCCTGGCTTAACTTGATGAATCAGAGTGAAAATGGCTTCGCAGCACAAATCATCGATATAGCCACTCGCTTCAGCCAAGAGTTCAACCTGAGTCTTTTTCGCCGCAAACCCTGAGTGAAAGCACAGCTTTTAGCCTCGTAATAGGAAGGGCGACACTGACGCCCCCCTCCTGAGTGACTCGGCGCAAGTGGCGCGACGCCACGGCTCTGTATCTCAGCACTCCGTGAGTCCTTCCTGCTCTGCATCCTTAAACGTGACAGCTAGGTTAAACGCGTGAGACATCAGCCTTGGAAAGAGGTTTGCTTCAGAGTCTTTCTTCGAGCGCCACCGCCCCAAAAAGTCCCGATGCCCGAAGAAAAGCAGGTGAAGCTTTGCCCTTGAGCACGCTACGTTCAATCGCTTCCGATCAAGAATGAAGTTGAGATTGCCCTCGGTGCGCACTGTGGAGTAGCAGACGATATCTGCCTCACTGCCCTGGAAGGCATCAACAGTATCGACAGCAACAGTCAAAGATCCCTTGCAGCCATCGATCCAATCGGCTTTTTTCAGGCTTTTACGGATGCATTCCTTTTGAGCCCCATAGGGTGTGATCACTGCGACTGAAAGAGGACGTTCCACGCGCTGGGCGAGCTCGCTTAGGAATTCGGTAATCCGCAACGCTTCTTCCTTGTTTTCCTGGCTTTTCGAACCTTTAGGCTGACGTTGCTTTCCTTTCACATCTACCCAGTAAATGGGCTTCTGCAAGACATAGAGATCGTTGAAATAATCATCTTCGCGTCCGTTGTGCAGTACCCGCTGTCCATTTCTCATGTAGAAAAGCTCGGCAACCAAATTGCCAATCGCGGGGGCCATTCGGTACTGCAGATTGAGCGTCTCACAGCATTGAGCCGGGAGGCGTTCAAACATAAGTTCGAAGAAGCTGTTGTCTAAGAAATTCTCGCGAAGGAACCCGAGCTCTTCAGCGGCCTCGTCCTCCCGAAGCAGCGGAGCAATGCTAGGTGGAAGCTGGTAGTGATCGCCGACCAAGATTATCTTGCGCGAACGAAGGATAGGAATCAGGATTTCGGGAATGGTGGCGCGCCCCGCCTCATCGATGATAGCAACATCAAACTGCAGTTGGTCGATCCCGCCTTTGTTGCTGGCCAGACCCACGCATGTCGCGCCCAGCAGGTTTCGATCAGCAAGCAATGTGATGAAGAATTCATCTTGGTCTGCCTTCGACTGAGCGGCCTGCTTGATTAGGCTTAACCACATATGACACAGAGCAGCCTCATCCTCTGGCAAGCTGACTGCTCCGGCGATCGCACGCTCCTCCAGCTCAGTGATGTAGTCTGAAAACTGGGCATCGAAACCTGACGGCCTGATCTCTGCACTCATCTTTTCTGGGTTGCCGATACGAATCATACGAATCGGGCTATCAAAGCTATCAGCATGCTGTTTGAGGAATTTACTCAACGCGTTGTCGACAGCCGAGTTCTGCTGAGAAACGACCAATATGCGTAAATCCTGGCGTTGACGATAAAGCTGATAGAGCATTTCGACGATGGCTGTCGTCTTCCCTGCCCCTGGAGGGCCCTGTATCAAGGCGATATTGCGCTCCTTCAGCGCTAACTGGACAACACGCCTTTGGCTTTCGTCGAGAGGCCCAGACCAAGCAAGCTCTCTTTCTCGACTATCTTGCTCGGCAAGATATTGCTCAGGGGAAAGCAGTATATTTTTCAGTGCAGGGTTAACCAGCTGGTCGTTGAAAAAATCTTCGAGCGCTTGAGCTTGACGCTTGAGGGCAGTGCTTGTCACTGTCACCACCAAACGGAGCATCATGGTTTCATCTTCTGGGAGCGAGAATGCCCCGTCTATGCTGATGCTATCTTTGGAACATGAATATAAGGGAAATCTTCGACGATCAGTCGCCAGAATGAACTCGCACCGTGCTTCGTCCCATTTGTACAGGCGGACGCAGAAGTCTTGATTGAGCTTGTTCCGTGGATCAAGCACCTCCTTCAGTTTTTCAACTGTCTGATCGAATCCGTCGAGCTCAGCGTACGACAAGCGATCCCTGGACAAACGAAGGCTTTCATCCTCGAGCTGCACCAAGGCGCTTGCCTGGAAGTTCACCGACGAAACTTCCTCCCTGCTGCGCTGATAGGCAATTACCTGCTCCCAACGCTGGTAGAAGCGGCTTTGAGCTAGCCGCTCAGGTGAGTCCTTCATATCCAAGGCTGTCTGGGCACAGAAACTGAGAAACTCGTCTACGCCATCGCGCCATCCAACCTGTCCTCTGGCAGCCAAATTCCGCTCGATGAGCGTGAAGCGGAAAGGAGTATCAATCCCTATCTGCAACGCCCCTGTCTGGGTGGCCTTGATAACCTCAAGTATCTCGTAATTCGCTGAGGGCTTGCATTCAATGCGTACGGACGATTTGGCTAGAGAAATTGTTCCGGTTGAGCTGGAAAAGTCGAGAAGCGTCCATGGCTCGTCAGAATCGAAAAATTTCTGATCAGAGATTTCGCTAAGGAGCACCTCATCTACGGCAACGTAGAGTTGCTGATATGACTGCACGCTGCGAGTGTGGTAATCAAACTCACTGACTTCGATATGAGTCGGCTTTTCTTCGAAAGGGTTTTGCTGTAAGCAGAGGTCGTAGTGGGTTAAGTGTACCAACACCTTTTGGCCGACCAGCAATCGAACACCGGGATGTTTGAGCTGACTGCTTGGAAGCCTGGCTTTGATGACACCATCGAAAAGCGTCCCCACCACCCCCTGTTTGATTGGGTGATCAACTATGAGCGATACAGCTTCACCCGTCATTATGTGATTGTAATAAAGCAGCCCTCTGGCAACACATCCGCTGAAGGATCCATTGTCCCAACGGCGATTGATCAGGACAGGAATCTCGTCCTTGTAAGGTAGCGCCAGGGCTTTCTGAGCAACGCTATCTTTTCCGAAAGAGACGCGATGACCAAACCGCGGCAGAGGTTTTCCGATCTCATTCATAGCGAGCAGTACCAGCTTGCCCGGGTATAGCCATTCAAGGGGAAGCAGTGGCTCAGTTGTTTCGACCTCAAGGAGTGCTTCGTACTGGCTCCGAGCTAATAGACCATCAATCTCAGATACCGCGTAGGACAGGTACTTCTCGTACTCTTTCATTCGCACAATGGCATCTTCGATGCGCGCATACTCCCGGCGCAGTGCTGACTTGCGATACGGGCTTGACGTCTTGTCGCGAACCTCCATGCCGATCATTGCCTCAAGCTCCAGAAGCACTTGAGGGACGCCAGCAACCGCTTCGCGATTGTCTTGAATGACTTGCCGTAGCAATTGAGCATGCTCAAGAGCCATGGCTTTGTATTCTTGCCTGAGAGACTCGTCTTGCCTTTCTTTAGCCGCACGTGCACGGCTGCGGATGTCAGCTGTTTTCCTCCTCTCCTCCCTCTGCTTACGCTCTTCTTCCTCGGTCATGCTGTTAGCGACCCAGCTAATTACTTTGGCGGTTGCCATGACCATAAGGCCAGCCGCGACGAGGAAGGGAATAGCCATGACTTACTCCTGGCCTCCGTACAGCAAGAGAGCAGCTTCTTGAGCTGTGATTTCCTTTGCTTCGAGCTGCTTCAGGATCCGATCTTCCTTACTGACTTTGCTGTCCAGCGACGCCATCGCATGCTCATGGCTATTTTCAGCGTGTCGACCTTGAGTTTCGAGTTCATGCATACGCTCATGATGCTCCCTCAAATGCTGCTGATCTCGTAGGTGAGCTTCCTGGAGCTGTTGCTCTCCAAGGCGAATCGCACGCTCGCCATCGATGAGCGCCCTCTCAGTAATCAGGCTCTCTTTCTTGTAGTCAGCAAATGCCTTGAAGGCATCTGCAGAGGCATTTGCCATCTCCATTGCCTGGGAAAAATTGATCCCCCCTCCTCCTTTTTTACCAGCCGGCTTCTTAGGTGCTGGCTTGGAAGGGGTAGGTTTGCTTGGTGCTTTCATGCGTTCTCTCCCGTAGGACTCAGAAGAAGTGCCAAGGTGGCATCAATGCACCTGTCAAGGCACACCTGTAAGGCGACGAGTTCCTGGAAATTCCCTAGCTCTCGACGCTCCGCTTGTAGCAAAACGTGTTGCCGTCTAAGGCTATTGAGTTGCCGCTCTACCGTCTTGGCAGTGAGTACTTTCATATTTTGAGCCCCTGCGAGCACCTGAGTAATCATCTTGGCCCGTTCCGCTCGATCGCGCCGAATGATCTTCAATTCATCCTCACCCAAACGCAGTTGCTGAGCCAAAGTCACCTCAAGCTGCTCGTTGAACGCTCGAATTTGCGCTGTCACTTCACGGGCGGCACAGTAGCGTAGGTAGCTGGAGCCGGCCTCAATCACAGCTACCACTGCGTCAACCCATACAGCCGTCGGGTTGAGTTTGGCGACACCTCCTACCCCCCGTGTAAGCAGAATCGCTCCGTATCGGCGTGTTTGAGTATCCTGAAACGCTTGATCCATGACGCTGGCAAAAATGTCGACGGTTTTCATTGATCACCACTGACAACGTGCAGGCCTTCCAGATTAAGGCTTTGCTCTACAGCCCCCCAGTTGAACCCTAGGTGCTGCCAGCGATCCTCCAATACATGTTTCCGATTGATAACGGAAGAAACGCCGTCTTCCGAGGAAGCCACCTCATAGAACAGCTGCTCTATCACTTGCTCTCGCACGATGGTATCTACGATAGGCCACACCCACGGTGTATCCGGCGACTCAGATAAAACAATCTCGTCTGAGCACTCATCGTCATAGTCAAGAAACGTGGTGAACCGCAGTTGATTCGGTGGTAGGAGCTGGGAGAGATGGTGAGGTGCATCGGCGGGCAGGCTGTAGCGGGTCGAAAGGCAGATCACCGGGCTCGCGAATTTGAATTCACATCCCTGCTTACGACTGACGAACTGCGACTCCAGGTTCACTTCGATCGCTTGATCACTCTTGGCGCTTTCAGCATCGAGTCGAACTTGAAGCACCCATTCTGTTGGAATGAATTTGGCATCTTTGAAGCAGCTATAAAAATCTTCAAATGCTATCGAAAGGTACTGGTCTGGGCACATCATGATGCGTTTCTTCTGACGCTCACAGTCCTCATTCCAGTCCGCAGTGGGCCAACGACGGGGATTTCCGTCACCTCGATGCCATTGGCGAATAACAAAATCTTGCTCGTCCAGAGCAACGGTTTGAAGCGTATGGGCACCGCAGAAAGAATGCGTCTTGTAGGCTCCGTCCAGCCAGAGTGAACGAGATTGCCCGTGTAGAAGCCGCTTGAACGTAAGAAGCGCTCTGGATTGAGGGGTCAGCTTTCCGTTCTCGATCAGCCCGAGGCCTTCTAGCCTGCCTTGGATTGGGGCCAACTGTTGGGGGCTTGATCCTGTGATGTCGAGCACCCACCTAATTCCACGATCAGGCATCTGGGCGAGCGCCTCTAGCAGTAAATGCGAGAAGCCACCCAACTGATCGAGGAGGCGGTGTTTCAGCACCAGTTGGTAGCGCCTAACCGGAACGAGGACACGTAGATCGCCATCAATGGCACATGCGTATTGGCTATGGATCGTCAAACGTCGTACCTGACTATGACTGAGTAGGCATAATGCCATCTTGCCATTGCGGTAGTCTGGCGTCACCCCTTGCGTGGGTAACCACACGCCCAGAGCGCCGCCTGATGACTTACGCGATCCAGATGGCGTGCATCGGCTACAGCGGCATGGGGTCATGCGTTCGGCTTTTTGAGCTGGCGCGGCAGGAAGGCCTGGCGAAAAGGTCTGGTTTAACGGTAAGCCAGACGCTCACAGTAGCCAAGGGCTGGCGAGTGTCGAGCTTGCTGATCAGCCAGTAGCATCCCATGCGACCTTCACGATCGTCTGTCGTGATCTTCGGATAACTGACACAACTAACTGCGCTTACGCCTTACTACCTTGGAGGATCGCTCCGTGGGCGTGACGATCAGAAGCTCAGAATCCAGAACCGTCCGTGAAACAAACGCTAGCGTTCTTAGCGTGGGTTCGTTATCGATTGCTCTTGCTACATCATCCGGATCGATGGACTTGTGCCCCACGAGTTTTCGCCGGGTTCTACTTTGACGCAGCGCATCGACAATCGTCTCACCGATCGCGTGAACCTCAGCATCACTCAAGGCTCGAGAATCCCGTTGCCCCTGTTGCGCACCTAGCCAGTGACTCATCATTTGAAATCTGACCGAGTGTGGATCGTCCGAGCATCGATAGGCTAAGGGACTGCTATCGAACACGACGTAATGCTCTTCATCATCTAGCGTGCCAATATCACTTGGGCGGAAACCTGCCGATCGCTCAACGATTTCCTTCGATAGGTAATGAGTATTCAGTTCCGCGGTTTGATGGAAAGCTGGAGCTACGTAATAAACCTCGTTGCCCCTACCTTCGAGATCCAGCAACAGATCATGCTGCGCGGAATGCTTCAGCGCATGGAGATGCCAGCGATAGTAGGCTCCCCCCATCAGCGAGTATTCCTTGCTGTTGGTGCGCGCCATGAAGTGGCTGAGCTTGAACTGGAGAAAAAGTGGAGAACCAAAGGGGATCTTGACGTCGTAACCGCCGCCAGGCTTTCCCTCCTTCTGCAACGATGGGAATTCTGGTGCTGCTACGACATGGGAACCAGGAGCGTGGATCAACTCGTTAGTGAAGGCGAACCCATAGGAAAACTCAGACATCTCAGGTTTCATTTCAGACGCATCCTTGCTATTTATTCAGGCCCTACAAGGTATCCATACACCGCCTGGGCGAACCGTCTGGAAGTTGCTAGCTCGGTCAAGCATGCGGGATCATATGACGTTCTGCTGATTAGCGCAGCCCAAACCCCATTCGAGCCAGCTCACCAAGAAGCTCCTCACGCCCATGCAGGTTCGACACACTCCGCAGCCTGCTGACCACTTGCTCTGACCAGCCAGCAGCGTTCATCCCCTCGCGCTGATAGAACGCACCGAGTCGCTCATCGTAGTCCGCGAGAACGCCCTCCTCGCCGGCGGCCGAATACGTTTCATGGTGAAGCACGGCCTCCTGGGGCAGCCGCGTGTACGCACCATGCGCCGTTTGGGCGCACGGTCTTGGTCTGAAATCTGCTGTGGCCAGATGACCGTTGAGACCGATGGCTGGGGCTACAGCCCTTCCGCCTAAGGCCGCGATTACCGGCCTCAGACGGAAGGTTAGACGGGCAACCTCAATGACGGCTCCTGATGGTTATTCCATTCATATCAACTTTTTCAACTTGGCCGGACTCTACGTTGAAAATTACACTGGCCGTAAAGTCAGCTCGCATAAAGAAAGTCGTTGTTGTGATTTCATTATCCACTTCAGTGTCAATATACCCTCCGAAATTCCCAAAAGAGTAGGAGTGACCACTTGTGGGTGATATGAGCTTTACCTCTAGCTGCCTTAGATCGAACCCATAATCAATAAAGTACCTTTCGTCATCAATTTTACGCATGCTCAATATCGAAGAGTCCTCGACCCCATCCCAATCTTCAAAGTTGGCCGCAAACGCCCCCTCCATTATTGCCGATGGATATCCAGCAGCCGTGAAACTTGCCCGCAATTCGACTAACGGGGCATCGTCAAGCCACTCAATCGCCGCCATGCTCACCGCCCTATCCAGCTCACCGTTGTATTCATCATAAAACTCGTTCCAAACAATACCGTGCTGATCCTTCGGAACTCTTGCCTCAACGAAGTCATTAAGCGCCACATAAGGAATGACTGTCGCGATAATTTCACGGTCTATGATGTCCTGCTTAAGATCAGGATGTAGCTCTAGAGAACCAGATTTGTTTAGATAGAAATCTTTTGAGTTATTGTTAATGAAGTGAATGTCACCCTGGTAATTCAAACTCCGGGCAAAGTCCAGAACGGAGAGCCACATAAGCGCATCTCTATAGCCCTTCTCACCATCCCGAAAAGGAAGCTTCGGAGCGAGTGCTTTGGTGACCAGATCGCTGTGCGGCACTGCCCCGTAAGGGACATCCAGTACGCGGCGGAATTGCTCGCGAACTACAGCGTAGAAATCGTAGTTTATGTTTGCTACTGTGCCAGACACACCATGATCCGTAACGCCTAGCTTTGTCAGCTTCTGCGCAGCCTTGTTTAACTCCGTTTGAGCAGCACTTACTTCCGACTCGTATTTATTCTGCACTTCCCTTCTAACAATTTCGGGCAGCAGAAGCTTCGCACCAGTATTGTTGCAGAAGTTCCTGAATGCATTAAAATTCGCGCCATCTAGATTCCACTGATTGTAGTATATGTTTGTATCTAAAAAGATCCACATATGCAACCCCTTACTCAATGGCGGGAATCATAGCATGAAAAATGTTCCATGCTAGCAGCGGCGAAATTGACCTGCGCACTGCACGGCCAAGGTCGAGGCAATGGAGCTCGCCGCTACAAAAAAGGCTCAAGTACTTGCACGCTTGTGTATACTGAACTCTTTCCAGCCAGAGGTGGCATATGTCTCGTCTTGCAGAGTTCAGAAAACTAGAGCAGCAACTTGCCCAGCAGCTCGCCGAGCTTGAGAGCCTCAGGAATGATGACGGCCTCAAGAAAGAAATTGAATTTGAGACCAAACTTCGTGGCCTGCTTGGCGAGTACGGCTTCAGCCTGCGCAATGTGATTGACCTACTGGATCCGGCAGCCTCACGCCGCTCTGCCCCAACAGTAGAGAAGGCTACCCGTAAGCCTCGCCAGCTCAAAATCTACAAAAACCCCCACACCGGTGAGCGCCTCGAGACCAAGGGCGGCAACCACAAAACCTTGAAAGATTGGAAATCCCAGTACGGCGCAGAAACCGTTGAGGCTTGGGCTTCCCAGTGAGCTACTAAGCGGTAGTCTGGTCATCTAGATAGCATGGGCGGCAATATTGCTGCCCTTGTTCCTCGACTTTTAGCTAGTCATCATGAGCTGCTCTAGTCCCAATCCTTCCTGGGGCAACCAGAAGCCCTCGCCCCACAGGGTATTCACTTCCTCAGCCAAGTCTGGCAGCCAAGCTGTCGCCAAACTTTCATAGCCGCTAGGAAGCATGACAGGGTCTCGCCGCCGCCCCACTTCGAGCAGCATCTGATAGAAGAAGACGCCCGGACTCAACTGTAGTTCGTGCAGTCGATTGAATTTCAGCGGAATGCTCAGTCCTTCGGGGTCAATGTCTCCAAAATACTCTGCTCGCTGGGCCTCTCGTTCGCGCATGACCTCAACCAGTGCTAATCCTGAGGCACAGATAGTGTTACCACTCCCGTAAACGATGGCGCTGTAGCGCTTAGCCTGCTCATTCCACTCCCCTAGGCTCCAGAAAGTGTGGTGGTTCTCGACCACGAGGACAGGCAATCCCATGGCATCTGCTGGCCGATATGCAAGTGGATGCTCAACCCGCATTGCCCCGATAGCACTTAATGGCATGCGCCCGTTGAACAGCGCGCCATTGCGCGCTCGCGAATCCAGGAATTTCTCATCACCAAAAATATCGAGTGAACGCTCCCGAAGCGGCACCTGCATGAAGCGCCCCCGCCGCCGTATGAGCCATTCGTTGATCATGAAGGCGTTCGCTTGCTCGCCTGGCGAAAGGTTCGGCCAGAAACCCATTTCAGGAAGCCAAGAAACAGCGCCGTAATCAATTGCTTGAGGACGCCTCTCCTCCCGAATCAGAGTCACCGCCTTTGGCATGGGGGGATTGCCCAGCTTCTCGAAGCCTGCTGGCCCGGGCAGGCGCAGAACTCCCTGTGTCTGCGCCAAAGCCAAAGCTGCTAGTAGCTGCTGATCCCTATCAGGCGTTGCTACCTGTTCCGGATACGCGTCCAACCAAATAGTTCTCAGAGTCGTCAACGCGACGCGCTTGCCGGGCTGGAGGATGAGCTTATCGACGAAAAGGCTACTCATGGCTGTGGGCCCATCTCAGCAAACGTGGCCCTGGCCATTTCGATATGCGTCCTCTTAGTCTTACTGTTAACGCCGGCTTTGCGCAGTCGTATGATGCGCCTGAACCCTTCTAGGATGTTGGCGTCCGCGTTAGCTGTGAAGCAGATGAGCTGAATTCCAAGGCTAGAGGCGAGCTTTCGTTGCGCATCAATCAGTGCTCTAGTCTGGACATTCGCAAACGGGTTATCCAAGAGCAGAGGCCCGCCACCGCCACGCCGAGCATCCAGTTGCGTGTTCACCCGCATATGGCTCACCAGCATGTAAAGGAATGTCGCGATAACCGTGCCCTGACCTCCCGACTTTTTCATGGCGTTGACGGACTGGTACTGGAACTCAGTGTTCTGCTCCATCTTCAGCATCTGCAGCCCGAACACCCCGTTGTTGGTAAAGCGCAACAGGCACTGGGTGATGATGTCTGCGCCTGTGTTCGGGACAACTCCGCTTTCGATCTGGGTATTGAGGTAGTGACGGATTTCAATTTTTCGCTGCTCTGAGCTCTTGCTGGACAGGTTCCCCCCCATCTTCAGGATCGCTTTCCCGCTGACGTAGGGCGTGCCAATTGGCATGGTGATCCCAATGGCATGTTTCAAGAGAGAACTAGCAGACGTGGCTTGGTTGTAGACCTCGTTCATGCAGCTTTCGAAATCAGGTGCCATCTCGTTGAGCTGATCCGTGACCGATGCTACCCGGTCGTTCACCAGCTCTTCTAGACGATCATGGTCAGAGCAAGCCTTATCAAAGTCATCCTGACTGATATGCAGAGATACCTCAGGCTCTGCGATGGCAAAATCAGCGTGGCTGGCTACCTTGACCAACTGACGGTGCGCGCTATTGGTCTCGTCTTTAGCTTTCCGTACTGATGAGTCCCGCGCGGTGCGTTTTTCTAGCAGAGCGCGGATGTGCCCCTCAACATCCTGGTCTAGGTCGATCAGCTTGGGTATGAGTTCTGCTGCAGGAAATGCAGAGCTTACGTGATTGACTTGCATCACCAGTGAATCTCGGCGCCTCTTGTCAGCCTCGCTCTCGGCATGCTGCAGGCCCATCTGACGTCGGAGAGAAGATGCTTCAGCCAATTTCGCCTGCATGTCACCCTGCTCCCGCTCAATCGCTTCGAGCACCTCATCATCACCCAGCGCTTCCATCTCCACCGATGGCTGATCTGGGACATGCTCGTCGATGAACTTCTTCAGCAGCACTTCGGTCACGCTAGCGTTGCTTACGGCTTGCTCCTTGTCGGCGACGAGCCGAGCATTGCGCCTGTTCTGACTTTCGACTTCAAAGTCAATGTCGACGTCGCTCTGAGCTAACTCGGAGATGAATGCTTCGTCTTGGCGGCCGAAATCCTTGCGGTACTGTTCGGCTAGCCTACCAGCCTGTTGGCGATGCCCCTCCAGCTGGTAAGCAACAACACCCAACTTTTGCTCTTCCTGGGCACAAAGCATCTGAAGGGCATTCGCGTACATTGTCTGGAGCAGACTCAGGACGTAACCTTTTTCCAGAATTCGGGCATGTGCGTCAAAACCCGAATCGAACCGCACGACCTGACCATGCTCCCGCTGGAGATTACTAATCTTCGATCTGACCTCTCCAAGCTCATTCCGCAGATCCTCCAATCGCTCTTTCTGGACAGACTCCTCCTCCCTCAGCTGCTGCAACACCTGATCAATGTGCAGCAGTTCGCGGTTGATCTCTCCGAGTTCTTTACGGCCAGATTCGATTTTCGGCTCCCAGACTTCGCCGTAGTTGACCACGCGTTGCAGGCCATTCTCTTGGATCGAGATTTCCCTTGGGATCTCCTCGATCCGACCGCTGAGTGCTTCTAATTCTTGGTTCAGAACCTGTGCTTGACCAATCATCTCAGCATGGTCGGCGTGCCCAACTTCCAGCTCGCTTTGCAGTTGCTCAATCTCGCGGGCAATCTGCTGAATGGCCTCAGGGGTATAGTCAGACTGAAAGCGCTGGAGGTTGGCCAGGGTGGATTGAGCTTGCCTCTGACGATGCATTAATGCGCCGTGTTCGATATCGATTTTTTTGATGAGAGTCTGGCAATCTGCCAGAAGCTCTGACGCTGCGGCCTTGTTGAAAGCTGAGTTTTTCTCGGGGCCTAGAACGTACCGGTCTTCAGATGTGGCCTGAGCATCGAGGCTTGCCACTGCGAGCGTAACTGGCAAAGACAGCTGTAGGTCTAACGAGGCTGCGGCTTGAAGCGCTTTACCCCATTCATCCTTAGCTACGTTCACACCGAGAAAGCGTGCAGGGTCTGACAAAACCAGTGCCCTTGCTTCTGCAGCGTCTGGCCGAAGATCAGCGATGTAGGTATTTGCAGCTCTCGCAGACAACACGCCAGCTGCCTTGAGGGCACCAATCACCAGATCCACATCATCGCTGCGCCCAGCCAAGCCTGTCTGCTCAATCGACTCCTGCTGCTCGCGAAGCTGCTTCAACCGAATCGCACAGTTGGAAAGCTCCCTGTTAGTGGTCTCGATGTACTGCTGGACGTGAGTGACCAATGAAAATGCATGGGGATCGCATTGCCCCTCTACCAGTCCAGTCAACACGGGGTCGTTCTGCAGTTTCTCTACTGCCTGGTCGTACACCCTCAAGCGTTGCCTCAGCGCCTCCTGCGCGTGTTCAGCGTTGATAATGGCATTCTGTATCAATGCGTCCTTGCCTTGAGTCTCGTCGAGAGCAGCCTTCTTGGAGGCCCGCTGCTCTTTGAGCTCATTCAGGCCTGAATTGAGCTCATCAACGATAGCCTGCAATCGCTCGATAGCTGCGGTTACATCAATGTCAGTGGGCAAGAACCAGCCGCTCTCGATGAGGCCATCCCGAACCTCGCCGCCAATCTTGACACGCTCTTCCACCTCGCCCCTCAACCCATGGAGCTCTGATCTACGCGTAGTACCCTGCTCCCGTTGTTGAGCAATCTGCGACAGGACGGCGTTGGCTTCTGTTGCTTGGGCATTCAAAGAGGAACGCGCCTGCTCCTGCTTCTCAATGTGCTGCTCGAGCAGGAACCGCAGCATCGCACCATTCTCGGCGGTCTCCGCTTCAAGGGGTTTCAGCTCTTCCTTGAGTGCAGCAGTTTGTCGTACAAGCCCCTCAACCAGTTTTTCAGCGTTGGCGATCTCACGCTTAAGCATGGCGCCCTTTAGGCATTCAAGGCGAACTTGGCCCGCCGTGACTTGCTCCTGCAAATCACTCCTGGTTTTCTTGGCAGCAAGATCAGCCCGGGACAACTTCATGCCCTGAAGTGCCAAATGATTGCGCTTGGCCGACGCAGCCTGGTTGTCCGCGTTGGTCGCCAACTGCTCAAGCTGAGCCAGCGCAGTAATGGCTTTAGCCAGCCTCACATCCAACCCGTTGATTTGATCACGCATCGTGAAAGCGGTATCCGCGGCATCCTGTTCGAGCTCGGCAAGAGCAGCCTTCGCCCCCATAAGTTTTGCGGCATTCTCAGCAAACGGTTTCATGGCAGCCTGAAGCAGCTGTAGCTGGTGCAGCCTGGCTTCATACTTGGGCTTGGACTTCAGGCGATCCATGGTTTGGGCGACCATGTCCCTCAATGCGACGGTGTGCTCTTGGTTCATCGACAAATGCAGCAGTTTCGAGATGAGATCGCTTTCAGAACTGAAAGACAGAAAGCCCTCCTCACTGCCGCCTTCCCGGCTGTTGAACGACAGCTGCATCCGCAGGAGTTCCACGTCGATCAACCGACGCTGCTCCAAATGGGTAACCCAATCCCCTTGGTTGAAGGTCATGTAGTAGTCGCCCTGACTCTCCAGGCGAGCGGTGTGATGAGCCCAGTTCAAAAACTCCTGCATCGAGTGAACCGGTGCAATGGATATGCCTGGAACTGGGAGGTGCTCCCAGGCCAGGCCTGAGCTCGATTCGAAGGCAAAGAACCGTCGATCCACCTCCGACGCCCGGTCTGCTGACTCCTTCAGTTGAACGGCTTGCCCAACGACTAAGCGGTAAGGCCGACCATTAGGGCTGCGCGGAGGCATGATCCATTCGATCGCCATAAAGGACGGTCTGACATCGCGTGAGAAGTAGTCTCTGAAGGAGTGGGCCTTCGATTGCAGGTGCTGAAGCCACCTCTCTTGCTTGGGTTCAAAACAGCTGAAAATGTAGGACAGCAACGAGGTCTTACCCCCTGCATTTTCGAGGTTCATGCAGCTGTCGATCGCCTCACCCGATACCGGCTCACACAGGTCAAGCGTGATTTGCTCATACCAGCTTGTAGGCGATCCAAACCGGTCTACGTAAATTCTAGAGATGCGCATAGATCACCCTTGGGTGCCGTCGGAGGCGGCAGTTGCGATGGCTCGAAAAAGGTTTGGAAGCGTCAGCTCACGCAACTGGACACGCAGCTGGTGCGTCGGAGTGAAGATCGTCTTGTCGCCGATATCTTCTTTACCTTCCTTCCTCACCAAGCCGTAATGCGCAAGTCGGGAAAGGCACACCTTTACGATTCCATCCACCGACTTCATGGAGGCTCGCTCGCTACCGGGAATGGTCACTGGCAATCCCAAAATCAGACTCCACCCTGGCCGAAGCTCTTCAGCCGCGTAGCTGTCCCCTTCCGCGGCTAAACGAAGCGAGCTAGCGACGCTGATTACTTTTTCCCTGACGTCCATGACGCTGCTCGGGAACGGAGAGCGCCCTTCATCTTCGACATGATCCGTAGTGGGATAGAACACCGCAGCGATGGCCAGGTGAATCAGTACTATTGCTACCCGTTCGGGCTCTGACAGGTTCTGTCGAAAATCGGAGAGCCGCACCGAGAACCTGCTGCTCTTACCTGTTGGGGCAATCACTAGACCACGCTCACTGACATCTAAAATGACCAGTTCCATGCCGGTTGCCACGCCGCTGACCATTTCTGAAAACGCTCGGTCACTTCGGTATTTGGCGAGCAACTGGCGATAGTCAGCATCGCTGTTGGGATTGGCTGAAACACCCATGGCCTTATAGAGCAGCGTCGCTGCATCCTGACTATCACTGCTGCTCATCACTGGCCTCCTCTCGAGTGTCGTACCTAAGGTTGTCACCGGAAACAACTGACGTTTCGAACTCTCCCTCGACGACAGCATGAAGATGGGGGTATCGGGATTCGCTATCGGCGTATGCCCTGTAGAGCTCATAGGAGAGAGCTTTTCGCTCCGTGAATGTCATACCCTCGCTTTCTGCCAGATCGATCAGTTGCGCCAACTGCCAGGTCTCACCGGAATGCATTTTCGCATCCAGCCAGTCCAGTATTTTCGCAATCAAGGCATCTGAGTAAGGGTTTGGAATCTCTGAGAATTCGGTGATCTCACCGCCCGTTTCTTCATCCTCACCATCGAACACATAGGTGGCACGCCGTTCCAGCAATGCCTCGAAGAGGCTCGACAGATCAAACACCCTAGGTGGAACTGCAGGATAAAAACTCAGCAGCAGATCATCAGCCAGTCCGACGATTTCAACTGCTGGTTTCTCCATCAGGCCCGGAAGCAGTTGGTGGTCGATGTCAGGAATTCCCGAGCGACGCCGCGCACGGAAACCAAATGTTTGGCCTGCGAGAAATTGTTCGCCTGCACCGCCAATGTCGTTGAGCAGGTGCATCCGCTGGGCATTGGCGTTTTGCAGTTGACGGTTCAGCTTTGCAAGGGGGGCAATGGCGTTGGGGTTATCCAGGTCGCGGATTTTTACCGCCAGCGATTCCATCATGTGATGATCTACCAGCTGACGCTCTTTGACGTGGAGCCGTGCTTCTCCCAGCCGTGGGCTGATGTCTGAACGCCAGTTCACCGTTCCTGGGGCTCGATGGGCCTGGCGTATCAAATCTCGAATCATTTGCCTGTGCTCGATCGACAGTACCCGGGCACGGTTCGCTAGCTCTAACGCTTGCTCAAATCGTCCATTCTCGATGAGATGCACGAGCATTTTTTCGATGAGAACCTGGTAATCCTGGATTTCAAGATCGAGCATCCCCATCAATACAACATACCCGTCTTCGGTTGGGGTATAGCGAATGACGTCCTCATGATCCTGCTCTAAGCGGATCAGCTTGAAATTCACATGCCGGGTTTCACCCGTGGGGGCATGAAAGAACGATTCTTGATGAGCGGCATACTTGTTTGAAGCGTTGCCCAAGGTGTCCAGGACAATCTCGGCAACGCGCAACCTAGCGGAATCACTCAGTACTGTGCGCATAGAACCTGCGATCCCCATCACATGGTCTCGTACCTCGGTCAAGGTGTACCCCTGATTGATTGCGGCACCTTCCATCATGAAAAACAGGGCAGCTAGACAAAGGTAATTCGTGTCCAACCCATCCAAAACAGGGCTATCGTCTTCTCCCGAGTACGTCATCTTATTGATGTCGAGTCGCAGGATCGGGCGGAGAAGCAGAAGATTCCGCTGGTGCGCTGTCAGATCAAACAGAGCACCGTTTCTCGTACTTGGGGACTCCGCCACGCTAGAAAGGTCGTTCATAATCAACCCTCAGATGCCTTGTCGAGCCACCCGCTCCAGACAGTATTATCGAATCATTTTGAGGTGGTTGTACCGATACTAGCCTTGTGCCTCCAAGAATCGCAACCAAAAAATAGAATGCAGACGATTTGATGACCAAAGAGATCCCAGACCACTCGCAGGCCCAGCAGGAACGCCTCGCCTACATTGAGCTCAACCTGTGGTTTCTAGGGCAAGTACGACGCCAAATGCTCGTGAAGCGATTCCAGATCAAGGCCGCTTCCGCAACGAGGGATCTTGCCCTCTATGCAAGCTTGAACCCTGAGAATCTGAGCTACGACGTCAGCGCGAAGACATTCTTCATCGGCTCGGCATTCAAGCCAATGTACAGCTTCAGCTCTGAACGGGTCATGACCTGGTTGGCTCAAGGCTTTGCGGATGGCTTACCGGGTGTCTGGGCGGCTGGCGTCCCGGCCCTGCAGCCAGCGCGATTAGGAAACCCGAACTTAGAAACTCTAGGCGTAGTGACCCGCGCCATCTTCCACCGGCAACCGTTGCACATACGTTATGAATCGCTCAACGGAGCAAGTGAACGAGTTATTGTCCCGCACGTGCTGGTCGACAACGGCCTTCGCTGGCACGTGCGCGGCTTTGATCGCAAATCCGAAGAGTTCAGGGATTTCGTAATCACGCGCATCTTGGAACCACGGATCGTTGACGAAGTCGTGCGGCAAGATCAGGAAGGACGTGAAGCGGACGGTCAGTGGAATCAGCAAGTGACGCTTGAGTTGATTCATCATCCCGACCAGCCTCGCCCGGAGGTCACGCACTTGGACTACGGTATGCAGGACGGGGTCATGAAGATGACTGTCCAGGCTCTGACTGCAGGCTATACCTTGCGCCAGTGGAGCGTGGATTGCTCACCTGACCATCGACTCAGGGGTGCCGAGTACAGGCTTTGGCTCAGGAATCATGAGGTGCTTAGAGGGGTCGATAACTCCCTCCTAGCCCCTGGATTCACGGAAGAAGTGGTGAACTGATCTGCTGCGGCCGGAGCCGGCCGCGTAACGTTCCGATCAGATATGAGCTGATGGTTCTCGCGCAGTCTTGCTTAATTGTGGGCGACTCAGCACCTACGCGAGCTCGCTTCCTCTGCTTCCAATTGCACCACGGTTTTAATGCCGCGCCGTTCGAGCCACTGCCCCCCACTCGCTCAAAACGATCAAAAGAGGCGCCAGGCTCAATGCTTCGTCAGTGAGTTTGTATTCAACCTTGGGCGGTACGACGGGGTAGACAGTGCGATGCACCAGACCATCCTCTTCCAGTTCACGAACCTGCTTGGTCAGAAGACGAGGGGTAGTTCCACGCAGCACTCGACTGAGTTCATTGAAACGCATGGTTCCATCCAAAAGGTGGAACAGGATGACACCCATCCACTTACCCACAATGATATTTCTTAGTTGTATTCAACGCAACACTGAACAGCACTCACAAATAGTGCTGATGATCTCATTATCGCCATGACTACCTAGAGTGCATGTTCGGTGGCCGATGCACGACCCTCACCCATTAAAACTCTGCCCTACAGAACCAGTCATCTAGCGCGAGAGCCTTGTACATAACCTTCTTCCAATGATTGGGAAACAGATCTGGACTGTCGGCTATCGACTGCAAGAATTGAGCGAATGCTTCGGGAGTGAAATCTCGCAAAAAGCCCCGCCGCTGATGCACCAATATAGCAAGTTCTTCAGCCGCCCTGATACTATATCGCTTGGAAATATTAAAGAAGTTAAAATGATTGGTCGCGCGCTCTTTATTTAGCGTAGTCCATTGCTCGGGTGGGCTTGCGCTGTAGGTGACCGCGCATGGAAGCTCATGGCTCACCACTGCTACAACCCATGGCTCTTCGTAGAAACACGCCTGATCATAATAGGGATGAAAATGCTGTTTCTTGGCCTCTGTAATAATGGGGTTTTTCTTGTCTGAGTTGCAGTCGCGACAGGCCGGAATCAAGTTATAGGGCAGCACTGAAAATTGAGGATAATTGGCCTTGGGTAGATAATGGTCGATCGTTCGCGCCTGCCCTACTCCACCACAAAGCGGGCACGTTTCATTCGCAGCCACAAGGATGGCATCGTAGATGGATCGCCCGGGTTCACGCCTTACCATATAATAATCATATAGATATACGAACTCTGACTTGGTAATTTCACCCAGGACAATGGGGTCTTGGTTTTTGCCCGCTATGATAGGTACGATAGTGTAGGTTGTTGCCCTTTGGGTATGCTCCAGGTAGTCGATAGCTGCTTGTTTAACTCCATCGACCTGGTCGAGCATTCGACCACGCTCCTGCTCGCTCAAAATAGCGGAAACACACTGCCGATAGGAGTAATCAGGATCATACTCTGTAATGGTCATCTTTCTCATTCGGAGGCCCTTGCGTCACGATCGGCAATCAACGCTCTTAGGATCGCCTGCGCTTCGTAGCCCAAGCGGCCTCCGAACTTCCGAAAAATCCGATCATAGCTGTCACCTTGTTCAACCACAGCCTTGAGGATGGTGTGGAAACCGGATAGCTCCACCTCTAAGCCGAACACCTCGCGGGTGAGAATCCCGACGTTTTCACCGAACGTCTCAATTGACGGGCGTGCTGCGGCAGCCACCAATCCTGAGCGGTTTACCTTCCAAACACAGAATGAGGGTACTTCCTGAAGCACTACAGGTGAGTGGGTGGCAATAATCGCTACGCCATTTCGATCAAGCAACAGGTCGTTAAGAGCCCTAATGAATGCAGACAGCAGTGGCGGATGCAAGTGACTTTCCGGCTCGTCGAGAAGTACCAAGGTCTTTTCCTCAACGCGCTCAACCAGTTTGGCAATGGTCAACAGAACGATGGCATGACCCGAACTCAGGGTCGAGAACAAGTCGCCTGCAGCGTCTATATATTTGCTTTGCGAGAGGTCGACTGAAGCCATAAAGTCCATGCGAGCGAAGTTATCATCAGACTGCAATCCCTTTACAGCCTCCATCCACCTTGTCTTCTTGTAGTCATCGCGGAAGCATGCCTTTAGCGCTTGGGTGTACTCGCTTTTAAGCTCCATTGCCCCTTTTAGGCGATAGCCTGTATCGTCAGGCACCTTGAGACCGACATAATAGAAACATGTGCCTTTCGCTGGATCAGGCTGCTCAGGCGGCGGATTGAAGGGGTCGAATGCACTGAATGATACTGATACTACGCTACTGAAATATTCTTTAGTGACTGGAATCCGCCCCAGTCCAAACTCACCAGTATGATATAAGGCGTCAGAGTCTTTAGCATGACCTGTGGCCGCCCCAATAATCCCGTTGAGAATGGTGGTTTTACCTATGCCATTTCGGCCAATCAACGCATGAATATTACTTGAAGGGGTTGAGTCCGCCTCGACATCAAACTCAAGTTCGATCCCCGCTACGCGCTCTCCAGATTTTTTCTCATAGATGAATGAGTAGTTTGTACGAACTGCACCGCCATCAAGAATCCTTACAAATTGCTGCTTGACACTGGCTAAACTGACGTCCCGGAGCAGAGAGACCGATAACACTGCTTCTTCTCGAACGCTCTCCAGCAAATCGGGATGTGCCGCCAGATCTCGCAATCCGGTGAGATACGCCTGTTTTGAATCAGGTGGAACCTCATTCGCAAGCTTTTCGTAGTACTCAACATTAGTGCCTAAAGAGAAAAAATCCATCGGCAGCGTTGGAAAACTGTCCGTAAGCTTAGACGCCGTTGATGTGTCCTTGTCCTGGCCTTTGAAACCGATTTTGACATTGCCAAGGTCATGCGATTTTCCGGCACTGTCGTAAAGCGTGACATAAAACATTGTCACAAAGTTAAAATCATTCCAGCGATCATACCGAAGATAGGCGGTACTGGTCGCCTGCGTAGGAAGCTTGTCTGTTCGATCAAGAATGTAAAAATCCATTTCAACCCTGGAATTTATCAGCGAAAGCGAGGTGCTATAGATGCACCTTGGATTTAGGCCTTTATGGCACATTGCCAAGCGCCGTTTCAAGCACTCGTCCCTGGGTGCGACGGGGCTGACACTACTCATCAGTGTGCTGTGGGGATATTTGTTAGATCAGTGTGCTGCGCCGGGCGGTTATGTTGCTAGGTCGCGGGTGACACCTGCCTGGCCTCGCAGAATGCATGCTATTGGCAGGATAGCCATGATCAGCTGCCAATGAATGGAGGGGGATGACACTCCCATTGCTCTCATTTGATCGTCGGCAAGCGCCTGAAAAAGGCTTTCTGCCTCTACCCGCAGCAACTCAATTTGCGGAAGGTAAGCTCGCGGCAACAGCCTCATGTTAGCAACGCAGCGCTTCAGTGGCCTGTCGGGCGCTTGTAGATGTTAAGAAAATCGCGCTTCATGCTTCTGCTCCAGCGTCGATGTTGTTTGAATCATCTTCGCAATGAGCGCTCGTAAGCTCGCCCTTCCCATTCCCCGCTTGAACGACGTCAGCACGCACCGTCCCTCAGCCGTCGTGATCACCCAGTAACGCCCTATCTTCTTCAGATGCTCGATGCGTGACGCTTGCAGAACGTGCCCATCCGCGCGTTGCTCATACTGCCCCGGGTCGATGTGACCAAAAACGATGCCGGCAGCACACTCCGACGTGATGAACACATCGCTCAGGTAGGCGGTAACAGGTGGCGTGTACTTGTAAGCCATCGCTCGTAAGATCCGCTTGAGCTGGAGATCCGACGGGCTCTTGCAGTGGTACTCGATGTTGATCTCAGCTGACATCGGCTCTTCCCTTTTCAAAACTGACATTGCCCGCACCTGCAGGCGTAACCCTGTCAAACCTCTATGGTGAAGTCCGGCGAAAAACCAGTGCACTCTCCTGGATAGCCTCGCGGATTTGAAATGACCCGGCAGCCCGAGACGATTGTGTCGACTGCATGATGCGTGTGACCGAAAATCCAAACGTCAGCCAGAGCAACCAGGTCATGCCATTCATTGAAATAGGCAGCACCCAGGTGACCTTCATGGCCATCACCCGCGACCTCTTGGATCGGGCAGTGATGGGTAATCACCACAGTCTTTCCAGCAAAGTCTTTGGCGAGTTCCGTGACCAGAAACTCTCGAGTGGCGATGTTCCGCGCTATGAGGTCGACAGGACGAAGCTTGCTATAGCCCTCCCCGATGCGAATGCGCTTGAAGTCGCTCATCCCCTCCGCACACACCCTCATCGCGGCTTTGTAGTCCCCAGTCGCGGTGAAGTCTGTCCACGCTGTTGCTACCAAAAACCTGATGTCGCCGATGATCAGGGACTGGTTGTCCAGGACGTGCACATGTTTTGCAGCCGCATCGCGCATCTTGGTCAGCGTTCGATCGATGTGGCCTTTGTAGAACTCATGGTTGCCACAGGCATAGATCACCGGACAGCTGAAGGTCTCATTCGCCCACAGCGCCCCTCGACTTCGCACCGAGATGTCGCCTGCCAGCACGACCAAATCGCATTCCGTCATAGGAGGCTGGAAGTCGGCGAACTCCAGGTGCAGATCTGAGTAGATCAAAATTTTCATCGGATCAGTTGGTTCCTGTTCGATACTGATCGTGTCTCCAGTGCGTCCAAATGGGGCAGCAAATCAAAATCGAGATCGAGAACTCGGTCATTCGGCTTTAGCCGCCTACGGTCGAGAGACTCGAATCACTCAAGGTCACCCCAGGCTCGACGCATTTCGTCTTCATCTGCGATTCCCTCATCATCTAATCGCAGACGTTCAATCAGCTCTGCTCGAAGCTCTTGGAGGCTAACTCGGCCATCCACATAGCGCTGCAACTGTGCCAAGCGCTCAGCTGCAAGCTGCCCCCCGTCCAGAGCAAGACAAGCGACTTCTGCTGCCACAGCATCACGACGGCGTTCGCGCTCGATCTCATCAATTTCCATGTGCACCCCATGTCGGTTAGCCGAAGCCTCCATAGGAACGGAAGCTTGGCTATCAAGCACTACTTGAAGGCTTTACTGAAGCGCTGAGAGAGCGATGCCGCATCAATCGCAGCCCAACTCTCCGGATCATTACTCAACCTGACCCAGTTGATCGCCACCCCCACCATCACCAACCCAGCCAGAATCCCCTCCCAGAACGCCCAAACAAAGGTGGTTCGAACAAG
>NZ_FZOL01000040.1 GCF_900188455.1 Pseudomonas japonica | reverse complement strand
GGTGTCCACCGAGACCTTGCCGACCCATTCGAAATTGAAGTTGAGCTTCTCGGCGTTCTCCAGGTCCGGCTCGGCGATCGGGTTCGGCGGCAGCGCCGGCGGCCAGTCGCCCGGCTTGTCGGCGCTGGCCACCGAGCGCAGGGTCCCGAGGCGCACGAAACCGTCGCGCAGGGAGATTTCCTCGCCCGCCTCGGGAATGCGGATCGCCAGGCAGATACGCATGCCCGGGCCGAGCCAGTAATCGTCCTCCAGCGGGTGCGGCGTGACGGGGTTGCCGTCGAGGGCATAGACCATCGCCTCGCAGTTGCCCTTGAGGTTGAGGCGGTAGGTCCAGGTGTTGTCCAGATTGAGCAGGCGCACCCGCACCACCTGGCCGGCCGGCAGTTCGGTGACCGCGTCGGCCTGGCCATTGATGGTGATCAGGCGCCCGGCGGTGCCGTTGCGCGCCGCCTCGCGGGGGATGCTGAACGGCAGGAAGGCGCCCTGCTCGTCGACATGCCAGGTCTTCAGGCTGAGGGTGCGCTCATGCTGGAAGCCGGTGGGTTCGCGCTCCTCGACGATCAGCGGGCCGACCAGGCCGCGGCCCAGCTCTTCACTGCTGCTGACGTGGGGGTGATACCAGTAGCTGCCGGCGTCCGGCACGCGGAACTTGTAGTCGAAGAACTCGCCCGGCTTGACCGGCAGTTGCGAGACGTAGGGCACCCCGTCCATTTCCAGGGGCAGGCGAATGCCGTGCCAGTGGATGGTGGTTTCCACGGGCAGGCGATTGATGAAGCGCACCCGCAGCCAGGTGCCCTGCCGCACGCGCAGCTCGGTGCCCGGCGCCGACGGACCGAAGGCCCAGGCCTCGGTCTTGAAGCCGGGGACCAGTTCCACGTCGAGCGGCGCGGCGATCAGTTCATAGTCGTGCCCGACATTTTCGTCCTCGACCTTGCCCAGCCAGTAACGGGCCGCACCACCGGCACCAAGACCAACCACCACCAGGCCGGTGAGGCCTTTGAGCATTTGTCGACGGGTAAAGGACATTGCAGCAGGCACCTCGTATCGCGGGGGACTGGCCATCACCGGGCCAGTTAGAAGGGCAAATACGATACACCCGCATTTGCGAAATATTAAGTGAAGACTTGTCGCAGGCTGGCGTCATCGCCAGACGATCGACGTACCAGCCCCGCAGAAAGCCGAAAGCCCGCAATGATGCGGGCTTTCGGTTGTGCTGGAAGCAATCGCCGCCGGTCTATGCCGGACGCGGGATCATTCCCACTCGATGGTCGCCGGCGGCTTGCTCGAGACGTCGTAGGTCACGCGGGAAATACCTTCGATCTCGTTGATGATCCGGCCACTGACGGTTTCCAGCAGTTCGTACGGCAGGTGTGCCCAACGCGCGGTCATGAAGTCCACGGTCTCGACGGCACGCAGGGCCACAACCCAGGCGTAGCGACGGCCATCACCGACCACGCCCACCGATTTCACCGGCTGGAACACCACGAAGGCCTGGCTGGTCTTGTGGTACCAGTCGGCCTTGCGCAGTTCTTCGATGAAGATGTGGTCGGCGCGACGCAGCAGGTCGGCGTACTCCTTCTTCACTTCGCCGAGGATGCGCACGCCCAGGCCCGGGCCCGGGAACGGGTGACGGTAGACCATGTCGTACGGCAGGCCCAGCTCCAGGCCGATCTTGCGGACTTCGTCCTTGAACAGTTCACGCAGTGGCTCGACCAGCTTGAGGTTCATTTCCTCCGGCAGGCCGCCGACGTTGTGGTGCGACTTGATCACGTGGGCCTTGCCGCTCTTGGCGCCGGCCGACTCGATGACGTCCGGGTAGATGGTGCCCTGGGCGAGGAACTGGATGTTCTCCAGCTTGCTGGCTTCGGCATCGAAGATGTCGATGAAGGTGCGACCGATGATCTTGCGCTTCTTCTCCGGGTCGGCTTCGCCTTCCAGGTTGCCGAGGAACTGCGCTTCGGCGTCGGCACGGATGACCTTGACGCCCATGTTCTCCTTGAACATGGCCATGACCTGGTCACCTTCGTGCAGACGCAGCAGGCCGTTGTCGACGAAGACGCAGGTCAGCTGGTCGCCGATGGCACGGTGCAGCAGCGCGGCGACCACGGAGGAGTCGACGCCGCCGGACAGGCCCAGCAGCACGTTGGCCGAACCGACCTGCTGGCGAACCTGGGCAATCGCGTCCTCGACGATGTTCGAGGCGGTCCACAGGGCTTCGCAGCCGCAGATGTCGAGGATGAAGCGGGACAGGATGCGACCGCCCTGCTTGGTGTGGGTCACTTCCGGGTGGAACTGCACGCCGTAGTAGCCGCGGGCATCGTTGAACATGCCGGCGATCGGGCAGCTCGGGGTGCTGGCCAGGACGTGGAAGTCTTCCGGCATACGGGTGACCTTGTCGCCGTGGCTCATCCACACGTCCAGACCGAGGACACCGTCGTCGTCGACGTGGTCTTCGATGCCGTCGAGCAGGCGGCTCTTGCCGACCACGTCGACGCGGGCATAGCCGAACTCGCGCAGGTCGGAACCTTCGACCTTGCCGCCCATCTGCTCGGCCATGGTCTGCATGCCGTAGCAGATGCCCAGAACCGGTACGTTCAGGTCGAAGACGGCCTGTGGCGCGCGCGGGCTGTTGGCTTCGTGGACCGACTCAGGACCGCCGGCGAGGATGATCCCGCGCGGGTTGAAGGCACGAATCGCTTCATCGTCCATGTCGAACGGGTGCAGTTCGCAGTACACGCCGATTTCGCGCACGCGGCGGGCGATCAGCTGGGTGTACTGGGAACCGAAGTCGAGAATCAGGATGCGGTGAGCGTGAATGTCGAGGGCCATGACTCAATCTCGTCAGTGGTAATCGGAAACGACGCGGGGCTGTTCGATAACAGCCCCGCTTCAAGGTGTTGCCAGGAGCATCAACCTACGCGGTAGTTTGGCGCTTCCTTGGTGATCTGTACGTCATGCACATGGGACTCGGCCATGCCGGCACCGGTGATGCGCACGAACTCGGGCTTGGTGCGCATCTCTTCGATGTTGGCGCTGCCGGTGTAGCCCATCGAGGAACGCAGGCCACCCATCAGCTGGTGGATGATCGCGGCCAGGGCGCCCTTGTACGGTACGCGGCCTTCGATGCCTTCCGGCACCAGCTTCTCGGCGCCGGCCGAGGAGTCCTGGAAGTAACGGTCGGAGGAACCTTGCGCCTGGGCCATGGCACCCAGCGAACCCATGCCGCGGTACGCCTTGTAGGAACGGCCCTGGAACAGCTCGACTTCGCCCGGCGCTTCTTCGGTACCGGCGAACATCGAGCCCATCATGACGCAGGAAGCACCGGCGACGATGGCCTTGGACAGGTCACCGGAGAAGCGGATGCCGCCATCGGCGATCAGCGGAACGCCGGTGCCTTCGAGTGCCGCGGCGACGTTGGCGATGGCGCTGATCTGCGGCACGCCGACACCGGCGACGATACGGGTGGTGCAGATCGAGCCAGGGCCGATACCGACCTTGACCGCGTCGGCGCCAGCTTCGGCCAGGGCCTTGGCGGCGGCGCCGGTGGCGATGTTGCCGCCGATCACCTGCACTTGCGGGAAGTTCTCTTTCACCCAGCGAACGCGATCGATCACGCCTTTCGAGTGACCGTGGGCGGTATCGACCACCACCACGTCAACGCCGGCGGAAACCAGCGCGGCCACGCGCTCGGCGGTGTCCTTGCCGGTACCGACGGCAGCGCCGACACGCAGACGACCCTGGTCGTCCTTGCTCGCCAGCGGGTAGGCCTTGGCCTTCTCGATGTCCTTGACGGTCATCATGCCCTTCAGGGCGAAGTCGGCATCGACGATCAGGACTTTTTCCAGGCGGTGCTTGTGCAGCAGCTCGCGGACTTCGTTCTTGTCGGCGCCCTCGCGGACGGTGACCAGGCGCTCTTTCGGGGTCATCACGTCGCGTACGGCGATGTCCAGGCGGGACTCGAAACGCACGTCGCGGGAGGTGACGATGCCGACCAGGTCGCCGTTGTGCAGTACCGGAACACCAGAGATGTTGTTCAGGCGGGTCAGCTCGAAGAGGTCACGCACGGTGGCGTCGGCGTCGATGGTGATCGGGTCCTTGACCACGCCGGCCTCGAACTTCTTGACCTTGCGCACTTCGCCGGCCTGCTGCTCGACGGTCATGTTCTTGTGGATGATGCCGATGCCGCCTTCCTGCGCCATGGCGATGGCCAGGCGGGCTTCGGTCACGGTATCCATGGCGGCGGAGACCAACGGAATGTTCAGCTCGATGCCACGGGTCAAACGGGTCTTGAGACTGACTTCGTTGGGCAGTACCTCGGAGTAGCCAGGTACAAGGAGAATGTCGTCGAAGGTCAGGGCTTCTTGGCTGATACGCAGCATCGCGGGGGCTCCCGGGCGGGAAAAATGGAAGCGCGCCATTATACTCATGCGCGCCGATTCGCTCAATGTAAAGATGGGCCTTCGGTCAGTTGCCCGACAGCTTCACCCGCACCACCGCCACCGGCTGGTCCAGCCAGTCGGCGAAGGCATCGAGGAAGGCCGGCCTGAAACCGGCGTCGGCCCACCCGTTGAAGATGAAGCCCAGGTTGGAAAAGGCACATGGCTGAAGAAACAGGAAGCCGTTGATGTCGTCTTCGTGGGCGCATTCGGGGCAGATGAAGTTGTCGGTCTGCGCCGGCATCCACGTCTCCAGACTGTCGAACAGGGCCTCGCCGATCTCCTGGCGGCACTCCGGGCAGCCCGCTTCTTCGAGAAAGTCCTCGTTCGGCGTATAGATGCAGCGCTTGGTGACGATCTCCAGGCCATTGAAGCGCTTGCCGAACGGCAGCAGCTCGGGGCGTTCGACGATCTTGCGCGCGCCCTCGGCGATGGCGTGGCCCATGCGGTTGCCGGTGGCGCCGCAGGTGCTGAGGCTTTCCTCGACGATCTTCTCGCGCACCAGCCAGCGCAGGATGGCCCGGGCACGGGCTTCGTGCACGGGGATGGAGGACATGCGGGGAACGATGATGCTCTGGGTGATCATGACAGCGGTCGGGTCGGTGAAAAGTCACCAGTTTACCTGACTCAGGTAGCGTCCGATCAGCGCCACGCCACTGGCCAGCACCAGCCAGGTGACCAGGCGCACGAAGGCTTCCCGCGACATGTTCAGGGTCAGCCGGCGACCGATGCGCAGGCCCAGGAGCATCATCGGCAACAGGCACAGGGCCAGGAGCAGCAGCGGCCAGTCGGCGTAGACCCCGGCGATCAGGAACAGGCTCAGGCGCACCACCGTGCTGCAACTGATCAGCGCGCTCTGGGTGGCCCGCGCCTGCTCGGTGGAGGGCAGCCGCGCATTCAGATACAGCGCATAGAGAAAGCCACCGCTGCCGAACAAGGCGCCGAACAGCCCGCCCAGGGTCCCCGTCGGCACCGCCCAGGCCGGCGCCAGGTTGGCGGGCCTGACCTTCACCGCCAGGCTGTACAGCGCATAGGCACTGACGAACAGCCCCATCAACAGCATCAGCACATCAGCATGCAGGTTGAGCAGGAACACCACGCCAAGGGTGCAGCCTAGGGCCATGAACGGCAACAGGCGCAGCAGCTCGCCCCTGGCCACGGCTTTGCGCGCCGGCAGCCAGTTGCCGAAAGCGGCGACGAAATCCAGCAGCACCAGCAGCGGGATGATCCGCGACAGCGGCATGAAATTGATCAGCACCGGCCCCGCGACCAGCGCGGTACCGAACCCGGCGATGCCGAACACCACATAGGCCGCGGCCACACCGAGCAGGATCGGCAGCCAGTCGAGCGCGGAAAACGGCAGTTGGGCGAACAGGGTCGAGAGCATCCGGGCAGCACCTTGGCAATGGGTTCAACACACCTTAACCAGTCGACAGCCATGCCGACCAATAGGCAATATCGCCATCAGCCATCTCGAAACGGCATAGCTCATGATCTCTACCCGCCAGTTGCGCTACTTCGTCGAAATCGCCGAAAGCGGCAGCTTCAGTGCCGCCGCCGAACGCCTGTACATCGCCCAGTCGGCCCTGAGCCGGCAGGTCCGTGAACTCGAACAGCAACTGGACACCCTGCTGTTCGAACGCACGGCACGCCAGCCACGCCTGACCGCGGCGGGCGTGGCCTTTCTGCCGCGGGCACGCAATCTGCTGCAGGACCTGGAAAAGGCCAGCGACCTGGCCCGCGCCGTCGGCCAGGGCCTGCGCGGCGGCCTGCGCCTGAGCCATTCCAGCACCGTGCCGCTGACCGGCACGCTGCTGCGACGGGTCAGCGGCTATCTGCACGACAACACCGGGGTATCCATGGAAATAGCCCAGCTTTCCTCGGAGGGCCAGCTCGAAGAACTGGCCGAGGGCCGCCTGGATATCGGCCTGCTGCGCCTGCCGGTGCTGCGCCAGCATGAGGGGCTGTGCGTCGAGCCGCTGCTGGAGGAACCCCTGCTGCTCGCCGTGGCCGAATCCCATCCACTGGCCGAAAAGGCCAGCGTCAGCCTGGACGAACTGCGCGACGAAGCCTTCATCTCCATCCCCCATCGCCAGCGCGGCGGGCTGAGCTACCTGTCGGCGGAACTGTGCATGGCCGCCGGCTATTTCCCGCGGCCAGCGCGGGTGGTGTCACGCAAGACCACCCAGTTGCAACTGATCCAGGCCGGCTTCGGCATTGCCCTGCTGCCGCGCTGCATGCAGGACATCGCCCCGGCGTCGCTGCGTTTCATTCCCCTGTCCGACCCGGGTTGCATCAGTACGGTGGCGATAGCCTACCGGCGCGATGCCGGGCCGCTGGTCAGACAATTCCTTGGTCATCTGCATGACAGCCGCGACGCTTGACCCTGAAGTAGCTACAAGGTCCATGCTTCGGCAAAACCAGGGAGGTCTGCCATGAACACGCACCAGGATCCGAACTATCTGCAACGCACCGGGATACTCGATTTCGATGCCCCGCCAATCACTCGCCTCATCGAGGCCCGCGGCTGGCGCACGCTGCCGGCGGAACAGGCCGCACGCGCCGTCTACGAGTATTGCCGCGACGAGATTCTGTTCGGCTACAACGCCGGGGCCGACAGCCTGCCGGCGTCGGCGATCCTCGAAGAGGGCCTGGGTCACTGCAATACCAAGTCGAACCTGCTGATGGCTCTGCTGCGCGCCCTGGGCATTGCCTGCCGCTTGCGCGCCTTCACCATCGACAAACGCCTGCAGAAAGGTGCGATGACCGCGTTCGTCTATGTCATGGCGCCACGGGAGATCCTGCACACCTGGGTCGAGGTCGACCTGCAGGGCCGCTGGGTGGTGCTGGAAGGCGTGATCCTCGACAAGCGCTACCTGCGCGCGGTGCAGAACAGGTTCAGCGACTGCCGGCACGCGTTTCTCGGTTATGCCGTGGCCACACCGTGTCTGGCCGAACCCGCAGTGCAGTGGACCGGGCGCGACACCTACATCCAGCGCGAGGGGATCGCCCGGGAGCTTGGTCTGTATGCCGCGCCGGATGACTTCTACCGCGAACACCAGACCAACCTGAGCGGGGTGAGAGGCTGGCTGTACCGCAACTTTTTCTACAAGGCGCTCAACGACAACGTGCGGCGGATTCGTGGCTGGGCGCTGGAGGACAACGCCGGCAGTCAGGCTTGCGATCATCGATGAAAGATCGAAAGCGCGCCGCACACGACACCCGCCCCAGCGATCCTTTATAGTGCCGCCCCATGATCAGAGACCCTTTCGAACGCCTCGGCCTCGACCGTGAAGTGCTCACCGTCAGCCAACTCAACGGCCGCGCCCGCGTGCTGCTGGAAGATGTCTTCAGCAGCATCTGGGTCGAAGGCGAGATATCCAACCTCGCCCGTCCGGCTTCCGGCCATGTCTACTTCACCCTCAAGGACAGCGGCGCCCAGGTGCGCTGTGCGCTGTTTCGCAACAACGCCGCGCGGGTCCGCCAGGCCCTGCGCGATGGCCTGGCGGTCAAGGTCCGCGGCAAGGTCTCGTTGTTCGAAGGGCGCGGCGACTACCAGCTGATCCTCGACACCGTCGAGCCGGCCGGCGACGGCGCCCTGCGCCTGGCCTTCGAGGCATTGAAGGAGAAGCTCGGCGCCGAAGGCCTGTTCGCCGCCGAACGCAAACGCCCCCTGCCCGCCCACCCGCAGCGCATCGGCATCATCAGTTCGCCCACCGGCGCGGTGATCCGCGACATCATCAGCGTGTTCCGCCGCCGCGCGCCACAGGTCGAACTGAACCTGCTGCCCACCGCCGTGCAGGGCCGCGAGGCCATCGCGCAGATCGTCCGTGCCATCGAGAAGGCCGATGCCCAGGGCTTCGATGCCTTGATCCTGGCCCGTGGCGGCGGCTCGCTGGAAGACCTCTGGTGCTTCAACGAGGAAGCCGTGGCCCGCGCCATCGCCGCCTGCGTGACACCGATCGTCAGCGCCGTCGGGCATGAAACCGATGTTTCCATCAGTGACTTCGTCGCCGACGTCCGCGCCCCTACCCCGTCCGCGGCCGCCGAGCTGCTGGCGCCGGACAGCAGCGACCTGCAACGGCGCCTGGAAAGCCTGCAACGACGCCTGCTGCTGCGCATGCAGAACCGCCTGGTGCACGACCGCCTGCGCCTCGACGGTCTGACCCGGCGCCTGCGGCACCCCGGCGAGCGCCTGCGTCAGCAGGCCCAGCGCCTCGACGACCTGGACATGCGCCTGCGCCGCGCCTTCGAGCAGCGTCTCAACCAGCGCCGCGAGCGCCTCGCGCGCCTCGACACACGCCTCGCCGCGCAGCATCCGGGACGCACCCTGGCCCTGCTCAAGCAGCGCCTGGACAACCTCGCCGAACGCCTGCCCAAAGCCATGCGCGACACCCTCAAGGACCGTCGCCAGCGCCTCCAGGCCCAGGTGCAGATGCTCGAACTGGTCAGCCCGCTGGCCACCCTCGGCCGCGGCTACAGCATCCTGCTCGACGAACGCGGCCAGGCCATCCGCAGCGCCGCGCAGACCCACAACGGCCAGCGCCTGAAAGCCCGCCTCGGCGAAGGCGAACTGCTGGTGCGAGTCGAAGACAATCACCAGACTCCGGTCACGCTTTCCCTTCTGGACTGACACATGCCACGACTGCTCGTTTCCCTGTTCCTGCTCTGCCTGGGCTTCGCCAGCGCCGCCCAGGCCAGCTACATCACCCGCCAGCTGAACAAGCCGGTGCCCGGCGGCGTCGCCGTGGTCGACCTCGGCCCCTCGGCCCAGCCGCTGACCGCCCGCTTCGACGGCAAACCGGTGCTGGTGGTGAAGGAAGGCGCCAACTGGCTGGCCATCGTCGGCCTGCCGCTGACCCAGAAGCCCGGCACCGCCACCCTCGTCCAGGGCAACCGCAACCTGAGCTTCAGCGTCGGCAGCAAGCAATACCAGGAACAACGCATCACCCTGAAGAACCAGCGCCAGGTCAACCCGAACCCGGCCGACCTCAAGCGCATCGATGCCGAACTGGCCGAGCAGTTGAAGGCCTACCGCAGCTTCAGCCCCGGCACACCGAGCAACCTGCTGCTGGACAAACCGGTGTCCGGCCCGCTGTCGAGCCGTTTCGGCGTGCGCCGCTTCTTCAACGGCGAGGAGCGCAACCCGCACTCCGGCCTGGACTTCGCGGTGCCGGCCGGCACCCCGATCAAGACCCCGGCCAACGGCAAGGTGATCCTCACCGGCAACTACTTCTTCAACGGCAACACCGTGTTCGTCGACCACGGCCAGGGCTTCATCAGCATGTTCTGCCACCTGTCGAAGATCGACGTGCGGACCGGCCAGGTCCTGAGCCGCGGCGCGGTGGTCGGCAAGGTCGGTTCCACCGGGCGCGCCACCGGCCCGCACATGCACTGGAACGTCAGCCTCAACGATGCGCGGGTCGATCCGGCGATTTTCATCGGTGCCTTCCAGCCCTGAGCAACAAGCCGAACGGCGCCCTTGCGCCAATCAAAAAGACCGCGCAACTGGCGCGGTCTTTTTGCTTTCCATGCGCGATTAAATGCCGATAAAACCAGGTTTCCGCACATTTCTATCAATTTTTTCGAGGTGCTTGCCATCTTTCACCCCACTGGTTAGGGTTGAGGGCATGAAAACCTTTGAAACCATCATCCGCCTTCGTCAACACCGCAGCCTTTGCCTGGTCAGTGCACGACTACCAAGCTGAACCGCGTCGCCTCGCCCATCCAAAAAAATTTCGTTTCGGCAGGCCCGTTCCAGGCCGCATTCAAGGATTGCCCACATGACCATGCTCAAAGACCCTTCGAAGAAGTACCGCGCGTTTCCGACCATCGACCTGCCTGACCGCACCTGGCCATCGAAGACCATCACCCAGGCGCCGATCTGGTGCAGCTCCGACCTGCGCGACGGCAACCAGTCGCTGATCGAGCCGATGGATTCGGAAAAGAAACTGCGTTTCTGGAAGACCCTGGTCAGCGTTGGCGTGAAGGAAATCGAAGCGTCGTTCCCGTCCGCCTCGCAGACCGACTTCGACTTCGTCCGCACCCTGATCGAAGATGGCCACATCCCTGACGACACCACCATCCAGGTACTGACCCAGGCCCGCGAAGACCTGATCGCGCGCACCTTCGAATCGCTGCGCGGCGCGAAGAAGGCCATCGTCCACCTGTACAACGCCACCAGCCCGTCGTTCCGCCGCATCGTCTTCAACCAGGACAAGCAGGGCGTGAAGGACATCGCGGTGAACGCGGCCAAGCTGTTCGTCAAGTACGCCGCCCAGCAGCCGCAAACCCAGTGGACCTTCCAGTACTCGCCGGAGACCTTCAGCGCCACCGAACTGGAGTTCGCCAAGGAAGTCTGCGACGCGGTCATCGAAGTCTGGAACCCGACCCCCGAACACAAGGTCATCCTCAACCTGCCGGCCACCGTCGAAGTCTCGACGCCGAACATCTATGCCGACCAGATCGAGTGGTTCTGCCGTCACGTCAACCGTCGTGACAGCGTGATCATCAGCCTGCACACCCACAACGACCGTGGCACCGGCATCGCCGCCACCGAGCTGGGCCTGATGGCTGGCGCCGACCGCGCCGAAGGCTGCCTGTTCGGCAACGGCGAGCGTACTGGCAACGTCGACCTGGTGACCCTGGCGCTGAACCTCTACACCCAGGGCATCGACCCAGAACTGGACTTCTCCGACATCGACGGCGTGCGCAAGGTGGTCGAGGAGTGCAACCAGTTGCCGGTGCACCCGCGTCACCCGTACGTCGGCGACCTGGTTCACACCGCGTTCTCCGGCTCGCACCAGGACGCCATCCGCAAGGGCTTCTCCCAGCAGAAGGACGACGCACTGTGGGAAGTGCCGTACCTGCCGATCGACCCGGCCGACATCGGCCGCAGCTACGAGGCGGTGATCCGCGTCAACAGCCAGTCCGGCAAGGGCGGTATCACCTACCTGCTGGAACAGGAATACGGCATCAGCCTGCCGCGCCGCATGCAGATCGAGTTCAGCCAGGTCGTCCAGGGTGAAACCGACCGCCTGGGCCTGGAAATGACCGCGCAGCAGATCTACAAACTGCTGCAGCGCGAGTACCTGCAGGCCAACTCCCCGTACGCGCTGGTCAGCCATCGCCTGCAGGAAGAAAACGGCCACAGCGCGGTGGAAGTGGAAGTCTCCGGCGAAGGCGAGACCACCCTGCACTGGCGCGGCAAGGGCAACGGTGCCCTGGAAGCCCTGGTGGCCGGCCTGCCGGTAGCCGTGGAGATCATGGACTACAACGAACACGCCATCGGCGCCGGCACCAACGCCAAGGCCGCGGCGTACATCGAACTGCGTGTCGCCGGTGGTCGTCCGGTGCATGGCGTGGGCATCGATGAAAACATCACCACCGCCAGCTTCAAGGCGCTGTTCAGTGCGCTGAACCGCTCGCTGAGTCAGCAGGCGGCGAAGGCGGCGTAAGCCATCCGCCGAGTGACGAAGCCCGCATCGTGAGATGCGGGCTTTTTTTATTGCCGCCCCCAGGCAAAAAAAGGGGCGCCGACCAAGCGCCCCGAACAGCCGTAAAACACAACGTAAGGGTTATTCCTCGAACATCGCCATCGCCTCGGCGCTGCACTTCTCCACCGCGGCCCAGTCACCCTTGCTGATCCAGGCACTGTCGAGCATCCAGGTGCCGCCCACGCACATGACATTGGGCAGGCTCATGTAGCTGTGCAGGTTGCTCGGCTTGACCCCGCCGGTCGGGCAGAAACGCACATCGGCGAACGGCCCGGCGAAGGCCTTGATCGCCGCCACACCGCCGCTGATTTCCGCCGGAAACAGCTTGAAGCGCCGATAGCCCATGGCGTAGCCCATCATGATTTCCGACGGCGTGCAGATCCCCGGCAACAGCGGGATTTCGCTGTCGACGCCGGCCTGGAGAATCTCCTGGGTCACTCCCGGGGTGACCACGAATTGCGCCCCCGCCGCCGTCACCGCGTCGAACTGCGCACGATCGAGCACGGTGCCCGCGCCGACGCACAGGTGCGGACGCTGCTCGCGCAGGACCTCGATGGCCTTGAGCCCGTGCGCGGAGCGCAGGGTCACTTCCAGGGTGCGGATACCGCCAGCGGCCAGGGCATCGGCCAGCGGCAGGATATCGGCCTCACGGGCGATGGTGATCACCGGCAGGATGCGCGCCTGGCCACAGATCGCGTCGATCCGGGCGATTTTTTCGGCCATGGTCGGCAATGGCGTTTGGCGTTCGAGCGTGGTCATGACAGTGGTCCTTGGCTCATGGGCACCAGTAGATGCTCAAAGGGTCGTGAAGAAAGGCGCGAATCGGCATCTGCGCCAGGTCATCGCCGGCCAGCGCGGCGCGCAGGGTAGCGAGTTTGCCGGAACCTTGCACGGACAAGGCGGTGAAGCCGGCCGTGGCCAGCACTCGCCGGGTCAGGCTCAGGCGCTGGTGCGGCACGCTCGGCGCCAGCATCGGCAGGCAGCGGCGCTCGGCGTCGGGCCGCAGTCCTTCGCCCAGCTCGGGGCTGCCCGGGAACAGCGAAGCGGTGTGGCCATCGTCGCCCATGCCCAGCACCAGCACATCGATCGGCGGCAGTTCGGCCAGGGCCTGGTCGGCAGCTAGCGCGGCGGCGTCGAGGGTGGCGGCGTTGCGGTACAGGCCGAAGAAACGGGCCTTCGCCGCGTTGCCCTGGAGCAGATAGCGGCGGATCAGGCCCTCGTTGCTGTCGGCGTGCGCCACCGGCACCCAGCGCTCGTCGGCAAGGCTGACGGTGACCTTCGACCAGTCCAGCGCTTCCTCGCTCAATGCCTGGAAGAACGCCACCGGGCTGCGCCCACCGGAAACCACCAGGACGGCCCCGGCCTTCGCCGCGATCGCCGCGCGCAGGCGCTGGGCAACGTCGGTTGCCAGGCGCCTGGCCAGTTGCTGTGCTGTCGTCAGTTCATGCACGGTGACCGTCGCCGGCCACTGCACTTCAGATATCGCCATACCAAGACCTCCCATCGCGGGTAATCAGCGCGACCGCCGCCACCGGCCCCCAGGTTCCCGCGGCATACGGCCGGGGCGCCTCGCCGGATTGCTTCCAGCCGGCAATCAGTTGGTCGCACCATTTCCACGCATATTCGATTTCATCCTTGCGAACAAACAGGTTCTGATTGCCGCGCATCACCTCCAGCAGCAACCGTTCGTAGGCGTCGGGAATCCGCGCGCTGCGCCAGGTGCTGTCGGAGAAATTCAGTTGCAGCGGGCTGCTGCGCAGTTGCATGCCCTTGTCCAGGCCCTGCTCCTTGGTCATCACCCGCAGCGAGATGCCCTCGTCCGGCTGCAGGCGGATGATCAGCTTGTTGCCGATCTGCAAACGCTGTTCCGCAGCGAAGATATAGTGCTGCGGTTCCTTGAAATGAATGACGATCTGCGACAGCTTCTGCGGCATGCGCTTGCCGGTACGCAGGTAGAACGGCACCCCGGCCCAGCGCCAGTTGCGTATATCGGCACGCAGGGCGACGAAGGTCTCGGTGTCGCTGTGGGTGTTGGCGTTGTCTTCATCCAGGTAGCCCGGCAGCGCACGACCGTCGCTGTGCCCCGCAATGTACTGGCCACGCACCACACGGGTGCCGAGACCTTCGCCACTGATCGGTGCCAGGGCCTTGAGCACCTTGACCTTCTCGTCGCGAATACTGTCGGCGGAAAGGTCGCTGGGCGGGTCCATGGCGATCAGGCAGAGCAGTTGCAGCAAGTGGTTCTGGATCATGTCGCGCAGTTGCCCGGCCTTGTCGAAGTAGCCCCAGCGCCCTTCGATGCCGACCTTCTCGGCGACGGTGATTTCCACATGGGAAATCGAGGTCTGGTTCCACTGGGTCTCGAACAGGCTGTTGGCGAAACGCAGGGCGATCAGGTTCTGTACGGTTTCCTTGCCCAGGTAGTGGTCGATGCGATAGACGCGGTTCTCCGGAAAGACCTGGGCCACCGCGTCATTGACCCGCCGCGACGACTCCAGGTCGTGACCGATGGGCTTTTCCAGCACTACCCGGGTGCGTTCGGCCAGACCGGCTTTCGCCAGGTTTTCGCAGATGCCGCCATACACCGCCGCTGGCGTGGCGAAGTAGGCGATCAGCGGCGCATCCGGGGCGACTGCCGTGGCCAGCGCCGCATAGGCCTGGGTATCGAGGAAATCCATGTGCAGGTAGCCGAGCCGCGCCAGAAAGCGCTGCAGCACGCTGGCATCCAGCTCTTCGGCGGCAACGAATTCGCGCAGGTGCGCTTCGATCGAGGCCAGGTGCTGCTCGACGCTACCGGCCTCGCGGGCCAGGGCCAGCAGGCGCGTGTGGGGATGCAGCAGTTCGGCGCGGTCGAGCTGGTAGAGCGCCGGGAACAGCTTGCGCAACGCCAGGTCGCCGAGGGCGCCGAACAGGGCAAAGGTGCAGGGCTCAACACTGATCGAAGACATGATGTAGGTTCTTTTACCGAGTAGTTGTAGAAATACCGTTTTCGACTGTAGTTATCAAGAGAAAATGTAGTAAAAACCACAACATTTGACTCGCCAGACAGATTCAAGTGGTGCAGCAACCATGCCATCAGTAGGATACGACCTTGTGAACCCGGCCCGCGCCCGCGTGAATTGGCCGACTCCCTGACCGAAGGAATCCCCATGGACCGCGTGCGAAACCTCCTGGAACAGATCCAGGGCCGTCTCGACGATCTGAACAAGGCTGAGCGCAAAGTCGCCGAAGTCATTCTCCGCAACCCCCAGCAATCCACCCGTTTCAGCATCGCCGCACTGGCCCAGGCGGCCAAGGTCAGCGAACCGACGGTCAACCGTTTCTGCCGCTCGTTCGGGGTCAGCGGTTATCCGGAACTCAAGCTGCAACTGGCGCAGAGCCTGGCCAGCGGCGCCGCCTACGTCAGTCGCGCGGTGGAGCCGAACGACGATCCCGGAGCCTACACGCAGAAGATCTTCGGCAGCACCATCGCTTCCCTGGATGCCGCCTGCCGGCAACTGGACCCGGCGCTGATCAGCCGCGCCGTGGACATGCTGATCCAGGCCCGGCAGATCCATTTCTTCGGCCTGGGCGCGTCGGCGCCGGTGGCCCTGGATGCGCAGCACAAGTTCTTCCGTTTCAACCTCGCGGTGTCGGCCCATGCCGACGTGCTGATGCAGCGCATGTTGGCCTCGGTGGCGCATACCGGCGACCTGTTCGTGATCATTTCCTACACCGGACGCACCCGCGAACTGGTGGAAGTGGCGCGCCTGGCGCGGGACAACGGCGCCTCAGTACTGGCCCTGACCGCCGCCGACTCGCCACTGGCCAACGCCAGCAGCCTGAGCCTGAACATTCCGCTGCCGGAAGACACCGACATCTACATGCCGATGACTTCGCGGATCATCCAGCTCACCGTGCTGGATGTGCTGGCCACCGGCATGACCCTGCGCCGCGGGGCGGATTTCCAGCCGCATCTGCGCAAGATCAAGGAAAGCCTGAATGCCAGCCGCTATCCGCTGGATGATGAGTTGGGTTGAGATCGGGAACCGGGACCGCGTTGCGGTCCCGATTGTTGGTAAATTTACAACAATTACCGATCAGAACGAGCTCTGCACCTTCAACCCCGCCACCAGCGCGTTATCCACCTCCTCCACTCCACCCGGACGCTTGATGTACTGCAGGTTCGGTCGCACGGTCAGCCAGTCGGTGACATGGAAGCCGTAATACAGCTCGGCGTTGTACTCGCTGCGCTGGATCGGCACGAACCCCGGGTTGTCGTAGTCGTCGATACCGCTCGCGGCATTGAGCAACTCGGCGCGCTGCTTCACATCGTCATTGACATGAATCCGCGCCACGCCAAAACCGATGTCGTCCTTGGGCCGCGCATCGAACGCGCCTTTGTAGACCAGTCCGACCTGCTGGTAGTTGTCCACCACGTTGGTGGCCTTGTCATGCACGGTGAAGTTGGCGAACAGGCTCAGGCCGCGACTGGCATCGCCGTTGTGCGCGGTGACCTGCTGCTGCGCCACCACCCACCAGCCATGCTTGCTCGAATGCGAGCGCGACGGTTCTTCGATGTCGGCGGCCTTGGCCGTGCTGTAGTAGTAACCGAGCCGGTATTCCCCCGGCAGGCCATTGACCCGCGGCGCCCACACCAGCTCCACCGGCAGGATCATGCCCTTGGTTCCGCTGCCGCTGAGCTTGAAGCCGTTGCCGGTTTCCAGGTTGGAGGGATTCTGTTCGAACACCCCGACCTGGGCGAAGAACTCCGGCGTGATGTTGTACTTGATGCGCATCGCCCACTGGCTCACCGGCCAGTTGTACCAGATGCCACCCACCCAGTTGCCCACCTGCGAACCGCAGAACGCCAGGTTCTGGAAGTCGCAGGGGAAGCTGTTGAAATCCTCGCCTTCACCGAAGCGCCCGACCTTCACATCCAGGGCGCCATCGAAGTACTTCTGCTTGATCCACATCTGCGTCAGGCGCCAGGTCTGGCCGCGACCCCAGACCTCCTGCACCGAGCTGAACTGCCCGGCACGCGGGTCGCTGATACGGTCGTTGGACAGGTTGCGGCCGCTGCGTTCGGTGATCGCCAGCTTGAACTCGGCAGCCTGCCAGCCAAGGATCTTCTGCAGGTCGAGCTTCATGCCCAGGGCGAACTGGTCGCTGTAGCGCGCCGTCCTGTCGTCGTTGTAACCGCCATGCAGGTTGCCCGCCACCTCGCCGACGTAGTCGAGGGTGAAGTCGTAGCCCTGCTCCAGCAATGCGGTGCGGGTCCCGCCCCAGTCACCGCTCATCCATTTCGACGAGGGCTCGAAAGCCCCGGCGCCCAGGGCCGTGTTGCTCGCCACCGCCACCAGCAAGGCCAGCGGACTCAATCCCAGACTGCGCTTGAAGTACTCCATCCGTTCTTTCCTCGTTTCTTGTTATCGATGGTCATTCATGCTGCTCAGCGGCCCTTGAACTGCGCCACGTTGCCCGTCGTCGTGCGCGGGCTGCCGATCCCGCCGAGGCGCGCGCCGCTGGCGGCGTCGAACAGCAGCACCCGGCCCGGATCGAACTGCAGGGTCAGGCTGTCGCCGACCCGCGCCGGGACATCCGGCGCCAGGCGGCAACAGACCTTGGTCTGGTTGAGGGTGACGAACAGCAGCAGGTCCGGCCCCGTGGGTTCGGTGATCTGCACTTCGGCACGGATGGTCGGCAGACCGTTGGCCTCGGCGGGCGCCAGGCCGATCTGTTCCGGACGGATGCCGAGGATCACGTCGCGCTCCTCCAGCCCCGCCTCGTCGAAGCCCAGCGGCAGCTCGCAGCGGGCCTGGCCGCTGTCGAGCAGCGCCATCAGGCGCCCGTCCCGGCGTTGCAGGCGCAGCGGAATGAAGTTCATCGGCGGCGAACCGATGAAACTGGCGACGAACAGGTTGGCCGGATCGTTGTAGATCTGCTGCGGTGTGCCGAACTGCTGGATCAGCCCGTCCTTCATCACCGCCACCTTGTCACCCAGGGTCATGGCCTCGATCTGGTCGTGGGTGACGTACACCGTGGTGGTCTTCAGGCGCTGATGCATCAGCTTGATCTCGGTGCGCATCTCCACCCGCAGCTTGGCGTCGAGGTTCGACAACGGCTCGTCGAACAGGTAGATCTTCGGCCGCCGCGCCAGCGCCCGGCCCATGGCCACGCGCTGTTGCTGGCCACCGGAAAGCTGGCCGGGCTTGCGCGACAGCAGATGCTCGATCTGCAGCAGGCGGGAAACCCGCGCCACCTCCTCGTCGATGGCCGCCGCCGGCATCTTGCGGATCTTCAGGCCGAAGGCGATGTTGTCGCGCACGCTCATGGTCGGGTACAGCGCGTAGGACTGGAAGACCATGGCGATATCGCGGTCCTTGGGGCTCATGCCGCTGATATCGGCGTCGTCCACCAGGATCGCCCCGCCGCTGATCTGCTCGAGGCCGGCGATGCAGTTCATCAGCGTGGATTTGCCGCAGCCGGAGGGGCCGACCAGGATCAGGAATTCGCCGGAATCGATCTTCAGTTCGATGTCCTTCAAGGTATCCGGCAAGCCGCTGCCATAGCTCTTGTTGACGTTGCGCAGTTCAAGCGTTGCCATGCTTCACCCCTTGACCGCGCCGGCGGTGAGGCCGCGCAGAAAGTATTTGCCCGCGAGGACGTAGACCAGCAGGGTCGGCAGGCCGGCGATCATCGCCGCGGCCATGTCGACGTTGTATTCCTTGACCCCGGTGCTGGTGTTGACCAGGTTGTTCAGGGCCACGGTGATCGGTTGCGCGTCGCCGCTGGCGAACACCACGCCGAACAGGAAGTCGTTCCAGATCTGGGTGAACTGCCAGATCAGGCAGACCATGATGATCGGCACCGACATGGGCAGGAGGATCCGCCCGAAGATGGTGAAGAACCCCGCCCCGTCCAGCCGCGCCGCGCGCACCAGGGCCTCCGGCACGCTGCAGTAGTAGTTGCGGAAGAACAGCGTGGTGAAGGCCAGGCCGTAGACGATGTGCACCAGCACCAGGCCGCTGGTGGTGCTGGCCAGGCCGAGCTTGCCGAGGGTGAACGAGGCCGGCAGCAGCACGGTCTGGAACGGCAGGAAGCAGCCGAACAGGAGCAGCCCGAAGAACAGCTGCGAACCGCGGAAGCGCCACATCGACAGCACGTAGCCATTGAGCGCGCCGAGCAGGGTGGAAATCAGCACCGCCGGCACGGTGATCTTCACCGAGTTCCAGAAGTAGCCGCCGACCGTGTCCCAGGCCTTGATCCAGCCAATGCCGGTGACCACCTCCGGCCAGCTCAGGAGGTTACCGGCGCGGATATCGTCGGGGGTCTTGAAGCTGGTCAGGAGCATCACCAGCAGGGGAATCAGGTACACCGCGCAGGCCGCCAGCAGGGTGGCATAGATGGCGATGCGGCTCAGACGCAGCGAACTAGTCATGGCGCTTGCCTCGCAGTTCCGAATACAGGTACGGCACCAGGATCGCCAGGATCGCGCCGAGCATCAGGATCGCGCTCGCCGAGCCCATGCCCATCTGGCCGCGGCTGAAGGTGAAGGAATACATGAACATCGCCGGCAGGTCGGACGAGTAGCCCGGGCCCCCGGCGGTCATGGCGGCGACCAGGTCGAAACTCTTGATCGCGATGTGCGCGAGGATCATCAGGGCGCTGAAGAACACCGGGCGCAGGCTCGGCAGGACGATGCGCAGGTAGATGGTCGGCAGGCTCGCGCCGTCGACCTGGGCGGCGCGCACGATGGACGAATCGACCCCGCGCAGCCCGGCGAGAAACAGCGCCATGACGAAGCCCGAGGCCTGCCACACCGCGGCGATCACCAGGCAGTAGACGACCCGGTCCGGGTCCACCAGCCAGTCGAAGCGCACGCCTTCCCAGCCCCAGTCACGCAACAGCTTGTCGAGGCCCAGACCCGGGTTGAGCAGCCACTTCCAGGCGGTGCCGGTGACGATCATCGACAGCGCCATGGGGTACAGATAGATCGTGCGGATGAAGCCTTCGCGACGGATGCGCTGGTCCAGCAGCACCGCCAGGAGCACGCCGACGACGAGGCTGATGGCGATGAACAGGCCGCCGAAGAGCAGCAGGTTCTTGCTCGCCACCCACCAGCGGTCGTTGTCCATCAGCCGCGCGTACTGGGCCAGGCCGACCCACTTGTAGCTGGGCATGAAGCTGGAGTTGGTGAAGGACAGGACCAAGGTCCAGAGGATGTAGCCGTAGAAGCCGACCAGCACGATCAGCATGCTGGGGGCCAGGACCAGTTTGGGTAGCCATTTCTGCAGGGCGTCGAAGGGTGAGGCCTTGTCGAGGGTGGCAACAATGCTCATGGGGAAGTCTCATGCTAAATGCGGTTGGACCGGTTTCCTGTAGGAGCTGGCTTGCCTGCGAAAGGACTGCGAAGCGGTCCCCGAAGCGGTGAGGTCTGGGACCGCTGTGCGGTCCTTCGCAGGCAAGCCAGCTCCTACAGGGGAAGGTGCACGCCGGTTTACTTGGCCGACTTGATCGCCGAATTCAGCTGCTTCACCGCCGTCTCCGGCGAGGCCCCTGGGTCATTGAGGAAGTTGGTCACCACATCGAAGATCGCCCCCTGCACCGCCAGGGTCGTGGCCATGTTGTGCGCCATGCTCGGCTGCAGACCGTCACCCTTGGCCGCTTCCTTGAAGTCCGTCGCGGACTTCTGCGTGCAGGCGTCGAACTGGCTCATGTCCATGTCCTGGCGCACCGGCAGCGAACCCTTGTTCTGGTTGAACACGGTCTGGAACTGCGGCTCCAGGGCCACCTTGGCCAGGTCGTTCTGCGCCTTGATGTCGTTGGCGTTCTTCAGCCTGAACATCGCCAGCGAGTCGATGTTGTAGGCGAAGGTGCCCTGAGTGCCGGGAAACGGCACGCACTGGTAATCCTTGCCCGCCACCTTGCCGGCAGCGGTCCATTCGCTCTTGGCCCAGTCGCCCATGACCTGCATGCCGGCCTTGCCGCTGATCACCTCGGCGGCGGCGATGTTCCAGTCGCGCCCGGCACGGTTGGGGTCCATGTAGGTGCCGAGGCGCTTGAGCGCGGTGAAGACCTCGATCATCTTCGCCCCGGTCAGGGTCTTCTCGTCGAGATCGACGAAGGCCGCGCGATAGCCCTGGGGACCGAGGATGCTCAGGGCGATGTCCTCGAACACCGTGCTGTCCTGCCACGGCTGGCCGCCATGGGCCAGGGGGATGAAGCCGGCGGCCTTGAGCTTGTCGGCGGCGGCGAACAGTTCGTCGAGGGTGGTCGGCACCTTGGCCCCGGCCTTGTCGAACACCTGCGGGTTGATCCACAGCCAGTTGACCCGGTGGATGTTCACCGGCACGGCGACGTAGTGGCCGTCGTACTTCATGATCTGCGCGACCTGCGCCGGCAGCAGGCTGTCCCACTGGTTGGCCGCGGCCACCTCGTCCAGCTCGGTGAGCAGGCCGAGGGCGCCCCACTCCTGGATATCCGGGCCCTTGATCTGCGCGGCGGCGGGCGGGTTGCCGGAGATGGCGCGGGTCTTCAGCACGGTCATGGCGGCGGCACCACCACCGCCGGCGACGGCATTGTCCTTCCAGACGAAGCCGTCCTTCTGCACCTGCGCCTTGAGGGTTTCCACCGCGCGGGCTTCGCCGCCGGAGGTCCACCAGTGCAGGACTTCCACAGTACCGGGGTTATCGGCCAGGGCGCTCAGGGGAAACAGCGAGGCAAGGGAGACGACGGTGGCAAGACGGGTGATCGCATTCATCGACAGGAACCTTTCTTGTTGTTATGCCGGCAAGTCAGGGTGCTTGCGCTTGCATTGGAGTCTAACCAGCCACCGCGACGGACAAGTAACGAAGGGATGCGCGAATGTCACCGGGTGGTGACATTCGCCGTTTCAGGCGAAGCGCTGCGCCACCGCCGTCAGCCAGCGCGACACCACCTGCATTTCCTCGCTGCTGAAGCCTTCCGCGAGGGTCTGGTTGAGCGGCGCCAGCTCGCCCTGGGCGAGGGCGGCCACCTCACGGCCGTGCGTGGTCAGCCACAGCCGGTTGATGCGCTTGTCCTGCTCGTCGACACGGCGTTCCAGCAGTCCGGCGCGGAGCATGCGATCAGCCAGCCCGGTCATCGCCGAGGGGGCGATATCCAGCTGGCTGGCGACCTCCGTGCTCAACGCGCCGTCCTGCCTGAGCAAGGCGAACAGCGCGCCGGCCTGGACCAGGCTGATCCCGGCCTGCGCCTCGGCGCGCGCTTCCAGATGACGGCGCAGGCGCTTCTGCGCGTTGCTCAGGAGCAGGACGTAGCGACGGTCGTGGTTCATCAGGCGCGCTCCTCGACCCGCCGCGCCAGCCAGTCGCAGACCTGCGGCCACAGCGTCGTGGCGTGACGATCACGGAAGAACCCCAGATGCCCGATGGCCTGGCCGTGGCTGTCCGCCGGTCCGTACTGGCGACGCTCCACCCTGCAGTTGGCCAGGCGGCCGCTCATCAGGTCGATGGCATCCGCCGGCGCCCACGGGTCGTCATCGAAGCCGATGGACAACAGCGGCATGCACGGGCGGCGGAAGCGCTCGGCGGCGTGCATCGTCGGGTCATCGAAGAAATAGTTGGGCAGCGAGGTCCAGCGGCTCCATTCGAGCATCACCTGGGCCGGCAGGTCTTCGCCGATGCCCAGCCTGCGTCCCGGCACATAGCCCATGACCCGCGCGCAGAACGGCCCGATCACTTTGAGCAGGGCGGCGACCCGCAGGCGCTCGGTGGTGGGCCGGATGAAGCGCAGGCAGCCGGCCTGCGAGGCGATCAGCACCGCGCCGCTGAGCAGGCGGCTGCTGTCGCACAGGCCGATGGCATGGCCGCCGAAGCTGTGGCCAACGGCGAACAGCGGCAGATCGGGGAATTCCCCGGCGGCCCAGCGGGTCACCGCTTCCACATCGAACTCTGCCCAGGTACTGAAACCCGCCTTGACCGCCTTGGCCGGGGTCCCGGCCTGCATGCCGCGGTAGTTGTAGGTCAGGGCGAGGAAGCCCTGGTCGGCGAGGTGACTGGCGAAGGCCGCGTACATGCGTTCGGTCACCGCGGTGGCCGGGTGCAGCAGGACCAGTGCCCGGGCCCTGTCGGGCTGGCCGAAGAGATTGGCGCGGAGGATGAAGCCGTCGGTGCAGGGGATCGCGTGGGTCGTGCGGTTCATGGCGAGGCCTGGAATTATAGGTGTGAAGCTATTATTTAACATGCGAAATAATGACTGGCGAGTCGCGTAATCCTTGTTCTTCTTCGGGGCCTCATCCCCGATACCTGGGCAAACTCAAGGTCACCCGCAAGCCACCCTCGCGCAGATTGCGCAGGCTCACCTCGCCACCATGGCTATGAGCGATATTCCGCGCGATCCCAAGACCCAGGCCATACCCCTGCTGCGCGCCGGACAGGCGGAAATGCGGCTCGAACACCTGCTCCAGGCGCTGCGCCGGAACCCCCGGCCCCTCGTCATCGACCTGCAGGACAAAGCGCTCCTCGCCATCGATGATCCGCAGGTGCGCGCGCTCGCCGTACTTCAAGGCGTTGTCGATCAGATTGCCGATGCACCGGCGCAGCGCCAATGGCTTGCCCGGATAGGCCGCCACGGCGCGCCCGCTGACCGTGACCCGGCCGCTGGCCAGGTACGGTTCGACGAGAAACTCCAGCACCTGGTTGAGATCGATGGGTTCGATGTTCTCGTGGATATCGGTGTCCTTCACGCATTGCAGCGCGCCCTTGACCAGCATCTCCAGCTCGTCCAGGTCGCGGCTGAACTTGCCCTGCACCTGCTCGTCCTCCAGCAACTCGACGCGCAGGCGCAAGCGGGTGATGGGCGTGCGCAGGTCATGGGAAATCGCGCTGAACAACTGGCTGCGCTCGGTCAGGTAACGGCTGATGCGCTCGCGCATGGCGTTGAACGCCCGCGCGACCTCCTCCACCTCGCTGCCGCCCCCCTCCACCACCGGCTCGACGTCCGCCCCCAGCGACATCTCCCGCGCGGCCAGGGCCAGGCGCTTGAGCGGACGGCTCTGCCAGTGCACCAGCAGGCCGATGAACAGCAGCAGGAAGAAACTGGTGAGGCCGATGAACCACAGTTGCTGGCGCGGCAGTCCTTCATCTTCGAGGCTGGTGTAGGGCTCCGGCAGCAGCGAGGCGATGTACAGCCATTCGCCTTCGGCCAGGCGGATCTGCGTCACCAGCACAGGCGGCTCCACCGGCTCCAGGGTCAGCGCGTAATGCGCCCAGGAGCGTGGCAACTCGTCGAGCTTCAGGCCGCTGTTGAAGATGCGCAGGTCCTGCGGGCTGACGAACTCCACCGAGATCAGCATCTGCTCGCCAAGGCGCTGGCGCAGCACCTCATCCACGGCGGCGACCACCGCCTCCTTGCGCGGTGTGGCAGGCAATACCCGCATGTCCAGCGGGCGTTCGTTGAGCGAGACGAAAAAGCGCGTGCCGCCCATGCTGCGCAGCTGGTCCAGGGCCAGCGGTCGATAGGCCAGCGGCAGCGAACGGAAGTAACTGACGCTGGCGCTCATCGAATGGGCCAGGCTGCGCGCACTGGCGACCAGGCCTTCGCGCTGGCTGGCGCGCAATTGCGACAGCCAGATCAGGCTCGACAAGCCCTGCGCCACCAGCACCACCAGCAAGGTCAGCAGGAGCATGCGCCCCAGCAGCGAGCGTGGCAGCGGCAGGCGCCCGCGCCGCTCAGTGCGAGGGCGCAACGCTGGCCGCCAGCAGGTAGCCGCTGCCGCGCACGGTGCGGATCAGGCGCGGCGGTTTGTCGGTGTCGCGCAGGCGCTGGCGCAGGCGGCTGACCGCCATGTCGACGATGCGGTCCAGCGGCATCGGCTCGCGCCCGCGGGTAGCGTTGCCGATGGTGTCGCGGTCGAGGATCTGCTGCGGATGATCGAGGAACAGCTTGAGCAGGGCGAAGTCGGCACCGGACAGAATCACTTCCTCGCCGTCGCGATGGAACAGGCGGTGGCTGACCGTATCCAGGCGCCATTCATCGAACGCCAGCACCTCGCCGCCCGGCGCCTGGAAGCCGGCCCGGCGCAACAGGGCCTTGATCCGCGCCTGCAGCTCCCGGGGGCTGAACGGCTTGCCCAGGTAGTCGTCGGCGCCCAGCTCCAGCCCGATGACCCGATCCGCCTCGTCGGAACTGGCGGTGAGCATGATGATCGGCACCCGCGCCTGGCGCGGATGCTGGCGCACCCAGCGGCACAGGCTGAAGCCGTCCTCGTCGGGCAGCATCACGTCGAGGATCGCCAGGTCGCAGCCCTCGGCGTCCAGCGCCTGGCGAAAGCCCGCGCCATCGGCCACGGCGCGAACCTGGAAGCCGCAACGGCTGAGGTAGGTCTGCAGCAGTTCACGGATGTCCTGGTCGTCATCGACCAGGAGGATCGACTTGCTCATGACGGCGGTCCTTGTCGTTCACACCCTTGAGGGGCCACCCAGTGCCTGCTGCAACGCCACCCCGGCACCGAGCAGGCCGGAGAATTCGGCGGTCACCAGGTACACCGGGATGCCTTTGAAATAGCCACTCATGCAGCCCTTGTCGGCAAAGCTCTCGGCGAAACCGCTGCGCAGGAACAGGCGGCTGAAGCGCGGCACCACGCCGCCGACGATATACACGCCACCACGCCCGCCGAGGGTCAGCACATCGTTGCCGGCAACCCGCCCGAGAAAGCGGCAGAACTGCTCGATCACCGCCAGCGCCACCGGTTCGCCCGCCAGCGCGGCGTCGGTGATGGCCGCGGGGGTGGCGAGGCTCGGCGTGTGGCCATCGAGGGCGCAGAGGGCGTGATACAGACGCAGCAGGCCACCACCGCTGAGCACGGTTTCGGCGCTGACATGCCCGGTCTGCTCGGCGATGACCTGGCGAATCGCCGACTCGCGGGCATCGTTGACCGGCAGGTCGACATGCCCGCCTTCTCCCGGCATCGCCAGCCAGCGCCCCTCTTCCAGGCGCAGCAGGCTGGCTACGCCGAGGCCGGTGCCGGGACCGATGATCAACGCCGGCCGGCTCGGATCGGCCTCGCCGGCACACACGCTGACCCGCTCTTCCGGGCGCAGGCGGGTCATGCCCAGGGCCATGGCGGAAAAGTCGTTGACCAGCAGCAGGTGCTCGATCTGCAAGGCCGCGCAGAAACTCGCGCGGCTGATTCGCCAGTGGCTGTTGGTGAAGCGGAATTCGTCGCCGGACACCGGTCCCGCCACCGCCAGGCACACCGCCTCCAGCTCGCCACGGGCGACGCCCTGGGCCTCCAGATAAACGCCGATGGCCTGTTCCGGGCTGCTGTAGTCCGCCGTGGCGAACACCTGCACGGCATGCAGGGCATCGTCGCGCCAGAGGGCGAAGCGGGCGTTGGTACCTCCGATATCGCCGACCAGCGCGACCTTCATTTGCAGCCCTCCAGCTCCTGGGTGAAGGCGCTCGCGCCCTTCTCCGCCGAGCTCAGGGCCTGGCGCATGAAACCGAACAGCTCGCGGCCACAACCGAGGTCGTTGCCCAGCGGCGCGGCAGGCAGTTCGCGGGAGGCCAGTTCCTCGGCCGAGACCCGCACCAGCAGCGTGCCCTCACGACCATCGACGCGCACGATATCGCCATCGCGTACCCGGGCCAGCGGTCCGCCGTCATAGGCCTCGGGGCAGACATGAATGGCCGCCGGGATCTTGCCCGAGGCGCCGGACATGCGCCCGTCGGTGACCAGCGCGACCTTGAAGCCGCGGTCCTGCAGCACGCCGAGGAACGGCGTCATCTTGTGCAGCTCCGGCATGCCGTTGCAGCGCGGCCCCTGGAAGCGCACCACGGCGACGAAGTCGCGCTCCAGTTCACCGGCCTTGAAGGCGTCGGCCAGTTCCTGCTGGTCGTGGAACACCCGCGCCGGGGCCTCCACCACCTGATGTTCGGTGGCCACGGCGGAGACTTTCATGACCCCGCGGCCCAGGTTGCCCTCCATCACCCGCAGGCCGCCTTCCGCGGAGAACGGGCGCGCCACCGGCCGCAGGATCGTTTCGTCGAGGCTCTGCAGCGGCCCCTCGCGCCAGACCAGGCGCTCGCCGTCGAGAAACGGCTCCTGGGTATAACGGCGCAGGCCATGCCCGACGATGGTGTTGACGTCCTCGTGGAGCAGCCCGGCATCCAGCAGTTGGCGAATGAGGAAGGCCATGCCGCCCGCGGCCTGGAAGTGGTTGATGTCGGCCTTGCCGTTGGGATAGACGTGGCACAGGGTCGGCACCACCTCGGAGAGGTCGGCCATGTCCTGCCAGGTCAGCTGGATCCCGGCGGCCTGGGCGATGGCCGGAATGTGCAGGGTGTGGTTGGTCGAACCGCCGGTGGCGTGCAGCGCCACCACCGAGTTGACCAGGACCTTCTCGTCGACGATCTCGCCCAGCGGCATGAACCCGCCATTGGCCTTGGTCAGCCGGGTGACCTGGCGCGCCGCCTCGTCGGTGAGAGCGTCGCGCAGTGGCGTGTAGGGATTGACGAAGGACGCGCCCGGCAGGTGCAGGCCCATCACTTCCATGAGCAACTGATTGGTGTTGGCGGTGCCGTAGAAGGTGCAGGTGCCGGGGCTGTGGTAGGACTTCATCTCCGACTCCAGCAGCTCTTCGCGGCTGGCCTTGCCTTCGGCGTAGCGCTGGCGCACTTCGGCCTTTTCCTTGTTGGAAATGCCCGATGGCATCGGTCCGCCGGGGACGAACAGGATCGGCAGATGGCCGAAGCGCAACGCCCCCATCAACAGGCCGGGAACGATCTTGTCGCAGATGCCGAGCATCAGTGCCGCGTCGAACAGGTTGTGCGACAGGGCGATGGCGGTGGACATGGCGATCACTTCACGGCTGGCGATCCCCAGTTCCATGCCCGGCTCGCCCTGGGTAACGCCATCGCACATGGCCGGCACCCCGCCGGCGAACTGACCGACCGAACCGATCTCGCGCAGGGCCTGCTTGATGCGCTCGGGATAGTGCTCGTAGGGCTGATGCGCGGAGAGCAGGTCGTTGTAGGCCGAGACGATGGCGACGTTGGCGGCGTTGGTCAGACGCAGGGCCTGCTTGTCGTCGCTGCCGCACCCGGCGACCCCGTGGGCGAAGTTGGCGCACTGCAGACGAGCGCGCATCGGGCCGTCGCCGGCGGCCCCGCGGATCAGTTGCAGATAGCGTTCGCGGGTGGGACGGCTACGGGCGATCAGCCGTTCGGTGACCTCAAGAATGCGCGGATGCATGAACTGGACTCCAGGCTAAACGGTAATTGCGGGGCTCTGGCGGTTTTCCCTTCCAAACGATTGCGCCTACGCTCAAAGGCAGGGGGCGGCGGAAAGGTCAGACTCGCTCTACGTTGTGATCCAAACAAAATATTGCCAGCAGCGCCGCTTGTTTTCTATTTTTTTCCGATTAATCTTGTCATTAAAACAACAAAAGTCAGGACAGCACACGAGGTGGCCCCATGACTATTCGTATTGCAATCAATGGCTTTGGCCGCATTGGCCGCAACCTGCTGCGCGCACTGTATACCCAAGGCTACCGCGGGGACCTGCAGGTCGTCGCCATCAACGACCTCGGCGACAGCACGATCAACGCCCACCTGCTCCAGTACGACAGTGTCCACGGTCATTTTGCCGCCCAGGTCAGCCACGATCATGAAAGCCTGACCGTCAACGGCGACCGCATCGCCGTCAGCGCCATCCGCAATCCGGCGGACCTGCCGTGGCAGGCGGAAGGCATCGACGTGGTGTTCGAATGCACCGGGTTGTTCACCGACCGGGCCAAGGCTGCGGCCCATCTTGCCGCCGGCGCGCGCAAGGTGATCATCTCGGCGCCGGCCAAGGGCGCGGATGCCACTGTAGTCCATGGCGTCAATCACGACACCCTGCGCGCCTCGCACCAGATCATTTCCAACGCCTCCTGCACCACCAACTGCCTGGCCCCGGTGGCCCAGGTGCTGCACCGGGCATTCGGCATCGAACAGGGCCTGATGACCACCATCCACGCCTACACCAACGACCAGAGCCTGACCGACGTCTACCACAGCGACCCGTTCCGCGCCCGCGCCGCGACCCAGTCGATGATCCCGAGCAAGACCGGCGCCGCCGAGGCGGTGGGCCTGGTGCTGCCGGAGCTGGCCGGCAAGCTGACCGGCATGGCGGTACGGGTGCCGGTGATCAATGTGTCGCTGGTGGACCTGACCGTGACCCTCGCCCGCGTGACCACCGCGGATGAAGTCAACGCGTTGTTCAAGGAGGCCAGTCGCGGCTCGAAGGTGCTCGGCTACAACGATCTGCCGCTGGTGTCGTGCGACTTCAACCACAACCCGCTGTCGGCGATCTTCGATGCCAATCACACCAAGGCCGAGGGGCGGTTGCTGAAGGTCATGGCCTGGTACGACAACGAGTGGGGGTTCTCCAACCGGATGCTGGATAACTGCCTGGCGTTGTGGAATGCCCAATAGGGCTGTGCACGCCCCCTGTAGGAGCTGGCTTGTCGTGTGACGAACCACTGCGAAGGCCTGCCACGCAGGCCCCGATAACACCACTGATTCAGGGACCGCTCTGCGGTCCTTCGCAGTGGTTCGTCACACGACAAGCCAGCTCCTACAAGGGGCGTGCGCAGCCGACAGGCCATAGAGCAATCTCGGACCGGCGCGCACATGGTGCTTGACCAACGGGCTTGATGATAAGCATTATCATTCACAAATTCCGTTCGAGCACAGCCGTGAGCCTCACTCACTTCAACGCCGTCTTCCTCGCCCAGCGGGTCACCCTGCTGCGCACGCTGCAGCGCATGGTGGACAACCCCAGTACCGCCGAAGACCTGCTTCAGGAAACCTACCTGCGTGTCACCCGGGCCCTCGGCGAGCGCCCGATCGAACACCTCGAACCCTTCGTCTTCCAGACCGCGCGCAACCTTGCCCTCGACCACCTGCGCGCGCGCCGGGTGCAGTCGCGCACGATGCTCGAGGATGTCCCCGAGCAGGTCGTGCACAACGTCGCCGCCCCCGTCAGCAGCGCCGAAGACGCCGCCCACGCGGAAAAACTCCTGAAGCGCCTGAGCAGCTCGCTGGCGCAACTGACCTCGCGCCAGCAGCGCATCTTCATCCTCAGCCGCCTGCACGGCGCCAGCTACCTGGAGATCGCCGAGCAGTTGAACGTCTCCGCCAGCACGGTGCAGAAGGAACTGAAACTGATCATGGCGATCTGCATGGGTGTCGCCGACCGGCTCAACGGCAACTGAAGGCCGCTTGCCTGATCCGCCGTTAGCCCCGATCATGACGCCCCATTCCAAGACTGCCGCAGCACCGCAAGGATCTCCCGTGACAGACCCCGCCCCTCATCGCCCCGCGCCGGACCCGTCTGCCCGCGACCAGGCCATGGACCAGGCGCTGGACTGGCTGATCCGCCTGCAATGCCCCAGCGACGCCGACACCCGCGCCTTCGAAGCCTGGCTGGAAGCCGACCCGGTCAATGCCCAGGCCTATGTCGACGCCGAGGCGCTGTGGAACGGCAACCTCATGCGCCAGGCCGCCGGCGAGCTGCACCAGCAGCGCAGACCCTCGCGCCTGCAACGCCTGCGCCCGCACTGGAAACCGCTGACGGCCGCCGCCGCCGTGTTGCTGGGCATCGTCACCGTCGGCAACCTGCCGGTGCGCCTGCAGGCGGATCACCTCACCGTAGTCGGCGAGCGCCAGCGCGTGCAACTGGACGACGGCTCGCGGGTGCTGCTCAACACCAACTCGGCGTTCTCCAGCGATATCGACAAGCAGCAACGGGTCGCCCGCCTGTACCAGGGTGAGGCCTATTTCGAAGTCCCCGGCGGCCTCGCCCAGCCCCTCGAACTGCAGGCCGGACCGCTGCGCGCCAGCGTGCGCGACAGCGACTTCGCCGTGCGCTACCTCGATGGCGAAGCCCAGGTCCGCGTGCAGCGCGGCGATATCGACGTGGTCGCCAGCAGCGACCAGCGCATCCGCCTGAGCAGCGGCGACAGCATCCGCGTCGGCCCCAACGGTTTCGGCCAGCGCGAGCGGACCGACCTGCAGAAGGAACTGGCCTGGGTCAAGGGCCGGCTGATCTTCGAAAACTGCCCGCTGAGCGAAGTGCTGGCCGAACTGCGCCGTTACTATCCGGGCTGGATCATCAGCACCAACGACACGCTGGAACAGGTCGCGGTGACCGGCAACTACCGTCTCGACCAGCCGCTGGAAGCCGTGCGCTCCCTGGCCCATATCACCTCGGCGCAGGTCCGCGAGTTCCCCGCGCTGGTGATTCTCAACTGAACCCAGGTTTTTTTTACGCGATCCCCTGACGCCATACGTCTCGTTATAGCCAATGCAACTGATTCTTGTTTTGAGTCAGGCGTAATCCATAACAACGCGCGACAGGGAGCGCCTTTCGATGTCTACCGGATCCACCCGTCGAGTTTCCAAGTCCTCACGCACACCAGGCCTGCAGCGCTGCACGCTGTCCCTGTTGACCCTGGCCATGCTCGCCAGCGGTGCCGCCAGCCTGCCGGCCCTCGCCGCGGAACCGGCGCAGACACCCGCGCAGCGCATGGGTGACTACCGATTCGCGATCAACCAGCAGCCGCTGGTGTCCGCCCTCAATGCCTTCACCGCCGTCACCGGCTGGCAGATCGGCCTGTCCGCCGAGCTGGCCGAGGGTGTGGTTTCGCCCGGCGCACGCGGCGCGCTGGCACCGGAGCAGGCGCTGCAGCGGCTGTTGCTGGGCACCGGCCTGACCTACCGCAAGCTGGGCAACAACAACGTGGCCATCGAGCGCAGCCAGTCCCAGGCCATCGCCCTGCAGCAGGTGACCGTCAGCGCCACCCGCAGCGCCCAGGATGTCAGCCAGGTCCCGAGCACCGTCAGCGTGCAGACCCGCGAACAGCTCGACCGGCAGAACGTGAAGAACATCAAGGATCTGGTGCGCTACGAACCGGGCGTGTCGGTCAGCGGCACCGGCCAGCGCAGCGGCCTCAACGGCTACAACATCCGCGGCATCGACGGTGAGCGGGTGCTGACCCAGATCGACGGCGTGGCAATCCCCGACAGCTACTTCTTCGGTCCCTACGCGCAGACCCAGCGCAACTACGTCGACCCGGAAATCGTCAAACGCGTGGAAATCCTCCGCGGCCCGGCCTCGGTGCTGTACGGCAGCAACGCCATCGGCGGCGCGGTGAGCTACTTCACCCTCGACCCGGACGACATCATCAAGCCCGGCCAGGACGCCGGCGCGCGGCTGAAGACCGGCTACAGCTCGGCGGACGACAGCTGGCTGAAATCCGCCACCGTCGCCGGCCGCCAGGGCGAGTTCGACGGCCTGCTGCACCTGAGCCGTCGCGACGGCCACGAAACCGAATCCTACGGCGAGCACGGCGGTACCGGTCTGAGCCGTACCGAAGCCAACCCGGCCGACGCCAGGACCACCAACGTCCTTGCCAAGCTCGGCTGGAACTACGCCGACGATGCACGCCTGGCCCTGACCTACGAGCACTACAAGGACGATCGCGATTTCGACGAGAAAAGCTCCGTGGGCGGCCCCTTCATCCCGAGCCCGATGAACATGTACCAGACCCGCACCGGCAGCGACGTGGTCACCCGCGAGCGCGTCGGCATCAACCACGAGTTCAGCCTCGACAGCGCCCTGGCCGACCACGTGAAGTGGAGCCTGAACTACCAGATCGGCAAGACCGACCAGCGTGTCGCGGAAATCTATCGGCCGATCTTCACCGTCGACCGCACTCGCAAGACCACCTACAAGGACCGTCAGTGGATCCTCGATGCCCAGGCCGACAAGGCCTTCAGCATCGGCGACACCGAGCACCTGCTGACCTACGGCGCCACCTTCAAGCGCAACGAGGTCACCGGTTCGCGCAGCGGCACCGCCACCTGCCTGACCACCGGTTTCGGCTGCGTCGCCGGCCGGCCCAATGCCGCCAGCACGCTGCGCGAAGTCAGTGACTTCCCCGATCCGATCATGAAGACCTACAGCGTGTTCGCCCAGGACGAGATCCGCTGGAACCAGTGGACCTTCCTGCCAGGCCTGCGCTACGACCAGACCCACCTCGAACCGCACGCGACCGACGAGTTCCTGCGCTCGATCGGGGGCACCGGCGACCCGATCAACCTCGACGAGAAAAAGTGGCACCGTGTCTCGCCGAAATTCGGCGTGACCTATGCCTTCAACGACAACTACAGCTGGTACGGCCAGTACGCCGAAGGCTTCCGCACCCCGACCGCCAAGGCGCTGTACGGCCGCTTCGAAAACCCCGGCGTGGGCTACAGCGTCACCGGCAACCCCAATCTCGAACCGGAAACCAGCAAGGGCTACGAGACCGGCGTGCGCGGCAACTTCGACGCGGGCAACTTCGACGTGGCGGTGTTCTATAACAAGTACCGCGACTTCATCAACGAAGACGCGGTGAAGGGCACGAACATCGGGCAGAACTTCGAGGCCAACAACATCGAGCACGCCACCATCAAGGGTGCCGAGTTCAAGGGCCGGCTGAACCTGGATCACTTCGGCGCGCCGACCGGTCTGTACAGCCAGGGCTCGCTGGCCTACGCCTGGGGCAAGAACGAAGACACCGGCGCACCGCTCAACAGCGTCAACCCGCTCACCGCGGTGCTCGGCCTGGGCTACGAACAGGACCACTACGGCGGTCTGCTCAGCTGGACCCTGGTCAAGCGCAAGAACCGTGTCGACGACACCACCTTCTATGCGCCGGACGGCACCAGCAAGCAGTTCCGCACACCGGGTTACGGCGTGCTCGACCTGAGCGGTTTCTACAAGGTCAGCGAGGACGTGACGGTCAATGCCGGCCTGTACAACCTGACCGACAAGAAGTACTGGCAGTGGGATGACGTACGCGGCTACGACGGCATCGGCGAAGCAGGCGCGACCGCGCCGGCCAACCTCGACCGCCTGACCATGCCGGGGCGCAATTTCGCGATCAATGTGGTGTGGGATATCTGATCCACAGCCCTCGGGATCACTTTTTGATCCTGAGGCCTCATCGCTGCATGGGTATCTACACATCTTTTGGCTGAACCATATTTGCCAGGAAGCCCGCATGAATCTGATGCAACACGGTCGGTGTGGGAGCGGATTCATCCGCGATCGGCGGCGAAGCCGTCGTAAAACCGGAGTCCCGGATGTATCTGATCCACCGAGATCTGAGGATTTATGGCCGCTTCGCGGCCAATCGCGGATAAATCCGCTCCCACACCGACCGTGTTGCATCAGATTCATGGGGTTTCCTGGCAGATCTTCATGCCAGAAAGTTGTGTAGATACCCATGCTCATCGCTGGCAAGCCAGCTTGTGTCTTCAGGACCTCTTAAAATCAAGGTGTGAGAGCGGTGGATGGCAGACTGGATGCCAGCGGTGCCCTAGAGCA
>NZ_FZOL01000007.1 GCF_900188455.1 Pseudomonas japonica | reverse complement strand
TCGCTGGCGCTGGGCTATGCCGGCGTCTACTCCAGCTTCCTCCGTCACGCGGAAATCGCCGCGAAGCGCTACGGCCTGAAGACCGTGGACATCCTTGTCGAGCTGGGCAAACGGCGCATGGTCGGCGGACAGGAAGACATGATCGTCGATGTGGCGCTGGATCTGCTGGCCCGGCAGGGCTGATCAACGCGGGGCTGCACAGCAGTCCCCAGACATCACCTCAAACAACAATAAATAGAGGGACATCCCATGACCGGGATAACTGCAAGCAATCGCGTGCAACTGGCGACCACCATCGCCCTGTGTTTCCTCGTGGCACTGATGGAAGGCCTCGACCTGCAGGCGGCCGGCATCGCCGCCCAGGGCATGGCCGCGGCCTTCGGCCTGGACAAGGTGCAGATGGGCTGGGTATTCAGCGCCGGGATTCTCGGCCTGCTGCCCGGTGCGTTCGTCGGTGGCTGGCTGGCCGACCGCATCGGCCGCAAGAAAGTGCTGATGGCTTCGGTGGCGCTGTTCGGCCTGTTCTCCCTGGTCACCGCCGTGGCCTGGGATTTCAACAGCCTGGTCGTTGCCCGCTGCCTGACCGGTGTCGGCCTCGGTGCCGCGCTGCCCAACCTGATCGCACTGACCTCGGAAGCCGCCGGCCCGCGCCTGCGCGGCACCGCGGTGAGCATGATGTACTGCGGCGTGCCCCTGGGCGCGGCGCTGGCGGCGACCATCGGCATCATCGGTTTTTCCGGCGGCTGGCAGGTGGTGTTCTACGTCGGCGGCGTGGTCCCGCTGCTGATCGTGCCGCTGCTTGCCCGCTACCTGCCGGAGTCGGCGCAGTTCCAGGCTGGACAGTCTGCCGACGGGGCCAGCGAACGGGTCTGGCACGGGCTGTTCCACAACGGCGCGGCACCGGCCACGCTGCTGCTGTGGCTGAGCTATTTCTTCACCCTGATGGTGGTCTACATCCTGATCAACTGGCTGCCCAGCCTGCTGGTCGGCCAGGGCTACAACCCGAGTCAGGCCAGTGGGGTGATGCTCGCCCTGCAACTGGGCGCGGCGCTGGGCACCCTGGCCCTCGGCGCACTGATGGACCGTCTGCCGACCTGGGCCATGGCGCTGCTCATCTACCTCGGCATCCTCGGTTCGTTGGCCGCTCTGGGCCTGGCCAGTGCCTTTCCGGGGATGCTGCTGGCGGGCTTCGTCGCCGGGCTGTTCGCCACCGGCGGACAGGGCGTGCTGTATGCGCTGACACCGCTGTACTACCCGACGCGCATGCGTGCCACCGGCGTGGGGTCGGCGGTGGCGGTGGGGCGGCTCGGTGCCATGAGCGGTCCGCTGGTGGCCGGTCATATGCTGGCGCTGGGGACCGGGACGGCGGGGGTGATGCTGGCCTCGGCGCCGGGCATCGTGCTGGCGGCGGGGGCGATGGTCTGCCTGTCGCGGCGTCGTGCTCAGCCAGCGGTCGACTGAACGCCCGGGCTTCTTTCTCCCGCGTCACGTCGCTGGCGCGGGCTCACGCACAACAACAATAAAGTGAATCGCCATGCATCCATTCATGCTTCGGGCGCTCGGCCTGCTGCCGTTCGTTCTGCTTTCCCCTGTCTGCGCCGCGGGTTTCGTCGAGGACAGCAAGGCCAGCCTGACAGCCCGCAACTACTACTTCGACCGTGACTTCAAGGGTACCTCGGCGCAGTCCGCCGCCCGTGAGTGGGCCCAGGGTTTCATCGTCCGCTTCAACTCCGGTTTCACCGAGGGGCCGGTGGGCTTCGGCCTGAATGCCCAGGGCATGCTCGGGATCAAGCTGGACTCGTCGCCGGATCGGGTCGGCACCGGGCTGCTGCCCTATGACCCGGCGAGCCGCGAGGCGAACGACGAATATTCGGAGCTGGGCCTGACGGCGAAGATGAAAGTGTCGAAGACCGAACTGCAGGCCGGCACCATCAGCACCCTGCTGCCGGTGATGTTCGCCAGCCCCAGTCGCTTGTTGCCGCAGACCCTGCGCGGCACTTACCTGCGCTCCGAGGACATCGACAGGCTGACGCTCCACGCCGGCTGGCTCGACCGCATGAACCAGCGCGACTCCAGCAACTACCAGAAATTCAGCGTCGCCGCGCCCAATGGCCGCTTCAATGGCAAGGCCGAGTCGGACCAGTTCCTGTTTCTCGGTGCCGACTATCGCTGGTCCGATGCGCTGACCCTGAAGTACTACCACGCCACGCTGCGGGATCTTTATCGCAAGGACTTTGTCGGCTTCGAGCATGTTCAGGCACTGGGCGCCGGCCGGCTGAAGAGCGATGTGCGCTATTTCGTCGCCGGTGAGGATGGCGCGGCCAACGCCGGCATCGTGGACAACCGCAACCTGGGAATGATGTTCACCTACAGCCTCGGGGCCCATGCCCTCGGCGCCGGCTACATGCACCTCAGCGGCGACAGCGCCATGCCCTATGTCGCGGGGACCGAACCGCTGGTGGTGACCGAGGGTTCGCTGAGCTCCGAGTTCATCAACGCCGACGAGCGCAGTTGGCAGGTGAAGTACGACTATGACTTCGGTGGGCTCGGGGTGCCGGGGTTGAAGGGGATGCTGCGTTACATCGACGGCAGCAACATCAGTTTGCCCACCGCGCTGGGGGGCGATGACCGGCACGAGCGGGAGACGGACGTGGAGGTTTCGTACGTGGTGCAGTCCGGCACGTTCAAAGGGGTGGGGCTGCGCGTGCGGCATGCCTGGTACCGCAATGACTTCGCGCCGGCGGCGACCTTTCGTGATGGCAATGAACTGCGGGTGAACGTGGATTACACCCTGGCGCTCTGGTAGCCGCCTTGCTTTCTGTAGGAGCTGGCTTGCCTGCGAAAGGACCGCAACGCGGTCCCGGATTTTGGGACCGCGTTGCGGTCCTTTCGCAGGCAAGCCAGCTCCTACAGGTACGTCAAGCCCGCTCTCCGCACAGGTCCAGCGCGAACCAATGCCGTGCCGTCCCCAGCTCCAGCCCCGCGCCGAGCAACCCGAACATCTTGCCCAGCGCCGCCTCGCGGGTCATCCCGCCTGCCGAAACCAGCCCGGTATCACGCAGGCGGCTGCCCGCCGCGTAGGTATCGAATACCACGCTGCCTTCCGCGCACTGGCTGATCGCAGCGACCAGCACGCCACGGTCGGCGGCGTCGCGCAGCACCTCCAGCAGCGCTTCATCATCCGACGGCCCGGTACCGCTGCCATAGCACTCCAGCAGCAAGCCCTTCACCCCGGTCTCCAGCACGGCGCGCACATGCGCCGCCTGCAACCCCGGATAGATCGGCAGTACCGCCAGGTTCACGGGCGTGCGCGGCTGGGCATGGCTGAGTACCGCTGGCAGTTCGCCGGCCCGTTCGCCTTCGCGATGCCGCGGCAGCGCGGCGAAGGCATCGAAGGCGTCGCTGCGCAGCTTGCTGGCGCGCACGCCGGGCAGCAGCTGGCCGGCGAAGTACAGCTGCACGCCGTTTGCCACCCCTTCGGCGAGCAGCGTCAGGGCGCCGCCGAGGTTGTCCCAGGCGTCGCTGTCCGGTGCGCCGGCCGGCAGCATCGAGCCGGTCAGCAGCACCGGCACGTCCAGTCCCAGCAGCAGGAACGCCAGGGCCGCGGCGCTGTAGGCCAGGGTGTCGGTGCCGTGCAGCAACAGGACGCCATCGTGACCGTCCTGCTGTACCGCCTCGACGATGGCGTCGCGCATCGCCAGCCAGTTGCCCTGCTGCATGTTGGCGCTGTCGAGCAAGGGCGACATTTCCCGCAGCGTCCACTGCGGACTCCGCACCTGCGGGTTGTGCGCCAGCCAGGCACGCATGCGCGCCTCGAAGCCACCCGCCGGGGCCAGGCCCTGGGGCGTCTGCAGCATGCCGATGGTGCCGCCGGTGTAGAGGACGAGGAGATTCTTGACTGCGCGCATAAGGGTATTCCGGAGCATTTACAGGAAATTCGGGCAAAAAAAAGCCGCCCGCGAAGGGGCGGCTCTCTCTGTGGAGCGACGATCAGTGGTGCTTAACGCTGGGTCTGAGCTTCGCCGGCGGCGGCCTTGTCGGCCACTTCGGCCTTGGCACCTGCCGGCCAGGCGGCGCGGTCCAGGTCCAGGTCGGCGAACTTGGCCGAGTCGAACACAGGCTGGGAGATACCGGCCTTGCGCTGCTCGTCGTAGTCGCGCATCACACGCAGACCGATCTTGAACAGCAGGGCCAGAGCGATCAGGTTGACGAAGGCCAGCAGGGTCATGGTGATGTCGGCGAAGGCGAACACGGTGCCCAGGTTCTGTACCGAACCCCAGACGATCAGGGCCAGGACCAGGCCGCGGTAGGCCATCAGGACCAGGCGGTTGCGGGTCAGGAACTGCAGGCTGTTCTCGCCCAGGTAGTAGTTGTAGAGGATGCAGGTGAAGACGAACAGCGACAGGGCGACGCTGACGAAGATGCGACCCCAGTCACCGACGACTGCCGCCAGGGAGTTCTGGGTCAGGACGATGCCGTCACCTTCGAAGCCCGGGGTGTAGAAGCCCGACAGCAGGATCAGCAGGGCGGTGCAGGTGCAGATGACGAAGGTGTCGAGGAACACGCTGAACGCCTGGACCACGCCTTGCGCGCCCGGGTGTTTCACTGCGGCGACGGCGGCGACGTTCGGTGCGCTGCCCAGACCGGCTTCGTTGGCGAACACGCCACGTTTCACGCCCATGACGATCGCGCTGCCGAGCAGGCCGGCGAACGCAGGGTCGAGGCCGAAGGCGCTCTTGAAGATGGTTTCCAGCATTGCCGGAACGTGGTCGATCTGGGTGCCGATCACGTACAGGGTGACGCCGATGTAGGCCAGGGTCTTGACCGGTACCAGCAGGTCGGACACTGCGGCGATGCGCTTGATGCCGCCGACGAAGACGATCGCCAGCAGCACGGCCAGGGCGATACCGGTGTGGTTCGGGGCAAAGCCGAAGGCGTTCTGCAGCGAGTGGGTCACGGTGTAGGACTGCAGGCCGTTGAAGGCGAAGCCGTAGGTGACCAGCAGCAGCAGGGAGAACACCACGGCCATGCTCTTCAGCTTCAGGCCGTGCTGGATGTAGTAGGCCGGACCGCCGCGGTACAGGCCATCGCCATCGGCGCGCTTGTAGACCTGGGCCAGGGTACATTCGAAGAAGCTGCTGGACATGCCGACCAGCGCGGTGACCCACATCCAGAACACGGCGCCAGGGCCGCCCAGGGTGACGGCGATACCGACACCGGCGATGTTACCGGCACCGACACGACCGGCCAGGCTCAGCATCAGCGCCTGGAAAGAGCTCAGTTGGCCAGCCTGGCCGCGCAACGATTCCTTGAATACACCGAACATGTGGCCGAAATGGCGGAACTGGACGAAACGGGAGCGGATGGTGAAATAGCTACCCAGTCCGACGATGAGCACGATGAGGAGTTTCCCCGAAAGGAAATCGTTGAGCGCTTCGAGCATGGCAGTGACCTCGAGATTCTTATTCTTTGCATGAAAGACAGACAGGCTGGCGCCGGGGCACCAGTTCCATGGGGCGCATGTTTGGCCATGACAACTACGGTTACAATTTCGCCAGTTGCTCTGTTTTGGTGCGACTTGATGCTAAACTCGCACCCATCGCATCAATCGGACTTCCCTTCATGAGTGAAAACCTCGGCATCAACCTCAAGTTGGCCTGCAGCCACTACCGCTCTATTTCCGAGGTTTGCCGCCAGCTTTCGATCAACCGGGCGCAATTCAACAAGTACCTGAGCGGGCAGAGTCAGCCGACGGCGTACAACCTCAAGCGCATCGGCGATTTCTTCGGTGTCGAGGATTACGAACTGGGCCTGCCGCCGGAACAGTTCGCCCGCTTGATCGGTGCGCGTGGCAGTGCCGTCGCCAACACGGTGCAGCACGACCCGCTGTTCGATCTGCTGCGCCCGCTGCGCGAGCACGCCGGCAACCTGTCGCGCTATTGCGGGTATTACTTCGAGTACTCCAACTGCATGTCGGTGCCGGGCAGCATCCTGCTGTCGCTGGTGCACCTGCGCGAGGAGAACGGCAACTTCCTGTTCGAACGCCAGGAGCGCCAGGAGCGCTCCAGCAGTACCGACGTGCAGGCCGAGGACTGGACGCGCTGCCGCTACCTGGGCGCGGCGTTCCAGTTGCAGGACCGGGTGTTCCTGCTCGACTACGAGTCGCTGACCGTCAACGAGATGAGCCAGACGGTGCTGATCCCCAGCTTCAAGAGTCGCATCACCCGTCTCAACGGGCTCAAGACCGGGGTTTCCAGCGGCGACCGGCGTACGCCTGCCTGTACCCGGGTGGTCTGGGAATACCTGGGCCCGGAGATCAACCGTATCAACGCCTACCGCCAGGTGAAGCTGTATCGCCCGGACGATCCGCGGATCGACGACGACGTCCGTGAACGCCTCACCGCCGGGCCGATCCGCAACGGTCTGTTCGAGATCGAATAGGCCTCACGGCCAGTCCTGGGCGACCCATTCCAGCAAGGGGTTGCCGGCATCCAGCAGCAGATTCAGGGCCATCATGCAGCACACGCAGACCACCAGCGGACGGATCAGCCGCGGGCCGAAATACACCGCGCAGCGCGCGCCCAACTGCGCGCCGAGCATGGCGCAGACGGCCATCGCCAGGGCCAGCGGCCAGAGAATCGTGCCGGTGCTGGCGAACACCATCAGCGCGCCGAGGTTGCAGGCGGCATTGAGCAGCTTGCTGTTGCCCACGGCGCGCAGCATGCCCTGGCCGAGCAGGAGCATGAAGGCGAGCATGAAGAACGAGCCGACCCCCGGCCCGAACACGCCGTCATAGAAACCGATCAGCGGTGCCACCAGCAGGCAGAACAGGCCGGTCGAGAGGCGTGGCTTGCGCAGCCGCTGATCGTCGGGGTTGGGGCTGAAGGCGAAGTAGCCGGCGACCAGCACCAGCAACACCGGCACCCCGGCCTGCAGCAGGTCGCGCGGTATCAGGCTCACCGACAGCGCACCGAGGGCACCGCCGACGAAGGCCATCAGGGCCATTCCCCGGCCCTTGCGCCAGTCGAGCATGCCGCGGCGGGCGAAGGCGCAACTGGCCGAGAGCGTGGCGCTGGTCGCCTGGAACTTGTTGGTGGCCAGCGCCGCCAGTGGATCGATGCCGGCGACCAACAGCACGGGCAGGGTGATCAGCCCGCCGCCACCGGCGATGGCATCGAAGAAACCGGCCAGCAGGGCAATGCTGGCCAGGGCGAGCAACAGCGTCGAATCGACTTCCAGCATGGGACAGGCGCTCCAGGTTTTCAGCCGCGCACCAGCAGCGGGTCTTCTTTGAGGATCAGCGGACGGGCGAAGCGCGAGTAGCCGAACAGCCGCACCAGCAGGCGGCGGTTGTCATCGAGGCGCTCCCGGCCATGCAGGGCACGGGTGTTGTTGACCAGCAGGACGCTGTCGGGCTGCAGGACGAAATCCACCGACGGCGTTTGCGCCAGGCGCGCCTGGAAGGCATCGAACGCCCGTGCCGCGGCATCGCTGGCCTGTTCGTTGAGAGAGAATCGGTAGGCGTTGTAGCGCACGCTGAAGCCGCCCTGGGCGTCGAAGTCGATGATCGAGGTGGCGCTGCCGCCGGCGCCGCGGCCATCGACGAAGCATTCGCTGCGGGTGAAGTCGAAGGAGCGCGAGCTCAGCGCCAGGACGTCGAGGCTGCCCAGACCTTCGATGACCGCGCGCAGCGGGACGATGCGCGTGGGTTGGTTGGCCGGGTTCCAGCGGGCGCTGAGGACCAGCGCGGAGGGTGCCGGCGAGTGCCCGTCGCGGGCCAGCACCGAGCAGTGGTAGGGCGCCTCGGTGTGCGGACCGAGGCGCAGGCCGGCATGGGAACTGAGTTCGATCTGGGTCTGGCGGGTTTCGCCGGGTCTGGGCTGGCGTCCGCCGCCCTTGAAGTTGCCGACCAGGCGCAGGTGCTTGCCGTCGTTGTCGATATCGAAGGCGAACGCCCGGTAGCGCACCAGCTCCAGCAGCACCTGGTTGCGCGCGCCCAGGTAGAGGCAGGTGAGATCCTTCTCCAGCACGCACAGCTCCGGCAACTGCTCGGGCAACGGATCGTCCTTGGGCGCGCGCAAGCGGGCGAAGAGCAGGGCGGCGAGGCGGCCGTCGGCGAACAGGTTCACCGTGGCCTGCTGCACCGGATCCAGGCGCGCCTCCAGCAGCCGCGCCCACAGCCGGGCCTTGAGCGCGGCGCCGGGGGCCTGCGGCCCGCCATGGCGGGCGAGGTCGAGGCTGGCCGTGTGCAGTTGGTCGAGCTGCTCGTTGTCGAACTTCAGGGTGGCGACTTCGCAGTCTTTCATGAGGAAACCTTCCTTAGTGAGCTGACGGGTCCTGGGCGGTCCTTGCCCGGATGGGCTCCCGACTGCGTAAACAGGGAACCGCTAGGTGTCATATTGAAGGTGGTTTTTTCGACTATCGAAGTCGGCAGGTTCTTTTGCCGGTGTAAGCTGATTCTTAATTCACAGTGTGGGAAAGTGCCGGTATTGCCGGGTCCGGTTAAACGTGCCGTGTCGTTGGGCGGGTTGGACTTCCCCTGGCGGAAGCCGCAAACTATGCGCTTTCCCTTTCAATCAACCTGAGCGGACTTGCTGAACGTATGCGAATGCGCCTGATGCTGTTGGGTGGTGGAAATGCCCTTGGGCAAGCGCTGATTCGTCTCGGGGCGGAGGAGGACATCGGCTTTCTCGCGCCGCGTCCGCCGGAGCAGGGCTGGGACGCCGCCAGCCTGACCCAGCTGCTCGACGACACCCGCCCGGACGCCCTGGTCAACCTGGCCTACTACTTCGACTGGTTCCAGGCCGAGTCGGTCAGCGAACAGCGCCTGGCTTCGCAGGAGCGCTCGGTGGAGCGTCTGGCCGAACTGTGCCAGCACCACAACATCATCCTCGTCCAGCCCTCCAGCTACCGCGTGTTCGACGGTTCGCGGGCCACCGCCTACAGCGAGAAGGACGAGCCGGTGCCGCTGGGCCTGCGTGGCCAGGCGCTGTGGCGCATCGAGCAGAGCGTGCGGGCGACCTGCCCGCAACATGTGCTGTTGCGCTTCGGCTGGGTGCTGGACGACAGCATCGACGGTGTCCTCGGGCGTTTCCTGACCCGTGCCGAGGTCGCCCAGGAACTGCTGCTGGCGGACGATCGCCGGGGCAATCCGACCCCGGTGGATGACGCCGCGCGGGTGATTCTCTCGGTGCTCAAGCAGCTCGACTGCGCCGCGCCGCTGTGGGGCACCTACCATTACGCCGGCAACGAAGCGACCACACCGCTGGCGCTGGGCCAGGCGATCCTCGGCGAGGCGGCGCAACTGCGCCAGCTGGCAGTCGAGGCACCGACGGCCCAGGCCCATGCCGCCCGCTCCGACGCCTTCGAAGAGCCGCAGCACGCGGTGCTGGCCTGCAAGAAAATTCTCCACACCTTCGGCATCAAGCCGCGCGCCTGGCGCTCCGGCCTGCCGACCCTACTGGATCGATTCTACCGTCATGGCTGATGCCCCCATTCTCATCACCGGTGGCGCCGGCTTCATCGGTTCCCACCTGTGTGACGCCCTGCTGGAAAACGGCTACGCCGTGCGCGTGCTGGACGACCTGTCCACCGGCAAGCGGGCCAACCTGCAACTGGACAACCCCAGGCTGCAACTGATCGAAGGCGATGTCGCCGACGCCGCCCTGGTGGCGAAGGCCGCCGAAGGGTGTCGCGCCGTGGTCCACCTGGCCGCGGTGGCCTCGGTGCAGGCTTCGGTGGATGACCCGGTACGCACGCACCGGAGCAATTTCGTCGGCACCCTGAATGTCTGCGAGGCCATGCGCCTGGCCGGCATCAAGCGCGTGCTGTTCGCCTCCAGTGCCGCGGTGTACGGCAACAACGGCGAAGGGCTGTCGATCGGCGAAGAAGTCACCAAGGCGCCGCTGACGCCCTATGCGGTGGACAAGCTGGCCAGCGAGCAGTACCTGGACTTCTATCGTCGCCAGCATGGCCTGGAGCCGGTGGTGTTCCGCTTCTTCAACATCTTCGGGCCACGCCAGGATCCGTCCTCGCCGTATTCCGGGGTGATCAGCATCTTCTGCGAGCGTGCCCTGAGCGGCACGCCGATCACCGTGTTCGGCGATGGCGAGCAGACCCGCGATTTTCTCTATGTCGGCGACCTGGTGTCGGTGATGCTGCAGGCCCTGGAAATGCCGCAGGTGGAAGAGGGGGCGGTGAACATCGGGCTGAATCAGGCAACCTCGCTGAACCAGTTGCTGGCGGCGCTGAAAAGCGTGCTGGGGGATCTGCCGGCGGTCAGCTACGGGCCGGCGCGCAGTGGTGATATCCGTCATTCGCGGGCGGACAACAGCAGGTTGCTGACGCGGTTTGCGTTTCCGGTGGCCACGCCGCTGGCGGAGGGCCTGGCCCGCCTGCTGGGCCGCTGAGGGCCTGATCGCTGGCAGGGACACCATGAAAAAGGGCCGCTGATGCGGCCCTTTTTCTTTAGAACTTGTACCCGATACCCACCATGTACACCCACGGATCGATATCCACATCGACCTTGGTCTTGCCCACGCCGAGGGCGCTCGGACCGTCGATGCTGGCTTCGGTGTTGATGTCGACGTACCAGACCGAGGCGTTGACCAGCAGGTTGTCGCTGACCATGTAGTCCATGCCCAACTGGCCGGCCAGGCCCACCGAGTTCTTCATCTTCATGTTGCTGAAACCTTGCGATTTGCGCTCGCTGGTCAGGTCTTCATTGAAGAACAGGGTGTAGTTCAGGCCGATGCCGGCATACGGCTGGAACTTCGAGCCTGCGTCCATCGGGTAGTACTGTACCGACAGGGTCGGTGGCAGATGCTTGATGTCGGCCAGCTTGCCATCCAGCGCCGCGCCGAGACCTTTGACGTTCACTTGATGCTGGAACGGTGTGGCGGCGAGCAATTCGATACCGACGTGATCGGTGACCATATAGGCGAAGGCCAGGCCCAGCTGGGTGTCGCTGTCCACCGTGGCTTTGGTGCCGCTGACCTTGGCGCCGTCGAGCTTCAGATTGCCGCTGTCCTCGTTCGGAGCAACGGTGGCGGCGCCGGCGCGGACGATGAAATCACCGGCTTTGTGGGCGTGGGCGGCAGGGGCCGCGAGCGCGAGGGCGATCAGCGAGGCGCCGAGCAAGGACTTGTTCATGGAAGCTCCCAGGGGACATTTGGATTCGATGGTTCCAATGTTAAGGAGCTGCCGAAGGGGGAATTTTGATTCAGCTCAATGAAAGCGAAGGCGCCCCGGCGCGGCCATTCATTGTAGTTCGTAGGCGTAGATCTTCTCGGCTTCCATCTGGTAACCGGCCTCGGCCAGCTCGCTGGACGACGCCTGGACGCGCATCGGCCCTTCGATCCAGTACGGTTGATACAGCTCTTCGACCTTGATGCCGATTTCGCTGACCACATGCACGATCTGGTTCGACGGTGGCGGTGGCACATGGATGCAGGCGCCGTAGTAGGGCACCAGGAGAAACTCCGTGGTGCGTCCTTCTTCGCTCACTTCCAGCGGCACGATATAGCCCGGCAGCTTCACCTGCTGGCCATCCAGCGCCTTCACCACCGGCGCGTCAGGCACCTGCTGGTGGGCTGCCGGCGCCGCTTCGGCGGCCAGCGCGTCACCCAGTTGCGAGAGTTGCGAGAGGTTGTGGATCGGCGCCAGTTGCGGCGCGATCACCGGCGCGCCGGGCGGAATCAGTTGTGGCCATTCCAGGGTTCGCGGTTCGCCCGCCAGGGCGGGCAGGGCGATGAACAACAGCAACGACAGGGCACGGCGCATTGCACGGGTACTCACAGATGAATGGACAGGCCATCGGCCAGAGACTGTCGATAGGCCCGCCAGGCAGGGATGCTGCCCATCAGCACCGCGGCGCCGAGGATGATCGCCAGCAGGGTCCATTCGTGGCTGCTCGGCAAGGCCAGCGGCAGGTATAACCCATAGTTGGCCTGCACGTAACCCTGGGCCGCGGCGATCCCCACGTAGAGCAGGCCGAGGCCGGCACCGATCCCCGCCACGGCCAGGGCGAACGCCTCCAGCACCAGCAGGCCGCCGACATGCCAGGGCCGGGCGCCCACCGAGCGCAGAATGGCCATTTCCCGCCGGCGTTCGTTGAGGCTGGTGAGGATCGCCGTGAGCATGCCGATCAGCCCGGTCAGGACCACGAACAGCGACACCACGAACAGCGCCTGCTCCGCCGTGCCCATCAGGCTCCAGAGTTCCTGCAGGGCCACGCCGGGGAGGATCGCCAGCAGCGGTTCGCCACGGAATTCGTTGATCTCCCGTTGCAGGGCGAAGGTCGCCACCTTGTTGTTGAGGCCGAGCATGAAGGCGGTGATGGCGCTCGGGGTCAGGTCCATGTTGCGCGCCTGGTCGGCGCTGATGCGTCCGTCGCCGCGGGCCGGCACGCCGTTGTGCCAGTCGACGTGGATGGCTTCCATGCCGCCGAGGCTGATGTGCAGGGTGCGGTCCACCGGGGTGCCGGTGCGTTTAAGCACGCCGACCACGGTGAAGGGCTTGTCGTCATGCTTGACCAGGCTGATGGCGGCGACGCCGTGGGCCAGCACCAGTTTGTCGCCGAGCTTGTAGTGCAGGGCCTCGGCCACTTCGGCGCCGAGCACCACTTCGAACGGGTCCGTGGCGAAGGCGCGGCCCTGGCTCAGTTCCAGGTTCTGCCGGCGGCCGTACTGATAGTGCGCGAAGTATGCCTCGGTGGTGCCCATCACCCGGTAGCCGCGGTGCGAGTCGCCGAGGGAAATCGGGATCGCCCATTTCACCCGGCGGTCATTGGCGTAGTGCTCGAAGCTGTCCCAGCGGATGTTGTTGGTGGCGTTGCCGATGCGGAACACCGAATACAGCAGCAGGTTCACCGAGCCGGAGCGTGCGCCGACGATCAGGTCGGTGCCGCTGATGGTGCTGGCGAAGCTGGTCCGCGCCTCGGTGCGCACCCGCTCGACGGCCAGCAGCAGGCACACCGACAGGGCGATGGCGAAGGCGGTGAGAAAGGCCGTGAAACGGCGGTTGGCCAGGCTGGCCAGGGCAAGGCGGAGCAGGTACATCAGGCCTCCGTGTCGCTGGCGGGACGGGCCGCGCGGTTGAGTTCGGCGAGGGACAGCTGGCGGTCGAACAACGGTGCCAGGCTCTGGTCATGGCTGACGAACAGCAGGCTCGAGCCGGCCTCGCGGCATTCGGCGAACAGCAGGCGGATGAAGGCTTCGCGGGTATCGGCATCGAGGGCCGAGGTCGGTTCGTCGGCGATCACCAGCTCGGGCTGGCCGATCAGCGCGCGGGCCGCGGCGACCCGTTGCTGCTGGCCGATGGACAGGCTGTCGGCGCGACGCGCGAGCAGGTCCGGGGCCTTCAGGCCGAGGTGCGCGAGCAACTGCGTGGCTGCTTCGGCGACGCTGCCGTGACGCTGGATCGCCCGTTGCGCACGGGCCCTGGAAAACCGGCAGGGCAGCTCGACGTTCTCGATCACCGAGAGAAACGGCAGCAGGTTGAACTGCTGGAAGATGTAGCCGGTGTGGTCGACGCGGAAACGGTCGCGAGCGCTCTGGCTCAGTTCGCCGAGGTCCTGGCCGAGCAGGCGGATGCTGCCGCGGTCGGCTTTCTGCACGCCGCCGAGCAGGCCCAGCAGGGTGGTCTTGCCGCTGCCGCTGGGGCCTTTGAGAAACAGCGATTCGCCGGCTTCGAGGCGCAGCGTGGGGATGTCCAGCAGGGGCGGGTGACCTGGCCAGGCGAAGCCCAGGTCGGTCAGTTCAATCAGTGCCTGGCTCATATGTCGACGCCCGGGTTACCCCGGGCGCTTCACTGCAAGAAGGTGACTTAGAAAGTGATCCGCGTGTTGTTCGGCGTGGCTTCGACGCCTTTCTGACCATTCGGCCCGATCAGTTGTAGCTGGATTTTCTGGGTCGAGGGGTAGGTTTTGAACAACGGGGCCAGGTCCAGGCTCGCCAACTGCTCCGGCTTGGCGCACTCGAAACGGTAGTGGGCGTGGATGTCGCTGTGGCCGTGTTCGTCGCCGTCGCCGTCGTCATCCTTGGCCGGGGCATCGCCGAACAGCGGGCTTTCCAGTTCCTGGTCGCTTTCCTTGCAGCCGGCGGCGGCGCTCAGGCCGAACAGTTTCAGCGGTTGCTCCAGTTGCGCGCGCACGGCAGCGACCTTGGCCTTGTCGGCATCGCTCTGGGCGACATGCTCGAAGCCCACCAGGTTCATCGCCGGGCTTTCCAGTTCCAGTTCCAGGGTGTTGCCGTCGAGGACAGCATTCAGATGGGCGACGCCGTGCTCATGGGCACCGAGGCTGCCGTGAGCGTGGTCATGTTCGTGGTCGTGATCGGAATGCGCGTGGGCGGTGAGGGCCAGGGGCAGCAGCGCGAAGGGCAAGGCAAGCAGCAGGCGACGCATGGGCGGAACTCCGAAGCGGACTTGGAAAGGTTTTGAAATGTTATAACAAATTAAGTGGCCCGTGGAAGGGGTGCCTTGGCGAGCGAGGACGCGCGTGGGAGCATGGCCGTCTTGATCGAGGGAGAGTGCAAACGTGCGAATTCGAGGACATATCGGCGAGTGGCCGGTGGATCTGACCATCGAGCTGGATCCGGCGGAATGGGCCAGCCTGGCCGGAAGGACGGCTGAGCCCGTGGCGGCGCCGGTCAGTGCCAGTGCACCGGTGGCACAGGCGCGGCCGGACGATACCTTGTGGCTGGCGGCGAAGGAACTGCTGCGCAAGGCCGGGGAAATGGACGGGCCGGCGTTGCTGGAGTTGCTGGAAGGGCTGGCCGGGAGTACCGCGGCGGGCAAGCGGCTGTTGGTGCGATTGCGGCACAGCAGCGAGGTGAAGGTGGAAAGCGGGGTGGATGCGCCGGTGTATCACTGGATAGGGTGATTCCCGTAGGAGCTGGCTTGCCTGCGAAGGACCGCTTCGCGGTCCTTCGCAGGCAAGCCAGCTCCTACAAGGTGTACGTCCAGATCAATAAAGGGCAGCGAACAACTTGCGGCGATAGGTGCCCACCAGCGGATGATCGTTGCCCAGCAATTCGAACACCTGCAGCAGGGTCTTGTGCGGCAGTCCGCCTTCATAGCCGCGATTGCGCTTGAACAGCTTCAGCAGGCCTTCCAGCGCCGCCTCGTATTGCTGACGCGACAGTTGCTGGATGGTCAGTTGATAGGCCGCTTCATCATCCTCGGCATTCTGCGCCAGACGGGATTTCAGCTCGGCCACTTCGGGCAGTGCCTTCGCCTGGGCGAGGAAGGTCAGCTGCGCCTTGGCGCCCGCCAGCGCGGCCTTGTGCTCGTCGCTCTTCACCGCGTCGAGTACGGTCTGCGCTTCGCCCAGTTCACCCCGCTCGGCCAGGCAGCGGGCATAGAGGATCAGCGCGCCGGCATTGCTGTTGTCTTCCGCCAGCAGCGCCTTGAGGGTGGCTTCCGCCTCGCTGTAGCGGCCGTCGTTGAACAGCGCCTGGGCCAGTTCCAGCGGATCGGCGGCGGCCGGTGCCGGCTGCTGCACATGGGGTTCGAGCATGGCGCGGATCGCCGATTCCGGCTGTGCGCCGGCGAAGCCGTCGACCGGCTGGCCATCCTTGAACAGAACCACGGTGGGCAGGCTGCGGATGCCGAAGCGGGCGACGATGTCCTGCTCGATGTCGCAGTTGACCTTGGCCAGCAGCAGCTCGCCCTGATACTCCTCGGTGATCTTCGCCAGCATCGGCATCAGCGCCTTGCACGGCGCGCACCAGTCGGCCCAGAAGTCCACCAGCACCGGTTTGTGGTGCGAGTTGGCGATCACCACCTGGTCGAAGTTGGCGACGGTGGTATCGAATATGTACGGGGTGTCCTGACTCATCTCGACTCTCGCGAACGCATGAATGGCGCCACTATACGGCGCCGCGACTGGCATGGTACAGGCTCACCTGGCGAAACTCGTGGGGTTCGGCGAGGTCCGGCAGGGTCAGGGCGTGCAGGGTGTCGAGCTGGCGGTACAGCGGATGGCGGAAATCGCGAACCCGTGAATCGGCCACCAGCGCCTGCTGGCCGCGGCTGAGGAATTCGTCCAGCAATGGCAGGTTGGCGCGGTCGTAGAGCACGTCGGCCACCAGGATCAGGTCGAAGCGGTCGTCCTCGGCGAAGAAATCGCTGGAGTAGTTCAGCTCCACGCCATTGAGCGCCGCATTGGCCCGGCTGGCCTGCAGAGCCAGCGGGTCGAGGTCGCAGGCCACGACTTCCAGGGCCCCGGCCTTCGCCGCGGCAATCCCGGCGATGCCGGAGCCTGCGCCGAAATCCAGTACGCGTTTGCCGGCCACCCATTCCGGGCGTTCGGCCAGGTAGCGGGCCATGGCCAGGCCGCTGGCCCAGCAGAAACTCCAGTAGGGCGGCTCGTCGAGAATGCGCCGGGTTTCCTCGGGGCTGAAGGCGCGGTCCATGTTGTCGGCGTCGATCAGCCAGAGCTTCAGCGCGCACTCGGGCAGTTCGCTGGCCACTAGGCGGGCATCGCCCAGCAGCTCGCTCAGGGCTGCTTGCAGGTGAAGCGGTGCCATTACGGTGCCTTGTCCAGTTGCAGCGGGCCGAAGGCCTGGGTGTCGGCGCGGGTCACGCTGAGTGGCCTGAGGTGCAGGATCAGTTGCCCGGACTGGCTGGCGCGGGCGCGCAGTTCGACGCGGGCGCCGGCCGGGAAGACTTGCGGATTGAAGCGCAGCTGGAACGCCAGCGGCTGGCCGGTGCCATCGAAGGTGTCGCTGGCCAGCAGACGTTGCGGGCGGCCGCGTTCGTCGATCACCAGCAGGGCAACCTCCACCTCGGCGCCACGGGGGATATTGGTGAAGCTGCCGCTCAGTTCGCGCTGATGGGCGGGCAGCGGAGTCGGTACGTGAACATGCTTGGCCACGGTTTTCGCCGGTGCCGGCGGTGGTACGGGTTTGGGGGCTTCGCTGCTGCAGGCTGTCAGCAGGCCAGCGAAACCGAGCACGGCGAGCGCTCGAAACGACATGGTGAATTTCCTTGGGGGGCGTATTTCCTCACTGGATGGTAACCCCTTTGGCTTGTCTTGCCAGTCGGATGCGCTACCATGGCCCTCCCTTTTTTTGTTGCCTGCCACCATGCACTGTCCCTTCTGCGGTGCCAACGACACCAAAGTCATCGACTCGCGCCTGGTCGCCGAGGGTGAGCAAGTGCGCCGTCGCCGCGAATGCGTGGCCTGCGGCGAGCGCTTCACCACCTTCGAGACCGCCGAGCTGGTCCTCCCGCGCCTGATCAAGCAGGACGGCACCCGCCAGCCCTTCGACGAGGACAAACTGCGCGCCGGCATGCAGCGCGCCCTGGAGAAACGCCCGGTCAGCGTCGAGCGCCTGGAAGCGGCGCTGTCGCATATCAAGCACAAGCTGCGGGCCAAGGGCGAGCGCGAGGTCAAGTCGCTGGTCGTGGGTGAGCTGGTCATGGCCGAGCTGCGCAAGCTCGACGAAGTCGCCTATATCCGTTTCGCCTCGGTGTACCGGCGTTTCCAGGACCTCGACGAGTTCCGCGAAGAGATCGACCGCCTGGCCCGCGAGCCTGCCAAAGAGTGAACATGTCCACAGAACGCGCCGTACTCGATGCCCACTACATGGCCCGTGCCCTGGAACTGGCGCGCAAGGGCCTGTATTCCACGCACCCGAACCCGCGGGTCGGCTGCGTCATCGTGCGTGACGGGCGCATCGTCGGCGAGGGCTGGCACGTGCGTGCCGGCGAGCCGCATGCCGAGGTCCATGCTTTGCGCGAGGCCGGCGAGCTGGCGCGCGGTGCCTGCGCCTACGTCACCCTGGAACCCTGCAGCCACCATGGGCGCACGCCGCCCTGCGCCGACGCGCTGGTCAAGGCCGGGGTGAGCCGGGTGGTCGCGGCCATGCGCGACCCCAATCCCCAGGTCGCCGGCAATGGCCTCAAGCGTCTGGCCGAGGCCGGTATCGAAGTCGCCAGTGGTGTGCTCGAAAGCGAAGCCCGGGCACTCAACCCCGGATTCCTCAAGCGCATGGAACACGGCCTGCCGTTCGTCCGGGTCAAGCTGGCGATGAGCCTGGACGGGCGCACCGCCATGGCCAGCGGCGAAAGCCAGTGGATCACCGGTGCGGCGGCGCGCTCCGCGGTGCAGCGCCTGCGCGCCCGTTCCAGCGTGGTGCTGAGCAGCGCCAGCAGCGTGCTGGCCGACAACGCGCGGATGACCGTGCGCGGCGAGGAACTGGGTCTGGACGCCGAGACCACGGCCCTGGCCCTGGCGCGGCCGCCACTGCGAGTCTTGATCGACGGGCGTCTGCGCCTGCCGCTGCAGGCCGCGTTCTTCCAGGCCGGCCCGGCCCTGGTGGTCACCGCCGTCGAAGACGATCCACGCTACGCCGCCGCCGGCCACCAGTTGCTGCGCATCGCCGGCGAGGATGGCCGGGTCGATCTGCGCGAGCTGCTGCTCGAACTGGCTCGCCGCGACATCAGCGAAGTGCTGGTGGAAGCCGGCCCCGGTCTTGCCGGCGCCTTCGCCCAGCTCGGCCTGGTGGACGAATACCAGTTGTTCATCGCCGGCAAGTTCCTCGGCTCGAGTGCGCGTCCGCTGCTGGACTGGCCGCTGGAGCGGATGAGCGAGGCGCCGGCACTGAAAATCACCGAAATGCGCGCGATTGGCGATGACTGGCGAGTCACCGCAATCCCCGCGCCCGCTCCGGGCGTATAATTCGCGGCTTGCGCCTGGCGCAGCCTGTTCTCGAGGAGGACCCCATGTTCACCGGCATCATCGAATCCATCGGCAGCATCCGCAGCATCACCCCGAAAGGCGGTGACGTTCGTGTGCATGTCGAAACCGGCAAGCTCGATCTGGGCGACGTCAAACTGGGCGACAGCATCGCGGTCAACGGCGTCTGCCTGACCGCCGTGGAGTTGCCGGGCGATGGCTTCTGGGCCGACGTCAGCCGGGAGACCCTGGACTGCACCGCCTTCTCCGACCTGAAGAGCGGCAGCCGGGTCAACCTGGAAAAAGCCCTGACCCCGACCACCCGCCTGGGCGGTCACCTGGTCAGCGGTCACGTCGACGGGGTCGGCGAGATCGTCTCCCGTGCCGATAACGCCCGCGCCATCCAGTTCCGCGTGCGCGCGCCGAAGGAGCTGGCGAAGTACATCGCCCACAAGGGCTCGATCACCGTCGACGGCACCAGCCTGACGGTCAATGACGTCGATGGCGCCGAGTTCGAGCTGACCATCGTCCCGCATACCCTGGCCGAGACCATCATGGCCGACTACCGCCCCGGCCGCCGGGTCAACCTCGAGGTCGACCTGCTGGCCCGTTATCTGGAGCGCCTGCTCCTGGGCGACAAAGCCGCCGAGCCGAGCAAAGGCAGCGGTATCACCGAAAGCTTCCTGGCCGCCAACGGCTACCTGAAATCCTGAATTGAGAAGGGGGTGCCGCGTGGCGCTCAACACCATCGAAGAACTGGTCGAAGACATCCGTCAGGGCAAAATGGTCATCCTGATGGATGACGAAGACCGCGAGAACGAAGGCGACATCATCATGGCGGCCGAGTGCTGCCAGGCCGAGCACATCAACTTCATGGCCAAGCACGCCCGTGGCCTGATCTGCATGCCGATGACCCGCGAGCGCTGCGAAACCCTGAAGCTGCCGCTGATGGCACCGCGCAACGGTTCCGGCTTCGGCACCAAGTTCACCGTGTCGATCGAGGCCGCCGAGGGTGTCACCACCGGCATCTCCGCCGCCGACCGCGCGCGTACCGTGCAGGCCGCCGCGGCCAAGGACGCCAAGGCCGAGGATATCGTCAGCCCGGGTCACATCTTCCCGCTGATGGCCCAGCCGGGTGGCACCCTGGCTCGCGCCGGCCACACCGAGGCCGCCTGCGACCTGGCGCGCATGGCCGGTTTCGAGCCGAGCGGGGTCATCTGCGAGGTGATGAACGACGACGGCACCATGTCGCGTCGTGCGGAACTGGAAGTGTTCGCCGCCGAGCACGGCATCAAGATCGGCACCATCGCCGACCTGATCCACTACCGCATGATCCACGAGCGCACCATCCAGCGCATCGCCGAGCAGCCGCTGGACAGCGAGCTGGGGCACTTCAACCTGGTCACCTACCGCGACTCCGTGGAAGGCGACGTGCACATGGCCCTGACCCTCGGCAAGATCTGCGCCGACGAGCCGACCCTGGTCCGCGTGCACAACATGGACCCGCTGCGCGACCTGCTGATGGTCAAGCAACCGGGCCGCTGGAGCCTGCGCGCGGCCATGAGCGCCGTGGCCGACGCCGGCAGCGGCGTGGTCCTGCTGCTCGGTCACCCGCTGGACGGCGACGTGCTCCTGGCGCACATCCGCGAAAGCGCGGGCGATGCGCCGACCAAGGCGCCGACCACCTACAGCACCGTTGGTGCCGGTTCGCAGATCCTGCGTGACCTCGGCGTGCGCAAGATGCGCCTGATGAGTTCGCCGATGAAGTTCAACGCGATATCCGGATTCGATCTAGAAGTTGTAGAATACGTGCCCTCCGAATGACCCGACGGTGTTTGACCACCGTCCATTCGTGACCAAAACTCCCACAGGCCGCGTTCTTGCGGCCTGGCTCTTTAAGATGAGAATCCCGCAATGTCCCTGAAGACCATCGAAGGTACCTTCATTGCCCCCAAAGGTCGCTATGCTTTGGTGGTTGGCCGCTTCAACAGCTTCGTCGTCGAAAGCCTGGTGAGCGGTGCCGTTGACGCCCTGGTTCGTCATGGCGTGAGCGAAAGCGACATCACCATCATCCGTGCGCCTGGCGCGTTCGAAATCCCGCTGGTCACGCAGAAGGTCGCCCAACAGGGTGAATACTCCGCGATCATCGCCCTGGGCGCGGTGATTCGTGGCGGTACTCCGCACTTCGAATACGTTGCGGGCGAGTGCACCAAGGGCCTGGCCCAGGTGTCCATGGAGTTCGGCATTCCTGTCGCGTTCGGTGTCCTGACCGTCGACTCGATCGAACAGGCCATCGAGCGTTCCGGCACCAAGGCCGGCAACAAAGGCGCCGAAGCCGCCCTGTCCGCTCTGGAAATGGTCAGTCTGCTGGCGCAGTTGGAGGCCAAGTGATTAGCGACGAAAGCGATCGTTTCAACCCGCGCGATCCGAAACCCGCCGATGCGGGCAAGCCATCGAAGAGCGCCAAGCGCCGTGAAGCCCGCAAGCTCGCGACCCAGGCCCTGTATCAATGGCACATGGCTCAGCATTCGCTGAACGAGATTGAAGCGCAGTTCCGGGTCGACAACGATTTCAGCGATGTCGATGGCGCCTACTTCCGCGAGATCCTCCACGGGGTCCCGGCGAAGAAGAACGAAATCGACAACGCCCTCAAGCCTTGCCTGGACATGGCCCTGGAAGAGCTCGACCCGGTCGAGCTGTCCGTCCTGCGCCTGTCCGGCTGGGAACTGCTGATGCGCCAGGACGTGCCGTACCGCGTGGTGATCAACGAGGGCATCGAGCTGGCCAAGGTCTTCGGTTCCACCGATGGCCACAAGTTCGTCAACGGCGTTCTCGACAAGCTCGCACCCGTGCTTCGCGAAGCCGAAGTGAAGGCGTACAAGCGCTGATCGCGGCGCTGTCTGTCCATGGGTGAGTTCGAGCTGATCCGCCAGTTCTTCGCCGCCGCGCCCTGTGCGCAAGGCGGCGAAGGCATCGCCCTCGGCATCGGTGACGATTGCGCGTTGCTGGCGCCGGCTCCCGGCGAACAGCTGGCGATCTCCACCGATACGTTGGTGGCCGGGGTGCATTTCCCCGCCGTCAGCGATCCTTTCCTGCTCGGCCAGCGCTCGCTGGCGGTCGCGGCCAGTGATCTGGCTGCCATGGGCGCCACGCCCCTTGCCTTCACCCTTGCCCTGACCCTCGCCGACACCGATCCGGACTGGCTGCGCGACTATGCCCGCGGCCTGAGCCGGATGGCCACTCAATGTGGCCTGACCCTGATCGGCGGCGACACCACCCGCGGCCCGCTGAGCCTGACCATGACCGTGTTCGGTCGCGTGCCGGTCGGGCAGGCGCTGACCCGTGGCGGCGCGCGGGCTGGTGATCTGCTCTGCGTCGGTGGCGAGCTGGGCAACGCCGCTGGCGCCTTGCCGCTGGTCCTGGGCGAGCGGCAAGCCGATGCAACTCTGGCCGAGCCGTTGTTGTCCCATTACTGGTCGCCGTCGCCACAGATCGCCCTGGGCCAGGCCCTGCGCGGCAAGGCCACGGCGGCGCTGGACATTTCCGATGGTCTGCTGGCCGATTGCGGGCATATCGCCAAGGCGTCCCGTGTCGCCCTGCGCGTGGAACTGGAACGCCTGCCGCTGAGCGCGGCGCTGACGGGTTTCCTCGGCCTCGACGCGGCGCGCCAGGCGGCACTGGCGGGCGGAGACGACTACGTCATCGCCTTCACCCTGCCACCCGCCGAGCTGGATGCCCTGCTGGCGGCCGGCTGGCCGCTGCATGTGGTCGGCCGGGTCGAGGCGGGGAGCGGCGTCAGCCTGCATGACGCCGCGGGCCGTGACATCACCCCCGCCGTACGCGGCTATCAACATTTCAGGGAGACACCGTGACCGACCACCCCAATCAGGTGCCAGCGGAAAACGTTCCGCCCTCGGTCTGGCGCAACCCCTGGCATTTCCTTGCCTTCGGCTTCGGTTCCGGCACCTTGCCCAAGGCCCCCGGTACCTGGGGCTCGCTAGTGGCGCTGCCGTTCGTGCCACTGTGGCAGATGCTGCCCGACTGGGGCTACTGGCTGATGCTCGGGCTGACCATGCTGTTCGGCTTCTGGCTGTGCGGCAAGGTCGCCGACGACCTCGGTGTGCATGACCACGAAGGTATCGTCTGGGACGAAATGGTCGGCATGTGGATTACCCTCTGGCTAGTGCCGGAGGGCTGGCTATGGTTGCTCGCCGGGTTCCTGATGTTCCGTTTCTTCGACATTCTCAAGCCGTGGCCGATCCGCTGGGTCGACCGGCATGTGCATGGCGGGGTGGGCATCATGCTCGACGACGTGCTGGCCGGCGTGTTCGCCTGGCTGGCCATGCAAGTGCTGGTATGGAGTCTGATCTAAAGGGAGTCGCGTCATGCGCAAGTGGCGACAGTGGCTGCTGCTGGTAGCCATGCTGGCTGGGATGCTGGGAATCGCTCGGGCCGAGGATCTGCCGTCGGAGGTCCGCCTGGCCAGTGAAAACTGGCAGGACTACACCAATGCCGACGGCACGGGCCTGGCCTGGGACGTCCTGCGTCAGGTTTTCGAGCCGGCCGGGGTCAAGGTCCGCGTGCTCAGCGCGCCCTACACCCGGGCCATCGGCCTGGTGAAACGCGGTGAGGCGGATGCCTGGGTCGGCTCCTATCACGAAGAGAGCGCCGACAACCTCTACCCGCGCTGGAACTTCGATTCGGACCATATCTACGCCCTGGGCCTGGTCAGCAAGCCGCTGCCGACCCCGGACAACATCGGCCAGTTCCGTCTGTCCTGGGTGCGCGGCTACGACTACCAGCGCTACCTGCCGAATGTCGGTTACTACCGCGAGGTGCAGCGCCGCGATGGCATCCTGCCGATGCTCGAGCGCGAGCGGGTCGACTTCTACATCGATGCCCTGACCGAAGTGAATGACGTCCTTGCCCAGGCCGAGCATCCGGAGAAATTCCGCAGTATCCATGTGGCGGAACTGCCTTTGTATCTGGCATTCGGCAATACGCCGCAGGGCAAGGCGTTGCGCGATCTGTTCGACAGGCGCATGGACGAGTTGGTGCGCAGTGACGCGCTGAAGCCGATTTTCCAGCAATGGAAGCAGCCTTACCCGTTCGATCAGTCGGGCAGATAACCTGCTCAAGATCGAACTTTTCGATATTTTTCCCCGCAAATTCAGCATAAGCAGCCACGCCAAGCTGCTGTTACAATCGGCCCACGTCAATTTTCATGCATATCAGGAGCACAAGGTGCCCGTCGTTTTCGTTGCTGCTTCCAAGCTGCCTACTCCTTTCGCGACTTTCACCATGCACGGTTTTCTCGATGAAGCCACGGGCCGCGAGCACGTCGTGCTCAGCCTCGGCGCTGTCGATGATGGCCAGCCGGTGCTCGGTCGCCTGCATTCCGAGTGCCTGACGGGCGACGCCCTGTTCAGCCAGCGCTGCGATTGCGGTTCGCAGCTCGAGGCAGCCCTGCAAGCCATCGCCCGGGAAGGGCGTGGCGTTCTTCTCTATCTGCGCCAGGAAGGCCGTGGCATCGGTCTGCTGAACAAGATCCGCGCATACGAGTTGCAGGACGGCGGTGCCGATACCGTCGAGGCCAACGAGCGTCTGGGCTTCGCCGCCGATCAGCGTGACTACGCCATGTGCCGGCCGATGCTGGAGCACCTGGGCGTCAGCGCGCTGCGCCTGATGACCAACAACCCGCGCAAGGTCAAGGCGCTGACCGACATGGGCATCGTCGTCGCCGAGCGCGTGCCGCTGCACACCGGACACAACCCGCACAACAAGCACTACCTGGCGACCAAGGCCGGCAAGCTCGGCCACATGATGGGCAATGAGCACCAGGGCGAGGTTGGTCGGGCGTGACCCGCGGCCAGGTTCGCGCCCGCCTGACCCTCGCCTGGTGGCAGTACCTGGCGGTGGCGCTGGTACCGCTGCTGGTATTCGCCTGGGTCTTCGGCGGCGCTGAGCCGATCATTCCGATCCTGGCCATGCCGATGTTCATCGGTGGCGTGGCCTCGATGTTTCTTACCCTGCCGCGCTTCGGTGCCTACAAGCATGCGCTGATCGCCACCGGCAAGGCCCTGGACAGCGACGCCGAACCGGCGGCCTGGATCGAACTGGCGCGGACGCGCCGCCTGGGCATGCTGTTCGCCTGCCTGCCGGCCTGGGTCGCCGCACTGTCGGTGTTCGTCGGTCTGGAGGCGGTGCCGCGGGTTCTCCTGGCGATCTCCAGCGTGGTGATCCTCTACCTCTACCGTATCCCGCGTCAGCTGGCCTGATGCGCGGCTTTCTCCTGCTGGTGCTGCTGGCGTGCGCCGGCTCGCTGGCGGCGGCGCCGCGGGTGGTCAGCCTGGCGCCGTCCCTGACAGAAATCGTGATCGAACTGCAGGCCGCCGATTTGCTGGTGGGCGTACTCGATGCCGGGGAGCGCCCGGCGGTGCTGGCGCAGGTGCCTTCAGTGGGGCGCTACGGCCAGCTCGATCTGGAACGCCTGCTCAGCCTCAAGCCCGACCTGATCCTGCTCTGGCCGGCCAGCGTGCCGCCGGCCCAGCGCGCACAGCTGGAGCGCCTTGGCATCCCGCTGTACAGCGCCGAAGCCCATGACCTCGACAGCCTGGTCGAGCAGATTGCCAGCATTGCTGAACACCTTGGTCGCGCCGAAGCCGGGCGGCAGCGCGCCGCCGAACTGCGGGCGCGGCTCGACGCGCTGCGCCAGCGTTATCGCCGAGAGCAGCCGCGGCGGGTGTTCTACCAGGTGTGGGACAAGCCGCTGTACACCATCGGTGGCGGGCAGATCATCAGCGATGCCCTGAAGGTCTGCGGTGCGCGCAACCTGTTCGACGACCTCAAGCTGCCCGCGCCGCAGGTCAGCATCGAGAGCGTGTTGCTGCGCGATCCGCAGGTGATCGTGGCTGGCGACCCGGCGCAGTTGAAGAGCTGGGCGAACTGGCCGCAGGTCAGCGCGGTGCGCGACGGCCAGTTGCTGGTGGTGCCGGACAAGGGCCTGGAGCGCCCCAGCGGGCAGATGATCGAGGCCACCGCCAGGCTGTGCGAGGTGCTGGCTAGAGCTCCGGCGTCCAGTTGATCGCGAGCATCCAGCCGCGGCCTTCCTCGCGGTAGCCGTAGTAGCTGCCGTCGAAGTTGTACTGGCTGCGGGCATAGTCCTTGTCCAGCAGGTTCTCGACCTTCAGGTCCAGGCGCAGCTCCGGGGTCAGCGTCCAGCTGGCGCGGGCCCCGAGCAGACCATAGCCGCCGAGGCTGCGCTGGTTGGCCGCGTCGGCATAGCTGCCGCTCACGGCCTGCCAGGACGCGCCGAGACCCAGGCGATCGAACTGACGGTCCAGGTCAAGGCTCAGGGTGCGACGCGCGCGACGCTCCAGGGTATGGCCGTTTTCCCGGTCGCGCGGGTCCAGCAGGGCGAGGCCCAACTGGCTCTGCCAGCCGAACCACTGCTGCTTCAGGGTCGTCTCGAAACCGATGATGCGCGCCTTGCTGACGTTGTACGGCGCGGTATCGCGGAACACGATGGCGTCGCGCAGGTCGGTGCGGTACAGCGAGGTTTCCAGGCGGCTGTCTTCGCTCAACTGGCTGCGCCATTGCACTTCATAACTCTTCGAATGCTCGGGCTTGAGATTCGGGTTGGCGGCGAAGGGGTAGTACAGGTCGTTGAAGGTCGGTGCGCGAAAGCCCTCGCTGTAGGACAGCAGCAGGTCGTTGTCCACGTTCAGCGGCAGGGTCAGGCTGCCGCTCCAGGTGTTCTGCCCGCCGAACTGCTGGTTGCGGTCGCGGCGCAGGCCCAGTTCGGTGGAGAAATGCTCGCCCTGGAAGCGGTGCTGGACGAAGACCGCGCGGTTCCAGCGGCTGTCCTCGGTGAAATCGGTGCTGGCGTGCAGGCGGTCGACCCAGGCGTCGCCGCCGAGCAGCAGGCTGTGCTGGTCGTTCAGCGTCAGGTCGTTCTGCCAGGTCAGCGAATCGCGGTAGGTGTTGTACACGTCGTTGACCGCATTGAGCTTGTCGCGGCTGCGGTCGCGGTTTTCGCTGTGGCCCAGTTCCAGGCGGGTATGCCAGCGCTCGTTCACCTGCGCGGCGAGCCAGGTGTTGACGCTGCTGACGGTGAAATCGGTGTAGGGCGCCTGCGGGCGGGTCTCACCGGTGTCAATGATGTAGAGCCCGTAGGGGCTGTCGAACTCCCGCCGACCGCGGTTATCCAGCACGCTCGCGCCGACCTCCACGTCGTCGTTCAACGCGTGCGCCAGGTTCAGGCTCAGCGACCGGTTGCGATAGGCGTCATGGTCCCTGTCGCTGGAGAAGGACTGGCGGGTGTCATCGATGCCCGCGCTTTCGTCCAGGCTGGCGCCCAGGCTGAAGCGGGTGCGGCCGTCACCGCCGGACAGGCCGAGGCTGCGCTGGAAGGTCTGCCGGCTTCCCGCGGCGAACCGCATGCGGCCTTGCAGGCCTTGTTCCGCGCCGCGCCGGGTGAAGATCTGGATCACCCCGCCCATGGCATCGCTGCCGTAGATCGCCGAGCGCGAGCCGCGCAGCACTTCCACCCGCTCGATCTGCTGGACATCCAGGTACTGCAGGGCGCTGTCGCCGGACGAGGTGTTGGCGATGCGCTGGCCGTCGACCAGCACCAGGGTCTGCGCGGCCTTGGTGCCGCGCACGAAGATCCCCGGCAGGCTGCCGCGACCGCCGGTGCGCGCGACCTGCACGCCGGGGACGCGGGTCAGCAGGTCGGTGATGTTGTCCGGCTGCAGGCGCTCGATGTCGTCGCGGGTGAAGACCGTGCTGGCGGCACTGGACTGGTTGCGATCCTCGACCTGGCGGTTGGCGCTGATCACCACGTCGGGGAGCTTAAGGGCGGCGTCGCGGTCCAGGGGGGGCGGCGAGGAGCGGGGTGGGGAGGCAGAGCAGGAGCGGGGCAAGGCGGGGGAGATTCATGAAATTGAAGAGTCTGATTGTTGTGGGAGCGTGGCTTGCTCTGTAGGAGCTGGCTTGCCTGCGAAGGACCGCGAAGCGGTCCCAGATAGCAGTGAGTTCTGGGACCGCTACTGCGGTCCTTCGCAGTGGTTCGTCACACGACAAGCCAGCTCCTACAAAGACCGCGCAAGCCGGTCGTTACAGGCCCAGCAGATTCATGCGCTGGCGAACCGAATCCTCGATCCCGGCGGCATCCAGTCCGCACTCGGCGAGCATCTGCGCCGGCTTGGCATGCTCGACGTAGACGTCCGGCAGACCCAGGTGCAGCACGGGCTTGATCAGCGCTTCGCGGGCGAGGAACTCGCTGACCGCCGCACCGGCGCCACCCATGATGGCGTTCTCTTCGATGGTCACCAGCAGTTCGTGGCTGCCGGCCAGTTCCAGCACCAGGGCTTCGTCCAGGGGTTTGACGAAGCGCATGTCGACCACGGTGGCGTCGAGCTTTTCCGCGACCTTCAGGGCCTCGGCCAGCTGTACGCCGAACACCAGCAGGGCGACCTTGCTGCCCTGGCGGCGGATCACGCCCTTGCCGATTTCCAGCGGTTCCAGGGTGTTCTCGATGGTCGCGTTCGGACCACTGCCGCGCGGGTAGCGCACCGCCGCCGGACCGTCGTACAGATGACCGGTGCTGAGCATGCGGCGCAGTTCGTTCTCGTCGCTCGGGGTCATCACCAGCATGCCGGGGATGCAGCGCAGGTAGGAGAGGTCGAAGCTGCCGGCATGGGTCGGGCCGTCTTCGCCCACCAGGCCGGCACGGTCGATGGCGAACAGCACGTCGAGGTTCTGCACCGCGACGTCATGGATCAACTGGTCGTAGGCACGCTGGAGGAAGGTCGAGTAGATCGCCACCACCGGCTTGGAACCCTCGCAGGCCATGCCGGCGGCCAGGGTCACGGCGTGCTGTTCGGCAATCGCGACGTCGAAGTAGCGCTGTGGATAACGCTCGCTGAACGCCACCAGGTCGGAGCCTTCCTTCATCGCCGGAGTGATGCCGACCAGGCGTTCGTCGGCGGCGGCCATGTCGCACAGCCACTGGCCGAACACCGCGGAATACTTCGGTCCGCCGGCCTTCTTCGGCGCGGCGGCAGGCTTGTCCACCGGCTCCAGCTTGGTGATCGCGTGGTAGCCGATCGGGTCGACCTCGGCCGGGGCGAAGCCCTTGCCCTTCTTGGTCACCACATGCAGGAACTGCGGGCCCTTGAGGTCGCGCATGTTGCGCAGGGTGGCGATCAGGGTCGGCAGGTCGTGGCCGTCGATGGGGCCGATGTAGTTCCAGCCCAGTTCCTCGAACAGGGTGCCGGGGACCAGCATGCCCTTGGCGTACTCTTCGGTGCGGCGGGCGATTTCCCAGGCGCCGGGCAGGCGCGAGAGGACCTTCTTGCTGCCTTCGCGCATGCTCGCGTAGGTGCGGCTGGAGAGGATCTTGGCCAGGTAGTTGGACAGGCCACCGACGTTGCGCGAGATCGACATGTCGTTGTCGTTGAGGATCACCAGCATGTCGGCGTTGACTTCCTGGGCGTGGTTCAACGCCTCGAAGGCCATGCCCGCGGTCAGGGCGCCGTCGCCGATCACCGCGATGGACTTGCGCGACTCGTTGCGCAGGCGGGCGGCGATGGCCATGCCCAGCGCGGCGCTGATCGAGGTACTGGAATGACCGACGCCGAAGGTGTCGTACTCGCTCTCGCTGCGCCGCGGGAAGGCGGCGACGCCGTCCTTCTGGCGCAGGGTGTTCATGCGCTGGCGGCGACCGGTGAGGATCTTGTGCGGATAGGCCTGGTGCCCGACGTCCCACACCAGGCGGTCGTCCGGGGTGTCGAAGACGTAGTGCAGGGCGACCGTCAGCTCGATGACGCCCAGGCCGGCACCGAAGTGCCCGCCGGTCTGCCCGACGGTATAGAGCAGTTCCTGACGCAGTTCGTCAGCCAGGTTCTCCAGGTCGGCTTCGGCCAGACGACGCAGGCCGGCTGGCGTATCGGCACGGTCGAGCAGCGGCGTGACCGGGCGTTCGCGGGGGATCTCTTGAAACGTCGTGGGCATCAGGCGAGTCGTTATAGGTTTGAAGACGCGGCAGTTTACCCCATTGGGGAGAGGCTGCCCATTCAATGGGGCGCAGCCCATTCCGCTGTAGGAGCTGGCTTGTCGTGTGACGAACCACTGCGAAAGGACCGCGCAGCGGTCCCTATCGCGGTGAGGTCTGGGACCGCTGCCGCGGTCCTTCGCAGGCAAGCCAGCTCCTACAGGGGCAATGGGGGCGTGCGGGGATCAGTTGCGCCGTTCGACGATGTAGCGGGCCAGCGCCCGCAGCGGCTCGGCCGCTGCGTCAAACGGCCGCAGAGCATCCAGGGCCTGGTCGCGCAGTTCGAGGGCATAGGCCTTGGCCGCGTCGAGGCCGAGCAGGGCCGGGTAGGTCGGCTTGTCGCGGGCGATATCGGCGCCCTGGCGTTTGCCCAGGGTCGCGGTATCGCTTTCCACGTCGAGGATGTCGTCCTGCACCTGGAACGCCAGGCCGATGGCCTGGGCGTACTGTTGCAGGGCATCGAGTTCGGCGTCCCCGGCACGCTCGCTGGCCAGGGCGCCGAGGCGCACGCTGGCTTCGATCAGTGCGCCGGTCTTGTGCCGGTGCATGAATTCCAGGGCCGTCTGGTCGAGCCTGAGCCCCACCGAGCCGAGGTCGATGGCCTGGCCGCCGACCATGCCGGCCGGGCCCGCGGCCTTGGCCAGGGTGCGCACCATGGCCAGGCGCGTGGCGTCGTTCAGGGTGCTCAGGCGCGGATCGAGCAGGGCGTCGAAGGCCAGGCTCTGCAGGCCGTCGCCGGCGAGGATCGCGCAGGCTTCGTCGAAGGCCTTGTGGGTGGTTGGCTGGCCGCGCCGCAGGTCGTCGTCGTCCATCGCCGGCAGGTCGTCGTGGACCAGCGAGTAGGCATGGATCAGCTCCACCGCGCACGCCGCGCCATTGGCCTGTTCGGCGTGGCCACCCAGTGCCTCGCAGGCGGCGTAGGCGAGCAGCGGGCGAACGCGCTTGCCGCCGTTCATCACGCTGTAGCGCATGGCCTGGTAAAGGCGCTCCAGTTCCACCGACGGGGCCTGGAACAGCGGCTCCAGGGCGGCATCGACGCGTGCCTGGGATTGCGCCTGATAGCTGCCGATCATTGCGCCGGGTCCGCGTCGAAGGGCTCGGCGGCCAGTTCGCCGTCACGCTCCAGAAGGATCTGCACCTTCTGCTCGGCCTGGGTCAGGGCACCCTGGCAGTCACGGGTCAGGCGAATGCCTTGCTCGAAGGCGGTCAGCGAGTCTTCCAGCGACAGTTCGCCGTTCTCCAGGCGCTCGACCAGGGCTTGCAGGTCGGCGAGGGATTGCTCGAAATCGATGGCGGCTTTTTTTCGGGCCATGGCGTCTGTCTCGGTGGCGGTCGGAACGGCGCGACACTAGCAGAGCAGGGCATCCGGGGCAAATCGGTGGTCGCATTGCGGCGCCCGCGTTGTGAGGGCTCATGGCTCTCTGCCATAATCGCGCCCGCTCGGCGTCCAGAGCATCCCTTCCGCCGTTGCGTGATGGACCACGTTGTGAGCCTCCTGTCGATCGAATCCGCTCTGTGCTTCATTGTCTTCTTCGTCCTGTACTGGAGCCTGTGCTGGAGCACGCGGCTGCAGAACGTTGTGCTGCTGGCCGCCAGTTACGGTCTGGCGGCCAGCTTCAGCCCCTTCGCCCTGTATGTGCTGTTCGCCTACACCCTGGCGGTGTACGGCCTCGGGCTGCTGGCGGCGCGCTGTCCGGGGCGCTGGTTCAGTTACCTGGCACTGCTGGTGCTGGTGCTCGGCTGCTTCTACCTGTTCAAGTACCAGGAACTGCTGGTCGGCGGCGTCCAGGCCGCGCTGGCCGGGCTGGGCCTGACGGTGTCGCTGCCGGTGCTGCAGGTGCTGGTGCCGATCGGTTTTTCCTTCTATGCCTTCCATTCCGTCAGCTACGTGGTCTCGATCAACCGCGGTGAGCTGGCACCGGTGCCGCCGCTGGATCTGGCCCTGTACCTGGCGTTCTTCCCCAGTCTGATCGCCGGTCCGGTCAACCGTGCCACGCACCTGCTGCCGCAGATCCGCGCCGGGCAACTGCGTCAGGTGCTGGAGCCGCAGCGGGCGCTGGGGCTGATCGCCCTGGCGGTGGTCAAGGTCTTCCTGCTGAGCGGCTGGCTGGGCAGCGAGTGGGTCGATCCGGTGTTCGAGACGCCGGGCAACTTCACCCCGGCGCAGGTCCTCCTGGCGGTGTACGGCTACAGCCTGCAGATCTACTTCAACTTCAGCGGCTACACGCACCTGGTCAGCGGGCTCGCGCTGCTGCTGGGCTATCGTCTGCCGCGCAATTTCGACGCGCCCTATGTCGCGCGCAATCTGCGCGAGTTCTGGACGCGCTGGCATATCAGCCTGTCCAGCTTCATCCGCGACTACGTGTACATCCCGCTGGGCGGCAATCGTCATGGTGCCTGGCTGGCGACGCTGTACATGTTCCTGGCGATGCTGGTGTCCGGGCTCTGGCATGGCGCCAGCCTGAACTTCCTGATCTGGGGCGCGCTGCATGGCGTTGGCCTGGCGGTGTACAAGCTCTACGCGCGCCTGTTGCCGAAGGGGACGGGAATGGCCTGGCCCGCGCGGATGCTGACCTTCCACTACGTGGCCTTTGCCTGGGTGTTCTTCCGCAGCACCAGCCTGGATGGCGCGCTGGATATGCTGAACGGACTGTCGGCTGCCGATCTGCTCGGCGACAGCGGTCTGCTGGTGCTGGCCTGCGCGCTGGTCCTGGCGATCTATCCCTCGACGCTGACGCTGCTGCGCGCTGGGTTCGGCGCCAGTACCCGCTTGCCCTGGGCGTTCTACCCGTTGCCGTTCGCGCTGTTCCTTGCGCTGGTCATCTTCGCCGCACCGTCCGGCGTACCGGGTTTCATCTATGCCGGTTTCTGACAATCGCCAGCTGTTGCGCACGCAGCTGGGCGCGGCGCGGGTGCTGTATGCCCTGCTGATCAGCGCTGTGCTGCTGGCCTGGCTGAACCAGCAGTCGCTGGACCTGTACTGCCAGCAGCAGTACCACCGGAGCTGCGAGTTGCCGCTGCTGGGGCAGAACCCGCTCTGGCGCCTGGGCGGCAATCTCAACCAGGCCCTGGTGGATGCCCGCGAGCGTTTCTTCGACAGCCTGAACGCGCAGCGCGGCGAAACGCCGCCGCCTGCGGCGCCGCTACCGCCGGCACCGGTGACGGTGGACCTGCCGCCGAATATCCCGGTGGTGACGGTCAGTCTCGACAGGCCGCCAACCAAGCCGTTGCCAGCCAAGCCGCAGCCGGTCAAGCCGAAGCCGGTAGCGACCCCTGCCGCCGCGCCAGGCCAACCGCTCATCGCCCAGCCGCTGCCGGGCATCGTGAACTCGCCGCGGGTCACCCTGCGCGCCAGCGACGAAGTCTTCCTGGTGGGTGATTCGATGATGCAGGGTGTCGCTCCGCACCTGGCCAACACCTTGCTCAAGCGCTACGGCATCCGCAGCATCAACCTCAGCCGGCAGAGCACCGGGCTGGCCTATCCGGGCTTTTTCAACTGGCCGCAGACCGTCGCCCGGACGCTGCGCGAGCACCCCAGGGTGCGCCTGATGGTGGTCTTCCTCGGTCCCAACGACCCCTGGGACATGCCCCAGGGCAAGGGCAAGCCGTTCCTGCGCTTCAAGACCCCGGCCTGGGAACTGACCTATCGCCAGCGCATCGATGCCATCCTCGACCAGGCCCGCGAGCGGGGTGTGCAGGTGATCTGGGTCGGGCCGCCGAACATGCGTCAGCCGCGGCTGTCGACCGCGATGGCCTATCTCAGCGAGCTGTACCGCGAGCAGGCGCAGCGCCATGGCCAGCACTATGTGTCGGCCAACGTCGTGCTCGGCTACAAGGCCGACGAGTTTTCTTCTACCGTTCACAACGGCCAGGGCGGGCAGCTACGCACCCGCGCCGACGACGGCATTCATTTCACCATTCCCGGGCAGAAGCTGATCGCCAACCAGGTGTTGGCCCTGATCGCCTTTCCCGGACCTGACGTGACGGGGCATTGAGATGCGTCGACTGCTTTCCCTGCTGCTTCTCGCCTGCCTGCTGCCCGTGGGCGGCGCCCAGGCGATCAGCCGCGACGGCAACCTCGGGCTGTTCGCCGGCAAGCTGCGCATGGCGGCCCGGGCGCCGGTGAACGTCGTCCAGCTCGGCGACTCGCATACCGCCGCCGACCTGTTCAGCGCAGAGCTGCGCCGGCTGTTGCAGAAGGAGCATGGCGATGGCGGTATCGGCCTGATTTCGGCCGTGCCGGTAGCCGGCACCCGCTACGAGCAGGTCGTGCTCAAGGCGGCCGAAGCGCAATGGAAACAGCTGTCGGCGCGCAATCAGCAAAGTGAGCAGTTCCCGCTGGGGGGCTACCTGGCGCTGCCGCAGGTGGAAAAGGCCACGGTGCGCATCGAGGCGCGCCAGCCGGATGAGCAGCGCTATCGGGTTTCCGCGCTGTACCAGGCGCAGCGGCACGCCAGCCTGGAGGCCCGCGACGGGCAAAACCCGGATCGCCGCGTGATGCTGGCGGCCACCGCTGGGCAGTGGCGCTTCAGCCCGCTGCTGAACAATGCGCGTCTGCCGCTGCAACTGTCGGTGGAGGCGCCGGCGGGGCTGGCGCTGGGCGGCTGGTATGTCCAGGGGCAGCAGAATGCCGGTGTGACCCTGTCCGCGCTGGGTATCAATGGCGCGCAACTGACGGTGACGGACAAGTGGCAGGCGGGCTGGCAGGAAACCCTCAAGGCGCTGCGCCCGGATCTGCTGATCCTGGAGTACGGGACCAATGAAGCCTTCGACCCGCGCTTCGATCCGCTGCAGTACCGCGAGCAACTGACCCGCATCGTGGGCGACCTGCGCCGCCAGTTGCCACGGGCGCTGATCGTCCTGCTCGGGCCGCCGGACTCGATCAGGCAGCGCACTGCCCAGGGCTGCGCGGCGCGGGTGCCACAGGGATTGGCGGGGATCATCGAAGCGCAGCGCGAGGTGGCGAAGGCCAACAGTGGGCTGTTCTGGGACTGGCAGGGGTTCATGGGCGGGCCGTGCTCGATCGAGCAGTGGCAGGCCGGGGGATTGGCGCGGGGGGATCTGATTCACCTGACGGCGGAGGGGTATCGCAGGAGTGCGGGTGGGTTTCATGAATTCTTGCGCAAGGCGTTGGGGTTGCGCTGAGTTCGGGGACCGCGTTGCGGCCTTTCGCGGGCAAGCCTCGCTCCTACGAGGGGGTGGCGTCTTCCCGTAGGAGCGAGGCTTGCCCGCGAAGGACCGCAAAGCGGTCCCCGGGGTACGACTCAGTTCTTGGCGGTTTTGACGCCAGGCTCCAGCTTCACCGTATCCTCCAGGGTGAAGCGCCCCAGCGGGTTCTGCGTGAAGTTCTCGATATTGCTGCGCGAGATATTGATGTACGGGCTGTAGTACAGGTCGATCCAGTTCACGTCCTGCTTCGCCAGTTTCTGCAGTTCCTGGTACATCTGACCACGCTTGACCGGGTCGCTTTCCAGGCGCGCCGCGGCGACCAGGCCCTTGACCTTGTCGTTCTTGTAGCGAGTCATGTAGTTCTCGTTGGAGTCATGTCCGAGCACGAAGGTGGTCTTCTGGTCCGGGTCGAGAATGTCGTTGGTCCAGTACATCACCGACAGGTCGTAGTCGCCGTCCACCAGCATCTGCCAGCTCGCGGTGGGGTCGACCTTCTGCAGGTTGGCGGTGATGCCGACGTCCTTCAACTGCTTCTGCACCAGCACGGCGATCTGCTCGTCGGCCTCGTTGCCGGCATTGACCACATAGTTGACCTTGAGGCCTTCGGCGCCGGCCTTCTTCAGCAGTTCGCGGGCCTTGGCCGGGTCGAACGGACGCTGCAGGTTGTTGGCGTTGTGGTACAGCGCCCCCTTCGGAATGTACGAGTAGGCGACTTCGCCGTGACCGAAGGTGACGGTGTCGACCAGCGCCTTCTTGTCGATCGCCAGGTCGATGGCCTCGCGCACTTCCTGTTTGCCCAGCAAGCCCTTGGAGTGGTTGATCAGCAGGTGGTCTTCGCGGGTCGACGGGTCGCTGTGGATGTTCAGGCTCGGGTCTTTCTTCAGCTCGTCGACCTGGGAGAACGGCACGAAGATCGCGGTGTCCAGCTCGCCGGCCCGGACCTTGAGCATGCGCGTGTTGTCGTCGGGAATGGAGATCCACTCGACGCCATCCAGGCTGACTTTGTCGGCCTCCCAGAAGTTGGGATCCTTCTCCAGGATCACCCGGTCGCCATGCACCCATTCCTTGACCCGGAAGGCGCCCGAAGTCACCGGCTCCTGGGCGTAGGCGTCCTCGCCCATGCGCTCCATGGCCTTCTTCGACACGATGGACAGGTTGGCCGTGCTCAACTGGGAGAGGAACGGCACCGACTTGCTCTTCAGGGTCACCACCAGGGTGTGGGCGTCGACCGCCTTGGCGTCGGCGATGTCCTTGTAGGCGTCGGCCCACATGGAGCCGGGGTTGTCGCGGATACGCAGCAGGGTGAAGGCGCCATCCTCGGCGGTGATCGGCGAACCGTCGGAGAATTTGGCGTTGCGCATCTTGAAGGTGTAGGTCAGGCCGTCGTCGGAGATCGTCCAGCTTTCCGCCAGGCCCGGTACCAGCTTGGTGCCCGAGTTGTCGACCCGGACCAGCACGTCGTAGACGTTGCCGAAGACCCAGCTGTCGCGGTTCTGCGCGCTCTTGATCGGGTCGAAGGTGGTGCTTTCCTCACGGCAACCGATGGTCAGTACGCCGGCGGCATGGGCCACGCCGGTGGTCAGGGCGCTGGCGGCCAGCAGGGCGGCGGTGAGTAACTTCAATGCTCCAGGTTTCATGCTCAAGCTCCATTTGACGATGTTGTTGGATCAGAACAGCGGCTCAGTATGGACGCAGGCGTATTGCCGCGCGCCCAGCGAATGGGTCGGCGGTGCGTTTTCCCGGCAGGCCGGCAGGGCATGCCGGCAACGGGGATGGAAGGCGCAGCCGCTCGGCAGGTGCAGCGGACTCGGCGGCTCGCCCGGCAGTGGTTGCTCGGGCAGGCGGCGGGCCGGGTCGATATCGGCGATGGACTGGATCAGCGCGGCGGTGTACGGGTGGCGCGGCGCGGCGAAGACCTCGTGCACCGGGCCTTCCTCGACGATCCGCCCCAGGTACATCACCGCCACGCGGTCGCACAGGCGGCGCACCACGGTGAGGTCATGGGTGATGAACAGCAGCGCGAGGTCCATGCGTTCGCGCAGTTCCAGCAGCAGGTTGATGATCTGGCCCTGGATCGACACGTCGAGGGCGGCGACGCATTCGTCGGCGACGATCAGCCGCGGCTCGATGGCCAGGGCGCGGGCGATGCCGACCCGCTGGCACTGGCCGCCGCTGAGGGCGCGCGGCTTGCGTTCGGCCAGTTCGGGGCGCAGGCCGACCTGTTCGAGCAGTTGCGCAACCCGCGTGGCGATCTGATCGTCCGTCACCTTGCGCTGCACCCGCAGCACTTCGGCGAGGATCTCGCCGACGCGCTGGCGCGGGTTCAGGGCGCTGTACGGGTCCTGGAAGATCATCGCGGTTTCACGGCGCAGGCGGGCGATATCGGCCTTGCTGCCGTGCGCCATGTCGATACCGTCGAAGAGGATCTGCCCGTCGGCCACCGGGGCCAGGTGGAGGATGGCCCGGGCCAGGGTGCTCTTGCCGCAGCCGGACTCGCCGACCAGGCCGAGGGTTTCCCCGGCGGCCAGGCGCAGCGAGGCGCCATTGACCGCGCTGACCTTGCGTGGGCGCAGGCTGAACAGGCCTTCGCCGGCGGCGGGGAACTGCACCCGCAGGTCCTTGACCTGCAACAGCGTGGTCATGACCAGCCTCCGGCGAGCAGCGGTGTGTGGCAGGCCAGGCGATGGCCGGGTTCGCTCTCGCGCAGTTCCGGCAGGTGCTCGCGGCAGCGCGTCGAGGCCTGCGCGCATCGCGGACCGAAGCGGCAGCCCGCGGGCATGGCGCCCAGCAGCGGTGGCTGGCCGCCGATGGTGTTCATCAGGCGCTGGCCACTGTCCGCCGCCGGGTGGCAGGCGAGCAGGCCGGCGCTGTACGGGTGTTGCGGCCGGGCCAGCAACTGCGTCTTGCTGCCGTGTTCGCAGAGGCGCCCGGCATACATCACGGCGATGCTGTCGCAACTCTGCGCGACCACGCCGAGGTCGTGGCTGATCAGGATGATCGACAGGCCGCGGCGGTCGCGCAGGTCGAGCAGCAGGCGGAGGATCTGCGCCTGCACGGTGACGTCCAGCGCCGTGGTCGGTTCGTCGGCGATCAGCACCTTGGGGCTGCAGCCCAGGGCCACGGCGATCATCGCCCGCTGGCGCATGCCGCCGGAAAACTCGTGGGGATAGTTGTCGACCCGCGACTGCGGATCGGGAATCCCCACCTGGCGCAGCACTTCGATGGCTTCGGCCCGCGCTTCGCGGCGCGAGGCGCCCTGGTGCAGGCGGATGCCTTCGGCGATCTGTTCGCCAATGCGCATCAGCGGATCGAGGTGGCTGCTCGGGTTCTGGAAGATCATCCCCAGTTCACCACCGCGCATCCGGCGCATGCCGGCCTCGTCCAGTTGCAGCAGGTTCTTCCCGGCCAGGTGTACCGCCGTGCCTTCGACCCGCAGGCCGGGCGAGGGCAGCAGGCGCATCAGCGCGCGGCAGGCCATGGTCTTGCCCGAGCCGGACTCGCCCACCAGACCGAGGATCTCGCCCTGGCCAAGGCTGAACGACAGGCGATCGACCACCGCGATATCGCGCCCGTCGACACGGGCGATCACGCTGAGGTCTTCGACGCGCAGCAGGGCGGTACTCATGAACGGTCTCCCAGGCGTTCGGCGACGCCGTCGGCGAGCAGGCTGAAACCCATCGCCAGGGTCACCACGGCCAGGCCGGGGAAGGTGCAGATCCACCAGGCGCTGGTGATGAAGCTCTGACCTTCTGCAACCATCGTGCCCCATTCGGCGGTGGGCGGCTGCACGCCGAGGCCGAGGTAGCTGACCGCGGCGCCGTTGAGCAGGACCAGCACGGCGTCGGACATGCAGAACACCACCGAGCTGAACAGGGCGTTGGGCATCAGGTGGCCGAAGAGGATGCGCCGGTGGCTGAAACCGAGGCTCTTCGCGGCCAGGGCGAAATCGCTTTCCTTGAGCACGAGGATCTGCGCGCGGATCAGCCGGGCGTAGGACACCCAGCCGACCAGGGCCATGGCGATGTAGAAGCTACTCAGGCCGGGGCCTAGGATGGCCATGATCGCCAGCATCAGGACCAGGAAGGGGAAGGCCAGGACGATATCGATCAGGCGCATGCACACCGCGTCGAAACGCCCGCCGATGTAGCCGGAAATCGCCCCGATGCAGGTGCCGAGGAGGAACGGGAAGATCACCCCGATCAGGGCCATCTGCAGGTCGATGCGGGCGCCCCAGATTACCCGCGAGAGGATGTCGCGGCCGAAGTTGTCGGTGCCGAAAGGGTGCGCGAGCGTCGGTGCGAGCAGGCGCAGGTCGCCGTTCTGCTGCAGTGGATCGTAGGGCGCGACCCAGGGCGCGAACAGCGCCAGCAGGCCCCAGCCGAGAACGATGGCGAGACCGCAATACAGGGTCAGGCGACCATCACCGAGGTTCCAGCGCAGGCGCCAGCGCGCGGGCAGGGTGACGCTCGGGCTGGTCATTGGATCTTCACCCGCGGGTCGATGGCGGTGGTCACCACGTCGGCGATGAAGTTCACCGCCACGGTGGCGCAGGCCAGGACCATGGCCACGCCCTGGACCACCATGTAGTCGCGGGTGAAGATGCCGCGCACCAGCAACTGGCCGATGCCGGGCAGGGAAAACAGGGCCTCGATCACCACAGTGCCGCTGATCAGCCAGCCGATGTTCACCGCCAGCAGGTTGACCGTCGGCACCATCGAGTTGGGCAGCACATGACGCCGGAACACGGCGCTTTCCGAGAGGCCGCGGGCGCGGGCGGCGGTGACGTGGTCGGCCTGCAGTTCGAGGAGCATGCTGGCGCGCAGGTTGCGTACCAGTACCGCCGAGAGGGCCAGGGCAATGGTCAGGCAGGGCAGCACCAGGTGGTGGAGTTTTTCCGGCCACTCGCGGCCATAGCCGGACACCGGGAACAGCCCCCAGTGCACGCTGAACAGCAGGATCAGCATCAGCCCCAGCCAGAACGCCGGCAGACCGAGGCCGGCGGTGGTGAACAGGCGGATCAGGTTGTCGGCCCAGCCGCCCTTGTTGCGCGCGGCGACGGTGGCCAGCGGCACGGCGATCAGCAGCGCGAGGAGCACGCTGCCGGCCACCAGCATCAGGGTCGGTTCGATCCGTGTCGAGATCAGCTTCAGGGCATCGACCCGGTACAGCAGCGACTGGCCGAGATCGCCGTTGAGCAGGTTCTTCAGGAAGTACAGGTACTGCACCCAGATCGGCTCGTCGAGACCGAACTGGGCGCGGATCTTCTGGATCGCGTCCGGCGTGCTCCGTGCCCCGAGCAGTACCCGGGCCGGGTCGCCGGGAATCGAGCGGACCAGGACGAAGGTGATGACACTGATGCCGAACAGCACCGGCAGCAGTTGCAGCGGGCGGGTGAGAACGAAGCGGTAGCGCGCCAGGTTCATCGATCAGCCCCGGTTGCGTTGGAGGAAGTCCAGCAATACCGGGAAGTAGGCCGTGGGCTCCTCGTAGAACGGCATGTGGCTGCTGTTGGGGAACACCTGCAGCTCGGCCTCCTCGAGCGCCAGCTTCATGCGCATGGCGCAGGCCGGGGTGAGCTCGTCGTGCTGGCCGGTGGTGATCAGCACCGGCATGCGGAAGTCGCCCATCTCCTTCAGGCGGTTCCAGTCCTTCAGGTTGCCGGTATAGAGGAACTCGTTGGGGCCCTGCATTGTGCAGTACGGGCCCATGTTCCAGTCGCCCAGGGAGCGCTGGACCGGCGCCGGCCATTCGTCGAGGCGGCAGACATGGCGGTAGTTGAGCAGGGTGATGGCGGCCTGGTACTGCGGGTGGTCGAGCTGACCGAGGGCTTCGAAGCGCTGCATCATCGCCACGGTTTCGCTGCCGAGGGCGCCGCGCAGGCGGTCCAGCTCGCTGGACAGGTGCGGGATGTCGCCGACGGTGTTTTCCAGGATCAGGCTTTTCAACGCTTGCGGGTGATGGATGGCGTACTCGATCGCCAGCCAGCCGCCCCAGGAATGCCCGAGCATGTGCACGCGGCCGAGGTCGAGGGCCTGGCGCACCGTCTCCACTTCGGCGACGTAGCGGCTGATGTTCCACAGGGAGCGATCGTCGGGGCGGTCGGACGCGCCGGTGCCGAGCTGGTCGAAGGCGACCACGCGCAGTCCCTTGTCCTTGAGCCATGAATGGGCATCGCGCAGATAGTCGCAGGGCAGGCCGGGTCCGCCGTTGAGGAGCAGCAGCACCTCGTCGCCTTCGCCGTAGCTGTAGGCCACGAGATTATGGCCATCGACCGAAACGTCGAACTGCTGGTCTGCTTGGATCTCACGCCACATCGCTACTCTCCTGTCGGCAATGGTATTCGGCTATACCCTGCGCAGGAGATTGCTTCGCCTACAAGCTAGTATTTCCTATAGGTTTCGTCTGGCAGTCCCGCGCCGAGCCGTGGCATTCTACTTGGCGGACTTCAAGATGGAAATCTGGCAGGGGTACACACACAGGGAGAGCAAGGAATGCGGGCCAAGCTGGCTGATCTCAATGCCCGTCTGTTGTCTGGCAGGAGCCTGGACGAACAGATGGACGTCGCCGCGGAGGTGGCGGCGGAACTGGGCTTCGACGCCCTGTCCTACGACTACACGGCGGTCCCGCTGGACCACGTGGGCGAAGTGCTCACACCCACCGTGGTCAGCGTGCGCAATACCCCCGCTGACTGGGAAGACCTCTGGTGCTCCGAGGGCTACTACCAGATAGACCCGGTGCAGCACCTGGCGATCACCTCGATTGCGCCATTCGTCTGGTCCTACCGGCCCGAGGACGAGACCGTCCTGCAACGCCACCTCGACCGCCGCCATGCCCCCGTCAGCGGCTACCTGCAGGATGCCCAGCTGGGCTGCGGTGTCACCGTGCCCATCCACCTGCCCCGCGGCGGCCTCGCCACCCTGACGGGGTTGCGCACCCACACCAGCGAACGCGACCTGGCCGAAGCCCGTCATTTTCTCTCCGACTTCAGCCTGCTCGCCCATTCCCTGCAGGAGGCCGCCTATCCGCTGCTATTGAAGGAAGGCGCGAACAAGGCCATCCGCCTCACCCGGCGCGAACTGGAATGCCTGCGCTGGGCCGCCGAGGGCCTGACCGCGGCGGAGATCGCCGAACAGCTGAACCGCTCGCTGGCAACCATCTCCCTGCACCTGACGTCGGCCATGCACAAACTTGGTGCAAGAAATCGCGTGCAAGCGGTAGCCCGTGCCGTGCATTACCGGCTTCTTGATATCTGACGGCGGAAAAATCGCGAAAACCTAGAGAATTCTCTAGTTATGCACTGACGCGCTGGCGGCTATCGTGTGTCCTACAAATTCACACGGAGCCCGATGAAATGGAACTCATCAAATCGCGTGAAGGCTTTGCCCCTTTCGGCAGCTACCAGACCTGGTACCGCATCACCGGTGACCTGGAGTGCGGACGCACTCCGCTGGTCATCCTGCATGGCGGGCCGGGCTGCACCCATGATTACGTCGACGCCTACAAGGATGTCGCCGCCGGTGGCTATCCCGTCATCCACTACGACCAGTTGGGCAACGGCCGCTCGACCCACCTGCCGGACAAGCCGTCGTCGTTCTGGACGCCGCAGTTGTTCCTCGACGAGCTGGACAACCTGCTCGAACACCTGGGTATCCAGGAGCGCTATGCGGTTCTCGGCCAGTCGTGGGGCGGCATGCTCGGCAGCCTGCACGCGGCACGCCGCCCGGCGGGCCTGCGCTGCTTCGTGATCGCCAACTCGCCGGTGGACATGCGTGTCTGGGTCGAGGAAGCCAACCGCCTGCGCGCCGAACTGCCACCGCAAGTACAGGAAACCCTGCTGCGCCACGAAGCCACGGGCGACTTCAGTGCCCCGGAATACATTGCCGCTACCCGGGTGTTCTACGACCGTCACGTCTGCCGCCTGGACCCATGGCCGGACGAGGTGGTGCGGACCTTCGAGCAGGTCGATGCCGATCCGACCGTGTACCGCGCCATGGCCGGCCCGAACGAGTTCCACATCATCGGCAACACCAAGGACCTGAGCGTCCTCGACTGCCTGGGCAAGATCAACGTGCCGTGCCTGCTGATTTCCGGGCGCTACGACGAAGCTACCCCGCTGGTGGTCAAGCCGTTCATCGACATCATCCCGGGGATCCGCTGGGCGCTGTTCGAGAACTCCAGCCATATGCCGCACGTCGAAGAACGAGTGGCGTGCATGGGCACCGTGGTGACCTTCCTCGACGAGAATCTCTGATTTCCCTTTGGCCGCCTGGCGGCCAGTTTTTTTCCCTTGCTCAGGCCTGTCGTGGCGTTTCGCCCGGTGGGCCTGAGTTCTTTGTGGCGCCTACAACCTCGGCATCAGTCCGCCCAGCAGCAGGCGTGCGGCATTGCTCGCCGCCGCGTCGTAGTCCATCGACTCGCCGGACAGCCCGGGCATCTGCCAGCCGCGACTGACGCAGGACTGGGCCATGGCCCAGATGGTCAGCAGGGCGTGTTCCGGGGTGACGGGGGCGAGCAGGCCACGATCGACCCACTGGCGAATGTCGGCCAGGCTCTTCTGGGTCTGCACCGTCCAGCGCGTGAAGAATTCCCCCGGCAGGCGCCGCGCGCCTTCGCGCAGCTCTGCCATGAACACCTTGGCGGCGAACGGCTGGCGCTCGAACAGGCGGATCATGCGCAGCAGGGTCTGGGTCAGTGCCTCGATCGGCGTTTCGTCAGCGTCCGTCACCGGCATGCAGGCATCGAGATAAGAGGGCGCGATGTCCTCCAGGACCTTGGCGTAGATGTTTTCCTTAGACTTGAAGTAGTAGTGCACGTTGGACTTCGGCAGCCCGGCCAGTTCGGCGATGGTGGCGACCTTGGTCGCGGCGTAGCCCTTGTCGGCGAAGGCCTCGCTGGCGGCATCGAGGATGGTGCGGCGGACCGAATCGTCGGTCTCGCCAGGGGGCGTGCTGGCAGCCCGCGGTGCATCGAGGCGGGGATCGAACGGCATGATGTACATCGCGAATTCCTTCTGGGTACCGACAGGACCGGGGGCGGGACTCGAAATATACAAAAATATACAGCGGTAGTAGAGGGCTCGCTGTATTCAAATTTATATAGCGAGCCGGTTTTGCCGATGGCGCTGCTCTACGGCAGTAGCCTGGCGCCGCTTCTGGCCGGCACTTGCTTCGCGGCCAATACAGGTCATGCCAGTGAATGTCCGGGGGGCGCTCCGTGCATTCACTGGCGAGAGCGACTCAGGCCGTTTCCAGCGTTTCCGTTGTGTGTGGGGTGGGCTGTTTTGACGGAGTGCACTGCTGGAAGTTGTAGTCCTGGCGTGGCAGCCGCCGGGTGGCGAGCCAGTAGCGCCAGGTGGACCAGGGCCACATCGCGAAATTCTTGCCGTCGCTCTGTTGGTACCAGCTGACACAGCCGGAGGTCCAGACGGTGTTCTTCAACGCGTCCTGGACCCTTTCGTTGAAGCGACGTTGAGCGTCGGGCCGGACATCCAGGTAGTCGGCGCCGCGGGTGCGCACTGCCTGCATCGCGTCAAGAATGTAGTTCACCTGTGCCTCGATCATGAAGAGGATCGAGTTGTGGCCCAACGCAGTGTTTGGACCGACCAGTTGGTGCAGGTTCGGGTAACCGGAAACATGTATGCCCAGATAGGCCTCGGAACCGTCCTTCCAGTCGTCCATCAGTTGGCGCCCCGGCAGTCCGCTGCAGGGAAAGTCCTTCATGTACAGGCGCGGGTCGACCTGAAAGCCCGTGCCGTAGATGATGCAGTCGGCCGGCAACTCGCGACCGCTTCGCATCACTACCGAGTGCTCTCGAATCTCGGCGATGCCGTCGTCGATCAGTTCGACATTGGCCCGGTTGAACATCGGATACCACTTGTTGGAGATCAGGAGGCGCTTGCAGCCGAGGACGTAGTCAGGGGTGAGGCGACGGACCAGGTCCGGATCACGTACCTGGCACCGGATGAAGAACGCGGCAAGGCTTTGCAGGCGCCGCGCCAGCCAGGGTGTGAAGATCGGCCACACGCGCGATTCATTGGTCCAGTACAGGCGGGCGCGGTGCAGTTTGCGCAGGAGTGGAAAGCGGGCGAACAAGGTTTTCTGCCATTGCGGATACTTTCGGGTGTCGCGAGGGATGACCCAGGCGGGACTGCGCTGCAGAACGTACAGCTTTTCAACATCGGGGGCGATTTCCGGGCAGTACTGAATGGCACTGCCACCGGTCCCGATGGAGACGACGCGCTTGCCCTTGAGGTCATAGTCGTGGGCCCATTGCGCCGAATGAAAGGTTTTGCCCTTGAAGCGTTCCATGCCTTTCAGGCTGGGCATCGAGGGGACGTGCAGGGGTCCCGAGGCAAGGACTACATGATGCGCCACGATCTCATCGCCACGGGTGGTACTCAGGTGCCAGCGGCCGGTCGAGTCATTGAAGTGCGCCGCGCAGACTTCACTGTTGCCGCGAATGTAACGACGCAGGTCATACCGTTCGGTGGTGTCGAGAATGTATTGCTGGATCTCATGCCAGGGTGCGTAACGCTGGGTCCAGTCCGATTTACCGGCGAAGGAGAACGAGTACAGGTGCGATTGGACATCGCAGGCGGCGCCGGGATAGCTGTTGTCCCTCCAGGTGCCGCCGACTTCGTCGGCTTTCTCCAGAAGCAGGAAATTTCTCTCGCCCCGTTCGAGTAACTGGATGGCAGTACAAAGGCCACCGAAACCGGCTCCGATGATCGCAACCTCGACATGCAGTGGCGAGGCGCAGGCAGTAGGCGACGAATGGGTTAGACGGGCATTCATGAGACAGCTCCATTGTTGTTGTGCGTGACGTCCATTTAATGGGCTTTGTTTTTGTGTGGGTATGTTAGTGTCGCGGGGAAAATTGATCTTTTCGGCAAGGCGCTCATGACAACCCAACCCGTACTTGCGCTGCTCTACCTGTTCAATGCCCTGCGCAGCCAGGGGCAGGATCTTTCTCCTCTGCTGGCCGACCATGGACTGACCGAGGCGCAGTTGGCCCCCGGTGGGCGTATCGAGCGGGGATTGGCGCTGCGGCTGATGTGCGACCTGGCCAGAAGACTGCCGCGGCTGGACCAGGGGCTTGAGCTTGGGCAGGCCTTCGGCTTCGCCGGTTATGGGCCGGTCAGTTTCCTGTTACTGACCAGCGAGACGGCCTACGCCGCTTTGCAGTGCGGCTTGCGCTATCAGCAACAGACGTTCCTGTTCAGCCCGTTGAGTTTCGTCCCCGGTGAGCGTGAAAGTGCGCTGTGTCTCGATCCGCTCGATCTGCCAGAACCGGGGCGCCGCTTTTTGATCGACGTCGAGATGGCGGGTACTTACAAGCTGATTCTCGATCTTCTATCCACGCAGGGCAGGAAGGGGATTGCCACGCGAGTGGAGGTGCCATATCCGGCGCCGCCGAATGTGGGGAGCTATGCCAGCTTCTATGGCTGCCCGATGCACTTTGGAAGCGATCGCGCGCGTATCTGGATGCGCAATGACGTGCTTCAGAGCCGCCTGCTCACGGCGGATCCCACGGCGCACGTCTACTACCGTGAACAATGCGAGGAGTGGCTGAGGGGCAAGTCCCATGAGCCGGACAATGCTGACCTGGCGGCCCAGGTTCGAAGTCATCTGGCACTGTTTCAGCAAGGATTTCCTGCTGCCGATGAAGTGGCACGTTCATTGGGCATCGCGGAGCGTACGCTGCGCTTTCGTTTGGCGGGGGCGGGCAGCAGTTTTCGTCAGTTGCTTGACGAGGCGCGCTTCGCGCGGGCACGCCGGCTGCTTGGCGATTCGCAGCAGTCGGTGGAGCAAGTGGCCGCGTCGCTCGGCTATGCGGAGTCCGCCGCGTTCATTCGCGCATTTCAGCGGTGGGCCGGGTGCTCGCCGGCGGCATGGCGGCGAGCACAGCGGCCTTGACGGCACGATTCAGGCCAGGGAATAGAAGCCACTGGCGTCTACTTGAATCCGGCCCTGAGCCCGTAGTTCGTCCAGATGCTGGAGGATGGTCCGAGCCTCTGCATCCGCTACCCAGGCCGCGTCATAGCCGGGTGGATACAGCAGGCGCTTCTCGACCAGTTGCGGCAATGTCTGCGCGCGCTCATTCAGCCAGGTGAGCAACTGCTGTTCGCGTTTTTCCAGTTTGCCGGTGAACTCGGCGAGATCATGAAGAAAGCGTGCATGATCGGTATAGACGCCGCGATGGTGCGATGTGACCCAGACCTTCGCCGGTATCTGCGCCAGGCGTGCCAGGCTGCGTCGGAAGTCCTGCAGGTTGGAACTGGCGTCTCCGTAATAAGGTCCGAAGCCGGTCAGGTCGATGTCGCCGATAAAAAGAACACCCTCCGGCTCGACCAGCAGCGCCGTGTGTCCCGCGGTGTGGCCGGGCATGTGGATGGCGTGGATGGTGGACTGACCGACATCCCAGGAAGCGCCATCGGTATAGCCCAGCGCGTCTGGACGGGGAGCGTAGAAGAATTCGCGCTGGAATTTTTGCAGTGTCTCCTGAGCGCGGGCTTCGTCGCTGATACCGAAGGTGGCGAGCATCCCCTCCCAGCTACGTGCCGCTTCGAGGTCGGCCTCATGCACGTAGACACGAGCATTGGGGATACGGTGAAGGCCGGCCATATGGTCTTCGTGCACATGCCCCATGACCACCAGTTCGGTCGCGTCGAACCGGGGGCCGATATGGTTCGCGACGATCGGGGTGTCGAAGGCCGCGAGGGTGTCCGAACCGCGAACGATCACTTGATTGCCATCCGGGTACTTGCCGTTCTTTGCGCCGAAGAACACCGATACACGGCCGAACTCCAGGCATTCGACAGGCAGTGGTGACCGGCTTCTGTCGCTGCTCGCATTCACGCTGGACATTCTGGTGATCTCCACTCAGACGAGCGGTAATTAGGTACTACAAAGTTGGCGCCGTCAGGAAACAGGATTTGGCGCGTGAATGTGGCGTGATTGGCGAGAGTGGTGGTGCTGGTGTGCTATATCGCCGGCGTGTTTGCCCGTTGCGAAATGCAACGCCGTAAGGACGAGAACAAGCACGCCGAATGCAAAGCCTGCGCTGACTGCCTGAAAGAGTGCGTGATCCAAGGGGTAACGCGGCCATCCTCGTGACGGTGGCCGCAAGAGCACCGTCACGAGGATGGGGGGCGATAGCGATTTTACATCCGCCATTCCAGTCCAAAGAACACGCTTTGCCCATCGCCTGGGAGAAATTGAGCGCTGTCCTGCCCCTTGGCGTCGGCAATCACCCCAGTCGTAGCGACGTAGGTCTTGTCGGAGAGGTTGCGCCCTTCAACGAAGAAGCCCAGTCCTGTCGCCGGCCGATAACCACCTTTCAGGCCCCAGATTGCATAGCCATCGGCATACAAGGTTTCAGCGTGGTCCACGTTGTAATGAGTGGGTACCCACTCGAATGTCGGCCCGACGTACCAACCATGCAACTGCCACAAGGCTTCGCCCTTGATAAATTGCCGTGGGACACCGGCCAGGCGGTTATCGCCATAGACCTTGTCACCATCGAAGCGAAAGTCATTGAGCAGGTACTGGCCGCGTAGGACGAACTGGCCAAGAGTCCAGGTTGCGCCCAATTCAATACCTTGGTGAATCGTATGCTCGGCGTTCACTGTTCCCAGTGGCTGGCCACTGCTGTCATTGAGTGCGAGCAGTTCGTCATGGATTTCGCTGCGATACACCGCGAGGTCCAGGTCGAGGGTTTCACGCGACCAACGCATTCCGACTTCCAGGGTATTGGCTTTTTGCTCGTCGTTCTGGGTCACCACCTGGCCGCCGGTGAGTTCACTGAAGGTCGGCGGTTCCAGGCTTTGGCTCAGGTTGGCAAACATCTGCACGCCTTCGGCTAAATCATGGCGTACACCGATGCGACCGATATAACCCTGGTAGGTGGCGTTGAACGACTCATCTTGTGGTAGGCAAAACGCCGAGACGAAAGCGTTGCACTTGAGGCGGTCGTCTACTTCGCGTTGCTGATGCAGCCACGCAGCACCACCGATCAGCGCCCAGCGCTCGGCCACCGGGATCTCCAGTTCGCCGAAAGCATTGAGGTTGCGCGCGGTCTGGTGCAGTTCGTTAACCTTGCGTCCTTTGTGCCCGGAAACATTGATATAGCGGGAGTCCCAGTTACGTCCCTGGCTGGCTTCTACACCAACGATCGACCGCCAGCCTTGTTCGTTCTGCCACTTGTGGGCCAGTCGCGCTCCATAGTCTTCGCTGTTGATATCGAGTACTTGGAATATTGGGTGGAACAACGACTTTTCGCTGTAGTAAGTCGACAGTTCCAGGCTGTGGCCACCTTCCAGCTGCAAGGTGGTGATGTTGCCGACGCGGTTCAGGAGGAAATCACGTTGCTGATCGCCGCTGATGCTAGCTGCTGACGCCTGCTTGGGATCTCTGCGCATTTGTGCCTTGGTCAGATTACCGGGCAGATCGGAGTCGCTCTCCACATGGGTCAGGTAGAACCGAGTGGCCAGGCGCTCATTGATGCGCCCGCCAAGGTTGGCAAAATAGCGCTGGTTATCCTGTTTGGCGTGATCGCGGTAGCCATCCTGGTTTGAATCGGACAGGCTCACGAAACCATCCCAGTCACCAAAGTCCTGGGCAAAAGAAACATAGCGGCGCTGGTAGCCAAAACTGCCGCCCTCGTAGCGCAGGTCTACCGGTGGCGCGGTCTTGCCGGTGGGCGTAACGAAGTTGATTGCGCCGCCCAAGTTGGCCGCGCCGTAGCGCCAGGCGTTGGCGCCGCGCAGCACCTCGATGTGGTCGGTGGCCAGTGGTTCGATGGTCTGGAAGTCGAAGCTGCCGTCGGCCAGGTTGACCGGAGCACCGTCTTGCATCAGCAAAAGGCCCCTGCCGTGGAAGGTGCGTTGCAGGCCGGAACCACGGATCGACAGCCGCGATTCTTCTGCGCCGAACCTCGGCTGGATGAGTACGCCTGTGGCCAGGCCTAGAGCATCCTGCAGGGTACTGCTGCGGCCGGTCTTGTAGGTTTCGGCGTCGACCACCTCGGCACCGCCGGGGATGCGCGAGAAATCGGCGCGTTTTTCGCTAATGGTTGGCGCGGTCGGGTCCTTGCGGTACTCGTCGTTGACCAGGGTTTCTCCGAGTTCAACTTGCTCGGCGGATGCAAGAGGGATCAGGCCCAGGCTCACAGCCAGGCTCAGCAAATGGATACGGCGCATCGCGCGCTCCTTACTTCAGTTTGTAGTCGTTCGGTTTGGCAGAGAGTGTTTTTCTGGCCAGCTAGCACCAGCTGAACCATTCAGGCAGGCGCACGCAGGTGCCCGCAGTGAAGGTGCAGATGTGAATGCGTCGAACGAAACTAAGGAGCGCGGGGGTTGGCCGGGGGCCAAGTGACGCGGGGAGAAGCATTGGTTCGTTGCTCAGTAGCGACGAAGGTCTTGCCAGGTGAGCGCAGTAACCAACTGAGACAGAGCAGCGCCGCAATGCTCAGGGTGACGACACTGCACAACGGGCAGCCCGTGCTGGGCATCGGAACAGGACTTTGCGAGTCACCGGTATCGATGTTCGGCGCTACTCTGGAATGGTTGTCGATCGAGCAAAAGATGCCACCGATTCCCAGTTCCAAAGCGCTCTGCTGGCCGTGATTGATGCTGCACACCAATGCGCTGTACACGACACAGGCATAGAGAATCCAAGCGATCAGAGAGCGATGACGCCGAACAACACGCATGAAGGTGACTCTGTGGATAAGGTGGTTTTTTGTTGTTTCTTATCATGGCCACAGTAAATGGCTTTTTGCTAGCCGATTGATGTGTGCCCACCCATTGAGGTGTCCGGGGGCATTAGACCAGCACACGATGGGCGTGTCGAACGCCGCACGCATGTCGGAGCCGTGGATGAGCACCTGGTTTCCGTCCGGATACTTCCCGCTCTTCTCGCCGAAGAAGACAGAGACTCGGCCGAAATCGAGACGTTGGATGGATACGTGCGAAGCGGGATGGCTTGCTGCCGGGTCCATGGTGGCTTCTTTCCTGAATTGGCAGTTCTTCTTTGACGCCCCGAATGGGGATTCAATGGGGCTGCGGCCTGCCACAATGCCAGCCCCATCGACAACAAGTGCTGTCAATGGCCAGCGCCACCCAATGCGCGAGCAATGTCACAGGCAGCCTTGGCGCCAGTCTCGATGGCACCCTCGATGCCACCGACACCAATCGCCGCGATATCCCCTCCGGCAAAATGGATGCGGCCATGGGGCCTACGCATCTGGGGAACCACCTGGGTCAGGTTGCCAGGACGGTGATGAACCCATCCACCTTGTGAGAAGGGATCGCTCGCCCAATCATGCCAGGCGGTTTCCAGCACTTCGATATCCGGGACGAAGACCCGTAGTGCTCGCTGCACGGCGTCGTGGTCATTGCCATCGAGCGCCGACGCATCCGAGCAGAAGCATACGACCAGCGTGTCGCCGTCGTGACGCCATTCGGTACGGGCGGTACTGATGGGATGCTTGCCGACCGGGGCGTGGCTGAGAAAGGGTTCGATCTCGCCTTTGACCCGCGCCCAAATCTTGCTCGGCATAATCGGGTGCTTCTGCTCGACCATGGCGCGTACCGCTTGTGCAAGCGGCGGTTCGATGGAAACGTCGCCCAGCGTGTTGAGGGGGAGTGCCACCACTGCATGCCGCGAGCGGATACGCTGTCCGTCACGGGTGGTCACGATGACTTCGTCCCCATTGTCCTCGATCGCAGCCACCGGCGTAGACAGGCGAAGTTCGGCTGTCGAATCGGCAGCCATCGCGCTGAGCAGTCGTCCGGTTCCGCCTTCGATCGGCCAGTGCCCGGCCACTTCCATGAAGGCGTTCCAGTTGCCGAAGTAGATCGCGCTCCAGAACAGGAACTGGGCAAGCCCTTGTTCGCTCTCGGAGCTGATCAGGGTTGCCATCACGTTGACCAGGAGATCACGGTCATGGGCGGAAAGGTTCAGTGAATCGATCCGGTCTCCGATGGTCTGCTGGTCGACTGTACTGGCGTCGATGCCCTCGATGTCGTCCACCTGTGGAAAGTGCGCTCGCGCGTCGGCAAAGAGCCGGGCGATCAGCGGGTCGGTCAGCCGGGCGAATTCAGCCGGGGTTCCACAGTGCACCTGGCTGTTGGCGAGCCAGTAGGATTTGGCAATCGGCAGTGGTGTTGCCAAGCCAATGCCGTATCGCTTGAGCTCTCGCCAGACATGCGCCTGGGTCCAGTGCACGTAGGTGCCGCCCAGCTCCAGCCGGCGGCCGAATGCTTCGCCCAGGTGGGTGCGGCCGCCGATGCGGTCGCGCGCTTCGAGCAGCGCAACCGAGTGGCCCGCCATGCTGAGGTCGCGGGCGGCGCTCACGCCGGCGAAGCCAGCGCCGATCACGACGACGTCGTACAGATCTGTCATATGACTTTCTCTTCGAGAGGGAAGGGGTAAGTGCCGCTTAGGCGGTGCGTACTTTGCGATTGATGCGCTCGTCCATGCTGTTTGCGGTCGCGAATGCCCCGTTGACGGCACACCAACGCAGTGGCTCGGGCAATGTCGATGGCGTGTCGTGGCTCATCAGCATCGTCAGCAGCGAGTTCTCGACGCCTCGAATTCGCTCGGCGAGCATGTGTCCGACCAGGCCCTGGGTGCCGAGACCATGCCCGGAACAGCCTGCGGTGTAGTAGATGTTCCGATGGGGTCCGGTTGTACCGATGACGGGTAACGTATCGTTGGCAAAACTGATGTAGCCGCTCCAGCAACTCCTGATGGGGATGCCCTTCAAGGTCGGGAAGCGCTCGTGCAAAGCCACCCTCAGCGCCTGATAGTGACGGTGCTCAGGCGTGCTCGGTGTTTTCGAGCCATAGGCATAGCGCAGCCGCTTGGTCGTCAGCACGAGTGTGTTGCGTGCCGTCAGGCGGTGGCTTTCCATGGTCAAATGCGCAGTGGTTATGCCTTCGCGTCCCGGCCAGCCCAGTGCCGCCAGCTGCGACGAGGAAAGAGGTTCCGTCTCGATTGCCGAGACCCGCAACGGCACCATCTTGTTGCCGAGCAAGCCGAGCTGCGGCGTATAGGCGTTGGTGGCGAAGATCAGCACCGGTGCGCTCGTGCTGCCTCGCGGAGTCTGCACCTCGATAAGCGGCCCTTCGGTATAGGACAGCAGTGGCGTGTTCTCGTAGAGCCGCACGCCAGCCCGAATGGCCGCACGCCGCAGCCCCAGGACGTACTTGCCTGGGTTGAGCGTGCCGCCGCGCGGCACGTAGCTACCGAACAGGAACGCCGGCGGGATTCCGCGCGCGCGCATCTCGGCTTGATCCAGAAACTCCGATGAACAACCGAGCTCGGCGCCGATCCGCATGTTTTCGCGCAGTCGCCTTTCCTGGGAGGGATCGACGCCGGCGCGGATCAACCCCGACTGAAGATAGTCGCAGTCGATCTCGTGCTCTTCGAACTTCGCTTCGGCGAAAGCGACGCCTTGCTCGTAGAACCGGACGACCTGCCTCGCTTTCTCGGTGCCGATCTTCTTGAGGAAGAAGTCGTATCCGAGCCCTTGCCCGCCGGCAAGATAGCCCGCGTTACGCCCGCTTGCGCCGAAGCCGGCGAATTCACGTTCGAGGACGACCACGCGGGTTCCTTGCCTGGCAAGCTCCAATGCCGCGCAAAGGCCGGCCAGCCCAGCGCCAACGATCACCACATCCGCAGTGACATTGCCTACCAGATCCGGCTGCAGGTCCTCCGGCTTTTCTTCCCATCCGCCCAGGGTTCGATACTTGTCGTCGAGTCTGGTCATCGCACGGCCTCTTTCCATTGTTTCAGCTTGCACGCATTGCTTGGCCGAATTGCCCTGGCCACGGTCACGCTGGCGAGCGCAGCCCCAGCCCGCGCAGCGTCGTACAGATCGGTCATGAAAATTTCCCTCCTGAGTCGGGCAGGTGAGATGCCAGTGTTCTGCGTGCTCCCGAGCCCGGTTGCGATCCGTCTGCAGCGCCGAGTTCCTGGCCAGTGACCAGGTCGAGCGAACGCTTCGTGGTACGAGGCCCATAGAGGACGACAGGGATGGCGAAAATGACGTAGCAGGCCGCTGCGGTGAGCATCACGCTCTCGATACCCCCGTTGGAGAAGAGCGCTGCGCCCAGGACGCCGGAGGCGGCCCCGCCGAATCGGCCTCCGGACATCACGATGCCGCTGCCCAGGGCACGCAACCGGGTGGGAATGGTTTCCGGGATATAGGTGTAGTAGGCGTTGATGACGAGCCCGGTGATGATGGCGGTGGCCCCGCCCGCGACTATGACCACTGTGCTGTTGGTCGAGAGGCCGAGCATCACAAGCGGTATCGCGCTGAGGATGGAGGTAGCGAGGATGGTTGTCTTGCGCTCGAACCGGTCCAGGAACAGGTAGGTGAGGAATGGCGTGACGCAATACACCAGGTTCCAGGCGAACATGGTCCGGTACGCTTGGTCCTCAGTGTATTGGAGGCCATGGATGAGTGCGTAGACGCCCCAGTTCGCGAACAGGTAGTAGGCCAGGCTCGAGCCGAAATAGCCGACGGTGACCACGGCCATGGTGCGCAGCACGGCTTTGTTTCTCAGGAGCTGGCGCAGCGATGGCTCCTCGACCCTTTCCAGGTTCGCAACCTGCGGTTCGCTCAGCGGGCCGTGGCGTAGTGCTCGCGCTTCCAGCTTGCGGACGATCTTCTCGGCGCGCTCGATCTGCCCCCGCGAGACATACCAGCGCACCGATTCCGGCAGGACGTAACGCACAATGGGAGCGATCAGCAGACCGACACTGCCGGCGAGGAGCAGGTGACGCCAGGCGTTGGGGCCACCATGGGGGAGAAAGAACATGGCGAGTGCCGCCGCACCCACTCCGGCAACCACGAAACCCAGCGTCACGATGGACACGAAGCGGCCACGCGCCTTGCTCGGAAACATCTCGGCGATGTACACGAGCAGGACCGATGTGGCCGCTTGTACGCCGATGCCCGTGATCACACGGGAGATCAGCATGATCTCGAAGTCCGGCGCGAACGCCGTCGCCAGTGCTCCCAGGGAGTAGAGGACGGTGGACCAGACGAGCACGGAGCGGCGTCCCCACTTGTCCGAGAGCCTCCCGCCCACCAGTGCTCCGATCACCATTCCCACGAAGAAGGCGCTACTGATGAAGCCGATCTGGTCCAGGCTCAGGTCGGTGTGCGTTTTAATCGTCGGTATCGAGTAGGCAAAGATGGCGTTGTCGTAGTACTCCAGCATCAGGTTGGCCGCAAGTAACAGAGCCCAGATGTAGTGAGTGGCCATCACTGGCAAGCGATCGAGCCGGGCCGTCAGGTTCAGCGGGTTTTCGTGGGGAGCGGATTGCCCCGGGCCGTCAAGGCGGTTCATGGTTGTCTCCATCAGTTTTTTGTATTTGTTCTGTTGTCTTCTTGATGAAGCTGTACCGACGCGTGATTACGGACGATGAGACGCCAGCAGTTGCGCCAGTGCGTCAAAGCGCCATTCAGCGGAAATCCTATGGCGGTATCAGTCGGCACCGCTGCCGGCCACCGCGACGACGCGGATTTCGATCAGGAACTCGGGGCGAGCGAGCTGGCTGACACCGATGCCTGTCCACGAGGGGTAGCGGTCGGAGATGAATTCATCCTTGACCTTGATGAATTCCTGGATGTCGCCCCGCAGATCGGTATGGAACGTCATCAGCTCGACGATGTCGGCCATGCTGGCATCCGCTGCTTCGAGGACGCTTTTCAGGTTGTCGAATGCCAGCCGGGCCTGTGCCTCCATCCCATTTCCCACCGCCTGCGTTATCCGATCGACTCCTACCTGACCGGACACCCAGATCAGATCGCCGACTCGGGTTGCTTGTGAGAAGTGGAGTCGGTCGTACAGCTCCTCGGTATGCGGTGGGTTGATCATCAGTCGTTTCATGTTCGAAATACTCCTGGCAATGCTCAGATCAGACGATTTGGCGGAAAATGGGCGAGCGGAACGGTTCTCCCTCGTTGAGCTTGGCCATCTCTTCGGAGAAGAGGACGCCGTTGCGTGCGTATGTCGGGTTCGACGTCGGTAGGCAGCGGAACTTGGCGTCGTCACCGAAAAAGCGCAGCACCAGTGTGTGGCGATCCGGGGTATCGGCATCGACAGCTGCGCCGCCGTGCAGCGAACGTGGGTGAAGTAAAACGACATCACCGGGCGTGATCGGCCAGGAGATTACGTCCCAGGCGTTGGGTTTTTCCGCGAGCTCCTTGTCGATGTGCGGCAGGCGAGGCAGGGAGCCGTCACCGTAGAGCGGGTCGGTCGGATCCTCTGCGTTGGCGAAGCTGGCCCCGTCGTACTGGATGCCACGGTGCGAGCCACGTACGATCTCCAGCGAGTTCCGCTTGGGAATCTTGTTGAAGGTGATCCAGGCGTTGCCCCAGTGCTCGCCGGCCCAGGGCAGGTTCGCGGTGTCCTGATGCCACGGCCCGCGACCGCTCTTGCCGCCTTCCTTGACGAACACCTCCTCGGCGAAGTACCAGACATGCTCAGAGCCCCAGAGCTCCTGGAACAGCTTCCCGAACGGGAGCGTCATCACCAGATCGTCGTACTTGTCCTTGACGACCGGGTTGGCATTGTCGATGTGGGTCTGCAGCTTGGTCCCGTCGAGCGCCTGGAACTTGTACGGCCCTGGGTTGGCAACGTTCCACTTGAACGCCTCGTAGCACTGCGCCAGTTGCGTCTCGTCGAGGCAGTTTTCGACAAGGACGGCGCCGTCATTGCGAAAGGCTTTGCGCACTGATGGGGTGATGGGCATGGGGAGTCTCCTTTTTTGTCGGGGGTGTAGGGAGCAGACTCACGGATAGGGCCTGGCAAGGTGAATGCCTCCAAGTGGGTATTCGGTATTACCCCCCCCCCCTCAGCGCTGAGGGCCCGGGCGGTGCGCGTTTACGCTATCGCTGGCCGGGGTCGTCGTCCTTGCCGGCTTCTGACGGGCACGGTGGTCCGCCAGCGAGGTGATCTGGTCGTCAGTCAAATGTGCAGCGAACGGGCTTGTTTGCGGGCTGTGAGGGGCTCTTTGGCTAGGGCGCGCAACGGGTCGCGATGTACGAGGCAGGGTGAACGCTGAGGACTGGTCCGAAGTGGTGGCCCGACGCGAGAGCCGGGCTCGGGATCGATTGCCTTGGCTTAAAGCAAAAGACCGAGGGCCTTCGCACGGGCCGTCGCCATCGTCCGGCTGCTGACTTTCAATTTTGAGTTGATGTGCTTGGCGTGGGTTTTGACAGTGTAGGGGGACAGCGAGAGGATTTTTGCGATCTCGACGTTGGAGTAGCCCTTGGCTATCAAGCTGAGTACTGCCAGCTCGCGCGGGCTTAGCAACTCGACCTCTGGCGCCGGGGCTGTCGGCAAGGCCGCGATCGGCCCCGCTTGCAGGCTGAGCTGGAGGGTTTCCGTATGGGGTCCCATGAGCAGGTTATGTTGTCCTTGGCGTAATGCCATGGCGGCCGCGGAGGCCAGGAGCCGTTCTGCCTTGTGCAGGTCTCCCCTCAGGCGGACAACTTCGGCCAAGGCGTGTTGGGCCTGGCAGACGATGATATTGAACGCATTGCCCTCGGCTCGTTGCAGTAGCTGGTCGAGTAGCGTGCTGGCCTCGCCGAAGGAACCCCGGGAGCATAGTACTTCTGCTTGAAGGAAGCCCACCAGGGCGTAAAGATCGGGGTATGTACTGGGCGGAGTGAGGGCATGCTCGCCTTCGTACTGCTCGCGTACGCGGGAAAGCAGTCGGGATGCCGAGTCGTAGCGATCGGCCTTCATCCAGATCCTGACGGTGCACAGGTCGAGGACCCCTCTATAAATCACTTCGGCGACGTTCCAGGAATGCATCAGTCGTTGCGCATCCGCCAGTCGCTGTTGTGCCGTTGCGAAGTCGCCATTGTTAGCATCGAGCTGCGCAAGCATCGCCGGGGCGTGGCAAGCCACCGGATTACGGCTTGCACAAGAGAGCAACAAGCCTTCTTCCAAGGCGTCACGAGCCTGCCTTTCTTGTCCGGTCAGAATCAGAAGCCAGCCGCGCCGGATCAACGCCGCACCTTGCAGAAGTGCCGAGCCTGGGCCTTGGACCAGGAGTTGATCGAATTGGTCCAGTGCCTGTAGAGCCCGAAGCAGATTGCCGGCCAGTTCCTGGATCAGTACGTCGTCCAGCATCAGCAGGCACTCGAACAGCGTTTCTCCCTTGCGGCGCGAAAGCTCGATACCCTGGTGTTGAAGGCGCTTGGCCGTCACAACGTCACCCAAGGTGAGGCTGGCACGCGACAGGCACGAGAAGCAGAGAATCATTTGCGCCCAGCGCTCATTTTCCGCCAGGCGCTCCAGAGCCCGGTATCCGGTTTTTTGCGCTTCCTGAGCGTGCCCTTGATGCAGAGCCAACTCGGCGCTCAGGGCGAGGTGCAGGTCGATGTCTTGCTCTGCAATGAGATGGATGGTGCGCTCGGCCTGCTGCAGGCGTCCCCCCAGCAGCAAGGCCCTGGAAACGACCTCCAGACCTTGCGGGTTTTGTTCGATCCAGGTGAGGCCAAGCCGGTCGATACCTTCCAGGAGGTAGTTCAGGTTCTGTCCGGAATACAGCTCCCGTAGGGCGATCTGGCCTACGGACACCAGCCCGCGTGAGGTGTCCGGGATGGCCAGCGTGTAGCGGAAGGCTTCCACGTGGGCACCGGCCAGGTGTAGCCATTGGCTGGCGGCGAGCAGGGGAGCGGCCTGGTCGGGGTAGCGCTCCTGCAGAAGCCGCTTGAGTGGTTCGAATAGCGTGAAGCGGTCCGTTGAGCCCGACAGGTGGCGGAGGAACACCTGCTCGCGGCGCAGCTTGCGCAAGGCCATGGGATCATCGGCCAGGAACGCGCAGAGCGGGGCGTCGACGAAAGGTGCCTGGGCGATGATGCACAGGAGAGAAAGCATCTCCGCCGGCAGGTGTTCCAGTACTTCGCTGTCAATATAGTCCTGCACCAACGCATTGCGATGCAACAGGCCGAAGGCTCTGTCGACTCCTGACTGCAGTGACAGCAGGTGCAGGCTGATGCCCGCTATCCAGCCATCGCTCTGTCGCTGTAGCTCCATTGCGGAGATGCGTCGGCTCATCCTGAGCTGAGAAAGCAGCAGCTTTGTCTCGGCTACGGTCAGCGCCAGCTCCTCTGCATCCAGCAGGGTGAGTTCGTCGGCCAGCAGCCACCTGCCGACTCTCCAGGAGGGAAGGCGACGTGTGCAGACCAGCCACTGGAGCGTGCAGGGACAGTGCTCGAACAGATGCTCGAGCCATTTATCCGTGGTTTTTTCCGGGCAGTAGCCATCCAGTACGACTAGGCCCTGTTTTTGGCGCTTCAGCACCTCTTCTACCGATGGCGACAGTTCATCGAGGTCCAGAACCTCGGCGAATCGGCCCTGGAGTTGATCAAGGCCTTTCTCGGTACTCTGCAGGTCGAGCCACAGCAGCGGGCAATGCGACACGCGTGCAGCGAACTGCCGGGCCAGTTCGCTCTTGCCGAACCCTGCCGGCGCGCACAGCAGGCGAATGCGCCGACCAGAATCCAGCTTTTCCAATAGACGAGGACGAACAAGCAGGTCGGTCGCCTTCGACACTTCATCAGAATGGGTCATGTTTTCTGCTCTCCCGTTTCCGGGTTGAGGAGGTATGGGAAAGTCCCGGTGACAGCATTCATTCCACCGCCCGGCAAGTGCTTCAGGTGGAAGGCGCCGAGCGATTGCCTTTCCACTCGTCATTCATCTGGGTCTTTTGAATCCTTAGTCCCGTCCAAGGCGGTTCCCCCCGGACCGGCATATCCTCAACGGACCCCGCTCTTGTGCAGCGCCAAAGGCGTGAAGTCACTCATTCTCGCCGTGAAATCATACTCCAAGCTGCGGCTTTCCTCGTTCTTCATGTCCGGCGCGAAATATCGGCCGGCCAGCAGGTTGTACAGTACTTTTAAGCGTGTAGCCCCATGTGTTGGCGATTGAAGTAGCGCATGGCAGGGCCCTCCTCGACATGCCAGAGCTGGCCACGACCGTAATATTGCTCGGACAAGGCAATTTGCCGGCTGCCCTCGTCCACGAGGAAGACACGCTTGGCGTAATTGTTCCGTTGTCCTTCGCGCACTTTGGCCTCGCCCCCTGATCCGGTGCAGTTCATGGCGAGTCAGGTCCTGGTTGATGTGCCCGGGTTCGATGACCTCGTCGTACCTGAGCGCAGGTGAGGTCAACTGGTAACTGTTCTATGCACTGTACGAAATGAGGTGTCGTAAACACCGCCGCCAGCAGGCCAATGCTGGCCATGGCCGCATAACTTGTTGCGAGCTTGCGGCATCGTTTGCGAGGCCTGCCCCAGCCGGTTGGAACCTGGACACCATCGAGTAAGGGTTGAGCATGCGAAATATCGCTGGCTTGCCCGCCAGAGAGAGTGAAATGCAGTGGCACACCTCGGGCGTCGCAGACCCTATGAATTTTCGTCGTTAACCCTGCCCGACTTCTCCCAAGTGCGTGGTCCGCTGGTTCTTCCGCCCCCCTTTTTGGCCTGCCCCAGAGGAAGCCCGGGTTGCTTTGACTGCCGTTGAATCAATGCACCAGGTGTCCAGATCGATCAGCCCTTGTGCGTTGAGTTTGACGTGCATCCGCTTGAGCATCTTGTTGAAGATGCCCTGATTCCGCCAATCCCGAAATCGCTGATAAACCGTGGACCAAGGACCGTATCGCTCAGGCATGTCTCTGCGCCGCGCTGCTGCCTGACGCTCAGCCTCTCGTTTCGATTCTCGCTCTGCATCTCGGGCTTCCAGGGGATCAATCCCCGTCGCGAGAAGTTTTCGTTGATCCGCTGCGAGCTGGCGCGCTTGGCTTGGGGGAATGGTCGGGAGTGGGCCGAGCCCCATCTCGCAGACTCCTCGCCTTACCCACACCTTCACCCACACTTTGGCGATGGATTCTGCCAATCGTAGGTGGATGCCTTGAGACAAGGCTACGCCTCAAACCCTTGATTTTCTAAGGTTGGTAGATCTTGGTGGATTTCTGTAGGCATTAAAAAGCCGGCTTGTGGCCGGCTTCTCGGGGACAGTCTTGGCTGGCTTTTGGCAAGCCGCAACCGCCTTCAAATCGTTGGACGACACACTGGGATGTCGTAGGGCGAGGGCTGTGTGAGGCCTCGCCCGGCCCGTGACGTGCAAGCGGCAGTCAGGGGCGGAGGTGGCGCGTAGCATACTGGGAATGACTCGCAATGCCCAGCAAAAAATCCACTAGTCCGGGCGTTCGCCGCGGAATTGCGCCCACCAGAACACCCAGCCGAGGACTTCCAGCTGCTGGCTGCGCGACTGGCCGATGCTGTAGTTCTCGCAGGGAAAGCCCTCGCTGTCATGACTGTGCAGGCGCAAGGCGCCGTTGCCGCGCTTGCTCAGGCTGTTGATGCGCAGATGGCCATTGTGCAGCACGGCATAGAGCTCGCCGTCGACCACGCGGGTCAGGCCGAGGTCGATGGCCAGCGGTGCGCCGTAGGGAATCAGCGGGGTCATGTTATAGTCGGGCATGCTCAGGCCGACGGCCTGGGCCGGATCGACACCGAGGCGGTCGAGGACATGACGCGGCAGGCTCAGGTAGCGCGCCTCCACTGCTTCCAGCTGGCAACCGCGCAGGTAATGGAATGGCACCTGGACGTCGTTCTCGCCGTAGGCGAAGAGGGCGCTGTGATCCGGTGCTTCGTTTCGACACTGGCCGGTATCGCCGCGATTGATCCGCGGCAGGGGGATGCTGTGCTTGGGGCCTTCGCCGGTGCGCAGCCACTTGCTGCGTACGCACAGCAGTTCGGCGATTTCATCGAGCCGGGCCTGGGGCACGCCACGATGGAACCAGTTGTTCACATGCTGGGGGGTTACCTTGCGTTGCGCCGCGAAGTCCGAAGCACTCAGGTTGCACTCGCTCAGCAGGGCCTTCAATCGATCACCGGATGTATTCATGCGCTCGATTCTAGAGGCCCGGGGCAAGGCTTCCTATAAACATTCGGTTGAGGGATCGTCGGGTACTTTTAGGGTGTGATTACAGTAGATGCCGACAATCTTGTAGGGCTTTTCTCTATTTATGTCGTATTCACTTTGTTCGGATGGTTCTGCCGTCCGCGCCAACAAAAAAGCCCCGCGAATGCGGGGCTCTTTCGTGGCAAGGAGACTCAGCCCTTGTAGGCTGCGACCGACTTGCTGATCTCGGCGCGGGCAGCGTCAGCGTTGCCCCAGCCATCGATCTTGACCCATTTGCCTTTCTCGAGATCCTTGTAGTTCTCGAAGAAGTGCTTGATCTGCTCCAGCAGCAGGGCTGGCAGATCGGTGTATTCCTTCACGTCGACGTACAGCTGCGACAGCTTGTCGTGCGGTACGGCGATGATCTTGGCGTCGCCGCCGCCGTCGTCGGTCATGTTCAGCACGCCAACCGGACGGGCGCGGATCACCGAACCCGGGGCGACCGGGTATGGGGTCACGACCAGCACGTCCAGCGGATCACCGTCGTCGGCCAGGGTGTTCGGGATGAAGCCGTAGTTGGCTGGGTAGAACATAGGGGTGGCCATGAAGCGGTCAACGAACAGGCAGTCGCTGTCCTTGTCGATCTCGTACTTGATCGGCGCGTGGTTGGCCGGGATCTCGATGGCGACGTAGATGTCGTTCGGCAGGTCTTTGCCAGCCGGGATCTTGCTGTAGCTCATTGGGCGTTGCCCCCGTGTTTGACCAAAAATTGGCCGCGATTATAGGCACATTCGCCAATGCTTGCCACGCCCGCCCCGATGCTTGACCGTTTCACTCCACGGCATCTTTGTAGAGTGGATGGCTGGCCTGCAGCTGGTGCAGGCGCGCCAGCGGATCCTGGCGGTAAAAATGGCGCAACTGCGCGTAGACCGTGGGGTATGCCTGCATCAGTACGTCGGGGGCGCTGAAGAAATATTCGCTGGTGACGGCGAAGAATTCCGCCGGGTTTTCCGCGGCGTAGGGATCGATGGCGGTCTCGGCGTCGGGGTTGCGCTCGAGCTGGCGGTCGAGGTCGTCATAGGCCTGTTGCATGGCCTCGGCCCAGTCGCTGACGTGCATGTCGCCGTGCAGCGGCGGCAGGCCATTGGCGCCGCCGTTGAGCATGTCCAGCTTGTGCGCCAGTTCGTGGATCACCAGGTTGTAGCCTTCCCAGCCGCCACTGGCCAGCACACCGGGCCAGGCCATGATCACCGGCCCCTGTTGCCAGGCCTCGCCGCTGTGCTCGGCGTCCCACTCGTGCTCGATGCCGCTGCTGTCGCGATAGCGCTGCGGACTGAGGAAGTCGTCGGGGTAGAGGATCAGTTCGTGGAAGCCCTGGTACCAGTTCAACTCGCCCAGGTGCAGCAGCGGCAGTTGGGCCTGGGCGGCGAGGAACAGGCGCTCGGTGTCGTCCAGTTCGACGCCGGGCAGGCAGGTCAGGTGCTTGTCGGCGAGAAACAGCACGCAGGCTTCGCGCAGCCACAGGTCCTCGGCCTCGCTGATGCCGTCGAGGATCGGCAGGCGCTCGCGCACCTGCTGCCATCTCTCCGGGTCGATCGGATGCCGCGCGATCGTCCGCCGCCGCCGCCAGGCGCTGAAACTCCACATGGTGGTCGGTCAGTGTGCCTTGGCCGGGCCACGGTTCATGCGGCCGCGGACCACGCCGATGATCACCGGCAGCAGCGACAGCAGAATAATGGCAACGATCATCAGCGACAGGTTCTGCTTGATGAACGGGACGTTGCCGAAGAAGTAGCCGAGGGTCACCAGGCCGCCGACCCAGAGCACGGTGCCGGCGACACTGAAGCCGAAGAAGCGCGGGTAGGGCATCTTCGCCACACCGGCGACGAACGGCGCGAAGGTGCGCAGGATCGGCAGGAAGCGCGCCAGGGTCACGGTCTTGCCGCCGTGGCGCTCGTAGAAATCATGGGTCTGCTGCAGGTAATCGCGGCGGAAGATCTTCGAGTTGGGGTTGCGGAACAAGCGTTCGCCCGCGGTTCGCCCGATCACATAGTTGGTGCTGTCACCGAGGATCGCCGCCAGCATCAGCAGGCCGCCCAGCAGCACCGGGTCCATGCCGCCGCCCGCGGCCACGGCGCCGGCGATGAACAGCAGGGAGTCGCCAGGCAGGAACGGCATGACCACCAGGCCGGTTTCACAGAAGATCACCATGAACAGGATCGCGTAGATCCAGGGACCATAGTTGTTGACCAGCAAGTCGAGGTAGGCGTCGAGATGCAGAATGAGGTCCAGCGGGTTGAAATCCATGTACAGCACCTTGTTCAGAACCCGGTCTTGCGGGCGTGCGATGGCTGGCAGTGCGAGGGCGTGAGCGCTACCTGCAGGGGAGGTAAAAATTCACACAGGGCGAAGGGAATCATTATACGGCTATGAGGGGATTCTGCTTACGCAGTTTGTAGCTGAATGTGCGGGGACGGGCGCTTGCAGCACGCCTTCGAGGTTTGTAGAGGCCTTGTGGGAGCTGGCCGGCCAGCTCCCACAAGGGGTTGTGCAAGCCCTCAGTTGATCGGCAGCACGTAGCTCTTGAACTCGGTGTCCTCGCGAAAACCGATCGACTCGTAGGTGCGCATCGCCACCTCGTTGTCGCTGCTGGTCGATACGCGCATGCGCACGGCGTTGGTGTCCTTGGCCATGCGCTTGGCTTCGCGCATCAGGTGGTCGGCCACCAGCATGCGGCGCGAGTCTTCGGCGACGTAGATGTCGTTGAGGATCCACACACGCTTCAGCGACAGCGAGGAAAAACTCGGATACAGCTGGCAGAACCCCATCAGTTTGCTGTCATCGTCGTCCGGCAGGGCCAGATAGATGATCGACTCGCCGCGTTCCAGGCGCTTTTGCAGAAAAGCGCGGGAGCTGTCCGGATAGGGCAGTTGCCCATAGAACTCGCGGTACTTGACGAACAGCGGGGCGAGCAGGTCCAGGTGCTCAAGGGTTGCTTGGATGATTCGCATAAGCAGGCCTCGTGTTTCGTTGGGAATGGCGGCGAATCTCGGGCAGCCGTCGCCCCAGATGCTGCCTAAAGCGGAAAAAAAGCGCAATCGGCGAAAAAAGTAGCGGTTACTCAGGACTTTCCAAGTAGGAAGTTTCCGTTTTGTTGCGCGCTTGTTTCCGTTTCCAGTGTTTGTACCTGCGCTTCATCCTTCAGATTCACCCCCGAAAGCTGTCTGCGAAAGGCCTCGCGCATCAGGTACACCAGGCGGTGTGCCGCCATGCCATAGCTCAGGCCTTCGAGGCGGACGTTGGAGATGCAGTTGCGGTAGGCGTCGGTCAGGCCGACTTTCGGGTTCCAAGTGAAATACAGGCCGAGGCTGTCCGGCGAACTGAGGCCGGGGCGTTCGCCGATGAGAATCACGGTCATCCGCGCACCGAGCAGTTCGCCGATCTCGTCGGCGACCGCCACGCGGCCCTGTTCCACCAGCAGGACCGGCGCGGTCGACCAGCCGTCACCGCTGATCTGCTCTTCCAGGCGGGTGAGAAACGGCAGGGTGTGCCGGTGCACGGCCAGGGCGGACAGGCCGTCGGCGACCACGATGGCCAGGTCGACCCCGCCGGGATTGGCGCGGGCATGCTCGCGCAGGCGTTCGGCGGAGTCCTCGTGCAGACGCCGGCCAAGGTCCGGGCGCTGCAGATAGTGATGACGATCCTGGGCGGCACTGCGCAGTAGCAGGCTGTCACGGCCACGCTGCTGCAGTTGCGCGCGCAGACCGGCGTGATCGAAGGGCAGGTGCACCGCGTCGCGGGCCTGGGCGTGGGCGAACTGGAAGTCCAGTTGCGCCTGGGTCGGCAGGCTGGTACCGGTGCGCCCCAGGGCGATCCGCGCCGGGGTCAGGCGGCGCAGTTCCAGCCAGGGGTTGTCGCTGGGCGTGGGTTGCTTGTCCATGAAATCGCTCGCTTATCCCAGTTGCGCCAGGGCCTGGCGGAAGGCTGGTGGCAGGTTGTCGCCGAAACGCACCCGGCCGTCGGCCTGGGTGAAGATGCCGGTGCGCGCCAGCCACGCCTCGAATTCCGGTGCCGGTTTCAGACCCAGGGTCTGGCGCGCGTAGAGGGCGTCGTGGAACGAGGTGGTCTGGTAGTTGAGCATGATGTCGTCGGAGCCGGGGATGCCCATGATGAAGTTGATCCCGGCGCCCCCGAGAAGGGTCAGCAGGGTGTCCATGTCGTCCTGATCGGCTTCGGCGTGGTTGGTGTAGCAGATGTCGCAACCCATGGGCACGCCGAGCAGCTTGCCGCAGAAGTGGTCTTCGAGGCCGGCGCGGATGATCTGCTTGCCGTTGTACAGGTATTCGGGGCCGATGAATCCGACCACGGTATTGACCAGGAACGGCTTGAAATGTCGGGCCACGGCGTAGGCGCGGGTTTCGCAGGTCTGCTGGTCGACGCCGAAGTTGGCGTTGGCCGACAGCGCGCTGCCCTGGCCGGTCTCGAAGTACATCAGGTTCTGCCCGAGGGTGCCGCGCTTGAGGCTGAGCCCGGCTTCGTAGCCTTCCTGCAGGACGTTGAGGTTGATCCCGAAGCTGGCGTTGGCCGCCTCGGTGCCGGCGATGGACTGGAACACCAGATCGAGCGGCACGCCACGGTTGATCGCTTCGATCGAGGTGGTGACGTGGGTCAGCACGCAGGCCTGGGTCGGGATGTCGTAGCGCTGGATGATGGCGTCGAGCATTTCCAGCAGCGCGCAGATCGAAGCGATGCTGTCGGTGGCCGGATTGATGCCGATCATGGCATCGCCGTTGCCGTAGAGCAGGCCGTCGAGAATGCTCGCGGCGATGCCCGCCGGCTCGTCGGTGGGGTGGTTGGGCTGCAGGCGGGTCGACAGGCGCCCGCGCAGGCCCATGGTGCCGCGAAAACGGGTGACCACACGGATCTTCTGCGCCACCAGGACCAGGTCCTGCACGCGCATGATCTTCGATACCGCCGCGGCCATTTCCGGGGTCAGGCCCGGGGCCAGGGCGCGCAGGCTGGCTTCGTCGGCCTGGTCGCCGAGCAGCCAGTCGCGCAGGCCGCCGACGGTGAGGTGGCTGACCGGGGCGAAGGCCTGCTTGTCGTGGCTGTCGATGATCAGTCGGGTGACTTCGTCCTGTTCGTAGGGAATCAGCGCTTCGTTGAGGAAATGGCTGAGGGGAATGTCGGCCAGGGCCATCTGCGCGGCGACCCGTTCGCCGTCGTTGCTCGCCGCGACCCCGGCGAGGAAATCGCCGGAGCGGGCCGGGCTGGCCTTGGCCATCACTTCCTTGAGGCTGTCGAAGCGGAAGGTCTGCTGGCCGACCGTGTGTACGAAACTTGCCATGTGCAATCTCCAGAGCGCCGCCGTTCGACCGGCGGCGCGGTGTTTCCGTCAGTGCAAGGCTTCTTCGGCCTTCTGGATCGCCGCGAACTCTTCTTCCGGCGTACCGGCCACCAGGTGATGGCGGCTGTACAGGGCGAAGTAGGCGATCAGCACGCCGTAGATGATGGCGGCGCCGATCACCACCCGTGGGTCCACCAGGAAACCGGCGACCACTGCAAGGCAGGCCAGTACCAGGGCGACGCCCGACGTGAAGATGCCGCCCGGGGTGCGGTACGGACGCTCCATTTTCGGGCGACGAATGCGCAGGGTGATGTGCGCGGCCATCATCAGTACATAGGACAGCGTAGCGCCGAACACCGCCACCAGGATCAGCAGGTCGCCCTGGCCGGTCAGCGACAGGGCGAAGCCGATGATGCCGGGGATGATCAGGGCCAGCACCGGCGCCTTGCTCTTGTTGGTCTGCGACAGCGCCCGTGGCAGGTAGCCGGCGCGGGACAGGGCGAAGATCTGCCGGGAATAGGCGTAGATGATCGAGAAGAAGCTGGCGATCAGCCCGGCCAGACCGACCAGGTTGACGAAGCCGCCCATCCAGGTCGAGCCGCCATACGCCTTGGCCAGGGCCTCCACCAGCGGGTTGCCGGAGCTTTTCAGCGCTTCGGCGCCGGCGCCGCCAGGGCCGACCACGAGGATCAGCAGGGCGAAGGCGAGCAGTACCAGCATGGCGCCGATCAGGCCGCGGGGCAGGTCGCGCTTGGGGTTCTTGGTTTCCTCGGCGGCCAGGGGCACGCCTTCGACGGCGAGGAAGAACCAGATCGCGTAGGGAATCGCCGCCCACACGCCGACATAGCCGAAGGGCAGGAAACTGCTGGCGCCGACCGCCTCGGTGGGGACGATGTCGAACAGGTTCTTCGCATCGAAATGGGGCACCATCGCCAGCAGGAACACCGCCAGGGCGATGGCCGCCACCGCGGTGATGATGAACATCAGCTTGAGCGCTTCACCGACGCCGAAGATATGGATGCCGATGAAGATGATGTAGAAGGCCAGGTAGATCATCCAGCCGCCGATGCCGAACAGCGACTGGCAGTAGGCGCCGATGAACACGGCGATCGCCGCGGGAGCGATGGCGTATTCGATGAGGATCGCGGTGCCGGTGAGAAAACCGCCCCAGGGGCCGAACGCGCTGCGGGCGAAGCCGTAGCCACCGCCGGCGGTGGGGATCATCGAGGACAGCTCGGCCAGGGAAAAGCACATGCACAGGTACATGGTGGCCATCAGCAATGTGGCGAGGAACATCCCGCCCCAGCCGCCCTGGGCCAGGCCGAAGTTCCAGCCGGCGTAGTCGCCGGAAATCACGTAGGCGACACCGAGGCCGACCAGCAGCACCCAGCCTGCCGCGCCCTTTTTCAGTTCACGTTGCTGGAAGTAGTCGGAACCGACCTTTTCGAAATCTACGGAAGAGCCTGCCGGCGCACCGGCGGAATGATCGCTTGGCATGGAGTCACCTGTAGTTGTTGTTAAGCGGTGATTGCGTTGCAGGAAGCGAGCCAGAGCGGTTGGCTCTGGATTTGGGGACCGCTTTGCGGTCCTTCGCAGGCAAGCCAGCTCCTACCGGGGACGGTGTGCTTCTGTAGGAGCGTGGCTTGTCGGGGCGCCGAACCGCCGCGAAAGGGCCGCAAAGCGGCCCCAATGGGGGTTAGAAGAACCCGAGCGGATTGATGTCGTAGCTCACCAGCAGGTTCTTGGTCTGCTGGTAGTGGTCGAGCATCATCTTGTGGGTTTCACGGCCGACGCCGGACTTCTTGTAGCCACCGAACGCGGCGTGGGCCGGGTACAGGTGGTAGCAGTTGGTCCAGACGCGGCCGGCCTTGATCCCGCGGCCCATGCGATAGGCGCGGTTGATGTCGCGGGTCCACACGCCGGCACCCAGGCCGAACTCGGTGTCGTTGGCGATGGCCAGGGCTTCCGCTTCGTCCTTGAAGGTGGTGACGCTGACCACCGGGCCGAAGATTTCTTCCTGGAACACGCGCATGCGGTTGTTGCCCTTGAGCAGGGTCGGCTGGATGTAATAACCGGTGGACAGGCTGCCTTCGAGTTTTTCCACCTGGCCGCCGGTGAGCAACTGGGCGCCTTCCTTCTCGGCGATCTCCAGGTAGGACAGGATCTTGTCGAACTGCTGCTGCGAGGCCTGGGCGCCGACCATGGTGTCGGTGTCCAGCGGGTCGCCGCGCTTGATCTTCTTGACCTTGTCCATCACCACGCTCATGAACTCGTCGTAGATGGATTCCTGCACCAGTGCGCGGGACGGGCAGGTGCACACCTCGCCCTGGTTGAAGAAGGCCAGGACCAGGCCTTCGGCGGCCTTCTCGATGAAGGACGGCTCGGCCTTCATGATGTCTTCGAAGTAGATGTTCGGCGACTTGCCGCCCAGCTCGACGGTGGACGGGATGATGTTCTCGGCGGCGGCCTTCATGATGTGCGAGCCGACCGGGGTCGAGCCGGTGAAGGCGATCTTGGCGATGCGCTTGCTGGTGGCCAGGGCTTCACCGGCTTCGCGGCCGTAGCCCTGCACGATGTTCAGCACGCCCGGCGGCAGCAGGTCGCCGACCAGTTCCACCAGTACGGTGATGCCCAGCGGCGTCTGCTCGGCGGGCTTGAGCACCACGCAGTTGCCGGCGGCGAGGGCTGGCGCGAGTTTCCACGCGGCCATCAGGATCGGGAAGTTCCACGGGATGATCTGCCCGACCACGCCCAGCGGTTCGTGGATGTGATAGGCCACGGTGCCTTCGTTGATCTCGGCGGCGCCGCCTTCCTGGGCGCGGATGCAGCCGGCGAAGTAGCGGAAGTGATCGACCGCCAGCGGGATGTCGGCATTGAGCGTCTCGCGCACGGCCTTGCCGTTGTCCCAGGTTTCGGTGATGGCGAGGACTTCGAGATTCTGCTCGATGCGGTCGGCGATCTTCAGCAGCACGTTGGAGCGGTCCTGCACCGAGGTGCGGCCCCAGGCGTCGGCGGCGGCATGGGCGGCATCCAGGGCCTTGTCGATATCTTCGGCGGTGGAGCGGGGGAATTCGGCGATCGGCTGGCCGTTGACCGGCGAGGTGTTGGTGAAGTACTCGCCTTTCACCGGCGGCACGAACTCGCCATTGATGTAGTTACCGTAGCGACTCTTGAACGAAACCTTTGCGCCTTCGGTACCCGGATGTGCGTAACGCATGGTGTCTCTCCTGGCTTATGAGTTTTGTTGGGGAGGATTGCAAGCGTAGAGCAAAGGTCGGGCCAGCGCCGGGGGAGGGCGCTGGATCAATGACTTGGCGCAGTTTTACCGGTGTGTTCGGCGCGCTCTGCGACGTGTTCGGTACGCTGCGGGTGACACTTTGTACCGCTTGCGGTACAGCCGGTGACCCGGTGGTCAAGCTGGCATTGCAAAGCGCCAGCGCCTGGAGGATGCTGGTTTTCTCTGACCCGCGGAGAACAATAAAAAGTGCAGGGCAATCATCTCAGCCGGCATGCCCGGCAAGTGCTCACCGTCACCCAGGGCAAGGGTGGCCTGCAGGGGCCCGGCAGCGATCCTTCCATCGCCCGGTCCTGGCTGCGCTGCCTGGAGGACTATCACCTCGACCCGGCCCTGGCCGTGGCGCCCACCGTGCTCGAACACGAGCGCGTGCTGGAAAGCCGCGAGCGCCTGCGCCAGGTGCTGCGGATCGCCGATGGCGAGATGACCAGCCTGCACCAGCAACTCTCCGGCGCCGGCCATGCCGTGCTGCTGACCGATGCCCGCGGGGTGATCCTCAACTGCGTCACCGCGCCCACCGAACGGCGCATCTTCGAGCGCGCCGGGCTGTGGCTGGGCGCCGACTGGAGCGAAGCGCGGGAAGGCACCAACGGGATCGGCACCTGCCTGGTCGAGCGCCAGGCGGTCACGATTCACCAGGAGGAGCATTTCCGCGGCCGCCACACCGGGCTGACCTGCTCGGCGAGCCCGGTGTTCGATCCCCATGGCGAACTGCTGGCGGTGCTCGACGTGTCCTCGGCGCGGGCCGATGCCTCGCGGCAGAGCCAGTTCCACACCATGGCCCTGGTCAACCTCTCGGCGAAGATGATCGAGAGCTGCTATTTCCTGCGCTGTTTCGAGAACCACTGGCTGCTGCGCTTCCATTTGCAGGCCGAGTCCGTTGGTCTGTTCAGCGAAGGCTTGCTGGCGTTCGACGGTGAGGGGCGCGTCTGCGCGGTCAACCAGAGTGCCCTGAATCTGCTCGGCAATGGGCGCGGGGGCCTGCTCGGGCAGCCGGTGGAAATGTTCTTCGATTGCCGTCTCGACGACCTGCTCGGCCGCGCCACCGCGATGGCCACTACCAACTGGCCGCTGCGTACCCGCGACGGTCGCCTGCTGTTCGCCAGCCTGCGTGGGCAGACCCGGGCGCTGGCCCAGCCGATCGCACCCGTGGCGCCCGCGCCCGTCGCGGCGAAGAGCGCGGAAATCTGCCTGCTCGACCCCGCCCTGCAAAACGATTTCCGCCGTGCGCTGCGGGTGTTCGAACGCGATGTGCCGCTGCTGCTCAACGGCGAGACCGGTTCCGGCAAGGAGGCCTTCGCCAAGGCCGTGCACCATGCCAGCCAGCGCGCCAGCAAACCGTTCGTCGCCCTCAACTGCGCCTCGATCCCGGAAAGCCTGATCGAAAGCGAGCTGTTCGGTTATCGCGGCGGCAGCTTCACCGGCGCGCGCAAGGAAGGCATGCGCGGCAAGCTGCAACAGGCCGATGGCGGCACCCTGCTGCTGGACGAGATCGGCGATATGCCGCTGGCCCTGCAGACCCGCCTGCTGCGGGTGCTGGAAGAGCGTCGGGTGGTGCCGATCGGCGGCGAGCCGCAGGACGTCGATGTGCGCATCGTCAGTGCCACGCACCGCAACCTGCTGGAGCGGGTCGAGGACGGCAGTTTCCGTGAAGACCTCTATTACCGGCTCAACGGCCTGGAAGTGGCCCTGCCGGCCCTGCGCGAGCGCAGCGACAAGGGGCCGTTGCTCGATTTTCTTCTCGCCGAGGAGGCCGGCAGCCAGCCGGTCCAGCTCGACCCGGCGGCGCGCCGCCTGCTGCTGGACTTCAGTTGGCCGGGCAACGTGCGCCAACTGCGTACCGTGCTGCGGACCCTGGTGGCGCTGAGCGAAGACGGGCGCATCGGCGTGCCCGACTTGCCGGCCCTGATCCGCAACGCGCCGCCGTTCAAGGCCGAACCTGTCGTGCCTGTGGATAACCCGCCGCACCCGCTGGACGATGCCGAACGCCAGGCATTGTTGGCGGCCCTGGAGCAAAAACGCTGGCACATGACGGCGGTGGCGGCGCAGTTGGGGGTGAGTCGTAACACCTTGTATCGGAAGCTGCGCAAACACGGTCTTTCCCGGGGCGTCTGAGCGAAACACAGGGTGAGATTTTTCCCACCCTGGGCTACCCTGCCTGCACGTTTTCCGAGGTTGACCATGCACATTCATATTCTTGGTATCTGTGGCACTTTCATGGGCTCGCTGGCGGTACTGGCCAAGGAGCTCGGCCACCACGTCACCGGCTCCGATGCCAACGTCTACCCCCCCATGAGCACCCAGCTCGAAGCCCAGGGCATCGAGCTGACCCAGGGCTACGACTCGGCGCAACTGGACCCGGCTCCCGACCTGGTGGTGATCGGCAACGCGCTGTCGCGGGGCAACCCGGCGGTGGAATATGTATTGAACAAGGGTCTGCCCTACGTCTCCGGCCCGCAGTGGCTGGCCGACCATGTGCTGCAGGGGCGCTGGGTCCTGGCGGTGGCCGGCACCCATGGCAAGACCACCACCAGCAGCATGCTGGCCTGGGTCCTGGAGCATGCCGGCATGAGCCCGGGCTTCCTCATCGGCGGCGTGCCGCAGAACTTCTCGGTGTCGGCGCGTCTGGGCGCCACGCCGTTCTTCGTGGTCGAGGCGGATGAATACGACAGCGCCTTCTTCGACAAGCGCTCGAAATTCGTCCACTACCGCCCGCGTACCGCGATCCTCAACAACCTGGAGTTCGATCACGCGGACATCTTCCCTGATCTCGCGGCGATCGAACGGCAGTTCCATCACCTGGTACGGACCATCCCGAGCGAAGGGCTGGTGATCCACCCGACCACCGAACCGGCCCTCCAGCGCGTCGTCGAGATGGGCTGCTGGACCCCGGTGCAGACGACCGGCGCCGGTGGTCAGTGGCAGGTGCGCCTGCTCAGCGCCGATGGTTCGCGCTTCGAGGTCAGCTTCGAGGGCGAAGTGCAGGGCGTGGTCGAGTGGGAACTGACCGGCCAGCACAACGTCGCCAATGCCCTGGCGACCCTGGCGGCGGCGCGTCATGTCGGCGTGGTCCCAGCCTTGGGGATTGCCGCGCTGAGCGCATTCAAGAGCGTCAAGCGGCGCATGGAAAAGGTCGCCGAGGTTCACGGCATCACCATCTACGACGACTTCGCCCACCACCCGACGGCCATCGCCACCACCCTCGACGGCCTGCGCAAGCGCGTTGGCGACGCCCCGGTGATCGCGGTGATCGAGCCACGCTCGAACTCCATGAAGCTCGGTGCCCACCGCGATGGCCTGCCGGAGAGCGTCAAGCACGCCGACCAGGTGATCTGGTACGCCCCGCCGAACCTCGGCTGGGATCTTGCCGCCACCGCGGCGCAGTGCGCGGTGCCGGCGGTGGTCGCCGACAGCCTCGAAGCCATCATCGAGCGGGTCAAGGGCCAGGCCCGTGCCGGTACCCAGGTGGTGATCATGAGCAACGGCGGCTTCGGCGGCCTGCACGGCAAGTTGGCCGAGGCGCTGCGCGGATGAGCGGGCCGGAACGCATCACCCTGGCCATGACCGGCGCCTCCGGGGCGCAGTACGGCCTGCGCCTGCTGGATTGCCTGGTACGGGAAGACCGCGAGGTGCACTTCCTGATTTCCAAGGCGGCGCAACTGGTGATGTCCACCGAAACCGACGTGGTGCTGCCGGCCAAGCCCCAGGCAATGCAAGCGTTCCTGACCGAATACACCGGCGCCAGTGCCGGGCAGATTCGCGTCTACGGCAAGGAAGACTGGATGTCGCCGGTAGCTTCCGGCTCCGGCGCGCCGGCGGCGATGGTGGTGGTGCCCTGTTCCACCGGGACCCTGTCGGCCATCGCCTGCGGCGCCTGCAACAACCTGATCGAGCGGGCGGCGGACGTGACCCTCAAGGAGCGTCGGCAACTGATCCTGGTGCCGCGAGAGGCGCCGTTCTCCACCATCCATCTGGAGAACATGCTCAAGCTGTCGCAGATGGGCGCGGTGATCCTGCCGGCCGCTCCCGGGTTCTACCACCAGCCACAAACGATCGATGACCTGGTGGACTTCGTCGTCGCGCGGATTCTCAACCTGCTGAACATTCCCCAGGACATGCTGCCGCGCTGGGGCGAGCATCACCTCGGTGGCGAGGAGTGAAGGTTGCGCCGCTGGCGCTGCTGATGGGTGTGCTGGCCGTCAGTGGTTGCGCCACGGTGCGGACCCTCGACGCGGCAAAGCCAGGGGCACCGGTGGTCTATTCCGGGACGCGGCTGGACCTGTATGCGTTGAAGGGCGGGTGTTGCGCGCAGGATCGTTTCGGCGCTGAAGCACCGGCGTATCCGGGGCTGGACCTGCCGGGGAGTGCGCTGCTGGATACGCTGTTGTTGCCGTTGTCGGTGTTGACTGCGTTGGGTGTGGGGTTCCAGGCTTCGGGCGGACTCTGAGGTTCTGGGACCGCAACGCGGCCCCAAGGCTATTTCCCCAATTTCCTCAATTCATCGGACTCGACGATCCGGATCCCGTCCTGCTCCTCCAGCGCCAGGCGCCACAGCGCCCGCGCCAGTTGGCAGGCCTCGATGCCGTGGTATTTGCCCGGAATCAACCGCGACAGACTCCCCGCCACCCTCTCCGCCAGCCGCGGTTGGGCGCGCTCGCCCAGCAGCAGCGAAGGCCGGGCGATGGTCAGTTGCGGCCAGTCCTGGGCCTTCAGCGCTTCTTCCATCTCGCCTTTGACCCGGTTGTAGAACACCGACGACTTTGCGTCGGCGCCAATCGCGCTGACCACCAGCAGGTGCCGCGCGCCCATCTCCCGGGCGCGCTTGCTGAACGCCACGACCATGTCCAGGTCGACGGCACGGAAGGCATGTTCCGAGCCAGCCTGCTTGATCGTGGTGCCCAGGCAGCAGAAGGCGATATCGACCCGGCCACTCAACTGCGGCAGAAACACCGCCGGGTCGCCGACCGGATTCTCAAGATGCGGGTGTTCGGCCAACGGCCGGCGGGTGGGCGCGAGCACGCGGCTGATGGTCGGCTCGTTGAGCAGGCGATCGAGCAGGTGTTCGCCAGTGAGGCCGGTAGCTCCGGCAAGCAGAATGTGCTGCGGCGTCAAGTACATAATGTTTCTCCCTTGATACACATCAGCTTAGTGGCTGGTGACATTTTTTTCCTTGGCCGCGGCGGTACTTTGCAAGGCTTTGCGGGCTTGTTGCTGGCGCAGTTTCTGCCAATGCGCCAGTACCCCTTTCGGCGCCCATAACTGCGGCTCGGACGCCTCGAAGTCCTCCGCCTGTTCCCGTTGGGCCACACGGGTCCTGGCAAGTTCGAAGGCCTGTTGCAGGTCGTCGGTCTGGTTCAGGGCCTGGGCGAACAGGGCATCGCCGAAATAGGTGAAGTCCGCTTCCTCGGAGCAGCCGAAGGACACCCGGTCGGCCCGCGAGGCCGTCATGATCAGGGTGCGTTCATCCTTGAGCGGTTCGATGTAGCCCCCGGAATAGCAGGCGGAGATGACGATTACCTTGTCGCGCTCCTTGAGCGGGGCGAGGGCGGCGGCCAGTTCGTCGGCGGGCAGGTCGGCCAGTTGCAGGCGGGGCTGGTCCAGCACCAGTTCGTGCTCGTGACTGCCGTGGCTGGTCAGGTAGATGAACACCAGGTCTTCCGGGCCACTGCGTTCGGCCAGGCGCCCGGCGGCGCGCGCCAGGTTCTCGCGGGTGGCCATGGTGCGGTCGGCGAGGTGGTCACGGTGGTTGACCAGGGTGATCTGGCCGATCGCGCCGAAGCGGGTCTTGAGCATCTCGCTGACGTAATCGGCTTCGCGCAGGAACACGCTCTGGTTGCCGTCGCCGGCCAGCACCAGGCTGTACAGCTCGATATCGGCGGAGGAGGCGGGCACCTGCGCCAGTTCGCCTTCCAGCAGGGCGCCCTGGTTGAGCAGTGCTTCCTCCAGCGGATCGGACAACAGCTGGCCCTTTTCATCACGGACCCGCAGGCCGTTGCGCCAGTGCCCGGCCTCGACCTTGCCATCGCTCAGCACCAGGCGCCCGCTGCCCTGGTAGGCGTCGTTCTCGAAACCGCCGGTGTACACACTGCCGTCCGCCAGTTGCAGGCGACCGTTGCCGGCGAAGCGCCACTCGTGGAAGCCGCCCTTGTAGTGGCTGCCATCGACGGCGAACAGTTCACCCGCGCCGGTCAGCGAGCCGTCCTTGAATTCACCGATCCACACGTCGCCGTCGGCGTTTTCATAACGCCCGCGACCTTCAAGATGGTTGGCCTTGAACTCGCCGATGTACTGGTCACCCTCGACGCTGCTGAAGGTGCCGGTGCCATTCAGTTCGCCATCGACGAACTTGCCGCTGAACTGGTTGCCACTGGAGTCGCTGCGTACACCTTCGCCGTTCGGTTTGCCCTTGGCGAACTGGCCCTGGTACTGGCTGCCATCCTCCAGCACCAGCTGCCCGGCACCGTTGTACTGGTCGTCCTTGAACTGGCCGCGGTAATGCCCGCCGCTGTCACGCAGGATGCCTTCACCGTCGCGGCGACCGAGCTTGAAACCGCCGCTGTAGTTGCTGGTGGCCGTGCTCAGCTTGCCCTGGCCGTGAAACAGGCCCTGCTGGAACTGGCCGACATAGCGCTCGCCGTTGCTGCCGTGCCACTCGCCTTCGCCATCCCACTGCCCGTTCTTGAAATGGCCGGCGTACCAGCTGCCGTTGGGGTAGTCGATGCGTCCCTCGCCCTGCAGCAGTCCGTCCACCACCTGGCCCCGGTAGCGCCCACCATCGGGCAGGCGGGCATCGGGTGGCGACAGCGACTCACCGTCACCACAGGCGGCGAGCAGCAGAATCAGGGCGAATGGAGCGAGTGAGCGCATGACAGGGTCCGGGCGGTTGAGGCCCCGAGTATGCCGCACAACTTGGGATATGGCGAAACGGCCCGTAGGCCGTTTCGGTAAGGCGGGGTCAGACGAAAGCGAGGGAAAGCGGTTCGGCGATGTAGGCAGGCTTTTCTTCGCCCTCGATTTCCAGGGTGGCGGTGGCCTTGAGCAGCCACTGACCGGGTTTCTTCTCGATGACTTCACCGAGGCTGACCGCCAGGCGCACCCGCGAGTCGACCTTCACCGGCTGGATGAAGCGCACGCTGTCCAGGCCATAGTTGACCACCATCTTCAGTCCTTCGGGCAGGACCAGGATGTTTTCCATCAGCTTGGGAATCAGCGAAAGCGTGAGGAATCCGTGGGCGATGGTGCTGCCAAATGGCGTTTTTGCCGCCTTCGCCGGGTCCACATGAATGAACTGGAAGTCGCCGGTGGCCTCGGCGAACAGGTTGATGCGCTCTTGGTCGATCTTCAGCCATTCGGAACGTCCAAGTTCCTTACCAACGTACTGCGACAGCTCTGCAACGGGTACATAGGGCATCGCGACTCTCCTGAGTTTCTTTGAGTTATTTGTGACCAACAAAGATACGAGTGCCTAAGATCAGCACGCGCGGATGGCCTGGTCAAGTGCCCATGGGTGGGGCGAATGTCGGGGGTATAGAGCTGTCGATAGCGTGCTTATAATGGCCGCCGGTTTCGACGGGAGGTATGCGATGTTGCTGCGCGGTTTGACCTGGCTCGTGCTGTTCCAGTTGCTCGGAACGGCGATCAATCACCTGTTGGTGCCGATCCTGCCCGGGCCGATCATCGGCCTGGTGCTGTTGCTGATCTTCCTCATGCTGCGGGGCGAAGTCGGTGCGCCGCTGAGCGAGGCGTCCTCCAGTCTGCTGCGCTACCTCCCCTTGCTGCTGGTGCCGCCGGCGGTGGGCGTGATGGTCTATGCCGCCGATATCGTCGCCGATTTCTGGGCCATTGCCGGGGCCCTGGTGCTCTCGCTGGTGCTGGCCATGGCCTTCTGCGGCGTGCTGATGCAGAAGCTGATCAACCGCGGCAAGCACCGCGAGGAGCGCCCATGATGCTCGACTGGCATGGCGCGACGCAGGCGGTGATCCATCATCCGCTGTTCGGCATCGGCATTACCCTGGCGGCCTACCAGATCGTCATCGCCGCCTACGAAAAGACCCGCTGGATCTTCCTCCAGCCCGTGCTCGTCTCGATGCTGGTGGTGGTCGGCGTGCTGCTCGGCTGCGGCCTCACCTACGCCGAGTACCGCAAGAGCACGGAAATCATGAACATCCTCCTCGGCCCGGCCACCGTCGCCCTGGCCGTACCGCTCTACCTCAATCTACGGCGCATCCGCCAACTGTTCTGGCCGACATTTACTACGCTGGTAGTCGGAGGCGTGTTCGCCACCGGCATCTGCCTGCTGCTGGGCTGGTGGTTCGGCGCCGAGCACATGATCCTGATGACCCTGGCGCCGAAGTCGGTGACCTCGCCGATCGCCATGCTGGTGGCTGAGCAGATCGGTGGCGTGGCCGCCCTGGCCGCGGTGTTCGTGCTGATCACCGGGGTGATCGGGGCGATCTTCGGCCCGGCGCTGCTGACCCGCCTCGGCGTGCGCAGCCCCGAGGCACGGGGCATGGCGCTGGGCCTGACGGCCCACGCGGTGGGGACCTCGGTGGCTTTGCAGGAAAGTGAAGAGTGCGGGGCTTTCGCGGCCCTGGCGATGAGCCTGATGGGTGTGGCTACCGCGGTATTCCTGCCGCTGGCGGTCAGCCTGGTTGCTTGAGGAACCTCAATGAGTTTGCCCCTGTTTGCCCTGAATACCGTGCTGTTCCCTGGCTGCAACCTGGATTTGCAGATCTTCGAGGCGCGTTACCTGGACATGATCGGCCGCTGCATGAAGCAGGGCGGAGGCTTTGGCGTGGTCTGCATCATCGAGGGCGAACAGGTCGGCAAGGCGCCGGAATCCTTCGCCAGTATCGGCTGTCAGGCACTGATCGAGGATTTCCAGCAACAGGACAACGGCTTGCTGGGCATTCGCGTCAAGGGCGAGCGACGCTTCCTGGTCGATGACTTCGAGGTGCGCAAGGACAACCTGCTGGTGGCCGACGTGCGCTGGCTCGACGAGCAGGCCGATCAGCCTCTCGACGAAGACGACGATGACCTGCTGGCGTTGCTCCTGGCCCTGGCCGAGCACCCGATGGTTTCGGGCCTGGACATGGCCAGCGGGGTCAGCGGCAAGCAGGCCCTGGCCAATCAGTTGGCCTATCTGCTGCCGTTCGATGACCAGGACAAGCTGAAACTGCTGGCCATCGACTCGCCGACGCAGCGACTGGTGGCCATCCAGTCGCTGCTCGATCGCATCCAGGGTGAACTGTTCGCCTGAACCTCAGTACTGATAACGCTGCAAGGCGTGCGGCAGGGCGTGCAAGGCAAAGAAGCCGAGCACGCCGACGCAGGCCGGCAGGATCAGCCACCAGACCCGCAGCGGCATGGCGGTCAGCGACTCGCGGTACTGGATCACGCTGAGGCTGATTGCGCAGACACAGCAGGCGAGCAGGCCGCCGGCGAGGATGTCGGTCGGCCAGTGCGCGCCGAGATAGACCCGTGACGTGGCGATCGCCAGCGCCGGCAGGCAGCCCAGCAGGATCCAGGTCAGGCGCATGCGCGGCGGCTGGCCGCGACCGGCCAGGACCGCCAGGACCAGGAAGAAGGCGAACGATGCCGAACTGTGACCGCTGGGCATGCTGTAGGTGGTCAGGGGATCGGTCAGCACTTCCGGGCGGGCACGGGCGAAGAACCATTTCAATGCCGCGTTGCACACCGCCGTGCCGCCAAGTGTCGCGGCGGCGAAGAATGCCGGACGCCATTGCCGGGCGAGGAAAAGCAAGGCGACCAGTGCGGCGGCGGCGATGAACTGGGTCCGGAAGTCGCCCATGCGGGTGATGACCACCATGCCGCTGTTCAGCCAGGCGCTGCGGTGTTCCTGGATCAGCGTCATCAGGCCCTGGTCGAACTGGTTGAGATAGGGCCAGCCGATGAACATCGCGACCAGCATCGCCAGGCTCAGCGCGCCGATCAGGCGGGTGCCGCGAGGCAAGGCGCGCAGGCTGCTGCTGATGCTCACCCCGACGAGAACCGCCAGCCCCGCGGCCACGATCCCCGCCTGTGGCCAGAAGCCTTCCGGCAGGGGCAGGCGCATCGCCGCGCCGGTGGCCCAGCCCGGCAGCAGGTAGGCCACGGCCCAGCCGGCACCGGCGACCAGGCTGACGGCGATGAAGCGCGGCAATGGCATGTCGAACATGCCGGCGACCATGGGCAGCATTGGTCGCAACGGGCCGATGAAGCGGCCGACCAGCAGGCTGGCGATGCCGTAGCGCTGGAAATAGGTCTCCGCGCTGCCGATCCATTCCGGATGATGACGCAGCAGTGGCAGACGCCGGATGTTCTGGTGGAAGCGCCGGCCCAGGGTGTAGGAAATCGCGTCACCCAGGAGGCCGCCGAGGAAACCCAGCAGCAGGGTTTCATGCAGCGCCAGCGCGCCGCTGCCGGCCAGCACGGCGACGGCGAACAGCAGAACGGTGCCGGGCACGATGATCCCGGCGATCGCCAGGCATTCCACGCACGCCACCAGAAAGATCGCCAACCCCAGCCATTGCGGGTTCGCGGTGAGCCAGCCGGTCAGGCTGTCGAGCCATGGGCCCATCGTGTCAGTGTCCTTGTGTCAGAAAAGTGAAGTCGCGCCCTTCGATCTGGCCGCGACGCAGCGGGTTACGCGTGCAATAACGGGCATATTCGGCATCTACGAAGCGCAGCGGCAGATGTTCGTCGCGGCCCTCGGGAATGCCCAGCCGGCTGGTCTGGATTATGTGTTGCACGATGATTCCACAATCCTCGACGAACAGTCGTTCCGGGTCGAAGCGCCTGGCGTCCCAGTTCGGCACCTTCAGACCCATGGCCTTGCACAACAGGGTCTGACCCGCGCACAGGCGTTCCGCTGGACGCATCCGACCGCTGGCGTCGGGATTGTTCAATTGCATTTGTGCCAGGCTGTTGCTATCGGAAAGCGCATCCACCCAGGGGAAGCCGGACTTGATCAACACGGCGTTGCCGGGCCCTTGGGCGCTGAAGTTCAGCGAGTCGCCGCCGCGGGCGTAGTACATGTAGATATGCCCGCCATCGAGAAACAGGGCTTTTCGTTTCTCGGTGTAACCAAGGGAGGCGTGGCTGCCTTTCTCGTCGAGGTAGTAGGCCTCGGTCTCGATGATTCGCGCCGACAGCCAGTACGCGCCGTGGCGATGGCGAATGATCTTGCCCAGCAGGTCCCTGGCCAGGACCTGGGCGTCACGGTCGAAGAACGAATCGGGCAGGGCGCGGGTGGGGCAGGGGGCGGGTTGCGGCATGGGGCGTCTGGAATCGGGAAATGATTCGCGGATGATAGCAACTTCAAGCTATATCGAAGCTGAACAGCACAGAAGAAGGCTGCGCGCTGTCCGTAGGAGCTGGCTTGCCTGCGAAGGACCGCAAAGCGGTCCCAGATTGCAGTGGGGTCCGGGACCGCTACCGCGGTCCTTCGCAGGCAAGCCAGCTCCTACAGTTCCTACCATCCGACTGTCACCGCTGGGCGTATAACCCTGTGACAGTTATACTCGTCCGATTTTCCCCTCCGCCAAGACACTGAGCCCCATGACTGAGTCCGTTCTTGACTACATGACCCGCCTGGGTCGCGCCGCCCGCGAGGCGTCCCGCGTCATCGGCCGTGCCAGCACCGCGCAGAAGAACCGCGCCCTGCATGCTGCCGCCGATGCCCTGGACGCCGCTCGCGCCGAACTGTCCGCCGCCAACGAGCTGGACCTGGCCGCCGGCCGGGCCAATGGTCTGGAACCGGCCATGCTCGATCGCCTGGCCCTGACCCCGGCACGCATCGACGGCATGATCGTCGGTCTGCGCCAGGTCGCCAGTCTGCCGGACCCGGTGGGTGCGATCCGCGACATGAGCTATCGGCCGTCGGGCATCCAGGTCGGCAAGATGCGCGTGCCGCTGGGCGTGATCGGGATCATCTACGAATCGCGGCCGAACGTGACCATCGATGCGGCCAGTCTGTGCCTGAAGTCGGGCAACGCGACCATCCTGCGCGGCGGTTCCGAGGCCATCCACTCCAACCGTGCCATCGCCACCTGCATCCAGCGCGGCCTGGCCGAGGCCGGCCTGCCGGCGGCGGTGGTCCAGGTCGTCGAGGTCACCGACCGCGAAGCGGTGGGCGCCCTGATCAGCATGCCGGAGTTCGTCGACGTCATCGTGCCGCGCGGCGGCAAGGGCTTGATCGAACGCATCAGCCGTGACGCCCGGGTGCCGGTGATCAAGCACCTGGACGGCATCTGCCACGTCTACGTCGGCGAGCACGCCGAGCTGGACAAGGCCCGGCGCATCGCCTTCAACGCCAAGACCTACCGCTACGGCATCTGCGGTGCCATGGAAACCCTGCTGGTGGATTCGAGCGTCGCTGCCGAGTTCCTGCCGGAAATGGCCCGCCAATTCCGGGAAAAAGGCGTCGAACTGCGCGGTTGCGAGCGCACCCGCATGGTCATCGAGGCGACCCCGGCGAGCGAGGAAGACTGGCACACCGAATACCTGGCGGCGATTCTCTCGATCCGCATCGTCGACGGCGTCGACGCGGCGATCGAGCACATCAACCACTATGGTTCGCACCACACCGATTCCATCGTCACCGAGCACCAGGGTCTGGCCCGGCGCTTCGTCGCCGAAGTGGACTCGGCGTCGGTGATGATCAACACCCCGACCTGCTTCGCCGATGGCTTCGAGTACGGTCTGGGCGCGGAGATCGGCATTTCCACCGACAAGCTGCATGCCCGCGGCCCGGTCGGTCTGGAAGGCCTGACCTGCGAGAAGTACGTGGTCGTCGGCGACGGCCAGTTGCGTGGCCAGGAGTCCTGCTGAGTTGAGCAAGGCCCCGACGGTCCGGCGGATCGGCATTCTTGGCGGTACTTTCGACCCCGTGCACATCGGTCACCTGCGCAGCGCGCTGGAGGTGGCCGAGTTCATGGGGCTCGACGAACTGCGCCTGCTGCCCAACGCCCGTCCGCCACACCGCGACACACCGCAGGTGGCGGCGCAAGATCGTCTGGCCATGGTCCGCTGCGCGGTGGACGGCGTCGAGCGGCTGAGCGTGGATGACCGCGAGCTGTCCCGCGACAAGCCGTCGTACACCATCGACACCCTGGAGTCGCTGCGCGCCGAACTGGGCGCCAGCGACCAGCTGTTCCTGCTGATGGGCTGGGATGCCTTCTGTGGACTGCCCGGCTGGCATCGCTGGGAAGAGTTGCTGAAACACTGTCACATCCTGGTGCTGCAACGCCCGGATGCCGATGTCGAACCCCCAGACGAGCTGCGCAACCTGCTGGCTGCGCGCTCGGAGAGCGATCCCACCGCCATGTCCGGCCCGGCGGGGCACATTTCGTTCGTCTGGCAGACACCGCTTTCGGTGTCCGCCACGCAGATCCGACAGCTGCTGGCCAGCGGCAAGTCGGTGAGGTTCCTGGTGCCGGACGCAGTACTGGCCTATATCGAGACGCACGGCCTGTATCGTGCGTAGAACGGCAGGCGCCCGGTGGGCGCTGCTTTCAATGAGTTGAACGAGTTTTATATGACCAAGCAAAACATCGCCGGCGAAGAGCTGGTCCAGCTGGCCAAACTGGCCCTGGAAGAAGTCAAGGCCCAGGACATCCAGGTCATCGACGTGCGCGATAAGCACAGCCTGACCGACTACATGATCATCGCCACCGGTACGTCCAACCGGCAGATCAACGCGATGGCCGAGAAGGTCCGCGAGATCGTCAAGCAGAAAGGCGTCATGCCCCTGGGCGAAGAAGGCAAGGGCGACAGCGACTGGGTACTGCTCGACCTGAACGACGTCGTCGTGCACATGATGACCGCCGCCGCCCGCCAGTTCTACGACCTGGAGCGTCTGTGGCTGGGTGCCGAGCAGAGCCGTGCCGCCGATGGCAAGCACCACAGCCCGGAAAACACCCACGAGCACTTCGTCAAGCTCAACAAAGACCTGGACTGAGGTAGCGTCGTGCGTCTGCGTCTGATCGCGGTCGGCTCGCGCATGCCCAAGTGGGTCGAGGAAGGCTGGCATGAATATGCCAAGCGCCTGCCTGCGGAGCTGTCCCTGGAGCTGGTGGAAATCCCGCTCAATACCCGGGGCAAGAACGCCGACGTCGCCCGCCTGATCCGTCAGGAGGGCGAGGCCATGCTGGCGAAAGTCCAGCCGGGGGAACGGATCGTCACCCTGGAGGTCCATGGCAAGCCCTGGAGCACGGAGCAACTGGCGGTCGAGCTGGACCGCTGGCGGCTGGATTCGCGCACCGTCAACCTCATGGTCGGCGGCCCGGAAGGGCTGGCGCCGGAGGTCTGCGCGCGCAGCGAGCAGCGTTGGTCGCTGTCGCCGCTGACCCTGCCGCACCCTTTGGTACGGATACTGATCGGCGAACAGATCTATCGCGCCTGGACCGTGCTGTCCGGGCACCCTTACCACAAATAAGCCTGTAAGCCCTTTCAATGTCGCAGCCGATTCGCCTCAAGGACCACGAGAAAGACGCCCGTCTGGTGCGTAGCCGCGTCGTGGTCGGTGCGGTGGCGATCCTGCTGCTGATCTGCGTGCTGATCGCCCGCCTGTATTACCTGCAGGTGATCCAGTACGAGTACCACTCCACGCTGTCGGAGAACAATCGGGTGCATGTGCAGCCGATTCCGCCGACCCGCGGGCTGATCTTCGACCGCAACGGCGTGATCATCGCCGACAACCGACCCAGCTTCAGCCTGAGCATGACCCGCGAACGCTCCGGCGACTGGCAGCAGGTGCTCGACGTCATCGTCGAAGTGCTGGAGCTGACCCCGGACGACCGCGCGCTGTTCGAGAAACGCATGAAGCAGGGGCGCCGGCCGTTCGAGCCGGTGCCGATCCTGTTCGAGCTGACCGAGGAGCAGATCGCCCGGATCGCGGTGAACCAGTTCCGCCTGCCCGGCGTGGAAGTGGTGGCGCAGTTGGTGCGGCATTATCCACAGGGCGCGCATTTCGCTCACTCGGTCGGCTATGTCGGACGGATCAACGAGAAAGAGCTGAAGACCCTCGACCCGGTCAACTACAGCGGTACCCACCATATCGGCAAGACCGGCATCGAGCGTTTCTACGAGTCGGAGCTGCACGGCCAGGTGGGCTACGAGGAAGTCGAGACCAACGCGCGCGGCCGCGTGCTGCGGGTGCTCAAGCGTACCGACCCGATTCCCGGCAAGGACATCGTCCTGAGCCTCGACATCAAGCTGCAGGAAGCCGCCGAACAGGCCCTGGGCGGGCGCCGTGGCGCCATCGTCGCCCTTGATCCGCGTACCGGTGAAGTGCTGGCGATGGTCAGCCAGCCGAGCTTCGACCCCAATCTGTTCGTCACCGGCATCAGCTTCAAGGCCTATGCCGAGCTGCGCGATTCCATCGACCGGCCGTTGTTCAACCGCGTCCTGCGCGGCCTGTACCCGCCGGGCTCGACGATCAAGCCGGCGGTGGCCATCGCCGGTCTGGACGCCGGGGTGGTGACCTCGTCGTCGCGGGTGTTCGACCCGGGGTACTACCAGTTGCCCAACTACGATCACAAATACCGCAACTGGAACCGCACCGGTGACGGCTGGGTCGACCTCGACACGGCGATCATGCGGTCCAACGACACCTACTTCTACGACCTCGCGCACAAGATGGGCATCGACAAGCTGTCCAGCTACATGAACCGCTTCGGTATCGGGCAGAAGGTCGCCCTCGACATGTTCGAAGAGTCGCCGGGACTGATGCCGTCCCGCGAATGGAAACGCGCCACCCGCCGCCAGGCCTGGTTCCCCGGCGAAACCCTGATTCTCGGCATCGGCCAGGGCTACATGCAGGCTACGCCGCTGCAACTGGCCCAGGCCACCGCGCTGATCGCCGCCAAGGGCAAGTGGAACCGCCCGCACCTGGCCAAGACCATCGAAGGCCAGCCGCCGGTGGACCCGAACCCGATGGAAGACATCATCCTGCGTGACAAGTCCGACTGGGCCAAGGTCACCCACGGCATGGAGCAGGTGATGCAGGGCGCCCGCGGTACCGCGCGCAAGGCCGCCATCGGCGCCCAGTACCGCATCGCCGGCAAGAGCGGTACGGCGCAGGTCGTGGCGATCAAGCAGGGCGAGAAATACGACCGCAACAAGGTCCAGGAGCGCCACCGCGACCACGCCCTGTTCGTCGGCTTCGCCCCGGCCGAGGATCCGCGCATCGTGATTTCGGTGATGGTCGAGAACGGCGAGTCCGGTTCCGGCGTGGCCGCGCCGGTGCTGCGTCAGGTCATGGATGCCTGGCTGCTCGACGAGCATGGCCGCCTTAAACCTGAATACAGCGCGCCCAACACCACCGCCACCGTTGCCCAGGAACCGGCCCAGTGAAGAGTAATTTCGACCGCATGCTCTCCAGCGAGGACGTGATGCGCCGCCGCGCCAGCTTCCTGCAGCGCATCCATATCGACGGCCCCCTGCTGATCCTCCTGCTGACCCTGGCCGCCGGCAGCCTGTTCGTGCTCTATTCGGCCAGCGGCAAGAACTGGGACCTGCTGCTCAAGCAGGCCTCCTCGTTCGGTATCGGCCTGGTCTCGATGTTCGTCATCGCCCAGCTGGAACCGCGCTTCATGGCGCGCTGGGTACCGCTGGCCTACGTGGTCGGGGTGATGTTGCTGGTGGTGGTGGACATCATGGGCCACAACGCCATGGGCGCGACGCGCTGGATCAACATTCCCGGGGTGATTCGCTTCCAGCCCTCGGAGTTCCTCAAGATCATCATGCCGGCGACCATCGCCTGGTACCTGTCCAAGCGCACCCTGCCGCCGCACCTGAAGCACGTCATGATCAGCCTGATCCTGATCGGCATGCCGTTCATCCTCATCGTCCGCCAGCCGGACCTGGGCACGGCCTTGCTGATCCTCGCCTCCGGTGCGTTCGTGCTGTTCATGGGCGGCCTGCGCTGGCGCTGGATCCTCAGCGTGATCGCGGCGGCGGTGCCGGTGGCCGTGGCGATGTGGTTCTTCGTCATGCACGATTACCAGAAGCAGCGGGTCCTGACGTTCCTCGACCCGGAAAGCGACCCGCTGGGCACTGGCTGGAACATCATTCAATCGAAGGCGGCGATCGGTTCCGGCGGTGTGTTCGGCAAGGGTTGGCTGCTGGGCACCCAGTCGCACCTGGACTTCCTCCCGGAAAGCCACACCGACTTCATCATCGCCGTGCTCGGCGAGGAATTCGGCCTGGTGGGCATCTGCGCGCTGCTGCTGATCTACCTGCTGCTGATCGGCCGTGGCCTGGTCATCACCGCCCAGGCCCAGACCCTGTTCGGCAAGCTGCTGGCCGGCAGCCTGACCATGACCTTCTTCGTCTATGTCTTCGTCAACATCGGCATGGTCAGCGGTCTGCTGCCCGTCGTGGGGGTACCGCTGCCTTTCATTAGTTATGGTGGAACTTCGCTGGTGACGCTGCTGTCAGCGTTTGGCGTTCTCATGTCGATCCATACCCACCGCAAATGGATCGCGCAGGTTTGAGTAAGGTGAATTTCTTGATGCAAGCAATACGGGGCTGGATGGCCCGTTGTGTGCCCCTGGCGGGTCTCGTCGGTCTGCTCGGCGGTGTGCCGCAGGCCAGCGCCGGCGACTACGAGGGATCTCCCCAGGTCGCCGAGTTCGTCGGGGAAATGACCCGTGACCATGGCTTTGCCGGTGAACAGCTGATGGGCGTGTTCCGTGAAGTCCAGCGCAAGCAGGCGATCCTCGACGCGATTTCCCGTCCGGCGGAGCGGGTCAAGCCGTGGAAGGAATACCGTCCGATGTTCCTCACCGACGCCCGGGTCGCCCGCGGCGTGGACTTCTGGCGCCAGCACGAGGCCACCCTGGCCCGCGCCGAGCAGGAATACGGGGTGCCAGCCCAGGTGATCGTGTCGATCATCGGCGTGGAAACCTTCTTTGGCCGCAATACCGGCAACTACCGGGTGATCGACGCGCTGTCGACCCTGGCCTTCGATTACCCGCCACGGGCTCCGTTCTTCCGCAAGGAACTGCGCGAATTCCTCCTGCTGTCCCGCGAGGAACAGGTCGATCCGCTCACCCTGAAGGGCTCCTACGCCGGTGCCATGGGCCTGCCGCAGTTCATGCCGAGCAGCTTCCGCGCCTACGCCGTGGACTTCGACGGCGACGGCCACATCAACATCTGGAACAACCCCGACGACGCCATCGGCAGTGTCGCCAGCTACTTCAAGCGTCACGGCTGGGTCAACGGCGAGCCGGTGGTGAGCCGCGCCATGGTCCGCGGCGAGCGGGTCGACGAGGGCCTGAGCCCGGGCATCGATCCGGTCAAGACAGTCGGGGAGTTGCGGGCGCTGGGCTGGTCGAGTCATGATGCGCTGCGCGATGATCTGCCGGTCACCGCTTTCCGGCTCGAAGGCGATAACGGCCCCGAATACTGGCTCGGCCTGAAGAACTTCTACGCGATCACTCGCTACAACCGCAGCGTGATGTACGCCATGGCGGTACATCAACTTTCAGACCTGCTGGTTCAGGCAAGGGGCGCCCGGTAATGCGCGTAATGTTTTCCGCTTCATCCCTCAAACTGCTGAGTTGCGCGGTCATCGGCGTGTTGCTGGTGAGTTGCTCGTCGAGCCGTCCGACGTCCCAGGGCAGCGGCAACATCGTCCGTTCCAAGCCCGGCCTGGACATCAACCGGGCGCACAAGGACGGCGCGCCATGGTGGGACGTCGATGTCTCGAAGATCCCCGACGCCACCCCGACCGTGCACACCGGTGCCTACAAGGCCAACCCGTACACGGTGCTGGGCAAGACCTACTACCCGATTCCCGAGTCGCGCAACTATGTCGCCGAGGGTACCGCGTCGTGGTACGGCACCAAGTTCCACGGGCAGAACACCGCCAACGGCGAGGTCTACGATCTCTACGGCATGAGCGCGGCGCACAAGACCCTGCCGCTGCCGGCCTACGTGCGGGTGACCAACCTGGACAACAACCGCAGCGTGATCCTGCGGGTCAACGACCGTGGCCCGTTCTATTCCGATCGCATCATCGACCTGTCCTACGCCGCGGCGAAGAAGCTCGGCTATGCCGAAACCGGCACCGCGCGGGTCCGGGTCGAAGGTATCGACCCGCAGCAGTGGTGGGCCCAGCGCGGTCGCCAGGCGCCGTTGGTCCTGGACCAGCCGCAAGTGGCGCAGACCCGGGCAATTCCCGCCAATACCGGTGCCGTCGAGCAGTGGACGCCGCCACCGCAGCAGCACGCTGCCGCGGTCCTGCCGGTGCAGGTCGCCAGCAACAGCGTGCCGGCCGGCAACGGCACTTACCTGCAGGTCGGCGCATTCGCCAACCCGGATGCCGCGGAGTTGCTACGCTCCAAGCTGAGCGGCATGGTCAGCGCGCCGGTGTTCATCAGCTCCATCGTGCGTAACCAGCAAACCCTGCACCGGGTGCGCATGGGGCCGATCCGCAGCCAGGGAGAGGTCCAGCAGATGCAGGACAGCGTGCGCCTGGCCAACCTGGGACAAGCCAAAGTAGTCACGGCGGACTGACCGGGGGGACTGGTCGGTTTGTCATGCAAGCGGGCCGAACAGCCATGTACAATGGCGGTTTTGCTCGCAGGCGCGGCGGATTGCCGCAGCCTTGATAACGTTTTGCCCCGTTGGGGCATGAGCCCATTAGCCATTTCGAGAGACGGATGAACATCACCACCTTTGCCAAACGCCTTTGCCTGCTTGTTCCGCTGCTGATCACCCCTGCCGCCTTCGCGGCGGAGCAGATGATGCCGTCGCCGCCGCAACTGGCAGCCAAGTCCTACGTGCTCATGGAAGCCTCCAGCGGCAACATCCTGGTCGAGAACAATGGCGACCAGCGTCTGCCTCCGGCGAGCCTGACCAAGCTGATGACCGCCTATATCGCGACCCTGGACATCCGTCGCGGCCAGATCGGCGAGAACGATCCGGTGACCGTCAGCGAGAACGCCTGGCGTACCGGCGGTTCGCGGATGTTCATCAAGGTGGGCACCCAGGTCAGCGTCAGTGACCTGCTGCACGGCATCATCATCCAGTCCGGCAACGACGCCAGCGTGGCCCTGGCCGAGCACATCGCCGGCAGCGAGGACGCCTTCGCCGACATGATGAACAAGACCGCCGGCGACCTGGGCATGAGCAACAGCCACTTCATGAACCCGACCGGTCTGCCGCACCCGGAGCACTACTCCTCGGCCCACGACATGGCCGTGCTGGCCCGCGCGATCATCCACGAAGATCCGGCCCACTACGCGATCTACTCGCAGAAAGAGTTCTACTGGAACAACATCAAGCAGCCCAACCGCAACCTGCTGCTGTGGCGTGACAAGACCGTCGACGGCCTGAAGACCGGCCATACCGACGAAGCCGGCTACTGCATGGTGTCGTCCGCCGTTCGCGATGGCATGCGCCTGATCGCCGTGGTCTTCGGTACCAACAGCGAGCAGTCCCGCGCCGCCGAGACCCAGAAGCTGCTGACCTACGGTTTCCGCTTCTTCGAAACCCAGACCTTCTACCAGAAGGGCACCGAACTGGCCCAGGCGCCGGTCTGGAAAGGTACCAGCAACCAGGTGAAGGCCGGTCTGGCCGAAGACCTGAGCATGACTTTGCCTAAAGGCCAATTGAAGAAACTGGCCGCGAGCATGACCATGAACCCGCAACTGATGGCGCCGATCGCCAAAGGTGACGTGATCGGTAAAGTTGAAGTCAAACTGGACGACAACGTGGTTCACAGCGCCGACCTGATCGCGCTGGACGCGGTCGAGGAAGGTGGTTTCTTCCGTCGGGTGTGGGATAGCATCCGCCTGTTCTTCTACGGATTGTTCAACTGATATCGTGACCTGCACGCCCCTGCAATCCGCAGGGGCGTTGTTGCTGCCACGGCTTACGAGGCCGTTTCCGCCATGAGCGATGACGTCAAAGCGCCAAAAATCGAATTTCCCTGCCCGGACTACGCCATCAAGGTGATCGGCGATACGGTGGTCAACTTCAAGGACACCGTAGTCGAGATCCTGAGCAAGCACGCTAAGGTCGACATCACGACCCTGGCCGAACGCCAGAGCAGCTCCGGCAATTACACCACCGTTCAACTGCACATCGAAGCCACCAGCGAAGACCAGCTGCGCGATATCAACAGTGCCCTGCGCGCGACCGGTTTCGTGCACATGGTGCTTTGATGTCCACGATCCTCGGCTTCCGCGACCTCGGCCTGCTGCCCTATGAACCGGTGCTCGAAGCGATGCGCCGGTTCACCGACCAGCGCAAGCCCGGCGACGGCGACGAGATCTGGCTGGTGGAGCATCCACCGGTATTCACCCAGGGCCAGGCCGGCAAGGCCGAGCACCTGCTGGTACCGGGGGATATCCCGGTGGTGCAGACGGACCGCGGCGGTCAGGTGACCTATCACGGCCCTGGCCAACTGGTCGCCTACCTGCTGCTGGATGTGCGCCGGCGCGGTTTCGGCGTGCGTGACCTGGTGACGCGCATCGAGCGCTGCCTGGTCGAGTTGCTCGCCAGCTATGGCGTGGAAGCGGCGGCCAAGCCCGATGCGCCGGGTGTTTACGTCGACGGAGCGAAGATCGCCTCCCTCGGCTTGCGGATTCGCAATGGCTGTTCGTTCCATGGCCTTGCCCTCAATGTGGACATGGACCTTGCGCCATTCCGCCGAATTAACCCCTGCGGGTATGCGGGGCTGGCCATGACCCAGCTGCGCGACCAGGCAGGTCCGATCGAACTCTCCGAGGTAAGGGCAAGGCTGCGCGGACAGCTGGTCAAGCACCTCGATTATGCTGAGCAGACGACCCTTGCGGGCGGAATCGACTGAATATGACTATTGTGCAAGATCCGGTGCAAAGCACCGTGACACCGGCCCCCCGGCCGAAGGTTGAAGCGGGTGTGAAGCTGCGCGGCGCGGAAAAGGTCGCGCGTATCCCGGTCAAGATCATCCCTACCGAAGAACTGCCGAAGAAACCCGACTGGATTCGCGTGCGCATCCCGGTTTCCCCGGAAGTCGACCGGATCAAGCAACTGCTGCGCAAGCACAAGCTGCACAGCGTCTGCGAAGAGGCGTCCTGCCCGAACCTGGGCGAGTGCTTCTCCGGCGGTACCGCGACCTTCATGATCATGGGCGACATCTGCACCCGTCGCTGCCCGTTCTGCGACGTCGGCCATGGCCGACCGAAGCCTCTGGACGTCGACGAGCCGAAGAACCTGGCGATCGCCATCGCCGACCTGCGCCTGAAGTACGTGGTGATCACCTCGGTGGACCGCGACGACCTGCGTGACGGTGGCGCCCAGCACTTCGCCGACTGCATCCGCGAGATCCGCGCGCTGTCGCCGGGCGTCCAGCTGGAAACCCTGGTTCCGGATTACCGTGGCCGGATGGACGTCGCCCTGGACATCACCGCCCAGGAGCCGCCGGATGTGTTCAACCACAACCTGGAAACCGTGCCGCGCCTGTACAAGGCCGCGCGTCCGGGCTCGGACTACCAGTGGTCGCTGACCCTGCTGGAGAAGTTCAAGGAGCGCGTGCCGCACGTTCCGACCAAGTCCGGCCTGATGCTTGGCCTGGGCGAGACCGATGAAGAAGTGATCGAAGTGATGCAGCGCATGCGCGAGCACAACATCGACATGCTGACCCTCGGCCAGTACCTGCAGCCATCGCGCAGCCACTTGCCGGTGCAGCGCTTCGTCCACCCCGACACCTTCGCCTGGTTCGCCGAGGAAGGTTACCGGATGGGCTTCAAGAACGTCGCTTCCGGGCCGCTGGTGCGTTCGTCGTACCACGCCGACCAGCAGGCGCACGAGGCCAAGATCAAGCTCTGATCAGCGGCCCTGCATGAAAAAGCCCCCGCACTTGTGAAAGTGCGGGGGCTTTTTCTTTGGGGGTGTCCTGTAGGAGCTGGCTTGCCTGCGAAGGTCTTGCATCGGTGGCGCTTGGAGTAGGCCTGCTGTGCAGGCCTTCGCAGGCAAGCCAGCTCCTACAAAATCCGGTGTCAGCAATAGATCTCAGCGCTGGCGCAAGCTATCGAGCAACTTGTGCGTCGGATAGCCATCCGCCGGCCAGCCAAGCGCCTGCTGGGCATTGCGAATGGCCTTGCGGGTGTTGGCGCCGATGATGCCGTCGGCGCTGCCGGCGTCATGTCCACTGGCATTGAGCCGGTCCTGCAGCTCGATGCGCTCGCTGCGGCTCAGTGGCAGGTCGTCCTTCGGCCAGGCGCCGCGGATATAGCCATTGCCATCGAAACGCTCGCTCAACAGGCCGACCGCCAGGGCATAGGACGATGAGTTGTTGTACTTGAGAATGGCGCGGAAGTTGTCCAGCACCAGGAACGCCGGGCCACGGTAGCCGGCGGGGAGCAGCAGCGCGGCGGAGAGCTGTTCGCCACCGACGGGCAGGCGGCTGCCGGCAGGCAGTTGCAGGCCCAGGCGCAGCCACTCGGCGACGGTCTTGCGCTGCGTGCCATCGGCGATCCAGTAGTCGAAGCCGGCGGGTACGCTGACCTCGAAGCCCCACGGCTGGCCTCGCTGCCAGCCCGAGCTCTGCAGGTAGTGCGCGGTGGAGGCGAGGGCGTCGGCGGAGCTGTTCCAGATGTCGCGGCGGCCATCACCGTCGAAATCCACCGCGTGGGTATCGTAGGTGGTCGGAATGAACTGGGTCTGGCCCATGGCGCCGGCCCAGGAGCCGCGCATGGCCTCGGGCGCGATGTCGCCGTTCTGCAGGATCTTCAGGGCCGCCAGCAATTGCGCCTGGGCGAACGCCGGGCGCCGGCCTTCGTAGGCCAGGGTGGCGAGGGAGCGGATCACCGATTTGTTGCCCTGGAACTGGCCGAAGTTGCTTTCCATGCCCCACACCGACACCAGCACGTTGCGGTCGACGCCATAGCGTTGCTCGATGCGCGCCAGCAGTTCGCTGTTCTGGATCAGCAAGGCCTTGCCGTTGCGCACGCGCACCGGCGACAGTGCGCCGTCGAGGTATTCCCAGACCGGGCGGGTGAACTCGGGCTGGCTGCGGTCGGCCTTGATCACGTCCATGTCCGGGGTCATGCCGGCGAAGATGCGGTCGAACAGGCTCGGGGCTACACCCGCCTGCAAGGCCTGCTGGCGGAAACTGGCCTGCCACTCGGCGAAGGTCTGCTGTGGCTGGACTTCGATATCGGCGTTGGGCGTCGGCTGTATCACGCTCGGGGCGGCGGGCAGCGGAGCGATGGGCAGGGCGTCGGCGGCGGTCGGGTGTTCGGCGCAGGCGACGAGCAGAACGAGGCTGGAAGCAGCGGTCAGGTGGCGAAGTTGCCAGCGACGGGTAAGGCAGAGGGGCATGCACGAATCCAGGTAATACGGGTCAGGTGACGACCATACCATGCCTGTGACTTTCCTGCTTTCATGCCGCCATAAAGGACGAAGCCTCCCAATCTCTCGATTGGAAGGCTTCGCGGCGGTAGCTGCCTTTGCCTTTGCCCGGACGTTCCTGGCGGCTGCGGAACAGGGGTTGGGCGATGATGGACTTGGCCTTGTTCGGCCGGGATTTTGCCGGTTTCTTGGGCATGCCTGGAGCTCCTGGCGGGGTGGATTCGCGCGCACTATAGGACTGCCGAACCCTCCCGGCAAGACCCTTATTCGGCGGGCAATGCCAGACGCTGCCCGGCCATCAGCAGCGACAGGCGGGTCAGGCTGGTCCAGGGCGAGCCCTGGGCCTGGCCCTTGATCTGCGCGTCGATGCGCTGGGCATCGTGCAGCAGTTGGCCCCAGCGCTGTGCGGAATGGCGTTGCAGGGCCTTGCTCATCAACGGGCGGCGCTTGTCCCAGACCGGCGGCCGGGCCTGACTGAAGGCCTTCTCCAGCGGCACCCCCTGGCTGTATTGCTGCGCCAGGCCGGTGAGGACCCGCAGCTCGCGGGCCAGGGCCCAGAGAATCACCGGCGGCTCCACGCCTTCACCGCGCAGCCCTTCGAGCATGCGCAGGGCGTGGGCCGCTTCGCCGTTGAGAATGGCGTCGACCAGGCCGAAGACATCGAAGCGCGCGCTGTCGGCGACAGCGGACTGCACCGTTTCCACGGTGATGGTGTTGCCATCGGCGAGCAGCTTGAGTTTTTCGATTTCCTGAGCGGCGGCCAGCAGGTTGCCTTCGACCCGCGCGGCGATCAGCTCCACGGCGTCACGCTGCGCGGCGAGCCCGGCCTGGGCCAGGCGCTGATTGATCCACTGCGGCAGTTGTTGAGTATCGACCGGCCAGATCTGGATGAACTGGACCTGCTGGCCTTCGACCAGCGCCTTGCCCCACTTGGTTTTCTGCGCGCTGCCATCGAGCTTGGGCAGACTGATCAGCAGCAGGGTGTCGTCGGCGGGGCGCGAGCAGTACTCGATCAGCGCCGCGGCGCCCTTGTCGCCGGGTTTGCCGGAGGGCAGGCGCAGTTCAAGCACGCGCTTCTGGGCGAACAGCGAGAGGCTGGCGCCGGCCTGGAGCAGCGTGCCCCAGTCGAAGTTGGCGTCGGCGCTGAATACCTGGCGTTCGTCGAAGCCCTGCTGGCGAGCAGCCTGGCGAATGGCGTCGGCGGCTTCCTGGCACAGCAGTGGGTCGTCGCCGCTGACGACGTAGACCGGGGCGAGTGTGCCTTGCAGGTGCTTGTTGAGTTGGGCGGGGGCAAGTTTCATAAAGAGTCGGGGCGCCGAAGCGCCCCGTTCAGGCTCAGTTGGCCGGGACTTCCAGTGGCGACTGCTGAGGCTGGGCGTCCTGGGCGCGTTGCGCCGCTTTCAGGGCTTCAGCTTCGGCGCGAGCGCGTTCGTCGGCCTTGGCCTGCAGCTCGTCCAGGCGTTCCGGGGTCAGCTGTTGCAGGCGCTGGGCCATGCGCTGGACCAGGTCACGACGCATTTCGTTGCGGACCTGGGAGGCTTCCTGGGTCGATCCGGTGATGTTGTTGCCGTCGTGCACGTAGGTCTTCTGCACTTCGAGGTTGTCGCTGAGCAGCACGGTGTCGTTGTGACCCTGGATGTCATAGGACAGTCGGGTCTGCAGCTCGTATTCCACCGAACGGGCGGAGCCGGCATAGCTGGCCGCGCGCTGGGTATCGGTCTCGTTGGTCAGCACCAGCTTGTACGGCGCGCCGGCGTGTACGTTGACGCCGCTGCTTTTCAGCAGGTCGCGCAACTGGTTGACGGTGTCGCCATAGGCGTTGCGGGCGCTCAGGTCGAGTTCCTTGATCGCCAGGTCGTTGGTAGCGGTGCCACGCAGGTGAAAACCGCAGGCGCTGAGCATCACGGCCAGGCCCATCACCAGCAGATTGCGTTTGATCATCTTGTTGCTCCCTGGAAACCTTTGGGGACTTTTCTGTGCGAGCGCCCCGCGGGGCGCTCGCTCCTGTCAGTTGGCGACGATGTTGACCAGCTTGCCGGGGACCACGATGACCTTGCGAATAGTCAGGCCTTCGGTGAAGCGCAGCACGTTCTCGTTACCGCGCGCGGCCGCTTCGACGTCCTCGCGGCTGGCGCCGGCCGGCATTTCGATCTGGCCGCGCAGCTTGCCGTTGACCTGGATGACCAGTTGGATGCTGTCCTGCACCAGCGCGTTTTCGTCCACCGCTGGCCAGCCGGCGTCGATCGCCGCGCCCTGGTGACCGAGGGCTTGCCACAGCTGATGGCTGATGTGCGGGGTGATCGGCGCGAGGATCAGGGTTGCCGCTTCCAGGCCTTCCTGGATCAGGGCGCGGTCCAGTTCGGTGTCCTGCGAGGCCTTTTCCAGCACGTTCATCAGGGTCATCACCTGGGCGATGGCAGTGTTGAACTTGTGGTGCTGACCCACATCGATGCTGGCCTGGCGAATCGCCAGGTGAGTGGCGCGGCGCACGGCTTTCTGGGCGTCGTTCAGGGCGCTGAAGTCGGCCTTGGCCGGCAGGCCCTGGCCAACGTGGGCCTGGGCCAGGCGCCAGACGCGGCGCAGGAAGCGGCTCGCGCCTTCGACGCCGGAGTCGGACCATTCCAGGCTCATGTCGGGCGGCGAGGCGAACATCATGAACAGGCGGCAGGTATCGGCGCCGTAGGCATCGATCATCGCTTGCGGGTCGACGCCGTTGTTCTTCGACTTGGACATCTTCTCGGTGCCGCCGATTTCCACCGGCAGGCCGTCGGTCTTCAGGCGCGCGCCGATGATCTTGGCCTTGGCATCGCGCTCGATCTCGACGTCGGCCGGGTTGAACCAGTCCTTGCCGCCGTTGCTGGCGACACGGTAGTAGGTCTCGGCGACCACCATGCCCTGGGTCAGCAGGTTCTTGAACGGCTCGTTGGAACTGACCAGGCCTTCGTCACGCATCAGCTTGTGGAAGAAGCGCGCGTACAGCAGGTGCAGGATGGCGTGTTCGATACCGCCGATGTACTGATCGACCGGCAGCCAGTGGTTGGCCGCTTTCGGATCGACCAGGCCACCTTCGTAGTTCGGCGATGCGTAGCGGGCGAAATACCAGGACGACTCGACGAAGGTGTCCATGGTGTCGGTTTCGCGCTTGGCCGCGCTGCCGCATTTCGGGCAGGTGCATTCGTAGAATTCGGGCATGCGTGCCAGTGGCGAACCGGCGCCGTCCGGCACCACGTTCTCCGGCAGGGTGACCGGCAACTGGTCTTCCGGTACCGGCACGTCGCCGCAGGACGGGCAGTGGATGATCGGGATCGGGCAGCCCCAGTAGCGCTGACGGCTGATGCCCCAGTCGCGCAGGCGGAACTGCGTGCGGGATTTGCCCAGTTCCTTGCGGATCAGCGCGGCTTCGATGGCGTCGAAGGCGCCGGCGAAGTCCAGGCCGTCGAATTCGCCGGAGTTGATCAGCTGGCCATGCTCGCCGTAGGCAGCCTGCCACTCGCTGCCGACTTCGTCGCCGGCGCTGGTGCGGACCACGGCCTTGATCGGCAACTGGTACTTGCCGGCGAATTCGAAGTCACGCTCGTCGTGGGCCGGAACGGCCATGACCGCGCCGTCGCCGTAGTGCATCAGCACGTAGTTGGCGATCCATACCGGCAGTTTTTCGCCGGTCAGCGGGTGGCGGACCAGCAGGGAAGTGGCGACGCCTTTCTTCTCCTGGGTGGCGATGTCGGCTTCGGCGACGCTGCCGCTCTTGCACTCGTCGATGAACGCCTGCAGCGCCGGGTTGCCCTGGGCGGCGAGGGTGGCCAGAGGGTGCTCGGCGGCGACGGCGACGTAGGTCGCGCCCATCAGGGTGTCCGGACGGGTGGTGAAGACCTTCAGCGCGCCGGCCTGGCCGATGCTGGCTTCATCGTAGGGGAACTGCACTTCCATGCCGCGGGACTTGCCGATCCAGTTGCGCTGCATGGTCTTGACCTGCTCGGGCCAGCCCGGCAGCTCGTCGAGGCTTTCCAGCAGCTCATCGGCGTAGTCGGTGATCTTGAAGTAGTACATCGGGATTTCGCGCTTCTCGATCAGCGCGCCCGAACGCCAGCCGCGGCCGTCGATGACCTGCTCGTTGGCCAGTACGGTCTGGTCTGCCGGGTCCCAGTTCACAGTACCGTTCTTGCGGTAGATCACGCCTTTTTCGAACAGGCGGGTGAACAGCCACTGCTCCCAGCGGTAGTAGTCCGGCTTGCAGGTGGTGACTTCGCGGGACCAGTCGATCGCCAGGCCCAGGCTTTTCAGCTGGGCCTTCATGTAGGCGATGTTCTCGTAGGTCCACTTGGCTGGCGCGACGTTGTTCTTCATCGCGGCGTTTTCCGCCGGCATGCCGAAGGCGTCCCAGCCCATCGGCTGCAGGACGTTCTTGCCGAGCATGCGCTGGTAGCGCGCGATCACGTCGCCGATGGTGTAGTTGCGCACGTGGCCCATGTGTAGCTTGCCGCTCGGGTACGGGAACATCGACAGGCAGTAGTAGGTGTCCTTGCCTGGCTGTTCACTGACTTCAAAAGACTTGTGCTCGTCCCAGTAGGACTGGGCGGCGGCTTCGATTTCGCGGGGCTGATAGTGTTCGTGCATGGCTACTTTGCGCTGAGAAATGGGAGACCTTATCCAGGCCGGTCGGAAACCGTTTCGCCCGGCAATCCGGTGTCAAGAGTGAACGCCGTAGCATACATGAGCCCCAGCAGTCGTGGGAAACCCTGATTGCACGCCAGGCCGCGCCAGGGGCCGTTGGTCGCGGCATCCGGCCCGTTTCACGGGTGGCGCTAAGCTCAGGTGTGGGGGGAGATGAATTCTATCTTCAATGAGGTGAACGGATGGGAGAGTCGCAGCAGCATGCACCGAAACCGGAAATCTACGAACGCCTGATCGACCGTCTCGGACTGGCCCTGGATGTGGCCCGCGCCTCGGTCCGATTGCGCGACGAGATGCCTGCCGAACTGGAACTGCGCGGTCTGAGCCGGGCCGAGTTCGACGTCATCAAAGCCTACCTCGAGGCCGCTCCGGCCCGCGGGCAGTACCTTTCCGGTGTCTTGACCAAAGAGGAAACGCCAGCCCCAAGCCGGGTCATCTGGCTCAAGGACAAGGCCGATTCCGCCACAGCGCTCAAATCCAGAACGCTGCACTTCAAATAACCGTTCGGCATATCAACGGCGCAGGATGGAGTGCGCCACGCGAATTCTTTCTACTTCACGGCGCCTGGCAATTGTTGTCAGGCGCCTATTTCTCTAGGCTTCGAGCATTTTTCAGGGAGATGCCCGATGCCTCTGCGTTTCTTCATCAAACAATGGCTGATGCCGCCCGGTGTCCTGCTTCTCTTGCTCATCGCTGCCTGGTGGCTGCGCGAGTCCTGGCCGCGCACGGCGCGCCTGTGTTTTCTTGCCGGTTTGGGCGGGCTGTGGCTGATGAGTTCGCCGCTGGTGGCGCAGCATCTTGCCCAACGGATCGAAACGCTGCCGCCGCTAGGCCTGGATGAGTGGGCGGGACTGGCCCAGCGGGCCGATGCCATCGTGATTCTCGGCTCTGGCCGTGAACGCGGCGATCCCGCCTGGGGCATGCAGGACCAGCCCACCGGCGTCGCCGTGGAGCGCATGCGCTATGCCGCGCAACTGGCCAAGGCGTCCGGCTTGCCGGTGCTGACCAGCGGTGGCCTGCACTACGGCGCGCCACCCAGCGAAGCACGCTTGATGGCGGAGGTCATGCAGCGCGACTTCGGGGTTCCGGTGCGCTGGCTGGAGGAAGAGAGCCGTACCACTTGGGAAAACGCCGAGCTGAGCGCGGCGATGCTGCAGCCGCAAGGTATCAGGCGGGTCGTGGTGGTGACCCAGGCCTGGCATATGCAGCGTTCCGTCTGGAGTTTCCAGCGCGCCGGCTTCGAGGTGGTGCCGGCGCCCGTGGGGTTCCTGGGGGGGGATCACGGACGGCCGTTCGCTGGCTGGGTACCAGACAGCAAGGCGGTGTGGCAGAACGGCCAGCTCTTCAATGAAGTCGCTGGCCTGATCGGCTACCGGCTTTTCTACTGAGGCCTACACCGTTCTGGCGATACGGCTGGCCAGCAATGCCCAGCCCAGCAGCACCACGCAGAGGATGGCGAGCGGCCAGGAGCGCCATTGCAGATACGGCGTGAGCTGCTGCATCGGCACCACTTCGCCATACAGGATGGCACGCTCGAACTGCGGGATCTGCGCGGTGATGCGACCGAACGGGTCGATCAGTCCGGTCACGCCGTTGTTGGTCGCGCGAATCATCCAGCGCCCGGCTTCCAGGGCGCGCATCTGCGCCATCTGCAGGTGTTGCAGGGGGCCGATGGACTTGCCGAACCAGGTGTCGTTGCTGATGGTCAGGAGGATGTCGCTGCGCGCCGCGAGGCTCGCGGCCAGTTCCGGATAGACCACTTCGTAGCAGATGAACGGCGCCAGCTGGTAGCCCTTGGCCTGGAGCAGCGCCTGGTCGGCGGGGCCGCGAGCGAAGTCGGACATCGGCAGGTTGAAGAACTCGATCAGGCCACGCAGCAGGTCCTGCAGGGGAACGTATTCGCCGAACGGCACCAGCTTCTGTTTCAGGTAGGTGCCGTCGCCCTCGCCGATCGCGGTGATGCCGTTGAAGTAGCGACGTTGTCCGTGTTCGAACTGGCGCACCGGAACGCCGGTGATCAATGCCGCATGCCGGTCCGCGGCGAATCCGCTCATCATGTCCAGGTAGCCCTGGACCGTGTCCTTGAACACCGGCACCGCGGTTTCCGGCCAGACGATCAGGTCCACCGGCTTGCTGGTGAAGCTCATGTCGCGGTACAGCTCCAGTTGCCGGCGCAGTTCGCTCGGCTCCCACTTCAGGCTCTGCTCGATGTTGCCCTGGATCGCCGCGACCCGCAGCGGATCGCCGGACGGGGTGGTCCAGGCGTGGTCCTTGAGCGCCAGGCCGAGGGTCCAGGGACCGATCAGCAGGGCAACGCCGATGGCGAAGAAGGATTTTCGCTGGCGCAGGCGGTACAGGTTGCACAGCAGCGCGGCGCTCAGGGCCAGGGTGAAGGAGATCAGCCACATGCCGCCCAGCGGCGCGAGCCCGGCCAGGGGGCCGTCGAGCTGGCTGTAGCCGGCATACAACCAGGGGAAACCGGTCAGGAACCAGCCACGGAAGGCTTCCTGGGCCAGCCACAGCGCGGCGAAACCGAGGGCGTCGGCCAGCGGCGCTTCGTTGCGTCGCAGCCAGCGGGCCCAGAGCCAGGCCGGCAGGGCGAAGAACCAGGCGATGGCGGCGAAGAACGCCAGCATCAGCGCGCCGGCCAGCAGCGCCGAAGCGCCGCCGTAGTCGTGGATGCTGACGTAGATCCACCAGGTGCCGGCGGCGAACAGGCCGAAGCCGTAGCACCAGCCGCGACCCAGGGCCTGGCGCGGGCTCAGCTCGCGCAGGCCGAGGTAGAACAGACTCAGAGCCACCAGGGCCAGAGGCCAGATGTCGAACGGGGCCAGGGTCAGGGTGGTCAGGGCGCCGGCCGCCACGGCCAGCAGGTTACCGGGCCAGCCGGGGCGGGTGATCCAGCGCATGGTTGTCCTTAACGGGTGACGGGAGTCAGGCGCAGCAAATGTATCCGCCGGCTGTCGGCGTTGAGGATACGGAAGCGGTAAGGCCCGATTTCGGTGGTTTCGTTGCGTTTGGGCAGGTGGCCGAAAGCGCTCATGACCAGGCCGCCGACGGTGTCGAACTCGTCGTCGGAGAACTCGCTGTCGAAGAACTCGTTGAAGTTCTCGATCGGCGTCAGTGCCTTGATCAGGAAGTCACCGCTGGGCAGCGGCTTGATGTAGCTGTCTTCCTCGACGTCGTGTTCGTCCTCGATGTCGCCGACGATCTGCTCCAGCACGTCCTCGATGGTCACCAGGCCCGCCACGCCGCCGTACTCGTCGATGACGATGGCCATGTGGTTGTGGTTGGCGCGGAACTCGCGCAGCAGCACGTTGAGGCGCTTGGACTCGGGCACGAAGGTGGCCGGGCGCAGCAGGTCCTTGATGTTGAAGCTGTCGCCGTTCTCCTTGAGGATCAGCGGCAACAGGTCCTTGGCGAGCAGAACGCCGAGAACATCGTCGTGGCTTTCGCCGACCACCGGATAGCGCGAGTGCGCGGCTTCGATGATCGCCGGAAGGAATTCGCGGGGTGACTGCGAGGCCTTGATGCTGATCATCTGCGAGCGCGGCACCATGATGTCGCGGACCTGCAGGTCGGCGACCTGGATGGCACCTTCGACGATGGTCAGGGCTTCGCTGTCGAGCAGCTTGTTCTGGTGCGCTTCGCGCAGCAGCTCAAGGAGCTCCTGGCGGTTTTTCGGCTCATGGGCAAAAGCCTGGGTCAGCTTGCCCAGCCATGACTTTTGCCCGTTGCTCGATCGATCTTCGCTCATGGCGGTTACTCGTGATCCTTGCAGATATCGGTTTGAGGTGTGTCGTGTTCGTCGTCGGCGTACGGGTCCGGATGACCCAGTTCGGCAAGCAACGTTCGTTCCAGTGCTTCCATTTCCTCGGCCTCATCGTCTTCGATGTGGTCGTAGCCCAGCAGGTGCAGGCAACCATGGATGACCAGGTGTGCCCAGTGGGCCTCGAGGGATTTGCCTTGCTCGGCGGCTTCGCGCTCGACCACCGCGACGCAGATGACCAGGTCACCCAGCAGCGGGATGTCGAGCATGTCGTCGGGCACGTCGGCGGGGAAGGACAGCACGTTGGTGGCGTAGTCCTTGTGCCGGTAGGTGTGGTTCAGCTCGCGGCCTTCGGCTTCGTCCACCAGGCGGATGGTCATCTCCGAGTCGGCCGTGCGCTGGCGCAAGGCGAGCTCGCACCAGCGGCGGAACAGGGCTTCATCGGGCGCGGCCGCTTCGGTCGCGACTTGCAGGTCCAGTTCAAGCATCGCGTCGGGTGCCTTCGGCCTTGGCCTGCTCGCCATCGAAGCGCTCGTAGGCTTCGACGATGCGTTGCACCAGCGGATGGCGCACCACGTCCTTGGGCTGGAAGTGGGTGAAGCTGATGCCCGGTACGTCCTTGAGCACCTGGATGACATGGGCCAGGCCCGATTTTGTGCCTTTCGGCAGGTCGACCTGGGTGATGTCGCCGGTGATCACGGCGGTGGAACCGAAACCGATGCGGGTGAGGAACATCTTCATCTGCTCGACGGTGGTGTTCTGGCTTTCATCGAGGATGATGAAGCTGTTGTTCAGGGTACGGCCACGCATGTAGGCCAGCGGCGCGATCTCGATCACCTGGCGCTCGATCAGTTTGGCCACATGTTCGAAGCCGAGCATTTCGTACAGGGCGTCGTAGAGCGGGCGCAGGTACGGGTCGATCTTCTGCGCGAGGTCGCCGGGCAGGAAACCGAGCTTTTCGCCCGCCTCGACCGCCGGGCGCACCAGCAGGATGCGGCGCACCTGTTCGCGCTCCAGCGCATCCACCGCGCAGGCCACGGCCAGGTAGGTCTTGCCGGTACCGGCGGGGCCGATGCCGAAGTTGATGTCGTTGCCGAGGATTTCCTTGACGTAGCGCTGCTGATTGAGACCGCGCGGACGAATGGCGCCCTTGCGCGTGCGCAGCGATACGCTGACTTCGTTGTGCGCGGGGTTTTCCAGCGCTTCGACGGAGGATTCCTGGAGGTACAGATGAACTGTTTCCGGCGACAGCTCGGTGGCCTTGGTCTCGCGATAGAGACGGCGCAGCAGTTGCTCGGCGGTGGAGGTGACCCGCGGTTCGCCGATCAGCTCGAACTGGTTGCCGCGATTGCGGATTTCGATGGCCAGGCGTTGTTCGATCAGGCGCAGATGCTCGTCGAACTGACCGCACAGGTTGGCGAAGCGGTGAGCCTCGAAGGGCTCGAGAATGAAACGATGGGGTTCGATAGGTGCGTTCAAGGTTGTTTTAAGCCGCCCTTGGGCAAGAAATATGATTTCAAGGATAACGCCGACTGCGGAGCCGCGAAAGCGCTGAAACGATCAATGGATTATTGCAGCGGAAGTTGACGAAACGGTTATCTTGCCTCGACCGGGATCGTGCCGTTGGTCGATGGCCCTTGTGCTATCATTCGCGCCCTTTTTGCCAGTCATTCTGCCTGCCGACCATGTCCAAGCGCGAAGCCCCCATCTACAAAGTGATCTTCCTCAACCAGGGTCAGGTGTTCGAGATGTACGCCAAGCAGATCTACCAGAGCGATCTGTGGGGTTTTCTCGAAATCGAGGAGTTCGTCTTCGGTGAGCGCACCCAGGTGGTGGTCGATCCCAGCGAAGAGAAGCTGAAGGCGCAGTTCGAAGGGGTGACCCGCAGCTTCGTGCCGATGCACTCGATCGTGCGCATCGACGAGGTGGAGCGTCTGGGCACGCCGAAGATCAGCGATGCCAAGGGCGTCGGCAATGTCATGCCGTTCCCCATGCCGATGCCGGAAAGATAAGGCGCTTCAGGGAAGCGGCGAGAAGGGCGTGCGACCGTCGACGGTCTGCAGCTCCAGCAGGTACTTGCGGAAGATCTGCCCCAGCACCTGGGTGGCGGTCTCCAGTTCATCGCGCTGCATCTGCGCCGACACCTGGTCGGCCAGGTCCAGCGCATCCTCGGCACCGTTGACGGCGGCCATCTTCAGCACGATATACGCCTGGATATTGTTCGCCGGTACGCCTTCGCCGCGGTAGAACATGGTGCCCAGTTTGAACTGCGCATCGGCGTGGCCTTGCAGCGAAGCCTGCTCGAAATAGTTGAGTGCCTGATTGAGGTCGCGCGGGGCGCTCTTGCCTTCGTAGTAGAAGTCGCCCAGTTCGTACTGGGCCTGGGCGTCGCCGGATTGCGCGGCCTGCTTGCAGCGGCTCACGGCATCGGCGAGTTCTTCGGGGGACGTGTTGAGGGTGCAGCGGCCCGTGGTGGGGATCAGCAACGAGTTACCCCCGCCCGCCGCGATGGCCAGCAGGGGCTGAAGTAGCAACAGGCAGCCCAGGGCGAGGGCGCGGCCGGCGCGGTTCATGGTGATCGACTTACCTCTGCAAAGCTGCGGCCAATGTGTGTCTGGTGGCACATTATGGGTTAAGCAGCGCCAACCTTACAAAGTCTTTACCAGATTTTCTGCCGATGCGACGCAATTGTTGCGCAGGGTTGAGGGGGATTCCTACGATCAGGTAGGTGATCGTCCTATGGCTTGCGCGACACCTGTAGGAGCGGGCTCGCCCGCGAAAGGACCGCGCAGCGGTCCCCGAATCCTCCAGCCAACGAGATTGTCGGGAGCGCTATGCGCTCCTTTCGCGGTGGTTCGTCACACGACAAGCCACGCTCCTACGAGGGTAGTCCGCGGGCTAGCTTGCTTACTTCAGCTGGGCAAACGCGCGTTCGGCGGCGTCCAGGGTGATCTTCAGCTCGGTTTCGCCGTGAGCGATCGAGGTGAAGCCGGCCTCGAAGGCGCTCGGCGCCAGGTACACGCCGCCTTCCAGCATCAGGTGGAAGAAGCGCTTGAAGCGCTCGACATCGCTGCCCATCACATCGTCGAAGGTGACGATGTCGTCCGCGCCGGTGAAGTACAGGCCGAACATGGCACCGGCCTGGGTGGTGACGAACGGTACGCCGGCGGCATCGGCGCGCTGCTGCAGGCCGTCGAGCAGGCGGCTGGTGAAGGCGCTCAGCTCGTCGTGGAAGCCCGGGCGGCTGATCAGCTTCAGGGTGGTCAGGCCGGCGGCCATGGCCAGCGGGTTGCCGGACAGGGTGCCAGCCTGGTAGACCGGGCCCAGCGGGGCGATCTGTTCCATGATGTGACGCTTGCCGCCGAAGCAGCCCACCGGCATGCCGCCGCCGACGATCTTGCCGAAGGTCGACAGGTCCGGCGTGACACCGTAGTGGGCCTGGGCGCCACCGAGGGCAACGCGGAAACCGGTCATCACTTCGTCGAAGATCAGCACCACGCCGTGCTGGTCGCACAGGCTGCGCAGGCCCTCGAGGAAGCCCGGTGCCGGTGGCACGCAGTTCATGTTGCCGGCTACCGGCTCGACGATGATGCAGGCGACCTGCTGGCCGACCTCGGCGAGGGACTTGGCCACCGCGTCGATATCGTTGAACGGCAGGGTCAGGGTGTGTTTGGCGAAGTCGGCGGGAACGCCGGCGGAGCTCGGTACGCCCTGGGTCAGCAGGCCGGAGCCGGCCTTCACCAGCAGGCTGTCGGAGTGGCCGTGGTAGCAGCCCTCGAACTTGATGATGCTGTCGCGGCCGGTGTAGCCGCGGGCCAGGCGGATGGCGCTCATGGTCGCCTCGGTGCCGGAGCTGACCATGCGCACCATTTCCATCGATGGCACCAGCGAGCAGACCAGGTCGGCCATCTCGGTTTCCATGGCGGTCGGAGCACCGTAGGACAGGCCGTGGACCAGTTGCTTGCGCACCGCTTCCAGCACGTCCGGGTGGCCGTGGCCGAGAATCATCGGGCCCCAGGAGCCGACGTAGTCGACATAGCGCTTGTCGTCTTCGTCGGTGACGTAGGCGCCTTCGGCATGCTTGAAGAACAGCGGGGTGCCGCCGACGCTGCGGAACGCACGCACCGGCGAGTTGACGCCACCGGGGATGTGCTTCTGCGCGTTGGCGAACAGGCTTTCGGAACGGGACATGGTGGTCTCTCTCGAATCAGATACTGGAAAAGAGGGCATTGAAGGCGCGCGCGCGACGGCTGACTTCCTGGGTGCTGTCGGCACCGAACAGGCCGTGGATCACCGCCAGCAGGTCGGCGCCGTGCTCGACCAGCGGTGCGGCGTTGTCCAGGGTGATGCCGCCGATGACCGCCACCGGCAGTTTGATCCGGGCCTTGGCCCGGCGGATCAGCTCGATGTCGGCGGCGGGCGCGCCGGGTTTGGTCTGCGAGTTGAAGAAGCGACCGAAGGCGACGTAGCTGGCACCTTCGCTGGCGGCCTGTTCGGCCAGTTCCAGTTGTGCGTGGCAGGTGGAACCGATGATCGCGTCCCTGCCGAGCAGGGTGCGTGCCGGGGTCAGCGGGCCGTCGGTCTGGCCCAGGTGCACGCCGACGCCGAAGCGCGCGGCCAGTTCGGCGTCGTCGTTGATGATCAGCTGGGTCTTGTAGCGCTCGCACAGGTGCAGCAAGGCTTCGACTTCACGCAGGCGCTGTGCCTGGTTGTCGCTCTTGTCGCGGTATTGCAGCAGGGTCACGCCGCCGTCGAGGGCCGCTTCGACATAAGGAAGAAACCGCCCGGCCAGCAACTGGCTGTCGGTGATGGCATACAAACCGCGTAGCTTCATTACAGGCCTCACAGCGATCAATGTTTCAGGAGCAGAAATCCAACGGCAGGCGGCGCGGCACGAATTGGCCCTTGCCCAGTTGTTCGGCGTCGCGCAGGGTCCGCCAGGTGTAGTCGAGGGCCGAACGCACCGCGCTGTGCAGTTGCTCGCCGAGGGCCAGGCGGCCGGCCAGGGCGCTGGCCAGGGTGCAGCCGGAACCGTGGTAGCTGCCCGGCAGGCGCTGGCAGGTCCAGGTGTGACGCTGGCCGTCGCGGCTGTACAGGCGGTTGTGGATTTCCGTTTCGTCGCCGTGGCCGCCGGTGATCAGCAGGTGCTCGACGTACGGCAGGAGTTTTTCCGCGCATTCGTCGGCGCTGCCCTGCGGCAGTTCGGCGAGGATGCGCGCTTCCGGCAGGTTCGGCGTGGCGATGGTGGCCAGCGGCAGCAGGCGTTCGCGCATGGCGTAGCCGACTTCGTCCTTGCCCAGGCGCCCGCCGCCACCGGCACGCAGCACCGGATCGCAGACCAGGGGCAGGTGCGGATGGGCGCTGAGCAGCTCGACGACGGTATCGACCATCTCCAGCGAACCGAGCATGCCGAGCTTGACCGCGGCGACCTGCGAGTCGGCGAGGACGATGTTGGCCTGGGCCAGCACCCACTCGCGGTCGAGCACGCGGAAGTCTTGCACATTGACGGTATCCTGCACGGTCAGGGCGGTCACGGCCGGAGCGGCGTGGCAGCCTTGGGCGATCAGGGCTTCGATATCTGCCTGCAGGCCGGCGCCGCCACTGGGGTCGTGGCCGGAGAGACAGAGGACAACGGGGCGGGAGCTGTAGGTATTCATAGGTGCGCGAGCTTACCACCAAACGCTTTTGCCGGGTCTGCCGTTGCAAAGCGGTTTTCTGATCAGCTGGTCAGCAAATTTCTTGAAAATCGCTGTAATCACCGGGCTAGAGCCTCTGCTGCGTATTTTTGCCTGGCTGTCGATCATCCGAAAAGGCTATGCTAGCGTGCTTTGAAAATGACATCAGGCACTGACGGATTTCGTCGTCTCAAGGGACTGGAGGCACCACGACGCGACCGATCAGGCCACGCTGGGGCTGTATGCGCTATTTGCTGATCATTCTGCTGGGCTGGCTGCCCTTGCTGGCCGGAGCCGTCGACTTCGACGACTCGACCCGAAACCTGCCACTGGGCCGCGTCATGCAGGTGTTCGAAGACCCTGATGGCAGTGCCTCCATCGCCCAGGTCAGCGCACCGGACTTCGCTCGTCACTTCACTGCGCATCAGGCCGATGTGCTCAATGCCGGCTATTCGAGTTCGGTGTTCTGGCTCAAGGTCGATCTTCACTATCTGGCCATGCCCGAGGCCGCGCCACGCACCTGGTTGCTCGAACTGGCCTATCCGCCGCTGGATCATCTGGAGCTCTATCTGCCGGACGCCAGCGGCAGTTATCGACTGGTCCAGCGCACCGGCGATGCCTTGCCCTATGCCAGCCGACAGATCGAGCAGAGCAACTACGTGTTCGAGCTGCCGATGCGGCCGGACCAGGCGCTGACCGTCTATCTGCGCCTGCACAGCGCCGGCTCGGTCCAGGCCCCGCTGAGCCTGTGGTCGACCCAGGCCTACCTGGAGGCGTTGCCGGCGAAGATCTACGTGCTCGGGCTGATCTACGGCGTGCTCCTGGGCATGCTGGTGTACAACCTGTTCATCTATGTCAGCGTGCGTGACACCAGCTACCTCTGGTACATCCTCTATATCGCCTCGTTCGGGCTTTACCAACTGTCGGTGAATGGCGCCGCGGTGGCGTACTTCTGGCCGAACAGCCCGTGGTGGGCGAACGCCGCGACGCCGCTGTTCATCGGTGCCGCGGGGTTGTTCGGTTGTCAGTTCGCCCGCAGTTTCCTCGGCATGGCCCGGCTCAGCCGCGCCTTCGATCGGCTGCTGCTGATGCTGGTGGCCAGTTCGGCGCTGGTGATGGTGATGGCGCTGGCGTCCGACTATGGCCTGGCCCTGCGCCTGGCCACTGCCCTGGCGCTGGCCTTCACCCTGTGCATTTTCGCCGCCGGGCTGTTCGCCTGGTGGCGCGGGGTGCGCGTGGCGCGTTATTTCATCATCGCCTGGAGCGCCTTCCTGCTCGGAGGGCTGATCAACACCCTGATGGTCCTGGGTTATCTGCCCAACGTGTTCCTGACCATGTACGCCAGCCAGATCGGCGCGGCCCTGGAGGTCGGTCTGCTGTCCCTGGCCCTGGCCGACCGCATCAACGCCATGCGCGAGGAGCGCGCGCGGGTGCTGCGCGAAGCCGGGCAGAAGCTTGAGCTGCTGAACCACCAACTGGCCCACAGCAACCAGCTCAAGGACCAGTTCCTCGCCACCGTGACCCATGAGCTGCGCACGCCGATGAACGGCGTGATCGGCTCGCTCGAACTGATGCAGGGCTTGCCCATGGGCGCGGAGCTGAGTCAGTACCAGCACACCGCCAGCATCGCCGCGCAGAACATGATGCGCATGGTCGACGACATCCTCATCCTCAGCGAGCTGCAGGCCGGGCGTCTGGTCGCGCGGGTGGAGTCCCTCAGCCTGCGCGGGCTGGTCCAGGAGCTGCGCACGCGTTTCATCTCACCGGCCATGGACAAGGACCTGCTGCTGCACCTGGACGTCGCCGACGACCTGCCGGATCGCCTGCTGGGCGACCGTCACAAGCTGGCGCAGTGCCTCGGTTACCTGCTGGACAACGGCATCAAGTTCACCCACCGCGGTGGCGTCAGCCTGCAGGTCCGCGGTCAGGCCAGCCAGCACCTGCTGGCGCTGACCTTCACCGTGCGCGACAGCGGCATCGGCTTCGTCGAACTGGACGAAGCGCTGCTGTACCAGCGTTTCTTCCAGGTCGACGGCTCCATGAGCCGTGAATACGGTGGCCTGGGTATCGGCCTGGCAATCTGCCGCAAGCTCGCCGATCTGCTCGGCGCACAGTTGCGGCACAGCTCGGTGCCGGGGCAGGGCAGCAGTTTCGAATTGCATGTCGCGCTGCCTGTCGCGGCCGCGCTGGACGGGGGATATATCGCGCCGCGTTAGGCATTTTTGTCACTTTGTGTCCGGGGGCGGGCGTGATTCACTGGATTTTTCAGACACGTCCTATCGATCAGGAGCCCTCGGATGAACCTGCATCAGTACGCTGAAACCCACCAGGTGACCAATCAGCCGCCCGCCCTGGACGGCGCCAACCTCTACCGCCTCGACCTGCCGTTGCAGGAGTGGGGGCGTCGCTACGGGGCGGGTTGGGCGCAGGCGCGGATCGATGCGTACGGCGCCCTGGCCGGTGGGCCGCTGATGGAGGCGGGCTTCCTCGCCAATCAGAACAAGCCGCAGTTCGTCAGCCATGACCGCTACGGCCACCGTGTCGATCTGGTGGAATTCCATCCGGCGTATCACCAACTGATGCGCACGGCCATCGAGCATGGCCTGCCGTCGTTGCCCTGGCGTGAACCGCGGGACGGCGCCCATGTCGCCCGCGCCTGCATGACCTACCTGCACAGCCAGGCCGAAGCCGGCAGCGGCTGTCCGCTGACCATGACCTTCGCCGCCGTGCCGGCGCTGAAGCTGCAAGCGGAGCTGGCCGAGTACTGGCTGCCCAAGGTCCTCGCCACCGAGTACGACCCGCGCAATGTCGGCGACCGGCACAAGGCCGGCGTCACCCTCGGCATGGCCATGACCGAGAAGCAGGGCGGTACCGATGTGCGCGCCAATACCACGCGTGCTTATCCGGTGGGTGCGTCGGGGCCGGGCCAGGCCTATGAGCTGGTCGGCCACAAGTGGTTCTGTTCGGCACCGATGTGCGACGCCTTCCTGACCCTGGCGCAGACCGACAAGGGGCTGAGCTGTTTCCTGCTGCCGCGCCACCGTCCGGACGATCAGCGCAACCAGTTCTACATCCAGCGCCTGAAGAACAAACTGGGCAACTGGTCCAACGCCTCCAGCGAGGTGGAACTGCGCGGCGCCCTGGCCTGGATGATCGGCGAGGAGGGCCGCGGCGTGCCGACCATCATCGAGATGGTGGCGATGACCCGCTTCGATTGCATGGTCGGTTCCAGCGCCCTGATGCGCCAGGCCCTGACCCAGGCCGCGCACCACTGCGCCCATCGCCAGGTCGGCGGGCGGGTACTGGCCGAGCAGCCGCTGATGCAGAACGTGCTCGCCGATCTGGCTCTGGAAAGCGAAGCGGCGCTGGCCCTGAGCCTGCGCATGGGCCAGGCCCTGGATCATCTCGACGACCCGCGCCAGGCGCATTTCTCGCGGTTGGTGACGGCAGTGGGCAAGTACTGGATCTGTAAGCGCGCCCCGGCCATGATCAATGAGGCCGCCGAATGCATGGGCGGCGCTGGCTATGTCGAGGAAAGCATCCTGCCGCGCCTCTACCGCGAGGCACCGGTGAACTCCACCTGGGAAGGCTCCGGCAACGTGCAGTGCCTGGATGTGCTGCGTGCCCTGTCCAAGGAACCGGGCGTGCTCGACAGCCTGTTCGACGAGCTGGGCGATGGTCACGGCGACCGCCGTCTGGCCGCGCATATCGCCAGCCTCAAGGCTGCCTTCGCCGACACCGGCGACATCCAGTACCGCGCCCGGCAACTGACCGAGGACATCGCTGTCGGCCTGCAGGCCAAGCTGTTGCTGGAAGCCGGCAATGCCACGGTCAGCGATGCCTTCATCGGCAGTCGCCTGGGCGAGGGCGGGCGGGTCTACGGCACCTTGCCGCGCGGTGTCGATGTCGCTGCGCTGGTGCAACGGGCGACACCGGTCTGGCCGCTGTGAACGTACGTGCCTTTGCAATCGGATGTAGGCAAGATGGAAGCCTGCATGTCAGACAGGAAGTAACCAGTGACCCGTTTCGATGAAGCTTTCGTTGTCGTGGAAACCGCCGAGCAGGCCGTCGACCGCCTCGCGGTCCTGCATGAAACCGCCACCGCGGCCCTGAGCCAGGCGCTCAAGCGCTACCTCAAGGACCGTACCGAGCCGGACGCCGACGAGCGTTCGCTGTTCCGCTATCCCGAACTGCGTCTGACCTACCACTGCCATGGCGAAGTGCCCGCGACCACCCGGGCCTACGCCAAGGTGCAGTTGCCGGGCACCTACAGCGTCACCGTGACCCACCCGGCGGCGTTTCGCGGTTACCTGCTGGATCAGCTGCGGCCGCTGATGAACGACTTCACCGTGCGCGTCGAAGTCGGTGTCAGCGACCAGAACATCCCTTATCCCTACGTGGTCGAGCAGGGTGATGAGCTGGCCGGTTCCGGCATCACCGCCGCGGCGCTGGCGCGGGTCTTCCCGAGCACCGACCTGTCCGCCGCCACCGACGGCATCGCCGACGGCCTGTACGATTGGGGCAATGCCGAAACCCTGCCGCTGGCGCTGTTCGACGCCGCGCGGGTGGACTTCTCGCTGCGGCGCCTGGTGCACTACACCGGCAGCGACTGGCGCCATGTGCAGCCGTGGATCCTGCTGACCAACTACCACCGCTACGTCGACCAGTTCATCAGCCACGGCCTGGAGCAACTGCGCGACGACCCGCGTTTCGTGCGCATGGTCCTGCCGGGCAACGTCATCATCGAGAAGGCGATGGACAACGGCGAGGCGCAGGCGCTGGTCGCCGGCGTGGTCTGGCACCGCTACCAGATGCCGGCCTACCACCTGATCGCCGCCGATGGCGATGGCATCACCCTGGTCAACATCGGCGTCGGTCCGTCCAATGCCAAGAACATCACCGACCACCTGGCGGTGCTGCGTCCGCACTGCTGGCTGATGATCGGCCACTGCGGCGGCCTGCGGCAGTCGCAGACCATCGGCGACTACGTGCTGGCCCACGCCTACATGCGCCGCGACGGCATTCTCGACCGCGTGGTGCCGCCGAACATCCCGATCCCGGCCCTGGCCGAGGTGCAGCTGGCGCTGCAGGAGGCCGCGGCGCAGGTCACCGGCGAGCGTGGCGACGAACTGAAGAAGCGCCTGCGCACCGGTACCGTGCTGACCTACGACGACCGCAACTGGGAGCTGCGCTGGGCCCAGGAGCGCCCGTTGATCAACCTGTCGCGGGCAGTGGCGGTGGACATGGAAAGCGGCACCATCGCCGCCCAGGGTTATCGCCTGCGGGTGCCCTACGGCACGCTGCTGTGCGTCTCGGACAAGCCGCTGCACAGCGAGATCAAGCTGCCGGGCGCGGCCAACGCGTTCTACAACCGCGCGGTCAGCCAGCACCTGAAGATCGGCATCGCCGCCCTCGACCTGTTGCGCACCGAACTGAACTCGCTGCACTCGCGTAAACTGCGCAGTTTCGACGAGCCGCCGTTCCGCTGAGGTTTCATGCCGTTACCCCCACGCTCCACGCCGCGCCGCCCCGCGGCGAAAACCGCCGGTCCGCGACGCCAGCCCAAGGCGCCGCCGGCCGAGCCGCGGTTGATCCTGTTCAACAAGCCCTTCGACGTCCTGACCCAGTTCAGTGATGGCGAGGGGCGGGCGACGCTCAAGGATTTCATCGCGGTGCCCGGGGTCTATCCCGCCGGGCGCCTCGACCGCGACAGCGAAGGCCTGCTGCTGCTGACCAACGACGGCCAGTTGCAGGCGCGCATCGCCGACCCGAAGCACAAGCTGCCGAAGACCTACTGGGTGCAGGTGGAAGGTGAGCCGAGCGCCGAGCAGATCCAGCGTCTGCGCGACGGTGTCGAGCTGAACGACGGCCCGACCCTGCCGGCCCAGGCCCGTCTGCTCGACGAGCCCGAACTGTGGCCGCGCAACCCGCCGGTGCGCTTTCGCAAGAGCGTGCCGACCCATTGGCTGGAACTGATCATCAAGGAAGGACGCAACCGCCAGGTGCGACGAATGACCGCGGCGGTGGGGCTGCCGACCCTGCGCCTGGTGCGGGTGAGGATCGGCGACTGGATACTGGACGGGCTCGAACCGGGGCAGTGGAAAGACGTTCCGGCGAGGCGCTGAGACCTACTTGTTCATCTCGATGTAGGTGATCACCACGCTCTTGACGATGAACGCGAAGATACCCAGGCCGAGCACGAAGAACAGGATGAAGGTGCCGAATTTACCGGCCTTGGACTTCTTCGCCAGGTCATAGACGATGAAGCCCATGAAGGCAATCAGGATGGAGACCAGGATGGTCATCATCCACTCTTCGAACAGCACAGGATCCATCGATTCTCTCCGGCAGTGTGAGGCGCCGGATTATACGCCTACCGCAGGTGAGTCAGGGGCAGCTCGGTGCTCGCCAACACTTGATTCAGGACAAAACTCGAGCGAACGCTTGTGACACCCTCGATCCGGGTCAGGTGGCCGAGCAGCAGTTTCTGGTAGTGGTCCATGTCCGGCACCACGACCTTGAGCTGGTAGTCGGCGTCCATCCCGGTGACCAGGCTGCACTCCAGTACCTGCGGCAGGTTGCGAATCGCCGCCTCGAAGGTCTCGAAACGCTCGGGGGTGTGCCGGTCCATGCCGATCAGCACATAGGCGGTCAGGCTCAGGCCAAGCTTCTTGCGGTCGAGCAGGGCTACCTGGCGGGAGATGAAGCCGTCGTCTTCCAGCTGTTTGACCCGCCGCGAGCAGGGCGACGGCGACAGCCCGATGCGCTCGGCCAGTTCCTGGTTGGAGATGCGCGCGTCGCGCTGCAATTCGGCGAGGATGCTCAGGTCATAGCGGTCCAGCTTGCTCATGGATCAGGCCTTTTCTGTATGAATTGCTGACAATTATTAATAATTGGAGAAATATTGCGCAAGTGGTGTTTTCTTCCGCAATCTTCGCAATCCGCTGCCATCACGGTTTCCCTATCATTGTTTCCAGAATCACTGCCCGGACACATGTCCACGGCGACCGACCCAAGCAGGACGGTCGCGGCCAGCAATCCCACAGGGTTGTGCTTGGCCCCCGGGCTGCACGCGGTCCACAAGACAGGCGTGAGGTGAGCCGGCGTCACGAGCGTCGAGCCAGGACAAGTTTCTCGAAGGGCGACCCCATGGGGTCGCCCTTTTTTATGTCCGAGATTTCACCTGCTGGCGCCAATCCTGCCTGCTAGAGTGCGCGGAGAATCTTCCTACGTTGATAGAGGAACAGCATGAAACTGCGTATCTGGCCCCTGGCAGCCATCGGTCTGCTGTGCCTGAGCCTGAACGTCCATGCCGAAGGCGAGCACGACCCTCGCGGCGAGCATCAGGGGCGCGGTGAAGGCGAGCAGCGGCCTTCCGGTTCGCCCTTGCAATCCAAGCCGGGCGAGGTGTGGCAGACCCAGCAACCGCGCCAGGGCTATTACCAGGACATCCCGCGACGCAACGACGGCAATCCGCACTGGCAGACCGGTCCGCGTGGCGAGCAGCCGAACTGGGCGGGCCGCCCGAGTGGTCATGGCAATGGCTGGGGCCCGGGGCCGCAGTATCGGCCGGGGCATGCCATCGATCGTTTCCCGGATCGCTACTGGAAAGTGCCGTATCGCGGGCGGGATTATTTCTACTCCGGTGGTTACTGGTATCGCCCGCATGGCTCGGGGTACGTGGTGGTGACGCCGCCTTACGGTGTGCGGGTGAATTACCTGCCGGACTATGCGCGGGAAATGTGGATTGGTGGCGCGCTGTTCTTCCTGGTGGCGGATACCTATTACCAGTACCAGCAGGACAGCCGCGAATACGTGGTGGTCAATCCGCCGCAGGTGCAGCAGCCGATGCCGGTGCAGAGCGGCTATGACGTGATCGCCTATCCGATGCAGGGGCAGCCGCCGCAGCAGGTCGAGCAGGATCGCTACCAGTGCCATCGCTGGGCGGTGGAGCAGAGTGGTTTCGATCCGGCCTATGCCAACCAGGCGCCACCGGCGCAGGTGGCGGATACCTATCGGCGGGCGCTGGGGGCGTGCATGGCGGGGCGGGGGTATAGCGTCAACTGATGTAACGGGCCTAGCACTGTCCCGTCGTAGGAGCGTGGCTTGCCCGCGAAGGCCTGCAAAGCAGGCCCAATCCGAGCGTCACCGGTTTGGGACCGCGTTGCGGTCCTTTCGCGGGCAAGCCACGCTCCTACGAGGCCAGTCCGCAGATTGTGTCAACGATCAGACCGGATCCGCATGCACCAGCACCTCGGCCCGCGGATACTCCCGGCTGATCGCCGCCGCCGCTTCGTCGCACAAGGCATGGGCCCGGGTCAGCGGCAACGATCCCGGCAATTCCAGGTGTACCTGGACGAACCAGCGGCTCCCCGACACTCGCGTGCGCAGGTCATGCGCTCCCGCCACCCCCGGCACCGCGCAGGCCAGCGCCAGCATCCGTTCGCTGACATCCGCCGGCAGTTCCTCGTCCATCAGCGTGGCGAAGCTTTCCCGGGCGATGCTCAGCGCGCTCCAGAGGATGTACAGGGCAATCCCCAGCCCGAAGAACGCATCCAGTTGCGGCCAGCCGAACGCCGCCAGTAGCAGCGCCACCAGGATGCTGCCGTTGAGCAGCAGGTCGGAACGGTAGTGCAGCGAGTCGGCGCGCACCGCGGTGGACCCGGTGATGCGGATCACCCGGCCCTGCAGCATCAGCAGGGCCACGGTCAGCAGCAGCGACAACAACATCACCGCCACACCAAGTCCGGTATTGCCCAGCGGCTGCGGATCCTGCAGGCGCTCGAAGGCCTGGAACCCGATCAGCACCGCACTCACCGCGATGAACAAGGCCTGGGCCATCCCTGCCAGCGCCTCGGCCTTGCCGTGTCCATAACGATGATCTTCGTCCGCGGGGCGCAGCGCATAACGCACCGCCAGCAGGTTGAGCAGCGACGCCGCGCCATCCAGCAGCGAGTCGGTCAGGCCGGCCAGCAGGCTCACCGAGCCACTCAGCCACCAGGCGATCGCCTTGCTGACGATGAGGATGCAGGCCACCGCCAGCGAGGCACTGGTGGCCAGGCGCAGCAGGCGCGCGTGTTCGCGGGAGGTGGTCATGTCAGGCGGCGGGGACCAGGCCGTAGGCCGCCAGTTGCTCGACGCTGCCCTTGTGCTGGATCAGGCGTGGGTCGTTGAGCGGCAGGCGCTGGCCCAGCTCGCTTTCGAGGATGGCCTGCAGACGGCTGTTGTCCACCTTGCCGTCGGCGCCGATGGCGTGCTGGAGCTTTTCCGGGGCGACCTGCGCGGTCGTCCCGCCCGGCAGGTAGATGGCACCGGTGGCGAAGTCGATGCCGAAGGCGATCAGCCCGGGAATCACGTAGAAGAGGATGCCGACCGCGTCGAGGGCGACGATCACCGGGTCGATCTTGCCTTCGATCTGACCGCGACGGTCAGGGTAGAACAGGGTGCCGCAGGCCGTGAGCTGGGTCAGCAGACTCGCGATCAGGAGACCGCCAGTGACACGGGAGGGAATACGCATTGAAAGTCTCCGCAGGGAAAGCCGCAACGATACCGGCAAAACGCCGGCTTCAGGGCATAAGACCATGATAGGGCAGGCCGGGTTCGCCGTTATACTCGCCCGACTGTTTGAGGGCTACCATGATTTCCTTACCGATCGATGTCGTACTGCCGGCACTGCGCGAAGCCTTGGGCCAGCGTCACGAAGCCGTGCTCGAAGCGCCGCCCGGCGCCGGCAAGACCACCCGCGTGCCGCTGGCGCTGCTGAACGAACCCTGGCTGGCGGGACAGACGATCCTCATGCTCGAACCCCGCCGCCTGGCCGCCCGCGCCGCCGCCGAGCGCCTGGCCAGCGAGCTGGGCGAGAAGGTCGGGGAAACCGTGGGCTATCGCATCCGCCTGGACAGCAAGGTCGGTCCGAAAACCCGTATCGAAGTGGTCACCGAAGGTATCCTCACCCGCCGCCTGCAGGACGACCCGGCGCTGGACGGTGTCGGCCTGCTGATCTTCGACGAATTCCACGAACGCAGCCTCGACGCCGACCTCGCCCTGGCCCTGAGCCTGAACGGCCGCGAGCTGCTGCGCGACGAGCCGCCGCTGAAGATCCTGCTGATGTCCGCGACCCTCGAAGGCGAGCGTCTGTCCGCGCTGCTCGACGACGCCCCGGTGATCAGCAGCGAAGGACGCATGTACCCGGTGCGGATGTGCTGGGGTCGGCCGTTCCAGCCCGGCGAGTTCATCGAGCCACGGGTCACCGACACCGTGCTGCAGGCGCTGGACGACGAGAGCGGCAGCCTGCTGGTGTTCCTCCCGGGTCAGGCGGAGATCCGCCGGGTCCACCAGTCGTTGCAGGACGCCCTGGGCGAGCGCGCCGATATCCTGCTCTGTCCGCTGCACGGCGAACTGGACCTGTCCGCCCAGCGCGCCGCCATCGAACCGGCGCCGGCGGGCACGCGCAAGGTGGTGCTGGCGACCAATCTCGCCGAGACCAGCCTGACCATCGACGGCGTGCGCGTGGTGGTGGATGCCGGTCTGGCGCGGGTGCCGCGATTCGACCCGGGCAGCGGCATGACCCGTCTGGACACCCAGCGCATCTCCCGCGCCAGCGCCACCCAGCGTGCCGGTCGTGCCGGACGTCTGGAACCGGGGGTGTGCTATCGGCTGTGGTCGGAAGCCCAGCACGAGCAACTGGCCGCCTACGGCACGGCGGAAATCATTCACGCCGATCTTGCCGGCCTGGCCCTGCAACTGAACCGCTGGGGTGTGACGCCCGGGCAATTGCGCTGGCTCGATGCTCCGCCAGCCGCTGCCTACAGCCAGGCACAGGATCTGCTGCGCAGGCTCGGCGCGCTGAATGACGAGCGTCTGACCGCGCACGGGCAGGCCATGGCCGAACTGCCGGCTCACCCGCGCATCGCCCATCTGTTGCTGCGCGGTCAGGACCTCGGCCTGAGCGCCATGGCCTGCGATGTCGCCGCCTTGCTGGGCGAGCGCGACATTCTGCGTGGCGCCGGCGCCGACCTGCACAGCCGCCTGAGCCTGCTCAGCGGCGAGACCCGCGCCGCGCGCGGCAGCCAGGGTGGCGTCCAGCGGGCCAGGCAACTGGCCCGGCAATACCGCGGCTTCCTGCGCGACAAACCCGGCGCGGCGGTGAGCGATCCGCAGCACCCGCGCTGGCTCGGCGCGCTGCTGGCGCTGGCCTATCCGGACCGGGTCGCCCAGCAGCGTCGGGCCGGTGGCGCGGAGTATCGCCTGGCCAATGGCCGCGCCGCGCAGTTCGGCGAAGTCGATGCGCTGATGAAGCAGGCGTGGCTGGTGGTGGCCGATCTTGGCAGCCGCCAGGGCCAGCGCGAGGAGCGCATCTACCTGGCGGCGGAACTCGACCCGACGCTGTTCGACGAGGTGCTGGCTGAGCAGGTCAGCGTGGTCGAGCAACTGGAATGGGACGAGAAGGAAAACGTCCTGCGCGCCGAACGCCAGCGCAAGGTCGGTGAGTTGATTCTCGCGCGCGAGCCGCTGACCGGCCTCGACGACGAGGCCCGCGCCCGCGCCTTGCTCGACCTGGTCCGGCGCAAGGGCCTGGCGCTGCTGCCATGGACCCCGGAGTTGCGCCAGTGGCAGGCGCGGGTGGCCTTGCTGCGTCAACTGGACCTGGCCAGCGGCGGCACCAGCGAGTGGCCGGACCTTGGCGACGATGCCCTGCTGGCGACCCTGGCGGACTGGCTGCAACCCTACCTGGGCAAGGTCACCCGGCTCAGTCATTTCGCCAATCTCGACCTCTCGTCGATCCTGCGCAACCTGCTGCCCTGGCCGCTGCCGCAGCGCCTCGACGAGTGGGCACCGGTCCATCTCAGCGTGCCCTCGGGGTCGAACATCCGCATCGACTACAGCGAGCACCCGCCGGTGCTGGCGGTGCGCCTGCAGGAACTCTTCGGCCTCGCCGACACCCCGCGTATCGCCCAGGGCCGCCAGCAGGTTCTGCTGCACCTGCTGTCGCCGGCGCGGCGGCCGGTGCAGGTGACCCAGGATCTGGCGAACTTCTGGAAATCCACCTACAGCGAGGTGAAGAAAGACCTGAAGGGGCGCTACCCGAAGCACTACTGGCCGGATGATCCACTGGTGGCGGAAGCCACCGCGCGGGCTAAGCCGCGCGGGACTTGAGAGGGATCAGCCGGCTTCGGAGAAGTCGGCGACCTTGACGTTGCGCCGGAAGCCGCCGGTGAGGACCAGCAGGTACAGCACGCCGACGCCGAACCAGCTCAGGCCGATGCTCAGGGTCAGGCTGGACAGGCTGGTCCACAGCCACAGGGTCAGGCCCAGCCCCACCAGTGGCACCACACCGTGCAGCAGCACATTGCGCTCTTGTCCCTTGCCCGGCAGGTGAGTGCGCAGCACTGCCATGTTCACCGCCGAGAAGGCCGCCAGCGCGCCGAAGCTGATCAGCGAGGCCAGGGTTCCCAGATCGATCACCAGGGCGATCAGCGACACCAGGGAGACCAGCAGGGTGGCGTTGATCGGCGTGCCGAAGCGCGGCGACAGGCTGCCGAAGACGCGCTGCGGCAGCAACTTGTCGCGGCCCATGCTGTAGATGATCCGCGATACCGCCGCCTGCGAGGCCAGGGCCGAGCCCAGGCTGCCGGCGACGAAGGTCGCGGTGAAGAAGTTGGCGAGGAACTGGCCGCCGATCTTCAGCATCACTTCGTTGGCGGCGGTGTCGGTGTTCTCGAAATGGCTGCCCGGGATCACCAGCTGGCTGAGGTAGGCCAGCAGGGTGAACAGCGCGCCGGCGGCCAGGGTGGTGAGCATGATCGCCCGCGGTACGTTGCGGCGTGCATCGCGGGTTTCCTCGGCCAGGGTCGAGACCGCGTCGAAGCCGAGGAACGACAGGCACAGCACCGCCGCCCCCGCCATCAGCGGATCGAAGCCTGGCTTGCTGCCATCGCCGAGCAGCGGCGACAGCCAGTCCACCGGGCCGTTGCTCAGCGAGTTGCAGGACAGCGCGACGAATACCCCGATGAAGACCACCTGGGCGCCGACGATCAGGTTGCTGGCCTTGGCCACCGAGCGGATGCCCATGACGTTGAGCAGGGTCACCAGGGCGATGGAGCCGATGACGAAGACCCAGGTCGGCACGGCGGGGAAGGCGATGTTGAGGAACAGGCCGATCAGCAGGTAGTTGATCATCGGCAGGAACAGGTAATCCAGCAGCAGCGACCAGCCGGCGAGGAAGCCCACGTTCGAGCCGAAGGCGATATTGGTGTAGGAGTACGCCGAGCCCGCCACCGGAAAGCGCTTGACCATGATGCTGTAGGACGCCGCGGTGAAAAGCATGGCCGCCAGGGTCACCAGGTAGGCGCCGGCGGTGCGGCCACCGGTGGTTTCGGTGACGATGCCGTAGGTGGTGAAGATGGTCAGCGGGACCATGTAGACCAGGCCGAAGAAGACCAGGGCCGGAAGGCCGAGCACGCGACGAAGCTGTTCGTCGCCACCGGCCGGAGTCGTGTGGTGGTTACTGCTCATGGATGTCCCTTTGTATTTTTTATAGGGTCGCACGCAATCGAATCGCGCATGGGTGAGGTGGCGATACCTGCCGGTCAATCCGTGTTTGCGGCCTAGGCTAGCAGCCGGGGGCGGGCGTGGTTAGCGAATTGATGTTGCATCGCCGCAAGGTGGGATTGCCGGGTTGCATCGTCGGCTGCCCGGTGCTTGCGGGTGGTCCTTGAGGGCCTTCAGGACTCCGGCGGCGTCGGCAGCAGTAGCCGCGCCAGCACCGGCAGGTGATCGGAGATCGCCAGGGTGTCCTGCTGCACGACCCCCGCGGCGACCCGCCTCAGCTTCGGACTGTGGAACAGGTAGTCGAGGGTCCGGTCCGGAGCGTCCAGGCGCGGGTCATTGGGGAAATGGGTCAGCCACTGTTGACGATACGCGCCGGTGGCTTCGGCGTTGGCCGGGATCATCGGGTACTTGTCCCAGAGCCGGTGCAGTTCGCTGTCGGGCGCATAGAAGCGGCGCTGCTCGGGTTTGAGGCGGCGGTACTGGCCGAGCGGCAACTGATTGAAATCACCACCGGCGATCCACGGCGTGCCCTGCCGTTCGAAGCGGTCCAGCAAGGTCTCCAGTTCGCGCACCTGGCGCGGCTGCACATCGTTGCCCGGCAGGTGCCGAGCCAACTGCGTATTGAGCACCGCCAGTTGCCCGCCTTCGCGCAGCGGCAGGTAGCTGACCAGCACGGCCTGCTGCGGTTCGAGCAGGCGGCTGAGGACATTGTCGGACGCGCGCGGCAACTGCACCCGCTGGGCCTGCTGGATCGGGTAGCGGCTGAGGGTGGCCAGGGTACGACCGACGCTGCCGGCGATGTGCCGGTCGGGAACGAATTCGGCTTTCCAGTCCCAGGCCTGCACGGCGCAGGGATAGAGGTCGGCGAGACGCTCGCGGAGCAGGGCGAGCTGGTCCTGGTAGTCGCTGGCCTTGGCGCCCTTGTCCAGCTCCTGGAGCAGGACGATATCCGCCTGTTCGGCACGGATCACCCGCGCCACTTCATCGAGGTTGAAGGCCAGGTCTTCTTCGGTGGGGCGGGTGTCCTCGCCGGCGGCCTCGTCGTACCAGAACACGTAGCGCTTGCCGGCCAGGTACTGCAGGTTCCAGGTCATCACCTTCAACTGCTGGCCTGGCACCAATGGCTTGGCCGGGCCCGTGCACGCCACCGGCACCTCCTCCAGCGGCTCGGGCCGCCAGCCCGCCTGCCAGGCCAGCAGCCAGAGCAGGACGGCGATCAGCAGAAGCAGCAGCAGGGCGTTGCGCAGTAGTCGGGTCATCGGGCTCGGACAGGTCGGGTTTGACGGTTGAGCATAGCCCCCGGATTCAGGAACGCGCCGGGGTGGACTCGCTGATCAGCATGTACAGGCGGAACAGCACCACGGTGCTGAACAGTTGCAGGAAGCTGTTGACCACATTGACCAGCAGTTCCAGGGCCGGGCTCACCTGCTCCGGCAGCAGGCCGAGGGTGATGCCGTTGAACAGCCACAGCGGTGTCATGACCCCGAGCATGCACATCAGGATCCGCCAGAAGTTGCCGTTGACCATCTGGAAGCTTTCGCGCATGGCGGCCATCGGCGCGCGACCTTGCAGCACCAGCAGGTACTCGGCGAACACCAGGTTGGTCATCACCCAGATGCCCGGCAGGATGAACAGCGAGATGCCGGCCATGATCAGCAGTGAACTGAGCATCACCAGCAGGGCGAACGATGGCCACAGTTGCACGGCGCGGGCCAGCAGGTTGCGCTTGAGCGGTTCGTGGCCGTCGGTGCGGGCGTCGAGGTAGAGGATCAGCGCCGCGCTGTACAGCGGATAGAACAGCAGGCCCACCAGCAGGCCGTAGCCCTGCGAAGCGTTGTCCTCCAGCTGGCTGTAGAGCAGTTGGGTGCACAGGGCTTCGAGGATCACCAGCGGCAGGCACAGGCCGGCGATGCTGACCAGATGGCGGCGGAAGAAGTACAGGGAGTCGCGTAGAACGGAGAGGGGATTCATGGGTCGATGTCGGTGTCCGGAGCAGGCGGTCACTTTAGCTCAGGGGTCGAACCTGAACAAAGTTTCATGCGCAGGGTGTATTGAAACGCGGATGCTTGTCCCTATGTTCACTGCAACCCGTACAGCAGAGAGGTCGCGTCATGAATCACGAAGAGCGGAACCTGATCGAGGGCCTGTTCGCCAGGCTGCGCCAGGCCGAGGCCGAAGGCACCCCGCGCGATGCCGAGGCCCAGGCGCATATCGCCGGCCTCGTGCAGCAGCATGCCGCCGCGCCTTACTACATGGCCCAGGCGATCCTGGTCCAGGAAGCGGCGCTCAAGCGCCTCGACGAACAGAACCGCCAGCTCCAGGCCGAACTGGCCGAAGCGAAGGCCAGGGCGGCGAATCCCGCACCAGCACAGCAGGGCGGTGGTGGTTTCCTGTCGAGCATCTTCGGTTCCAGTGCCCGTCCGGCGCCGAGCCAGCCAGCGGCGGTCGCGCCACCTTCGTCCTCGGGCGGCTGGCGTGATGGCCCGGGTAGCGGTGGCGGTGTGGCGCCGCAATCCAACTGGGGCGCGCCACCGCCGCAAGCCCAGGCTGCCCCTGCGCGCGGCGGGGCCAGCAGCTTCCTCGGCGGTGCCTTGCAGACCGCTGCCGGTGTGGCGGGTGGGGTGATGCTGGCGCAGGGCATCAGCAGCCTGTTCCATCACAACGCGCAGCCCGAGGAAGTCGTCGAGGTGATCAAGGAAGAGCCGGCGCCGGCCAGCGATCAGGGCGGGGGCTGGAACGATGACAGCCAGCGCTATGTGGCCGATGACAGCAGCTACAACGACGACAGCGGCGGTTTCTTCTCGGACGATGATTACGTCTGACGTCCTCTCCCCGTAGGAGCGCGGCTTGCCCGCGAAAGGACCGCACAGCGGTCCCTAAACCTGACAACCCAATTTGGCTGTCGCTCAGCGGCATCTGGATCGGGACCACTTCGCGGTCCTTTCGCGGGCAAGCCTCGCTCCTACGGGGAGGTCGCCAGCCGATCACACGGGGAGGGCGCCGTCGATCACACCAAGCAGCAGCGCCTCCACACTGGCATACTGGGCGCCTTTATCGGCCCAGGCCCAGCGAGAAGGAGGTTGTGATGAAGAAAATCGCGCTGTTCGTCGACGTCCAGAACCTCTACTACACCGTGCGCCAGGCTTATGGCTGCCATTTCAACTACGCCGCCTTCTGGGCCGAGGTCAGCCGTGACGGCGAGATCGTCGAGGCCTTCGCCTACGCCATCGACCGGGGCGACAGCAAGCAGCAGCAATTCCAGCAGATCCTGCGCAACCTCGGTTTCACCGTGAAGCTCAAGCCCTATATCCAGCGCAGCGACGGCTCGGCCAAGGGCGACTGGGACGTGGGCATCACCCTCGATGTGGTGGATGCCGCCGCCCGGGTCGACCAGGTGGTCCTGGCCTCCGGCGACGGCGATTTCGACCTGCTGCTGGAGCGGGTCATCCAGCGCCACGGTGTCGAGGCCGTGGCCTACGGCGTGCCGGGGCTCACCGCCAACTCGCTGATCCGCGCCGCCAGTCGCTACGTGCCCGTCGAAGGCGCGCTTTTGCTCAAGCATTGAGGTTTTTTCTTGGAACGTATCGCCGTCATCGACTTCGAAACCACCGGTATCACCCCCGGCGCCGGTTGCCGTGCCACCGAGGTGGCGGTGGTGATGCTGGAGCAGGGGCGCATCGTCGAGCGCTACCAGAGCCTGATGAACGCCGGCGTGCCGGTGCCGGCCTTCGTCGCCGGACTCACCGGCATCACCACGGCGATGCTGCGCAGCGCACCGCCGGTGGAGCGGGTGATGAACGAAGTGGCCGAGTTCGTCGGCGACACTCCGTTGCTGGCGCACAACGCCGCCTTCGACCAGAAGTTCTGGGACTACGAACTAGGCCGTATCGGTCGCAGCCGCGGCCAGTCTTTCGCCTGTTCGCTGCTGCTGTCGCGGCGCCTGCTGCCGGCGGCGCCGAACCACAAGCTCGGCACCCTGACCCGCTGGGCCGGGCTGCCCGACACCGGCACCGCGCACCGGGCCATGGCCGACGCGGAAATGGCCGCCAACCTGCTGCAGCACCTGGTCGGCGAGTTGCGCCAGACCCACGGAGTGCAGCAACTCGACCACGCCTTCCTGTGCAAGCTGCAGAAGGTCCCCGCCGCCAAGGTCCGCGAGGCCTTGCTCAAGCACCGTTAGCTTTCTTCTCCAGTTGCCCCAGCGGCACGCGCCGCTCCACCGCGCTGGAGAGAATGATCGAGGTCTTGCTGAAACCGAACTGCGCCACGCGGTTGATCAGCTCTTCCAGCTCCGGCATCGACCCCACCGCCGCCTGCATGATCACGCAGGGATCACCGGTGACCCGGTGGCATTCGGTGAGCTGGGGAATCTGCGTCAGCGCTTCGTAGGCCTGCTGGTTGCCGTGGCTGGCCAGGCGCAGCTCGATCACGCACTGGATCGGCAGGCCGATCTTGCTCATGTCGACCTTGGCCTGATAACCGGTGATCACCCCGCTGGCTTCCAGCTTCGCCACCCGTTCCGCCACCGCCGGGGCCGACAGATTGACGGTGCGCGCCAGTTGGGCGAAGGAGGCGCGGCCGTTTTCCAGAAGGGCGGCGAGGAGCATGCGATCATACTTGTCCATGGGGGTCTCGTTAAAACAAAGGGAAAGGTCTGAAAGATCCGTTCTTTCGAAAGTCCAGGGGCTGGATAAGCATATTTTGAAACTTAATTTTACCCGCGTGGCTTTTTAAACTAACGCCACAACTACTCAAATTCGAGCCCCCCATGTCTGCCTCCCGTCGTTTTCCCTGGTTATTGATCGGTGCCTTCCTTGCCTTGTACCTGGTCTGGGGCTCCACCTACCTGGCCATTCGCATCGGGGTCGAGTCCTGGCCGCCAATGCTCATGGCCGGGGTGCGCTTCGTGGTCGCCGGTGCGCTGTTGTATGGCTTCCTGCGCTGGCGCGGAGTGCCGGCCCCGACCTGGCAACAGTGGAAGGCGGCTGGGGTCATCGGCTTCCTGTTGCTCAGTTGCGGCAACGGCGGGGTGACGGTGGCCGAGCATGCCGGGGTCGCTTCCGGCGTGGCGGCGCTGGCGGTGGCCACGGTGCCGCTGTTCACCCTGTTGTTCGGCCTGCTCTGGGGCCAGCGCAACACCCGCCTGGAATGGGCCGGGATCTTCATGGGCCTGGCCGGCATCGCCTTGCTCAACCTCGGTTCGAACCTGCAGGCCAGCCCGCTGGGCGCGGCGCTGATCCTGTTCGCCGCGGCGTCCTGGGCGTTCGGTTCGGTGTGGAGCAAGAGCCTGCCGCTGCCCCAGGGGCCGATGGCCAGTGCCGCGGAAATGCTGGTGGGCGGCGTGGTGCTGCTGGCGAGCAGCTTCTTCAGTGGCGAGCGCCTGACCCAGATGCCCACCGCCGCGGGCTGGGGCGCGCTGGCGTATCTGGTGGTGTTCGGCTCGATCATCGCCTTCAGCGCCTACATGTACCTGCTCAAGCATGTGCGTCCGGCGGCGGCCACCAGCTACGCCTACGTCAACCCGGCGGTGGCGGTGCTGCTGGGGATTCTCTTCGCCGGCGAACAGATCGGCGCCGAGGAGTGCCTGGCGATGGCGGTGATCATCGGCGCGGTGGTGCTGATCGGGCTCCCGCAGTGGCGCAGGGTCCCGCAGGCGGCGGCGGTCGAAGGCGAGATGTCCGGCACTCGGTGATCGTCGGCGAACAGGGTAAACTCCGCGCCATTGCACGATTTCCCCTGACGGTATTGCCATGACATTCGCCAAACTCGGCCTGATCGAACCGCTGCTGCGCGCCCTCGACGGCCTGAACTACAACACCCCGACGCCGGTCCAGGCCCAGGCGATTCCCGCCGTGCTGGCCGGCCGCGACCTGATGGCCGCGGCCCAGACCGGCACCGGCAAGACCGCCGGTTTCGCCCTGCCACTGTTGCAGCGCCTGACCCTGGAAGGCGCCCAGGTCGCCAGCAACTCGGTGCGCGCGCTGGTGCTGGTGCCGACCCGCGAGCTGGCCGAGCAGGTCCACGAGAATATCCGCGAATATGCCGAGCACCTGCCGCTGCGCACCTACGCGGTGTACGGCGGCGTCAGCATCAACCCGCAGATGATGAAGCTGCGCAAGGGCATCGACCTGCTGGTGGCGACTCCGGGTCGGCTGCTCGACCTGTTCCGCCAGAACGCGGTGAAGTTCAACCAGCTCCAGGCGCTGGTGCTGGACGAGGCCGACCGCATGCTCGATCTCGGCTTTGCCGAGGAACTGCGTTCGATCTACGCCGCGCTGCCGGTGAAACGCCAGACCCTGCTGTTCTCCGCCACCTTCTCCGACGAGATCCGCCTGATGGCCGGGCAGATGCTCAAGGAGCCGCTGAGCGTCGAAGTCAGTCCGCGCAATGTCACCGCCAGCACGGTGAAGCAGTGGATCGTCACGGTGGACAAGAAGCGCAAGACCGAGCTGTTCTGCCACCTGCTGCGCAAGCAGCGCTGGAGCCAGGTGCTGGTTTTCGCCAAGACCCGCAACGGTGTCGATCAACTGGTCGAACGCCTGCTGGGCATGGGCATCAACGCCGACGGCATTCATGGCGATCGTCCGCAGGCCACCCGCCAGCGCGCGCTGGACAGCTTCAAGGCGCGGGAAGTGCAGATTCTCGTGGCCACCGACGTGGCGGCACGCGGACTGGACATCGACGACCTGCCGCTGGTGGTCAACTTCGACCTGCCGATCGTTGCCGAGGACTACGTGCACCGCATTGGCCGTACCGGTCGGGCGGGGAATACCGGCGAGGCGCTGTCGCTGGTCTGCGCCGATGAAGTGCAGTTGCTCTCGGCGATCGAGACCCTGACCCGCAAGACCTTGCCGCGGCATGACGAGCCGGGCTTCGAGCCGGATCACCGGGTGCCGGTGACCGATGCCAGCGGGCAGATCCTGAAAAAGCCGAAGAAACCGAAGAAGCCGAAGCAGAGTGGGGCCAAGGGCAGCCTCGGGCGCTGGACCGACAGCGGTGATGCGCCGGTGGCGGCCAAGGCGGTGCGCAAGGTGCCGGCTTTCAATACCGGGCCCAAGAAGCGCAAGCCCTGATAACACCGGGCTCGCCTGACCCTTGTAGGAGCTGGCTTGTCGTGTGACGAACCACTGCGAAGGACCGCGAAGCGGTCCCGGTTCCTGATCTACAGCCAGGCCAATGGCTTTTTCCCAGCTACAAATTGGGAACCGGGACCGCTGCGCGGTCCTTCGCAGTGGTTCGTCACACGACAAGCCAGCTCCTACAATGGACGGGGCTCGGCAAGCCAGTTTAGAACCCCCAACCCCGCCTGCCTGCCACTGGCAAAGCAAGCCGTCAGCAGATACCCCCCGGTCGGTGCTTCCCAGTCGAGCATCTCCCCGGCGCAGAACACGCCCGGTACCGGTTTCAGCATCAACCCCGAGTCCAGCGCTTCGAACCTCACACCGCCCGCCGTACTGATCGCCTCATCCAGCGGCCGCGGCCGTACCAGTTCGATGGGCAAGGCCTTGATCGCCGCCGCCAGCTTCAGTGGATCAGCGAACACCTCCGGCCCGGTCAGCTCGCGCAACAGCGAAGCCTTCACCCCATCCAGCCCCAACTGCCCCTGCAGATGCCTGGCCATCGACCGCGACCCGCGCGGTTTCGCCAGCGCCGCGGCAATCTTGTCCACAGGCTTGTTCGGCAGCAGATCCAGCAACAGCGTGGCGCGGCCTTCGCGGTTGATGGTTTCGCGAATCTGCGCCGACCAGGCGTACACCAGGCTGCCTTCCACCCCGGTCTCGGTCAGGACGAACTCGCCCGGCCGTGGTTCGTGGCCCGGCAGGCTCAGGGCAATGTTCTTCAAGGGTGCCCCGGCGAACTTCTGCTTGAGCAGATCGCTCCACGCCGTCACTTCGAAACCGCTGTTGGCCGCCTGCAGCGGGGCGATATCCACAGCCCGCTCGGCCAGCCATGGCAGCCAGGCTGCATCGGAACCCAGGCGGGCCCAACTGCCGCCACCCAAGGCGAGGATCACGGCATCGGCGCGGACCACCAGTTCGCCCTGTGGATAACCGATTCGCAAGCTGCCATCCGTGTTCCAGCCCAGCCAGCGATGCCGGGTGTGGATAACCACCCCGGCGTCGCGCAGGCGCTTGAGCCAGGCACGCAGCAGCGGCGCGGCTTTCATGTCCGTCGGAAACACCCGCCCCGAGGTGCCGACGAAGGTACTTATCCCCAGGCCGTGAATCCATTCGCGCAGGGTCTCGGCGTCGAAGTCTTCGAGCAGCGCGGCGATCTCGTCGGCGCGCTCGGCATAGCGGGAAACGAAGGCGGGCTTGGGTTCGGAATGGGTGATGTTCATGCCGCCGACCCCGGCCAGGAGGAACTTGCGCCCCACCGAGGGCATGGCGTCGTACAGATCGACCCGCACCCCGGCCAGGCTGAGGACTTCGGCCGCCATCAGGCCGGCGGGACCGCCTCCGATAATGGCGACGTGGGCGGGGAGGGTAGCGCGGGAATCGGTCATGGCGGCGGCAGGCTGGGGATAAGTGAGCCGGCCATTCTACCCGAGGCGCGCCGGGCAAGGCACTGTACAAAAAATGTTCAGTTGCCGCGCAGCCCCGGTTTCACGGGGGCAAAACGGCTTTCCCGCAGGTTATCCACAAGCGGTTCCACAGTCATTGTGGGTAATCCAGCACCTGTTGCGCGCAGTGATGGAGGATACCGTGGCGCCGCGCCAGGGCTTCGCGGTCCTTGCTGTAGCCGCCCCCGATCACTCCGACCACCGGGATATCGCGCCCCAGGCAATGGCGCAGCACGCAGGTATCGCGGGAGGCGACGCCTTCGTCGGTGAGCTGCAGGTAGCCGAGGGCGTCGTCCTTGTGCACATCGACGCCGGCGTCGTACAGCACCAGGTCGGGCTGGTACAGCGGCAGCAGGTAGTTCAGGGCATCGTCCACCACCTTCAGGTACTCGGCGTCGCCCATGCCGCGGTGCAGCGGGATGTCCCAGTCGCTGCGGGCCTTGCGCGCGGGGAAATTCTGTTCGCAGTGCAGCGACACGGTGATGGCTTGCGGAGTGTCTTCGAGGATCCGCGCGGTGCCGTCGCCCTGGTGCACGTCGCAATCGAAGATCAGCACCCGGTGCACCCGTCCGGCCTCCAGCAGGTAGCGGCTGATCACCGCGAGGTCGTTGAAGATGCAGAAGCCCGCCGGGTGGTCGTAATGGGCATGGTGGGTGCCGCCCGCCAGGTGGCAGGCGATGCCGTGTTGCAGGGCCAGCTCAGCCGTGAGCAGCGAGCCGCCCACGGCGCGCACGGTGCGTCGGGCCAGGGCTTCACTCCAGGGCAGGCCAAGGCGGCGCTGGTCCTCGCGGGACAGGTCGCCGTTCATGTAGCGCTCGATATAGGCGCGGTCGTGGGCCAGGGCGAGGATGTCGTTGGGGCAGATCTCCGGGCGCAGCAGCGCGGCGTCGGTGGTCAGTCCGCTGGCGATCAAGTGATCGTGGAGCAGGCGGAACTTGTCCATCGGAAAGCGGTGTTCGGGTGGAAACTCCGGGCTGTAGTCGTCGTGATAAACAAGAGGCAGGCGCATGGCGGGTCCGGCGGTGGGCACCGGGCGATCTTGCCAGTAGCGCGGCGGGCAGCGCCAGCATTGCCTGCCTACGCTGTAGACTGCGAGACCGAGGATTCTGGAGCTTTCGATGACGCCGATACTGGAACTGGAAAGTGCGCGCCTGGTCATGCGCCAGTGGCAGGACGACGACCTCAAGGAGTTCGCCGCGTTGTGTGCCGACCCGCAGGTGATGCGCTATTTCCCGGCGCCGCTGAGCCGCCTGGAAAGCGCCGCGCTGATCGGGCGCATCCGCGGTCATTTCGCCGAATACGGCTTTGGCCTGTGGGCCCTGGAACGCAAGGACACCGGGGCCTTCATCGGCATGACCGGCCTGCTCAACGTGGGTTTCGACGCCGCCTTCACCCCGGCGGTGGAGATCGGCTGGCGCCTGGCCCGGCGTCACTGGGGCCTGGGTTTCGCCAGCGAGGCGGCCTGGACCAGCCTGCGCTGCGGGTTCGCCCAGCTCGGCCTGCAGGAGGTGGTGTCGTTCACCACCCGCGACAACCTGGCCTCGCAGAAGGTCATGCAGGCCATCGGCATGCAGGCCGACCCCGCCGGCGATTTCGAGCACCCGAAACTCGAACCCGGTCATCCACTGCGCCCGCATGTGCTGTACCGGATCGACCGCGCCCAGTGGCAGGCGACCCTGCGCGGCTGAATCAGCGAACATACGGGCCAGCAATGACAGATCCTGTATCATTTGCCGCCTGGGCCCTGCTTTGGAGAATCTCGAATGAGCCATGTGTTGGACGATCTGGTCGATCTGTTGAGTCTGGAAGCGATCGAGGAAAACCTCTTCCGCGGCCGTAGTCAGGACCTTGGCTTTCGCCAGCTCTACGGTGGCCAGGTGCTTGGCCAGTCGTTGTCGGCGGCCAGCCAGACGGTCGAGGAGGATCGGCACGTGCACTCCCTGCATGGCTACTTCCTGCGTCCCGGCGATGCGAGCATGCCGGTGGTCTATTCGGTCGATCGCGTGCGTGATGGCGGCAGCTTCAGCACCCGTCGGGTGACCGCGATCCAGAAGGGCAACCCGATCTTCACCTGCAGCGCTTCGTTCCAGTACGACGAAGAAGGCTTCGAGCATCAGGGCCAGATGCCCGATGTGGTCGGTCCGGAAAACCTGCCCACGGAAGTGGAGGTGGCCCAGGCCATGGCCGACCGCCTGCCCGAGTCGATCCGCGACAAGCTGCTCTGCGCCAAGCCGATCGAGGTGCGTCCGGTCACCGAGAAAGACCCGTTCAATCCCAAGCCGGGCGATCCGGTGAAGTACGCCTGGTTCCGCGCCGACGGCACCCTGCCGGACCCCCAGGCCCTGCACAAGTACATGCTGGCCTACGCCTCGGACTTCGGCCTGCTGACCACCTCGCTGATACCTCATGGCAAGTCGGTCTGGCACTCGGACATGCAGATCGCCAGCCTCGACCATGCCCTGTGGTTCCACGGCAACCTGCGCGCGGACGAGTGGCTGCTGTATGCCATGGACAGTCCGTGGGCCGGCAACGGTCGCGGTTTCACCCGGGGCAGCATCTTCGATCGCTCGGGCAAACTGGTGGCGTCGTCCTGTCAGGAAGGGCTGATCCGTCATCGCAAGGATTGGGCATGAGCCTCGCGCGGATTCGCCACTGGGTGTTCGACATGGACGGCACCCTGACCGTGGCCGTGCACGACTTCGCCGCGATCCGCGTGGCGCTGAACATTCCGCCCGAGGACGACATCCTCACCCACCTTGCCGCTTTGCCGGCGGAGGAGGCACAGGCCAAGCACGCCTGGTTGCTGGAGCACGAACGCGACCTGGCGATCGCCTCGCAGCCGGCGGTCGGCGCGGTGGAGCTGGTACGCGGTCTGGCCGAGCGGGGTTGTCGGCTGGGCATCCTGACCCGCAATGCCCGCGAGTTGGCCCATGTCACCCTGGAAGCCATCGGCCTGGCCGACTGCTTCCCGGTGGACAGCATCCTTGGCCGCGACGAAGCGCCGCCTAAGCCGCATCCGGGCGGGTTGCTGAAGCTGGCCGAAACCTGGGCGGTGTCGCCGGCGGAGATGGTCATGGTGGGGGACTACCGCTTCGACCTCGATTGCGGTCGCGCGGCGGGGACGCGCACGGTGCTGGTGAATCTGCCGGACAACCCGTGGCCGGAGCTGACCGACTGGCATGCCGCGGATTGCCGGGCGTTGCGGGCGCTGCTCGGGTAGGCGCCTTGCGGCCGCTGCGCGGCCGTTCGCAGGCAAGCCAGCTCCTACAGGTGGCTGGGCCGCCGCCCTCATGGGATCGGCGGATTCGCGCAGGCGGCTATGTCCCTCGTGGGAGCGCGGCTCGTCGGGGCGCCGAACCGCCGCGAAAGGACCGCATAGCGGTCCCCGTAGTACCCCTCAGAAATCCCAGCGCGTGGTGAGCATCAGATTGCGCGGCTCGCCGTACCAGGTCGTATCGAAGTTCCCCAGCCCGCTCAGGTAGCGTTTGTCGAACACGTTGTTGGCGTTGAGCGTGAAGCTCAGGTGCTCGTCGTGCTGGTAGCGGGTCATCAGGTCGACCAGGGTGTATCCGCCTTGCTTGATGCGGCTGTAGTCGTTGCTCGCGGGGTTCCAGATATTGCCGTAGAACGCGCTTTGCCAGTTCAGCCCGCCACCGACGGTGACCCGCTCCAGCGCGCCGGGCAGGCGGTAGGTGCTGAACAGACGCAGCAGGTGCTCGGGTTTGCTGGTGCTCATCGGGAAGCCGAAGATGCGTTGCTCGTCGGCATCGCGCGTGCGCGCGTAGGTGTAGCCGGCACCGAGGTTCCAGCCGTCGAGCGGTTCGCCGGCGATCTCCAGCTCCACCCCCTTGGTGGTGGCGCCATCGATGGCTTTGTAGATGCCTTCGTTGGTCAGCGGATTGGTGCCGATGGACTGCGCGACGTTGTCCTGCTCGATGCGGAACAGCGCCAGGCTGGCATTCAGCCGGCCGCCGAGAAACGCCGCCTTGAGCCCGGTTTCGTAGCTCTTGCCTTCCACCGGATCGAGCGTCGAGCCCGCGCTGTCCTTGTAGGTCTGCGGCTGATAGATCGAGGTGTAGCTGGCGTACACCGACCAGATGTCGTCGAGGTCATAGACGATGCCGGCGTAGGGCGTGACCACGCCATGCTGCTCGTAGTCGGCCTGGCTGTCCGGGAAGCTCGGGCTGAGGCCGTCGTAGTTGTAGGTTTCGTCGTACTTGAAGGTGCTGACCCGGGTGCCGAGGATCAGCGACAGGTCGTCGACCGGCTTCAGCCGCGTCGCGATGTACGCGCCGTTCTGGCGTTTGTTCTGTTCGTACTTGCCGTTCTTCGGGAACACCGGCACGGCGATGTCTCCGCGCCAGTCGTAGATGCTCCCCGGGACCATGGCGAACAGGCTGGTGTCGTAGGTGTCGCCGGTCTGGCGCGAGGTCGTGCTGTTGAAGCCGAGCACCAGGTCATGCTCGCGCCCCAGCAGGCTGAACGGACCGGAAAGGCTCAGGTCGGCGTTGTTCTGGACCCGGTGTCCCTCCCAGCGGCCCCAGTAGAAGAACATGCCGTCGCCGGTTGCGCGGTCGGGGTTGCCGCCACTGGCGGAGGCCAGGCGCGTATCGTGGTCGGACTGCATCTGGTTGAGGCTGAGCTTGAGGCTCCAGTCGTTGGCCAGGGCCTGCTCCAGGCTGGCAAAAAAGGTGCGGCTCTGGAAGTCGCGTCGGCTCCAGTCGGCCCCGGGGTTGAACGAGCGCGAGAAGTCGGTGCGGGTACCGTCGCTGAAGTACACCGGATTGCCGGTCCAGGAAGTGCCGCGCGGCGTGGTCGTCTGCTGGTCGACGCCGACGGTGAGCAGGGTCTGCGGGCCGAGGTCGGCTTCGAGGATGCCGTACCAGACCTCCTTCTTCATCTGGTAATGGTCCTGGTAGCCATTGCCGTCCTGTTTCGCCCCGACGAAGCGCCCGCGCAGGCTGCCGCTCTGGTTCAGCGGGCCGGAGATATCGCCCTCGCCGCGGTAGTTGTCCCAGGAGCCGGCACTGCCGGTCAGCGACGCCTGGAACTGCCCGGTGGGCTTCTTGCGGATCAGGTTGACCGTGGCCGAGGGATCGCCGGAACCGGTCATCAGGCCGGTCGCGCCCTTGAGCACTTCGACGCGGTCGTAGATGGCCATGTCGACATGCGTCACGCCCTCGTTGTAGACCCCGTCGTAAACGCTGTTGACGCCGTCGTACTGATAGTTGGTGATGACCAGGCCGCGGCTGGAGAACTCGGTACGGTCGCTGTCGTAGGACTGCGCGGATACGCCGGGGGTGTTGCGCAGCACGTCGGCGATGCTCTGGGCGCCCTGGTCGTCCATCTGCTGGCGGGTGACCACGGTGATCGACTGCGGCGTCTCGCGAATCGTCAGCGGCAGCTTGGTCGCCGTGCGCGTCACGCCGCTGGTGTAGCTGCCGGAGTGTTCGGTGGTTTCGCCGAGGAACTGGCCGTCGATGCTGGTCGCGCCCAGCTCGACGCTGCCAGCGTTGGCGGCGGGGACCAGGACATAGCCGCCGTTGTCCCTGCGCTGCGCGCGCAACCCGCTGCCCGCGAGCAGGCGTGCCAGGCCTTCCTCGACGCTGTACGCACCTTGCAGTCCGCTGGATTGCCGGCCCTGGGTGTCACGCGCATCGAACGACAGGGTGATCCCGGCCCGGGTGGCGAACAGGCTGAGCACGGTGCCCAGCGGGCCGGCGGCGATCTGGAACTGCTGGCTCGCGCTCTGGGCCACGGCCTGGCCGGGCAGGACGCTGAGCAGCCCGGCGGCTACGGGCAGCCCGAACAGCGCCAGGTGGGCGGCACGCAGCAGAGAAGTGGAGGCTCGCGGACGGAACGGGGGCATGCGGTTTTCCTTGCAGGGACGGGACGGAAGGCGGCGCTCAGGGCCAGGTTTCTTCCGTAGCCGTTCTGCCGGGCGAAAATGGCCACCCCCATCACACAAATATTTTCACACCGCCTCGATGCTGACCCAGTAGCGGGTCAGGAAGCGCACCCTGACGGGCAGCGAAGCGCTCAGGTTGTGCAGCACCGTATCGGTCTCGTTCAGCGGAAACGCGCCGGTGAGGCGCAGGTCCGCGACCCGCGCGTCGCAGCGGACGATGCCGGGGCGGTAGCGGCGCAGTTCGCGGGCGAAATCGGCCAGGCGCCAGTCGATCACGCTGAGCATGCCCTGGGTCCAGGCATCGGCGCCGGGCGCGGTGGGGGTGACCGGGGCAAGGCCGTGGCGATCGAAACGCACGCTTTGCCCGGCTTCCAGGCGCAATGCCGATTGCGTGCCTGCCCGGGCGCGGATCTCCACCGCGTGCTGCTGCACGCTGACCTGGCTGCAGCCATCGACGCTGTACACGCAGAAGCGCGTGCCGAGGGCGCGCACCACGCCTTCACGGGTCTGCACCAGGAAGGGCCTGCTGCGAGGATCGCCGGCGGTCTGCACGCTGATCTCACCCTGATGCAGATACAGCAGGCGCTGTGTGTCGTCGTAGCGAAGGTCCAGGGCGCTGTCGGTGTTGACCTGCAACTGGCTGCCATCGGCGAGGGTGATACGGCGCAACTCGCCTTTGCCGGTGCGCACGTCGGCGAGCAGGGACTGGGCCGTGTCGCTGTCGCGCAGGCCCCAGGCACTGGCGCCGGTGGCCAGCAGCAGGGCGAGGGTCTTGAGCACGGCCCGGCGCCGTGCGCGGACCCCGGCCAGGGTCGGCAGGGCGACCTCCACCGGCAACTGACCGATCCGCGTCTGCACCTTCTCCACCCGGGCCCAGGCACGGGCATGCGCGGGGTTCTGCTCCAGCCACTGCTGCCAGGCACCGAGGAGGCGCGCGTTCGGGGCGCCGGCGTTGAGGCGGACATACCACTGGGCGGCGGCTTCGAGAACCTGCAGGTCTAGCGGCTGGGCCATGTCAGTCGTCCGTCAGCAGCAGGCAATGGGTCATGGCGCGGGCCAGGTGCTTCTTCACCGTGTTCAGCGATACGCCCAGACGCTGCGCCGTGGCGGCGTAGGTCAGGCCTTCGAGCTGGACGCAGAGGAAGATGCCGCGGGTCCGCTCACCGAGGCCGTCGAGCAGGGTGTCCACCGCCACCAGGGTTTCCAGGATCAGCAGGCGGGTTTCCGGGGAGTCGAAGGTCTGTTCCGGGCGCAGCGCCAGTTCGGCGAGATAGGCCTGCTCCACGGCGCGCCGACGAAAGCGGTCGACCATCAGCGCGTGAGCGATGGAGCCCAGGTAGCTGCGCGGTTCGCGGATGCTCTGGACATTGCGGGCGTTGAGCACCCGGATGAAGGTGTCCTGGGCCAGGTCGGCGGCATCGGCGGCATTGCCCAGGCGGGCGCGCAGCCAGCTCTTCAGCCAGCCATTGTGTTCGCTGTACAGGACATGCAGGGCAGCGTGTTCGGAGGTGGACATGGGCAGGGCGAGAGGTAATTGATAATGAGTCGCAATATTGTGGCCTATTTGTCGATTGTGCAAGCGCGCGCGCTTGACCCCGTCGGGCGTCGGACCAAGACTGCTGCACTGTCATCTGCAATGGTTCGAACAAGGAGAGGTCATGAGCAAAGCCATCTACGTGCAACCCGGCGGCGGTTACGCCAACGTCGTCGTCGGCCACAGCGAAGCAGCGGCTCCGGCGCCCGGGGAGATCACCGTGCGTCTGCACGCCAACTCCCTCAACTATCACGACTTCGCCGTGGTCAGCGGCATGTGGGGCCCGAGCGCGCCGCGCATCCCCATGGCCGACGGTGCCGGCGAGGTGATCGCGGTGGGCGAGGGCGTCAGCGAGTTCGCCGTGGGCGACGCGGTGGTCAGCACCTTCTTCCCCGACTGGCTGGACGGCCAGCCGCTGGTGGAAGGTTTCGCCACGGTGCCGGGCGACGGCATCGACGGTTACGCCCGCGAAGTGGTGACCGCCCGCGCCACCTCCTTCACCCGTGCCCCGAAGGGCTACAGCCACGCCGAAGCGTCGACCCTGACCACCGCCGGCCTGACCGCCTGGCGCGCGCTGATGGCCGACGACTCGCTCAAACCCGGTGATTCGGTGCTGGTGCAGGGGACCGGCGGGGTGTCGATCTTCGCCCTGCAGTTCGCCAAGGCGGCGGGCGCCACGGTGATCGCCACCTCCTCCAGCGACGAGAAGCTGGAGCGGCTGAAAAGCCTCGGTGCCGACGCGGTGATCAACTATCGCAGCACGCCGAACTGGGGCGAGAAGGTACGCGCCCTGACCGACAATCGCGGCGTGGATCATGTGATCGAAGTGGGCGGGCCGGAGACCCTGGAGCAGTCCATGACCGCGGTGCGGATCGGCGGGCATGTTTCCCTGATCGGCATCCTCAGCGGTGTCGCCGGGCAGTTGCCGCTGGTGCAGGCGCTGGTGCGGCAGATCCGCCTGCAGGGTGTGCTGGTGGGCAGCCGCGCGCAGCAGCAGGCGATGATTCGCGCCATCGATGCCAACGGCCTGCGTCCGGTGGTGGACAAGGTGTTCGCGCTGGAGCAGATCGTCGAGGCGTTCCAGTATCAGGAAAGCAACCGGCATTTCGGCAAGATCTGCCTGACGTTCTGACGCCGCGGGCCTGCGGTGCAGGCCATAGCGAAAAAGCCAGCGCCCACTGTTGTGGGCGCTGGCTTTTTCAGGACGTCGAACTACCGCGAAAGGACCGCGAGGCGGCCCCGTATCGCGTGATCAGAAGGCGTAGGTCGCCGACAGGATCGCCGAGCGGGCATCGCCGTACTCGATCGCCGACGAGCGTGCCGCCGTACCGTTCTGCTGACGCACGCGCTCGACATAGTCCTTGTCGAACAGGTTGTTGACGTTCAGCTGCAGGTCCAGGTTCTCGTTGACCTTGTAGGCGACCATGGCGTTGTGTACCCAGTAGTCGTCCAGCTTGGCGGTGGTGCTGGAGCTGACGTTGCGCTCGCTGACGTAGCGCGCGCCGTAACCCAGGGTCCAGCCGGCCGGCAACTCGTAGGTGGTCCACAGGTTGAGCGAGCGTGGCGGGGTGTTGCCCAGGGCCTGGCCTTCACGGGCGATACCGGCGGCGGTGTTGGCGGCCTTGAGGGTCTCGCTGTCGAGGAAGGTGTAGTTGGCGAACACGTCCCACTGCTCGGTGATGTGGCCGGTCACGCCGACTTCAACACCTTGCACGCGCTGCTTGCCGGCCAGTTGCGTCGAGCCGTCGGCCATGGTTTCCCGGGCGTTGTCCTTGGTCACGCGGAAGATCGCCGCGTCCAGTTCCAGGCGCTTGTCCAGCAGCTCCCACTTGGTACCCAGTTCCCAGGTCTCGTTCTTCTCCGGTTGCAGGTCTTCGGTCGCCGCGCTCAGGCCGCCACCGCTGGATGCCAGGCTTTCCGCGGACGGGTTGAAGGAGTTGCCCCAGGCCAGGTAGATGCGCCCGTTCTCCGCCGGCTTGTAGACCAGACCGGCACGGCCGCTGACTTTGTCGTCGCTGGACTCGAAGGTCGAGGTGCGCACATGGGCGGCCGAGTAGCCATCGGCTTCGCCTTCGAAGCGGTCGTAGCGCAGGCCGAGGTTGAGGTCCCACTGCTCATGCAGGGCGATGGTGTCGAAGACGTACAGCGCGCGGTTGGTCAGCTCGGTCTCGGTGTAGCCGCTGACGGTTTTCGGCGCGGCACCGTTCCAGTGGCCGGGCGGGTTGCTCAGGTCATAGCCGGTGCGCGGGTACAGCGAAGTGCCGAGGCCGTGGTTGTAGGTCTTGAGGTCGAGCGTCTCGCGGGAGATTTCCGCGCCCGCCACCACGTCGTGACGCATGCCCAGCACGTCGAAATTGCCGATCAGGTTGGTCTGGTTGATCCACATTTCGGTGGTCGCGTCGCGACCGTAGGCCTGCGGACCGGCTGGCAGGTAGCGACCGGCCGGAACCCCGACGGTGTTGACGTGGGACGCCGACACCACGGTATCGCGGGCCACCTGGCTGTAGCGGGTGATGTTCTGGATGCGCAGGTTGTCGTTGAAGTCGTGTTCCAGGTTGGCGGTGAACGAGCTTTGCTCGATCTCTTCCTTGTCCAGGTTCTTCCAGCCGAAGTAGCTTTCGCGGTCGACGCCGGCCAGTTTCTTGCCGTCCAGTGCCGGGACGCCGTAGTCCGGCAGGTTGTCGTCCTTCTGATGGAAGGCGCTCAGGGTCAGGCGCGTGTCTTCGCTCAGGCCCAGGCGCAGGGTCGGGGCGATGCCCCAGCGCTCGCGGTCGATCTCGTCGCGACCGGCCACGTCGTTCTGATGGCCCATCAGGTTGATGCGGAACGCACTGTCGTGGCCCACACCTTCCAGCGGCTGGTTGCTGTCCAGGGTCATGCGGTAGTAGCTGTCGGTGCCGACGCTGCCGCCCAGGCGGGTGAAGGCCTGGTCCCTGGCCTGCTTGCTGATCACGTTGATGCTGCCGCCGGTGGTGCCGGCGCCGCCGAACACCGAGTTCGGGCCCTTGATGACCTCGACCTGCTCGATGTTGAAGGTGTCGCTGCGGGTGGTCTGGGCGCTGTCGCGCAGACCGTCGATCTGGATGTTGCTGTTGGCCGAAAAGCCGCGGATGTTGATGCTGTCGCCAGAGCCGCCACCGCCTTCACCGGCGTTGAAAGTGATCCCGGAAACGTTCGACAGCACCTGGCGCAGGCTCAGTGCCTGCTGCTCCTCGATCACCTTGGGCGGGACCACGGTGATGGTCTGTGGCACGTCGACCAGCGGCTTGGTGTATTTCGCCGAGGCCGATTGTTCGGTGCGCGAGCCCTGGTCCTGCGCGGCCTGGACCTTGAGGCTGTCCAGTTCGACAGGCTTGGCCTGGTCGGCAAGCGCGCCGGTGGCGGAAGAGGCGACGGCCAGGCCGATGGCCGAGGCCAGCAGGCGACGAGGAGGCAAGGCGGAGGTGCTGTTTTTGTTCATGAGAATCGTTCCCTTTTAAAAACTGGGCGCGATTAAATTACGAATTTTTCACAATTACAAATAATTTACATTGCTACATGATAATTATTCTTGGATCCAAAAATCGTCGAACGCCCACGGAACATGCCGGCTTCTGGTAACTGGCCGTTCACAGCGGGGCGGGGATCCAGCAGCCGGCCAGCGCGCCCGCCAACACCACCAGCCAGGATGGCGCGCGCAGCACCTGCAGGGCGAGGAACGCCACCAGCGCCAGCGCGGCGTCAGTCGGACCGAGGATGGCGCTGCCCCACAGCGGGTCGCAGAGTGCCGCGAGCAGCAGGCCGACCACCGCCGCGTTGACGCCCATGAGCGCCGAACGGATGGCTGCCTGCTGGCGCACCCGCGCCCAGAATGGCAGGGCGCCGGCAATCAGCAGGAACGAGGGCGCGAACACCGCCACCAGGCACAATGCGGCGCCGCCCCAGCCGGACGCGCCGATCTGCATCGAGGCGCCGAGAAAGGCCGCGAAGGTGAACAGTGGCCCCGGTACTGCCTGGGCCACACCGTAGCCGGCGAGAAAGGTATCCCGGTCGATCCAGCCGGGCTGCACCACTTCCGCCTGCAGGAGTGGCAGCACCACATGACCGCCGCCGAACACCAGCGAACCGGCGCGGTAGAACGCATCGAACTGGGCCAGGAGCGGGTTGTCCAGGGCGCTGTCGAGCAAAGGCAAACCGAGCAGCAGCATGGCGAACAGGCCGAGCCAGACGGCGCCATGGCGCTGCGACAGGGCTACCGGCAGAGACTGGCCGGCGCTGCCTGGGGGCGCACGCAAGGCCAGCGCGCCGACCAGGCCGGCGAGCAGCATCAGCAGCGGTGCGCTCCAGGCCGTCGGCAGCAGCAGGGTCAGTGCGGCGCAGAGCAGCATCAGCACGGCGCGCGGCAGGTCTGGGCACAGCATGCGGCTCATGCCCCATACCGCCTGGGCCACCACGGCGACGGCGACGATCTTCAGGCCGTGCAGCAGACCGGCTGGCAACGTCTGTGGGTAGTTGGCAATGCCCAGGGCGCAGAGTGTCAGGAACACCGCGGAGGGCAGGGTGAACCCGGTCCAGGCGGCCAGGGCGCCGCGATAGCCGCCCCGCGACAGGCCGATGGCCATGCCGACCTGGCTACTGGCCGGCCCGGGCAGGAACTGGCAGAGCGCGACCAGATCCGCGTAGGCGTTTTCGTCGATCCAGCGCCGACGGCTGACGAACTCACGGTGGAAATAGCCCAGATGGGCAACCGGACCGCCGAACGAGGTAAGGCCCAGGCGCAGGAACACCAGGAAAATCTCCAACGGTCGGGACATCGTGCGGCTCCACGGGCGAAAACGGCCATTTGAGCATTACGCGATGACATTGCCCACCTTGTCGGGGTATGGGGATCTACACATCTTCGAAGGTTTGGCGGGGAACCGCATCAGGGCTGCCAGGTGCTTGTCTTGAGCCCTGCAGCGCCTTCCAGACCGAGCGCCGCCCGCGCGGCGCATCGCGAGCTCGCTCGCTCCTACATTTTTTGCAACGTGCCTATGCCTGACAGGCCATGGTTGACCGCCTTGTGTGTACGACGTGGTATCGCGTCGACCCAACAGCTTCCCCGCGATAAATTGCCAAGCGCCAAAGGCTGGCAACGCCGCTCTCACAGGCCATGGCACGTTGCAAAAAATGTAGGAGCGAGCGAGCTCGCGATGCGCCGCGCGGGCGGCGCTCGATCTGGAGGGCGCTGCAAGACTCAAGACAGGCACCAAGCGGCCTTTATGCGGTTTCCCGCCAGGCCCTCAACTTTGTGTAGATATCCATGCTCATCAAGGCGGGATGAGCGCGCCTGGCACGCGCGGTATCGCTCAGGCGAACAGGCGTTCCGCGAGCAGCACCACGGCGATGGCGATCATCGCCAGGCCGGACACGCGGCTGACATTTTTCGCCGCGCTCGGCCGGGTCTGCAGCACGCTGCGGGCGCTGTAGCCGACCAGCAGGTAGATGATCGCGCAGCTCACCGCATGCAGCAGGCCGAGGGCGATGATCTGCGTCGCTACCGGCCAGTTCGACAGCGGATCGGTGAACTGCGGGAGCAGGGCGAGGAACAGCAGGAAGACCTTGGGATTCAGCCCGCTGACACAGAACCCGCGGATCGCCCAGCTCGCCCAGGATTCCGCCTTCTGCTCGCTGGCCGCGGGGGCCGAAGGCTTGCACAGCAGGTTGATGCCCATCCACAGCAGGTACAGCGCGCCGACCACGGTCATCGCCGCCAGTGCCGCGGGATTGCTGGCCAGCAGTGCGCCGGCGCCGGCGGCGACGATCAGCGTCGCCAGCAGGTGCCCGGAGAGCAGCCCCGCCACCGCCGGCACGACCCAGCGCCCGCGAATGCCCGCGGAAATGACGTAGGCCCAATCCACCCCGGGGGTGATCACGAACAGAAACGACACCGCCCAGAACGCGGCCAGCACACTGACAGTCACTTGGAAACTCCCGATAGTTCGCTGAGGACTGTTCAGAAGAGTACGCAAGCGTCGTGGGAATTATCTTTCGTATATCCTGTGGTTTCGCTAACCAGGTGGAAGATTCTTGCGTATGGATCGCATCGACAGAAAGATTCTTGCCGAGCTGCAACGGGATGGCCGGCAGTCGTTGACCGAACTGGCCGAGCGCGTCGGCCTCAGTCTCTCGCCGTGTCACCGTCGGGTGCGGGCGATGGAGGAGTCCGGGGTGATCCTGGGCTATCGCGCCTACCTGTCGCCCACCGAACTGGGGCTGAGTTTTGCCGCGATCGTTTTCGTCACCCTGCGTGAAGGTCACCAGCAAGCCGTGCAGGCCTTCGAGGCCGCGCTCCCGGAAATCCCGCAGATCCTCGAAGCGCAGCGGCTGTTCGGTGACCCGGACTACATGCTGCGCATCGTCACCCGCGACCTGTCGGCGTTCCAGCAACTGTACGACGAGCATCTGGCGCGCTTGCCGAACGTGCAGCGCCTGAGCTCGACGCTGGTGATGAAGCAGGTGATCCAGGGCAGGGCGCTGCCGCTTTGACAGGAAAAGTCGGCGGATAAAAGGCGATCTGTCTGGCCGATCCAGGAAAAGTGGTCCAAGCGTGATCTCGAGCGGCAACTCAAGACTGCGCTGTTCGAGCGCAGTGTGTTGTCATCGGCAAAAGTGACACCAGTGGTGACACAAACTCACCCAGGTGTTCTGGAGGTCTGAATACCGCGGGCGATCATTGAGCGTGCCGGCTGGCCGCCTTACAGGAACACCAACATGAAAGACACAACCTACCAACTGCTCGAAGTCGCCAACGGCAAGCCGGTGAAGGCCTGGATCGAGGGCGTGCCGGTGGAAGCGGAGGCGCGCCAGCAATTGCTCAATACCGCGCGCCTGCCGTTCATCTTCCGGCACCTGGCGGTGATGCCGGATGTGCACCTGGGCAAGGGCTCGACCATCGGTAGCGTGATCCCCACACAGGGCGCGATCATCCCCGCGGCGGTGGGGGTGGACATCGGCTGCGGGATGATCGCCGCCTGTACGTCGCTGGTCGCCGCCGACCTGCCGGACAACCTGTTCGGCCTGCGCTGCGCCATCGAGCAGGCGGTGCCCCACGGCAAGACCTTCGGCCGCCGCGACCAGGGCGCCTGGGAGCAGGTGCCGGCGCACGCCGAGCAGGTCTGGGCAGGCCTGGCCGGGCGCTTCAGGGCGCTCACCGACAAGTACCCGAAGCTGGAAAAGACCAACAACCGCGCGCACCTGGGCACCCTCGGCGGCGGCAATCACTTCATCGAGGTCTGCCTGGATGAAGCCGACCGCGTGTGGTTCATGCTGCACAGCGGTTCGCGCGGGGTGGGCAACGCCATCGGCAATCTGTTCATCGAACTGGCCCAGGCCGATATGCGCCAGCACCTCGCCAATCTGCCGGATCGCAGCCTGGCCTATTTCGAGGAAGGCAGCCGGCATTACGCCGACTATGTCGAGGCGGTGGGCTGGGCCCAGGACTTCGCCCGGCAGAACCGCGAGCTGATGATGCGCGCGGTGATCGCGGCGACGCGCACGGTGATCCGCAAGCCGTTCGAGGCCAATCTCGAAGCGGTGAACTGCCATCACAACTACGTGCAGAAGGAGCGGCATTTCGGCGAGGACATTCTGGTCACCCGCAAGGGCGCGGTGTCGGCGCAGAAGGGCCAGCTCGGCATCATCCCCGGGTCCATGGGCGCGAAGAGCTTCATCGTGCGCGGCCTGGGCAACGAGGAGGCGTTCTGCTCCTGCAGCCACGGCGCGGGCCGCACGATGAGCCGGACCCAGGCGAAGAAGCAGTTCAGCGTGGCGGACCAGGTTCGCGCCACCGCCCATGTCGAGTGTCGCAAGGACAAGGAGGTGATCGACGAGATCCCCATGGCCTACAAGGACATCGACGCGGTCATGCATGCCCAGCGCGAGCTGGTGGAGGTGGTGCATACGTTGCGGCAGGTGGTCTGTGTGAAGGGCTGAGGCCCGCTCACGCCATCAGCATCTGCAAGCCCCACAACGCGCCCATCCCCACCGCCAGGGTCAGAACGGTATTGCGCGTTTTCCAGGCCACCCCGGCGGCGATGATCGCGGCGGGAATCTGCGGGTTGCCGATGACGAAATCGCCATGCCCTTGCGGGTACACGACGGCCGGCAGCACCAGTGCCGCCAGCACGCTGGCCGGTACATACGCCAGGGCGCGGGTCACCAGTGGTGGCACCCGCAGGTTGCCGTAGAGCTCGATGAAGGACAGGCGCAAGGCGAAGGTGCCCAGGCCGATCAGCAGGAACAGCCCCCACAAGGCCAGATCGCTCATGAGCGTTCTCCTTCGCTCTGGAATGCCGTTTCCGACGATCGTTTGCGCAGGCTCTCCGCGGTAACGCCGGCGATCACGCCGCCGAGCGACGCCGTCACCAGGCCGAGGTTGTACGGCAGGTCCACCGCCAGCGCGGCGATGCTGCCGCCGACGATGGCCGCGGCCAGGCTCGGCAGGTTGCGGATGCCGGGCACCAGCAGGGCGAGGAACGACAGCGGAATGGCAAAGCCCAGCGACCAGCTTTGCGGAATGCTCGCGCCGAGGTACACGCCGGCCACCACCGACAGGTTCCACGCCAGCCACATGGCCAGCGCCGTGCCGGCGTAGTAGTGGTGACCGAAGCGGCCCAGCTCGCCGGCGGAAAACTTCAGGGTGCATAGCGCGTAGGACTGGTCGGAAAGCATGTAGGACAGCGGCCAGGTCCAGCGGCGTGGCAACGTGTGCAGGTGCGGCGCCAGGGAGGCGCTGTACATGATGAAACGCAGGTTGATGATCAGCGCCGTGACCACGATCGCCACCGGCACCACGCCGCTGTGGATGAGCTGCAGCGCGACCATCTGCGCCGAACCGGAGTAGAAGATCAGGGTCATGCCGATGGCCATGGCCGGGCTCATGCCCATCTTGATCGCCATGACCCCGGTGACCAGCCCGAACGGAATTACGCCGGGCGTCAGTGGCATCAGCGCGCGGACTCCCTGGATGAACGCGTCCCGTCCCGTGTGAAAAGGCATGTCGCCTCCTGCTCGTCGTATTGTTCTGACAGACCGCATGACAGGCGCGTCGGTCTTTGTCGTGCGATACAGTGTATGGCTCGCTCAGAACCCGCTGAATCGACTTTTTTTTCGCGAAACCAGGCAGTTTTTGTTATGGCTAGAAATGCCCCGCCGGACCACTCGCTGATCGCCATGCCCTCGTTCAAGGCCATGCGCTCCTTCGTCGCGGCGGCCAAGTACCGCAATTTCACCCGCGCCGCCGAGGCGCTGTGCGTGACCCAGGCGGCGATCAGCCGGCAGATTCGCGACCTGGAGCTGTATCTCGGTACCGAGCTGTTCACCCGCACGGGCCGCGAGGTCAGCCTCACCGCCGCGGGCGCCACGCTGTTCGATGCCGCGCAGCTGTCCTTGCTGAACATCTCCCAGGCCACCGAGCGGATTCGGCGAGAGAAGAGCGACAAGCGCAGCCTGACCCTGTGCTGCTCGCCGGCCTTTTCCGGGTTGTGGCTGACGCGCCGGATGAAGGACTTCTTCGGCGCCCATCCCGATATCGATGTGAACGTGATCACCACCCAGCATTTCCTGGCGATGGAGCCGGGCAGCGAGCCGGATATCTACATCACCAAGATCTTCGACCTGCGCCCCGGCTATCAGCGCGTCCCGCTGTTTCACGAGGTGGTGTATCCGGTGTGTTCGCCGCGCTATCTGCAGGCGCACCCCGAGGCGCGAACCCTGGAGGGCGTGCGCAATGGCGTGCTGCTGGACCTCAACCCCTACGGCCGCTCGCAGTTGTCCGAACAGGTCGACTGGGACGTCTGGTTTGCCATGCAGTCCCATGGCTCGCAGATTCCTCCGGGCGAGCCCGCGCAGCGTTTCAGCAGCAACGACTTCGTCCTCCTGATGCAGATGGCGCTGGACGATCAGGGGCTGGCGCTGGGCTGGGAACACCTGGTCGGCGATCTGCTGCGCGAAGGGCGACTGGTGCGTCCGCTCAGCGAAGAACTGGTGTTCGCGGACACGGTGCATTACCTGATCTTCAAGGAAGAAAAAGCCGACGATCCGGCTTTTCTGCGTCTGAAGGAGTGGTTGATCGCCCAGTTCAGCTAGTCGCTACGGACAGAACACGCACCCCACGGACAGATCGCGCTGCGATTTTTCCGTGATGGCGTTTTGTAATATTCGCTCACACAAGCCTGACGATAGTAGCCGCCTCATCCCGCTCAAAGAGGCTTGTGCCGTGCTGCTCCGTGTTCTGTTTTCCCTGTCTGCCCTCAGCCTGTCCATGGCCGCCCACGCCGCCGAGACCTACACCCTCGACACCCCGCGGCTGGCCGGCATCGACAACTTCCGCGACATTGCCGGAACCACCACCGCCTACACCACCGCCAATGACGGGACGATGCGCGCCGGGGTGTTCTACCGCTCCAACGCCCTGACCCCGAAAGGCCGCGACCTGGCGCTGCTCAACAGCCTGGGCATCAGCAATGTCTACGACCTGCGCACGCCGAGCGAGATCGCGGCGACCCCGGATACCCTGCCGAGCGGCGCCCGATACCAGAACATCGACATCATCGGCAGCACCACCTCCGGCGCCAACGTCACCACCATTTCCTTCACCAGCGCGGCCCAGGCCGTGGCCATGATGGAAGAGACCAACCGGGCCTTCGTCAGCGACGCCGGCATGCGCGGCCAGTTCGCCGTGCTCTTCAACGAACTGGCGGCCGCCGATGGTGCCGCGCTGTTCCACTGCACCGCCGGCAAGGACCGCACCGGCTGGACCGCCGCCGTGCTGCTGAGCATCGCCGGCGTCGACAACGCCACCATCATGCAGAACTACCTGGCCACCAACGACTACACCGCCGCCCGCGTCGCCGCGACCCTGGCGGCGATGCCGGCGCGCATGGCGGCGATCTACGCGCCGCTGCTCGGCGTGCAGGCCAGCTACCTGCAGGCCGGTCTCGACGAGGTCATCGCGGCATACGGCAGCATGGACAACTACCTCAAGACCGGCCTGGGCCTGTCCCAGGAAACCCTCTACGTGCTGCGCGGCAAGATGGTCTTCTACAACAGCCTGCCGGGCATGGCTGGCCTGCAGGGCAACTCGGCGGCCGGGGCGCGCTTGCTGTCGGACCTGCAGAACAGCAGCCTGTCCGGCGACTACAGCGCGTACAACTACTACCTGCAATCGGCCATCGACGCCGGCACCCTGGGCGGCGTCGAGGCCACCGTCGGCGGCCAGGTGCACGCCGATGCCGCCAGCTACCTGCTGCGCCAGGGCGCCCTGCTGGACAAGGCTGCCGCGCCATTCGCCAGTGGTACCGAGCTGAAGATCGGCCAGTACCGCCTGTGGACAACCGCCCTGGCCGGTTACCAGGGTACCGACGGCTCGTCCCGCGCGGCGAGCAGCAGCGAGCACACCCAGGGCATGATGGTCGGCCTGACCCAGCGTTTCTCCGAGCAGCTCAGTGCCCACGCCGGCTTCGGCTACAGCCGCGGCAGCGTCGGTGCGGCCAGTGGGGATGTGGACACCGACCTGACGTTCGTCAAGGTCGGTGGCCGTTTCGCCCTCGACAGTCTGGAGCGTGGCCTGTTCGTCGAAGCCGCTGTGAGTGGTGGGCGCGTCGACTACGACAGCAAGCGTGATCTGGGCGGCGGTCTCGGCACGGCCAAGGGCGACACCGACGGCACACTGACTGGTGCCAGTCTCGTCCTGGGTTATCGCCTGCCGATGTCCGGCGTGACCCTGGAGCCAGGCCTGGGCGTGCGCGTCAGCCATATCGACCTCGACGGCTTCCAGGAAAAGGGCAGCGAGCTGGCGCTGGAAGTGGACAGCCTGAAGGAAACCCGACGCAGTGCCGTGGCCAACCTCAAGGCGTCCTTCGCGCCGCAGGGCCTGGGAGGTGGCTGGCAACTGACCCCGGTTATCGAAGTGGGCTACGAGCATGCACTGGGCGATCACAACGTCGACAGCCAGGGCCATCTGCTGGGCCTGGATGTTACCCAGCGTGCCGCTTTCGACAGCCGTGACCAGTTCAGCGGCGCGTTCAGCCTGAATGCCGGGCTGGGTGATTTCACCGTGGGTGCCGAAGTGGGTGTGATCGCCGGTGGTGACAGCCATGGGGCCAGCGGCAACCTGAAGGCCAGTTACCAGTTCTGATGCCGGTGCGGGCGGCCTGTCGCATCGCGTGCGGCGGGCCGTCCGCGTTTTTCAGCCGTACTTGCGCAGATCGGCCGGGCTGATGCCGTAGGCGTTCTGGAAGTACTGACAGAAACGCCCGACGTTGGTGAAGCCCAGGGCCAGGGATATTTCGCTGACGGATGGCGAAGCATCCTGCTTGAGCGCGTCATAGGCCCGTTGCAGGCGTACCTGGCGCTGATAGGCGACGATGGAGGTGCCCACGAAGCGGCGAAAGCCTTCCTGCAGGGCGCGCAGGCTGACATTCGTCAGCTCGGCCAGCTCGCTGCCGCTGACCAGCGCGTCCGGGTGCTCCTGGAGGTACTCCACGGCCAGCTTCACATGGCGTGGCGCGATCAGCTTTTCCGGGCGCTTCAGCGCGTCGCTGTAGTTGTGCGGCCAGACCTCCAGTACCGAATCCACGAGCATTTCCTGAAGGCGGCTGGGCATCAGCGAACTGGCGCTCATCAACTGCTCGAATTCGTTGCCGGTAGCCATGCCGACGATGGCCTTGATGCCCTGGAAGGCGTCGGCGTTCAGGTCCACCACCGGACGGAAGCGCACTTTGTGCACGATCGGTTTGTCCAGCAGGGTGGCGAGGCGGCGGGCGAACAGCGAGCGGCGGATCGACATGCCGTACTGCGAGTGGCCGTCCATGAACCCCACCGAATTCACCGCGGTCTTTTCCACCGCCAGGGCGATCCGTGGGGTGCCCACGGTTTCGCTGGACTGGCGGAAGACGATGCGGCCGGCGGTGGGAAAGACGAAGGTGATCTCGTCGTCGGCGTCGGGCAATTCGGTGAGCAAGTCGCCACGAAAACTCAGGTTGCGAAAGCTCACGCCGTCGTAGCGACCGTAGACGCCGGCGATGGCCACCTGGCGATCCGGGCGTGGCATGCCGGAATAGAGATTGCCGAACAGGCGGGTGAACAGGGCGCCGAATTCGTCGGTGCTCATGTTGTCGGAGCGGATCATGAAGGCGGCGCGGGAGCGGGTGGGGGCCAGATTCATGGTTGGTCTTCGGGGGACTCTGGGGGACCGACAGCGTAGGGCAGGGGGGTTACAGGTTGATGATGCACCGCTGTCCTCTGGTGGGAAATCGCGTCGAGGCTGTCAGGTGCCTGCCTCAAGCCTTGCGGCGCCCGTGAGATCGAGCGCCGCCCGCGCGGCGCATCGCGAGCACGCTCGCTCCTACATTTTTTGCAACGTGCCTATGTCTGTCAGGCCATGGTTGACCGCCTTGTGTGTACGACGCGGCATCGCGCCGCCCCCAAAAGCTTCCCCGCGATAGGTCGCCAGGCGCCAAGGGCTGACAACTCAAATCCCACAGGCCATGGCACGTTGCAAAAAATGTAGGAGCGAGCGCGTCGGGGCGCCGAACCGTCGCGATGCGCCGCGCGGGCGGCGCTCGATCTCACGGGCGCTACAACACTCAAGACCGGCGCCTGGCAGCCTTGATACGGTTCCCGGCAAGCCTCAAAGACGTATCGCTCTATCACCTGACTTGCCATAAACAGCTACGAAACTTCACCCATCTCCGACTTTTATGTAGGCAATTTCCCAAGCATACTTCCGCGGCCTTTCAGTCGTTGCGTGCCGGGGAATCGCTGCCTAGTCTTGCCACCGTCGTTGATTTCCAGCGACCGGTTTTGACAGGCCGTGCAAGGTTTCCATCAGCATCCATTTCACGTCGCAGCGTCTTTGCTGGGGCTTCTGTCATGGCGGCTGTACGTGGGGCGCACTCGTGCGCGCCGGGTTACCTTGCCTCGGTCTGTCAACCCGCGTACAGCTGCCACCCGTTCGTTTGACAGCGACTCGTGACAGCCCGAACTGCAAGGTGATCGTCATGAAAAAGCTTGTCCCCGATCCACCCGCTCGCGCTCTCACCGTCCACACCCCATTCGCCGCCTGCGACGGCCACCATCCGCCCCTGTTCGCCGTCTGCGCCGGAGCCGAAGTCGACGAGGCCCTGGCTCATCTCGCCGTCATGCTGCGCTCTGCTTACGAAACCAATTTCCAGGCCTGTGACGCCGTCAGGGATAACAGCCTGGCCGGCCTGCTGTGGGCGACCCAGCACACCCTGGAGGCGGCACGGGCGTTGGCCGAGTCGATGTTGAGGGGCATTGCCCAGAAGCAAGCGCAGGGTTAAAGCCCGCGCGCTCCGTCATTCCTGCAGATACAAAGCCCGCACACGGCGGGCTTTTTTATTCTTTGGCTGGGCATGCCTGGATTTATAAAGTGCATAGTGTCTGCGGTGTCATGAGTGCCGTGATCAATATAACCAGGTGCCCGTTTAAAGACGGAATATCCCAAGCGCTTGAATGCGTGATAGTGCAAGAAAAAGATATTGACAGCGTTCACCGGGTTTCACGAATGAAGTTGTTCATCTTGTGTTGGTAGATGGAAAGTTCAAGATTCAAGCGTGGCCAAGATGATATAGGCGATGCGTCTACCACGGTGTGTTTACGATTCCGATGAGCTTTATTGCGAGGATGAGGGCGATGGCTGTCATTGTCCTGGCTGTCATTGGGATATATCGGTGTTCTCCCTGTTCTGATGGCTCGTGATGATCAAGTCCGCCGGCGGACAGAAGTGCAACTTCTGCTTGAAGTGAGCGGCAGTCGAGCGCAGTGCTGAATGCGTTGTCTTCGAAGAGAGTGACCGACGCGAATTTCAAGGGGTTTGGCCAAGCCCGTCTACCCGCTTTCCGAGAATGATCGTGCCGGCGACGTGGCGCCGCGCATTGCGAATCTGACGCAATCAGCCGGCAGGGCAACGTCTGCATGCGACCGCATCGACAGCGCTAGTTGTTGGGAAAGTCCATATGCGCACTGGGCTGCGCAACTCGGTGTAAACGCCCGGTCTTCGTGCGATCGCTTGCGAATTTCCCTGAATGGAAATGAGAGGTTGATTATTCGTAACGAACGGTATAATAATTTTTGGACACTTGCGTGATCGCGCTCCGCCAAAGGCTGAAATGCCAGATTAACCAAAGACGCCAAGGCACTACCGAAAACGGTGGGCGTATCAATTGGGGGCAACGGTCCAGTAGGTGCAATGCAGATTGCAGGTATTGAAGCCAGGGAGGGGGCATGCGCGAAGAGAAAGTCACTTTCTGCCGTATTTGCGATCCGATGTGCGGCATGGTTGCCACGGTTGAAGAGGGGAAGTTGGTATCCCTGCGGCCAGACAAGGACAACCCGCACAGCAAAGGATTTGCCTGCACCAAAGGCGTGGGGATGCCGCTGGTCGTCAACGACCCCGATCGTGTGACAGTACCGATGCGCAGAGTGGGCGGCCCCGGCGAGTTCGAGCCGACGACGTGGGACCAGGCCTTGTCCGACATCGCCGCACGTTTGGCGCGGTTGCGCCGTGAGTTCGGTCCCGAGTCCATTGCGCTGACCGTTGGCAATCCGTTGGCGTTCACCTATTCAGGTGTCCTGCGGGCCAAGGGTTTTCAGGCAGCGATCGGCACGCCCTGGTTCTACGGGGTGAACTCGGAGGACGCCGCGTCACGCATCGCCGCCACCGAAATTCTCTACGCCAACTGCGGCCATTTTCCGATTCCCGACTATTGCCGCACCGACGTGCTGATGTTGATTGGCGCCAATCCGTGGGTCTCGAAAGGCAGCCTGCTGGTTGATCCGCGTATCCGTGAGCACTTGAGTGGCGTCGTCGAGCGCGGGGGCCGGGTCATCGTGGTCGACCCGCGGCGCACGGAGACCGCGAAGGCCTTCGAGTACGTGCCGATCCGCGCGGGCACGGATGCATGGTTCCTGCTGTCGATCCTGCACGTACTGGTCAAGCAGCAGTTGTGCGATGAGGATTTCATCCGGCAGTGGACCACTGACTTCGACCAGTTGCGCAGCGTTGTCGAGCGTTTTTCCCCAGCGAAAACAGCACCGATCACTGGCGTTCGCGCCGCTGTCGTGACCGAGGTCGCTGAAGCGATCGGGCGGGCCAAGGCTGCGGTGGTGTACGGCCGGACCGGGACCTGCACGCAGAAGTTCGGCACGCTGGTCAACGTTCTGCAGGACTACATCAACATCGTCACCGGTAACCTGCAGCGTCCCGGCGGCTGGGTCTGGTCATGGTCTCCGGCCATCGAGTTCAAGGAACTGGCGACGTACGACCAGATCCACACGCGCGTCTCGGGTTTGCCCGATGCCCTGGGCATGCTCCCGGCCAACGCGCTCGCCGACGACATACTCACACCCGGCCCGGGGCAGATTCGCGGCATGGCGCTGCTGGCGTCGAACTGTGTGAACACCACCCCGAACGGCACGCGTCTCGCCGATGCGCTGTCCCAACTGGATACCGTCTTCGCGCTGGATATCTACATCAACGAAACCAACCGACATGCCGACTACGTTTTGCCCGTCACCACCATGTACGAACGCGAGGATCTGGGGCTGCTGCTGAGCGGTCATCATATCCGCCCGGCCCTGCAGGCCACCGAAGCGGTTATCGAGCCGATCGGCCAGTGCCGACCGGAGTGGGAGATCCTCGACGAGATCGCCCGGAGAATGGGCCTGGGGAGTGCCGATTCCGCTTGGGTTCAGCGTCAGTTCGCCCGGGTTGGGCTGCGCACGCACCCCAGAACCCTGTGGGACATGATGCTCCGGTTCGGCAAGGGTGGTGATCTGTATGGTCTGCGTCCAAGCGGATGGTCGTGGCGCAAACTGCTCAAGCACGCCCCCCATGGCGTAGTGCTCCATGAAGAAATACCGCTGGCGCCGCTCGATGAGGTGATTCTCACCCCGGATCACAAGATCCCTCTGGCCGACCTGCGCATCATGTCCGAGCTGGCAAGGCTGGAGTCGGAGCAGTTCGACACGCCCGACCTGCCCCTGCGACTCATCGGCATGCGCGAGATGAAGTCGCACAACTCCTGGCTGCACAACACCGAGCGGTTGATGCCGGCAGCGCGGCAACTCACCTTGAGGATCAACCCGGCCGATGCGCGGATGGCCGGTCTGGCGGAGGGCGAGAACGCCCGGATCACCTCCCGGGCCGGTTCGATCGAGGTGCCGGTGACCTTGACCGATGACCTGGTGCCGGGGACCGTCGCGCTGCCCCACGGCTGGGGCCACGCGGGAGGCTGGCAGCGCGCTGTTGCCGCGGGAGGTGTCTCGTCGAACCTGCTCGCGTCCACCCGGCCGGAAGACCTCGAAAAGCTGGCCGCCATGTCGGTACTGAACGGAATTCCTGTACGAGTCGAGGTCGCGGCGGTCGTCACCCAGGGAGATGCAGCATGCCCCATGTCATAACCCAGAATTGCTGCAATGACGCCTCCTGCGTTTCGGCATGTCCGGTGAATTGCATCCATCCCACTCCCGAGGAGTCCGCGTACGCGACGGCGGAAATGCTCTACATCGATCCCGATGCCTGTGTCGACTGCGGGCAGTGCGTAAACGCCTGCCCTGTCGAAGCGATCGTGCCGGACGATCGCCTGGATGCAGCCAGCAAGCCGTACCTCGAATTGAACCGACAGTTCTTCGCCGACCCGGGTCGAAAGCTGTACTCCGCCGCCCCCTACAAACGCCCCGAGGCCAGGATCGACGTCGACGAACGCGGGCCGTTGCGGGTTGCCATCGTGGGGTCCGGACCCTCTGGATCCTTCGCGGCGCAAGAGCTGCTGTCGCACAGCGGTATTCGTGCTGAAGTCCACCTGTTCGAACGGCTGCCCACGCCATGGGGGCTGGTGCGCTTCGGTGTCGCTCCCGACCACCAGAAGACCAAGTTGATGACCGAGCTGTTCGAGCGGACCGCCGGTCTCGATGGGTTGCAGTTCCATCTCAATGTCACTGTGGGCGAACACGTTACCCACGACGAACTGCTCGCGCATCATCACGCCGTGATCTATACGGTCGGCGCTTCCAATGACCGAAAACTGAATATCCCGGGGGAAGAACTGCCGGGCAGTCACTCCGCCACCGACTTCGTCGCCTGGTACAACGGCCACCCCGACTTCGCCGATCGGCACTTCGACCTGTCGGCCGAGCGCGCGGTGGTCGTTGGCAATGGCAACGTGGCATTGGACGTCGCGCGGGTCCTCGCCAGCGACATCGATTACCTGGCACGCACCGACATCGCCGATCACGCGCTGGAGGCACTGTCGAAAAGCCGGATCAAGGAGGTCGTCGTCCTGGGGCGGCGTGGACCGGCCCAGGCGGCCTTCACCACGCCCGAGCTGCTCGGTCTGCTCGACCATGGTTTTCACGTCAGTGTCGATGCCAAGGCCGCACCGCAAGCCGACCTCCCTGCGATCGCCGCGCTCAAGGAGGCGATCCTTGCCAGGCTGGCCGGGCGGCCACGCAGGCAAGGCGTGAAACACCTCGTTCTGCGTTTTCTGGGCTCGCCCACCGAGATCCTCGGTGAGAACCGTGTCAGCGCGTTGCGCATCGAGCAGAACGAACTGGTGATCGACGACCGTGGCCGGTCGAGGGCGCAAGCGACCGGTAAGGCCGAGGCCATTGCCTGTGGCCTGGTTCTGCGCTCCATCGGCTACCAGGGGAAGAAACTGCCAGGCCTTCCGATCGACGAGGCGACGGGTACCTTGCCCAACGACCGCGGTCGCGTCATCGATCCGGCGACGGGCATTGCGCTTCAAGGCATCTACACCGCGGGCTGGATAAAGCGTGGTCCGTCGGGCGTCATCGGCACCAACAAGAAGTGCGCGGCGGAAACTGTTCGGGGGCTGCTCGAGGATTTCGCGGCAGGTCGGCTCACGGCGCCCAGGCATGGCAGCGACGAACTCCGGGCACTGATCGCGCTACGCCAGCCACTCGCAGTGAACTACGCGGGGTGGAAGGCGATCGACCTGTACGAGAGGGACCTGGCCAGGCCTCGGAACCGGCCACGGGTAAAACTGACCGCTGTGTCCGAGATGCTCGAGGTCGCACATGGCGGTCGAACGAATGAATAGAAGAAGTGGACGTACCCATTTGTACACGGAGAGTACTTGCCCCAATGCCCGATCCCAACCCGGCTAACCCGTTGAACTAACTCACCCGTGTCATGTGATTGGCTGATTTTCCGATCGGTCAACGGGCCTTGTCGTGCCCGGAAAAACAGCAGTTCTACATATCGCCAAAACAATAACAAGAGGTAGAGAACGCAATGATCAGTAGACCAAAACCGTGGCGACAGGCCCCGCTTGCCCTGGCCGTGACCCTTGCCACATTCACCAGCCAGGACGTCGGTGCGCTGACCTTCACGGTCGGCGAAATCGAAGGGCAGTTCGACTCCAACCTGTCCGTCGGCACCAGTTGGTCGACGCAGAGCGCCGACCCTGACCTGATCGGGGCCAACAACGGTGGAGACGGCCTGTCCCAGACCGCGGATGACGGCCATTTGAACTTCAAGAAGGGCGCGACCTTTTCGAAGATATTCAAGGGCCTCCACGACCTTGAACTCAAGTACGGGGATACCGGCATCTTCCTGCGCGGCAAGTACTGGTACGACTTCGAACTGAAGGACGAGAACCGCCCCTTCAAGAACATCGACGACAACGGTCGCAAGGAAGGCGCCAAGTCCTCCGGCGCCCAGTTGCTCGATGCCTTCGTGTATCACAACTACACCATTGCCGACCTGCCGGGCAGCGTGCGCCTGGGCAAGCAGGTGGTGAGCTGGGGGGAAAGCACGTTCATCCAGAACGGTATCAACGCGATCAACCCGATTGATGTTGCCGCGTTCCGTCGCCCCGGTGCCGAGATCAAGGAGGGGCTGATTCCGGTCAACATGTTCTACGTGTCCCAGAGCCTGACCGACACCCTGTCGGCCGAGGCCTTCTACCAGTTGGAGTGGGATCAGACCGTTCTCGACAACTGCGGCACCTTCTTCTCGATCAGTGACGTGATGTCCGATGGCTGCGACAACAACCTCGCGGTAGGGCAGACCCGCTCTCACCTGAGCAGCGCCCTGCCGGCGGCTTACCGCGATGCCGCACTCAGTGCGCTCGGTGCCAGTGGCGTGATGTGGGGCGCCCCGGACGAGGGCATCATCGTGCGCCGGCGTGGTGACAAGGACGCACGCGATGGTGGGCAGTGGGGCACCGCGCTGCGTTACGTATCCGAACCGCTGGACACCGAGTTCGGCGCCTATTTCATCAACTACCACAGCCGGTCGCCGTTCTTCAGCGCAACCAACGCACCCGCCAGTGCATACGACGCTGCGGGCCTGGCGGGCTCCCTGGTGGGCGCTGGCATCCCGGAACCGGTCGCCACCGCGCTGGCTCCGGCGCTCCTGCCTGTTTCCGCGTTTGGTCGCGGCGAGTATTTCGTCGAGTACCCCGAAGACATCCAGCTGTACGGCCTGAGCTTTTCCACGACCCTGTCCACCGGCACGGCCTGGAGCGGCGAGCTGAGCTATCGGCCCAACGCCCCGGTCCAGGTGAACGCTACCGATCTCCTGCTTGCCAGCCTGGCGCCACTGATGCCCGAGGCTTCGTTGTTGCCCGCCGGTCCCGGCTCTGAGCTGTCGGGTTATCGGCGCAAGGAGATCACTCAGTTTCAGACCACTCTGGTGCATTTCTTCGACCAGGTCATGGGCGCCGATCGCCTGACCGTGGTGGGCGAGCTCGGTGTCGTCCATGTCGGCGGCCTGGAAAGCACCAGCAAGGTTCGCTATGGACGGGATTCGATCTTCGGCCCCGGCCCTCTGCCGAATGGCACTTGCCAGACCTTGAATGCAGGGTCTCTGGGGAGCGCTACCGCGGAGAACGTCAGCAAGTACTGCAAGGACGATGGCTTCGTCACCAGCACTTCCTGGGGTTACCGCGCCCGGATGATCTGGGAATACAACAATCTGATCCCGAGCATCGAGCTGAGACCCAGCATCGCCTGGTCCCACGATGTCGACGGCTACGGCCCGAACGGGGTGTTCAACGAAGGGGCCAAGGCCGTCAGCCTTGGCCTGGACGCCAGCTACCTCAGTACCTATAGCGCCGGACTTTCCTACACCAACTTCTTCGGCGGTGATTACAACTCGAGCATCGATCGCGACTTCGTTGCCTTGAGTTTTGGCGTGTCGTTCTAAGTGGAGCTCAATAGCATGATCAATACCAGCACCCGGGCGCGTTTGTTCGCGCTGTCGTTCAGCCTTGCCTGTCAATCCACCTTCGCTGCAGTCAGTCCCGAACAGGTCGGACAACTGGGCAGCAGCCTGACCCCGCTGGGGGCCGAAATGGCCGGCAACGCCGCGGGCACCATTCCGGCCTGGACCGGCGGTCTGCCCAAGGATGTGGGCACGCTCAGCGCCACGGGTTTTCTCAGCAATCCTTTCGGCAACGAGAAACCGCTGTTCACCATCACCGCGCAGAACCTGGCCCAGTACCAGGACCATCTGACGCCCGGCCAGGTCGCGATGTTCAAGCGCTACCCGGACACCTACAAGATTCCGGTCTACACCACCCACCGTACTGCCAACGCACCTGACGCCGTCTACCAGGCGGCCAGGGAGAACGCGGCCAGGACCCTCATGGTGGATGGCGGCAACGGCCTGGAGAACTTCTCCACCGCCGTGCCCTTCCCGATCCCGCAGAACGGTCTGGAAGTGGTGTGGAACCACATCACCCGTTACCGCGGCGGCAGTGCCAGGCGCACGCATGTACAAGCCACGCCGCTGGCCAATGGTGATTTCGTGCCGGTGTACTTCAAGCAGCAGTTCACCTTCCGTGATCGCGTCACCGACTACGATCCGGCCCATCCGGGCAACGTGCTCTTCTACTACAAGCAACTGGTGACGGCACCCGCCCGCCAGGCGGGTGACGTGATCCTGGTGCACGAAACCCTCAACCAGGTGCAGGAGCCGCGCATGGCCTGGATCTACAACGCCGGTCAGCGGCGTGTTCGCCGGGCTCCGCAGGTTGCCTATGATGGTCCCTATCCCGCCTCCGAAGGCCAGCGCGTCGCCGACAATCAGGACATGTACAACGGCGCGCCAGACCGTTACGACTGGAAGCTGGTGGGCAAGCGCGAGATCTACATTCCCTACAACAGCTTCAAGCTCGACGCACCGGACCTCAAGTACACGGATATCGTCAAACCCGGGCACATCAACGCCGACCTGACCCGCTACGAGCTGCACCGGGTCTGGCAGGTCGAGGCGACCCTCAAGCCAGGCGAGCGTCACATCTACGCCAAGCGGGTGTTCTTCGTCGACGAAGACAGTTGGCAGATCGCCCTGGCCGATCACTACGACGCCCGCGGCACCCTCTGGCGCACCGCGGAGGGTCACCTGGAGCCGATGTACGATCGGCAGATCGCCTGGCTGGGTACCGAGACGCTGTATGACCTGGTCAGCGGCCGCTACCTCGTCGCCGGCATGCGCAACGAAGAGAAGCAACCCATCGAGTTCGGCTTCACGTCCAGCACTGCCGAGTACACCGCCGCGGCGTTGCGCAGCACTGGCATTCGATAGGCGACGCTGATCGGGTCATCTGTCCCTTGGGACGCTGTTCGCTGTCAGGTATCACTGGCGAACAGCGCCCCGAGGGGATTGGCGAGGACAGAGGGTGATCGCCCGCTGGGTGCTTCGGTGAGTTCGGTTACATCACTTCCCGGGACAGGAGCTCAATTTGCAACGCTGGCCTTCCTCTGCCGTTCGAACGAGCCCGAGAGCATCTTCTGAAGCACGGAGGGAAGGGCAAATTGCAGGAGGTTGAGGATTTTCGCTCGCCTTGAGAGCAACACATGACTCTTCTGCCGTTGGGTCGCCTGAAGAATCAGCGCCGCGCAACGATCTGGCGACATGGCGTTCTCGTCGCCGTAACCCAGGGGGCTGGCCTTGCCGGAGGCGTCCAGCATATTGGACCGCACTGCCGTGCGGACCGTATCGGGGCTTGCCAGGGTCAGGGAAACACCCTGCGCCGACACTTCCCGACGCAGCGACTCGATGAATCCGCGCACGGCGTGCTTGGACGCGCAGTACGCCGAAAACTCGGGAAGGCCCACATGACTGACGATCCCTCCGGTCACGGTGATGTGCCCTTGCGAACGGATCAGGTGGGGCAGCGCATGGAAGCTCAGGTAGACCACCGGGTCATAGTTGATGCGCATGATCGCGGTACTGGCCTGGGGGCTGCTTGCGCTCAGGAAAGCACCTTTCATCGCCTGACCGGCATTGCAGAAAAGCAGGTCCAGGCAACCGAAAGCGCTGACACACTGCTGTATCAGTTGCTCGCACGCCGCTTCGTCCTGCACATCGAAGGCGCCGGTGATCAGTCGATCGCCAGCTGCCGCCGACAACGTGTGCAACTGACCAAGACGCTCCGTGTCCCGGCCCACGGCAAACACCCGGGCCCCGCTGGCGATCAATTGCACTACCAGCGCCTGGCCGATTCCACTGCTGGCCCCCGTGACAACTGCAACCTTGCCGGCATAGTGCTGCGCGGTCTCGCTAGCATTCGAACCCATACTGTCAGCCTCCTCGAAACAATGTTGTTCACGCTGGCTCTGCCAGCCGGTGACGCAGAATCTTGCCCATCGCATTGCGTGGCAGGGCCTCGACGAAGTGAAGTCGAAGCCTTCCATCCAGGTTGAAGCGGGCGTCCACCTTGGCCATGACGGTTTCTGGCGATGACGAAACCGTTGCAGTCGGAACCAGATAGATCGCAACGCTTTCCAGGTCTCCGGCCGAGTCGCGGTACACCTTTGCCGCCACGTCGCGGGCCTGGTATTCGGCTGCGATGAAGGCTTCTATGTCCGAAGGGAACACAGGGTTGCCTTGCCACATGGCGGCATCGATTGCCCGGTCGCACACCACCAGGTAACCCTCCGCATCCAGGTAGCCAAGATCGCCAGGCACGATGAAGGGCGGAAGGTCCTCAGCCATGCCCGGCGCTGTCCACACCTCCATCGAGCCGTGCGAGGCATAGCGCGTCATCATGAAATGGCTGCGCCCGACAATCCTGCCGACCACGCCGTGCGCAACTTCCTGTCCTTGCTCGTCGATGATCCGCATGTCGTAACCGGGCAAAGGCTTGCCCACGGTATGCAGCTTCCGGGGCTCCGCGGAACAGTCGAGCAACGTCCCGACCCCGCCTTCGGTGACGCCATAGATTTCGGCGAAACGCCCGGGCAGGCCTTCCACCACCTGGCGCTTTTCCCAGGCATGCAGGCGGGAGCTGGAACAGATATGCAAGTGCAGGCTGGCGAACTGTGTTTGACGGTCGACAGGCGCCGACAACAGTTCGCGGTAATGCAGCGGGCTCATGACCAGGTGGGTGGCCCGACGGCGCAAGGCGGCCTGCCCCAGTTCGACCGGGTCGAAGCGGGTGAGCACGACATTGCAGGCGCCATTCCACAGCGCCGACAGCCAGGTGACCATCGACAGGTTGTTGTGCATCGGCAGGCAAACCAGGTTCACCGCCCCGCGGGTCAAGCCAAGCCCCGCGACCGCTTCGGCCACCACCCGGCGGGCGGCAGCGCTGTGCACGATGCCCTTGGGCTGTCCCGTGGTGCCTGAACTGAAGACGATGCTCAGATCGTCGTTGCCCTGGGGGCTGTTGTCCCGCAGGAGGCATGGAACGCCGTCGCCCAATCCCGGGAGCTGATTGCGCTGTATCGCCATGACGTCGATATCTGGCTCGACCAGCGCCAGGCAACGCGCCTTGTTTTCATCATCGGTGAAGAGCTGGGCGACGCCACTGTTCCTGAGCAGCACCGCCAGCACATCGTCGGCCACATCCACGGGGAAGGTCTGGAATGCCCGACCCGTGGCAATCACGGCACAGGCGAAGACCATGTGCTCAGCGTTGTTGCCGGCCACCAGCCCGACGGTGGAGCCGGCATCGGCGGGTAACCGCTCGATGGCGGCTTGCACATACTTGCTGAAGTCAGCCCAGCTGAGTTCAGTCGAACCCTCGATGCACGCGGGCTCGTCTGGGCAGGTGGCGGCCCAGTGGTTGATCGCCGCAACAAGGGAGGGGGAGGAATCGATCACGTTTTCGTACCTGAAGACAGGGCCGAGGGAAACCCTCGGCCCAAGGGTTGATGATCAGGCCGTTACTCGTTGCCAGCGCCGGTCTTGCCGCGCTGTGCTTCCAGCAAGCCGAGTTGGTAGTCGGCATAGCGTTCCAGCTTGTCCAGCACTTCGAACGTCAGCTGGCGAATGGGCTCATGGTCCGGCGCGGTGAGCGCCTGGCGCACGATGTACCAGCTGTCTTCGGAGTGATCGTCGTCGATCAGATGCCCCTCGTGGTCCGCGGTATGAATCGCGTGGTAGCCCTGGCTGGTATCCATGCCGGTCGCGATCGCGGTGCCTCGGGCCCAGCACTCGGTCCAAGGGTTGAGTGACGATTCCAGCACCGCCAGTACGGTCGCCAGGTACAGGTGATCGTGTCGATGCTGGTCGATCAGTCGCGCTACGTCATCGGATGCCGCGGAGGCCACGTAAGCGGCCTGTTCGCGCTCGCTGATGCCGATGTCGGCCATCACCTTCAGCAACTGATTCAAATGACCGTTGTCGGGGTCGCCGCAGAAATTGCCGTCGTGCTCACCGGGCGCGAAGCCCAGTTCATCGAGCGTGTTGATCTGCAACAGGAACCGCGCCGCGCTGGCTGCGCGGGCCCCCAGCTTCGGTTGCAGCGCCGAGCAGTTGAGCATGGCCTGCACGAGATAGTCGGTGAAGCGCCCTGAAATCGCATTCACGGTGTCCAGGTAGAACGGCTTGAGCCAGGCCAGATCGATGTCCCAGGTGTTCATGGCGTCGATCAACGGATGGCGGCAGAAACGGTGCGCTTGCACCACGTCACACAAGTCTCTGGTGAACGCTTCGTTCTCCAGCCAGGTGACTTCCGGCAGCGCTTCACGAATAGCCTTGCGTGCCTGGGTGCGTGCGTCCAAATGTACGTGCGTCATAGTGTTATCCCTGTACTACGTGTTGAGTTTTAGAAGAAGCCCCCTTGGCAAACAGGGAGGCCAGGCGGAGAACCAGGATGGTCAGGAGAATGGCCACGAAGAGGCCGAACACGGGGTGCCACTGGAGGGCGCGTCGACCGTAGTCGAGCATGTAGCCGGTCCAGATCAGCATCATTCCGTACTTGTGGATCAGCCCCCACGCCCGGCTACCGATGGCCTGCTGCACGCGGGCACTGGAGGTCACCAGCATGAGCGCGATCCAGCTCAGCGCGATAAGCCCCAGCACGCGATCCACGGGCGTTGAAATGGCCTCGATGACGTAGCGGAAGTTGACCCAGATGAAGGCGATGGAGATGCCCGCCGTCAAATGGCACGCGGCAAACGCGGCCCCCGTCGTCGCCCGGTGGCGCATGAGGAATGTCGCTACGCGGCCGCTGGAAAATCGATACAACGGCGCGGCGATATACGAGAGGGCGAAGAAGGTGAAAGCGATCTTGACGATCACCCGGATGGCGTAGACAAACGCTTTGTCGGTAAAGCCCAGCAGCGCCAGCATGGTCAGGAGGACCCCCAGGCAACCCAGGGCTGCGAGGGACACAAACGTCCACGACACGGGATTGGTATTTGTCCGACTGTTCATTGTGCAGGCTCCAGGATGCTGCTGGTGGCAGGGGCAGGGGATGCTGGTTCGAGGGCCGTGGTGGCTTGAGCCACTGCGTCCTGCAGCCATGCATCGAGGTGCTCGGCCAGGGGCGGGATGAAGTCCACGACGACGGTAATCTCATCGGTCCCCGAGTAGATGTTCATCTCCAGGGGAAACTCGGTGAGGCGCTGACTTCCGTGGACCAGGCGCATGCCCCTGTCGTTGCTGTCAGCCAGGTCGATGGGTTCCCAGTTGATGCTCGCGAATACCGGCAGCGAGTCGTGGTTGCCAGTCAGAACCGGATAGGCCGCATGCTCGGCCAGACGTGCCAGCAGGCCGCTCACTTGCTTCGCCGCGCTGGCGGCATCGGTGTGGTCGACGGGCAGCAGCGGCAGGAGGTTGGTGACCTGACACAGGGTCTGCTGCAACGGCTTGCCTCGATTGCCGAAGGGCACCGCCAGCAACCCGGCATCGGCCCAGGCCGACGTGCGAAGGCCGCGCGCGAAGCAGGACAGGAGCCAGGCAAACGGGGTGATCTTCAAGCTGCGCGCAATCGAAGCGACGGCCTGGCGCGGCAACCGCACCACCTGGCGGTGACTCGGCTGCTGCCAGTTCCGCTCGACAGGGCGATAGGCAACCCCTTGCAGATAAGCGATTTTCGGAAGCCAGAATTCCCGGTCCAGATCGAACTGTGGCGAATGCCGATAAGTGCTTTCCAGCGTCTGCAGAAGTGGCAGGTCGCTGCTCAGGCTTTCGCCAGCTTCCCCGCGGTACAGGCTGACGATCCGCTCGCTCAGGGTCGCCAGAGCGGCCCCGTCGCAAGCGGCATGGTTTGCCGTCAGGCACAGGAGCAGGCCCTGCCCTCGAAGCACAAAGACAGTGGCACGCAGTTGCTGGCTGCCATCGGCCGCGAACGGGATCTGCTGCTCGCTGGCAACCAGATCGTCCAGGACGGTGTGCTCGATGGCATCGCCATAGCCACTGAGTTCAACCACCTGGGGGGTGATCTCGCCGGATACCACCAGCCATTGCTGCGCCGTGGCGTCGAAACGCGACAACACGGCGTCGGCGTTGCGTACAGCACGGGTGACCGCCTGCGCCAGGGCCGCACTGTCGTCATCGCCGGGGAAGAAGATCCCGCCGCCGATGTTGACGCTCAACGCGTGCTCGGGGGCTTGCCAAAGCTGGATGAAGCGCCGCTCCCAGACGGTTGCGGTGCGCTGCGAGAGCGCAGGCGCGGCCGGCATGAAGCCGTGCGCGATCAGAGGCTGCAGCGCCGCTTGAGTCGCCGCCACGATCGCGTCGATATCCGCTTCCGTGTGGGCCGTGCTCAAGAAGCAGTTGCGCCCTTCCCAGACGAACACACCGTTGAACAGCAGGTGGCTGAAGAACAGATCGAGATTGCGCTTGGACACGTAACGGAACAGCGAGCCGAAATGCTCTACCCGGATGTCCACGCCAAGGCGCTTGAACAGCGCGTTGCTTCGTTCGACCAGGTTTCCGGTCAGGCGATTGAGATCGCTGTACAGCGTTGCCGCGTGCTGCTGGATGTGCTCCAGCGTCTGCACCGCCGCCGCCATCGCCAGCGGGTGCTTGGAGAAGGTGCCGGCGAAGAAGATCGGCTCGACCTGCGGGGCGCTCTGGTCGCCGTACTGCCATGTGCCGCCATCGATCCCGTCGAGGATGGCAGCCTTGCCGGCGACCAGGCCAATCGGCATTCCGCCGCCGACGATCTTGCCGTAGGTCGCCAGGTCAGCCCGAATGCCGAAATGTTCCTGGGCCCCTCCGGGGGCGATACGGAAGCCGGTGATGACCTCGTCCCACAGGAACACGATTCCGCTGTCATGGGTGATTGCGCGCAGCTCAGCCAGGAACGCCTGGGGCTGCAGGGCCGGGCGACGGCTTTGCACAGGCTCGACGATGACCGCGGCAATCTCCGAGGCCTGCGCGCGAATGGTGTCGAGAGAGAGCTGCTCGCCGTACTCGAGCACCAGGGTGTCCTGCACCGACGACTGCTGAATGCCTCGACCCACCGAGATGCCGCCAGCCCCTTCGCCTGGGGCGGCGGAAGCGCGCGCCAGGAAGCCGTCGAACGTGCCGTGGTACGACTCGCTGAACACGACGATCTTGGAGCGGCCGGTGTGGGCCCGGGCAAGCCGAACCGCCGTCATCGTGGCTTCGGTACCCGAGTTGCAGAAGACAACCCGTTCGTGGCCGGTCAGCTCGGTCACCAGCTCCGCCACCCGGCCGGCCAGGGGCGATTGCGGCCCGATAGGCATGCCGGTCTGGATCTGCTCGATCATCTTCGACTTCACGAACGCCGGGCCATGGCCCAGCAGATGGACGCCGAAGCCCATGGTGATGTCGATGAAGCGGTTGCCGTCGATATCCCACAACTGAGCGCCGTCGGTACGGTCTGCCAGCAATGGGAACAGGATTTCCTTGGTGCCGGGCCTGAAGCCGGCGGAGGCCCGGTTGTCCGCCAGCACTGGTCGATACTGGTCGGTCTTCGCCTTCGACGAGCGGTGCTTCTCGGAGTAGGTCTCGGCGTAACCGGCAAGGTATTGCTGTTGTTCCGGGTCGACGATCTTCTGCGCGTTCTTGCGCGCGCTGAACACGTTGAAGCGGTCTTCCCGCTGGGGCGCTTGCGCGTCCGGCGTCGGCGCCGGGCCGGGAGCAGGGCGCTGGTCCGCGGTCTTCGCGGGGGAGGGCGCAGCCGCCGCGACCGCCAGGGTGGACGCTTGCGGCGCCGCGTGGAGGAGCTGGAGGTGCTTGCTCATCAAGTCCATCTGCGACTTGAGCAGGGTGTGGATCAACACATCACGGCTTGTCGAGGGGGCCTCCTCGTAGCTGCCAGGTTGCTCGACAGGCAGGGCCGGCGCGACGTCTGCGCGCACCGTTGCGGCGACCGCGGCTTCCACCCGTGGCGCCTGCGCCGGCAACTGCGCCACGATGGCGCTGATGATGCCGCCGACCGTTTCGAGCTCTTCATAGACCTGTGCCGTCGTCAGAGAGACCCCATATCGATCGTTGATGAAGTCGACGCACTTCAACACCATCAGCGAGTCCGCGCCCGTGTCGAGCAACGAGTCCTCCAGCAAGATTTCTTCGTTGTCTCCGAGACCGATGATCTTTGACAGACGAGGAATCACCTCAGAAGCAATCTGATCGAAATTCATAGCACTGACGTTCCGTGTTAGGGGGTTTGTTTGGAAAGCGACAACATCACATCCATGTGCCTGTGCAGCGCGTTGAGCTGCTGGGTCAGCACAAGGTGAATTTCTTCAGGCGGCAGCGACATGTCAGCGTCGTGGGCCGGGCTGTGCCATGAGGTCTGGCGTTCGGCCGGCCTGGGCGCGACGGGGCTATGTGGCCAATGTGGCTGGCGATCGAAGACGTAGCGCAAGTGCCGCGTGCGGGGTCTGCGAGCCTCCGACAAACTCTCCAGCTTCATGTTGAAGCCACGCATGAACAGCGCCGGCAGCGCATTCGCAAGGTCGAGGCAATCAACACAACCTTGTGCCTGGACGCCCGACAGCAGCACCGTCTTGCCCGATTCGCGGTAGCTGGCGATGCAGGTCTCGAAATCATCCGCGGAGCTGATTGCCGCGGCCTGCGAAAGCGCCCTTTGCGCCGACACGTCCTGCCCTTCGACAAAGGCTCGGACCAGGGGGGCCATGCCGCTGTCGGGCAAGCTTGCCTTTACGCCAAGCGCCGTCCAGAACCTCAGCAACGCGGCATTGAGCACCACCGTCAATGCCGGCCGGTCGTGAGGGTTCAGCTCGCTCTGCCACAACGCGTCCGGGCGAACGCCCGCTCTGGTGCAGCAGTCGTTCAGAGACTCCCGGAAAAGTGCCTGCTCGGCATACAGGGTTCGAACGCTCCGCAGACTGGTATTCGACAGGGCCACGGGCAGAAGGATTGCGGCGGGGGATGCCGGTGCTTTCTCGTGGGTGTCCTGCGCTGCCAGCCGGTTCAGCGCATCGTGCAGAGCCCGTGGAGTGTCGGCACACAACGCCTGCCGGAAACGTGCGGGGTCCTTCAGCCACAGGCTTTCCGCGCACGCATCGTGGAGGGCCGCCTCGGGCAGCCGGCTCAGTGCCTCGATCTGCTGCTTGAGGGCTTTGCCGGAGTTGGCGGCAAGCAATAGCAACGCCTTGCTTGCCGGCACCGCGTCGCGGGCATCAACCGTCGGACTGACGCCCTCGGCAATCAGCATGTGCACATTGGTGCCGCTGAAGCCAAAGGAGCTAACGGCCGCGATGCGTTCTCGGTTGGCTTGCCGCTCCCACTTCAATGCCTGGGTGGGGACCTGCACCCTGGAGCGCAAGCCGTGGCAATTGGGGTTCAGCGCAGTGAAGTGCTGGTTGGGCGGGATCGCATCGTGAGCCAGGGCGCAGACGATCTTGATCAGCCCCACCACTCCGGACGCCGCCTCCAGGTGCCCGACGGTGGATTTCACCGCGCCTACCGTCAGTGTCTTGCCCTCTGCGCCGTACACGGCGTCCAGTGCCTGCAGCTCGATGGGATCGCCCAATCCGGTGCCGGTGCCGTGGGTTTCTATCCAGTCGACATCGGCCGGTGTCAGTCCCGCGCTGGCCAGCGCCTCGCTGATGACCTCCTGTTGCGAGGCCCCGTTGGGCGCGGTCAGGCTGGCACTTCGGCCGTCCTGATTGATCGCCGACCCCTGAATCACCGCATGCACCCTTTCCTGCGCGGCAACCGCTTCGCCAAGGCGCTTGAGCAGCAGCATCGCCCCCCCTTCGGCGCGCACGTAGCCATCGGCGGTGCTGTCGAAGGTGGCGCAGCGCGAGTGCGGCGAAAGCATCCTGGCGCGTGCCAGGGAAATGAAGGTATCGGGGCAGAGCAGGGAGTTGACGCCGCCGGCCAGTGCGAGCGTGCACTCACCATTGCGCAGGGCCTGCGCGGCCTGGTGAATGGCGACCAGCGAGGACGAGCAGGCCGTATCGATGGTAACGGCCGGACCTTTGAGACCGAAGTGATAGGCCACCCTGCCGGCAATCGCGTTGAGGGCATTGCCGGTGCTGAGGTAGGGATAACTTTCAGGATCCTTCAGGCACAGGTTTCGGTATTCGTTGGCACCGACGCCGATATAGATCCCTACCTTCTGACCCACCAGCTCCGACGGTTTGTAGCCAGCAGATTCGATGCAGCGCCAGGCGAGCTCCAGGGCCAGGCGCTGCTGCGGGTCCATGTACCGGGCTTCGGTGGCGGTGATGCCAAACAGCTGGTGATCGAATCCTTCGATTCCTGACAACAGGCCGGCCTTCAACGCCAGCACATCCTCCGGCAACGACGTCACATCCAGCGAGAACGGCGCGCTTGCCCAGCGTTCCCGAATCGGCCGCATGGCATCTTTGCCCGAGCACAGCTGCTCCCAGAAATCTTCCAGCGACTCCACGTCACCGGGCAGGCGGCAGCCCATTCCGACAATGGCGATGCGCGTATCGTCCGGCACCGAGGACTTCTGCCGCGGGGGCTCCGGCACCGGCGAGACCGCCACGATCTGCCGAGTGATGTAGCCGGTAATGGCCTCGATGGTGGGGAAGTCGAAGATAAGCGTCGCTGGCAGCGTCAGGCCGAACTGCTTCTCCAATTGATTGCGCAGCTGCACGGCAGCCAGCGAATCCAGCCCTCGTTCATGCAACGAATCGCCGCTGTCGATGTTGCTGACATCCTCATTGAGCAAGGTGGCGATCGCCTGCGTCACGAACTCGCCAACCGCCAGCGGCTCGGCGCTCGCCGTCGTCCGCACGGCAGCTGCCGTCGGCGAGGCTGGCGTTGCGAGCGGCGCCTGCAATGCCTGGAAAATACCCGCCGCACCACGGGTGGCGTATTGCTCGGCCAAGCGCTCCCAGTCGGCATCGCAGACCATGAATTGCCCCGAAGTCCCGGCATCGAGCAGGTCGAACAGGCAGTGCAGGGCGGCTTTGGGTTCCAGGGCATGAATGCCGATGCGCTCGAACGCGGCCAGTGACTCCGCGGAGGCCATGCCATCACTACCCCAAGGGCCCCAGTTGATGCCGAGAAGCTGCGGCCCGGCCCCGTGGGCAAAGGTGGTGAAAGCGTCCAGGTAGCGATTGGCGCTCGAATAATGCGCCAACTGCGGCGCGCCCCAGAGAGAAGAAATCGACGAGAAGCTGATGAAGCGCCTGGCACCCAACGCCCGCGCGGCTTCGAACAACGCCAGCGTGCCTTGGGTCTTGCTGGCCTGCACCTGGGCAACGTCCTCGTGGGTCAGTTGCTCGAAGGACACTTGCGAGGTCAGGCCGGCGGCATGGAACACCGCATCGACGGGCAACGTCAGAGCGTGGGTCTGGCGCAAGGTATCGAGCAAGCGTGCGTAGTCCGTCACGTCGGTCCGCACCAGGCGCACCTTGTTGCTGGCCAGCAGTTGGGCCAGGCGCTCACTGCGTGCGCTGGTATCGCTCTGGCTGCGGCTGAGCAGCAGCACCTGTCCGGCGCCTTTTTCCAGCAGCGCGTGGGCCAACGACACGCCGATGCTGCCGGTACCGCCGCTGATCACATAGGCATGGGTCGGCAAGATGCTCTGACGGCCCGCGGCGATGCTCGTGGGCAAGAGGCGCAGTGCCTGTGTTCCGTTTTCGTCGAGGCGATATTCCTCGCTGCCTTTGACCCCGCTCAGTTCGACCACTTCGGGCAAGAGCTCTGTCTGTGCGTGCGCGGGGACGAATACCGACTTCAACTCGGCATTGCGCAGCTCAAGTTGCACCGACTTCAAGGCACCGGGAATGGCGCTCCACGGCAGGTCCTGCATGGAACCTTCCGCTGGCAGCACGAAGGTCATGTTCAGCGCGGCAGGCGAGGCCTGATGCACGCTCCTGACGGTTGCCAGCGCCGACATCGTCAATCGGGCCGCGGCAGGTACATCGCCATATTGCGCGGCTTGCTCGGCAAGAAAGCAGGGCAGTACGACAATGCGCGGCGCGCTGTTGGCGTCCACAAACCGGGTCGCGCCACTCGCCTGCCATTGCCCGAACGAGACGAAGCGCCAGTTGTCCCGAAGCGACGAGGAGGGTTCAGCACCCTGCAGCACGAGCACGGGGGCATCGGCCGACATCGACGCGGGAACAGGGCGGCTCACTGGCGACCATTGAACGGCATGGACGGGTTGGGGCGCGAGCGCTGGCGCCCATCGCGCGGGGTCCAGATTGGTCAGGACGGGTTCCCTCAGCAGAGGATGACCCGGCACCGATGCTCGGCGCTCGCTGCCATAGAGCGGCCCCAGGTCGACGGCACCTCCCCGGCAATAGAGATTTCCCAGTGAACTCAAGAGCGTCTCGTCCGCCTTGTCACGGGACGATAACGACGGCAGGTAAAGCGTGCTCGATCCCTCTCGCGATGCCCTCGTCAGGCCCAGCAGTGTCGAGCCAGGGCCGATCTCGACGAACACCTCGACATCCGTCAGGTCGGCGTGCTGGATGCATCCCAGAAAGTCCACGGGGCTGGTGATCTGCTTCGCCCAATACTCGGCAGTCAGGCCCGACTCGCCAACTCGCGTCCCACCGACGTTCTCCAGCATCGGAATGCGACCGGCCGTGAATTCGGCGCGCCGGGCAGTGGCCAGGAATTCGTTTGCGGCCTGCGCCATGTGCGGGCTGTGAAAAGGTCGATTGCCTTTGAGCGGGAAGACGGCGAAGCCCTCGGCGGTCAAATGAGCGCTCAAGGCCGCTATGTCGGGCGCAAGGCCCGCCACAACCGTGTCCGCCGCGGTATTGATCGCTGCAATGTGCAGGTTTGGGGACAGCCTTGCGCAAATCGCTGCAACCTCGGCCCGGGTACCTTTGACAGCCAGCATATTGCCGTCCACACCCAGTGCTTCCATGCACTGGCCACGGGCCAGGACCAGCGCAAGGCCGACTTCATACGAGAAAGCGCCGCTGATACAGGCCGCCGCATACTCACCGATGCTGTGTCCCACCACCCTGCTCGGCACGATGCCGAAGCTCTCCCAGAGTTTGGCAATGGCCACTTCCAGGACATAGAGCGCCGGCTGCGTGAGGGCGGTACGGTTGAGATCCAGGCTGGGGTCATCCCAGAGAATATCCTGAGCCTTCACGCCGAGTGCTCGCTCGATCAATACGGAGCCCCGCTCGATCCACTCTCGAACCACGGCGTATCGCTCATAGAGCGCACGCCCCATGGAAAAGTACTGAGTGCCCTGCCCGGAAAAGAGGAAAGCGATTTTCAGGCCTTCGCCAGCACGATCGACCTTTGCCAGGTCAAGTGCCTGCAATTTCTTGATGCAGCCAGCAGGGTTGGCGCCAGTAATCGCCACGCGATAGTCGAAGTGCTCGCGGCCGTTCGCGGTCGTTGCGCACAGATCTCGCAACGAAGGCTGCCCTTCGGTTTGCAGCGCCCGGATATAGGAATCGATCAATGCCGGAAGGGCCTTCTCGCTTTTACTCGACAGCAGGAGCAGATGGTTTTGCTCGATCCGGGCCTCGGCCTCCACGGCAGGCTCCGCGTGACTGCCCACGATCAGGTGACAGTTGGTCCCGCCAAAACTGAAGGCACTGATGGCCGCGAGCCTGTCCGCTTGTTGCCACTTCAGGTTCTCGCGCGGTATGGCCAGACGGCTGCCACCCAACTGGATCAACGGATTGAGCGTGCCGGTGGAGGGCTGCTGAAGAATGGTCCGCCGATGCAGTTGCAATACGGTCTTGATGAATCCTGCGACACCCGCGGCCGGTTCCAGGTGGCCGATATTGGCCTTCACCGAGCCGACGTAGCACTGCGCTGCGTCCTCCGTGGAGGCCCCGTAGAGGGCTTTCAGCGCATTGATTTCGATAGGGTCGCCCAGGCGCGTACCCGTGCCGTGCGCCTCGACATAACCGATGTCGTCGGGCGTGGCGCCAGCCCGCTCCAGCGCTTGCAGAATGACCTGCTCCTGGGCGCGACGGTTCGGCGCGGTCAGACCGTTGGTCAAGCCATCCTGATTGACTGACGACCCTTTGATGACGGCGTAGATGCGGTCGCCGTCTTCCTGCGCTTTGCGCAAATCCTTGAGCATGACCATGCCGCAGCCTTCGGCACGGACGTAACCATCAGCGCTTTCGTCGAAGGTTTTACACAGCCCTTGAGGTGACATCATCCCGGCCTGGGACACGGCCACCGTCGTGCCGGGAATCAGCATCAGGTGCACACCGCCCGCCACGGCGCTCTCGCACAGTCCCGCCTGGATGTTCAGGCAAGCCTCGTGGATAGCCACCAGCGAAGACGAGCAGGCCGTATTGAGGGTCATGGCCGGACCACGAAGGTCCAGCGCATAGGCGATGCGCGCGGAGATGATGCTTGCGTTGGTACCGGTGCCCGAATGCGCGGTCAATGTGTCGATGCGTGTGGTTTGCATCGCTTCGTAATCGTTGCCCGAGGCCCCCATGAAAACGCCAACGCGTTTGCCCGCCAGATTCGAGGGGCGAATATTGGCGTCTTCCAGTGCGCGCCACGTCGTTTCCAGGGCCAGCAGTTGTTGCGGGTCGGTGCTTTGCGCTTCGACTTTGGACAATCCCAGGAAGGCATAGTCGTAGCGATCGAAGTTGTCGATCAGACCGGCCGCCTGGGTCGCCAGCTTGCCCGGTGTTCCCGCCCTGGCGTTGTAGAGGGCCGGATTGTTCCAGCGATCGCAGGTCAGTTGGCTGATCGACCGGCCGCCCTGCTCAAGCAAGGACCAGAAGTTATCGAGATCAGTGGCACCGGGAAAATGGCAAGCCATCCCTACAACTGCAATGGGGGTAGACGGAGTGCGATCCATATCCCTCTTCCTTGAAAGACGCATTGACTGATTTGGGGGAAGGCGGTGTTGACCGCCTCTGGGTTAAGCCGCGCTGGAGGTCAGCCTTGACTTGGCTACCTGGCGCGAAACGGCGACCAGGTTGCCTTCGCAATCCCACAGCTCGCCGTCGATCTCCAGAAAACCGCTGACCATGTGCTCGGTGACGAAGCGCCCGTAGATCGGCCCTGGGCAGGGGTGCGCCTTCAGATGCACGGTGTATTCGAGGGTGGGGATGGAACCCCAGGCTTGCGGGGGGAGTACGCAGAACAGGGTCGGCGGGAAGGCATCGGCAAACAGGATCAGGCTGTACAAGTCCGGCTCGATGTCGTCGCTGAAGCTGATCCAGCCTTCAACTTCCGCTTTGTTGCGCGGGTCGGGCTTGCTCAGCAGCTCGGGCCGCACACGCAGGTCGAAGCGACTGGCGAAGGCGGGAGGCAATGGCAAGTGTGGCAAGTCCTGCAGTGGGACGAAGCTGGCAATGTCTGGCAGGCTGCGGCAGCGGCTACTGGCGAGCGTGTCCCCTCTGGCCTGGGAGAAATCGGTAAAGGTGCCGGTATACAGGCCTGTCGCCGCGCCGTTCTGGGCAAGGCTCATCAGGGTGCGAGACAGGCTCTTCTTGCTGTCCACCAGCTGCACGTCGGCGCGGGCCGGCCCGGCTGTCGGGTGCCCGAGAAAGTGCGCACTGAGGGTCAGGGGATCCTGATGAGGGCCGGTAACCTGGGCCATGGTCGCGGCGGCAAGGGCAGCGAGATAGCCGCCATTGGGGTAGCCGAGAATGTCCCAGCGATCGGAAATGGACAGACTGCCGGGTTCGGATACTTCGCCTGGTGCCTGACGCAATGCTTCGAGAAACTTCATGACCGCTTCCTCTCGTTCAGCTTCTGGGCGTGGAGTTGTTCCACGTGGGTACAAAACAACTCGACAGTCGGATAATCGAAGATCACCGTCGGCTCGACCTCGATACCCAGCCAATCCCCGACGTCCAGGGTCAGCGCTACGCCTGTTGCGGAGTCGAGCCCGAGTTCACTGAATGTGGTTTTCAGTCGGATCGTGCGCGGATCGATCGAATGCTCGCTGCTCAGGTATTGGCTCAGCCAATCGTTCACGCTGGGTTTGTCAGGTGACATCGCGTTCATTCCTCCGACGCTGTCAGGCCAACGGCCGCGAGTGAACGGGATTCATAATTGCGCCGGCAACTGACACGACAGATCTTCCCGCTGGTGGTTTGCGGAATGCCGTTGTTCCTCACGTAAATGATTTCCTTGAGCGGGAGAGAATGCTTGCGATAGACAGAGGAGCGGATGTTGGAGGTGATTTCATCCAGATGGCCGGACGTCAGCTCGTCCTGCAGGGACTTGGACAATTCCTGGACGATCACAATCTCTTCACCGCTGTGGCTGTTCACGCCGAACGCCGCGGCGCGTGGCCCGAGCGCCGGGTGCGAGGCCGAGCAGGTCTCTTCGATATCCTGCGGGTAGTAGTTGTTGCCATTGATGATAATGAGCTCTTTGATGCGCCCATTGATGTACAACTCGCCATTTGCCAGGAAGCCCATATCGCCTGTGCGCAGATAGCGTTGCGCCGGTTCGCCCTCGATGATGGCTGCGAAGCTGTCTTCGCTGGCCTCGGGCTTGTTCCAGTAACCCAGCGCGATATGTGGGCCGGCTACCCAGATCTCACCGGTTTCAAATTCGGCGCACTGGCGCCGGGTGTGCGGGTTGACGATGCGCAGTTGCTGGTCGGGCATGCTCACGCCACAGGCAATCACCTGTTTGATACCAGGACGGGCCTCTTCCGGGTTTTCTCCCGGCAAGGCCATGCCGGTCACCGCATCCATTGCCAGGGTGGAGTACACATGACCCAACCTGCCGCCCGACACCATCAGTGTCGCTTCGGCCATGCCATAGCTGGGGCTGAACGTTTCGGCACGCAGACCGAAGCGCTCATAGGCTTTCAGGAACTTCTGCACCACCGCTGACGAGATGGGCTCCGAACCGCAGTAAACAACCTTGAGCGTCGAGAGGTTCAGGTGCTCGAAAGAGTGAGTTACCCGCTCGGTTGCCAGCATCTTGTAGGCGAAATTGGGACCGCCGGTGATCGTGCCGCCGTAGGTCTGCACGGCCTCCAGCCAACGTGCCGGGCGCTGGACAAAGGCCGTTGGCCTCATCAGTACGCATTGCGCTCCCGAGAATATGGTCAACAGCACCGAACCCATCAAACCCATGTCGTGGAACATCGGCAGCCACGACACGATGACGTCATCGGTAGTCGTCGCCCAGGCCCAGGACATCATGTCCTCGTTGGCCAGCAGGTTGTCATGCGAAACCATGACCCCTTTGGGATGGCCGGTCGAGCCGGAGGTGTACTGCAGGAATGCCAACTCCGATCCGCACGATGACTGGCCTTCGATACCCGCGCACTGGTCGCTCGGCACCCTCGAGATAAGTGCCTCGCTGACGAGAAGCTGCATTCGGCCCAGGGCGTGAGACAGCTCCGGACTCTGAGCCTCGAGGGGGCCCGGCACCATGAAAATGCCTTGCGCCTGGCTGTCTTCCGCGATGCGAATCAGCTTCGCCTCTGATTCACTGTTCAGGGCCGGTTTGGCTGGAACCGGAATCAGCCCGGCATACAGCGCGCCGAGAAATGCTCGAATGAAATCGATGCCGTCGGGCAATGCGATCAGCACTCGGCTCGAACGCTCGAACGTCCCGGCCAGTGCAACCCCCAAGGTGTAGGACTGCTGCTGAAGTTGCGCAAAAGAAATGCGCTCGGCTTCATGTTCACCCTGTTCCAGATAAATGAAAGCTGCTTTATCGCCCTGTTGAGCGGAATGATATTCCAAATAGGAAAGTATATTTCTCAGGCGCATGATTACCTCTCTATTGCAGAGCAGTAGTTGGCGATATGGAACGTCTAAGGTATGGCGTAAGTATGGTTTGGTCGTGTGACGATAATGTTTAATTATGTTCGAGTGATATGTCTCACACCGAGGGGGCTGTAACTTTTGGATTTTCTTTCTGGCGTGTCAGCGTAACGAACATCCAGGTGGAGACTGGCGTGAGTATCAAAAGAATTGCGGCCAATATGACGGGTGCCGAGGGTATCTGATAGACCGTTTGCACATGGCCGACCAATACCATCAATAATGCAAGTCCGCCATAAACCCAGGTGTAGAGAATACCAAAGCCTACATCCCTGTTGGCCGGTGCAAGTACCGTGGTGGGTAAGGTCATCAATAACGCGGCAGGAATGCCGATTACGAATCCCGTTGCGATGAACAGTGTATTGAAGAAGGCGTTGCTGGTTTGCGCCAAGGCGAGAGATGCCAATACGAACGAGCAGATAAGAAGAGAAATACCCGCTGACAGGAATCGACTGTTTTTCGACGAGAGGATTCCCCCCACGGTTACGCCAGCGATGGACACCAGAATATGCAGGTTGACCAGAGAACCTGCTGTTAGCGGCGCTGTTCCGTTGGCAATGAACATCCCCGGTACGAAGCTGAGGATCATTACCACCGCGGCGTTATAGAGTGTCAGGCCAATGGCCGAGAGGCTCACCTGCAAGACTTCGAGGCGAGAGATGCGTGATAACGGCGCTACGCTGGCCTGACGCTCGACGCGAGGGTTTCGATACAGCGCCAGCATCGACAGCAACACCACGCCCGCGACCAGAGCGTTTGCCCAGAACACGGCGTTGAAGGTCAGAGATTCGGCGATCAAGTGATGAGTCAGCAGGCCTGCGCCGATACCAATGGGCCAGCCATTGATGATCACCGACATGGCGATGCCCAGTTGCTTGCCTGTGAACCAGTCCGCCGCCATCTTGCTCAACAGGACAAACAAGACGATGGCGCCAAACCCACATTGCAATCGTCCGATGGACAGCACCAGGAAGTCTGGTGCCAGTGCCATGCAGACCGAACCGCTGACCATTAATATCAAACCGCCAGATACGGCCAGTTTGTTACCGAAACGCTTGCCCATCACGCCAGCCAGCAGGGAAAAGACCAGACCCGGCAAGGTAAAGAGCCCGACAAGGGTTCCTATGGCGGTGTGGTTCACGCTGAAGGTGGCCATGAGTTCAGGTGCAATCGACACTACCGATTGAAACTGAAACCCTAATGCCACACGGGCTAGAAAGAGTATGAACAACGCAAGCCATGGACTTGTCCGCACGCGGCATCTCCTTATGAATGAAATTCTATCTTTTTGATTTTCTTTTAGAATTTCTTGTCCATAGAATGACTCTGGAATATCCATCGGTCACTCTGTGTTCCAAAGTATGCATGGTGGTTATTTCTAAAAAACCAAAATCATTTCCATGAATAGTTAAGTAGAAGAGATATCGATAGTATGAATCTTGTTGGCTTTGTGTCTCGGGACCAACCGTCCCACGGGCATACGTTATGAAACCTCATTCCTCATGCGCTCCCGAGGCACAACCAGCACATCCAGCCAAACTCTTTTGCTTTCCGAATGCGGGTGGCACCACGGCACGCTATATCGCGTGGAAAAAGCGCTTGCCTGCCTCTGTTCAGGTGGTTCCCCTTGAATATCCTGGCCGGGGAATGAAAAGCGCAGTGCCGCTATGCAGAGACCTGAAGGCCCTGTTGGCAACACTGGTTGAGGAGATCGCGCCGCAACTGGCAGCGCCTTACTATTTTTTTGGCCACAGCATGGGGGCAACGGTTGCGTTCGAACTTGGCCGGCAGTTGCAGGCGCGCGGCTATCCGCTCCCGAAAGCACTGATCATTTCTGGACGTAGAGCGCCGCATATTCGCGTGCAGGATCTTCTGCACAGGCTGCCAGACCGACAACTCGTCGAGGCCCTGCAGGCCTTCGATGGAATTCCAGCGCCATTGCTGGAGCGCCCGGATGTCCTGAATCATTTCCTGCCGATCATCCGCGCCGACCTGGAAGCCCTGGAGACCTGGCAGCCTGGCTCGGGCGAAAAACTTCGCTGCGATCTCTACCTGTTCGGGGGTACCCATGATCCGCTGGCGCCTACTGCCGACCTGGTCGCATGGCGGGCCCATGTGGAAGGCAGTACCCGGATCAATCTGTTCCCTGGCGGGCATTTTTATCTCGACGACAACGTCAGCGAAGTGACGAGCATGATCGCGAGCGTGCTGGGAGAGACTGCCTAGTGGCCTGTGAGCCCTCTGACCATCGCGTTCATGGCTTGGGTGGGGTCCTGGCGCCGTCCCTGCTTGAGTAGAGCCGACCCTGACCGTCCCGCCGGACGCGCGGGCCGGCGAGGCGGTCAGCAGATGGGCAAAGTGTGGCTAGGGCAGGCTGAAGAGCACTTTCACCTTATCGTTGACAGCAGTCTTGTCGACGTAACCGATGGCGTTCGCTTCCGCGCCGACCAGAGCAACCACGGCTGCGTCGTCGGCAACGCTCGGTAACGGCTGGCCCTTGCCGGTAAACACCAGGCCGGACCAGTAGGACTTGAGCTGCGCCTCGTTCTTGTTGGTGACGGCTCCGTAGAATTTCTCTTTGGTGGGGTTCCAGCCCTTCTGGTCGATGCCTTTGAGGCTGGTGTCCTTTCCGAGGAAGATGTTCGCCACGTCCGACTGAGAGGGCGAGGCGCTGGCGCCGGCATTCGCGATAACGACCGTTTCCGAATGGGCAAAGGCCGAGGCCGTTGCCAGGGCGGTGGCGAGCAGGGCGGTGATGAATGGCTTCATGAGGGCACTCCTTAGAACACGAAGTCGATGCCGACACTGAGGATGTCGCCGTCGTAGTTGCGCGCAGGCACGCCTGCCGCGCCGTTGCTCGCTGCGTAGAGTGCGTGGTCGAACGTTTCCTGGGCGCCCTCGACGAACACGCCGCGGTAGCCAGTGCCACGGGTGTCGACTCGCTTGTATTCACCCTTGAGGATGACGGATGGCGTCAGGTTGTAATTCACGCCATAGGTCCAGGAGCTCTGACGGCCGCGGTCTTCGTCCAGTTGAGCGTAGGTGAGGTGCAGCAGCACGTCGCCGAAGCGCCGGCCGCCCATGACGTAGAACGCGTCGATGCTGCCTTCCTGGTCCGCCTCGCTGTTGTTGCTGGTCCATTCGTTGGAGGAAATCCAGGTGCCGTTGTCGTACTGGTAGCCGATGGAGGTGAACTTGGTCTTCTGTTGGTCCAGGCGCTTGAAGCCGACGCTGGCCGGCACGCCGCCGGGCGCGATTACCGACCTGGTGAGGTCGGCGTCGATATCGGCTTCGGCGTAGCCCACGCGGAAGGCACCGAAATCGCTGGTTTCCAGGGTGACGTTGGCGGCGAAGACTTTCTTGTAGTCGATGTCGTAGAGGTCATCCAGGGCGAACACGTTGCGGTTGACCGCCTGGCCGCCGGCCACCTGGAACGCCAGGGAACCGATACCGATGGGCAGGCTGTAGAGCAGATCGCCGCCTTCGTAGTTGCTCAGCTGGACCTGGCTGTAGACCTCGTCCGGCAGGCGCAGCCAGGGGTGGGTGAAGCCGACATCGAGTGTTTCCGAGTGCATGTATACCGGCAGGCGCAGACGGCCTGCACGCAGGGTCAGACGGTCGCTGGCGGCCCAGGAGAGGTAGGCCCACTCCAGGTTCCCTTTCCACGTGTCCCGCTCCGGCTTGGCAGTGGCCTGGACGGTGACGCCCAGCGTATCGGTCAGCCCGTACTGGAGCTGGGCTCCCAGTTTGGAGAGCTGGTCGCCACGCCAGGAGTCGGTGGTCTGCCCGTTGATGCCATAGCTGCGTCCGGCGTCCTCCCCCCCCAGGTAGGTGAAGCCGGCGGTGCCGAAGCCATTGAAGCGATGTTCACCCTGCTCCAGGGCGATGGCAGGGGCGCTCACAATGAGGCTGGCCAGACCGAGTGTTCTTATACCTTGCATGCTCTTACTGCTCGTGTGGTTGGGAAAGGTCAGATGCGGAACTGGGCGGTGGCGCTGCGCAGGTGTTCGCCGGTGTCCACCAGCTGTTCGCCCAGACGCGCAGTGGCGTCGGCTCCGCGGGTGGTGGCCTCGGTGTCCTGCTGCAGGACCTCGGTGTCCTGCTGGATCGAACGAGAGAGCCCGATCTGTTCGTGGGTGAAGCGGGCGATGCCCGCGTTCAGCTCATCGATCTGGCGAACGGCACGGGTGATCGCTTCGAGGGTCAGGGTGGCCTGGTCGGAGCGCTCGATGCTGGCCCTGGCCTTGGCGCCATTCACGGCCATCGCGTTCGAGACGTTATGGGCGCTGCTCTGCAGGCGCTGGATGATGCTCTGGATCTCCGCCGTGGAGGCGGCAGTCTTCTGCGCGAGGTTGCGCACCTCGTCGGCGACGACGGCGAAACCACGACCTTGTTCGCCGGCGCGCGCCGCTTCGATGGCTGCGTTCAGGGCCAGGAGGTTGGTCTGTTCGGCGATGCTGCGGATCACCGTCAGCACGGTGCCCACTTGCTGGGTCTCTTCTTCCAGTTTCTGCATGGCCTGTACCGAACCGAGCACGTTGTTGCCCAGGTCGCCGATGCTGGAGGAAAGGCTATCGATGTTCTGCCGGGCCTCGTCGGCCTGGCGGGTGGCGGCACTGGCTTCTTCAGAGGCCTGCCGTGAACGCTGCGCCACCTCCTGGATGCTGCCGGTCATGGTGCCGATATCGCGGCTGATGGACTCCGTGCGTTCCTGTTGAGAGCGCGTGCTTTGCTCGGCGCCTTGGGTCAGCCGGTGCAGCTCCCGGGACATCTGTTCGAGCGGGCTGGCGGTTTCGATGATCTTGCGGATGGTGCCCTGCAGCCGGTCCAGCAGGCCGTTGAACAGACCGATCATCTCGCCGATTTCATCCTGCGAATCGACGCTGACATGCCGCGTCAGGTCGCCATCCCCAGTGGCGATGGCCCTGAGCGAGGCGATCACGCCACGGATGTTGTTCATCACCTGGCGGATCACCAGCACCGAGCCGAGGCTGACCAGCAGCAACAGGGCAAGGCTGAGCAGGTAGCCGACGTGGGTGGTGGTGGCGTTATCGGTACGCACCTGGGTCAGGCTGGCCTGGAAATCGCCGTAGACCTGCTGGCGAAACCGGTCTCCGGCCGTCTGCGCGCGTTTGAGGTCCGTCGCCATCCGATCGAGGTTCGGCCGCAGGTCCTCGAAGGCTGCTCCGCCGAGCAATTGCTCGGAGGTCGTCACCGCATTGTCTGCGTAGTTCCGGATGGCGACCGACCAGGCGTTCAGCGCTTCGTCGCTGTTGGTCTGGCCATCTGAAAGTGACGTCAGTTCGTTCAACCTGGCGTTCACATCGGCCAGGGTCTTGCGGGCTTCCTCCAGGGTATCGCGCTCGCCGGCGGCAACCGCACCGTTGAGCAGGCCGGGAATGCGCGAGAACTGGAAGATCGCCCGGTCGGCAGTCTCCAGGGTGGGGTAGCTGTGCGTTTCAAGGGCTACCAGCCGGCTGTCGTTGTTGTCCAGTTGCAGCGCGGTGTAGCCAACGAAAAGCAGCAGGCCGGTCAGGGCCACGGCCGGTGGCAGGGAGAGTTTCAGGGTCAGCGACATGGCTTTGGGCATAGGGTCCTTGCTCGCGAAGGGGGAAGGGGCGTTGCTCGCGCAGGCGAAGCCATCACAGCCGTTGGGTGGCCGCGAGTGCGTCGTTCGAAAAGTCAGGAGGCGCCCGCCGGGTCGCGTGCGCTCAAGCCATTGGAGGTGCGATCAGTGCCAGGGGATGTCGGGCGGACCGCGTTTCATTCCGGCGCGCTCCCGCCCAGGCGTGGCCAGGACGTATTGATCGCACTCCGTTGGGCGTCGCTCAGCCGCTCGAGGAAGAAAAGCCGCCTGCGTTTCTCCGGGCTGGGGATGGTCGGTTCCGGAAGCAGCAGCCGGTTGCAGAGCTGCGTTCCCCAACGGTTGCAACGGGACCTTCGCGCCCCTTTGGACAGCGACAGCGCCTTGGTTCCCAAGTCCATCCTAGCCCTCACCACATGGTTGCGGTTTATTTATTATTTCGTGTGTTATGCAAAATACAGAAGTTTTGATTTCGTGCAAGAAAAAAAGCGGCGGGCATGCGCATACGGCACGAAGCACTTGGTCGCGACGCGCATGGAGGAGGAATGGGCGGTGATCTTGCTGGTCGTCTTGGTGCTGTTCGGCGGCAAACGTATGCGGTACTTGAGTCGCGACTTGGGCGAGGTGATCAAAGGATTTCGCGAGTCGGTCAGAGACAGTTCGGATGGCCTGCTCGCCGATGAGCAGCGGGTGGATTCCAGACGGCGCGATGGCTAAAGAGGGGGGGCACCGGCCAAAACGCTGAGTCCAGATAGCACAAAGCCCCATCAACTGGGGCTTTGTAAGGTGTTTGGTGGAACCGGGGGGATTTGAACCCCCGTCCGCCAGTACTCCGCTGTCGGTACTACATGCTTAGCCGTGTCTATTGAGTTAATCCGCAGCCGCCCGACGGGCAGGGTGCTTTGGACGAGTTGTGTAAGTTTTAGCCGCTTCGTCCACAACGTACTGCACGGCGATCCTGTTCTGTATGACAATCATTTCGGGTTTACAGGCATCCCCTGATGATTGCTGGAGCCGAAGCTACCAGGAGAGCGGGCTCGGCTGCTTACGCAGCGAGAGCGTAACCCTCGTAGTTTTCGTCATTGGCAACTATAGAAAGTTGCAACAGTGGATTTACGAGTTCTGTTACCAACTCGGCATGCACCTAGAGTTTCGTTACCGGCGTCGAATCCTAATCGGCCCCATTTTTTCTGCTCTAAGCTGACGCTTTTTCAAGCGCGTGAGGCGGATTATACGACATCATCCGGGCGACGTATACCATCGCCCGGATGCTCTGTTTCACTCGCTGCCGCCACCCTTGGTGGTGTTCTGCAGGTCCTGCAGGGCTTTGCTGGTGAGGGCGATGCAATCCTTGTCGTTGCCGGCGGTTTTCGCGGCCCGCGCATCGTCGGCCTGTTCCTTGACCGATTTGACCAGGTCTTCCGATGTGGCGCCGAGGCTGGCCAGTTGATCGTCGATCTTCTGCAGGTTGGCCGTGCACAGGTCGTCCGCCGCGAACACAGGGGAGGCAAGCAGTGCGGCGGTCATGAACAGTCCGGTAATCGCAGTACGCTTCATGTGAATCTCCTTGGCTGGGAGGCCTCGGGAAGAGGGGCCTGATGGGTGGACTGCCGCGTTCGCCAAGGAGTTCACAGGAATGTCATGACCGGTCAGAGCGCCCGCGGACGGGTCACCCGGTCCACCAGGTAGACCAGTCCGTGATAGTCGATACCGGCATGGGTCGACAGGCCGATCTCGCAGGTGCGGCTGGTGGAAATCCCCTCTTCGCAATACTGCACCGCGTCCTTCAGGCTGCGCAGCGAGTGCGCGTTGAGCTCCGGTGTGGTGAAGCCCTTGTCGCCGGCGAAACCACAGCAGTGGATGCCTTCCGGAATCACCACCTGCTTGCTGCACAGACGCGCCAGGTCGATCAGCGCCTGGCTTTCGCCCAGGTGCTGGGTGCTGCAGGTCACGTGTACGGCGATCGGCGCGTCCTGCGGGGTGAACTCCAGTTTGTCCAGCAGGTGGCTGCGAATGAAGCGCACCGGGTCGTACAGGTCGAGCCGGGTTTCGGCCAGATTCTGGACCAGGCGCAAGGTGCACGGGCTGGTGTCGCAGTAGATCGGGTCGAGACCGCCGCGGCTGGCGTGCAGCAAGGCGCTGATCAGCTCCTGGCGTTTGTGCTCGGCTTGCTCGGCGTATCCCTTGGAGGCGAACGGCTGACCGCAGCAGAGGCTGTCCTGGTTTTCCGGGAAGACCACCTGGTAGCCGGCCTTTTCCAGCAGGCCGCGAGTCTTGTCCAGCAGCGAGGTCTGTTCGCGATCGCCCGCCGCCGGGCCCATTACCCGCGAGACGCACGCGGCCAGATAGACCACCCGTGGCCGCGCGTCGTTGCTGGCAATGCTGGCGAGCGGATTCTTCAATGGCTGCGGCATGGCGGGCGTCCATTGCGGCAGGCGCCCGTTGCTGGCCTTGCTCAGCGACCTGCTGATCCGGCTCAGGCGCGGTGCGCCGAGCAAGCGACGCGCACCATTGGCGGCACGCAAGGTCAGGCGCGCGCCACTCAACGCGGTATGGAAATGCTCCGCCAGCCAGTCGGCGGTCTTGCCGTGATGGGCGACCTGGCCGCGCAGCTTCTTCACCAGCTCACCGGTGTTGATCCCTACCGGACAGCGTTGGGCGCACAGTCCGGTGGCGGCGCAGGTGTCGATACCCTGGTACTGATAGTCGCGCTCCAGTGCCGAGGTATCTTCGCCGGCGCGTTTCCTGGCCTGGATATCGCGCCACATGACGATGCGCTGGCGCGGGCTCAGGGTCAGTCCCTTGGACGGGCACACCGGTTCGCAGAAGCCGCACTCGATGCACTTGTCGACGATCTCGTCGGCGGCCGGCAGCGGCTTGAGGTTCTTCAGGTGGATATCGGGATCTTCGCTGAGCACCACATCCGGGTTGAGGATGCCGTTGGGGTCGAGCAGGCGCTTGAGCTGCCACATCAGCTGGTAGGCGTCCCGGCCCCATTCCAGCTCGACGAACGGCGCCATGTTGCGCCCGGTGCCGTGCTCGGCCTTCAGCGAGCCGCCGAACTCCACCGCCACCAGTTGCGCGACGTCATCCATGAACGCCTGGTAGCGCGCCACTTCCGCGGCGCTGTTGAAGCCTTGGGTGAAGACGAAGTGCAGGTTGCCTTCCAGGGCATGACCGAAAATGATCGCCTCGTCGTAGTGGTGCTTGTCGAACAGCTGGATCAGGCGGTTGACGCCCTCGGCCAGTTGCTCGACCGGGAACGTCACGTCTTCGATGATCACCGTGGTACCGGTCTGACGCACCGCACCGACCGCCGGGAAGGTGTCCTTGCGAATTTTCCACAGCAGGTTGTAGACCGCCGGGTCCTCGCTGAAGTCGACCTTCTGCTCCAGCGGGAAATCGGCGATGGACGCCATGATCTGCGCCAGTTGCTCATGCAGCAGGGTCTGGCTGGCCGCACGGGATTCGATGAGCAATGCGCAGGCGTTGTCCGACAGGCCTTTCACCCATTCCGGCATGCCCGGCTTGTTCTGCACCGAACGCAGGCTGCGGCGGTCCAGCAGTTCCACGGCGGACACCGGCTGTTGCTTGAGCACGGTCACCGCGCGGCAGCAGCTTTCCACGCTGGGGAAAACGATCAGCGCCGAGGCCTTGTGCGGGTGGTCGGGCACGGTGTCGTAGGTCACCGCGCTGATGAAGCCGAGTGTGCCTTCGGAGCCGACCAGCAGGTGCTGCAGGATGTCGAGTGGCTGGTCGTAGTCGACCAGTGCATTGAGCGACAGGCCTGTGGTGTTCTTCAGTCGGTACTTATGCCGGATACGGTCGGCCAGGGCGGTGTTGGCGCGGGTCTCGCGAGCGAGCCGGGCGAGTTCCGCGAGCAGGACGGCGTGGCTGCTTTCGAAGGCGGCCACGCTGGCCGGGTCCTCGCTGTCCAGGCGCGTGCCGTCGGCGAGCACCAGGCGCAGGCCGGCGAGGGTGTGGTAGGTGTTCTGCGCGGTGCCGCAGCACATGCCGCTGGCGTTGTTGGCGACGATGCCACCGATCTTGCAGGCGTTGATCGAGGCCGGGTCGGGGCCGATCTTGCGTCCGAACGGCGCCAGCCAGGCATTGGCCTGGGCGCCGATGACGCCGGGCTGCAGACGGATCTGCTCGCCCTGGCCGCGGATCTCGCGACCGTTCCAGTTGTCGCCAAGGACGATCAGCACCGAGTCGCTGAGGGCCTGGCCGGACAGGCTGGTGCCAGCGGCGCGGAAGGTCACCGGGACACACTCGCGCTGGGCGAGCTTGATCAGGCCGACCACTTCGTCTTCGGATTCGACGCGTACCACCAGTTTCGGGATCAGTCGGTAGAAGCTGGCGTCGGTGCCGAAGGCCAGGGTCGAGGTGGGATCGTCGAAACGGCGCTCGCTGGGGATCAGGCGCTCGGCCTCGCGGAGGAACGCGGCGGGCAGGCTCATGCAGTCTCCTCGCGGGGTCGCGGCGTCTGCTGCGTCGCGTGCCCCGGTCAATCAGGCGGTAGGGTGTGACGGGCGCGCTCAGGCGCCCAGTTCGCGGACCAGCGATTCGCGGCTGATCTCGCTGATCGACTTGGCGCCGGTGAGCACCATGGCGACGCGCATTTCCTTCTCGAACAGCTCCAGCAGGTTCTTCACCCCGGCCTCGCCGTGGGTGGCCAGGGCGTAGAGGAAGGCGCGGCCGATCAGCACGCTGTCGGCACCGAGGGCGATCATGCGCACCACGTCGAGGCCGCTGCGGATGCCGGAGTCGGCGAGAATCTTCAGGTCGCCCTTCACCGCGTCGGCGATTGCCGGCAGGGCGCGGGCGCTGGACAGCACGCCGTCGAGCTGGCGACCGCCGTGGTTGGAGACGACGATGCCGTCGGCACCGAATTTCACCGCGTCCTTGGCGTCCTCGGGGTCGAGGATGCCTTTGATGACCATCGGGCCATCCCAGAATTCACGAATCCATTCCAGGTCTTTCCAGGAAATGGACGGGTCGAAGTTGGCGCCCAGCCAGCCGATGTAGTCGGCCAGGCCGGTGGGGTTGCCACGGTATTTGGAAATGTTGCCGAGGTCGTGCGGACGACCCAGCAGGCCGACGTCCAGGGCCCATTGCGGATGGGTCATGGCTTGCCAGACGCGGCGCAACGGCGCGTTCGGGCCGCTCATGCCGGAGTGGGCGTCGCGGTAGCGGGCACCGGGCACCGGCATGTCAACGGTGAACACCAGCGTGGTGACGCCGGCGGCCTTGGCCCGCTCCAGGGCATTGCGCATGAAACCGCGGTCTTTCAGGACATAGAGCTGGAACCACATCGGCCGGTCGATGGCCGGTGCGACTTCCTCGATCGGGCACACCGACACCGTGGACATGGTGAACGGAATGCCTTTCGCCGCCGCCGCGCGCGCAGCCTGTACTTCGCCGCGCCGGGCGTACATGCCGGTCAGGCCGACCGGGGCCAGGGCCACCGGCATGCTCAGGGTCTCGTTGAACAAGCGGGTTTCGAGGCTGAGCTCGGACATGTTCTTCAACACGCGCTGGCGCAGGGCGATCCCGGCCAGGTCTTCGACGTTGTGGCGCAGGGTGCGCTCGGCGTAGGCGCCACCGTCGGCATAGTGGAACAGGAACGGCGGCAGCTTGCGTTGGGCCGCGGCGCGATAATCGGTGGAGGCGGAAATGATCATGGGATCTCGCAGCGTTTGGTTGAGAGGGCGGCTACCGGGTACGTCGCAACGCACCCGGCCCCTGTCAATTTAGTGAACCAGCATGCCGGTCAGCCAGTAAGCCTGGACCAGGGTGATCAGGCCGACGATGGTGGCGAAGAACAGGCTGTGCTTGAGGGTGAAGCGGAACAGGTCCGATTCCTTGCCGACCAGGCCGGTGGCGGCGCACGCCACGGCGATGGACTGTGGCGAGATCATCTTGCCGGTCACGCCGCCGCTGGTGTTGGCCGCGACCAGCAGGGTGTCGCTGACCCCGATCTGGTGCGCGGTGGTGGCTTGCAGCGAGCTGAACAGGGCGTTGGACGAGGTATCCGAACCGGTCAGGAACACGCCCAGCCAGCCGAGGAACGGCGAGAAGAACGGGAACGCGGCGCCGGTACCGGCCAGGACCAGAGCCATGGTCGAGGACATGCCCGAATAGTTGGTGACGAAGGCGAATGCCAGGACCATGCCGATCGACAGGATTGGCCAGCGCAGCTCGTAGAAGGTCTCCTTCAAAGTGGTCAGACCAGTTTTGAGGTTGATCTTCAGCACCAGCATCGAGATCAGTGCGGACAGGAAGATCGCGGTACCGGTGGCGGAGATCGGGTCCAGCTTGAACACTGCCGGGATCGCGGTCGGGTTGGCGACGATCGGTGCGCTCTTGATCACCAGTTGGTCCAGGTGCGGGATGGCGAAGTTGAACACCCAGTTGTACATCGCGCCACCGCTGGCGAATGCGGCCTTGAACGGTTTCAGGGTCCAGATGGTGACCAGCACGGTGAGGATCAGGAACGGCGACCAGGCCTTGAAGATTTCACCGAAGCTGTACGGGGTCGGCTGGCTGCCACCCCGGACCACGGCGGCGCCGACGCTGGCGGTCGCGGTGGTGAAGGAGTTCTTCGGCTGCCAGACCTTGAGGAACAGGGTCAGGGAGATCAGCGAGGCCAGGGCCGAGGTGATGTCCGGCAGTTCAGGGCCGATGAAGTTCGAGGTGAAGTACTGGGTGACGGCGAAGCTCAGGCCGGCGACCAGAGCGGCTGGCCAGGTCTCTTTCACGCCTTTCAGGCCGTCCATCATGAACACCAGCCAGAACGGCACGAACAGCGACAGCAGCGGCAGTTGGCGACCGGTCATGGCACCGATGTGGAACGCGTCGATCCCCGTGACCTGGCCGGCGACGATGATAGGGATGCCCAGGGCGCCGAAGGCGACCGGCGCGGTGTTGGCGATCAGGCACAGGCCGGCGGCGTACAGCGGGTTGAAGCCCAGGCCGACGAGCAGGGCGGCGGTGATGGCGACAGGCGCACCGAAACCGGCCGCGCCTTCGAGGAAGGCGCCGAAGCAGAAGCCGATCAGCAGGACCTGCAGGCGCTGGTCATCGGTGATCGACAGCACCGAGCTGCGGATCACTTCGAACTGGCCGCTCTTGACCGTCAGTTTGTAGAGGAATACCGCGGCGACGATGATCCAGGCGATGGGCCACAGGCCATAGGCAAAACCGTAACCGGCGGCGGCGAAGGCCATGTCGGCAGGCATCTGGAAAGCGAAGATCGCCACCAGGATCGACAGGGCCAGGGTGATGCTGCCCGCGATGTGTCCCTTCATGCGGAACACGGCCAGCGCCAGGAAGAAGAATACGATTGGGATGACCGCCGCCAGGGCGGACAGGCCAAGACTACCAAGCGGACTATAGAGTTGTTGCCAGGTTTGCATATGGGGTGGCCCCTAATTGTTGTTGGTAAGGCGCTGGCATTGGATAATTGGTAAGACCAATTTACAATGGCGAGGCGCTAGGGTAAAAGCCTCGCCGCGGGTGTGTCAATTTGTCCCTGCAAAACTTTCGTCGAAAGGTGGTGACGGGATTTGTCTGAGTGGTAAGGAAACTTGCCAACTGATGGGTGTGGTGGAGGGCTGGATGCGCCAGAATAGGCGGCCCCGAACTGACTCGGGATTGTGGAGAGCACGTGATGGTTTTCGATCAGGTCCGCCAGCGCCGTTTGTCCGACGACATCGTCGAGCGACTGGAAGGGATGATTCTTGAGGGCACGCTGACCGCGGGCGAGCGCCTGCCGGCGGAGCGGGTACTGGCGGAGCAGTTCGGGGTTTCCCGTCCGTCGCTGCGCGAGGCCATCCAGAAACTGGTGGCCAAGGGCATGCTGGTCAGTCGCCAGGGCGGGGGCAACTACGTGGCCGAGTCGCTGGGCACGACCTTCAGCGATCCGCTGCTGCAGTTGCTGGAAAGCAACCCTGAAGCGCAGCGCGATCTGCTGGAGTTCCGCCATACCCTGGAAGCGTCATGTGCCTACTACGCGGCGATGCGCGCGACGGATGTCGATCGGGAGCGGCTCAAGGCGGCGTTCGATACCTTGCAGGACTGTTATACCCGCCATGACGAAGTGAGCCGGGCCGAGGAGGGCGCGGCCGATGCGCGTTTCCATCTGGCTATCGCCGAGGCCAGCCATAACGCCGTGTTGCTGCACACCATCCGTGGCTTGTTCGACCTGCTCAAGCGCAATGTGGTGACCAATATCGGTGGTATGTACAAACAGCGCACCGAGACTCGCGACATGCTGATCAGTCAGCACCGCGACTTGTATCTGGCGATTGTCGAAGGGCGTGCGCAGGATGCCCGCGAAGTGTCGAGCCGGCACATTCTGTATGTTCAGGAAGTGTTGGAGGAGGTGCGCCAGGAAGTGCAGCGGGTGGCGCGGGCGGAGCGGCGCAAGCGCTGAATTGAAGGTGTTGCTGCTGGCCCTGTCGCTGGCAACGCCAGCTCCCACAGGGTCTTGTATCTGGCCGGTATCCGGTGATCGACACAATCCTGTGGGAGCCGGCGTTGCCGGCGATGAGGCCCTTGAAGGCGTTGGAAGCGTTAGTCGTCCCGCCCCTTGCTCCGTACCGCGCGCTGCAGTTCGCGATCGGAATCACGCTCGCGCTGGGTATCGCGCTTGTCGTATTCCTTCTTGCCCTTGCCCAGCGCAATCTCGCACTTGATCAGGTGCTTGCTCCAGTACATGGACAGCGCGACGCAGGTGTAACCCTTCTGCTGCACGCCCACGAACAGACGCTCCAGCTCGCGGCGATTGAGCAGCAGCTTGCGGGTGCGGGTCGGGTCGGCGATGACGTGGGTACTGGCGGTCGTCAGCGGAGTGATGTGGCTGCCCATCAGCCAGGCTTCACCGTCCTTGAGCAGCACGTAGCTGTCTACCAGGTGAGCCTTGCCGGCACGCAGGCTTTTTACTTCCCAACCGGACAGGACCAGTCCGGCCTCGAATTTGTGTTCGATGAAGTAATCGTGTCGCGCTTTCTTGTTCTGCGCGATGGTCCCTGTCGGATGTTTCTTTTGTTTGGCCATAGGGGCGGCATTATAGGCAGTCGTTGCGCCGCCGGCTACGGGGCGGTGAGCTTGAGCCATCGAGACGAATCCCGGACAATGCGCGGATTTTTCGCGCGGCCGCTGTTGTCACCCGCTATGTGGCAATCGGCCAGTTGATCGGCGCCTATTCTTTGTTCTAGTGTCGCCGCTCTGTTTTTTGCTCAGTTTTGGACATGACGCCTGGATGACTACCCATATTCAACGGTCGGCCCTGCTGCCTTATCCCGCTCAGGCACTTTACGATCTGGTCAATGATGTAAAGCGCTATCCGGAGTTCCTTCCCTGGTGCTCGGGGAGCACCGTGCTGGAGGAAAGCGAGACCCATATGCGCGCCAAGGTCGACGTGGCCAAGGGAGGGATCAGTCAGCATTTCGTAACACGCAATGTGCTGGTGCCGGGGCAGTCGATCGAGATGAATCTTGAAGAAGGCCCGTTCAGCCAGTTGCATGGTCTCTGGGTGTTCAAGCCGCTCGGCGAGAAGGCCTGCAAGATCAGCCTGGACCTGTCCTTCGAGTATTCCGGTGCATTGGTGAAGGCGACCCTCGGGCCGCTGTTCAACCAGGCGGCCAACACCTTGGTCGATGCGTTCTGCCAGCGGGCCAAGCAGCTCAATGGCTGAGGCGATGTTGCGGGTGGAAGTGGTTTACGCAACGCCCGAGCAGCTGTCGAGGGCGTGAGGCTGTCGGTGATCGCATCGAGCTGTATCGTCCGTTGCTGGTCGATCCGAAGGAGGCGCGCAAGCAGCGCGCCGACAAGGCGAAGCGTTTCTACAGGAAAGAACGGCGCTGAAGTACCGGCAATAAAAAAGCCCGAACACTGTTCGGGCTTTTTTGTCTGCGGCGGATTCACTCCGTGCGCAGTGGTTCCTGAACCGGAACCGGCATGACTTCGATGGTGTCGACGTCGCGCTGGATCTTCTCTTCAAGCGAGCCCGGACGTGCGGGTTTGTCTTCTTTCACTGGCTGGGCCTGTTGCTCAGGCTGGCTGACCGTGGTGCCGCTTTCGCTGCCCAGGATTTCCTGGTCGCGGCTCACGCCCGGCATGAAGTCGCCGGACAGGCTGGACAGTTGGTCGTTTTCATTGAAGAAGATGCTGATGCGTTCCTGCTGGCGCTCGCCGCCACCCGGTTGCAGGCTATAGAGATAGTCCCAGCGATTGGTGTGGAAAGTGTCCTGGATCAGCGGATTGCCCATGATAAACCTTACTTGCCGACGGGTCATTCCGGGGCGCAATTGGTCTATCATGTCTTGCGTTACGACATTGCCCTGCTGGATGTCGATTTTGTAAACCCCGGGAAACGAGCAACCGGCGAGTGCGAGCAGTCCCACGAGGGTGAGGCTGGTTAGCAAGAGCTTGGTGTTTTGCATCGGTGGGCGACTTCCACTATCTTGGCTGGACAACGTAAACCCCGATCATACCCGTATTCAGAGAAGCTGCGAAGCAGCATCGGCGAGAAAGCTGACCATGGTTGAAAATAGCGAACTGCGCAAAGCCGGTCTCAAGGTAACCCTGCCTCGAGTCAAGATCCTACAGATGCTCGACTCCACCGAGCAGCGCCACATGAGCGCTGAAGATGTCTACAAGGCATTGATGGAAGCTGGAGAAGATGTCGGCCTGGCCACGGTCTACCGTGTACTGACCCAGTTCGAGGCGGCTGGCCTGGTCGTGCGTCACAACTTCGACGGCGGCCATGCGGTATTCGAACTGGCCGACGGCGGCCACCACGACCATATGGTCAACGTGGATTCCGGTGAGGTGATCGAGTTCTTCGATCCTGAAATCGAGAAGCGCCAGAAGGAAATCGTCGCCCAGCACGGTTACGAGCTGGTCGATCACAATCTGGTGCTGTACGTGCGCAAGAAGAAGTAATCACTTGTGCTGGAAACAAAGAAGGCGACCCCAGGGTCGCCTTCTTTGTTTCCGGTGATCAGCCCTTGCTGGTCACCACCATCTTCTTGGCGTGGGCCAGGGATTCCTTGGTCAGGTCGATACCGCCAAGCATCCGCGCGACTTCCTCGACCCGTTCGCGTTTGCCCAGGCTGGCCACGGCAGTGTGAGTCGCATCGCTGTTGCGCACTTTGTGCACGAACAGGTGGTGATGGCCCTGCGCCGCGACTTGCGGCAGGTGCGTCACGGTCAGCACCTGGCCGCGTTCTCCGAGGCGACGCAGGAGCTGGCCGACTATCTCCGCGGTGGGGCCACCGATACCTACGTCCACTTCATCGAAGACCAGGGTCGGGATGCGCGACGTCTGCGCGGTGATCACCTGTATCGCCAGGCTGATGCGGGAAAGCTCACCACCCGAGGCGACTTTCGCCAGGCCTTTCAGTGGCTGGCCAGGGTTGGCGCTGACCAGCAGTTCCACCTGTTCCCGGCCGTGCGGATGAAGATCCTCGCCGGTGCCAGGGCGCAGTTCGATGCAGAAGCGTCCGCCTGGCATGCCCAGGCGCTGGATCTCCTGCTCCACCGCCGCGGCGAGCTGGGTCGCGGCGGCCTGGCGCAGGGCGCTGAGTTCGCTGGCTTTTTCCTGATAATGACGGGCGTAGGCCTTGAGTTCTTCTTCCAGGCGCTCGATGGATTCGTCGTTGGCGTTCAGGCTTTCGAGTTCCTCGCCCAGTCGCTGTTGCAGCGGGATCAGCTCGCTGGGGTGGACGCGGTGCTTGCGTGCCAGGGTGTACAGCGTGTCGAGGCGCTCTTCCAGTTGCTGCAGGCGCAGTGGGTCGGCGTCGAAGTTGTCGAGGAAGCGATTGAGCTCGCCCACCGCTTCCTCTACCTGGATCTGTGCGCTGGCGATCAGGTTCACCGCTTCGCCCAGGGCGCGTGGTGCGTTCTGTACCGCGGTCAGGCGGTTGAGGCTGGCGGTGAGGGCGCTGAGCACGTTGCCCGAGTCGCTCTCGCTGCAGTGATCGATGACCTGGCGGCAGATGCCGAACAGCGCCTCGGCGTTGGTGAGGTTCTTGTGTTCCTGCTCCAGTTGCTCCAGTTCGTTCTCGCCGAGGCCGAGATTGTCCAGCTCTTCCAGTTGGTAGCTGAGCAGTTGGTGGCGGGCGCGTTGCTCGTCGCCGGAGTTGCACAGCCGGTCCAGTTCGGTGCGGGTCTGCCGCCAGCGCTGGGCGGCCAGCTGGACCTGGCGGGCCAGGTCGGTGGCGCCGGCATATTCGTCGAGAAGGCGGCGGTGGGTATCGGTCTTGAGCAGCGACTGATGCTCATGCTGGCTGTGGATATCGATCAGCAGTTCGCCCACCGCCTTGAGGTCGCCGAGGGGGCAGGGGGTGCCGTTGATATAGCCGCGGCTGCGACCTTCGGCGGTGATCACCCGGCGCAGGATGCACGGGCCCTGGCTGTCCAGGTCGCGCTCGGTGAGCCAGGCGCGGGCCTCGGGGATGTCGTCCAGGTCGAAGGTGGCGAGGATGTCCGCCTTGTCCGCGCCTGGGCGCACCACACCGCTGTCGGCACGGTCGCCCAGGGTCAGGCCGAGGGCATCGAGCATGATCGACTTGCCGGCGCCGGTTTCGCCGGTGATCACGCTCATGCCGCGGGCGAGTTCGAGGTCGAGGTGTTCGACGATGGCGTAGTTGTGAATGGACAGGTGCACCAGCATGCGGGCGGCTCCCAGAGATCTGATCTGGTTATTTATACAGTGTTTTGGAATTTTCTGACAATGCCTGCCTTTAGTTCGATTCGCTTGTCCGCGCCGGTTTTTGATCGCGGACAGTTATGTCTTTGCCACATTGATGTTCAATCGCCCTTGAAGCCGCTGTTTGCGACCCCATATAGGCCGGCAGATGCGCGAGTCGAGCTCGCCGACGACATTGAGAGGAGATATTTCATGGCTGATGAGCAGAAGCTGGACGAACAGAATCCGAACGTCGAAACCAACGCCGAAGCGGGTAGCGAGGATCTGGTCGCGCGCGTACAGCTGCTCGAAGAGCAGGTCGCTGCCGCCCAGGATCAGGCTCTGCGTACCGCGGCAGACCTGCAGAACGTGCGCCGCCGCGCCGAGCAGGACGTGGAAAAGGCCCACAAGTTCGCCCTGGAGAAGTTCGCGGGCGACCTTCTGCCGGTCATCGACAGCCTGGAGCGTGGCCTGGAACTGTCCAGCCCGGACGACGAAAGCATTCGTCCGATGCGCGAAGGCATCGAGCTGACCCTGAAGATGTTCCAGGACACCCTCAAGCGCTTCAATCTCGAAGCTATCGACCCGCACGGCGAACCGTTCAATGCCGAGCAGCACCAGGCGATGGCCATGCAGGAAAGCGCCGACGTCGAGCCGAACAGCGTGCTCAAGGTGTTCCAGAAGGGTTATCAGCTCAACGGACGTCTGCTGCGCCCGGCCATGGTCGTGGTCAGCAAGTCGCCGGCTCCTGTTTCGCCTTCGATCGACGAGAAGGCTTGAAATTAGCTGGCTGACCCCCATCTAGGTGTCAAGCGTTTAAGTGCTACCGCAGTTGGCAACCACCGCTGCGGCAACCAAATCCAAAGTTTCGGGAGAGTTAACATGGGCAAAATCATCGGTATCGACTTGGGGACCACCAACTCCTGCGTCTCCATTCTGGAAAACGGCAACGTCAAGGTGATCGAGAACGCCGAAGGCGCTCGCACCACGCCGTCGATCATCGCTTACGCCAATGACGGCGAAATCCTGGTTGGCCAGTCGGCCAAGCGTCAGGCCGTCACCAACCCGCACAACACCCTGTACGCGGTAAAACGTCTGATCGGCCGTCGTTTCGAAGAAGACGTCGTGCAGAAAGACATCCAGATGGTTCCGTACAAGATCGTCAAGGCTGACAACAGCGACGCCTGGGTCGAAGTCAACGGCCAGAAAATGGCTCCGCCGCAAATCAGCGCCGAAGTCCTGAAGAAGATGAAGAAAACCGCCGAAGACTACCTCGGCGAAGCAGTGACCGAAGCGGTCATCACCGTTCCTGCGTACTTCAACGACAGCCAGCGCCAGGCGACCAAGGACGCCGGTCGTATCGCCGGTCTGGACGTCAAGCGCATCATCAACGAACCGACCGCTGCCGCGCTGGCCTACGGCATGGACAAGGCCAAGGGTGACCACACCGTCATCGTTTATGACCTGGGTGGCGGTACCTTCGACGTGTCCGTGATCGAAATCGCCGAAGTCGACGGTGAGCATCAGTTCGAAGTGCTGGCCACCAACGGTGACACCTTCCTCGGTGGTGAAGACTTCGACATTCGCCTGATCGACTACCTCGTCGACGAGTTCAAGAAAGAAACCGGCATGAACCTGAAGGGCGATCCCCTGGCCATGCAGCGTCTGAAAGAAGCCGCTGAAAAAGCCAAGATCGAGCTGTCCTCCAGCCAGCAGACCGACGTCAACCTGCCGTACATCACTGCCGATGCCAGCGGTCCGAAGCACCTGAACGTGAAGATCTCCCGCGCCAAGCTGGAGTCGCTGGTCGAAGACCTGGTTCAGCGCACCATCGAGCCTTGCCGCATCGCCATGAAGGACGCCGGTATCGACGTCAGCAAGATCGACGACGTGATCCTGGTCGGCGGTCAGACCCGTATGCCGCTGGTACAGAAAACCGTTGCCGACTTCTTCGGCAAGGAAGCTCGCAAGGACGTCAACCCGGATGAAGCGGTCGCCATGGGCGCTGCTATCCAGGGCGCGGTCCTGGCCGGTGATGTGAAGGACGTTCTGCTGCTCGACGTCAGCCCGCTGACCCTGGGTATCGAAACCATGGGTGGCGTGATGACCGCGCTGATCGAGAAGAACACCACCATCCCGACCAAGAAGTCGCAGGTGTTCTCGACCGCCGACGACAACCAGAGCGCCGTGACCATTCACGTCCTGCAGGGTGAGCGCAAGCAAGCCGCGCAGAACAAGTCGCTGGGCAAGTTCGACCTGGCCGAGATCCCGCCAGCGCCACGTGGCGTTCCGCAGATCGAAGTGACCTTCGACATCGACGCCAACGGCATCCTGCACGTCGGCGCGAAGGACAAGGCTACCGGCAAGCAGCAGTCCATCGTGATCAAGGCCAACTCCGGTCTGTCCGAGGAAGAAATCCAGCAGATGGTCCGCGACGCTGAAGTCAACGCCGAGGAAGACCGCAAGTTCGAAGAGCTGGCCGCCGCCCGCAACCAGGGTGATGCGCTGGTCCACTCGACTCGCAAGATGGTCGCCGATGCCGGTGACAAAGTGACTGCAGACGAGAAGTCCGCCATCGAAGCTGCCGTTACCGCGCTGGAAGCGGCGGTCAAGGGCGACGACAAGGCTGCCATTGAGGCGAAGATCGAAGAGCTGTCGAAGGTCTCCGCTCCGGTCGCCCAGAAGATGTACGCCGAGCAGGCCGAGAAGCCGGAAGCGGGTGCCCAGGCGCAGCAGGCTGACGACGCCAAGCACGACGACGTCGTCGACGCGGAGTTCGAAGAAGTCAAAGACAACAAGTAATTGCTGCTTGTTGTCGGCCGGTTGACTGAGGTTTGACGTTGACTGGTAGGATGTCGCCGCGCGGGGGCTTGCTCCCGCGTTGGCGTGTCTGGAATACCCGAATTTTTTCCAGTACTGGCCCCATTGCCGGTGCTGACGGCACAGCGCGGATGCGCAGAGGTTTGCCGAACGTCCTCAAGAGTGCAGAGAACCATGGCGAAGCGTGACTATTACGAGGTTCTGGGAGTCGAGCGAGGCTCGAGCGAGGCCGATCTGAAGAAGGCCTATCGCCGTCTGGCGATGAAGCATCACCCGGACCGTAATCCCGACGACAAAGAGTCGGAAGAGAAATTCAAGGAAGCCAACGAGGCTTACGAAGTCCTCTCCGATGCGAGCAAGCGCGCGGCCTATGACCAGTACGGTCACGCCGGCGTCGATCCGAGCATGGGTGGCGGTGGTGCCGGTTTCGGCGGTGCCAACTTCTCCGATATCTTCGGCGATGTCTTCAGTGATTTCTTCGGTGGCGGTCGTGGCGGTTCCCGCGGCGGCGCCCAGCGCGGCAGCGACCTGCGCTACACCCTGGAACTGAACCTGGAAGAAGCGGTGCGCGGTACCACGGTCAATATCCGTGTGCCGACACTGGTCAACTGCAAGCCGTGCGACGGTTCGGGGGCGAAGAAAGGCTCTTCGCCGGCGACCTGCCCGACCTGCGGTGGCATCGGTCAGGTGCGCATGCAGCAAGGCTTCTTCTCGGTCCAGCAGACCTGCCCGCGTTGCCAGGGCCAGGGCAAGATCATTACCGATCCTTGCGACTCCTGCCACGGCGAGGGGCGCCTCGAAGAGTACAAGACCCTCTCGGTCAAGGTGCCGGCTGGCGTCGATACCGGCGACCGCATCCGCCTTTCCGGCGAGGGCGAGGCCGGGACCCAGGGTGGTCCGACGGGCGATCTGTACGTGGTGATCAACGTGCGCGAGCACTCGATCTTCCAGCGCGACGGCAAGCACCTGTTCTGCGAGGTGCCGATCAGCTACACCGACGCGGCCCTGGGTGGCGAGCTGGAAGTGCCGACGCTCGACGGTCGGGTCAAGCTGAAGATTCCGGAGGGCACCCAGACCGGCAAGCAGTTCCGCCTGCGCGGCAAGGGTGTCGCTCCGGTGCGCGGTGGTGGTGCTGGCGACCTGATGTGTCGTGTTGCGGTGGAGACGCCGGTCAATCTGAGTCGTCGCCAGCGTGAACTGCTGGAAGAGCTGCGTGCTTCCCTGGAAGGCGACAGTTCCCATTCGCCCAAGGCCAGTGGCTGGTTCGAGGGTGTGAAACGCTTCTTCGGCGATCTGTAAAAGGAACGGGACATGCGACGTATTGCGGTAATGGGCGCGGCAGGGCGCATGGGCAAGACCCTGATCGAGGCGATCCAGCAGGCTCCGGGCGCAGGCCTGACGGCGGCGGTGGATCGTCCGGACAGCACGCTGGTTGGTGCGGATGCGGGCGAGCTGGCTGCGCTGGGGCGGATCGGTGTGCCGATCTCGGACGACCTGGCGAAGGTGGGCGAGGAGTTCGATGTGCTGATCGACTTCACTCACCCGTCGGTGACCCTGAAAAACCTGGCGTTCTGCCGCAAGGCGGGCAAGGCCATGGTCATCGGCACCACCGGTTTCTCGCCTGAAGAGAAGCAGTTGCTGGCGGAGGCGGGCAAGGAGATTCCGATCGTCTTCGCCGCCAACTTCAGTGTCGGTGTCAACCTTTGCCTGAAGCTGCTGGATACCGCGGCGCGTGTGCTGGCCGACGAGGTGGATATCGAGATCATCGAGGCCCATCACCGGCACAAGGTCGATGCGCCGTCCGGGACTGCGCTGCGCATGGGTGAGGTGGTGGCGTCGGCGCTGGGTCGCGATCTGCGCGAAGTCGCCGTTTATGGTCGCGAAGGTCAGACCGGCGCCCGCGATCGCCAGACCATCGGTTTCGCCACTGTGCGTGCCGGCGACGTGGTCGGTGATCACACCGTGCTGTTCGCCGCCGAAGGCGAGCGGGTCGAGATCACCCACAAGGCCTCCAGCCGCATGACCTTCGCCAAGGGGGCGGTGCGTGCGGCCATGTGGCTCGACGGTCGTGAGGCGGGTCTGTACGACATGCAGGACGTGCTCGAACTGCACTGATCCACGAGCGAAAGGGGCTGGTCGCCGTGAGCGGCCCCTTTTTGCAATCCCGCCTCAAGATGCGCCCTGTCGCATTCCTGCGTCTTTCAGACACATCAGTGGTAGACCAAAAAAGCGTTTTTCTGTAAGCTACAGCTTTAGTGTGTCCACTAAAAGCGCGCAGATAATTCGACGAAGAAAGCGGGGTGACGTGTCTATACGTCATTCCGCTTTTTTGCAACCTGCGATCGCCCCTTCAGGCTTGATTTACGGGAGGTCTTCTTGACTAAGCCAGCCATACTCGCCCTTGCCGATGGCAGCATTTTTCGCGGTGAAGCCATTGGAGCCGACGGTCAGACCGTTGGTGAGGTGGTGTTCAACACCGCAATGACCGGCTATCAGGAAATCCTGACTGACCCTTCGTACTCGCAACAGATCGTCACCCTGACTTACCCGCACATCGGCAACACCGGCACTACCCCGGAAGATGCCGAATCCGACCGCGTCTGGTCGGCTGGCCTGGTCATCCGTGACCTGCCGCTGATCGCCAGCAACTGGCGCAACACCCTGTCCCTGAGCGACTACCTGAAAGCCAACAACGTCGTGGCGATCGCCGGTATCGACACTCGCCGCCTGACCCGCATCCTGCGTGAGAAGGGTGCGCAGAACGGTTGCATCCTCGCCGGTGACGACATCAGCGAAGAAGCCGCCATCGCCGCTGCCCGCGGTTTCCCGGGCCTGAAGGGCATGGACCTGGCCAAGGTGGTCAGCACCAAGGCTTCCTACGAGTGGCGCTCCAGCGTCTGGGAACTGAAGACCGACAGCCACCCGACCATCGAAGCCGCCGACCTGCCGTACCACGTCGTCGCCTACGACTACGGCGTCAAGCTGAACATCCTGCGCATGCTGGTCGCCCGCGGCTGCCGCCTGACCGTCGTGCCGGCGCAGACCCCGGCCAGCGAAGTCCTCGCCCTCAATCCTGATGGCGTGTTCCTGTCCAACGGCCCTGGCGATCCGGAGCCTTGCGACTACGCGATCCAGGCGATCAAGGAGATCCTCGAGACCGAAGTCCCGGTCTTCGGCATCTGCCTCGGTCACCAACTGCTGGCCCTGGCCTCCGGCGCCAAGACCGTGAAGATGGGTCACGGCCACCACGGTGCCAACCACCCGGTCCAGGACCTGGACACCGGCGTGGTGATGATCACCAGCCAGAACCACGGTTTCGCCGTCGACGAAGCGACCCTGCCGAGCAACGTCCGCGCCATCCACAAGTCGCTGTTCGACGGTACCCTGCAGGGCATCGAGCGCACCGACAAGAGCGCGTTCAGCTTCCAGGGCCACCCTGAAGCCAGCCCTGGCCCGACCGACGTCGCGCCACTGTTCGATCGCTTCATCGATGCCATGGCCAAGCGCCGCTAAGCATCCCTGCGAGAAGGCCCTGAACCGGCTCGGTCCGGTTCAGGCGCGCCTGACCAAGATTGTTCAAGACGGCTTGCCGACTGACCTGCGGATTTGAGTGACAACCATGCCAAAACGTACAGACATTAAAAGCATCCTGATTCTCGGCGCCGGCCCGATCGTGATCGGCCAGGCCTGCGAATTCGACTACTCCGGCGCCCAGGCCTGCAAAGCCCTGCGCGAGGAAGGTTTCCGCGTCATCCTGGTGAACTCCAACCCGGCCACCATCATGACCGACCCGGCCATGGCCGACGCCACCTACATCGAGCCGATCAAGTGGCAGACGGTGGCCAAGATCATCGAGAAAGAGCGTCCAGACGCGTTGCTGCCGACCATGGGTGGCCAGACCGCGTTGAACTGCGCCCTGGACCTGGAGCGCGAAGGCGTCCTGGAAAAATTCGGTGTGGAAATGATCGGTGCCAACGCCGACACCATCGACAAGGCCGAAGACCGTTCGCGCTTCGACAAGGCAATGAAGGCCATCGGCCTGGAATGCCCGCGCTCCGGTATCGCCCACAGCATGGAAGAGGCCAATGCGGTCCTCGAGAAGCTGGGCTTCCCGTGCATCATCCGTCCGTCCTTCACCATGGGCGGCACCGGCGGCGGTATCGCCTACAACCGTGAAGAATTCGAAGAAATCTGCGCCCGTGGTCTGGACCTGTCGCCGACCAAGGAACTGCTGATCGACGAATCGCTGATCGGCTGGAAAGAGTACGAGATGGAAGTGGTCCGCGACAAAAAGGACAACTGCATCATCGTCTGCTCCATCGAGAACTTCGACCCGATGGGCGTGCACACCGGTGACTCGATCACCGTCGCACCGGCACAGACCCTGACCGACAAGGAATACCAGATCATGCGCAACGCCTCCCTGGCGGTGCTGCGCGAGATCGGCGTCGAGACCGGCGGTTCCAACGTCCAGTTCGGCATCTGCCCGGACACCGGGCGCATGGTCGTGATCGAGATGAACCCGCGCGTATCGCGTTCGTCCGCCCTGGCTTCGAAGGCCACCGGCTTCCCGATCGCCAAGATCGCCGCCAAGCTGGCGGTCGGCTACACCCTCGACGAACTGCAGAACGACATTACCGGCGGTCGCACTCCGGCGTCCTTCGAACCGTCGATCGACTACGTCGTCACCAAGCTGCCACGCTTCGCCTTCGAGAAGTTCCCGAAAGCCGACGCTCGCTTGACCACCCAGATGAAATCCGTGGGTGAAGTCATGGCCATCGGCCGGACCTTCCAGGAATCCCTGCAGAAAGCGCTGCGCGGTCTGGAAGTCGGCGTTTGCGGCCTCGATCCGAAAGTCGACCTGGCCAACCCGGAAACCCCGAGCATCCTCAAGCGCGAACTGACCGTACCGGGCGCCGAGCGCATCTGGTACGTGGCTGACGCTTTCCGTGCCGGTATGACCCGCGACGAAATCTTCGCCCTGACCAGCATCGACCACTGGTTCCTGATCCAGATCGAAGACCTGATCAAGGAAGAAGAGAAGGTCAAGACCCTGGGTCTGGCCGCCATCGACAAACAACTGATGCTGAGCCTGAAGCGCAAGGGCTTCTCCGACCAGCGTCTGGCCAAGCTGCTGGGCATCACCGACAAGAACCTGCGCCGCCACCGCCACAAGCTGGAAGTGTTCCCGGTGTACAAGCGCGTCGACACCTGCGCCGCCGAGTTCGCCACCGACACGGCGTACCTGTACTCGACCTACGAGGAAGAGTGCGAAGCCAACCCGTCGGATCGCGAGAAGATCATGATCCTGGGTGGCGGTCCGAACCGTATCGGCCAGGGCATCGAGTTCGACTACTGCTGCGTGCACGCGGCGCTGGCTCTGCGCGAAGACGGTTACGAGACCATCATGGTCAACTGCAACCCGGAAACCGTCTCCACCGACTACGACACCTCCGACCGCCTGTACTTCGAGCCGCTGACCCTGGAAGACGTGCTGGAAGTGGTTCGCGTCGAGAAGCCGAAGGGCGTCATCGTCCACTACGGGGGCCAGACTCCGCTGAAACTGGCGCGTGCCCTGGAAGAAGCCGGCGTACCGATCATCGGCACCAGCCCTGACGCCATCGACCGCGCCGAAGACCGCGAGCGCTTCCAGCAGATGGTTCAGCGCCTGAACCTGCTGCAGCCGCCAAACGCTACCGTACGCAGCGAAGACGAAGCGATTCGTGCCGCTGGCGATATCGGTTACCCGCTGGTCGTGCGCCCGTCCTACGTCCTGGGCGGTCGTGCCATGGAAATCGTCTACGAGCTGGACGAGCTGAAGCGCTATCTGCGCGAAGCGGTACAGGTGTCCAACGACAGCCCTGTGCTGCTCGACCACTTCCTCAACTGCGCCATCGAGATGGACGTGGACGCGGTCTGCGACGGCACCGACGTGGTGATCGGCGCGATCATGCAGCACATCGAGCAGGCCGGTGTTCACTCCGGTGACTCCGCGTGCTCGCTGCCTCCGTACTCCCTGCCTGCCCACGTGCAGGACGAAGTCCGCGAGCAGGTCAAGAAGATGGCCCTGGAGCTGGGTGTCGTCGGCCTGATGAACGTCCAGCTGGCTCTGCAGGGCGACAAGATCTACGTGATCGAAGTCAACCCGCGCGCCTCGCGTACCGTGCCGTTCGTGTCCAAGTGCATCGGCACTTCGCTGGCGATGATCGCCGCGCGCGTGATGGCGGGTAAGACCCTCAAGGAGCTGGGCTTCACCAAGGAAATCATTCCGAACTTCTACAGCGTCAAGGAAGCGGTGTTCCCGTTCGCCAAGTTCCCGGGTGTTGACCCGATCCTCGGCCCTGAGATGAAATCCACCGGCGAAGTCATGGGTGTCGGCGACAGCTTCGGCGAAGCCTTCGCCAAGGCCCAGATGGGTGCCAGCGAGCGCCTGCCGACTGGCGGTACCGCCTTCATCAGCGTGCGCGACGACGACAAGCCGCAAGTGGCTGGCGTTGCTCGCGACCTGATCGCCCTGGGCTTCGAAGTGGTCGCTACCGCCGGTACCGCCAGGATCATCGAAGCGGCCGGCCTGAAAGTGCGTCGCGTGAACAAGGTGACCGAAGGTCGTCCGCACGTGGTCGACATGATCAAGAACGACGAAGTGTCGCTGATCATCAACACCACCGAAGGCCGTCAGTCGATCGCCGACTCCTACTCGATTCGCCGCAATGCGTTGCAGCACAAGATCTACTGCACCACTACCATTGCGGCCGGTGAAGCTATCTGTGAAGCGCTGAAGTTCGGTCCGGAAAAGACCGTTCGCCGCTTGCAGGATCTGCATGCAGGACTCAAAGCATGAGCATTACCAAGTACCCGATGACCGTCCAGGGCGCTCGCGCCCTGGAAGAAGAACTGACCTTCCTCAGCAAGACCGAGCGCCCGCGCCTGAGCCAGGCGATCGGTGAGGCTCGCGAGCTGGGCGATCTCAAGGAAAACGCCGAATACCATGCCGCTCGCGAAGAGCAGGGCATGGTCGAGGCGCGGATCCGCGATATCGAAGGTCGTCTGCAGAACTCGGTGGTGATCGATGTCACCACCATCGCCCACACCGGCAAGGTGATCTTCGGTACCACGGTCGAGCTCGAAAATACCGAAACCGGCGATCAGGTGACCTATCAGATCGTTGGTGAGGACGAGGCCGATATCAAGCGGGGCAAACTCTCGGCGAGCGCGCCGATTGCCCGCGCCATCATCGGCAAGGAAGAAGGTGATGTGGTCGTGGTGAAGACCCCGAGCGGCACGGTCGAGTACGAGATTGTCGAAGTCAAGCACGTCTGACGCCGGCCTGCGCGCGCATTCCCTCGAAGCCATCCTCTGGCAACTGGCCCAGGTTTTCTGGGTCGGTGGCCTGTGGGTGTTTCATGTTGGCCTGGTGCCGGCACTGAAGGTCAGTGGCCTGGCGCCCTTGCTGGTACAGGACATCTCCGCGCAGATCGATCGCTGGTTGATCGGTGTGGCGGCGGTGGGACTGATAACCCAGTTGGGCGTATTGGCACGGCTTCGTGGGGTGTCCGCCTGGTGGCGGATGTTCAGCGGGCAGTTGCTGTTGATCGGCTTCGCCGCGTGCGTCGGTTACTACACCTTGCGTTACGGCGTTTCCGCGGGGGAGCGCTGGCAGGTTTTCTGCTTCGTCGTACTGGGGCTCAGCGGCATCGTGCTGGTGGCCCAGCCCGTCCCGGCCAGGGCGCGCAAGCCGCGCCGCTGACCGGAGCCACCCTTACTTGTAGCGGTGGATGTTGGACAACTGCTTGTTCGGCTGCGGGTTGCGGCGGTAGAGCAGGACCATCTTGCCGATGATCTGCACCTGCTCGGCGCGACCGACCTTGCTCAGTTCGTCCATCACGGCCCGGCGTTCCTCCCGGTCTTCGAGCTTGACCTGCACCTTGATCAGTTCATGATCTACCAAGGCGCGTTCCAGTTCGGCGAGGACACCTTCGCTCAAGCCATTGCCCGCCACGATCAGGACCGGTTTCAGGTCGTGACCAATGGATTTGAACTGTTTCTTCTGCTCGTTATTGAGCGGCATAATCTGACCCTTTCGTCTGGATTCTGTAAAAATGGCGGCCATTTTACCCGAGGGCCCATGGCTCCGCCCAGTCAATCACGACGCTTAATCATCGAGGTGCCCAGTGGCGCAGCGTTCCAAGAGCAGCCAAAACTGGCTGAGAGAGCATTTCAACGATCCTTTCGTCAAGCAGGCACAAAAGGATGGCTATCGCTCGCGCGCGAGCTACAAGCTGCTGGAGATTCAGGAAAAGGATCGCCTGATCCGCCCGGGCATGAGCGTTATCGATCTCGGTGCCGCTCCGGGCGGCTGGTCGCAGGTGACCAGTCGTCTGATCGGCGGTCAGGGCCGCCTGATCGCTTCCGACATCCTTGAGATGGACAGCATTCCCGACGTGACCTTCATCCAGGGCGATTTCACCCAGGACGAAGTGCTCGCGCAGATTCTCGAAGCCGTAGGTAATTCGCAGGTAGACCTTGTGATTTCCGATATGGCCCCCAACATGAGTGGTACGCCCGCCGTGGATATGCCCCGGGCAATGTTTCTCTGCGAGCTGGCACTCGATCTGGCCAGTCGGGTATTGCGCCCGGGTGGTGATTTCCTGATCAAGATCTTCCAGGGTGAAGGTTTTGACGTTTATCTGAAGGACGTTCGTCAGAAATTCGACAAGGTCCAGATGCGCAAGCCGTCATCTTCGCGGGATCGTTCTCGGGAGCAGTATCTGTTGGCCAGGGGATATCGCGGCGAATAAGGCGGCAGCGCGGCGGCTTTCGAGGCCACCGATAGTATTTTCCAATCAGCGCGCTTGTCTGATATGGATGAACATCGTGTAGTCTAGATTCACAAAGGGTTACAGACGGCGCCAACAGCCGTTGTAGGTAATGTAGTAAGTTAAGCCGCTGATTATCATGCGAGGCACGGTTGCGCCTAAACCTGCTTCAGAGGGTAGCGAATTGAACGATATGGCAAAGAATTTGATCCTGTGGTTGATCATCGCGGCTGTCCTGGTGACGGTGATGAACAACTTCTCCAGCCCGAATGAGCCGCAGACCCTCAACTATTCCGACTTCATTCAGCAAGTCAAGGATGGCAAGGTCGAGCGCGTCGCGGTCGACGGCTACGTCATTACCGGCAAGCGCAGTGACGGCGACACCTTCAAGACCATTCGTCCGGCGATCCAGGACAACGGTCTGATTGGCGATCTGGTCGACAATCACGTTGTGATCGAAGGCAAGCAGCCCGAGCAGCAGAGCATCTGGACGCAGTTGCTGGTGGCCAGTTTCCCGATCCTGGTGATCATCGCCGTGTTCATGTTCTTCATGCGCCAGATGCAGGGCGGTGCCGGCGGCAAGGGCGGCCCGATGAGCTTCGGCAAGAGCAAGGCGCGCCTGCTGTCGGAAGACCAGGTCAAGACTACGCTGGCCGATGTGGCCGGCTGCGACGAAGCCAAGGAAGAAGTTGGCGAGCTGGTCGAGTTCCTTCGTGACCCCGGCAAGTTCCAGCGCCTGGGCGGACGCATCCCGCGCGGCGTGCTGATGGTCGGCCCGCCTGGTACTGGTAAGACCCTGCTGGCCAAGGCCATCGCCGGCGAAGCCAAGGTGCCGTTCTTCACCATTTCCGGTTCCGACTTCGTGGAAATGTTCGTGGGTGTCGGTGCCAGCCGTGTCCGTGACATGTTCGAGCAGGCCAAGAAGCACGCACCATGCATCATCTTCATCGACGAGATCGACGCCGTGGGTCGCCATCGTGGCGCCGGCATGGGCGGCGGTCACGACGAGCGCGAGCAGACCCTCAACCAGCTGCTGGTGGAGATGGACGGCTTCGAAATGAACGATGGCATCATCGTCATCGCGGCGACCAACCGTCCGGACGTGCTCGACCCGGCGCTGCTGCGTCCCGGCCGTTTCGACCGTCAGGTGGTGGTCGGCCTGCCGGATATCCGCGGTCGCGAACAGATCCTCAAGGTTCATATGCGCAAGGTCCCGGTTGGCGAGAACGTCAATCCTGCGGTCATTGCCCGTGGCACTCCTGGCTTCTCCGGTGCGGACCTGGCCAACCTGGTCAACGAGGCATCCCTCTTCGCGGCGCGTGGTGGCAAGCGCGTGGTCGAGATGAAGGAGTTCGAACTGGCCAAGGACAAGATCATGATGGGCGCCGAGCGCAAGACCATGGTCATGTCGGAGAAAGAGAAACAGAACACCGCGTACCACGAGGCGGGTCACGCCATCGTCGGTCGCGTCGTTCCAGAGCATGATCCGGTGTACAAGGTGTCGATCATCCCGCGCGGTCGCGCGCTGGGCGTGACCATGTTCCTGCCGGAAGAAGATCGCTACAGCCTGTCCAAGCGCGCCTTGATCAGCCAGATCTGTTCTTTGTATGGCGGTCGTATCGCCGAAGAAATGACCCTGGGCTTCGATGGCGTGACCACCGGCGCTTCCAACGACATCATGCGTGCCAGTCAGATTGCGCGAAACATGGTGACCAAGTGGGGGCTTTCGGAAAAACTCGGCCCGTTGATGTACGCCGAGGAAGAGGGCGAGGTGTTCCTGGGGCGTGGTTCCGGTTCGCAGCACACCAATGTGTCCGGCGAGACTGCCAAGCTTATCGACTCCGAGGTGCGCAGCATCATCGACCAGTGCTATGCCACCGCCAAGCAGATTCTCACGGAAAACCGTGACAAGCTCGACGCCATGGCGGATGCCCTGATGAAGTACGAAACCATTGATGCCGAGCAGATCGACGACATCATGGCGGGTCGTACTCCGCGTGAGCCGCGCGACTGGGATAACGATTCCGGTACCTCGGGCACCGCTGCGTCCCAGGGTGACCGCCCTGAATCCCCTATCGGTGGTCCGGCTGCGCAACACTAAGGGCTGACATGACCTCACAGCAATACCCGACCCGGTTGCCTTGCGGCAACCGGGTTCTTGACCTTTCGCGTACCCATGTCATGGGTATCCTCAACATCACCCCGGATTCCTTCTCCGATGGCGGTCGTTTCACCCAGCGTGATTCCGCACTGCGCCATGCCGAGCAGATGGTCGCGGCGGGCGCCACGCTGATCGATGTCGGTGGCGAGTCGACCCGGCCTGGTGCTCGTGTCGTCACCGCGCTGGAAGAGCTGGAGCGTGTCGCGCCCATCGTCGAGGCGCTGAATCGCGAGCTGGACGTGGTCATCTCGGTGGATACCTCGACTCCAGCAGTGATTCGTGAATCCGCGCGCCTGGGGGCGGGCCTGATCAACGACGTCCGTTCCCTGTCGCGCGATGGCGCGCTGGATGCCGCGGCGGCGACCGGCCTGCCGGTGTGCCTGATGCACATGCGTGGGGAGCCCGGCAACATGCAGGACGACCCGCATTACGAGGATGTTGCCCGCGAGGTCGGGGATTATCTTGAAGAGCGCATGGCTGCCTGCGCGGCGGTCGGAATCGAGGCTGAGCGCATAATTCTTGATCCAGGTTTCGGTTTTGCCAAAACCCTGGAGCATAATCTCAGCCTGTTCAAACATATGGACAGCTTGCAGCGCCTGGGGCGCCCACTGCTGGTGGGTGTTTCGCGCAAGAGCATGATCGGCCTGACTCTCAATCGGGCTGTAAACGAGCGGTTGTACGGCAGTCTGGCGCTGGCTGCTCTGGCAATGACCAAGGGTGCGAGCATTCTTCGCGTCCATGACGTCGCTGAAACCATCGACGTCGTACGGATGATTGCCGCGGTACAAGCCGCCGAATAAAGAGTGACGGAGCATTTATGAGCAGAAAATATTTTGGTACCGACGGCATTCGTGGCCGTGTCGGGGAATACCCGATCACGCCGGATTTCATGCTCAAGCTTGGCTGGGCCGCGGGGATGGCCTTCCGCAAGCAGGGGCACTGCCGTGTATTGGTAGGCAAGGACACCCGGATTTCCGGGTACATGTTCGAGTCGGCGCTGGAAGCGGGGCTGTCCGCCGCGGGTGCCGATGTACTGCTGCTCGGGCCGATGCCGACGCCGGCCATCGCCTACCTGACGCGCACCTTCCATGCCGAAGCCGGCATCGTGATCAGCGCCTCGCACAACCCGCATGATGACAACGGCATCAAGTTCTTTTCCGGTCAGGGCACCAAGCTGCCTGACGACGTGGAACTGATGATCGAGGAGTTGCTCGATCAGCCGATGACCGTCGTCGAGTCGAGCCAACTGGGCAAGGTGTCGCGGATCAACGATGCCGCGGGCCGCTACATCGAGTTCTGCAAGAGCAGTGTGCCGAGCAGCACCGATTTCTCCGGCCTGAAGCTGGCGATCGACTGCGCCCACGGCGCGACCTATAAGGTGGCGCCGAGCGTATTCCGTGAGCTGGGTGCCGATGTCACGGTCCTGTCGGCTCAACCTGATGGCCTGAACATCAACGAAAACTGTGGCTCGACGCACATCGAATCGCTGCAGGCGGCGGTGCTGGTCGGACATGCCGACCTGGGCATCGCCTTCGATGGTGACGGCGACCGGGTGCTGATGGTCGACCATACCGGCGCTATCGTCGACGGCGACGAACTGTTGTTCATCATCGCCCGCGACCTGCATGAGCGCGGCAAGCTCCAGGGTGGCGTGGTCGGGACCCTGATGAGCAACCTCGGTCTGGAACTGGCGCTGAAGGACCTGGATATTCCGTTCGTGCGTGCCAAGGTCGGTGATCGTTACGTCATGGCCGAGCTCCTGGAGCGCGAATGGGTTGTCGGCGGCGAGAACTCCGGGCATGTGGTGTGCTGCAACCACACCACCACGGGCGATGCGATCATCGCCGCGCTGCAGGTGCTTATGGCCCTCAAGCGTCGTGGCGAGACCCTGGCCCAGGCGCGCCAGGCCGTGCGCAAGTGCCCGCAGGTGTTGATCAACGTGCGCTTCGGTGCGAGCAAGGTCGATCCGCTGGTGCACCCGGCGGTCAAGGAGGCCTGTGAGCGCGTCACCGAGGAAATGGCGGGTCGTGGTCGGGTCTTGCTGCGCAAGTCCGGAACAGAGCCGTTGGTGCGTGTCATGGTCGAGGGCGACGACGAAAATCAGGTCCGCGGGCACGCCGAAGCCCTGGCAAAACTGGTAAGTGAAGTTTGCGTCTGATTTGCGCTTGCCAGTAGTGATCGGGTTGGGTAACATCTGCGCCCACTTTGACCGACGAGGTACAGCATGCGTCGCCCTATGGTAGCTGGTAACTGGAAAATGCACGGTACCCGCGCCAGCGTCGCTGAGCTGATCAAGGGCCTGAGCGATCAGGCTCTGCCAAGCGGTGTTGATGTCGCGGTGTTTCCGCCCAGCCTGTTCATCACTCAGGTGATTGAAGGGCTTGAAGGCAAGTCGATTGCCACGGGTGCGCAGAACTCTGCGGTGGAGCCCCAGCAAGGGGCTCTGACCGGAGAAGTGGCACCGAGTCAGTTGGTCGATGCCGGTTGCGAACTGGTGTTGATCGGGCATTCGGAGCGACGTCAGATTTTGGGTGAGCAGGACTCGACCCTGATTCTAAAGTTCGCCGCGGCCCAGGCGTGTGGTCTGAAGCCGGTGTTCTGTGTAGGGGAGACCCTGGAGGAGCGCGAGGCGGGCAAAACGCTCGAAGTAGTAGGGCGTCAACTGGATAGCATCATCGGCCAGTTGGGTATCAAGGCATTTGCCGACGCGATTATCGCCTATGAGCCTGTATGGGCCATCGGCACCGGCCTCACGGCCACGCCGCAACAAGCGCAGGATGTGCATAAAGCCATTCGCGAGCAGTTGGCGGCACAGGATGCAGAAGTTGCGCAGAATACGCGGCTTCTATACGGCGGCAGCGTGAAGGCGGCCAATGCGGCTGAGCTGTTCGGCATGCCGGATATCGATGGGGGGCTCATTGGTGGAGCGTCCCTGAACGCAGACGAATTCGGTGCAATTTGTCGCGCCGCAGGAAACTGAAAAATGCTGGAAACAGTTATTGTCGTTCTTCATCTGTTGGGCGCACTGGGTTTGGTAGTGCTGGTTCTGCTGCAACAGGGTAAAGGTGCGGAAGCAGGTGCATCTTTCGGCGCAGGTGCTTCAAATACTGTGTTCGGAAGCCAAGGTTCCGCTACCTTTCTGAGTAAAGTTACTGCTATACTAGCTGCCTCTTTCTTCTTAACTGCTCTTGGGTTAGGATACTTTGCTAAGGAGAAAGCTCACGAGCTGACTCAAGTAGGGTTGCCAGATCCAGCGGTACTGGAAGTGAAGCAGAACAAACCGGCAACAGATGATGTACCGGTGCTCCAGGAGCAGAAGAACGAAGCCGGCAACAATGGTGATGTTCCTCAGGTTCCAGAGCAGAAGTAACGGGTTTCAAAGTAGTATTGCCGAGGTGGTGGAATTGGTAGACACGCAACCTTGAGGTGGTTGTGCCCATAGGGTGTAGGGGTTCGAGTCCCCTTCTCGGTACCATTTGAAGCATGAGAGCCCGCAATCGCGGGCTTTCTTGCAGGTGGAGGTTGATTGACCCTCCAGAGGGTTCGGTCGTATACTTTCGCCCCAGCTTTGTCGCGGGGTGGAGCAGTCTGGTAGCTCGTCGGGCTCATAACCCGAAGGTCGTTGGTTCAAATCCAGCCCCCGCAACCAGTTTTAGCGTAGCCCCTTTTCAGGGGCTTTTTGTTAGCTAAACAGTTCTCAGCGCCGATATTCAGCGGCGTATTTCATGGATGGGCGCTTGCCCATTTTTTATTTGCACAGCATGCACGAGGGGGTTCAGGTGTCGAGCAAGCTAGAACAGTTGCAGGCCTTGTTGGCCCCGGTGGTCGAAGCGCTTGGCTATCAATGCTGGGGGATCGAGTTCATCTCTCAGGGCAAGCATTCGGTACTGCGTATCTATATCGACAAAGAGGACGGCATTCTGGTGGACGATTGCGAAATCGTCAGTCGCCAGGTCAGCGGTATTCTGGACGTTGAAGATCCCATCAGCACCGAATACACCCTTGAAGTCTCCTCTCCTGGTATGGATCGCCCGCTGTTCACTCTTGAACAGTTCGCTTCGCATGCCGGTGAACAAGTGAAGATCAAGCTGCGTACGCCCTTCGAAGGTCGTCGTAACTTTCAAGGCCTGATCCGTGGTGTGGAGGAACAGGACGTGGTGATCCAGGTGGACAATCACGAATTCCTGTTGCCAATCGACTCGATCGACAAGGCCAACATTATTCCCAGTTTTGACTGAGACATGCCGGAGCCGCGGTTGACGCGGTTCCAATGGCTTGCGAAAGGCGAGGCGTACGATGAGCAAAGAAGTACTGCTGGTTGTTGAGTCGGTATCCAATGAAAAGGGCGTACCGGCTGGCGTGATTTTCGAAGCGCTGGAAGTGGCCCTGGCCACTGCAACCAAGAAACGTTTTGAAGACGAAGTGGACCTGCGTGTGGAAATCAACCGCCACACCGGTAACTACGAAACTTTCCGTCGCTGGACCGTGGTCGAAGACGAAGATCTGGACGATCCGGCGATCGAGCTGGCGGTAGACCAGGCCCAGGCCAAGAAGCCGGGCGCCGTTGCTGGCGAGATCATCGAAGAGAAGATCGAGTCCATCGAGTTCGGCCGCATCGCCGCGCAGACCGCCAAGCAGGTCATCGTGCAGAAAGTTCGCGAGGCCGAGCGCGCACAGGTGGTCGATGCCTACCGCGAGCGTCTGGGTGAGATCATCTCCGGCACCGTGAAGAAGGTCACTCGTGACAACGTCATCGTTGACCTGGGCAACAACGCCGAAGCGCTGCTGGCCCGTGAAGACATCATTTCCCGCGAAACTTTCCGCGTCGGCGTGCGTGTTCGTGCGCTGCTCAAGGAAATCCGCACCGAGAACCGCGGTCCGCAGCTGATCCTGTCGCGTACCGCGCCACAGATGCTGATCGAACTGTTCCGCATCGAAGTGCCGGAAATCGCCGAAGGCCTCATCGAAGTGATGGCCGCGTCCCGTGATCCGGGTTCGCGCGCCAAGATCGCCGTGCGTTCCAAGGACAAGCGTATCGACCCGCAAGGCGCCTGCATCGGCATGCGCGGCTCGCGCGTCCAGGCGGTGTCCGGGGAACTGGGTGGCGAGCGCGTCGACATCGTGCTGTGGGACGACAACCCGGCACAGTTCGTCATCAACGCCATGTCGCCAGCCGAAGTGGCGGCGATCATCGTTGACGAAGACGCCCACGCGATGGATATCGCCGTGGCCGCCGACAACCTGGCCCAGGCCATCGGCCGTGGTGGTCAGAACGTGCGCCTGGCGAGTCAGCTCACCGGCTGGACCCTGAACGTCATGACCGAGTCGGACATCCAGGCCAAGCAGCAAGCAGAAACCGGCGACATCCTGCGCAACTTCATCGAAGAGCTGGAAGTCGACGAAGAACTGGCCCAGGTGCTGGTCGACGAGGGCTTCACCAGCCTCGAAGAAATTGCCTACGTACCGCTGGAAGAAATGCTCAACATCGATGGCTTCGACGAGGAAATCGTCAACGAGCTGCGTGCTCGTGCCAAGGACCGCCTGTTGACCAAAGCCATCGCTACCGAGGAAAAACTGGCAGACGCCCACCCGGCCGAAGACCTGCTCTCGCTTGAGGGTATGGACAAGGACCTGGCTGCGGAACTGGCGGTGCGCGGCGTGGTTAACCGCGAAGACCTGGCCGAGCAGTCGATTGACGATCTGCTCGACATCGACGGCATCGACGAAGAGCGTGCCGGCAAGTTGATCATGGCCGCCCGAGCCCATTGGTTCGAGTAAGCAGGCTGGCCTGAGGAGAGAAGTGCATGACGCAAGTCACGGTGAAAGAACTGGCCCAAGAGGTCGCTGCACCGGTAGAGCGCCTGCTGCAGCAGATGCGTGAGGCAGGTCTGCCGCACACCGACGCCGGTCAGCTGGTGAGCGATAGTGAAAAGCAGGCTCTGCTGACCCATTTGAAGAGCAGCCACAAGGCGAAAGTGGAAGAACCGCGCAAGATCACCTTGCAGCGCAAGACCACCAGCACCCTGCGTGTTGCCGGCAGCAAGAGCATCAGCGTAGAAGTACGCAAGAAGAAGGTTTTCGTCCAGCGCAGCCCTGAAGAGATTCAGGCTGAGCAGAAGCGTGAGCTGGAAGAGCGTCGCGCTGTTGAAAACGCCGCGCGCGAGAAGAGCGAAGCCGAAGCGCGTCAGCGCGCCGACGAAGAAGCACGTCGTCAGGCTGCCGCCGAGAAGGCTACTGCTACCGCCGCGCCGGTGGCCCAGCCAGCGGCCCCGGCCCCGGCTCCTGCCGCCGTGGAGGCCGCTGCGGCGCCTGCTCCGGCTGCCGAGCGCAAGAAGGACGACGCTCGTCGCAACGATCGTGCCCGTGACGACGAGCGTCGCGGTGGCGAGCGTCGCAACGAAGCGCCTCGTGTTTCGGTGAAGGTCAAGGAGAAAGAGAAAGCTCCGACTCCGCGTGCCGCTCCACGTACCACCGACGAAGAAAGCGATGGCTTCCGTCGTGGCGGTCGTGGTGGCAAGTCCAAGCCGAAGAAGCGCAACGCGCATGGTTTCCAGAACCCGACCGGTCCGGTTATCCGCGACGTGACCATCGGCGAGACCATTACCGTTTCCGAACTGGCGCAACAGATGTCGGTCAAGGCCGCTGAAGTCGTCAAGTTCATGTTCAAGCTGGGCACTCCGGTGACCATCAACCAGGTGCTCGACCAGGAGACCGCTCAACTGGTCGCCGAAGAGCTGGGTCACAAGGTCACCCTGATCAGCGACACCGCCCTGGAAGATTCCCTGGCCGAATCGCTGAAGTTCGAAGGCGAGAGCGTATCCCGTGCGCCGGTGGTGACCGTCATGGGTCACGTCGACCACGGCAAGACCTCGCTGCTCGACTACATCCGTCGTGCCAAGGTTGCCGCTGGCGAAGCCGGTGGTATCACCCAGCACATCGGCGCCTACCATGTGGAAACCGACCGCGGCATGGTCACCTTCCTCGATACCCCGGGTCACGCCGCGTTTACCGCCATGCGTGCTCGTGGTGCCAAGGCCACTGACATCGTGATCCTGGTGGTCGCGGCGGACGACGGCGTGATGCCGCAGACCGTCGAAGCCGTCCAGCACGCCCAGGCTGCTGGTGTGCCGCTGGTGGTCGCGGTGAACAAGATCGACAAGCCGGGTGCCGACCTCGATCGCATTCGTAACGAACTGTCGGTCCACGGCGTGACTTCCGAGGACTGGGGTGGCGACACTCCGTTCGTCAAGGTTTCGGCGAAGATGGGTACCGGTGTCGACGAACTGCTCGAAGCGGTTCTGCTGCAGGCCGAGATCCTCGAGCTGCAGGCGATGCCGACCGCTCCAGGTCGTGGCGTCGTGGTCGAGTCGCGTCTGGACAAGGGCCGTGGCCCGGTCGCTACCGTGCTGGTTCAGGACGGTACCCTGCGTCAGGGCGACATGGTCCTCTGCGGTTCCAACTATGGCCGCGTCCGCGCCATGCTCGACGAGAACGGCAAGCCTGTGAAGGAAGCCGGTCCGTCGATCCCGGTCGAGATCCTCGGTCTGGACGGCACTCCGGATGCGGGTGACGAGCTGAGCGTTGTCGCTGACGAGAAGAAGGCGCGTGAAGTCGCCCTGTTCCGTCAAGGCAAGTTCCGCGAAGTCAAACTGGCTCGCGCTCACGCCGGCAAGCTTGAAAACATCTTCGAAAGCATGGGCCAGGAAGAGAAGAAGACCCTCAACATCGTCCTCAAGGCCGACGTGCGTGGTTCTCTCGAAGCCTTGCAAGGTTCCCTGGGTGGCCTGGGCAACGACGAAGTGCAGGTTCGTGTGGTCGCCGGCGGTGTCGGTGGTATCACCGAGAGCGATGCCAACCTGGCGCTGGCTTCGAATGCGGTCCTGTTCGGCTTCAACGTGCGTGCCGATGCCGGCGCGCGCAAGATCGTCGAGCAGGAAGGTCTGGATATGCGTTACTACAACGTGATCTACGACATCATCGAAGACGTCAAGAAGGCCCTGACCGGCATGCTCGGCAGCGATGTTCGCGAGAACATCCTGGGTATCGCCGAAGTGCGTGACGTGTTCCGTTCGCCGAAGTTCGGCGCCATCGCCGGTTGCATGGTCGTGGAGGGTACGGTCTACCGTAACCGTCCGATCCGTGTACTGCGCGAAGACGTGGTTATCTTCGAGGGCGAGCTGGAATCGCTGCGTCGCTTCAAGGACGACGCCTCCGAAGTCCGCAACGGCATGGAGTGCGGTATTGGCGTCAAGAGCTACAACGACGTCAAGATCGGCGACAAGATCGAGGTCTTCGAGAAAGTCCAAGTGGCTCGTACGCTCTGATCCGCGAGCTTGGAAGCGACACTGGAGTATTCCGGCAGTCGCTCTGAACGCAACGCCCGGTCCGGCTGAAAGCCTGGCCGGGCGTTTGCCGCTTTAGTTACAGGTAGCAAGACATGGCAAAAGAATATAGCCGTACCCAACGTATCGGCGATCAGATGCAGCGCGAGCTGGCCCAGCTGATCCGTCGTGAAGTGAAAGATCCGCGTGTCGGCCTGGTGACCATCACCGCCGTCGATGTCAGCCGCGATGTCGGCCATGCCAAGGTGTTCATCACCGTCATGGGCCAGGAAGGTGGCGACGAGATCCAGCAAAGCCTGAAAGTCCTCAACTCCGCAGCCGGTTTCCTGCGCATGCAGCTCGGTCGTGAAATGAAGCTGCGCAGCGTGCCGCAACTGCATTTCCACTACGATGAGAGCGTCAGCCGTGGTGCTCACCTGTCGGCGCTGATCGAACGCGCCGTTGCCGAGGACAGCCTGCACCAGAGCGCCGACGCTCCGGACAGCGACAAGGAGTAACCGGTGGCCCAGGTCAAACGCATCCGCCGTGATGTCAGCGGCATCATCCTCCTCGACAAGCCATTGGGGTTCACCTCCAACGCCGCGTTGCAGAAGGTTCGCTGGCTGCTCAATGCCGAGAAGGCCGGACACACCGGCAGTCTCGATCCGCTGGCTAGCGGCGTTTTGCCGCTGTGCTTCGGCGAGGCCACCAAGTTCTCGCAGTACCTGCTCGATTCCGACAAGGGCTACGAGACCGTCATGCAGCTGGGCCAGACCACCAGCACCGCGGACGCCGAAGGCGAGATCCTGCAGACCCGCGAAGTGACCGTTGGTCGTGCCGACATCGAAGCGGTTCTGCCACGTTTTCGTGGTGAAATCAGTCAGATACCGCCGATGTACTCGGCGCTCAAGCGTGATGGCCAGCCGCTGTACAAGCTCGCGCGTGCAGGGGAAGTAGTGGAGCGTGAAGCGCGTTCTGTTACTATTGGCCGCTTGGAACTGCTGGAGTGCGAAGGCACTCGGGTTCGCCTGTCGGTTGGTTGCAGCAAAGGCACCTACATCCGCACCCTGGTCGAGGATATCGGCGAGGCTCTCGGCTGTGGCGCTTACGTTGCCGAACTGCGCCGTACCCAGGCCGGACCGTTCGAACTGGCCCAGACCGTGACGCTCGAAGAACTCGAGCAGGCTCACGCCGAAGGTGGCAACGAAGCGATCGATCGCTTCCTGATGCCGTCCGACAGCGGTCTGCAGGACTGGCCATTGCTGCAGTTCTCCGAACACAGTGCTTTCTACTGGTTGCATGGTCAGCCGGTACGTTCGCCGGACGCGCCGAAATTCGGCATGGTCCGTGTACAGGATCACAACGGTCGCTTCATCGGTATCGGTGAGGTGAGCGAAGACGGGCGCATCGCGCCGCGTCGACTGATTCGGTCGGAATGATCGAAACCGTCAGTCCCGGGCTTCGGCTCGTGGCGGGCGGATACGAGGGTGGCTGTCAACAGGCATGGTCACACCTCATTTCACTTAATACGGGGACTTGTCCCTGGCCTGTTGGAAACCCTCGGGTTTCCCTTGATTTGGAGATAGCCAGATGGCACTCAGCGTCGAAGAAAAAGCTCAGATCGTTGCCGACTACCAACAAGCCGCCGGTGACACCGGTAGCCCGGAAGTGCAGGTTGCCCTGCTGACCGCCAACATCAACAAGCTGCAAGGCCACTTCAAGGCCAACGGCAAGGACCACCACTCCCGTCGTGGTCTGATCCGCATGGTAAACCAGCGCCGCAAGCTGCTGGACTACCTGAAAGGTAAAGACACCACCCGTTACAGCGCCCTGATCGGTCGTCTGGGTCTGCGTCGCTAATAGCGGCCCGACCAGTGGTGTGCACGGCGTGCTGCAGTCTTTGGCCGGGGGCTATGCTTCCACGGCCAACGAGCACGCCGCGCGTATCTATGAGGTTGGTTGTCTGTCTCGTCCCGGCGGTTTACCGCAAGGGCAGGGCAGGCTCCCAACCTCTAGTTTTATCTGGACGGTCAATGGGGCCGATTCCCCGTTCTGCCCAAGAATTCGCAAGAAACCAGTTCCCCCCAAGACAAACTGAAAAAGGTAGGAAACCGTGAACCCGGTAATCAAGAAATTCCAGTTCGGTCAGTCGACCGTTACTCTCGAGACGGGCCGCATTGCCCGTCAGGCGTCCGGTGCCGTGCTGGTCACCGTCGACAATGACGTCACCGTGCTGGTCACCGTCGTCGGTGCCAAGCAGGCCGATCCGGGCAAGGGCTTCTTCCCGCTGTCCGTGCACTACCAGGAGAAGACCTACGCCGCCGGCAAGATTCCTGGTGGCTTCTTCAAGCGTGAAGGCCGTCCTTCCGAGAAAGAGACCCTGACCTCGCGCCTGATCGACCGTCCGATCCGTCCGCTGTTCCCTGAAGGTTTCATGAACGAAGTGCAGGTTGTCTGCACCGTCGTCTCCACCAGCAAGAAGACCGATCCGGACATCGCTGCGATGATCGGTACCTCGGCTGCCCTGGCCATCTCCGGCATTCCGTTCGAAGGCCCGATCGGCGCCGCCCGCGTCGCTTTCCATGAAAGCACCGGCTACCTGCTGAACCCGACCTACGAGCAACTGGCTGCCTCCAGCCTGGACATGGTGGTTGCCGGTACTTCCGACGCCGTGCTGATGGTTGAGTCCGAAGCCAAGGAACTGACCGAAGACCAGATGCTGGGCGCCGTACTGTTCGCTCACGACGAGTTCCAGGCCGTGATCCAGGCCGTCAAGGAATTCGCCGCCGAAGCCGCCAAGCCGACCTGGGACTGGAAAGCCGCCGCCGCCAACACCGAACTGCTGAATGCAGTCCGCGCCGAAGTCGGCGAAGCCGTTTCCCAGGCCTACACCATCACCGTCAAGGCTGACCGCTATGCCCGCCTGGGCGAGCTGCGCGACCTGGCGATCGCCAAGTTCTCCGGCGAGGAAGGCCAGCCTTCCGCGGGTGAAGTGAAGGACATCTTCGGCGAAATCGAATACCGCACCGTTCGCGAGAACATCGTCAACGGCAAGCCACGTATCGACGGCCGCGACACCAAGACCGTGCGTCCGCTGCGTGTCGAAGTCGGCGTGCTGCCGAAGACCCACGGTTCGTCGCTGTTCACCCGTGGCGAAACCCAGGCCCTGGTCGTCGCGACCCTGGGTACCGCGCGTGATGCACAGCTGCTGGACACCCTGGAAGGCGAGAAGAAAGACTCCTTCATGCTGCACTACAACTTCCCGCCGTTCTCGGTGGGCGAGTGTGGTCGCATGGGTGGTGCCGGTCGTCGTGAAATCGGCCACGGCCGTCTGGCTCGTCGTGCCGTTCAGGCCATGCTGCCGACCTCCGACGAATTCCCGTACACCGTTCGCGTCGTATCGGAAATCACCGAATCCAACGGTTCCAGCTCCATGGCTTCGGTCTGCGGTGCTTCCCTGGCCCTGATGGACGCCGGTGTGCCGATGAAGGCGCCGGTTGCCGGTATCGCCATGGGTCTGGTCAAGGAAGGCGAGAAGTTCGCGATCCTGACCGACATCCTCGGTGACGAAGACCACCTGGGCGACATGGACTTCAAGGTAGCCGGTACCGCCAAGGGTGTTACCGCGCTGCAGATGGACATCAAGATCAACGGTATCACCGAAGAGATCATGGAAATCGCCCTGGGCCAGGCCCTGGAAGCGCGCCTGAACATCCTCGGCCAGATGAACCAGGTCATTTCGCAGTCCCGCAGCGAGCTGTCGGCCAACGCGCCGACCATGATCGCGATGAAGATCGACACCGACAAGATCCGTGACGTCATCGGCAAGGGCGGCGCGACCATCCGTGCCATCTGCGAAGAAACCAAGGCCTCGATCGACATCGAAGACGATGGCTCGATCAAGATCTTCGGCGAAACCAAGGAAGCCGCTGAAGCTGCTCGCCAGCGTGTCCTGGGCATCACCGCCGAGGCCGAGATCGGCAAGATCTACGTCGGCAAGGTCGAGCGCATCGTCGACTTCGGTGCGTTCGTCAACATCCTGCCGGGCAAGGACGGTCTGGTGCACATCTCGATGCTGAGCGATTCCCGCGTCGAGAAAGTCACCGACGTGCTGAAGGAAGGTCAGGAAGTCGAAGTACTGGTACTGGACGTGGACAACCGCGGCCGTATCAAGCTGTCGATCAAGGACGTTGCCGCAGCCAAGGCTTCGGGCGTCTGATTTCCAGCCCTCAGCGTTGAAAGAAAGGATCCTTCGGGATCCTTTTTTTATGCGCGCGAATTGATGTGACGACTTGCATCTTGCAAGCGCCGCGAAGCGGTAACTTGCAAAATGCACGATCAGACGAATTTTGAACTCCTATAACTTATTGTTTTTAAAGGAATTATTTTCTTAGAGAAACTGGCACAGCCTTCGCAATATCCCTGTTACACCTGCTGCCAGGAACCTCGGCGCAGACTTTTCGAAAAACAGGAGTGTCTCGTATGAAGAAGTTCGCTATTGCTGCTGCCACCGCTACCGCGCTGACCCTGACCATGGCCAACGTAGCGCTCGCTCAACAACCCGCCCAGGCTCCACTGACCCTCGCGGCCGGTGAAATGACCAAGGCGAAGGAAGCCACTTCCGATACCTGGATCACCACCAAGGTCAAAGCTGATCTGGTTACCGAGAAAGGCATTCCCGGGACCGACATCAAGGTCGAAACCAACAAGGGTGTGGTGTCCCTGTCTTCCGACATGGCCGTGACCGAATCGCAGAAAGACATGGCGGTGGCCATTGCCAAGAAAATCAAAGGTGTTCAGGCCGTTTCGGCTGATGGCCTGAAAACCAACTGATGGATTGTCCCGCTCGCTGATCCTGACGGTTCATGCGACAGCCCAAAAGGACTTGGGCGACCCGAGCCCCGGCCATGTGCCGGGGCTCACCTTTTTGCCGATACAGTCATTCGGCGTCCAGGTGCAAGGGGGAAATCACCCGGCCATCGGACTCGGCCTGGCCAAGGCTGGCATCGACGAAGTACACCCGATCATCGCCGAGCTGGCCCTTGTCCACCAGGTAGTCCTTGATGCTGCTGGCCCGCGCCTGGCCCAGCTGGCGCAGGAGCACGCTGCTTTCCGCCCAGGTCTTGAGCACCGCGTCACGCAGGTTGGTGACGCGCTGCTTGGTGTCCAGCTGTTCCCATTCCTGCGGCGGCTGCTGTTTCAGGCGGGTGCGGTAGATGCCCTCGAGCATGGCCGGCTTGTCGTCTTCCGGCACCTGCAACAGGGACGCCTGCGCCGGCACCTTGTCGCCGCGGCGCTGGAGGATCTTGTAGTAGGTACTCTGGTATTCGCGCTCCAGGCGTTGCTGGGCAATCAGCGGGCCGTCGCTGCTCTGGGCGCTGGTGCCTTCGATTTCCAGGCGCAGGGCCGGGCGCTCCTTCAGCGCCGCCGCGAGCTTGTCGAGGGCGCCCTGGGCATCCGCGGTCAGGTCACTGGAGCCTGCGGCGAAGGCCACGTTGCCCAGGTCTTCCGCGCCGCCGCCGGCAATCAACCCGCCGATGAACTTGAACGGTGCCTGGGCCGCGCGCAGTACCAGATTGCGCAGGGTCTGCCAGACGATCGGCATCACACTGAACTGCGGATTGTTGAGGTCGCCGCTGACCGGCAGTTCGATGGAGATCTTGCCCTCGGTGTCCTTGAGCAGGGCCACCGCCAGGCGGATCGGCAGGTCCACGGCGTCGGGGCTGTCGACTTTCTCGCCCAGTTGCAGCTGTTCCACCACCACCTTGTTCTCGGCCTTGAGCTGGCCGTTGGTGATCATGTAGTGCAGGTCCAGGTTGAGTCGGCCCTTGCGGATGCGGAAACCGGCGAACTTGCCGGAATAGGGGGTCAGGGTGGTCAGTTCGACGCGGCGGAAGACGGTGGCGATATCCAGGCTGGCCAGCGGGTTGAAGGGGTTGAGCGCACCCTTGATGGTCACCGGCGCATAGCGGTCGACCTTGCCCTTGATATCCACCTTGGCCGGCTTCGGCTGGCGGTTGTCGATGGTGCCGATCTGGCCGTTCAGTTGCTGGACGGCCGTGGCGAAGTTCGGGGTCAGGGTCAGGTCGGCGAAGTTGGCCGAGCCGTCGTTGATATCGATCTGACCGATGTGGATACCCAGCGGCTTGTCGTTACCCGGCGTGGCCTTGGCCTGGACCTTGGCGCTGTTGTCCGCGGGTTGCGGGATCAGCAGGTCGTCGACGTTGGTGGTGCGGTCTTCGTTGATCATGAAGCGCGCGTAGGGCTGTTGCAGACTGACCCTGGCGATGCTCAGCGCATCGCCGTGACGGTACTCGACGCCGTCCAGATCGAGCTGCTGCCATTTGACGAAGTCTCGGTCCTTGATGGTGTCGAGGGTGTGCAACTGGTTGACCCGGGCCTTGCCCGCGACGCTGAAGGCCAGCGGTTCGGTGCTCTTCAGGTCGACATCGAGATCGCTGCCGAGCATGCCGCTGCGCAGTTCGAGGCGGATGAACGGGCTGATATAGGCCTGGGCGATACGCAGGTCGATGTCCTGGGTGCTCACTTTCAGTCTGGCTGATACCGGCGCCAGATTGACCTCGCCCGAGGCCTGCAGCTTGCCCTGTTTGCCGATGCCGCTGTCGAGCTTCAGGGTGAAGGGCGACTTGTTCAGGCTGTCGAAATTCTGCAGGTCGGCGTTCAGCGGGCCGACCTCCAGGGTGACCGGCTCCTTCTGCGTGCGATCGGCCAGATGGACCTGGTAATTGCGCACCTGGGTGTCTTTAAGCAGCACCTGCCAGGGCTTGTCCTCGACGGCCTGCTGTTTCTCGGTCGGCTCGGCGGTGGCTGGCTCGGCTTTTTCCTTCGTTGTGGTCTTGGGCGGCTGGCTGGCGAAAAGCTTCTGCCAGTCCAGCTGTCCGTCGGACTCCAGGGCGGCCCAGGTTTCCAGCTTCTCGCTGCGGATCTTGCCAACGCTGACCAGTTGCTTGGCCAGGTCGATGGAGGTCTCGCTGACATCGAGCTTGGCCAGGCGCACCAGTGGGCGACCATCCGGCGCCTTGATGGCGAAGGACGACACGCTCAATGCGGTGTTCTCCAGCAGCAGTTCGGTGCGTTCGCCGAGGCTGAAGTTGTAGTCACTCTGCAGGTTGTAGGTGCCGTCCTCCAGCACCAGTGGCACTGCATCGCGGACGTAGGGCCAGAACGCTTTCAGCTTGGCATCGCTGACCTTCAGCGAGCCTTTCGAGGCGATCGGCGACAGGCTGAAGCTGCCTTTCCAGTCGATATGCCCGCCATTGGGGCCGCTGGCGACCAGGGTCAGGTCGGTGTTGTCGTCGGGCAGGGTGCTGAGGTTCTTCAGCTCCAGGTTCATCGCGTCGTAGAGGAATTCGATCGGCTCGCTGGGGCGGGCATCCTCGAAGTGCAGGTAGCCATCCTTGAGCTGGATGCTGCCGATGCGCAGCGGGAACGGCTCGCCGGCCGGTTCTTCGGGCTTGGGTTCGCTGGCTGGCAGCTTGAACAGCTGGGCCAGGTTGAAGGTCCCGTCCTTGGCGAACAGCAGCTCGGTGCGCGGTTTCACCAGTTCGACCTGCTCCAGGTGCAGGGCGCCGGTCCACAGGCTGTCCAGTTGCAGGTTGGCGTAGAGCTTTTCGAAACCGATCTGCTCTTTGCCAGGTTCGCCAATCTGCAGACCCCAGACGCTGAGTTCCAGGCTGAACGGATTGAGTTCAATGCGTTGCACCTGCGCCGGGACGGTGGCGTATTGCGCCAGCTGCTGGTTGGCAATTCGAAGGGCGACGCCGGGGAGAATGAGGAAGCCGAGAAGGCTGTACAGGGCCAGTGCAACCAGCAAGGCGCCTATGGCGCGAGTCAATCCTTTGGGCATGTGCGGCATCTGCGTGAAGAGAGCGGGACGCTTAGAGTATGGCACGTTACTGGAGTTCCGATGGCTGTCGGCCAGCGCCGACAACCCCCCGGAACAGGGGCTAGAGATGTAATATCAGGGTTTTCAGCGGTGGACGGCCGTCCTGCGAAGGGAAGTCGCCGGCGGGTGTCAGTACCTGCCATTCACGCGCCGGGCGCCCTGCCTTCTCGGCGCAGCGCAGCACCTGTTCGCGCCAGTCGTCCATATCCACCTTGGCCAGGTTGTTGTTGCAGATCAGCACGCCGTCTTCGGCGGTGCTCAGCAGCGCCGGTTTGAGCAGGCTCTGGTAGTCGCGCAGCAGGTCCACGGTGCCGAAGGCACTCTTGGCCCAGGCGGGCGGATCGAGGAACACCAGGTCGAACTGGCGGGCCTCCAGGCGTGGATAGGAGGGCAGTTTCTGCCCGCGCCGCTGGCTGATCGGCAGCCCGGCCAGTTGGCGGATCGCCGGGAAGTAGTCGGACTGGATGAAGCTCATCGGCACCAGTTGCGGGTTGAGCGCGCCGTTCTCGCGGCCCACGGCCAGGTTGCCTTCGGCGAAATCCAGGTTGCACACCTCGCGCGCGCCGCCGGCCGCGGCGGCGAGGCCGACGCCGCAGGTATAGGCGAACAGGTTCAGCACGCTTTTGCCGGCGCTGTGCTGCCTGACCCAGCCGCGGGCATTGCGCAGGTCGAGGAACAGCAGCGGATCCTGGCCGGCGTGGCGTCCGCGGACGCGATAGTTGAGGCCCCACTCGTGGCCGACCATGTCCTCCAGTGCCGCCTCGCTGGCCTGGTACACCGCGTCCTGTCGATCGACGCGGCTGTTGCCCCGCGCACGGTCGTTGTAGACCAGCAGCAGCGGTTGGCCGAGAAACGCCTCGACGGTCGCGTGCAGGTCCAGCAAGGCGTCGCGCTCCAGCGTCTGGTGAAAGCTCTGCACCAGCAACTGCGGGCCATAGCGATCGGCGGTGAGGCCGGGCGCGCCTTCCTGGCTGCCGTGGAACAGGCGATAGCAATCGGTGCCCTGGGCATGCAGTTCGGCGAGAAGGGATTGGCGGGAGTCGAGGGCGGCGCGCAGCGCCTGATTCAAGGAGGACATGCACGTGGCCTTGGTTGCGGGCGTGCAGTTTAGCAGTTGCGTGGCAGGGAGGGGCCAGGCCGGCCCCTCCCGCGTCGATCAGCGTTCGATCGCCAGGGCCACGCCCTGACCGCCGCCGATGCACAGGGTGGCGAGGCCTTTCCTGGCATCGCGCTTGATCATCTCATGCAGCAAGGTGACCAGCACACGGCAGCCCGAGGCACCGATAGGGTGGCCGATGGCGATGGCGCCACCGTTGACGTTGACCTTCGAGGCATCCCAGCCCAGTTCCTTGCCCACCGACAGGGCCTGGGCGGCGAAGGCTTCGTTGGCTTCGATCAGGTCGAGCTGGTCGAGGCTCCAGCCGGCCTTGTCCAGGCAGCGGCGGGTGGCGCTGACCGGTCCGATGCCCATGATCGCCGGATCGACACCGGCGTTGGCGTAGGCCTTGATCCGCGCCAGTACCGGCAGATCCAGCTCCTGAGCCTTGGCCGCGCTCATCAGCATCACCGCCGCGGCGCCGTCGTTGAGCGACGAGGCGTTGCCAGCGGTGACGGTACCGTCTTTCTTGAATGCCGGCTTGAGCTTGCCCAGGGCTTCGGCGGTGGTACCGGCCCGTGGTTGCTCGTCGGTGGCGAAGGCGATCGGGTCACCCTTGCGCTGCGGAATCAGGATCGGGGTGATTTCATCGACGAAGCGCCGTGCTTCGATGGCGGCGGCGGCTTTCTGCTGGGAAGCGGCGGCGAAGGCGTCCTGTTCTTCGCGGCTGATGCCGTACTTCTCCACCAGGTTCTCCGCGGTGATGCCCATGTGGTAGTCGTTGAAGGCATCCCACAGGCCATCGCTGATCATGCTGTCGATCAGGCTGGCATGGCCCATGCGCAGGCCGGTGCGGGCGCCGGGCATGACGTAGTTGGCCAGGCTCATGTTCTCCTGGCCGCCGGCGATGATGATCTCGGCGTCGCCGCAGCGAATGGCCTGGGTCGCCAGGTGCAGGGCCTTGAGTCCGGAGCCGCAGACCTTGTTCAGGGTCATCGCGGGTACCGCGTGGGGCAGGCCGGCCTTGATCGCGGCCTGGCGGGCGGGGTTCTGCCCGGCGCCGGCGGTGAGTACCTGACCGAGGATCACTTCATCGACCAGTTCGCCGTCGATGCCTGTCTGGGCCAGGAGTTGGCGGATCACCGCGGCGCCGAGATCGACGGCGGGGATATTCGCCAGGGCGCCCTGGAAACTGCCGACCGCAGTCCGGGTGGCGGCGACGATTACGACATCTTGCATGCTCGAGTCCTCTGTATTGTTCGTTTTGGCGTTGAGTCTGCGGTGGGCTCGCGCATAGTGGCACAGATGGCGGGAGGATTGGGACCGCAAAGCGGTCCCTTTACAGCATCAGGCGATCCCCATCCGCCGTCGCGCCCGGTGCGCCGAGCCATCGCGCATGGCCCAGCGCAGCACCGGGGCTACCGATTGCATACCGACGTCCAGCATTCGCTGTTTCATCGCGCTCTGTCGAAGCCCGAGCATGTCACCGGCCCAATCCGGCAACAGTCCGATGCCCGCCTGCATCATCAGATTCCCCACCGGTTGTGCCAGGCGACTCGGTGCCGGCGCCGCGAGCAGCACCCGCACCACTTCCAGGCTGCGCTCGTTGCAGCGCAGTTGCGGGCGCATGTTCCGCAGGTAGTCCGCCACCTCCTGGCGCGAGCGCGGCACATTGCGCGCACCGAGGCGTTCGGCAATCAGGGCGATCTCGTTGTAGTAGGCGTCCTGCGCGGTATCGCTGAGGTTCGGGTTGCGGTAACGCAGGTGGGCGGCGAGAAAACTGCGCACTTCGGCGACATGCACCCAGGTCAGCAGGTCCGGGTCGCTGGCGGCATAGGGCTGGCCATCCGGGGTCGTGCCGACGACCTGGAGGTGGATCGTTCTGACCCGCTCGATCAACCAGTCGGCGTCACGGGTCGAGCCGAAGGTGGTGCCGGAGATGAACTGGCTGGTGCGGCGCAGGCGGCCGAGCATGTCCTGGCGGAAGTTCGAGTGGTCCCAGACGCCGGCCAGGGCCAGGGGGTGCAGGACTTGCAGGAGCAGGGCGCTGATCCCGCCGACCAGCATGCTGGGGAAATCGCCGTGGACTCGCCAACTGACGCTTTGCGGGCCGAACAGGCCGGGGTCGCCCTTGGGGTTTTCCAGATCGAGCTGGCCGAGGGCAAGGCCGGTGAGGCTCATCAGTTGGGTTTCGATACGACGGCGTAGGACTTCCATGGATACCTTGCATGCAGTGGTCGGGGGCCGCGTTGCGGCCCTTCGCGGGCAAGCCTCGCTCCTACGGGGTTATGGACCGCAACGCGGCCGCAGAACCGTCATTATCAGGTATTCAGCCGCTTATCGATCAACCCCTGCACCACCCCCGGATCCGCGAGAGTCGAGGTGTCCCCGAGGTTGTCCAGCTCGTTGCAGGCAATCTTGCGCAGAATCCGCCGCATGATCTTGCCCGAGCGGGTCTTGGGCAGCGCCGGGGCCCACTGGATCAGTTCGGGCTTGGCGAAGCTGCCGATCTCCTTGCTGACCAGCGCCAGCAGTTCCTGTCTGAGCTGGTCATCCGGCTCGACTCCCTTCATCGGCGTCACGAAGGCATAGATGCCCTGGCCCTTGACGTCATGGGGATAACCCACCACCGCGGCTTCGGCGATGCTGTCGTGCAGGACCAGTGCGCTTTCCACCTCGGCGGTGCCGATACGGTGTCCGGAGACGTTGATCACGTCATCGATGCGCCCGGTTATCCACAGGTCGCCCTGCTCGTCGCGACGGGCGCCGTCGCCGGTGAAGTAGTAACCGGGGAAAGGCTTGAAGTAGGTGTCGATCATGCGCTGATGATCGCCGTAGACGCTGCGGATCTGCGCCGGCCAACTGGCCTTGATCACCAGCAGCCCGGCGCCGGGGCCTTCGATCGGCGTGCCCTTTTCGTCCAGCAGCATCGGTTGTACGCCGAACATCGGCCGGGTCGCGCAGCCCGGCTTGATATGCCGGTTGCTGATCAGCGGGGTGAGCATGATGCCGCCGGTCTCGGTCTGCCACCAGGTATCGACGATGGGGCAGCGCTGCTCGCCCACTGCGTTGAAATACCACTCCCAGGCTTCCGGGTTGATCGGTTCGCCGACGCTGCCGAGCAGCCGCAGGCTTTGCCGCGACGTGCTCCGCAGAGGCCCTTCGCCTTCGCGCATCAGCGCGCGCAGGGCGGTGGGCGCGGTGTAGAAGATGTTGACCTTGTGCTTGTCCACCACCTGCCAGAAGCGCGAGGCATCCGGATAGTTCGGCACGCCTTCGAACATCAGCGTGGTGGCGCCGTTGGCCAGGGGGCCGTAGACGATGTAGCTGTGGCCGGTGACCCAGCCGACGTCGGCGCTGCACCAGAACACCTCGCCATCGCGGTAATCGAACACCACCTTGAAGGTCAGGGTCGCCTGTAGCAGGTAGCCGGCGGTGGTGTGCAGCACGCCCTTGGGTTTGCCGGTGCTGCCGGAGGTGTAGAGGATGAACAGCGGGTCTTCGGCGTCCATGGGTTCGGGCGGGCAGTCGTCGCCGACGCTGGCAATGGCTTCGTGGTACCAGAGGTCGCGCGACGGGTTCCACTCGACCTTGCCAGCGGTACGCCGGACCACCACCACGCTGCTGACATTCGGGCAACTGGCCAGGGCCTTGTCGACATTCTGCTTGAGGGCGATGGTCTTGCCGCCGCGCACGCCCTCGTCGGCGGTGATCACGGTACGGCAGTCGGCATCGAGAATGCGGTCGCGCAGCGCGTCCGGCGAGAAGCCGCCGAACACCACGGAGTGGATCGCGCCGATACGCGCGCAGGCCAGCATGGCGAAGGCGGCTTCAGGAATCATCGGCATGTAGATGCACACCCGGTCGCCTTTCTTCACCCCGCGCTGCTTGAGGACGTTGGCCAGGCGGCAGACCTGCTGATGCACCTGGCGATAGCTGAGGCTGGCGGAGCGGGTCGGGTCGTCGCCTTCCCAGATGATCGCCGGCTGGTCGCCGCGTTGTGCCAGGTGACGGTCGAGGCAGTTGTAGCTGACGTTGAGTTTGGCGTTCTTGAACCAGATGGCCTTGCCGGTGCGGATGTCGCAATCCTGGATCGTGCTCCACGGGCTGATCCAGTCCAGGCGGCGCGCCTGCTCGCTCCAGAACTGCTCGGGTTGCTCGATGGATTGACGATAGAGGCGATCGTAGTCGCCCTGGCTCAGTTCGGCGGCACGGCTGACGGCATCGGCTTTGGGGAATTGACGGATATCGAACATGGGCACGCAACCTGTCCTGTCATTATTGGACGGCGTGCCCTCATCGACGGCGAAGCGGTCTGCGCCGTGACGTTCGAAGGCCGCCGGGTCAGGACAGTGTAGACGCTGCCCCCGGCCATGTTCGGGGGCAGCGACCGGGGGTCAGCCGCGGTGACGGCCGCGGAAGTAGTTGATCAGACCCTGGGTCGAGGCGTCTTCGACGGGCTCCTCGATCCCGCCGATCAGGCGCTGGTAGACGCCCTTGCCGAGCTCCTTGCCCAGCTCCACGCCCCACTGGTCGAAGGCGTTGATGCCCCAGATCACGCTCTGCACGAAGACTTTGTGTTCGTACATCGCCACCAGCGCGCCGAGACGCCGCGGGCTGATCCGCTCGACCACCAGGGTGTTGCTCGGACGGTTGCCCGGGATCACCTTGTGTGGCGCCAGACGCTGCACGTCGGCTTCGTTCATGCCCTTGTCGCGCAGCTCGGCCTCGGCCTCGGCGCGGGTCTTGCCGAGCATCAGCGCCTGGCTCTGCGACAGGCAGTTGGCGTACAGCCACTGGTGATGGTCGGCGACCGGGTTGAAGCTCACCACCGGGACGATGAAGTCTGCCGGGATCAGCTGGGTGCCCTGGTGCAGCAACTGGTGATAGGCATGCTGGCCGTTGCAGCCGACGCCACCCCAGATCACCGGACCTGTGTCATGGCTGACCGGCGTGCCATCCTGGCGCACATGCTTGCCGTTGGATTCCATGTCCAACTGCTGCAGGTGCTTGGTGATGTTGCGCAGGTAGTGGTCGTACGGCAGGATCGCGTGGCTCTGCGCGCCCCAGAAATTGCCGTACCAGACACCGAGCAGGGCCAGCAGCACCGGCATGTTCTGTTCGAACGAGGCGTTCTGGAAGTGCTGGTCCATGGTGTAGGCACCGGACAGCAGTTCCTTGAAGTTGGCGGTGCCAATGGCCAGGGCGATCGGCAGACCGATGGCCGACCACAGCGAGTAGCGTCCGCCGACCCAGTCCCACATCGGGAAGATGTTCTCTTCGCGGATCCCGAACGCCACGGCCGCGGCCTTGTTGCTGGAAACGGCGATGAAGTGGCGATACAGCTCGGCTTCCGAGCCGCCCTGGGCCAGGTACCAGGCGCGGGCGGCCTGGGCGTTCTTCAGGGTTTCCAGGGTGTTGAACGACTTCGACGAGACGATGAACAGGGTGGTCTCGGCGCGGATATTGGCCGACAGCTCATGGAACTCGCTGCCATCGATGTTCGCCAGGTAGTGGCAGCGCACGCCGCGCTGGGCATAGGGCAGCAGGGCCTCGGAAACCAGTTCCGGGCCGAGGAAGGAGCCACCGATACCGATGTTGACCACGTCGGTGATCGGCTTCTCGCTGTAGCCGCGCCACAGGCCGTCATGGATCTTGCCGACCAGTTCGGTGACCTGGTTGAGCACCTTGTGCACTTCCGGTATCACGTTGACGCCGTTGACGCTGAGCTTGTCGCCCACTGGCCGGCGCAGCGCGGTATGCAGCGCCGGACGGCCTTCGGAGGCATTGACGATCTCGCCGGCGAACAGCGCCTGGATGGCGTCCTTCAGGCCCACTTCATTGGCCAGGCCGACCAGCTTGTCGCGGGTCTCGCTGCTGATCAGGTTTTTCGAGTAGTCGAGGAACAGGCCGCAACTGCTCAGGGAGAACTGGTTGAAACGTTGCGGGTCGGCGTTGAACGCCTCGCGCATGCTGAAATCCTGCATGGCTTCGCGGTGTTGCTGGAGTGCCTGCCAGGCTGGCAGAGCGGTGACATCATGAGGAGTACGGTAATACGCCATCGCTGCAGGTTTCCTTGATTGCTTGAGCTGCCTTGGACACGGAGAACGCGTAGCCGTTACCGGCCCGTCGCGGATTATTTCGCGGCGGGCCGGTAAAAGCCATTGAGTTATGTCATTTCGCCGCAGCCTGGGCCCGTGGTGAGCCCTCGGGGCATTTCCCGAGCTTAGTTGGCGTCGAGATTCAGGTGCAGGTTGTCGATCAGGCGGGTATTGCCGAGGTAGGCCGCGACCAGGATGACCAGGTCGCGGTCGGCGTCCGTGGCGGTGCGCAGGTTGAGCGCCTGGCGGACTTCCAGATAGTCGGGCTTGAGGCCTGCGCTGATCAGTGCCTGCTGGCCTTCGGCAATCAGCGCGGGGTAGTCGCGGCGGCCCTGGCGGATCGCATCGGCCAGCTGGCTCAGGGTGCGGTACACCACGGGCGCGGTGGCACGCTGCTCGGCGTTCAGGTAGCCGTTGCGCGACGACAGTGCCAGGCCGTCCTCGGCACGCACCGTGGGCTCGCCGATGATCTGGATCGGCATGTTCAGGTCGCGGACCATGGCACGAATCACCGCCAGTTGCTGGAAGTCCTTCTGACCGAACACGGCGAGGTCCGGCTGGACCATGTTGAACAGCTTGCTGACCACTGTCGCCACGCCTTCGAAATGCCCGGGGCGGCTGGCGCCACAGAGGCCTTCGGAAAGTTGCGGAACGCTGACCCGGGTCTGCACGCCCATGCCGTCCGGGTACATTTCCTCGACGTTGGGGGCGAACAGCAGGTGGCAGCCGGCTTCGAGGAGTTTTTCCTGATCGGCGGCGAGGGTGCGCGGATACTTGTCCAGGTCCTCGCTGGGGCCGAACTGCAGCGGGTTGACGAAGATGCTGGCGACCACGAAGTCGGCGCGCTGCGCGGCCTTGGTCACCAGCGCGGCGTGACCGCTGTGCAGGTTGCCCATGGTCGGCACGAAGGCGATGCGCTTGCCCTCGCCACGGGCGCGGGCCACTGCGGCACGCACCTCAAGAACGGTTTTGACGGTATTCATGCGCTGAACCCATGTTCGCTGCCGGGGAAGGTAACGTCCTTCACCTCTTTGACGTAGGCCTGGAAGGCACTCTGGATGTCCGCCTGGCCGGCCATGAAGTTTTTCACGAACTTCGGCGCGCGACCGCTCAGGGACAGGCCGAGCATGTCGTGCATGACCAGTACCTGACCGTCGGTGGCGCTGCCGGCACCGATACCGATCACCGGAATGCCCACCGCCTGGGTGATCTCCGCGGCCAGCTCGCTCGGCACGCATTCGAGCAGGAGCATGGCGGCACCGGCCTGTTCCAGGGCAATGGCGTCGGCGCGCATCTGCCGTGCCTGGTTTTCCTGACGTCCCTGGACTTTGTAGCCGCCGAGGATGTTGACCGCCTGCGGGGTCAGGCCGAGGTGGACGCACACCGGCACGCCGCGATCGGCCAGCTGGCGCACGGTGTCGCCGAGCCAGGCGGCGCCTTCGAGCTTGACCATGTGCGCGCCGGCGCGCATCAGCTCGGCGCAGTTGGCGAAGGCCTGCTCGGGGGTGGAGTAGGCCATGAACGGCACGTCGGCGAGGATCAGCGCACCTTCGTTGCCGCGTTTGACGCTGGCGACGTGGTAGGCCATGTCGGCATTGGTCACCGGCAGGGTGCTGTCGTGGCCTTGCAGGACCATCCCCAGGGAGTCGCCTACCAACAGGATTTCTACGCCGGCACGGGCGGCGACCTGGGCGAAGGTCGCGTCGTAGCAGGTCAGCATGGCGATTTTCTCACCCTTGGCCTTGAGAGCCTGCAGGGTGGTCAGGGTTACGTCTGGCATGAAAAGCAATCCTCGTTCAGGCGCTGTGAAAGACCACTGCGTACAACGCATGTATTCATCTTCTGGAACGGCACATCATCGAGTGTGGTGTTTGGGTGAACCCGTTCCGGTCCTGGTTACGCCTTGTTTACGGCACGGGCGTGCCACGGGACGCCTATAGTCGTGAGCGCGGGGAGGGAAGTCAATTACCGTGTTACCGCATTGTTACGTCAGCGGTGTTACGGGCGTTACCGCTGGGGGAACGCCTGGCTACAGGCGTTCCAGACCGACGAACGGGCAGTCCGCGAGCAATTGCGCGAGGGGGCGCTGGTCCGCCAGACGGAAGTCTTCGGGCACCAGTTCGGCCAGGGGATAGAGCACGAAGGGACGGGCATGCATGTGGTAGTGCGGCACTGTCAGACGCGGCTCGTCGATGATCCGGTCGGCGTAGAGCAGGATGTCCAGGTCCAGCGTGCGCGGGCCCCAGCGCTCCTTGCGCTCGCGGCCCTGGTCGGCTTCGATGCTTTGCAGGGCGTCGAGCAGGACCAGGGGCGCGAGACGGGTGTCCAGCGCCGCCACGGCATTGGTGTAGCGTGGCTGGCCGGGGGACAGCGAGTCGCTGGCATAAAAGGACGAGATACCCGCCAGTTGCGTATCGGGCAACTGCGTCAGTGCATCGAGGGCACTGTGCAGTTGTTCCCGCGGGTTGGCCAGGTTGCTGCCCAAGCCGATGTAGGCACGCTGCATCGGGCTCACTCGTCCGCACCGCCATCGGCGCGACGGCGTTTGCCGGGGCTGCGCTTGCGTTTGCGCGGACCGGCACCGCTGCCTTCGTCACGACTGCCAAGCTCGCGGATCATCTCGCGGCGCTCGCTTTCGTTGCATTCCTGGTAGTCGGTCCACCACTGGCCGAGGTCGTCGGTTTCCTCGCCAGCGCTTTCGCGCAGCAGGAGGAAATCGTAGCCGGCACGGAAGCGCGGGTTGTCCAGGAGCAGGTCAGCGCGCTTGCCACTACGCCGTGGCAGGCGTTCCTGCATGTCCCAGATCTCGCGAATCGGCAGGGTGAAGCGCTTCGGAATGGCGATGCGCTGGCACTGCTCGAAGATCAGCTCGTGGGCGGCTTCGTTCATGGCCGGGATCGGTGGCATGCCGCGGCTCTGCAGGTACAGGGCGCGCGCCGGCAAGGCTGGCCAGAGCAGGGCGGCGAAGAGGAACGCCGGGGTCACCGGCTTGCCTTGCCTGACCCGTAGATCGGTGTTGATCAGGGCCTGGCTGATCAGCGTGTGGGTGTAGGTCGGCTGGTCTTCGAGCGCCTGGGCGCTGGCCGGGAACAGTGGATCGAACAGCTGCAGGTCGACCAGCATCTCGAAGGTGTCGGCGGCATGCCCGGACAGGAACAGCTTCAGCGACTCCTCGAACAGCCGCGCCGCCGGAATCTCCCGGAGCATCGGCGCCAGTTCGCGGATCGGCAGCACAGTGTGCTTCTCGATACCGAAGTTGAGCTTGGCGGCGAAACGCACCGCGCGCAGCATGCGCACCGGGTCTTCCTGGTAGCGCTGGGTCGGGTCACCGATCAGGCGGATCAGGCGGTTGCGAATGTCGTGTACGCCGTTGGCGTAGTCGAGGATGCGCTCGCTGACCGGATCGTAGTACAAGGCGTTGATCGTGAAATCGCGGCGTTGTGCGTCGTCTTCCAGGGTGCCGTAGACGTTGTCGCGCAGGATCCGTCCGCTTTCGTTGCGGGACGACTGGTGACTGTTTTCTTCTTCGTCGACCGGATGGTTGGCGCGGAAGGTGGCTACTTCGATGATCTCGCGGCCGAAATGCACGTGGACCAGCTTGAAGCGCCGGCCAATCACGCGAGCGTTGCGGAACTCGGCGCGGATCTGTTCCGGCGTGGCGCTGGTGGCGACGTCGAAGTCCTTGGGCGTGATGCCCAGGAGCAGGTCGCGCACGCAGCCACCGACCAGGTAGGCCTGGTAGCCGGCGCTCTGCAGGCGTTCGACGATGTTCACCGCATGGCGGCTGAACTGGTGGCGCTGCAACGAATGTTGCGCATGGTTGATCACCTCGGGCGTGGTGCGCCTGTGGTGCTGGATACGCGCCGGAGGACGGAAAGACTGGAACAGCTTCTTCAGCATGGGATGCACTGTTTGAAGGAATTTTCGGCCAGAAACGTAGAATGGCCGCATGATGGGCACGGATTCTAGCATTTAGTCGGAAAAGGGTGTAGGCGCCCGAGAAACGGTACGAAAGGGATTGTCGGAACGCGGAAACTACAAGGGGAGCCGAAGCTCCCCAAGAAGTAGTTGCGTGCTCTTATTATTTTTTTGTCGGGCTTCTTGTTTTTGTTGAGTGCCCTGACCACCCAATGCCGTGAGGCTGGTGGACTGTCTCCCTAACCGGGAGTACAAGAGCAAACGGATTGCTTTGATCGCCGATGTTGCGATGATCTATCGATCCAACCAGTTCAGGCTCTGCTAGAGTGCAGTTTTTGTTGTTCTCTGCCTGGTTGTGGGGCAAGCCCCAAACACAACTCATCTCCAAAAGAATCAGTTAGCTGCGCCTCCGCCGTCTTGTTCTTATTGTGCGTGAGCCGATTCGTCTTATTTTTATTGTGTTTTGCAGTGCTTGTTATTGTTCTTGTACCGAACATATAGCAGGTGCCGTGCCAACTTTTGCAAAGCCCAGTAAAACAAGGGGTTAGGCGAGGTCTGGGGTGTTTTTGAGGCGAAAAAAAACCGGGATTTCGTTACCGTAAGCCCCGGTTTCTGTTACGGCCTCGTCATGAGGTAACAGTTTTTGGCCGAAGCGCGGTGTTACCCGCAGGGGGTGACACCGTGCCGCAGCCTGCCGCTCAGCTTTCGCTGGTGGCGCCGCTCTTGCGTCGCGGAATGCCCAGGCGCTGCCGACGTTCCCACAGGCACTTGCGGCTGACGCCGAGCTTGCGTGCCAGTTCGGTCTCGGTCATGTGGTCCTGGTGTTCGAGGACGAAGTGCTGGAAATAGTCTTCCAGCGACAGGTCCTCGGTGGGTTCGTGGCTGGTGGTGTTGGCCGCATTGCTGATGGTTGGCAGGCTGTCGAAGGTTTCGTCGTCTTCCAGGTCGCTCAGTTCGATATCGATACCCAACAGGTCCGCGGAAATTTCCGGGCTCTCGCAGAGAATCACCGCACGCTCCACTGCGTTTTCCAGTTCGCGCACATTGCCCGGCCAGGAGTAGTGGCGGATCGCCTGTTCGGCGTCGTGGGCGAATTTCAGGTCGTTGCGCCCGATGCGTGCGGCCTGGCGGGTGAGGAAGGCGTTGGCAATTTCGTTGACGTCGGCGCCGCGCTCGCGCAGGGCGGGCAGCTTGAGGGCGATGACGTGCAGGCGGTAGTAAAGGTCTTCACGGAACTGGCCGATCTTGGCCAGGTTTTTCAGGTCGCGATGGGTCGCGGCGATCAGGCGGACATCGACCTTCTGCGACTGCACCGAGCCGACCCGGCGGATTTCACCTTCCTGCAGCACACGCAGCAGGCGGGCCTGGGCTTCGAGCGGCAGTTCGCCGATCTCGTCGAGGAACAGGGTGCCACCGTCCGCGGCTTCCACCAGGCCGGCACGACCGGCGCTGGCACCGGTAAACGCGCCCTTCTCGTGGCCGAACAATTCGGATTCGATCAGGGTTTCCGGAATCGCCGCGCAGTTCACCGAGATCATCGGTGCCTTGGCCCGGCGTGACAGATTGTGCAGGGCGCGGGCCACCAGCTCCTTACCGGTCCCAGACTCGCCCTGGATCAGCACGTTGGAGTCGGTAGGGGCGACCTTGCGAATCTTGCTGTAGAGGTCCTGCATCGGCGCACAGGAGCCGATGATGCCGATTTCGCCGTTGGCGTTTCCGGCAGTGGCCTTGTCGGCGACCGGGGTCTTGCCGTTGGCGCGTTCGGCCGGGGCCGAGGGGGCGTTCTGCCGGTCACGCAGGATGCGCGCGACGGCCTGGAGCATTTCATCGTGGTCGAAGGGCTTGGCGATGTAGTCCACCGCGCCCATTTTCATCGAGTCGACCGCCGAGCGCAGGCTGGCATAGCTGGTCATGATCAGCACCGGCGTGCCCTGACCCAGCTTGATCAGCTCGGTGCCGGGGGCGCCGGGCAGGCGCAGGTCGCTGACGATCAGGTCGAAGGTGGCGATGCTGAATCGCTCCTGGGCTTCCTGCACCGAGCCGGCCTCGCTGACCTGGTACTGGTTGCGTTCGAGCAGGCGACGCAGGGCGGAGCGGATGATGGTTTCGTCTTCGACGATCAGAATATGAGGCATTGATTCAATTCTCTCGACGGTCTCAGTTCACAGCGGACGTCGCTTCGACATGTCGTGGCAGGGTCACACGGATCCGCGTACCACGTTGGCTCTTGGTATCGGCCGGGCTGTCGATGGTGATCTGTCCATAATGCTCTTCCACGATGGAATAGACCAGAGCGAGCCCCAGCCCCGTTCCTTCGCCCGGGTCCTTGGTGGTGAAGAAGGGTTCGAACAGGCGGTCCATGATGTTTTTCGGGATACCGCTGCCTTCGTCCTCGACGATCAGGTCGACGGTATGTTCGCTGGCCTCGCTGCGCACTCGTACCGCGGCACCGGCGGGAGAGGCGTCACGGGCGTTGGAGAGCAGGTTGATCAGCACTTGCGCGAGGCGTTGTGGATCGCCCTCGACCCAGTGTTCGGGATCGCACAGGTTGAAGAACTGTACTTCGAAATTGCGCCGGTTCAACGCCAGCAGACCGATGGCATCCTGCGCCACTTCGGCCAGGCATACCGGTTCGTCGCTGTGCTGGTGGCTACCGGCATGGGCGAAGCTCATCAGCGACTGGACGATGCGCGAGATGCGCTTGGTCTGTTCGAGAATCTGGCTGCTCAGTTCGGTGATCTCGCCGTCGTCCTCGCGCTCCTCGCGCAGGTTCTGCGCCAGGCAGGCGATACCGGTCACCGGGTTGCCGATCTCGTGGGCGACCCCGGCGGCCAGGCGGCCGATACTGGCCAGGCGCTCGGAGTGCACCAGCTTGTCTTCGAGCATCTGAGTTTCGGTGAGGTCTTCCACCAGCAGTACCAGACCGCTGTTGCCGGGGGCCAGGGGTTCGTCGATGGCTGCCTTGTGCAGGTTCAGCCAGCGGGTCTGGCCATCGAGGCCCAGGCGCTGCTTGTGCAGGTGTTCGTCGGGGACGTTGATGAAACCCTGCAGCAGGCCGCGCCAGGGCTCGACGATGGTGCTCAGGCGCGAACCGACCACGCGCTTGGCGGGAATCCCGGTGAGCTCCTCCATGGCCTTGTTCCACATGAGGATCTCCTGGTCCTTGGCCAGGGAGCAGACGCCCATCGGCAGTTCCTGCAGGGTCTGCCGGTGATAGCGGCGCAGGGCATCCAGTTCGGCGGCGAGGCCGGTGAGTCGGGAGTGGTAGTCCTCGAGGCGGCTTTCGATGAAGTGGATGTCCTCGGTGACGTAGTTCTCGCTGCCGGACTTGTAGGGCAGGAAGGTCTCCACCATGTCCTGGGCCACGCTCGGCCCCATCAGGCCGGACAGGTTGGCCTCGATGCGATCGCGCAGGCGGCGCAGGGCATAGGGGCGGCGTTCGTCGAAAGGCAGGTAGAGGTCGCGCAGGGCCTGTTCGACTTCCTTCTGCGCGGCCTTCGCCCCCAGTGGCTTGGCCAGCTGAGTGGCGAACTCCTGCGGCGAGGCGGCATACAGTTCGCGGCGTTGCGGGCGGCGCACGTTGTCCACCGCACAGGCTTCGGCAGCCGAGACTTCCTCGGAGCTGGCATTGGTGAACAGGGAAATCAGGGTGAACAACAGCACGTTGGCCGCCAGCGAGGCGATCGCCGCCATGTGCCAGCTGGTGTCGTCCAGCACGTAGATCATGTTCAGCAGCGGGATGTAGAAGCCTTGCAGGTTGCCCACCAGGGGCAGCAGCATGGTCACCATCCACACCGTGATGCCAGCGAGCAGACCGGCGATGAAACCGCGGCGGTTGGCGGTCGGCCAGTACAGCACGGAAAGCACGCCGGGGAGGAACTGCAGGGTGGCGACGAAGGCGACGATACCGAGATTGGCCAGGTCCTGTTGCGCGCCGAGCAGCAGGTAGAAACCGAAACCGGCGGCGATGATGGCAACGATCAGGGCACGGCGGGTCCACTTCAGCCAGCGGTAGATGTTGCCTTCGGCGGGTGGCTGGTACAGCGGTAGCACCAGGTGGTTCAGGGCCATGCCGGAGAGGGCCAGGGTGGTGACGATGATCAGGCCGCTGGAGGCGGACAGTCCGCCTATGTAGGCGAGCAAGGCCAGCGCCTGGTTGTTGGCGGCGATGCCCAGGCCGAGGGTGAAGAACTCCGGATTGGTGCTGGCGCCGAGCTTGAGGCCGGCCCAGAGAATCAGCGGTACTGCCAGGCTCATCAGCAGCAGGAACAGCGGCAGGCCCCAGCTGGCGCTGACCAGCGAGCGCGGGTTGAGATTCTCGGTAAAGGCCATGTGGTACATGTGCGGCATGACGATGGCCGATGCGAAGAACACCAGCAGCAGGGTGCGCCACGGACCTTCCTGCAGCGGTGTGTGCAGGGCGGCGAGGGCGGTCTGGTTCTGCAGCAGCCAGACCTCCAGTTGATGCGGGCCGCCGAATACACCGTACAGCGCATACAGACCGATCCCGCCCAGGGCCAGGAGCTTGACCACCGACTCGAAGGCGATGGCGAAGACCAGGCCTTCATGTTTTTCGCGGGTCGCGATGTGTCGCGAGCCGAAGAAGATGGTGAACAGCGTGATCATCGCGCAGAAGGCCAGGGCCACGCGGCTCTTCACCGGCTCGCCGGTGAGAATGCTGATGGAGTCGGCTACTGCCTGGATCTGCAGGGCCAGCAGTGGCAGCACGCCGATCAGCATGAACACCGTGGTCAGGGCGCCGGCCCAGGTGCTGCGGAAACGGAAGGCGATCAGGTCGGCGAGTGACGACAGCTGGTAGGTACGGGTGATCTTGAGAATCGGATAGAGCAGCACCGGTGCCAGCAGAAACGCGCCGGAGACACCGAGGTAGCAGGCGAGGAAGCCGTACCCGTACTGATAGGCCAGGCCGACCGAGCCGTAGAAGGCCCAGGCGCTGGCGTAGACACCGAGCGACAGGGTGTAGGTCAGGGGATGGCGGATGATCGCCCGGGGGATCATCCCGCGTTCGCTGATCCAGGCCACGCCGAACAGCACCAGCAGGTAGGCGGCGCTGATCAGGATCATCTGGGTCAGGCTAAAGCTCATCGGCATCACGTTGGCTCTGCAGGATAAAGGTCACGACGATCAGGATCAGCCAGAGCAGGTAAGGGCGATACCACGCACCGGTCGGCTCGATCCACCAGTCCATGATGGCCGGGGAGAACAGGTAGATCCCCACGACCAGGAGCAGGACCAAACGATAGATGTACATGCTGGCCTCACTGGATTTGTGCGCTTCGAACTGGACTTATTATTGGCGCAAAACGCGGGTGATGGTAACGGAAGCCCCGACGCCTGCAAACGGGCTGGTGGTCATGGCCCAAGGGGTTGAATCTATTGGCCTTTCTGTTCTCGGGCAAGCACTCAGTGCAGATCCGCTTCAGGGACGGTCAGGCGCTGCGCAATCGCGTGTGCATTCCAGTGGCGGGCGGCATGGGCCAGGACCTCGTCGGGCCGGGCCTCGAGCATGCCGACCTCGGTGCTCTGGCCGAGCGCGCGCAGGGCCCGCAGGATCAGCGGGGTGGCCTGCTCCGCCGGCAGCGGCGCGGAACGATAGGTCTTGCCCAGTTTGTGGCCGTCCGGCTGGATGATCAGCGGTACGTGCAGGTAGCGTGGTTGTGACAGGCCCAGCAGTTCCTGCAGGTACAACTGGCGTGGTGTGTTGTCCAGCAGGTCGGCACCGCGGACGATATCGGTCACGCCCTGCCAGGCATCGTCGAGCACCACTGCCAGTTGGTAGGCGTACAGGTTGTCGCGGCGGCGGATGACGAAGTCACCGACCTCGCGACCCAGGTGCTGCTGGAAATGCCCCTGGACGCGGTCATCGAAGCCGTAGGTCAGTTCCGGCACCCGTATCCGGATTGCCGCGTCTTCCGGGCTGTGCCCGAGGTTGCGGCACAGCCCGGGATAGATGCCGCCATAGGCCTCCAGTTGCTTGCGCGAACAGGTGCAGGCGTAGGCCAGCCCCTGGCGAAACAGGCGCTCGACCACTTCGGCATACGCCGCGTGGCGGTCATGCTGATAGACCACTTCTCCGTCCCATTCCAGGCCGTAGCTTTCCAGGGTCTTGAGAATCGCCGCCTGGGCGCCGGGGGCTTCCCGTGGCGGATCGATGTCTTCCATGCGCAGCAGCCAGCGACCGCCGACGGCACGGGCGTCGAGCCAGGAGGCCAGGGCTGCCACCAGCGAGCCGAAGTGCAGGAATCCACTGGGAGTAGGGGCGAAGCGTCCGATGTAACGGGAGTCGGTCATGATCTGTGCGGACTGTATAAATGAAACGGGGCGCTGGAAGCGCCCCGTTTTGCTGGAGTGAGGATCAGGCCTTGCCGACCTGTTTTTCCTTCTTCTCCGCGAGTTCCTTGCAGTCGAAGCACAGGTCCGCGGTCGGACGTGCTTCCAGACGCCGCAGGCCGATCTCGACACCGCAGGCATCACACCAGCCGTATTCGTCGTCGATGATCTTCTGCAGGGTCTTGTCGATTTTCTTGATCAGCTTGCGCTCGCGATCGCGGTTGCGCAGTTCCAGGGCGAACTCTTCTTCCTGGCTGGCACGGTCGGCCGGATCGGGGAAGTTGGCGGCTTCGTCCTTCATGTGGTCCACGGTGCGATCGACGCTGGTCATCAGGTCCTGTTTCCAGGCACCGAGGAGTTTGGTGAAGTGTTTTTTCATGGGCTCGCCCATGTACTCCTCACCCTTGGTCTCCACATAGGCATCGACACCGTACATGGAATGACCGGCTTTTTGCTTTTCTACGGTGGACATGAATAGACCGCCTCTCACTCATCTGATCCAATGCGCAGGATTACTTCCATCTCCGGCGACCGCCGGCCCTGCGACTGCGAGCCGCCGAACTTACCAGATAGGATCGGGGTGCGCTACTCCCGGTTATCTCCGGTAGGACAGCGAGGTTTACCCAGACGTTCGCCGCGGCGCGCGGGTAGAATCATCAGTTTAGTACCAATTGAGAGAAGGCCAATGGCTCAGCCCTACAGTGCGCGCAGTCGCGCCATCGAACCTTTCCATGTCATGGCATTGCTGGCGCGGGCCAACGAACTGCAGGCGGCCGGTCACGACGTGATCCACCTGGAGATCGGCGAGCCGGACTTTTCCACCGCCGCCCCCATCGTCGAAGCCGGGCAGGCCGCGCTGGCCGCCGGGCATACCCGCTACACCGCGGCCCGCGGCCTGCCGGCGCTGCGCGAAGCGATCTCCGGTTTCTATGCCACGCGCTACGGCTTGAGCATCGACCCGCAACGCATCCTTATTACACCTGGCGGTTCCGGGGCCCTGCTGCTGGCCAGCAGCCTGCTGGTCGATCCGGGCAAGCACTGGCTGCTGGCCGACCCGGGTTACCCCTGCAATCGCCACTTCCTGCGTCTGGTGGAGGGTGGGGCGCAACTGGTGCCGGTGGGGCCGGAGGTCAACTATCAACTCAACGCCGACCTGGTCGAGCGCTATTGGGACCACGACACCGTCGGCGCCCTGGTGGCGTCGCCGGCCAACCCGACCGGCACCGTGCTGGACCGTGACGCCCTGGCCGGGCTGTCCCGGGCGACCCGTGCGCACAACGGCCACCTGGTGGTGGATGAGATCTACCATGGCCTGACCTACGGCATGGATGCACCCAGCGCCCTGGAAGTCGACGACCAGGCCTTTATCCTGAATAGTTTCTCAAAATATTTCGGCATGACCGGATGGCGTCTCGGCTGGCTGGTCGCGCCACCGGCGGCGATCCCCGAGTTGGAGAAGCTGGCGCAAAACCTCTATATCAGTGCCCCGAGCATGGCCCAGCATGCCGCGCTGGCCTGCTTCGAGCCTCGCACCATCGAAATCCTCGAGGAGCGCCGCGCCGAATTTGCCCGCCGCCGCGATTTCCTCCTACCGGCCCTGCGTGAACTGGGCTTTGGCATCGCCGTGGTGCCGCAAGGTGCCTTCTATCTATATGCCGACATCAGCAAGTTCGGCGGTGACGCCTTCGCCTTCTGCCGGCACTTCCTCGAAACCGAGCACATCGCGTTCACGCCGGGCATCGACTTCGGCCGCCACCAGGCCAGTCATCATGTGCGTTTCGCCTATACCCAGAGCCTGCCGCGCCTGCACGAGGCGGTGGAGCGGATTGCCCGCGGTCTGCGGAGCTGGCAAGGCTGATGTTCTTTTCTCCTGTGCTCGAAGAGGCCCGACTGGTACGGCGCTACAAGCGCTTTCTCGCCGATATCGAAACCCTCGACGGCGAGCAACTGACCATTCATTGCCCCAATACCGGCTCGATGCTCAATTGCATGAAGGAGGGTGGCCAGGTCTGGTTCAGCCGCTCCAGCGACCCCAAGCGCAAGCTGCCGGGTACCTGGGAAATCAGCGAAACCCCGCAGGGGCGCCTGGCTTGCGTCAATACCGGGCGGGCCAATGCCATCGTCGAGGAAGCACTGCGGGCCGGGGTGATCCGTGAGCTGGCAGGCTTCACCTCCTTGCGCCGTGAAGTGCCTTACGGTGAAGAGAAAAGCCGCATCGACTTCCAACTGACCTTCGACAGCGGTCTGGCCTATGTCGAAGTCAAGAGCGTGACGCTCGGTTTCGACGGCAGCACCATCGCCGCCTTTCCCGATGCGGTCACCCAGCGTGGCGCCAAGCACCTGCGCGAACTGGCGGCACTGGCTCGCCAGGGCGTGCGCGCGGTGCAGCTCTATTGTGTGAACCTCGGCGGTATCGAAGGCGTGCGCCCGGCAGAAGAAATCGACCCGGGCTATGCCATGGCCTTGCGCGCGGCGCAGCTCGACGGTGTGGAAGTGCTGGCCTACGGCGTTGCGCTGGACAACCAGCAGGTGCGCATCGATCGTGCCTTGCCGGTGCTGCTCAATCCTTGAGCCAGATGCCCTGGCTGTCTTCGTGGCAGTCCAGGGCCTGCAAGGCGTCGCCCTCGCAGGGGCCGGCGACGCATTCGCCACTTTCGATCAGGAACAGCGCGCCATGATGGGCGCAGGCGATCAGGCTGGCGCTGCTGTCGAGAAACTGTTCCGGCTGCCAGTTCAGCGGGATCCCGCGGTGCGGGCAACGGTTGCGGTACAGGTAGACCTGGCCCTGGCGGCGCACGCCGAGCAGTTCCAGGCCGGCGTGGCTGAATCCTCGGCTCTGGCCTTCGCCCAGTTCGGCGGAATGACAAAGGAAGTGCTTCACAGGGAGTTCCGTGGCGATTGCTGGCGGCTTGACGCTCAAATGCAAATAATTATCAAATTGCTGGCCCCGATGGCGCCGGACGCCTTTATACCCTGTCCGTTGCCTCCCTTGAACCGTCATGAACAGGAAGCTTCCCAATGCGCCGATGTGCCAGCCTGATCGCCCTTTGTATCGGGCTTGTCTTCAACCCGGTGCAGGCGGAGCAACTGCCGCAACGCTGGGTCAGCGCCGGTGGCGCGCTGAGCGAGTGGATCGCCGAACTCGGCGCCGAGTCGCGTCTGGTCGGCGTCGATACCACCAGCCAGCATCCCGAATCGCTGAAAGCCTTGCCGAGCATCGGTTACCAGCGTCAGCTGTCCGCCGAGGGGGTGCTGAGCCTGCGCCCTGACGTGCTGGTCGGTACCGAGGAAATGGGGCCGCCGCCGGTACTGGCGCAGATCCGCGGCGCCGGGGTGCGGGTCGAACTGTTTTCCAGTCGCGCCGATCTTGAGGCCGTGCAGCTCAACCTCAAGCACCTCGGCGAGCTTCTGGGCAAGCCGGAGCAGGCCGAGCAGCGCTACAGCGACTACCGCAAGCAGCTCGACAGCCTGCGCGAGCGAATCAAAACCGCTCAGGGTGCGGATAAGGCACCCGGCGTGATCCTGCTGGTAGGCCACGCTGGTGCCAAACCGATGATCGCCGGCAAGGGCACCGCAGGCGACTGGCTGATTGAGCAGGCGGGCGGACACAATCTGGCGGACCACGAGGGCTACAAGAACTTCTCCAGCGAGACCCTGGCGGCGCTGAACCCGCAGGTGGTGGTGTTCTCCGACCGCGCCCTGGCCGGTGACGCGGCCCTGCAGGCGCTGCTCAAGGAGAACCCGGCCCTGGCCGCATCCCGCGCGGCCAAGGAAAAACGCCTGGTCGACCTCGACCCGACCCTGCTGGTCGGCGGTCTCGGTCCACGGCTGCCGGCCGGCCTGCATGCGCTGGCCCAGGCCTTCTATCCGGCGGCGAAGGCGCGACTGGCGCCATGATCCGACTGGTGAAACCACGCACGCTGTTCATCGCCCTTGGCGTGCTGTGTCTGCTGGCGACCTGGTTGTCGCTGGCGCTCGGGCCGGTCAGCCTGCCGTTGCTGGATACCCTGCGCGCCGGTCTGCGTCTGCTCGGTATGCCGGTGACCGGGGACGGACTGGAGCAGGCCGAACTGATCCTCGGTCAGATCCGCCTGCCACGGACCCTGCTGGGTCTGGCCGTGGGCGCGGTGCTGGCCCTGGCTGGCGTGGCCATGCAGGGCCTGTTTCGCAACCCGCTGGCCGATCCCGGTCTGGTCGGGGTGTCCAGCGGTGCGGCACTCGGTGCGGCGATTGCCATTGTCGGCAGTTCCTGGGCTGGAGGCGTGCCGGAAGCGTTCGCACCGTACCTGCTGTCGCTGTGCGCTTTTCTCGGCGGCCTTGGCGTGACCGCGCTGGTCTATCGACTGGGGCGGCGCGACGGGCAGACCAGCGTCGCCACCATGCTGCTCGCCGGGATCGCCCTGACCGCGCTGGCCAGTTCGGCGGTGGGCCTGTTCACCTACATGGCCGACGACGCCACCCTGCGCACCCTGACCTTCTGGAACCTGGGCAGTCTCAACGGTGCCAGCTATCAGCGCCTGTGGCCGCTGGTGCTGGTGGCGAGTGCCGTGGCGCTGTGGTTGCCGCGCCGCGCCGAAGCGCTGAACGCCTTGTTGCTGGGCGAGTCGGAGGCGCGGCACCTGGGCTTCGACGTCGAGAAACTCAAGCGTGAACTGGTGTTCTGCACCGCCCTGGGCGTCGGTGCGGCGGTGGCGGCGGCGGGGTTGATCGGCTTCATCGGCCTGGTGGTGCCGCACCTGGTACGTCTCCTGGTCGGGCCGGATCACCGTGTGTTGCTGCCGGCTTCCTTGCTGGCGGGGGCTTCGCTGCTGCTGTTCGCCGATCTGATCGCGCGCTTGGCGCTGGCGCCGGCGGAACTGCCGATCGGTATCGTGACCGCCTTCATCGGCGCGCCGTTCTTTCTCTATTTGTTGTTGCGGGGGCGTGCCTGATGCTTCAGGTCGAGGATCTGCAGGTGGTTCGCGGGCGCAGCACCGTGCTCGACGGCATCGAGCTCGGGGTGCGACCCGGCGAGGTACTGGGCGTGCTCGGGCCCAACGGGGCCGGCAAGAGCACCTTGCTCGGTGCCTTGTGTGGCGAACTGGCACCCACTCGTGGACGCGTGTTGCTGCATGAGCGTGCGCTGTCGGACTGGCCAGGGCATGAACGCGCCCAACGCCTGGCCGTGCTGCCGCAAGCATCGAGCCTGGGTTTCGCTTTCCAGGTCGAGGAAGTGGTGGGTATGGGGCGCTTGCCCCATCGCACCGGGCAGGACCGCGATCGGGAGATCGTCAGCGCCGCGCTGCAAGCGACGGATGCCTTGCACCTGGCCGGGCGCAGCTATCTGGCACTTTCCGGTGGCGAACGTCAGCGCGTGCATCTGGCGCGGGTCCTGGCGCAGTTGTGGCCGGGCGAGGAGGGCAGGACCCTGCTGCTGGACGAGCCGACTTCCGCGCTCGACCCGTTGCATCAGCACACCACCCTGCAGGCGGTGCGCGGGTTTGCCGATCGTGGCGCCGCGGTGCTGGTGATCCTTCACGACCTGAACCTGGCCGCACGCTATTGTGATCGTATCCTGTTGCTGGAAAGCGGCCAGCCTCATGCCTTCGATACGCCCGAGCGGGTGTTGCGGCCCGAGGCGCTGAAGGCAGTGTTCGGCCTCGACGTGCTGGTCCAGCCTCATCCCGAGCGAGGGCATCCGCTCATCATTGCCCGATAGGAGTTGCGCATGTCCCGGTCCTGGTCTTTTGCCATCCTGTTTCTGCTGGCCTGGAGTCTGGCGGGATGTCACTCCACTGCCGCGCTGCCGCCGTTACCGGCGTTGCCGGAATGGCAGAGCCCGGAAGGGCGCGAGCACGCCGAACTGGGCCAGATCCGCGAAACCGCCAGCGGCAAGCTGCTGACACCATCGCAACTGGTTGAGCGGCTGGCCGCGGCGCCGCGGGTGGTGGTGGGCGAGCAGCACGACAATCCCGATCACCACGCGCTGCAGCTCTGGCTGTTGCAGGCGCTGAACCAGCAGCGGCCGCAGGGCAGCCTGTTGCTGGAAATGCTCGAGCCGGTGCAGCAGGTCAAGGTCGATGCAGTACGTCAGCAGCAACCATTGTCGGATGATCTGGCCGCCGCCATCGACTGGCGCCAGGGGTGGGACTGGACGTTCTATGCCCCGCTGCTGCGCGACGCGTTCACCCGCGGCTATCCGCTGCTGGCGGCCAATCTTGATCGCGACGAAATGAAGAGCATCTATCGTAATCCCCCGGCATTGAGCGGCCCGCGCTCCAACGCGCCGGCGGTGCGGGAGGTGTTGCTGGAAGAGGTGCGCGCGGGCCATTGCGGCATGCTTCCGGAGAGCCAACTGCCCGCCATGCTCGCGGTGCAGCAGCAACGTGATCGGCGCATGGCCCAGCGCCTGCTTCAGGCGCCCGCGCCGGCGCTGCTGCTGGCCGGTGGGCAGCACGCGCGCAAGGATGTCGGTGTGCCGCTGCATCTGGCGGATCTCGGTGCGGCCTCGGATAACCAGGTGCTGATGCTGGTGCAGGTCGGCGAGCCGGTCGATGCGCAGGAAGCGGATTATGTCTGGTTCACCGCAGCCCTGCCGAAGCGGGACTACTGCGCCGATCTGAAATGAAGAATCGCGGGCAAAAAAAGACCCGGCAAAACTGCCGGGTCAATAACCGTGATTAGCCTGATGAGGAGATAATCTGAGAGTCCGAACCAAGGTCTTTCAGCTTATCCAACCAGTCTCGCGACCAGTTGTGATAATCATAACGATTCTCATTTCGAAGTCAATCGGCCAATCCACAATTTTTCAATTTTTTTTCCGCTGGGTCGTCGCATCGAATTGCTGGTTCAGGGCGTTCTTGCGCTCCAAGGGTATGTCGTTCCAGTGGATATCCAGCAGAGCGCCTTCAATCGCGTACAGCAGCACCTTCGATGCCCGGAATCCCCGCGTGCGTACCGCCCGATAGGCATCCACCGCACCGAGGCGGCGGAGGTCCGATGCGCTGTGGATGCCTACCGCGTGCAGCCATTGCGCCGAGGTCTTGCCAAGATTCTTCAGGTGCTGGAGTTCGTCGTTCATCAAGCCTCCTTGCGCCGGCTGAACGGATCTTGTGGAGGAAGTCGCGGGTAATCAATGAGGAGTGTAGCGGCACTTGGCGATAACGCGGCTATTTGCCAGTGCCGCTGGGAAGAAGCTGTCCGGCGGGGCGCGCCGGAGCGTTTCAGCGTGTGCGATAGCGCAGGCGGGTACCGAAGTTCACCGACATGAGGATCTCGTCGGCGCTCAGTTCTGGCGGGAACCAGGTCCCCGAGATCTGCGCGTGGGCCAGGCTCGCACCCTCCAGCGGTACGTCGCGCAGGTCGAGGCCGCGCAGGTCGGCGGCGCGGAAGTAGGCACCGCTGAAGTCGATGCCCGATGCATCGAGATTGCGCAGGTCGAGGCCACGGAAGTCGCCATCACGAAAATCGATGCTGGCGTCTCGCGGTTTCTCGCGGTTGAACCCGGTGATGTCCTCGTTGTGAATCAATGCGTACAGCGAGCTGTCGAGTTGCCGTGGCTGATTCATGGAACGCGCCTCCTGGGTGGCCATGTAATGGCATTATAGTGTCACCCGGTGCGGAAGCTGCGGAGCAGAGGCGTGAAGTGTGGACTGCTTCACGCCTCTGGCGGTTTTACAGGCCTGGCAGGCGTTGGCGGATCTGCTTGACCAGGTCGTCGAGGCTGGTGCTTTCGTTGGTTTCCACGCGCTTGCTCTGCAGCAGTTCCTCGGCGCTCAGGACATCGCGGCTGGCCTGCTGCGCGGCAACCACTTCCAGGGTGGCGTCGGACGGATCGTTCTGGTCCGCCTGACGCTGCGCCAGCCAGCTGGCGATGACGGCTTGCGGTGCATTGCAGTCGAGGATCAGGAACGGCACGCCGGTCTCGCTGGCAACGTCGGCGGCGTTCTGGCGTTGTGCCTGTTTCAGGTAGGTGGCATCGATCACCACCGGGAAACCAGCGCGCAGGATCACTTCGGCCAGATGATGCAGGCGCGCATAGGTGGCCTGGTTGGCGTCGGTGCTATAGATGCCGGCTTGCAGCTGGCCTGCCGCCGCTGCGCTCTGTTCGCCGAACAGGCGCTTGCGTTCCACGTCCGAGCGCAGGCGGATCGCGCCGAGCGCTTCGACCAGGCGCATCGCCACATGGCTCTTGCCCACCGCGGAAACGCCGTGAGTGATTGCCAGCAGGCGCGAAGGAATGGCGCTGTAGCTCTCCGCCAGGTTGGCGTAGTTGCGGTACTGGCGCAGGGTGGTGGCGCGCTGCACGCCATCGGCGTTGGCCGGCATGCTGAACAGTGCGACCTTGGCCCGCACCAGGGCGCGGTAGGCCTTGTAGAAATTCAGCAGTTCCAGGCCCTGGTAGTCGCCGGTGAGTTCCAGGTACTGGCTGACGAAACGCCGCGAGAGCGACTTCAGGCCGCGGTCTTCCAGGTCCATGGCAAGGAAGGCGGTGTCGGCGTAGACGTCGGTGAGGCGGAACGGTTCGTTGAACTCGATGCAGTCGAAGATCACCACCTTGCCGTCGATGACGGTGGCGTTGCCCAGGTGGATATCGCCGTGGCATTCGCGGATGAAGCCTTGCGCCTTGCGCTCCGCCAGCAGCTTGTGCAGACGGTCGAAGCTGCTGCGGGCCCAGGCCTGCAGGGCGTCGAGCTGTTGCAGGTCGGCCTTGTCGCTGAGGAACGGACGGATCTGCTCGAAGTTCTGTTCAACCGGTGCCATCACGCTTTCCGGCGTACCCAGCGGATGTTCGACGGCGACCCGTGGTGCTTGCAGGTGGAACTCGGCGATCTGCCTGGCCATCTGGTCGATGTGCGCGGCGGTCAGTTCACCATTCGCCTGCAGGGTGCTGAGCATCTGCTCCTGGGGGAACTGGCGCATCTTCAGGGCGAACTCGATCGGCTGGCCAGCGCCACCCAGTTGCGGCGCCTCGGCGCTGCCGGTGATCGGCAGGACATCCAGGTACAGGCCATCGGTCAGGCGCTGGTTCAGGCGCAGTTCTTCGTTGCAAAAGTGTTCACGACTGGACAGCTCGGTGAAGTCGAGGAAGCCGAAATTCATCGGTTTCTTGACCTTGTACGCGTAATCGCCCGTGAGCACGACCCAGGAAATATGCGTCTCGATAACCCGGAAATCCTTCACCGGATGGGGGTATAGGGCGGGGTTCTGCAGGGCTGCGATCAAGGCTTGGCTCACGGGCGATCCTTCCGGGACAAATGGGATTTCAATCGGCCATTATGGCGGCAAGCATGCCGTCTGGAAACCGCCGGAGGGCGTCTGTCGATGAACGATAAAGTGCGTATAATCCGCGCCCATGACACGTACCCGATCCTCCCGTACCCCGAAAAAACAACCGTCTGGTCGCGCTCGCGCCTGGCTCGGCTGGGCCATCAAGCTCAGCCTGGTCGGTCTTGTGGTGCTTGCCGGTTTTGCCGTCTATCTCGATGCAATCGTCCAGGAAAAATTCTCCGGCAAGCGCTGGACCATTCCGGCCAAGGTGTATGCCCGGCCACTGGAGCTGTTCGTCGGTCAGAAGCTGAGCAAGGAGGATTTCCTCGTCGAGCTCGATGCACTCGGCTATCGCCGTGAAAGCGTGGCCAATGGTCCCGGCGCGGCGGCGGTCAGCGGCAATACGGTCGACCTGAACACGCGCGGCTTCCAGTTCTATGAAGGCCTGGAAGCTGCGCAGAAAGTCCGTGTGCGTTTCTCCGGCGACTATGTGGCCGGCCTCAGCGCGGCCAACGACGCCAAGCTGGCGGTGGTGCGCCTGGAACCCCTGCTGATTGGCGGCCTGTATCCGAAGAATCTCGAAGACCGCATCCTGATCAAGCTCGATCAGGTGCCGCCGTACCTGCTGGAAACCCTGGTGGCGGTGGAAGACCGCGACTTCTATCACCACCTGGGGGTCTCGCCCAAGTCCATCGCCCGGGCGATGTGGGTCAACACCTCGTCCGGCGCCATGCGTCAGGGCGGCAGTACCCTGACCCAGCAGTTGGTGAAGAACTTCTTCCTGACCAACGAGCGCAGCCTCAGCCGCAAGCTCACCGAAGCGATGATGGCGGTGCTGCTGGAGCTGCATTACGACAAGCCGGAAATCCTCGAGGCCTACCTGAACGAAGTGTTCATCGGTCAGGACGGCCAGCGCGCGGTGCATGGCTTCGGTCTGGCCAGCCAGTTCTTCTTCAGCCAGCCGCTGTCGGAACTGAAGCTGCAGCAGGTGGCCCTGCTGGTGGGGATGGTCAAGGGGCCGTCCTACTACAACCCGCGGCGTTATCCGGAGCGCGCCCTGCAGCGGCGCAACCTGGTCCTCGACCTGCTGGCGGAGCAGGGCGTGGCTACGCCGGAAGCGGTCGAAGCGGCGAAGAAGATGCCGTTGGGCGTGACCAAGCGTGGCAGCCTGGCCGATAGCTCGTTCCCCGGCTTCCTCGATCTGGTCAAGCGGCAACTGCGCCAGGACTACCGCGACGAAGACCTCACCGAAGAAGGGCTGCGCATCTTCACCAGTTTCGACCCGATCCTGCAGATGAAGGCCGAGTCCTCGATGGCTGACACCTTCAAGCGCCTGGGCGGGCGCAAGGGCGCGGACGAAGTCGAGGCGGCGATGGTGGTGACCAATCCTGAAACCGGTGAGGTTCAGGCCCTGATCGGCAGTCGTCAGGCCGGATTCGCCGGTTTCAACCGAGCGATCGACGCGGTGCGTCCGATCGGCTCGCTGGTCAAGCCGGCGGTCTACCTGACCGCGCTGGAGAAACCGAGCCAGTACACCCTGACCAGTTGGGTGCAGGACGAGCCGTTTTCGGTCAAAGGCGCCGATGGTCAGGTGTGGAAGCCGCAGAACTACGATCGTCGTCCTCACGGCACCATTTACCTGTACCAGGGCCTGGCCAACTCCTACAACCTGTCGACGGCCAAGCTGGGTCTGGAACTGGGTGTGCCGAATGTGCTCAAAACCATAGGACGACTGGGTGTCGAGGTCGACTGGCCAGCGTTCCCGTCGATGCTTCTGGGCGCCGGCGGCATGTCGCCGATGCAAGTAGCGACCATGTACCAGACCCTGGCCAATGGTGGCTTCAACACACCGATGCGCGGCATCCGCAGCGTGTTGACCGCCGAGGGCGAACCGCTCAAGCGCTATCCGTTCCAGATCCAGCAGCGTTTCGACCCGGGTTCCATCTACCTGGTGCAGAACGCCATGCAGCGGGTGATGCGCGAAGGTACGGGGCGCTCGGTCTACAGCGTGCTGCCGAGTTCGCTGAACCTGGCAGGCAAGACCGGTACCAGCAACGACTCGCGGGACAGTTGGTTCGCTGGCTTCAGCCAGGACCTGCTGGCGGTGGTCTGGCTCGGTCGCGACGACAACGGCAAGACGCCATTTACCGGTGCCACGGGTGCCTTGCAGGTGTGGACCAGCTTCATGCGCAAGGCCGATCCGTTGCCGCTGGATATGCCGCAACCGGATAACGTGGTGCTGGCGTGGGTCGATCCGCGTACTGGCCAGGGCTCCGACGCGAGCTGCCCGGGCGCGGTGCAGATGCCGTATATTCGCGGCAGCGAGCCGGTCGCGGGCGCAGCCTGTGGCGGTGAACAGACACCAGCCGACTCGGTCATGGACTGGGTCAAGGGCTGGATGAATTAATCGGCGATTGCCAAGAGGACGTGACGTGAAAAAATGGTGGTTTCCTGCCCTGACGGCGCTGGCCTTGCTCAACGGCTGCGCCACCGTGCAGCGTGGCTCGATTCCGGTGGTGGATTCGGGTACCCGGGTGTCCAACAGTGAACGGGTCCAGGCCAATCGTGCCGGCACCGCGGCGGTGCGCAGCGGCACCAGCCAGACCCAGTCGCTTCCACAGGACAGCGGCGTGACCGTGATGATCCCGCAAGGCAGCGGTGCCACGCCGATCCAGACCTTCCCGGCCTCAACCGCGCCGTCCGGAATCAGCACCGGGCCGATCACGCCGGGGCCTGTGACTTCGCAGCCATTCACCCCGGCCCCGAGCAGCAACGCGGGCAGCTACACCATGCCGTCCGCACCGACCGGCATCCCGCGGGCGAGCAGCAGCACGGGTGGCCTGTCGGCGGACGAGCAACTGGATGGTCCGGTGCTGGCGCTGTTGACCACTGCCCAGCAGCAGCAGGGCAGCGGCGACTACAACGGTGCTTCGTCGAGCCTGGAGCGCGCGCAGCGCATCGCACCGCGGGAGCCGCAGGTGCTTTACCGTCTGGCCCAGGTCCGCCTGGCTCAAGGTGATGCCGCGCAGTCCGAGCAACTGGCGCGCCGCGCGTTGACTTACGCCAATGGCCGTCCCGACCTGCAGTCCGGGTTGTGGAACATCATCGCCCAGGCCCGCGACAAGCAGGGTGACGCCGCCGGCGCCGCCCTGGCGCGGCAGAAAGCCCAGGCCACGCTGTGATGGATCCGCGCATCCTGGATATCGCCGATCACCTGCTGCTGATCGAGCGCGAACTGCATGTGCAGGGCTGGTGGAGCGATGTGGCCCCGAGTGCCGAGGCGCTGGCCAGTACGGTGCCCTTCGCCGTCGACAGCATGAGCTTCGAGCAGTGGCTGCAGTGGATCTTCCTGCCGCGGATGAAGGAGATCCTCGAGCGTGGCCTGGCGCTACCCAATGCCTCGGGCATCCTGGCGATGGCCGAGACGGTGTACGTCGATCGCCCAGAGGAAAGTCGTCAATTGCGCAAGCTGCTGGCGGAGTTCGATCAATTGATCAGTCCATCTGCCTGATTTTTCTGCCGTTTATCGTTCGGGGCCGCTTTTGCGGCCCCGTTTCGTTTGGCGCGGGCATGCGCAAACGTTTCCGCCCGGCTGGCAGAGGTGTTGCGGCGGAATTTAAACCATGAAGTCACTTGACTTGCGCAGTTCGAATCAGAACAATCCAAAGTCCGCTGTAGGGGGACTGCCAGAAGCAGACCCGCTAAGCAGATCATGAGGCGCACACCCGCGCCGACCTGTTACACCCCGCAACGCGTTACCTCGCGCTGGGTGGGAAAACCCCGCAACACTTTGGGGCGCTCCCAATACTTGCTCAGTCAGTGCTGACGTACTCGGCGATTCCGTCGCTCATGCTCTGCTTGGCAGTAAACCTATTAAGACCCGTTCCGGAGCGAACGGTATTCTGGCGTTTTAGAGGTGAACAACGTGGAGCTTTTATCTGGCGCTGAAATGGTCGTCCGCTTTTTGCGTGACGAAGGCGTTAAGCACATCTATGGGTACCCTGGTGGTGCTCTCCTTCATGTTTACGATGCTCTGTTCAAAGAACCGGAAGTGCACCACATCCTGGTTCGTCACGAACAGGCAGCTACCCATATGGCGGACGGCTACGCCCGTGCCACCGGCAAGGCCGGTGTGGTACTGGTGACCTCCGGTCCGGGCGCGACCAATGCCATCACCGGCATTGCCACCGCGTACATGGACTCCATCCCGATGGTCATCCTCTCCGGTCAGGTGCCCAGCACCATGGTCGGTACCGATGCCTTCCAGGAAACCGACATGATCGGTATTTCCCGGCCGATCGTGAAGCACAGCTTCATGATCAAACATGCCTCGGAAATCCCGGAAGTCCTGAAAAAAGCCTTCTATCTCGCCCAGTCCGGCCGTCCAGGCCCGGTTGTCGTCGACATTCCGAAGGACATGACCAACCCGGCTGAAAAGTTCGAGTACGTCTATCCGAAGAAGGTCAAGCTGCGCTCCTACAGCCCAGCGGTCCGTGGTCATTCCGGCCAGATCCGCAAGGCGGCGGAAATGATCCTCGCGGCCAAGCGTCCGATCATCTATGCCGGCGGCGGCGTGATCCTCGGTGGTGGCTCCGAGCCGCTGACCGAACTGGCGCAACTGCTCAACGTGCCGGTGACCAACACCCTGATGGGCCTGGGCGCCTATCCGGGTACCGATCGCCAGTTCGTCGGCATGCTCGGCATGCACGGCAGCTACACCGCCAACCTGGCGATGCACCATGCCGATGTGATCCTGGCTGTCGGCGCACGTTTCGACGATCGCGTGATCAACGGGCCGGCCAAGTTCTGCCCGAACGCCAAGATCATCCACATCGACATCGATCCGGCGTCGATCTCGAAGACCGTCAAGGCCGACGTCCCGATCGTCGGGCCGGTCGAGAGCGTGCTCACCGAGATGCTCGCTGCCGTTCGCGAGATCGGCGAGAAGCCTGAAAAGGCGGCCATCGATGCCTGGTGGCAGCAGATCGAAGAGTGGCGCGGCGACCGCGGCCTGTTCCCTTACGACAAGGGCGACGGCAGCGTCATCAAGCCGCAGACCGTGATCGAGACCCTTTGCGAAGTCACCAAGGGCGACGCTTTCGTCACCTCCGACGTGGGCCAGCACCAGATGTTCGCGGCGCAGTACTACCGCTTCAACAAGCCGAACCGTTGGATCAACTCTGGCGGCCTGGGCACCATGGGCTTCGGTTTCCCGGCGGCCATGGGCGTCAAGCTGAACTTCCCGGAGGCCGACGTGGCCTGTGTCACCGGCGAGGGCAGTATCCAGATGAACATCCAGGAACTGTCGACCTGCCTGCAGTACGACCTGCCGGTGAAGATCGTCAACCTGAACAACGGTGTACTGGGCATGGTTCGCCAATGGCAGGACATGTCCTACAACAGCCGTCACTCGCACTCCTACATGGAGTCGCTGCCTGACTTCGTCAAGCTGGCTGAAGCCTATGGTCATGTGGGCATCCGCATCACCAGCCTGAAGGACCTCAAGCCCAAGCTCGAAGAAGCCTTCGCCCTCAAGGATCGCCTGGTGTTCATCGACATCCAGGTCGACAACAGCGAGCACGTCTATCCGATGCAGATCAAGGATGGTTCGATGCGCGACATGTGGCTGAGCAAGACGGAGCGGACCTGATATGCGGCACATTATTTCCCTGCTGTTGGAAAACGAACCCGGTGCCCTGTCCCGCGTCGTCGGCTTGTTCTCGCAGCGCAACTACAACATCGAAAGCCTGACCGTAGCACCGACCGAGGACCCGACCCTGTCGCGTCTGACGCTGACCACGGTGGGCCATGATGAGGTGATCGAGCAGATCACCAAGAACCTGAACAAACTGGTTGAGGTGGTCAAACTGGTCGACCTGTCGGAAAGTGCTCATATCGAGCGCGAACTGATGCTGGTCAAGGTGAAGGCCACTGGCGCCCAGCGTGCCGAGATCAAGCGCACCACCGATATCTATCGTGGGCAGATCGTCGACGTCAGCGCCAGCGTGTACACCGTGCAGTTGACCGGCACCAGCGACAAGCTCGACAGCTTCATTCAGGCAATTGGCACCGCGTCCATCCTGGAAACCGTGCGTAGCGGTGTCACCGGCATTGCCCGCGGCGACAAAGTGCTCAGCATCTAACTCGACAAAATTAGCGAATGGCCTGAACAAGGCCGAGATAACAGGGGTATTTTCATGAAAGTTTTCTACGACAAAGACTGCGATCTCTCGATCATCCAGGGCAAGAAAGTTGCCATCATCGGTTACGGTTCCCAGGGCCACGCTCAAGCGTGCAACCTGAAGGACTCCGGTGTGGATGTCACCGTCGGTCTGCGTAAAGGTTCGGCTACCGTTGCCAAGGCTGAAGCCCACGGCCTGAAAGTCGCTGACGTCGCTACCGCCGTCGCCGCTGCCGACCTGGTCATGATCCTGACCCCGGACGAGTTCCAGGGCACCCTGTACAAGAACGAAATCGAGCCGAACATCAAGAAGGGCGCTACCCTGGCCTTCTCCCACGGCTTCGCGATCCACTACAACCAGGTCGTTCCGCGTGCCGACCTCGACGTGATCATGATCGCGCCGAAGGCTCCGGGTCACACCGTTCGTTCCGAGTTCGTCAAGGGCGGTGGTATCCCTGACCTGATCGCTGTCTACCAGGACGCTTCGGGCAACGCCAAGAATGTCGCGCTGTCCTACGCTGCTGGCGTTGGTGGCGGTCGTACCGGCATCATCGAAACCACCTTCAAGGACGAGACCGAAACCGACCTGTTCGGTGAGCAGGCCGTTCTCTGCGGCGGTACCGTCGAACTGGTCAAGGCCGGTTTCGAAACCCTGGTCGAAGCTGGCTACGCGCCGGAAATGGCCTACTTCGAGTGCCTGCACGAACTGAAGCTGATCGTTGACCTCATGTACGAAGGCGGTATCGCCAACATGAACTACTCGATCTCCAACAACGCCGAATACGGCGAGTACGTGACCGGTCCTGAAGTCATCAACGAAGAATCCCGCAAGGCCATGCGCAACGCTCTGAAGCGCATCCAGGACGGCGAGTACGCGAAGATGTTCATCAGTGAAGGTGCTACCAACTACCCATCGATGACCGCCAAGCGTCGCAACAACGCCGCTCACGGCATCGAGATCATCGGCGAGCAACTGCGCTCGATGATGCCTTGGATCTCGGCGAACAAGATCGTCGACAAGACCAAGAACTGATTGGTTTTGATGCAATGAAAACGCGGCTTCGGCCGCGTTTTTTCATTTCCGGGGTCAGCTTCTGGTATAAGCTTTCCATCCGTTTGTCGGCGAACCCTCGCCGCGAACCATTGTCGAAACTTTCCAAACCGTTGCAAGGTAATCTCCATGAGCGAACGTCCCGAAGAGCCGAACAAGGCCTCTGACGCCGAAAGCCTGCTACCGATCGATGAACATGTCGAAGAAGGACATGACGCCGAAGGACGCAAAGTCCGTCATCGCGGCATTTATCTGCTGCCCAACCTTTTCACCACCGCGAACCTGTTCGCCGGTTTCTATTCGATCATCAACTCGATGAGTGCCCAGAGTGCCCTGAGTGCCGGTGATCCTCGCGAGGCGAGCAAGTATTTCGCCTTCGCCGCCATCGCCATCTTCGTCGCCATGGTGCTCGACGGTCTCGACGGTCGCGTTGCACGCATGACCAATACCCAGAGTGCCTTCGGTGCCGAGTACGATTCGCTGTCCGACATGGTCGCCTTCGGTGTGGCGCCAGCGCTACTGGCGTTCGGCTGGGCGCTGGGTGACATGGGCAAGGTCGGCTGGATGGTCGCCTTCATCTATGTCGCCGGTGCGGCACTGCGTCTGGCTCGGTTCAATACCCAGGTGGGTAAGGCCGACAAACGCTACTTCATTGGCCTGGCCAGCCCGGCCGCGGCGGGTGTCGTCGCCGGTACGGTCTGGGCCTTCAGCGACTACGGTATCCAGGGGTCGAAGTTGTCGTTCCTGGTAGCGTTGCTGGTTGCGGGCGCAGGCATGCTGATGGTCAGCAACATCAAGTACAACAGCTTCAAGGAGCTGGATCTGAAAGGTCGCGTGCCGTTCGTGGCGATTCTCGCCGTGGTATTGGTATTTGCCGTGGTCTTCAGTGATCCACCGCGTATCCTGCTGCTGATTTTCCTCGCCTACGCGGCGTCCGGTCCGGCTCAATATTTGTTACGCATGCGTCGCCGGAAAAACGCGGAGTAGGGCTGCAATATTTCTCAGACTCCGTAGTCTACTGCAGCATCTGTCCTGCAGTTCTGCGGAGTCATCATGCTGATCAAGTTCCCCCGGACCTCCGACTGCTCTGAGTCGGAGGTCACGCCTGAGTCGCTCTATCTTTCCCGTCGTTCTCTGCTCGGTGCTTCCGTGGCGGGTCTGGCTATTGCCGGACTGCCGGGGTGGGCTGGTGCGGGCGAGGTGTCGCGTTATGCCGATGCGGAGCCGGGTGCAGCGCCGGCCTGGTTTACCGAGAAATTGCCAGCCACCCGCTGGCAGGCGGTAACCGTGCAAGGGGAGGCCATCACGCCGTTCAAGGACGCGACCCACTACAACAACTTCTATGAGTTCGGCACTGACAAGGGGGATCCGGCGGAGAATGCCGGTGGTTTGCCCACCTCACCCTGGACCGTTGTCATCGATGGTGAGGTTGGCAAGCCAGGGCGTTACGCGCTCGAAGACTTCGTGAAGCCCTATCAGCTTGAAGAGCGGATCTACCGGCTGCGCTGTGTGGAGGCTTGGTCGATGGTCATTCCCTGGCTGGGCTTTCCGCTTGCCGCGTTGCTCAAGGAAGTGGAGCCGACGTCGAAGGCGAAGTACGTGCGCTTTGAAACGCTGCAGGATCCCAAGCACATGCCGGGGCAGCGTTCCGGCTTTGCCCTGATCGACTGGCCATATGTTGAAGGCTTGCGCCTGGATGAGGCGATGAATCCCCTGGCGATTCTCGCGGTGGGAATGTATGGCCGCGAGCTGCCGAACCAGAATGGCGCACCGCTGCGCTTGGTGGTGCCGTGGAAGTACGGGTTCAAGAGCATCAAGTCGATCGTGCGCATCAGTCTGGTCAGCGAGCAGCCGCAAACCACCTGGCAACGCATTGCGCCGGAGGAGTATGGCTTCTATGCCAACGTCAATCCCTCGGTGGATCACCCGCGTTGGACCCAGGCACGGGAGCGCCGTTTACCGAGCGGTCTGTTCAGCCCCAATGTGCGTGAGACGCAGATGTTCAATGGCTATGCGCAAGAGGTGAGCTCGCTGTATACCGGTCTCGACCTGAGGAAGAACTACTGATGCGCTATCCATGGTTGCGCCTGTGCATCTTCGTTCTGGCTGCCGTATGGCCGTTGTTCTGGCTGTATCAGGCGTGGATCTTCGCGCTGGGACCGGATCCGGGCAAGGTGTTGGTGGATCGCCTCGGGTTGGGTGGGCTCATCTTTCTGTTGATCACCCTGGCGATGACGCCGCTGCAGAGGATGACAGGTTGGTCCGGTTGGATCGTGGTCCGCCGGCAGTTGGGCTTGTGGTGCTTTGCTTATATAGCACTGCACCTGAGTGCCTATCTCTTCTTCATTCTTGGTCTCGACTGGGGGCAGTTGGCGGTGGAGTTGCGCAAACGGCCATACATCATCGTCGGTGTGCTGGGCTTCCTCGGGTTGCTGAGTCTCGCGATGACCTCCAACCGTTACAGCCAGCGTCGGCTCGGGGCACGCTGGAAGCGCCTGCACAAATTGGTGTACGTGATTCTTGGCCTGGGGCTGCTGCATTTTCTCTGGATCGTGCGCGCGGATCTCAAGGAGTGGAGCGTCTATGCCTTGATTGGCGTGGGGCTGCTGTTTCTGCGCGTCCCTGCGATCACCCAACGTTTGCCGCGGTTTGGCAGTCGAAAAATGCGCCCCGTAACAAAAGTTTAAATAAAGTGTTGACGTGCTGTTTTATCTCTCTATAATTCGCCCCACTTCCGGCGCAGTCGAAACGGAAAACTCCTTGAGAATCAACGAGTTGGATGTTTCAGGTGGTATCGGGAGTGCTTCGGTCATCTACGAAGGCGGTTGAAAAAGGCAGTTGACAGCAGGTTGTAACGCTGTAGAATTCGCCTCCCGCTAACGAGAGATCGCAGCGAGTCAAGTGTTTGAAGTTGAACGAGAAATTCTGAAAAACTTCAAAATAAACGCTTGACAGACTTAGAGGAAAGCGTAGAATGCGCGCCTCGGTTGAAG
>NZ_FZOL01000006.1 GCF_900188455.1 Pseudomonas japonica | reverse complement strand
AAGGCAATGGACCGGATCTTCATCCTCCACGCCGACCACGAACAGAATGCCTCCACCTCCACCGTGCGTCTGGCCGGCTCCTCGGGTGCCAACCCGTTCGCCTGTATCGCCGCCGGTATCGCCGCACTGTGGGGCCCTGCCCACGGCGGTGCGAACGAAGCCGTGCTGACCATGCTGGATGAAATCGGCGATGTCTCGAACATCGACAAGTTCATCGCCAAGGCCAAGGACAAGAACGATCCGTTCAAGCTGATGGGCTTCGGTCACCGCGTCTACAAGAACCGCGACCCACGCGCCACCGTGATGAAACAGACCTGCGACGAAGTTCTGCGCGAGCTGGGCATCACCAACGACCCGCAGCTGGAACTGGCGATGCGCCTGGAAGAGATCGCCCTGACCGATCCGTACTTCATCGAGCGCTCGCTGTACCCGAACGTCGACTTCTACTCGGGCATCATCCTGAAGGCGATCGGCATTCCGACCAGCATGTTCACCGTGATCTTCGCCCTGGCGCGCACCGTCGGCTGGATCTCGCACTGGAAGGAAATGCTCTCCAGCCCATACAAGATCGGCCGCCCTCGCCAGCTGTACACCGGCTACGAGTCCCGCGACCTGGTCAAGCTGGAAGACCGCGAGTAAGCTTCGGCCGAATGCAAAAAAGGCTGCCAAATGGCAGCCTTTTTTATTGTGCGAGGCAATTACAGTTACAAGAACTACTCTATATCCAACAACTGTAACGCTTCACTTGGCCTTTTCGGCCCGCTCTTTCAGCCCCTTCAACGTATTGAAAGGCGCCTCGACCACGAATTTGTTCGCCAGCCACGAAGGCACACTGCCCCCCGGATTGGTGTGCAGCTCATAGGTCACTTCGGTGGCATCGCCCTTCGGCACCAGCTTCCAGTAGCCATCGGCCGCCGCCACTCGGACGAAGCCCTTCTCTTCCGGCTGGTATTTCGGCTCGGCATTGATCTTGCGAGTCACACTGCCGTCGGCCTCCTGCACGGTGGTGACATGCAGGATGGAATCCCGCGGCGTCACTGGCCATGGCGTATTGAACTGGGCATAGGTCCAGCTCTGGTCGCCTTCATGCTTGAGCAGCTTCTGCACCTTGCACTCATGAATCCAGGCGCAGGAACCCGCCACGTCTTCCTGCAACCTGGTGATGGTCGCCACCGGCGCCTTGATCAGCGCGACACCACGATAGGCCTTGTAGTCGGAGCCCGGTACCACACTGAGAGAGACCTTGATGCCCTCCTCGTCCTTGGCGACTTTCCACTCTTCGGCAAACGCCATGTTCGACAAGGCAGTCAAACCCACGATTACTGCTACACGCTTGAACGATCTCATCCGCTTGTTTTCCTTGTTGTCGAAGATCAGCCTTCAGGCCGCAGTCACTTGCTCCCACCAGCCGATGATCCTGATCGCCTCGTCACGATCGCTGCCACACACCTCGATATCCGCCTTGAAACCCGAACACACCGGGGGACGCTCCGGCTTGCCGAACAGGCCGCACAGATTGACTGCGGAGAGATGGATACAGCGCTCGCCAGCCGGCTTGCCGTCAGGCATGCCGGGAATGAACGAGCTGATCGATGGCGCAATGCAGCAGGCACCACAGCCTTCACGGCATTTCATGAAAATCGGAACCTCGGGGAAGCAAATAGTGCGGATTGAAGGATAGTAACGACTAAAACAATCGTTTGAAATTACCGACAGGATGAAATAACGCTGACTGCCCGGTTCTCGTTTTGAACTGTTATTGCTTGAATTCGAAGTCGATGGCGGCGCCCTCGATCTCCTGCTGGCGACTGTCATTGCGCAATTGCAGTTGCATTTCGTTGCTCAGCAGGCGGCCATTGAGCTGGAACGGACTCTGGACTTCCGGCTTTTCACCGAACATCGCCGGCAGCAGCGGTTTGCGCACGTGCGCCTCGATCTCCTCCACCGGCTGCAGGTCCTTGACCATGTCCGGCGGCAGGCTCAAGTCGAGCTTGACCTTGGGCAACGGCGCGGCAATCGCGTCAGCCTTCTTGCGACTGGCTGTCTTGCTGGCCTTGGCCGGCTTTTTCACGGTTTTCTGCCTGGCGACGGGCTGCTTCCTGGCCGACTGACCGGGCTTGGTGGCGGCCTGTTTCTTCACCGACTGACCAGCCTTGGCGGCGGTTTTCTGTGCTGGCACCTTTGCCTCCGCGAGCAGCACAGGGCTTGCCGCGGGATCGGCCAGTGCCGGACCGACCAACGGCAGCGCAGCCAATCCCGCCAACACCAGACCGACACAACGCAATAGAGTCATAGGCAGCAACAGAAAACCCGGGAAAAGTCGCTATGGTCCCTGTTCCAGACACCCGTGACAAGGTGCAGGTTACAGATAGCCAGTACTGGCCGTTTCCTGGCACAACTGGCTCGCCAGCATCCCCAACGTCATCAGCGCCCTTTCCGCCTCGCGATTCCACGGAATACCGCAATTGAGGCGAATACAGTGGTTGAACTGCTCGGTGTTACTGAAGATCAGCCCCGGCGCGATACTGATGCCCTGCTGCAACGCCCGCACATGCAACTCCTGGGTATTGACCCGCCCCGGCAGACTGACCCAGAGAATGAAACCACCGGTCGGCCGGGTCATCTGCGTGCCTTCAGGGAAATATTGCTGGACCGCCAACTGATAGGCACTGAGGTTCTTGCGGTATTCCTGGCGGATGAAGCGCAGATGGCGGTCGTAACCGCCGTTTTCCAGATAGGCCGCCACCCCCATCTGCGTCACGCTGCACGCGGAATGGGTGCTGAAGGTCTGCAGGCGCTGGATTTCCTGCTGATAATGGCCGGCGACCATCCAGCCGATGCGCACCCCCGGCGACAAGGTCTTGGAAAAACTCGAACAGTAGATCACCCGCCCCAGGCGATCATGCGCCTTGAGCGACTTGGTCTTGCCCTGCTCGAACATCAGTTCGCCGTAGATGTCGTCCTCGATGATCTGGATGTTGAAGTCCGAGGCCAGGCGCAGCAGTTGTTTCTGCCGCTCTTCCGGAATGGTGCCACCCAACGGATTGCTCAGCCGCGCGGTCAGCACCAGGGCCTTGATCGACCACTGGTTGGCCGCCAGTTGCAAGGCTTCGAGACTGATGCCAGTGGACGGATCACTGGGAATCTCGATCACTTTCAGGCCCAGCAGATCAGCCAGCTGCAGCAAGCCGTAATAGGTCGGCGACTCGGCGGCGATCAGGTCACCGGGCCGCGTCAGCACGCGCAGCGACATCTGCAGGGCGTCGACGCAACCATGGGTGATGACGACTTCCGACGGATCGACCACCACACCCGCATCGCGCATGCGAATCGCGACCTGCCTGCGCAGCGGCTCGAATCCGGGACTGAACATGTAGCTGAATGCCCGCGGGCTCTGGAAGCGCGTGACCTTGGCCAACTGTTGATGCAGGGCCCGCACCGGCAGGTAATCCACATGCGGCACCGCCGCCCCGAGCGGAAACACGCCATCGCGGCGCGCTTCGGTAAGTACCTGCTGGATGATGCTGGCGCGAGTGACCAGGCCCGGTCGCTCGACCCGGGCAATGTCGGGCGTCGAGGCAGTCAGTGCGGGAGTCTGGTGGACGTAGTAACCGGATTGCGGCCGGGCGCGGATCAGGCCCTGATCCTCGAGATTGGCATAGGCCTGCAGCACCGTGGCATGACTCACGTTCAACTGCGAACTCATCTTGCGCACCGAGGGCACACGCTCGCCAGGCTGATAGACGCCGCGCCGGATGTCCTCGGCAAGCTGATGGGCGATACGCTGATAAAGCAACAGGTTGGTCATGATCCACTCTCGACACGCACAGGCAATCCAGTTGATGTCCCGTCCGGCGAAGAATACCGGAACAGTTGGTAAGTGTACTGGGACAGATTGCAGATTAGACGACAATACAGTTGCGTGACAGCGATGCAAAGCGCTGGATGGTTATAAGCAGAATGGAATCCATAAAAAAACCCGGCATCTTTCGATTGCCGGGTTCTTCAGTGCGCTGGACTCAACGCTCGGCGCCGAGCTGGCCCTTTTCATCGGAGAAGACGATTTCCACGCGGCGATTCTTCGCCCTGCCCCGCTCCGAGGCATTCACCTCGACCGGATACTGATCGCCATAACCGATCACCGTGATGCGTTTTTCATCGACGCCCAGGTCCACCAGCATGTCGGCTACCGACTGGGCGCGATCCCGGGACAGCTTGAGGTTGTCGTCGGGGCTGCCGGTACTGTCGGTGTAACCCTCGATACGCACCACACGCTTCGGATTCAGCTGAAGGAACTGCACCAGTTTCAGCACGGTGCGACTGGCGGAATTCTTCAGCTCGGCCTCACCGGTATCGAACAGCACATCGCCCAGGGTCATCACCAGGCCACGGTCGCTCTGGGTGGTGGCGAGGCTGACGATCTGCTCTTCCAGCCACTTGCCCTGCTGCTGCACGCTGGACAGCTTGGCTTCACGCAGGGCCAGTTGCAGGCGCTGGCGCTCCAGCTCGAGCTTGGTCAGCCGCTCCTGATTGAGAACCAGGTTGCTGTGCTCGCGGGCGATTTCGCTGTAACGCTGGCTCAGGTAGGCATAGTGACGCACGTCGGAGCCCGTACCCCAGTAGGTCGCCAGGCGCTCGGCCTTGGCCAGCGACTCACCGGCACGAATGACGTCCCGCGGCGCACTGCGCAGCACACTGGAATCGTCCTTGACCGACTGGAAGGCCACCGCCGCCTGGTCCAGCGCCACTTCGCTGCGCTCGCTGGCGCAGCCCTGCAATCCGAGAACGCCGGCGATGGCCAGCAATGCCAAAGGCTTGATCGAACTCACCGTTGCTCTCCCAGTTGCTTGCGCAGACGATCTACCCGCGACTGCAGCAGGGTCAGTTGCTCCTGGCTCTTCAGGGTCAGCACTTTCGCCTCGGCCAGACGCGCATCCAGCTCGGCCTGCTCGGCACGCATACGCGCATCGCGGAACGACTCGCTGGCCATGTTGGAGCGGGCGCGCGCCAGCTTTTCCTCGGCCAGCTTGAACTCCGCCACGTCGTCGGTGGTACCGACGGCCTTGGCCTGCTCCAGTGCCTGCTCGGTCAGGCGCATCTGTTCATGGGGGGCCGGATCGCTGGCGCAACCGGCCAGGGCCAGCAGCGCCAGAACAACGAATAGCGGTTGAGTTCTCACACGGTTTTCCTACTGTTTGGGGGCGTCGAGCGGCGCCTGCAACTGCGCCTGCCAGCGCTCGACGTTGCGTTGCAAGACCGCCTGGACTACGCCAGAGGCCGGCAATTCTGTCAGTTTTTTCGCCAACTGTCCGCGCAACCAGGCATCGTTGCAGGCGGAATTGTGCGACAGGGCCAGAAACAGCCCCGGATGATCCAGCGCCAGGTCACGCGCCACCAACTCATTGGCCATCCCCAGACTCCGCACCATGGCCATGCCGGCATAGCGCCCGGCGAGGACATAGTCCACCTGGCCCAGCAGGAGTTTCTGGAAGGCCTGGGTCAGGTTCGGCAGCGGCGCCAGCTTCAGCTCGGCCTTGCTGAACGCCTCGAACTCCGGCGTCAGCCGCGCCTTCTCGGAGATCGCGCCTTGATGCTTGTGCAGATCGGCGAGGTTGTCGAAGACCAGTGCGGAGTCATGGCGGGTCCAGACCACGTACTCGTTGTGCGACAGGGCGGGATGAATGTAGTCGACGGAGGTCAGCTCGGCGACCGTGAGCGGTGCGTCCACCAGCAGGTCCATGCGGCCGCTGCGCACTTCGGCCTGGGCATCGGCGCGCTTGCCGCCGTACAGCACCTCGACCTTGAGCCCCAGTTCGCCAGCCACCTGCTGCAGCAGGTCGACATTGGCGCCGATCAGGTGCCGCGGGTCCTGCGGGTCGCGCCACGAATACGGCGGTGCGTCCGGACTGCCGGTCGCCACCAGACGCTCGCACTTGCCGACTGCCATCGCCAGCGATGGCAGACACGCCAGCCCGAGCATCGCCAGCACTCCCTTTCGCGCAAAACCCGTCATGCACACGCCCCTTCATCGACCGGCAAAAATCAAAAAGCCCGGTTGCCCGGGCTGTGCGGCGATGGCGAAGCATCAACGCACAGCCCGGACAACCGGGCCCTTTATAAGTGAAGCGACTGGATTAAACCAGCTTCTCCAGCTCAGGAACGGCTTCGAACAGATCCGCCACCAGGCCATAGTCGGCCACCTGGAAGATCGGTGCTTCTTCGTCCTTGTTGATCGCGACGATCACTTTCGAGTCCTTCATACCGGCCAGGTGCTGGATCGCGCCGGAGATACCGACGGCGATGTACAGCTGTGGCGCGACGATCTTGCCGGTCTGGCCGACCTGCATGTCGTTCGGCACGAAGCCTGCGTCGACCGCGGCGCGGGAAGCGCCGACCGCCGCGCCCAGCTTGTCGGCCAGGGCGTACAGGTGCTTGAAGTTCTCGCCGTTCTGCATGCCGCGGCCGCCGGAAACGACGATCTTGGCAGCGGTCAGCTCAGGACGATCGGACTTGGCCAGCTCTTCACCGACGAACGCCGACTTGCCAGCGTTGTGTGCGGCAGCGACGGCTTCCACGGCAGCCGAACCACCTTCGGCGGCAACGGCGTCGAAGCCGGTGGCACGCACGGTGATGACCTTGACCGCGGCGCTCGACTGCACGGTGGCAATGGCGTTGCCGGCGTAGATCGGACGCTTGAAGGTGTCAGCGGATTCGACCGAAATGATCTCGGAGATCTGGTCGACGTCCAGCAGCGCGGCAACGCGTGGCAGGACGTTCTTGCCGTTGGAAGTGGCTGGCGCCAGCACATGGCTGTAGCCTTTGCCGAGTTCGGCTACCAGCGGCGCGACGTTTTCCGGCAGGAAGTTGGCGTAGGCGGCGTTATCGGCTACCAGAACCTTGGCCACGCCAGCGATTTTCGCGGTAGCTTCGGCTACACCACCGACGTTCTGGCCAGCGACCAGGACGTGGATGTCACCACCGATCTTGGCGGCGGCGGCAACGGTGTTCAGGGTAGCGGGTGCAACGGCACCGTTTTCGTGTTCAGCGATAACCAGGATAGTCATTTAGATTACCTTCGCCTCGTTCTTCAGTTTCTCGACCAGTTCAGCAACCGACTTGACCTTGATACCCGCGCTGCGTGCAGCCGGCGCTTCGACTTTCAGGGTCTTGTTGGTCGAGGCGGTGGAAACGCCCAGCGCGTCCGGAGTGACAGTCTCCAGCGGCTTCTTCTTGGCTTTCATGATGTTCGGCAGCGACGCGTAGCGCGGTTCGTTCAGGCGCAGGTCGGTGGTGACGATCGCCGGCAGGTTCAGCGCGACGGTCTGCAGGCCGCCGTCGATTTCACGGGTGACGTTGACCTTGTCACCAGCGATCTCGACCTTGGAGGCGAAGGTGCCCTGGCCGAAACCGGTCAGCGCGGCGAGCATCTGGCCGGTCTGGTTGTTGTCGCTGTCGATGGCCTGTTTGCCGAGGATGACCAGCTGTGGCTGTTCCTTGTCGACAACGGCTTTCAGCAGCTTGGCGACGGCCAGGGAGTTCAGCTCCTCGGCGGACTCCACCAGCACGGCGCGGTCGGCACCCAGCGCCAGGGCGGTACGCAGTTGTTCCTGGGCCGTGGCCGGGCCGACGGTAACGACGACGATCTCGCTGGCCACGCCTTTTTCTTTCAGGCGGACGGCTTCTTCGACGGCGATTTCGCAGAAGGGGTTCATGGACATTTTGACGTTGGCGAGGTCGACGCCGGAGTTGTCCGCCTTGACGCGAACCTTGACGTTGTAGTCGACCACTCGTTTGACAGCTACAAGAACCTTCATGGATTCCTCGTTACTCTCCGGTGAAAAGAATGTCGCCTGGGCCGAAGCCGGCGATTGCGCGTGGGTACAAGGGCACCTCTAAAAACGATTGCAGCCGGACGAATTTAAACTGACTGGGCAGTCCTGATCCGACCCTTCATCGCAAAACCTCGCAGTCATTTTTTGTCGTGGCGTGTAAACTCCACTACAAAGCGGGGTTTGGCATAACTGCCCTGCTTTTAACCAGGTCTTTAGGGGTGCTCCTGCATCCGACGGTCAGCCTACGGCGAGCGTAAAACCGCCCGTATCTTGACCGTAACGCCTAATCTGGTCAATACGGCAAAACCGCCAGCTTCAAGCCGTGCCTCTTTGATTTTACTGGGCTCCGGCAAATTCAAACAAACGTTTGTATTGGACCGCGCAAGTGGTGTAGATATAATGCGCGGCCAAGAGAAAGCGGTGTAGTACGTCATCCCCCGAAGCTACAGAATCGCCCCCTTCGACGTGACCGCATTGCACCCACTACAAAGAAAAACCGATGAGCCTTGAGTAGGAGAGAACCTGTGGAACGCGAATACATGGAATTCGACGTGGTCGTCGTCGGCGCAGGCCCGGCGGGCCTGTCCGCCGCCTGCCGCCTGAAGCAGAAGGCCGCCGAAGCCGGTAGCGAAATCAGCGTCTGCGTGGTCGAGAAAGGCTCCGAGGTCGGCGCGCACATCCTCTCCGGCGCGGTCTTCGAACCGCGTGCCCTGAACGAACTGTTCCCCGACTGGAAGGAACTCGGCGCGCCGCTGAACACCGAGGTCAAGCGCGACGACATCTACGTGCTCAAGAACGGTGACAGCTCGATCAAGGTCCCCGACCTGTTCGTGCCGAAAACCATGCACAACCAGGGCAACTACATCATCTCCCTGGGCAACCTGTGCCGCTGGCTGGCCCAGCAGGCCGAGAACCTGGGCGTGGAAATCTACCCGGGCTTCGCCGCCCAGGAAGTGCTGTTCGACGACAACGGCGTGGTCCGCGGCATCATCACCGGCGACATGGGCGTGGACCGCGAAGGCCATCCGAAAGACGGCATGTACACCCCCGGCATGGAACTGCGCGGCAAGTACACCCTGTTCGCCGAAGGCTGCCGTGGCCACCTCGGCAAGCAGTTGATCAAGCGCTTCAACCTCGACAGCGACGCCGATGCCCAGCACTACGGCATCGGTCTCAAGGAAATCTGGGAAATCGACCCGGCCAAGCATGAGCAAGGCCTGGTGGTGCACACCGCCGGCTGGCCGCTGGACGTGACCAGCAAGGAGAACACCGGCGGTTCCTTCCTTTATCACCTGGAAAACAACCAGGTGGTGGTCGGCCTGATCGTCGACCTGTCCTACTCCAACGCCTACCTCTCGCCGTTCGACGAATTCCAGCGCCTGAAGCACCACCCGGTCCTCAAGCAGTACCTGGAAGGTGGCAAGCGCATCAGCTACGGCGCCCGCGCCATCTGCAAGGGCGGCCTGAACTCGCTGCCGAAGATGGTCTTCAACGGGGGCGCGCTGATCGGCTGCGACCTCGGCACCCTGAACTTCTCGAAGATCAAGGGCAGCCACACCGCGATGAAGTCCGGCATGCTCGCCGCCGAAGCGGTGGCCGATGCCCTGCTCGCCGGTAGCGAAGGCGGCGACCAGCTGAACAGCTACGTCGACGCGTTCAAGGCCAGTTGGCTGTATGAAGAGCTGTTCGCCAGCCGCAACTTCGGCCCTGCACTGCACAAGTTCGGCCCGTTGCTCGGTGGTGCGTTCAACTACGTCGACCAGAACTGGTTCGGCGGCAAGCTGCCGTTCACCCTGCACGACACCAAACCGGACTACGCCTGCCTCAAGCTGGCCGCCGACTCGAAGAAGATCGACTACCCGAAACCCGACGGCAAGCTGAGCTTCGACAAGCTGAGCTCGGTGTTCCTCTCCAGCACCAACCATGAAGAGGAACAGCCGTGCCACCTGAAGCTGGCCGACGCCGGCATCCCGATCGGCACCAACCTGCCGCTGTACGACGAACCGGCGCAACGCTACTGCCCGGCCGGCGTGTACGAAGTGGTCGCCCAGGAAGACGGCAGCAAGCGCTTCCAGATCAACGCGCAGAACTGCGTGCACTGCAAGACCTGTGACATCAAGGATCCTTCGCAGAACATCACCTGGGTGACCCCGGAAGGTGCGGGCGGTCCGACTTACCCGAACATGTAAGTCAAACCTCCACAAAAAGCCCCTCTCGCGAGGGGCTTTTTCGTTACTGCCGGAAAGCCTCAGCCTTTGGCAAGCAACATGTCCTCTTCAGCGCACAGCCGCTCGCGCCCACTGAAATACAGCGCCGTCAGCACCCCGACAACGCCCATCAACGCACAGAACGCCACGCACACCCACGGACTCCACGGCATCAGCGCGATCAGCAGCAGCGGCGTGGTGCTCGCCCACAACGCATAGGCGACGTTATAGGTAAAGGAAATGCCCGACACCCGAATCCGTGCCGGGAACAACCCGACCATCACCGACGGCACCACGCCGACGACCCCGCACCCCAGGCCAGCCAGGGCGTAGGCCACGCCCACCGTATCCCAGCCCGCCACCAGGCTGCCATACAAGGCAGCGATGCCCAGCGGCAGCAGCAGCGAGTACAGGATCAGCGCACGCCAGGCACCGATGCGGTCCACCAGCATGCCGGCCAGCACGCAACCGATATTGAGGAAGACGATGCCAAGGCTGCTCAGGGCAAAGGTGTGCGCGGCGGTCATGCCGAAGCGTTGCTGCATCGCCGTCGGGGTGATCACCACCAGCACCACCACCGCCGAGGTCAGTACACAGGTCAGCAGCGCCGCCGGAATCAATGCCCGGCGATGCTCGCGCAGCACCGCGCGCAGGGGCAACTCCACCGGCCTGTCATGGCGCTGGCGCGCCAGCGCGAGGAATACCGGCGTCTCGCTGAGCCAGCGCCGCAGCCAGACACCGATCACGCCGAACACGCCGCCAAGCAGGAACGGATAGCGCCAGGCGTAGTCGAGAATCTCCTGCGCCGTGAACAGTTGCGCCAGCACGGTAGCGGTGAGCGCGCCGAGCAGATAACCGAAGGTCAACCCCGCCTGGAGAAAGCCCAGGGCATAACCACGGCGCCCCACCGGGGCGTGCTCGGCGACGAAGGTCCAGGCACTCGGCACTTCGCCACCCACCGCCGCGCCCTGGAGGATGCGCAGGGCCAGCAGGATCAGTGGTGCCGCGTAGCCGATCTCGGCGTAGGTCGGCATCAGGCCGATCAGCAGGCAGGGCAGCGCCATCATCAGGATGCTCAGGCTGAACACCTTCTTGCGCCCCAGGTGATCGGCGAAGTGGGCCATAAGGATCCCGCCCAGCGGCCGCGCCAGGTAACCGGTGACGAAAATCCCGAAACTCTGCAGCAGGCGCAGCCACTCGGGCATTTCCGGCGGGAAGAACAACTGGCTCAGGGTCAGGGCGAAGAACACGAAGATGATGAAGTCGTAGATCTCCAGCGCACCGCCCAGGGCCGCCAGGCCGAGGGTCTTGTGGTCGCTGCGCGAGAGCCGCGCGCAATCGTTGGCAGTCATAGGGGTTTCCGCGGGAATGAACGGGACCGCGCGCCATCCGGCGCGCCTGAACGAAGGCGCGAGCATAACAAACGAATGAGGAGAGGCGGATCAGGACGGCCGGGAAAATACCGTGTGGGCAAGGTTCTGCCAGCGCCTGGATGGCCCGCGCAGGCCCTTGCCGGACGGATGAGGCAACTGGCCGATGAGCCGCGGCGCATCGACCAGGGCCATGAACGCGTGCAGGGTTTCGTCGTCCGGCACCTTGGGCAGGCTGATGCTCACCGCCTGGCGCTGGCCCGGCGGCACCGCGGGCATTTTCAGGTGCTGCGATTCATAGAGCAGCGCGTGCTGGATCTGCACATTGACCCGGCAGAAGCGCTCCAGGTCGACCCCGGCGTGGCTGGCCAGGTCGATGTTGCCGATGAGCAGGTTGAACGGCAGCAGCGCGTTCTGCACCAGGTGCTGGAGATCTTCGAAGGACTGCACCGGGGCGATGCGGAAGTAGCCCATGGCATTGAGCATCTTCTCCAGTTGCAGGAGCTGCATCGGGTGTGCGTCGGCGAGCAGGATTCGCAAGGATTTGTCGGGCATCGTCAGTGACCACGGGCAAAGGTTTTCGGGAACGATCCTTGGTCAACGTCACCGCGCCGACGCACCGGGCAGTGTTTCCGTAAGAGCTTCATTTGATAGTTGACGGGAAACCGTCGGAAATCAAGGGACCGTCAATATTTTGTTGAAGTAGCGATCCCGCCCTTCGTTCCGTGAACGGCGGATTATATCGCGCGAGTGGAAATGGTTCTCACACGTATTTAGCCGATTCAGCATAGTATGGCGCCCCCACGCCCCGCAGCCGCCCGCGCCGGGGCTGGGTAAATTACCGCGCACTCCTCTCGTTTAAATGGGAGTCTCCCGGGCGGACGCTCTCACGCCGCACGGACCGAATCCCTCTGGCTGGAACCCTGCATGAGACGTCCGACTTTCAAACGCCGCCTGCTGATCTGTGCCCTCGGCCTGGTCAGCCTCGGCGCCCTGGTTGCCTGGAAAGCCCTGCCGGGCAACGATCCACTGAGCACTGTCGCGGTTACCCGTGGCGACATCGAAAGCAGCGTGACCGCCCTCGGCACCCTGCAGCCCCGTCGCTATGTGGATGTCGGCGCCCAGGCGTCCGGGCAGATCCGCAAGCTGCACGTCGAACCCGGCGACCAGGTCAAGGAAGGTCAGTTGCTGGTGGAAATCGATCCGTCGACCCAGAAGGCCAAACTCGACGCCGGTCGTTTCTCCATCGACAACCTCAAGGCGCAACTGGCCGAACAGCAGGCCCAGTACACGCTCGCCGAACAACAGTACAAGCGCCAGCAGAGCCTGGCCGCCGGCGGCGCCACCCGCGAGGAAGACGTGCAGACCGCCCAGGCCCAGCTCAAGGTGACCCAGGCCCGCATCGACATGTACCGCGCGCAGATTCTCCAGGCCCAGGCCAACCTGCGCAGCGACGAGGCGGAGCTGGGCTACACACGGATCTACGCGCCGATGTCCGGCACCGTGGTGGCGGTGGATGCCCGCGAGGGCCAGACCCTCAACGCCCAGCAGCAGACCCCGCTGATCCTGCGCATCGCCAAGCTGTCGCCGATGACCGTCTGGGCCCAGGTTTCCGAGGCCGACATCAGCCACGTCAAGCCCGGCATGAATGCCTACTTCACCACCCTGGCCGGCGGCAAGCGGCGCTGGATCAGTACCGTGCGGCAGATCCTGCCGATCCCGCCCAAGCCGCTGGACCCTTCCATGCAGAGCAGTAGCAGCAGTTCCGGCAGCGGCAGTGGCGGCAGCGGCGGCAAAGTGGTGCTCTACACCGTACTGCTGGACGTCGACAATCCGGACAACAGCCTGATGGCGGAAATGACCGCCCAGGTCTTCTTCGTCGCCGGTCAGGCCCACGACGTGCTCACCGCGCCGCTGGCGGCCCTCGAGGACGACGGCGACAAACCGGACCAGCGCCTGGCCCAGGTGGTCGGCGGCAACGGCAAGGTGGAACTGCGGCATGTGCGCACCGGCATCAGCGACCGCCTGCGTGTGCAGATCCTCGACGGCCTGGCCGAGGGCGAGCACCTGGTGATCGGCGCGCCCGTCGCCAGCGGGGGTTGAATGAGCACGCCCCTGATCGAACTGCGCGATATCCGCAAATCCTACGGCGGCATCGACACGCCGAAAGTCGAGGTGGTGCGCGGCGTCGACCTGGCCATCCACCCGGGTGAGTTCGTCGCCATCGTCGGCGCCTCCGGCTCCGGCAAGTCGACCCTGATGAACATCCTCGGCTGCCTCGACCGCCCCACCAGCGGCCAGTACCTGTTCGCCGGCAAGGACGTCGCCGATCTGGACAGCGACGAACTGGCCTGGCTGCGCCGCGAAGCCTTCGGTTTCGTGTTCCAGGGCTACCACCTGATCGCCTCCGGGTCGGCCCAGGAAAACGTCGAGATGCCCGCCATCTACGCCGGTACCCCGGCCAGCGAGCGCCATGCCCGCGCCGCCGCCCTGCTGGAGCGCCTGGGCCTGGGCGAGCGCACCGGCAACCGCCCGCACCAGTTGTCCGGCGGCCAGCAGCAGCGGGTGTCGATCGCCCGCGCGCTGATGAACGGCGGCCACATCATCCTCGCCGACGAACCCACCGGTGCCCTCGACAGCCAGAGCGGCGCCGAGGTCATGGCCCTGCTCGACGAACTGGCCAGCCAGGGCCATGTGATCATCCTCATCACGCACGACCGCGAGGTCGCCGCCCGCGCCCAGCGGGTCATCGAGATCCGCGACGGCCTGGTGATCAGCGACTCGGTGAATGAACAGCACGAACGCCAACCGGCACAGAAGACCGGCCCGCGGGCCGACGAGCTGCGCCAGCACCTGGACCGTGGCGCGACCCAGACCGGGGCCTGGAAAGGCGAACTGCTGGAGGCCCTGCAGGCCGCCTGGCGCGTCATGTGGATCAACCGCTTCCGCACCGCACTGACCCTGCTCGGCATCGTCATCGGCGTGGCCTCGGTGGTGGTCATGCTCGCCGTCGGTGAAGGCAGCAAGCGCCAGGTCGTGGCGCAGATGGCCGCCTTCGGCTCGAACATCCTCTACCTCAGCGGCAAGCCGGCCAGCCTGCACGAGCCGGCCGGGATCGTCACCCTGGAGGATGTCGAAGCGGTTTCCGGGCTGCCCCAGGTGAAGAAGATCATGCCGGTGATCGGCAACCAGATGACCGTGCGCTATGGCAACGCCAGCCACGAGTTCTACGTTGGCGGCAACAACACCGAGTTCTCGCAGATCTTCAACTGGCCGGTGGTCGAAGGCAGTTTCTTCACCGAAACCGACGAACGCGCCGGCACCGCGGTGGCGGTGATCGGGCAGAAGGTCAAGGAGAAGCTGTTCGCCGAACGCAACCCCATCGGCCAGTACATCCTGATCGGCAACGTGCCCTTCCAGGTGCTCGGCATCCTCGCCGCCAAGGGCGCCAGCTCCGGCGACTCGGACAGCGACGAGCGGGTTGTGGTGCCCTACTCCGCCGCATCGATCCGCCTGTTCGGCAGCCGCGATCCGGAGTACGTGACCATCGCCGCGATCGACTCGGGTCGGGTCAAGGAAACCGAAGTGGCGATCGACCGCCTGATGCGCAAGCTGCATCGCGGCAAGCACGACTACGAGCTGACCAACTTCGCCGCGCTGATCCAGGCCGAGGCACGCACGCAGAACACCCTGTCGCTGATGCTCGGCGCGATCGCGGCGATTTCCCTGCTGGTGGGCGGGATCGGCGTGATGAACATCATGCTCATGACCGTGCGCGAGCGAACCCGCGAGATCGGCATCCGCATGGCCACCGGCGCACGCCAGCGCGACATCCTGCGCCAGTTCCTCACCGAGGCGATCCTGCTGTCGATGGTCGGCGGCGTCACCGGCATCGTCGTCGCCGCGCTGATCGGCGGCGGCCTGATGCTGATGGATATCGCCGTGGCCTTCTCCCTCGGCGCCGTGCTCGGCGCCTTCACCTGCGCCGTGATGACCGGCGTGGTGTTCGGCTTCATGCCGGCGCGCAAAGCGGCCCGGCTCGATCCGGTCAAAGCCCTGACAAGCGAATAATCGATGACATTGCCCAGCCGTCTCAGTCTCCTGTCCCTCTGCATCCTGCTCGCCGCCTGTGCTAGCAAGGAGCCCGACAGCGCACCCCCCCCCGCGCCAGCACAGTGGCAGGGCGCGACACAGCCCGCCGCGATCGCCGACGGCCCCTGGTGGCAGGCCTTCGCCAGCCCGCAACTGGATAGCCTGATCGAACAGGCGCGGCGCAACAGCTTCGACCTCGCCGCGGCCATGGCCCGGGTGCGTCAGGCCCAGGCCCGTGTGGTGATCGCCGGCGCACCGCTGCTGCCGGAAGTGAAATTCGGCCTCGACGCCAGCCGCCAGCGCCTGCTGCGCGGCAACGGCTACAACGGCATCGACGCCAGCGACAACCAGCGCACCTACAACTCCTACGGCACCAACCTCAGCGCCAGCTATGAAGTGGACTTCTGGGGTGGCAAGGCGGCGGCCCGCGACAGCGCCCTGCGCAGCCTCGACGCCAGTCGCTTCGATCGCCAGACAGTGGAGCTGACCCTGTTCAGCGCGGTCGCCAGCAGTTACCTGCAAAGCCTGGCCCTGGCCGAGCAGATCGACATCGCCCGGCTCAACCTGACCAATGCCCGGGATGTGCTGCAGGTGGTGCAGACCCGCCATGATGCAGGCTCGGCCACCGCCCTGGAACTGGCGCAGCAGCGCAGCCTGGTGGCCGCCCAGGAGCGGCAGATTCCGCTGTTCGAACAGCAGTTGCAGGACACCCGCATCACCCTCGCGACCCTGCTCGGCGATCCGGTGCAGCAACTGCCGGCCAGCAGTGAAGCCTTCGCCGCCATCCACTGGCCGGATATCGGCAGTGGTGTGCCCAGCGACCTGCTCAGCCGCCGCCCGGACATCGCCGCGGCGGAAGCGCGACTGGCGGCGGCCAAAGCCAATGTGCAGGTGGCACGCGCGGCGATGCTGCCGAGCCTGACGCTGGGTGCCAACCTTGGCTCCGGCGCGCAAGTGTTCGACGAATTGCTGCGCAGCCCCTACTACAGCCTGACCGCCGGCCTCGCCGCGCCGATCTTCAACAACGGCCGGCTCAGCGCCGAGCGCGACCGGGCACGGGCCGAGCAGGAGGAATTGCTGCAGGTCTATCGCGGCAGCATCGTCGCCGGCTTTGGCGACGTGGAGAAGGCGCTGAACAGCATCGGCGGCGTGGATCGCCAGCGCCAGTGGCAGGACGAGGAAGTGCGGCAGGCACGGACGGCCTTCGAGCTGGCTGAAAGCCGCTACCGCGCGGGCGCGGAGACCTTGCTGACGGTGCTGGAAACCCAGCGCACGCTGTACCAGGCCCAGGACCAGCAGGTGCAACTGCGCCTGGCACGGGTGCAGGGCAGCGTGGCGTTGTACAAGGCGTTGGGTGGGGGGTGGCGGGTCAGTCAGTGATCGGGGCCGCTTTGCGGCCCTTTCGCGGTGGTTCGTCACACGACAAGTCGCGCTCCCAAGAGGGCTTGCTAGCGTGGCTTGTCGTGTGACGAACCGCCGCGCAGCGGTCCCCTAGACAATCCCCTTCATCGACAGATGCCGCGCATACCAGGGCCGCTGCGGCACCCGCTTGAACAGCGGCGCGAGAATGTCTTCCTCGGCAAAGACGATGCGCAGCGCCAGCTTCATGGTCTCGATATCCATCTCCACCGACTTGCCCGGGAACATCCCCGGCGTGGTGTTGCAGCCATGGGTGATCGGGCCCAGCCACGGATCGTCCACCTCGTTCCAGCGCCCCGGCGCGAACCACTGCACGCCATTGATCTGCGCACGCTGGACCTGCCCCGGATTGTGCCGCTCGTGAGCGCGGTACCAGTCTTCGATACGGTCGTCGATCCAGCCATGGAAGCCCCAGAACACCGGGTTCACATGGGAGGAAAAAGGGTCGCCGAGGAAGTCGTTCGACGCACCGTACCAGCGCGCGGCAAAGTCGGAAGGGTCGCGGGCGAACGGCACCGGCGCGCTGTTCGACGGATCACGCGGCACCGAAGCCCAGCACATGTGCAGCCAGTCGTGCAGGTTCATCTCCAGTTCCGAGCCCAGCTCGCCGAGGGTCATCTTCGACAGGTACACCGGATCCTGATACTGCGACTCCCAGACCTGGAAGTTGCTGCAGAACGTCTCCCGCGCCTTGATCGCCGCGACCCACTGGCTGTAGTCGTCGTCCCCTGGCGCCAGCCAGGTGGGCGGGACGCTGTAGCCGTCATGGTTGTCGAAGTAACGGGCAAATCCGTGACGGTCGTATTCCACGTTCGGCTGCGGCAGCGGAAAGTGCGGCCACGACGGCAGTGGCTGGAAGGTCCGCGCGGCGTTGAGCATATGCCGGTGCATGAACAGGAAATCCACCCCGGAGCCATTGCGGTGCTTGCGCGGACCACGGGCGTCGCGCTCCTTGTCCCGCGGACCGGGCTGCCAGCCAAGACCGCGCAGGGCGCCGTGCTTTTCCTCGGAGAGGTTGTGCCACTTGTCCCGGGTCGCATGCCAGAGCTGATGGAACAGCCGATGTTCGGCGTCGATCAGCCAGGCACGCAGTTCCGGGGTGTAGGCGATGCGCTCGCGGGCCTCGGGAAACATCCGCTTCACCGCGACGAAATGACTGTCCTGCAGCGGCAGGGCCATGGAGCGATCAAGGCGCTGCAGGCGCCCGCTGAGGGTGCCGCTGCCGGCATTGCCGAACTCGCCCCAGACTTCGTCGAGGGTGGCGACGCATTCGAATCCCGGGCCGCCGAGGTTGCTCAACAGGCGCCAGCGCACCTGGGCGGTCGAAGCGCCGACCAGGTCGCCGAGCACACGGTAGGCGGCCGGACCGGGTTGTTCGAGGTTCTCACGGGTGCCGAGCACGCCACGCAGGCCGCGCCCCTTCGCCGCGATATCGAGGTAGAGCTGCACACCTTCACGGGGCTGGTCGGGCAGGCCGCCGTCGGCGCCGGTGAAACGGATGTCCCATACACCGCGCAACTGATTGGCCAGTTGCTGCCCGGCGATATCCGCAAGCTCGACGCTGGCTTCGCCGGGGGTGACGACGTCGTCCTCGGGGTCGTGGGTCAGCTTCTTGTGGGCGTAATACACCGCCGGCACCGCCGCGCCCGTCACCGCCAGCCCTGCTATGAACCCTCGCCGCGATATCGTCATTCCCCACCCGTGCCAGCCATGGAAACTACTTATGTCCAAGCTAGAACGTTGGGTCGGGGAGGAAATTTAGGGGAGTGGGCGATTCCGAATCCACGCGATCCTTGTAGGAGCGTGGCTTGCCCGCGAAGGACCGCAACGCGGTCCCAAATCGACACGTCTCAGAATCGGGAACCGGGACCGCTGCGCGGTCCTTCGCAGGCAAGCCAGCTCCTACAAAAGCAGCGTGAGGCCTGTCAGGCAGTCTTCAGCGGCATCTGCAACAACACCCGCAGACCATCCGCCCGGCTTTCGAAGTGCAACGAGCAGGCACAACGCTGCACGATCGCCTGGACGATGGCCAGGCCCAGGCCGCTGCCCTCGCTATGCCCGTTGCGCCAGAAACGCTGGGTCAGGTGCTGCAGGTCCTGCTCGGGGATCCCGGGGCCATGGTCGCGCACGAGGAAACCGACCCGTTTCTCCTCCACCTCCAGCTCCAGTTCCACCGGCGCCTCGCCGCTGCTGTGGCGCAGGGCGTTGTCCAGCAGATTGCGCAGCGCCGCCACGGCCAATGCGCCGGGCATGTCCAGCAACACCTCGGCGGCCCGCGGCGGCGCATTGAGGACGATGCGCCGGTCGTCGCCGGTGTCCTGGATCGCCTGCCTGGCCACCTGGTCGGCACTGCACTGCACGCCATCGTCGAACGACAGACTGCCTTCGACCCGCGCCAGCAACAGCAGCTGCTCCAGCGTCCGATGCAGGCGGTCGGCACCTTCCTCGGCATGGGCCAAGGCCTGTTCACGGACCAGGCCGTCGGTCATCCGCGCCACCTGCAGGTGGGTCTTGATCGCGGTCAGCGGGCTGCGCAGTTCGTGGGCTGCGTCGCCGGTCAGGCGGCGCTCGCGCTCGATGGTCTGGCCGATGCGCAGGAACAGCTGGTTCTGGGTATCCAACAGCGGCTGCAGCTCGCTGGGCACCGCCTTGATCTGCAACGGCTCGACCGAATCCGGGCTGCGTCGGCGCAGGGCTTCGCGCATCCAGTTCAGCGGCGCCAGGCCTTTGCCGATACCGATCCACAGCAGTCCCAGGCTGCCGAGCAAGGCCACCAGCACCGGCGCCGAGGCGGCCAGCAGGATCGAGCGGTTGAGCGCTTCGCGCTCCAGATGCCGGTCCGCCGTGGTGATGCGAATGTCGTCGTGGACGAAGGTGAAGCTGCGCCAGCGCGCGCCGTCGATCATCTGGTCATGGAAACCGCCCTGGCCATCGTCGAGGTGCTGGTCGGGATTGTGGTGGCTGCGCGCAAGGATCTCGCCGCGCAGGGAGGTGACCTGACAGGCCATGCCATCGGGCACGCTCAACTGATCGGCACTGAGGCGGGTGCCCTCGCCCTGGCTGGTCAGCGGCTGCGGCAACTGGTCGATCAGCCCGGCGACCATTCGCGCCGAGGCCACCAGGCGCTGGTCGAGGGAAAACATCATCTGCTGGCGCAGGTCGCGCAGCATCCAGGCCGCGGCCAGCGCCCAGATCAGCACGAAGGCGGTACCGAGGATCAGACTCAGACGCAGGCGCAGGCTCATCGCCGGGCCTCCTCGGGCGCTTGCGCCGGCCCCAGGCGATAGCCGAGGCCGCGCACGGTCTCGACGATGCCGTTGCCGAGCTTGCGCCGCAGATGGTGGATATGCACGTTGAGGGCGTTGCTTTCCACTTCGTCGCTGAAGCCGTAGACACTGTCCTTGAGCTGCTCGCTGGACAGCACCCGACCGGGGTTGTTGAGCAGGGCCTGGAGCAGCGCCTGCTCGCGCCGCGACAGGTCCACCGGCTGGCCGCCGAGGCTGACTTCGCAACTGCTCGGATCGAAGCTCAGCGGGCCGTGCTCGATGATGTTGACGCAGCGCCCGGCCATGCGCCGCACCAGGGTGTGCAGGCGCGCGGCCAGTTCGCGCAGGTCGAAGGGCTTGAGCAGGTAGTCGTCGGCGCCGGCCTGCAGGCCGTCGACGCGGTCGGTCACCGCATCGCGCGCGGTGAGGATCAGCACCGGCAGGTTGTGGCCTTGCTGGCGCAGGCGTTGCAGCAGCTTCAGACCGTCCTCGTCGGGCAGGCCGAGGTCGAGCACCATCACGTCGAAATGCGCGGCCTGGAGCATCGCCCGCGCCGCGCTGGCGTTGGCCACGCGGTCCACGGTCAGACCCTGGGCGCTGAGGCCGGCAATGATGCCGCTGGCGATCAGGTCATCGTCTTCACAGAGCAGTACATGCATGGGCGGAGTCGGTCATCGGCGGGAAAGCCCGCATTGGGCCAGAACAGGATTAACCGGGGATTATGCCCTGCCCCGCGGGCCCCGTCGCCTGCCGGCCGACGGCTTAACCCTGGGTTAATCCAGGCTGTTCAGCCTTGGCCGCTGATGACATTCCAAGGCTTCGATATGCGTGCATTGATCCTGGGGTTGCTCTGCCTGTTCAGTTCCCTGAGCCTGGCGCAGACCTTCGCCAATCCATTCGCCCAGAGCGAATTTCTTCCGGTGGAGGAGGCTTTCGTCTTTTCCAGCGAACGCCTTCCCTCCGGCCAGACCCGCCTGCACTGGGCGATCAGCGACGGCTACTACCTGTACCAGAAGCGCCTGAAGTTCGACGGCCTGACGCCGGAACAGATCCCGCCACTGCCGGTTGCGCAGGACCATCACGACGAATTCTTCGGCGACCAGCCGGTCTACCGCGGCGAACTCGAACTGCTGCTGCCCGCCACGGCCAGCGGCACCCTGCGCATGGGCTGGCAGGGCTGTGCCGATGCCGGCCTGTGCTATCCGCCGCAAACCAACGTGGTCGAGCTTGGCGGCGCCAGCCCCGACACCCGCGCACAGGCCGACGACCAGGCCCTGGCTGGGACCCTGCGACAGCAGCATCTGGGCTGGGGCCTGCTGGTGTTCTTCGGCCTCGGCCTGCTGCTGGCCTTCACCCCCTGCTCACTGCCGATGCTGCCGATCCTCGCCGGGCTGGTCATGGGCAACAACGCCAGCAGCCGGCGCGGCTGGGTCCTGGCCGGCACCTACGTGCTGAGCATGGCGCTGGTGTACGCCGCCCTCGGGGTGATCGCCGCCCTGCTCGGCGCCAACCTCCAGGCCTGGCTGCAGCAACCCTGGCTGCTGGGCAGCCTGGCGGCCCTGTTCGTCTTGCTGGCGTTGCCGATGTTCGGCGCGTTCGAGTTGCAGTTGCCGATGTTCCTGCGCGACCGCCTGGAGCGTGCCGGCAGCCGCACCCGCGGCGGCAACCTGCTTGGCGCGGCGCTGCTCGGCGCGCTGTCCGGCCTGCTCATGGGACCGTGCATGACCGCGCCGCTGGCCGGCGCCCTGCTTTATATCGCCCAGAGCGGCAATGCCGTACACGGCGGCCTGGTGCTGTTCAGTCTCGGCCTGGGCATGGGCCTGCCACTGTTGCTGCTGGTGACCCTGGGCAACCGCTACCTGCCCCGTCCCGGTCACTGGATGAATCTGGTCAAGGCGTTCTTCGGCTTCGTCTTCCTTGCCATGGCCCTGTACACCTTGCGCGTGGTGCTTGCACCGAGCCTGTGGCTGGGCCTCGCCGGCGCCTGGCTGCTGGCCCTGGCCTGGAGCGCCTGGCCGGCACTGCGTCGCTGGCGCGCCATGCAGCCCGTCCTGCTGGTCGCCGGGCTGTGGGGCACGCTGGCGCTGGTCGGCGCGGCCGGCGGTGGCAGCGATCCGTGGCGGCCACTGGCGCCTTATGCCGGTGGTGGCGCAGGCGCGAGCGCCGCGGCCAGCCATGACGCCTTCACCACCGTCAGCACCCCGCAGGCCCTGCAGGCCGAACTGGACGCCGCGCGCAACCAGGGTCAGTGGGTGTTTCTCGACTACTACGCGGACTGGTGTGTGTCGTGCAAAGTCATGGAGCAGCAGGTGTTCGCCCGTGCCGATGTCCTCGACGCCCTGGGCGGTGTGCGCCTGATCCGCCTGGATGTCACCGCCGATGCCGCGCCCGCCCGCGAACTGCTCAAGCGCTACCAGGTACCGGGGCCGCCGAGCATGCTGTGGATCGGCCCGGACGGCGAAGAACGCCGCGCGCGGCGCCTGGTCGGGGAAGTGGATGCCGCGACCTTCCTGAAACACTGGAACGCAGTGCGGAGCGAAGGCTGATGCTGACAGTGAATATCGGACCACTCGCCCTGGCCCTGGATCACCTGCTGCTGCTCCTGGCCCTGGGCCTGGCGACCCTGGTCGGCTGGCGCGTGGCCAGGCGTGGCGGCGACAATCCGGAATCCTCGCTGTTCAACCTGTTCATCGTCGGCCTGGTCTGCGCCCGTATCGGCTTCGTCATCGCCTATTGGCCCATGTACCGCGACGACCTGCTGCAGATCGTCGATATCCGCGACGGCGGCTTCCTGCCCTGGGTCGGCCTGGTCACCGTACTCCTCGGCGCGCTGTGGACCGCCTGGCGCAAACCGGCGCGCCGCCGGCCGCTGGGCTGGGGCCTGGGCAGCGGCGCGCTGTTCTGGATCCTGGCCAGCTGGGCCAGCCATCTCTATGAACAGGGCACGCAACTGCCGACGCTGAACCTGAAGGATGCCCGCGGCCAGGAAGTGGCGCTCGACAGCCATCGCGGCAAGCCGCTGGTGGTCAACCTGTGGGCCACCTGGTGCCCGCCGTGCCGGCGGGAAATGCCGGTGCTGCAACAGGCCCAGCACGAGTACCCGAACGTGACCTTCCTGTTCGTCAACCAGGGCGAGACACCGCAGATCGTCACCAACTTCCTCGCCACCACTGGCCTCAACCTGTCCCATGTGCTGTTCGATGCCGGTGGACAACTGGCCGCCCAGGTCGGCTCGATGGCCCTGCCCACCACCCTGTTCTACGACGCCGATGGCCGTCTGGTCGGCAGCCATCTCGGCGAGCTGTCCCGCGCCAGTCTGCGTCACGCCCTGCAGTCCCTGGATGGCGACCTGCAACCGCTCACCACGCCCGCAACAAGGAATGCACCATGAGAATCCCGTTGTCCCTGAGCCTGGCCCTTGGCCTGTTCGTCAGCCCGCTGCTTCAGGCCGAAGAGCTGCCGACGGCCGTGCGCCAGATCGAAGCCAAGGGCGCCAAGGTCGTCGGCAGCTTCGATGCCCCCAATGGCCTGAAAGGCTATGCCGCACAGTTCCAGAACCGCGGCGTGGCCCTGTACCTGACACCGGATGGCAAGCATGTGCTGGTCGGCAGCCTGTTCGACGAGAACGGCCAGGACCTCAGCGAAAAACCGCTGGAACAGCTGGTCTACGCACCGATGGCCAAGGAGGTCTGGGCGAAGATGGAGAAATCCGCCTGGATCGCCGATGGCAAGGCCGACGCGCCACGCATCGTCTACCTGTTCAGCGATCCCAACTGTCCCTACTGCAACCTGTTCTGGGAACAGGCGCGGCCCTGGGTCGAGTCGGGCAAGGTGCAACTGCGCCATATCATGGTCGGCATCATCCGCGCCGACAGCCCGGGCAAATCCGCCGCCCTGCTCGCAGCCAAGGACCCGCAGCAGGCCCTGCTCGAACACGAGAAGGCCGGCAAGGCCAGCACGCTCAAGCCACTGCAGAGCATCCCGGCGCAGGTCGAGGCGAAACTCGCCGCCAACCAGGCGCTGATGGAAGAGCTGGGCCTTTCCGCCACGCCGGCGATCTTCTACCTCGACGACCAGCAGCATCTGCAACAGCAACAGGGCGCGCCGCGTCCGGACATGCTCGGCAAGATCCTCGGCAAACGCTGACCCCTCCTCCCACCCGGAGCAAATTCAGCCACGCTCCGGGTCACCTGGCCGCCGTACAGGCGGCATTTTTTCCCCTCGTCCCGCATCGCCCGCAATGGCACAGATTCGTCACCTGCCTGTGCGATAACGGAGCGCCTCCCCCGCGCAAGCAGTGCAACGCCTCTATGACGCGGCTCTTCGCCAGAGCGGCAAACCCATGGTTTGGTGCACGCGTTCACAGTTATTGGCTTAGAACAAAATCACATAGGGACTTATTAACTTTCGCAATTGACAATAATTATCATTAATACTAGTTTGTCGCACGTCGCAGCGAACCGCCCCACACGGCAAGGTTCGCTATCCACTTAGAGAAAAGGTGATTTCCATGGCGGAACAACTATCCACAGGTAAGTGCGATTCACCGTTACTCCAAGCGTTCGTCGACAACCGCAGCATTCTCGTCAAGATCGCGGCCCGCATCACCGGCTGCCGCTCACGCGCCGAGGATGTGGTGCAGGACGCTTTCTTCCGGCTCAATTCAGCGCCACAGATCACCTCCTCGTTCAAGGCGCAGTTGAGTTATCTGTTCCAGATCGTGCGCAACCTGGCTATCGACCATTACCGCAAGCAGGCGATGGAGATGAAATATTCGGGCAGTGAAGAGGAAGGTCTGAACGTGGTCGTCCAGGGTGCTTCGCCCGAGGCCGCGCATATCAACTTCGCCACCCTCGAACATATCGCCGAGGCTCTTGGCGAACTGCCACCGCGGACCCGCTACGCCTTCGAGATGTACCGCCTGCATGGTGTGCCGCAAAAGGACATCGCCAAGGAACTCGGCGTCTCCCCGACCCTGGTCAACTTCATGATCCGCGATGCCCTGGTGCATTGCCGCAAGGTCTCCAGCGCCCGCAGCGCCGGTCACGCGAACTGAGCCAGCGCGCGGAACGGGCCAGGCCCGTTCAGCGACCGTGGGGCTCGATCACCTGGATCTGATAGGGCTTGAAGATCTTCAGCAGCTCGCCGCCATGGCGCAGCTGATTGAGCAGCGCGGCGAACTCCTCTCCGCTGATCTTCGCCTGCGGCCGCAGCAGCGCGTAGTGGTGATAGACCTGATCGATCCGCTCCGAGGCCAGCAACTGGCCGACACTGTCCGGGTTGCGCACCTCGTAGTCACTCAGGTACGAACGGGTGACCAGCGCGATGTCGGCACGCTCGCGTTGCACCATCAGCAGGTTGCTGTCGTGGGAATAGGTCAGCGTGGCGTTGTAGGTGGTGGCCAGGTAGCGCGGGTCGGGATTGAAACCGGCGAAGGCGTAGTGGTAACCGCTGAACAGCGCCAGGCGCTTGCCCTTCAGGTCGTCGAAGTAGCGCTGGTCACGCCCCGTGACACGGCGAGTGACGAAGACTTCGGCATCTTCCAGTCCCATGTCGACAGCCACATGGGGAATGTTCTGCCAGCCCCACTCGGGATTCTCGAAGATCGCCATGTCCACCCGCCCCTGCTCGAAATCGCGGAAGCGCCGCGGAATGGACGTGGGCACGAGGACAAAGTGGAAACGGTTCTGCGCCTGGTTCAGCGCTTCGGCCAGCTGCGGCAGCAAGCCGGTGTCGGCGCCCTGCTCGGGACGCACGGTATAAGGCGGAAAGTGAGCCGCGCCGATCCTGATTTCGACGGTATCGACGGCGAGAGCCGCATCGGCCTGCCAGGCCAGGGCAAAACACAACAACGAAGGCAATACCCGCGGTATTGGCGCTGGAATCAAGGCAACACTCTCAAGGATTCGGACCTGGATCCGACTAAGCTAGGCGTTTTCCCGGGGTAGTACAACCCGTTGCATGCGCCATTTTCCAGCATCTGGGCAAAATGCCATGGGATATCGCCATCGATTGTGTTTGGCTACGCTTGAGCGACATCTTGTCAGGGAATCAGTTATGGGCCATTGGTTGGTCATCGACCTGGAAGCCACCACCGACGACGGTGGCTGGCCGATCACGGATATGGAAATCATCGAAATCGGCGCCAGCCTGGTCAATCGCGAGGGGCGCGAAGTCGATCATTTCCAGCGTTTCGTCAAGCCGCGCCGGCGTCCGCAACTCACCCCCTTCTGCCGCGAACTGACCCACATCAGCCAGGCCAACGTCGACGCGGCGGCGCCGTTCGGCGAAGTCTGGGCCCAGTTCGAACGCTGGCTCGGACACTACCAGCCGCGCCTGGAAGGCTGGACCAGCTGGGGCGACTACGACCGCAAGCAACTGCTCCAGGAATGGCAGGCCAATGGCCTCGACAGCCTGCTGGCACAGGTACCCCATCTCAACCTCAAGCAGCGCTTCGCCAAGGCCCGCCATCTGCAGCGGCCGCTGGGCCTGAACGGGGCCTTGCAACTGGCGGGGTTGCAGTTCAACGGCCAGCAGCACCGGGCCCTGGAAGACGCGCGCAACACCGCGCGTCTGCTACCGCTGACACTGCCGCTGCAGGGCTCCTGAAAGCGGATGACGGGGCCAACGGGCTTGGGCATACTGGCCGGCCTTTTTGGTCCCTTTCTTTTCAGGAGTCGCCCATGTTCAAAGTCAACGAGTACTTCGATGGCACGGTCAAATCGATCGCTTTCGGCACCGCTGAAGGTCCGGCTACCGTCGGCGTGATGGCCCCGGGCGAATACGAGTTCGGCACCTCCCAGCGCGAGATCATGCATGTGGTCGCCGGCGCCCTGACCGTCAAGCTGCCGGAAAGCGACAACTGGGAAACCTTCTCCGCCGGCAGCCAGTTCAATGTACCGGCCAATGCCAAGTTCCAGCTGAAGGTGGCGGTGGATACCGCTTACCTTTGCGAGTACCGCGACTGATCGCAGATTTCGGGACCGCTTTGCGGTCCTTTCGCAGTGGTTCGTCACACGACAAGCCAGCTCCTACAAGGGCAACGCACCATCCCGTAGGAGCGTGGCTTGCCCGCGAAGGACCGCATAGCGGTCCCAAAGTACAACGCGGAATCAGGCCCTTCGCGGGCCCAGGAAGGTCGCCACCTGCTGTGCCGCCGTCTGCAGATGTTGTTCATGCGTAAACCCTGAAGCCTTCAACGGCTTGAGGTCATGGTCCCCCGCCACCAGCCAGCACAGCTCGATCGCCGGCGACAGCTCATACCCCTCCACCGTCTCCCGATTCCCAAGCCCGTCCCGCTCGCCCTGGATGATCAAGGTCGGCGTCTTCAATTCCGCCAGATGTGCCACCCGCGGCTTCTCCGGCTTGCCCGCCGCATAGAACGGATAACCCAGACACACCAGCGCATCCGCCCCCAGCTCGTCGGCCAGCAGACTGGCCATCCTCCCGCCCATCGACTTGCCACCAATGGCCAGCGGCCCAGCGACCAATGGTCGCACCTCGCGCCACACCTCGCGCCAGCACTCCAGCAGCACGGCCTGCGGATTCGGCGGCCTTTTGCCACCAGTGACCCGCCGGTCGGCCATGTACGGAAACTCGAAGCGCAGTACGCCAAGCCCTTGCCCGGCAAGCCTTTGCGCCATGTCCTGCATGAACCCGCTGTCCATCGGCGCCCCCGCGCCATGGGCCAGGATCAGGCACCCCCTGAAGCCGCCATCTGCCTGATTTTGCGGGGCATTCCACAACCACCCACGCACGTTCGCCCTTGCCGCCAATTGATCCCCGTCAATACCGGCGACCTGCCCATTAATCATGCTTGCCTCGCTGTTTAGCCTGCCTATAACCGTGGATGGGAACCCATACATGAACACAACCAGCAGTACCCCCTACAACTACAGGGTGGTCCGCCAATTCGCCATTATGACGGTGATCTGGGGAATCGTCGGGATGGGGCTCGGCGTTTTCATCGCCGCGCAACTCGTCTGGCCAGCCCTCAACTTCGACCTTCCCTGGACCAGCTTCGGGCGCCTGCGCCCGCTGCATACCAACGCGGTGATCTTCGCCTTCGGTGGTTGCGCGCTGTTCGCCAGCTCGTACTACTCGGTGCAGCGCACCTGCCAGACCACTCTGTTCGCGCCCGCCCTCGCGGCGTTCACGTTCTGGGGCTGGCAACTGGTGATCCTGCTGGCCGCCATCACCCTGCCGCTGGGTTACACCAGTTCCAAGGAATACGCCGAGCTGGAATGGCCGATCGATATCCTGATCACCATCGTCTGGGTGGCCTATGCCGTGGTGTTCTTCGGGACGCTGCTCAAGCGCAACACCAAGCACATCTACGTGGGTAACTGGTTCTTCGGCGGGTTCATCCTCACCGTGGCCATGCTGCACATCGTCAACAACCTGGAACTGCCGGTCAGCCTGACCAAGTCCTACTCGCTGTACAGCGGCGCCACCGACGCCATGGTGCAGTGGTGGTACGGCCACAACGCCGTGGGCTTCTTCCTCACCGCGGGCTTCCTCGGGATGATGTACTACTTCGTGCCCAAGCAGGCCGAACGTCCGGTGTACTCGTATCGCCTGTCCATCGTGCACTTCTGGGCGCTGATCACCCTGTACATCTGGGCCGGTCCGCACCACCTGCACTACACCGCGCTGCCGGACTGGGCGCAGTCGCTGGGCATGATCATGTCCCTGGTGCTGCTGGCGCCAAGCTGGGGCGGCATGATCAACGGCATGATGACCCTCTCGGGCGCCTGGCATAAGCTGCGCAGCGACCCGATCCTGCGCTTCCTGGTGGTCTCCCTGGCGTTCTACGGCATGTCGACCTTCGAAGGTCCGATGATGGCGATCAAGACCGTCAACGCCCTGTCCCACTACACCGACTGGACCATCGGCCACGTACACGCCGGTGCCCTCGGCTGGGTCGCGATGATCTCCATCGGCGCCCTGTACCACATGATTCCGAAAGTCTTCGGCCGTACCCAGATGCACAGCATCGGCCTGATCAACGCGCACTTCTGGCTCGCCACCATCGGCACCGTGCTCTACATCGCCTCGATGTGGGTCAACGGTATCGCCCAGGGCCTGATGTGGCGCGCGGTCAACGCCGACGGCACGCTGACCTACTCGTTCGTGGAAACCCTGGTGGCCAGTCACCCAGGCTTCATCGTGCGCTTCGTCGGCGGCGCGATCTTCCTGACCGGCATGCTGCTGATGGCCTGGAACACCTGGCGCACCGTGCGTGCCCCGGCTCCGGCAACCGCAGACGCAACCGCGCAGCTGGCCTGAGGAGTAGGACATGAAACACGAAGTGATCGAGAAAAACGTCTTCCTGCTGGTGCTGCTGATGGTCTTCGCCGTGAGCATCGGCGGCCTGACCCAGATCGTCCCGCTGTTCTTCCAGGACGTCACCAACAAGCCGGTCGAAGGCATGAAGCCCTACACCGCGCTGCAACTGGAAGGCCGCGACATCTACATCCGCGAAGGCTGCGTCGGCTGCCACTCGCAGATGATCCGTCCGTTCCGCGCCGAGACCGAGCGCTATGGTCACTACTCGGTGGCCGGCGAGAGCGTCTGGGACCACCCGTTCCTCTGGGGTTCCAAGCGTACCGGTCCGGACCTGGCCCGCGTCGGCGGCCGCTACTCCGACGACTGGCACCGTGCGCACCTGTACAACCCGCGCAACGTCGTGCCGGAGTCGAAGATGCCGTCCTACCCGTGGCTCGTCGCGCAACAGGTCGATACCAGCCACACCGAAGCCAAGATCAAAGCCATGCGCAGCCTCGGCGTGCCTTACACCGATGACGACATCAGCGGTGCCGTCGCCTCGGTGAAAGGCAAGACCGAAATGGACGCGCTCGTCGCCTACCTGCAGGTGCTCGGCACCGCGATCAAGAACAAGAGGTAAGCGCCATGGACTTCACCCTGGATATCGGCCAGTTGCGCGGTCTCGGCACCCTGGTGGTGGCGATCGCCTTCATCGGCCTGTCGCTCTGGGTCTTCAACCGTCGCCGTGACCGTGAATTCGCCGAAGCGGCCCTGCTGCCCTTCGCCGACGAGCGCCTGCCAAGCGCCGAAAAAGAAAAAGCCTTGAGGAGTAACCGGCAATGACCACCTTCTGGAGTACGTACATCAGCGTACTGACCATCGGTAGCCTGATCGGCCTGACCTGGTTGCTGCTGTCCACCCGCAAGGGCGAGACACCCGGCAGCACCGACCAGACCATGGGTCACGCCTTCGATGGCATCGAGGAATACGACAACCCGCTGCCGCGCTGGTGGTTCTGGCTGTTCGTCGGCACCCTGGTGTTCGCCGTCGGCTACCTGGTGCTCTATCCGGGCCTGGGCAACTGGAAAGGCATCCTGCCCGGCTATGAAAATGGCTGGACCGGTACCAACGAATGGCAGAAGGAAATGGAACGCGCCGACGCCAAGTACGGACCGATCTTCGCCAAGTTCGCCGCCATGCCGGTGGAGGAAGTGGCCAAGGATCCGCAGGCGCTGAAGATGGGCGGTCGCCTGTTCGCCTCCAACTGCGCCGTGTGCCACGGCTCCGACGCCAAGGGTTCCTACGGCTTCCCCAACCTCACCGACAGCGACTGGCGCTGGGGCGGCGAGGCGGAAACCATCAAGACCACCATCATGCTCGGTCGTCACGGGGTGATGCCGGCCTGGTCGGAAGTCATCGGTGAACAGGGCGTGGCCGACGTGGCCGCCTTCGTCCTGAGCAACCTCGATGGTCGCAGCCTGCCGGAAGGCACCAAGGCCGATGCAGCCAACGGCGAGAAGATCTTCGCCGCCAACTGCGTGGCCTGCCATGGCGCCGAAGGCAAAGGCACCCCGGCCATGGGCGCGCCGAACCTGACTCACCCGCAGGCGTTCATCTACGGTTCCAGCTTTGCCCAGTTGCAGCAGACCATCCGCTACGGTCGTCAGGGCCAGATGCCTGCCCAGCAGGACATTCAAGGCAACGACAAGGTCCACCTGCTCGCCGCTTACGTCTACAGCCTTTCGCAGCAAGGCGACAAGACTTCTGCACAGTGATACATCAGTCCATCTGAGCATTGACTGAAACCGCCGCGCCCGACCCGGGCGCGGCGGTTCCCTTCTCCCCTTGCGACAGAGTGTCGCACCCCTTGTGCCCCCTGCCTTGCACCCCCTTCGAACGAGACTAAGCTTGTTTCCTCATGTGGCAGGAAGCGATGTCGCGCATGCACCTGTGTCTGGTTCATTACCCTCGTCGCCCTGGCGCAAAGCCGATGTCTGCTTGCATCACCCTGTTTTTCACGGGGTGAAAAGGCTACGTCCCAGCGGCTTCGCGAGCCTTCTTTGGCGTGCAATCCACAATAAAAATGGTGCACATAAAGAATTGATTATTGTGTACAATTTTCGCGGCAGACTGATCGGAAGAGCCGGAACAAAGGCTCTGGCATGGTGTGGGGCAGACCCCCTTGCGTTGCAATACCCACACTGCCTGTAGATACTTGCGCCGATTTCTCTACCTACAAAAACACCTAAAAACCGTGGAACCTTGGAAATGAGCACAGCAATCAGTCCGACTGCTTATAACTATAAGGTCGTCCGCCAGTTCGCCATCATGACGGTGGTCTGGGGGATCCTTGGCATGGGCCTCGGTGTCTTCATCGCCTCGCAACTGGTCTGGCCACACCTGAACCTTGACCTGCCGTGGACGAGCTTTGGACGCCTGCGCCCCCTGCACACCAACCTGGTGATCTTCGCCTTCGGCGGTTGTGCACTGTTCGCCACCTCCTACTACGTCGTGCAGCGAACCTGCCAGACCCGACTGATCTCCGACAGCCTCGCGGCCTTCACCTTCTGGGGTTGGCAAGCGGTCATCGTCGGCGCGCTGATCACCCTGCCCATGGGTTACACCACCACCAAGGAATACGCCGAGCTGGAATGGCCGATCGCCATTTTGCTGGCCATCGTCTGGGTGACCTACGCCGTGGTGTTCTTCGGCACCATCGTCAAGCGCAAGACCAAGCACATCTATGTCGGCAACTGGTTCTACGGTGCCTTCATCCTGGTCACCGCGATGCTGCACATCGTCAACCACATGTCGCTGCCGGTGAGCCTGTTCAAATCGTACTCGGCCTACTCCGGCGCCACCGACGCAATGATCCAGTGGTGGTACGGCCACAACGCCGTAGGCTTCTTCCTGACCACCGGCTTCCTCGGCATGATGTACTACTTCGTACCGAAGCAGGCCGAGCGTCCGATCTACTCGTACCGCCTGTCCATCGTGCACTTCTGGGCGCTGATCACCCTGTACATCTGGGCCGGTCCGCACCACCTGCACTACACCGCCCTGCCGGACTGGGCGCAGTCCCTGGGCATGGTGATGTCGATCATCCTCCTGGCTCCGAGCTGGGGCGGCATGATCAACGGCATGATGACCCTCTCCGGCGCCTGGCATAAGCTGCGCACCGACCCGATCCTGCGTTTCCTCGTGGTCTCCCTGGCGTTCTACGGCATGTCGACCTTCGAAGGTCCGATGATGGCGATCAAGACCGTCAACTCGCTGTCCCACTACACCGACTGGACCATCGGCCACGTGCACGCCGGTGCCCTCGGCTGGGTCGCGATGATCTCCATCGGCGCCGTGTACCACATGATTCCGAAACTCTACGGCCGCGCGCAGATGCACAGCGTCGGCCTGATCAACGCGCACTTCTGGCTCGCCACCATCGGCACCGTGCTCTACATCGCCTCGATGTGGGTCAACGGCATCACCCAGGGCCTGATGTGGCGTGCGATCAACGATGACGGCACCCTCACCTACTCCTTCGTCGAAGCCCTGCAGGCCAGCCACCCTGGCTACATCGTCCGCGCCCTGGGCGGTGCGTTCTTCGCCTCGGGCATGCTGCTGATGGCCTGGAACGTCCTGCGCACCGTACGCGCAGCGAACTCGGCCGAAGCCAAGGCCGCCGAACAGATCGTCGTCGTGGGAGCGCACTGATGAAGCACGAAGTAGTCGAGAAGAATATCGGCCTGCTGGCCTTCTTCATGGTCATCGCCGTGAGCATCGGCGGCCTGACCCAGATCGTTCCGCTGTTCTTCCAGGACGTCACCAACAAGCCGGTCGAAGGCATGAAGCCGCGCACCGCGCTGGAACTGGAAGGCCGCGACGTCTACATCCGCGAAGGCTGCGTCGGCTGCCACTCGCAGATGATCCGACCGTTCCGCGCCGAGACCGAGCGCTACGGCCACTACTCGGTGGCCGGTGAAAGCGTCTGGGACCACCCGTTCCTCTGGGGTTCCAAGCGTACCGGTCCGGACCTGGCCCGTGTCGGCGGTCGTTACTCCGACGACTGGCACCGCGCGCACCTGTACAACCCGCGCAACGTGGTTCCCGAGTCGAAGATGCCGTCCTACCCGTGGCTGGTGGAAAACAAGCTCGATGGCAAGGACACCGCCAAGAAGATGGAGGTCCTGCGCACCCTGGGCGTGCCGTACACCGACGCGGATATCGCCGGTGCTCGCGACGCGGTCAAGGGCAAGACGGAAATGGACGCGCTGGTCGCGTACCTCCAGGGCCTCGGCACCATCATCAAAAGCAAACGGTGACTGCGATGGATATCGGGATGATTCGAGGCCTGGGCACCGTCGTGGTGATGGTGGCCTTCGTCGGCCTGGCGTTGTGGGTGTTCAGTTCTCGGCGCAAGTCCGAGTTCGACGAAGCGACCATGCTGCCCTTCGCGGATGATCCCGAGGCCAGCAAGCACGTCGAGCAAGCGCAAGCGAAAGCGTCTAGGAGTAACAACGAATGACTACCTTCTGGAGTCTGTACGTCACCGTTCTGAGTCTGGGCACCATCTTCGCCCTGACCTGGCTGCTGCTGTCCACCCGCAAGGGCCAGCGCAGCGAAACCACCGAGGAAACCGTCGGCCATTCCTTCGACGGCATCGAGGAATACGACAACCCGCTGCCCAAGTGGTGGTTCATGCTGTTCGTCGGCACCATCATCTTCGCCCTGGGCTACCTGGCCCTCTACCCGGGCCTGGGCAACTGGAAAGGCATCCTGCCTGGCTACCAGTACCTGGACACCGAGAAGAAGGTCGACTTCGCCAACGGCCAGGCCGGCTGGACCGGCGTCCATGAATGGGAAAAGGAAATGGCTCGGGCCGACGCCAAGTTCGGACCGATCTTCGCCAAGTTCGCGGCCATGCCGATCGAAGAAGTGGCGAAAGACCCGCAAGCACTGAAGATGGGCGGTCGCCTGTTCGCCTCCAACTGCTCGGTCTGCCACGGCTCCGACGCCAAGGGTTCCTACGGTTTCCCCAACCTCACCGACAACGACTGGCGCTGGGGCGGCGAACCGGAAACCATCAAGCAGACCATCATGGCCGGTCGTCACGGCGTGATGCCGGCGTGGGCCGAAGTGATCGGCGAGCAGGGCGTGGCGGATGTCGCCGCGTTCATCCTGACCAACCTCGACGGCCGCAACCTGCCGGAAGGTACCAAGGCCGACCCGGCCAACGGGCAGAAGATCTTCGCCGCCAACTGCGTGGCCTGCCACGGTCCGGAAGGTAAAGGCACCCCGGCGATGGGCGCGCCCAACCTGACCCACCCGCAGGCGTTCATCTACGGTTCCAGCTTCGCCCAACTGCAGCAGACCATCCGCTACGGCCGCCAGGGCCAGATGCCGGCGCAGCAGGAAATCCAGGGCAACGACAAAGTCCACCTGTTGGCGGCCTACGTCTACAGCCTGTCGCACAAGGAAGAGAAAACGGCCGAGGCGCAGTAAGGCCCGGCGGTAGGAAAAGGCCCCGTCAGTGCAGACTGGTGGGGCCTTTTTTCTTCTACCCCCGTAGGAGCGTGGCTTGCCCGCGAAGGACCGCAAAGCGGTCCCAATACACTGTGCCATGGTGTCTGCGTTGATCGGGGACCGCTTTGCGGTCCTTCGCGGGCAAGCCACGCTCCTACAGAAGGAAGGCGATAAATTGCGGGGGCATGACCTGGATCAATTGACAGCGCCATTACACCATTGTTGGCTTCCAACCAACGCGACCCAGTGTCGCACCCGCGTCCGGGAGCCCCTGCACAGGCGTATGATGCGGACCAGAGCAGCAACACCTCTGACTGCGGTCGGCATGCACTGGCCGCGGCGTTTTTCCACTGCCGTGGGACTGTAACGATGAGCAAGCAGATTCCTGTACAAGACATCACCCCGCCTGCCAAGAACAAGAAAGACACGGGCGTCGACCTCTATGCCGCCCGGGAAAAGATCTACACCCGGGCCTTCACCGGGCTGTTCCGCAACCTGCGCATGGCCGGCGGAGCGTTCCTCTTTCTTCTCTACTTCGGGACCGTCTGGCTCAACTGGGGCGGTCACCAGGCCGTCTGGTGGAACCTGCCGGAGCGCAAGTTCTACATCTTCGGCGCGACCATCTGGCCGCAGGACTTCATCCTGCTCTCCGGCATCCTGATCGTCGCCGCCTTCGGCCTGTTCTTCATCACCGTGTTCGCCGGCCGCGTCTGGTGCGGCTACACCTGCCCGCAGAGCGTGTGGACCTGGATCTTCATGTGGTGCGAGAAAGTCACCGAGGGCGACCGCAACCAGCGCATGAAGCTGGACAAGGCGCCGATGAACGCCAACAAGTTCGCGCGCAAGCTGGCCAAGCACAGCCTGTGGCTGCTGATCGGCTTCGTCACCGGCCTGACCTTCGTCGGCTACTTCTCGCCGATCCGCGACCTGATGGTCGATTTCTTCACCGGCCAGGCCGACGGCTGGGCCTATTTCTGGGTCGGTTTCTTCACCCTCGCCACCTACGGCAACGCCGGCTGGCTGCGCGAACAGGTGTGCATCTACATGTGCCCCTATGCGCGCTTCCAGAGCGTGATGTTCGACAAGGACACCCTGATCGTGTCCTACGACCCGCGTCGCGGCGAGAGCCGTGGCCCGCGTAAAAAAGACGTGGACTACAAGGCCAAGGGCCTCGGCGACTGCATCGACTGCACCATGTGCGTCCAGGTCTGCCCGACCGGCATCGACATCCGCGACGGCCTGCAGATCGAGTGCATCGGCTGCGCCGCCTGCATCGACGCCTGCGACAGCATCATGGACAAGATGAACTACCCGCGCGGCCTGATCAGCTACACCACCGAGCACAACCTGTCCGGGCAGAAGACCCACATGCTGCGCCCGCGCCTGATCGGCTACTTCATCGTCCTGCTGGTGATGATCGGCCTGCTGGCCAGCGCCTTCTTCATGCGCTCGCTGGTGGGCTTCGACGTCAGCAAGGACCGCGTGCTGTACCGCGAGAACGCCCAGGGCTGGATCGAGAACGTCTACAGCCTGAAGGTCATGAACAAGGACCAGCACGACCACGTCTACGTTCTGGAGGCCAAGGGCCTGCCGAACCTGCGCCTGGACGGCGCGAAGGAAATCCGCGTGGCCGCCGGCGACATCGTCAGCCTGCCGGTACAACTGTCGGTGTCCCCGGAACAGTTGCCATCCACCACCAACGAAGTCATCTTCGTGCTTCGCGACGCCGACGACAGCGGCTCCGAAGTCGAAGCCAAGAGCCGCTTCATCGGCCCGCAAATCCGTTAAGAGAGCATTCCCATGCCTGCAGCAAACCCTGCTCACAGCGTCTGGTACAAGAACCTCTGGCCGTGGATCATCATCGGCATCCTGGCCACCTCGGTGACCCTGAGCCTGACCATGGTGAGCATCGCGGTGAACAACCCGGACAACCTGGTCAACGACAACTACTACGAGGCCGGCAAGGGCATCAACCGCTCACTGGACCGCGAACTGCTGGGCCAGACCCTCAAGCTCAAGGCCAGCGTGCACCTGGACGAGGTCACCGGCGAAGTGGAACTGCGCCTGAGCGGCGACAGCCAGCCGCAGACCCTGGAACTGAACCTGATCTCGCCGACCCAGCCGGAGAAGGACCGCAAGATTGCCCTGACCCTCAGTGGCGAGGGCCGCTATGTCGGGCAGTTGCCGGATCGTGTCGAAGGCCGGCGTTTCGTCGAGCTGCTGGGGACTCAGGATGGGCAGACCTGGCGCTTGTTCGAGGAGGAAGAGGTCAAGCATGACGCGACCTTGCTGCTTGGGGATGAAGAGCTCAAGGGTGCCGAGCATCTGGACAAGTGAAGCCCATGGGGCCGCTTTGCGGCCCTTCGCAGTGGTTCGGCACACCGACAAGCCAGCTCCTACAGGTTGCACACCGCCCCCGTAGGAGCTGGCTTGCCTGCGAAAGGACCGCAAAGCGGTCCCAAAACAAACCTGCGATAAGACAGTCATGACCACCCCCACGCCTTGCTATCACTGCGCCCTCCCCATCCCCGCCGACAGCCGCTTCAGCGCCGTCGTCCTCGGCGCGCCGCGGCAATTCTGCTGCCCTGGTTGCCAGGCCGTGGCCGAAGCCATCGTCGCCGGCAAGCTGGAGAGCTACTACCAGCATCGCAGCGAAGCCAGCGCCAACCCCGACGCCCTGCCCCGACAGTTGCAGGACGAACTGGCCCTGTACGACCGCGCCGACGTCCAGCAGCCCTTCGTCCGCCACGAAGGCGAGCTCGCGGAGACCACCCTGCTGATCGAAGGCATCAGCTGCGCCGCCTGCGGCTGGCTGATCGAAAAACACCTGCGCGCCCTGCCCGGTGTCGCCGAAGCACGCCTGAACCTGTCCAACCACCGCCTGCTGGTGAACTGGTCCGACAGCCAATTGCCGCTGTCGCAGTTGCTCGCCGAACTGCGCCAGATCGGCTACGCCGCCCACCCCTACCAGCCCGACCGCGCCGCCGAGCAACTGGCCAGCGAAAACCGCACCGCCCTGCGCCAGCTCGGCGTCGCCGGACTGCTGTGGTTCCAGGCGATGATGGCGACCATGGCCACCTGGCCGGAATTCAACATCGACCTCAGCGCCGAGATGCACACCATCCTGCGCTGGGTGGCGATGTTCCTGACCACGCCGATCGTGTTCTACAGCTGCGCGCCGTTCTTCAAAGGCGCCGCCCGCGACCTGCGCACCCGCCACCTGACCATGGACGTCTCGGTGTCCCTGGCCATCGGCCTGGCCTATGTCGCCGGGATCTGGACCGCGATCACCGGCAGCGGCGAGCTGTACTTCGACGCGGTGGGCATGTTCGCCCTGTTCCTCCTCGCCGGTCGCTACCTCGAACGCCGCGCCCGCGAACGCACCGCGGCGGCCACCGCGCAACTGGTCAACCTGCTGCCGGCCTCGTGCCTGCGCCTCGATGCCGCCGGCAACAGTGAACGCATCCTGCTGCGCGAGCTGCAGATCGGTGATCGCGTGCTGGTCCAGCCCGGTGCGGTGCTGCCGGCGGACGGGCGCATCGTCGATGGCCAGTCGAGCATCGACGAGTCGCTGCTCACCGGCGAATACCTGCCCCATCCACGCCAGGCCGGCGACACCGTCACCGCCGGCACCCTCAACGTGGAAAGCGTACTGACCGTGGAAGTCCAGGCCCTCGGCCATGACACCCGGCTGTCGGCCATCGTGCGCCTGCTGGAGCGGGCCCAGTCGGAAAAACCGCGCCTGGCGGAAATCGCCGACCGCGCCTCGCAATGGTTCCTCCTGTTCAGCCTGGTCGCCGCCCTGGGCATCGGTCTGCTGTGGTGGCAGATCGACGCCGCACGAGCCTTCTGGATCGTCCTGGCCATGCTCGTGGCGACCTGCCCCTGCGCCCTGTCCCTGGCCACCCCGACCGCCCTCACCGCCGCCACCGGCACCCTGCACAGCCTCGGCCTGCTGCTGACCCGCGGCCATGTGCTGGAAGGCCTGAACCAGATCGACACGGTGATCTTCGACAAGACCGGCACCCTCACCGAAGGCCGCCTGACCCTGCGCGCCATCCGTCCGCTGGCCGGCCTCGACGCCGACCACTGCCTGCGCCTCGCCGCCGCCCTGGAAAACCGTTCGGAACACCCCATCGCCCGCGCCTTCGGCCGCACCGTGGCGGTGGCCGAAGCCGTGCAGAGCAGTCCGGGCCTGGGCCTGGAAGGCCAGGTGGAGAACCGCCAGTTGCGCATCGGCCAGCCGGCCTTCGTCTGCCAGTTGAGCGGCGCGGCGCTGCCGGCCATGCCGGACGAACCCGGCCAGTGGCTGCTGCTCGGCGATACCCAGGGCCCGCTGGCCTGGTTCGTCCTCGACGACCGCCTGCGCGCGGATGCCGCCGACCTGCTCGAAGCCTGCCGCGCACGCGGCTGGCAGACCCTGCTGCTGTCCGGCGACAGCTCGCCGATGGTCGCCAGCGTCGCCGCCGAACTGCAGATCGACCAGGCCATCGGCGGCCTGCGTCCGGACGACAAGCTGCAACGCCTGAAAGCCCTGCAGGCCGAAGGACGCAAGGTGCTGATGCTCGGTGACGGGGTCAATGACGTACCGGTGCTGGCCGCCGCCGACATCAGCATCGCCATGGGTTCGGCCACCGACCTGGCCAAGACCAGCGCCGACGCCGTGCTGCTGTCCAACCGCCTGGACAGCCTGGTGCAGGCCTTCGGGCTGGCCCGGCGGACCCGCCGGATCATCATCGAGAACCTGTGCTGGGCCGCGCTGTACAATGGCCTCATGCTGCCATTCGCCGCCCTCGGCTGGATCACCCCGGTGTGGGCGGCGATCGGCATGTCGGTCAGTTCGCTGATCGTGGTGCTCAATGCCCTGCGCCTGACCCGGCTGCGCGGCGCGCCGCCGGCGCACCCCGCGACCGGTGGTCCCCGGCAACTCGCGACGGTCTGAGGAGATGCCATGCCCGCGCTCTATGTGATGATTCCCGCCGCCCTGGTCCTGGTCGGCATCGCCGTGTACATCTTCTTCTGGGCCGTGGACAGCGGCCAGTACGAAGACCTCGACGGCCCGGCCCACAGCATCCTGTTCGACGACCAGGACCCGAAGCACCAGGCCGCGGTGAAAGGCGAGGAAGCCGGCGAAGACGACAAACCCGAGCCCCCTGCCCGTGCTTGAAGTGCTGCCCCTGCTGAGTTCCGCACTGATCCTCGGCCTGCTCGGTGGCGGCCATTGCCTGGGCATGTGCGGCGGCCTTATGGGCGCCCTGACCCTGGCCATCCCGCCGCAGCAGCGCGCCCGCCGCCTGCGCCTGCTGCTGGCCTACAACCTCGGCCGCGTGCTCAGCTACGCCAGCGCCGGACTGCTCCTCGGCCTCGCCGGCTGGGCCATGGCCGGCAGCCCGCTGGCCACGGCGCTGCGGGTGATCGCCGCGCTTCTGCTGATCTGCATGGGCCTCTACCTGGCCGGCTGGTGGAGCGGCCTGACCCGCGTGGAAAGCCTCGGCCGCGGCCTGTGGAAACACATCCAGCCGTTCGCCACACGCCTGCTGCCGGTCTCCAGCCTGCCGCGGGCGCTGCTGCTCGGCGCGCTGTGGGGCTGGCTGCCCTGCGGCCTGGTCTACAGCACCCTGCTCTGGGCCTCCAGCCAGGGCAACGCGCTGCACAGCGCGCTGCTGATGCTGGCCTTCGGCATCGGCACCTGGCCGGTCCTGCTCGCCACGGGCATGGCCGCCGAGCGCGTCACCGCCCTGCTGCGCCAGCGCGGCGTGCGTATCGCCGGCGGCCTGCTGGTGATGCTCTTCGGCCTGTGGACCCTGCCCGGCCCGCACCAGCACTGGCTGATGGGTCACTGAAGCACGCTTGATGCAAATCAACACCGATGTACGTACGGCTCCCTAGACTCCGGACACTGCCGCAATTCCTGGGACCGCCACCATGCACGACGCCCTCCACTGGGACGCTGACCTGATCCGTCGCTACGATCTGGCCGGCCCGCGCTACACCTCCTATCCGACCGCGGTGCAACTGCACAGCGAGATCGGCTCCTTCGACCTCCTCCACGCCCTGCGTGACAGCCGCCGCGCGGCGCGTCCGTTGTCCCTCTACGTGCACGTGCCGTTCTGCGCGAACATCTGCTACTACTGCGCCTGCAACAAGGTCATCACCAAGGATCGCGCCCGCGCCCAGCCCTACCTGCAGCGCCTGGAACAGGAAATCCAGTTGATCGCCTGCCACCTCGACCCCGGCCAGACCGTGGAACAACTGCACTTCGGCGGCGGCACCCCGACCTTTCTCAGCCATGTCGAACTGCGCGAGCTGATGGCCCACCTGCGCCAGCACTTCAACCTGCTGGACGATGACTCCGGCGACTACGGCATCGAGATCGACCCGCGCGAAGCCGACTGGTCGACCATGGGCCTGCTCCGCGAACTCGGTTTCAACCGCGTCAGCCTCGGCGTGCAGGACCTCGACCCGGCCGTGCAGCGGGCGATCAACCGCCTGCAGAGTCTGGAACAGACCCGCGCCATCATCGAGGCGGCGCGCACCCTGCAATTTCGCTCGATCAACCTCGACCTGATCTACGGCCTGCCCAAGCAGACCCCGGAAGCCTTCGCCCGCACCGTCGACGAAGTGATCAAGCTGCAGCCGGATCGCCTCTCGGTGTTCAACTACGCGCACCTGCCGGAACGCTTCATGCCGCAACGGCGCATCGACGCCAGCGACCTGCCGGCCCCGGCGGCCAAGCTGGAGATGCTGCACAACACCATCGAACAGCTGACCCGCGCCGGCTACCGCTACATCGGCATGGATCATTTCGCCCTGCCCGACGACGAACTGGCCATCGCCCAGGAAGAAGGCACCCTGCAGCGCAACTTCCAGGGCTACACCACCCATGGCCACTGCGACCTGATCGGCCTGGGCGTATCCGCCATCAGCCAGATCGGCGATCTGTACTGCCAGAACGGCAGCGACCTGAACGAATACCAGAACGCCCTGGATGGCTCGCAACTGGCCACCAGCCGCGGCCTGATCTGCAACCAGGACGACCGCATCCGACGCGCCGTGATCCAGGACCTGATCTGCCACTTCGAGCTGAGTTTCGAGCGCATCGAAAGCCTGTTCACCCTCGACTTTCGCGGCTACTTCAAGGACCTCTGGCCGGCGCTGGAAGGCATGGCCAGGGACGGCCTGATCGAACTGCGCGGCGACGGCATCAGCGTGCTGCCGGCCGGTCGCCTGCTGGTGCGTTCGGTGTGCATGGTGTTCGACGCCTACCTGGACCTGAACAACCGCCAGCGTTTCTCGCGAGTGATCTAACTGACGAGGAACTTCATCGCCTTGCCCACATCGTCGGGGCTCAGTTCGGCCTGGCTCATCGCCCGGACCAGACCGAAGTTGACGGTGTTGAGCGAGGCCGACAACGCACTGACCCGGGCCTGCAGGGCCGCGGTCTTCTTCTGCATTTCAACCGGATCGAGGGAACGATCCCGCATCAACGCCTGGAGCTGGCGGTTGGCCTCGGCCAGTTCCTTTTGCAGTTTGCGAATCATCTTGAGCAACTGACGAACGGACTCCGGCAGCCCGCTTTCGTCGATATCGGCATCGCCCTGCTGCGTACGGGCGACTTCCAGGCCCTTGAGGGAGAGGTTCACCCGAATCCCTTCGGCGGACGCCGCAGCCTGGCCCGACGTCTCTGCCGCGGGGTTGGAACGGGCATCGGACGAATTGACAAGGGTCGCCTGGCGAGTCGTTTTACTGTCGACGGTCAACATGGGCGGGTCTGCCTGGAGAGATGATTCATGGCGTTTTATCGGCGTCAAAGCCGCGAACTTGAGCGAAAGCCGCACCAGAACAGAGCAAGCTGGCCTACAGTAGCCCGGCTGGGTTACCCTTGCGTTCTATGTGTGCTTTCCCACAAGGATCGATGAAATGTCTGAGCCAGTTAAACTGCGCCCTCACAACCAGGCCCATTGCAAGGATTGCAGCCTGGCGCCCCTGTGCCTGCCCCTGTCGCTCAACCTGGAAGACATGGATGCACTGGATGAAATCGTCAAACGCGGTCGTCCGCTGAAAAAAGGCGAGTTTCTGTTTCGGCAGGGTGACAATTTCGGCTCTGTCTACGCGGTGCGCTCCGGCGCCCTGAAAACCTTCAGCCTGAGCGACGGTGGCGAAGAGCAGATCACCGGCTTCCACCTGCCCAGCGAACTGGTCGGCCTGTCCGGCATGGATACCGAGACCTACCCGGTGTCGGCCCAGGCCCAGGAGACCACCTCGGTCTGCGAGATTCCCTTCGAGCGTCTGGACGAGCTGTCGGTGCAACTGCCCCAGTTGCGTCGCCAGCTGATGCGGGTAATGAGCCGGGAAATCCGCGACGACCAGCAGATGATGCTGCTGCTGTCGAAGAAGACCGCCGACGAGCGTATCGCCACCTTCCTGGTCAACCTGTCCGCGCGCTTCCGTGCCCGTGGCTATTCGGCCAACCAGTTCCGCCTGAGCATGTCGCGCAACGAGATCGGCAACTACCTGGGGCTGGCGGTGGAAACCGTGTCCCGCGTGTTCACCCGCTTCCAGCAGAACGGCCTGATCGAAGCGGAAGGCAAGGAAGTCCGGATCGTCGACCCGATCCAGCTGTGTGCCCTCGCAGGTGGTGCGCTGGAAGTCTGAACCGCGCGTTAAACGGGTATACTGACGGGCGTTTTGCCCATCAGGATACCCGCTCCATGCCAAGCGAAAGCTTTGACCTCAAATCCCTGATCCGCCCGGTTCCGGACTTTCCCAAGCCCGGCGTGATCTTCCGTGACATCACCCCGCTGTTCCAGTCGCCACGGGGCCTGCGCCATGTCACCGACCAGTTCATCGAACGCTATGTCGAGGCCGAGTTCAGTCATATCGGCGCGATGGATGCCCGTGGCTTCCTGATCGGCTCGATCATCGCCCATGAACTGAACAAGCCGCTGATCCTGTTCCGCAAGCAGGGCAAGTTGCCGGCGGATGTGATCAGCCAGGCGTATCAGACCGAATATGGCGAGGCGTTCCTGGAAGTGCACGCGGACAGCCTGTGCGAAGGTGACCAGGTGCTGATTTTCGATGACCTGATCGCCACCGGCGGCACCTTGCTGGCAGCGGCCAGCCTGGTCCGGCGCATGGGCGCGGCGGTGTTCGAGGCGGCGGCGATCATCGACCTGCCGGAGCTGGGTGGCTCGCGGAAGCTGGTCGAGGCCGGGGTGCCGACGTTCTGCCTGACCGAGTTTTCCTTGAGCGAATATTGAGTGGGGACCGCGTTGCGGTCCTTTCGCGGGCAAGCCACGCTCCTACAACCGTCAACACAAATCCGGACACCGCCCCCTCGTAGGAGCGTGGCTTGCCCGCGAAGGCCCGCAACGCGGGCCCATGGCTCACAACGAAATCGGCTTCCGCCCCGCAAACGAGTGAGCCAGCGTCCCGCCATCCACCAGCTCCAGCTCCCCACCCAGCGGCACGCCATGGGCGATCCGCGACGCCACCAGGCCCTTGTCCACCAGCAACTGCGCGATGTAATGCGCCGTCGCCTCGCCTTCCACCGTCGGGTTGGTCGCCAGGATCACCTCGGCGAAAGTCCCCTGCTCCTCGATCCGCGCCATCAACTGCGGAATCCCGATCGCCTCCGGCCCCAGGCCATCCAGCGGCGACAGGTGCCCCTTGAGCACGAAATAGCGCCCGCGATAGCCGGTCTGCTCCACCGCGTACACATCCATCGGCCCTTCCACCACGCACAGCAGCGTGTCGTCACGCCGCGGATCGGCGCACTGCGGGCACAGTTCCTGTTCGGTCAGGGTGCGGCACTGACGGCAATGCCCGACCCCGTCCATGGCCCGGGTCAACGCTTCGGCCAGGCGCGTGCCACCGCTGCGATCGCGTTCGAGCAACTGCAAGGCCATGCGCTGGGCGGTTTTCTGACCCACGCCCGGCAGGGTGCGCAGGGCGTCGATCAACTGGCGGATCAGGGGGCTGAAACTCATGGTAATGGGCCTGGCAAATCAACGAATGGGGAGAAACGACGGTGGGAGCGACAGCCTCGCGGCCGTGCTCCCACCGGGGTAAAACAAACTGGCAAGGTTTGGAGGAGAAGTGTCTGCGCGGCGATCAGGCAAGGCAAAGACAGGCTCGGAAGCGGAGTTGACTGGTTGTCAATGAGCATTCCGAGCCTGTCTTCAACGCAGCCGGATCGTCGCGCAGGCACTTATCGTCCAAAGCTTTAGAAAGGCATCTTGAAGCCTGGTGGCAGTTGCATGCCTGCGGTCATGCCGCTCATCTTGTCCTGGCTGTTCTGCTCGACCTTGCGCACCGCGTCGTTGACGGCGGCGGCGATCAGGTCTTCCAGCACTTCCTTGTCTTCCTGCATCAGGCTGTCATCCAGGCTGATGCGCTTGACGTCATGACGACCGGTCATGACCACGCTGACCAGACCGGCGCCGGATTGACCGGTCACTTCGGCGTTGGCCAGTTCTTCCTGCATCTTGGCCATCTTTTCCTGCATCTGCTGCGCCTGCTTCATCAGGCCGGCCATGCCACCTTTCATCATGGGAGTCACCTCGGTATCAAGTTGTCTGGTACGCCGCGTCGTTCGCGCGGCGCTGGGTATCCGGTTATTCGCCCTGGGTCACCAGGACGTCGACAGGTTCAATAGTATCGTGGCGCACGGTGGCGCCGAACTTCTGGATCATCTGCTGGATGAACGGGTCGTTCTCGATCGACGCTTCCGCCTCGCGCTGACGGTTGGCGCGCTTGCGCGCCGCGGCCTGAGCCGGGGTTTCCTGCTCGGGACGGATCAGCTCGATGTTCAGCGTCAGGGTACGGCCGAGGTGCTGGTTCAGCGCCTCGTTCAGACGTCGCTGCTGGGTCGCGTTAAACAGCGCGCTGTGGTTCGGGTCCAGGTGCAGCAGCCAGTTGTCGCCATCGGCGGCGATCAGCGTGCAGTTGGCGGCGATGCTGCCGGTCATGCCCGAGATCGGCAAATGCGGGTACATCTCCAGCCACTGCAGGGCCAGGCCGCTGGCCGGCTGCGCGGCGGGCTCGGGTTCCGGCTCCGGCTTGGGCTCGGCGGAGAGCTCCGCGGCGTGCTCGGTGGCCAGTTCGTCCAGGTAACTGAAACCGGCGGGATCGAGATCGCTCGGGTAGTAGTCGTCGTCCGGTGGCGGCTCGTCGTCACGGTCCATGCCGGCCGGGCTGTAGGTATGGTCGTCGAGTGGCGGCTCGTCGTCGCGAGCGGCCGCCGGTGCGGCAGGTGGGGCTGGAGCCGGAGCCGGGGCGGGCTCGGGTTCGGCGAGCGGTGCGGGGACAGGGTCTTCCCACGGCAGATCGATCACTTCCTCGACCGGCTCGGCTATCGCTTCGACGACAGGCTCGGGCTCGGGTTCCGGTTCGGGCTGTGGCTCCGGTTCAGGCGCCGCCTCGACGACCGGGGCTGGGGCCGGAGTTGGGACAGGTTCGGGAGCTGGCGCGGCGACCGCGACCGGGGCCACCGGCGCCGGGGAATCAGTCGTGGCCTGGCTGATTCCCACTGGCTTTAGTGTCGTGCCAGGGGCATCGCCGGTATCCGCCGGACGGAACGCCAGCATCCGCAGCAGGACCATCTCGAAGCCGCCACGGGGATCCGGCGCCAGCGGCAGGTCGCGACGGCCGATCAGGCCCATCTGGTAGTAGAACTGCACATCCTCGGCCGGCAGGGCCTGGGCCAGGGCCAGCACCCGCTCGCGATCGCCTTGGCCGTTGTCCACCGCTTCCGGCAGGGCCTGGGCGATGGCGACGCGGTGCAGCACATTGAGCATTTCCGAGAGCACGCCGTTCCAGTCCGGCCCCTGCTCGGCGAGATGACGCACGGCTTCCAGCAGTGCCCGGGCATCGCCCTCCAGCAGGGCCTGGAGCACGCCATAGACCTGGCCGTGATCGAGGGTGCCGAGCATCGCCCGGACATCTGCGGCGAGGACCTTGCCCTCACCGAAGGCGATGGCCTGGTCGGTGAGGCTCATGGCATCGCGCATCGAGCCGTCGGCGGCGCGGCCGAGCAGCCACAGGGCATCGTCCTCGAACGGCACGTTCTCCACACCCAGCACATGGCTCAGGTGCTCGACCACGCGCTCGGGGGTCATGTTCTTCAGGGAGAACTGCAGGCAACGGGAGAGGATGGTCGCCGGCAGTTTCTGCGGATCGGTGGTGGCGAGGATGAACTTGACGTAGGGCGGCGGCTCCTCGAGCGTCTTCAGCAAGGCGTTGAAGGAGTGGCTGGAGAGCATGTGCACTTCGTCGATCAGGTAGACCTTGAAGCGCCCGCGGCTCGGCGCGTACTGCACGTTGTCGAGCAGTTCGCGGGTGTCCTCGACCTTGGTCCGGCTCGCGGCGTCGATCTCGATCAGGTCGACGAAACGGCCCTCGTCGATCTCCCGGCACACCGAACAGGTGCCGCAAGGGGTCGAGGTGATGCCGGTCTCGCAGTTGACGCACTTGGCGATGATCCGCGCGATGGTGGTCTTGCCCACCCCGCGGGTGCCGGTGAACAGATAGGCGTGGTGCAGGCGTTGATTGTCCAGCGCGTTGATCAGGGCCTTGAGCACATGGGTCTGGCCGACCATTTCGCGGAACGAGCGCGGACGCCATTTACGTGCAAGAACCTGATAACTCATGAAAAACCATCGTAACCTGAACGGGCTGAGAGACCGCTAATCCTAGCGGAGCGGGGGCAAAATTGCATCCTGCCGAGCGCGTTCTGCCTGCATCACTCAATTAAACGCCAGGAAAAACGTGATCAAGACAGGTGCAAGAACAGTGAGCATGAATCCACTCACCAACGCCAAGGGGATAACATCTGGATCGCAGGTTTGTTTGATAATTGGCAATGTCGAATCCAGCGCCGTCGCACCAGCACTCCCGATACCGGGATGTGGCTGTCGCCTCCCGAACAGATACAGAACAATGATTGCAAGCAGCTCACGAAACAGATCAATCATCAACGCCATCGCCCCATAAGTCTGTCCCAAGGCGTCCCGTATCAAGACACTCGACAGCGTGAACCAGCCAAAACCACTCCCCAGCGCCAAAGCCACGATCGCTTGCTCGCCTGAAAGCCACGCCACAAAGAGCGAACCGACAAAAGACCCCAGCACGACCCCACTCACAACCATGAGGGCTGTGCGTGAAAACCATCTCAACTCCAGCTTCACCTGAGACAGGTCGCTCCCTACCAGCACAATAAGGAGGATCAGCAACGATGAACTTGAAGGCAGGCCAACGGACAACGCTGGAAAACGCTGCGCCGTCACAAAATATACGGCGCCCATTACAACCATTGACAATGCGATCAAGCACTCCCTGACAGGCGCCCAAAAACTGAGGACCCGGGATAAATTCAATCTCTTGTTTCGCCGGCATCCCTCGGACCCGGCCAATACGTTCAGGAGTGCAACGAATCCACACGATGCCATCGTCGTAGAAAGTGCAAAAGCAAGTGCCACGGTCAAAACCATCAATGCAGAAGGTGCAGAAGCAACGACCCCGATAGACTCAACCCCGATCAGAAACAACAGGAACCACACCAACGGCGTAATTGACCTCGTTGAGATCACCGCAACGCTTTTCCAGTGCGCCCCCACCAAATAGCCAAGAAGCAAAGCCAAAATGATCGAAGCAATTGAGCCCAGCGTCGAAATCACAGGTTTTGCCTCATGGTTGAAAAATCAATGAGCAGAATGCAACGTTCCCCGTCCGCCCCTGTTTCTTCGGCTTTATGAATTGGCGTCACGTAGTGAGAAACCCGGGGATCGTGCACCGCGAAACTGTCCATGAATCCGGCCAACTCGAACCTGGAGATAAGATCTCGCTCGGAAATCATATCCGGCAATTTTTCTCTCGCCCAAGGTGCACAGATATAGTTGACGCCGCCCGCTGTGTTCCCTGCCCTGCGCACGAGATGCGCAAAGGTAAACGGCTCACCATCTTGGTGAAAGCAGTTAGGTGAACTAATGCCCAGGTCGGAAACCGCTGTCGAAACCAACCGCACAAAGTGCACGCCCACATAGATTGGCAAACGCACATCCTTGTCCGACCAGAATGTTTTTGAAAAGTCGGCCGTTATCAATGTTTGAAGGAACCGTGTGGACTTTACCCTCTCGCTCAGCGACCTGAAGTGCCTTGCAGCGGTGTGCTCGGGATTGTGGCCCCCTTGATCGTATCCGGATATGGGATAACCAGACTCATTTTTGCCCGCGGGAAGCCACTCGACAAAAGCTTCATTTCGCCACGGAAGAATCACGCCATTAGCGTAACGACGAAATCGTTTCACAGCGTCAGGGGCGTACTCATCGTGCTCCAGGCAATTGAACTCGGCCTCGATTATTTCACGCTCGATCGAATCACACTCGATGTCCTCCTTGAACCGCGCAAAGCCTTGATCCATGAGATCTTGAATGATCATTTCCCCTCCTGCGTTCCAGTTGAGTTCCGCTCTTGAAACCGATCTGCAGGCTGCTCACCAAACTCGGCAAATCTGCCGGGGAAAGGTTTATGGCTTGACAGATGGCGCAAAAGGTAACGCTGGCAATAGCTCGACTGATGCAGGCCGCTTCTCCAGGATTTGTCAGCGACATCCGAACACTCACCGCCGCCACCCCGGATGCAGTCACCTCATTGCAAGTGACGCTGCAACACACTTCGCTGAGCAATAAAGACCGAAACCGAACACCGCATGGGTCATCAGACTGCGCAGCCGATTCCGCCAGGGCGTCGGCGTCCAGGACCGCCTGACGCTGATCGCGCTGGGCCAGGCGGCGGGGTTTTCCCTGGAGGAAATCGGCGCGATGCTGGTGGACCTGCAAGTGGACAGGCAGATGCTGGTCGCCAGGGCCGACGAGATCGATGCGCAGGTGAAGCGCTTGCAGGCGATGAGCAAGGGGCTGCGGCATGCCGCGGAGTGCCCGGAGCAGGATCACCTCGCCTGCCCGACGTTTCGGCGCTTGATGAAGGTATCGCTGGTGAAGCGTCAGGGCGGCTGACCAGCGCGACCACCCTGGCGCTGTCCTGGTCACCAGATCGCGATGTCGTAGGTCAGGTACAGCCGATTGCTGTCCCGCCCCCGCGCGAAGTCCGAGCGGTAGACATAGTTGCGTGCCTTGATCCCCAGCCCCTTGAACGTGCCTGACTGGACCACATAGGCCAGCTCGACATCCCGCTCCCATTCCTTCAGACCCGCACTGCCCGAGCGCCCGTTGTCGCCACTCAGGTAACGGCTCATGAACGTCAGCCCGGGTATTCCGGCCGAGGCGAAGTTGTAGGCATAGCTCGCCATCCAGGTCTTTTCGTCTTCCTCGACGAACTTGCCAATGCCGACGTTGCTGAAGCTGTAGACCGTGGCACCGCTGATGTAGGGCAAGCCCGCGTCGCCGCTCAGTACCTGGTAGCCGGCCCCCAGGGCATGTCCGGAATGGTTGTAGACAAGCTGGCCGCTGAGCATGTCGTTGTCGATCGACCCGCCATGGGCCGCGCCGACATCACGGCTCTTGAAATAGCGCAGGTCGCTGGTCAGTACCCCGCCGGCCAGCGGCAGGTCATGCTGGATGCCGGCGAAGTCCTGGCGATAGAAATTCTGCAGCTCGCCGTGGAAGTAGCTGAGGCGCAACGGCTTGCCGACGGCGTAATCCGCACCGGCGTAGTTGAAGTCCCCCGACGCCGGGCCGCTGTAGCCATCGACGAACAAGCCGACACTGTCAGACGAATCACGCAGCTTGAAGCGATCCAGATGACCCGCCGTCAGGGTCAGGCCGGCGATGTCCTTGCTCACCAGTTCCGACCCCTGGTAAGTCTGCGGCAGCAGCCGGGCATCGTTGTAGACCAGCAACGGGTTCTTCGGCAGCAACGTGCCATGCCTGAGCAGGGTATCGCCGATCCGCATTTTGGCCGTCGCGCCGGCGCTGGCGAATTCGTCGGCCGCCCTGCCGTCGTCATGCACCGGCAGCAGGCCGGTGCCGCTGCGTCCGCGCCCGGAATCCAGCTTGACCCCCAGCAGGCCCAGGGCATCCACACCGAAGCCCACGGTGCCCTGGGTAAAGCCGGACTGGTAGTCGAGCAGGAACCCCTGCGCCCACTCCACCCGCTCGCTTTTCGCCGTGGCGGCGGCGCGGGCGCTGAGACCCTGTTCGTCGCGGAAGTTCTCATTGAAGTAGACGTTGCGCAGCTGCAGCTTCAACTTGCTGTCGTCGATGAAGCCGGCGGCCGTCACCATCGGCAGATAACAAAAGCAGGCGCCACAGGCCAACGCACGAGCGAAAGGATTCGTCATGTCGGAACACTCTTTATTGTTGTAGGGGTTGTTTCGTGAAGCGATCAGACGAAGAGCGATATCGCCCCGGTCAGCAGTGCCAGCGCGGTAATCACCAGCGAGGTCAGTACCGCCCACTTCACTGTGGCTTTCTGGAAATCGCCGATATCGCGGTCGACCATCCCCACCAGCAGCAGGGTCGAGGCCACCAACGGGCTCATCAGGTGAACCGGCTGGCCCAGCACCGAGGCGCGGGCGATTTCCAGCGGGTCGATGCCGTAGGCCGCCGCCGCGTTGGCCAGGATCGGCACCACGCCGAAGTAGTAGGCATCGTTGGACAGCACGAAGGTCAACGGCATGCTGGTGATCGCCACCACCAGCGGGAACCAGTGGCTCCAGGCGTCCGGAATCCAGTCGACCAGGGTCTGCGCCAGGGCATCGACCATCTTGGTGCCGGAGAAGATGCCCGCGAAAATGCCGGCCGCGAAGACAAGCAGTACCACGGTCATGGCATTGCCCGAGTGGGCGAGGATGCGCTCTTTCTGCAGGTCGAGCTGCGGGTAGTTGATCATCAGCGCGGCGACGAAGCCGATCATGAAGAGAATCGCCGCGTGCATCACGCCCATCACCAGGGCGACCATCACCGCGATGACCAGCACCAGGTTGAGATAGGCCAGGCGCGGGCGCTTGTACGGGGTGTCTTCCAGGATCGACTTGATGTAGCAGTTGCCGCCGCCGGATTCGAGGCGGATGTTGCCGATGCGCTTGCGCTCGGCCCGGCCCAGCAGGAACGCGGTGAACACCACCCACGCGGCGCCACCGATCATGGTCGGCAGCATGGGGATGAAGTACGCGGTGGCGTCCAGGCCGAGGGCGGCGATGGCGCGGGTCGCCGGTCCGCCCCACGGGCTCATGCCGCTCATGATGCTCAGCGACAGCATCGAGATGGTCGCGAGGATCATGGTGTTCATGCCGATGCGCTTGTACAGCGGCAGCATCGCCGCGCAGGTGATCATGTAGGTGGTGGTGCCATCACCGTCCAGGGCCACCAGCAGCGAGAGCAGCGCGGTGCCGATAGCGATCTTCTGCGGATCGCCGTTGACCCGCTTGAGGATCTTGCGGATCAGCGGATCGAACAGCCCGGCGTCGATCATCAGGCCGAAGAACAGGATCGCGAACAGCAACAGCGCCGCCGACGGCGCGACCATCTTCAGGCCGTCGAGCATCATCTTGCCGAGTTCGGGTGCGAAGCCGCCGATCACGGCGAAGACGATGGGCACGACGGTCAGGGCGACGATCGGGGAAAGACGTTTGCTCATGATCAGGTAGGTGAAGGTCACCACCATGATCAAACCCAGCAATGCCAGCATAGGAAGTTCTCTTGTTGTTATTGTCGATGGCCGCCAACCCGCGGACGGCCGTGGTCCTCGCCCGGCGCCAGGCACCGGGCGAACGCTTCGTGGTTGTGTCTGGGGGTGTTGCGCGCAGCGTCAGTGCGGACGCTGCCGTGGCTCCGGGGTCCAGTCGACGGACTGCTGCAGCGGGGCGGTCGAAGGCCGCGCACGCCCCTCCTCCAGGGTGCGCAGGAGCACCTCGCGGTCACAGGCTTTCTCGGACAGGGACATCACCACCGTGGCCACCGCGTTGCTCGCCAGGCTGGTCAGGGCCCGGGCTTCGGACATGAAACGGTCGATGCCGATCAGCAGGGCCAGGCCGGCCAGGGGGATGTCGTGGATCACCGTCAGGGTCGAGGCCAGCGCCACGAAGCCGCTGCCGGTGACACCCGCCGCGCCCTTGGACGAAAGCAGCATGATCGCCAGCATGGTCAGGGTCTGCCCGAGGCTCAGGTCGATGTTGCAGGCCTGGGCGATGAACACCGCCGCCAGCGACAGGTAGATGGCCGTGCCGTCGAGGTTGAAGGAATAGCCGGTCGGCAGCACCAGACCCACCACGCCTTTCTTGCAGCCCAGGCGTTCGAGCTTCTCGATCATCCGCGGCAGCACCGGCTCGGTGGACGAGGTGCCCAGCACCACCAGGAACTCCTCGCGAAAATAACGCAGCAGCTTCCACAGGCTGAAGCCATGCAGGCGGCACAGCGTGCCCAGCACCGCCACGACGAAGAACGCGCAGGCGATGTACAGGGTCATCACTAGCTTGGCCAGCGAGCCCAGCGAGGTAATGCCGTACTGCCCGACGGTGAAGGCCAGCGCGCCGAAAGCACCGACCGGGGCGAAGCGCATGAGGTAGCCGAAGATGCGGAAGACCATCTGCGACAGGGCCTCCAGCACATCCAGCACCGGCTTGCCACGCTCGCCCATGGCCGACAGGGCGAAGCCGCTGAGCACGGCGATGAACAGCACCGGCAGCACCTCGCCCTTGTTGAAGGCACCGACGAAGGTGTCGGGGATGATGTGCATGAAGAAGTCCACCACCCCCAGCTTGGCCGCGGACTCGGTGTACTGGCTCAACCCCGAGGTATTGAGGCGCGAAGGATCGATGTTCATGCCCACGCCGGGCTGGAACAGGTACACCGCCGCAAGGCCAATGCCCAGGCTGATCACCGTCAGCACCAGGAACAGCAGCAAGGTCTTGCCCATCAGGCGGCCCAGGGTGCTTTTATCGGTCATCCCGGCGATGCCGGTGACGATGGTGCAGAACACCACGGGGGCAATCATCATCTTGATCAGCTTGATGAACGCGTCGCCCAGCGGCTTCAAGGCAATGGCCTGCTGGGCCCAGAAGTGACCGACCAGCACACCCAGCACCACGGCGCAGAGGATCTGGAAGTACAGCGATTTGGCGATTTTCATGAGGCATCACCCATTGTTGGATTTGTGCGGATGCGCTTGACAACAATTGTATAAGAATTAACCAGCCAGGCGCCTTGACCGCGGCGCATACACGAAGCCGGAGAACAGCCGGCGTGCGGTGCGCACCACCGACGCCTGCAGCGGACCGCCCTGCGCGCCATTGCGCGACAGGGCGATATCGATCGCGCCGCTGGGGTGTTCCAGACGGATCCGAGCGAGTTCGCCGGCTGCCTCGCCGAGCATGTCCATGGCCACGGTTCCCGGGCTGACGCAGGCCGTCGCCAGACCGACGGCGCCGGTGATGGCCAGCGCCCGATGGCAGTTGTGCGGCATGAAGTAGCGAACCTGCAGCGTGCCGTCGTAGCGCGGGGGCGAGATCAGCACCGGCTTGGGAATCACCATGCTGCTCACATCACCGAGGCCCATCGCCCGACCGGCCTTGAGCCGCAGCGCTTCGAGCTTCTCCAGCAACGCCACGTCGGCATCCAGCTGCGCCGGGGATTCGGAACCGGTCACACCCAGCTGGCTGGCCTCGACGATCATCATCGGCATGGCCATGTCGATGCAGGTGACCGGGATCCCGTCGATCACATCGCGGGCCTGACCGGTGGGGAACAGCTTGCCGGTCTTGCTGCCGATGGCGTTGAGGAAGGTCAGGTGGATCGGCGCCGCGGTGCCGGGCACGCCATCGATGGCGGTCTGGCCTTCGTAACGGACGATGCCGCCCGGGGTTTCCACCCGCGAATTGACGAAGGTATTGGTGTTCAGGTTGCGGATGCGCACCAGGGTGTGACCGTCCTGCGCCTTGACCAGGCCCTGCTCGATGGCGAAGGGGCCGACCGCGCAGAGCATGTTGCCGCAGTTGGGCGCGGTATCGACCCGACGCTGGGCGACCATGACCTGGACGAACAGGTAGTCGACGTCCGCGTCGGCGTGCAGCGACGGGCTGACGATCGCCACCTTGCTGGTCTGCGGACTGCCGCCACCGATGCCATCGATCTCCAGCTCGTGGCCGGAGCCCATGATATTGAGCAGGACCTCGTCACGCTCGACGACGTTGGACGGCAGGTCCCAGGCATGGAAGACCGGGCCTTTGGACGTACCGCCGCGCATGAGCACACAGGGAATTCGTTGCATGACTACTGACTCTCACTGATCAATCGGCATAATTGATGTTGTGGGAGAAAGAGTGACACCCACGGATAAATCAATCCAATGCAAAGATCGTCGCTATTATTTCGTTTAGCGCATCAATATCTTTTGACTGCTACAGGCGTGCATTCATGGAATACGAGCTTCAGGATCTTCGATCTTTCGTCAAAATCGCCGAACTCGGCAGCTTCCACGAGGCGGCGGAAGCCTTGCACCTGTCGCAGCCGGCACTGAGCCGGCGGATCAAGAAGCTGGAAGAAGGGCTGGGCACGCCGCTGCTGGAGCGCACCACCCGTCGGGTCGGCCTGACCAGTGTCGGGCGGGACTTCCTGCCCAAGGCGCGGCGGTTGCTGGACGACTTCGAGGATTCGATCCTGAGCATCCGCGAACTGGCCGAGCGCCAGAGCGGCCAGGTCACCCTCGCCTGCATCCCCACGGCGGCCTTCTACTTCCTGCCGTCGGTGATCCGCGTCTACAACGACCAGTACCCGAAGATCCGCATCCGCCTGCTCGACCTCAGCGCCAACGACGGGCTCGAGGCCGTGCTGCGCGGCGAAGCCGACTTTGGCATCAACATGATGAGCGGCCAGCACCCGGACATCGAATTCGTGCCGCTGGTCCAGGAGCATTTCGTCCTCGCCTGCCGTCGCGACCATGAGCTGGCGAAGCGTGCCTCGATCACCTGGAGCGAACTGGTGGACTACCGCCTGATCGGCGTGGGTCGGCTGAGCGGCAACCGGATCCTCCTCGACCATGCCCTGTCCGGGCTGAACATCCGGCCCAAGTGGTTCTACGAGGTGCAACACCTGTCGACATCGCTGGGCATGGTGGAAGCGGGCCTGGGGGTATCGGCCATGCCGAGCCTGGCGATGCCGACCGCGGATCACCCGACACTGGTGAGCGTGCCGCTGGTGGAGCCGCAGGTGACCCGCACGCTGGGGCTGGTGTATCGGCGGGGGGCGTCGTTGTCGCCGGCGGCGGAGAAGTTCGTGTCGATTCTGTTGGAGAAGTGGCCGAATGCGTGAGACCCCATGCAGCATCGAAGCCCTCAATTTTCTCCTAGCGAAAACATAGCAATGTGCCACTCTACAACCGGCCCCGGTCACATCGATGTGCCACTGCCAACGCCACCTCCCCTTACCCTGAAGTAAGAAAGAGAGCTGTCATGACGACCACCGACAAAAAGATTCATGGACACGGCAACTTCATCCCCGGTTCAGTTCGGGTTGTGGACTACAACAGCTACTTCAACAACATCCTGGTCCGTGGCAGCTCTGCCTTCGGTGCCAAGACGGAAGCGGGCGATCCCTTCGTCATTGCCGACCTGATCGCAGCCATCAAGAGCGATGAAAACTTCGCCAGCACGGGCATCACCCTCAGCGCCAACCCCATGGTGATCGACTTCTGCCTGATCGGCTTCGGCAGCGAAAAGGACCAGAAGATCGTCGAGTCCGAGATCGCCTGGTTCGCCGAGGGCAGCCCCACCCCCAACGGCAACTCGGGTCCTTATCCGGTCTACTTCAGCGCCACCAACAGCGGGGTCGCCGCCGGCACCACGATGATGTACTGGCCGATCCAGGCATTGGGCAGTTCGCTGCTGCAGAGCGTCGGCGCGACCTGGAACCCGTCCCCCGCCAACTCCATTGGCCCGGGGACGAGCAATGAAGGTTTCAACTACAGCGCACTGGTCCCGGCGATCTGGAATGCCCTGCAGAACCAGACCCCCAACCTGCCCGGCGTACCTGCGACGCTGCAGGCGATCACCAACGCGATCATCTATGTTCACTGTGATTCGGGCGTGAACCGCACTGGCGCGGCGGTGGCTGGCTACCTGATGACCTTCGGCAGCAACCTGGCCGCCCTCGACCTGCCCGCGAGCAACGGCGTGCCCTGCACCCTGGCCAAGGCCCAGGCCGCGGCCGGACGCGCCGCCCCCAGCAACGACTCGCCACCGGGCGGCGTGGATATTCCGGTGACACAGGCGTACTGCAACTACATCTATACGAAGAACATCGATGGCGAGCTGATTGCGGCGTGCTTGCCGGCGAGTAGCTGAGTTCCCTCCCCCCGCAAGCCGGCGGATCGCTGCCGCCGGCTCTTTCATGCGCATCACAAGATGTTGCATTTACCCAGAAACTTCATCGATCTCCGACTTTCTTGTAGGCAATTTCCCAAGCATACTCCCCAACCCCGCCTGGCGGTTGCGTCCCCTGGAAACGGTACCTACTCTTCGCCGGTCGTTGCCAAATCAACGACCGGATTAGCAGTCCGTTCCCTGAGCGATCACCAGCGGCCAGTTATGGCGGCTGTATGTGTGGGCACCTTCGGGTGCGCCGGGTTCGCTCATTGACCGGTCTGCTAACCCACGTACAGTCGCCACCCATCGTTTAGCAGCGAAAGTGGCTAACTCAATCTCAATGAGTGATATGCCATGAAAAAGCTCGTCCCCGATCCGCCCGTCCTCTGCGTCGGCCCCGGCCTTCACCATGAAGAGGCCGTCCGCAAAGCCGAAGAACACCTGAAACGGGCCATCCACGCCGCCTCCTCCCTCCCCGACCTGCCCACCGAAAGGCATCAGATGATGCTCAGCAATGCCCTGCTGAATATGAGAATTAGCAAGGCATTGCTGTCGGTTGCGCTGTCGGCTTCGTCGGTGGCCGTACCGGTGTGAATGAAGGCCGCGGAGCTTGTCTCCGCGGCCCTCTGGCCTGTCCATATCGCTCGTAGGAGCGCGGCTTGCCCGCGAAGGACCGCAGGGCGGTCCCAGTACATCAAACAGACAATTCCCCAGCAATCTGCAGATCCTTCCTACTTCTTTCTCTCCCTATTACCCCCATCCTCTGGCCTTTCGGACGGCAGAGTCCTTCAGACCAGAGAACAGCCACTGCCATCCATTACCAAAATCCGCGCCCGATCCAGCGACTGGCGCATAAGGACTGGAGGCCCGATGGCTAAAGGAAATTTCATCGCCCTGGGCGACAAGACCACCTGCGGCGGCAGCGTCGTCGAGGGCGACACTCACATCAACATGTTCGGCTTCGCCCACGCCCGCGAAGGTCACCAGGTCACCTGCGGGGTCACCGGCAGGGTCTACACGATCATCGGCGGGATCGAAAGATTCACCAGCAACGGTCGAAAAGCGGCGGGGACACTGCACAGTTTCAGTTCCTGTCCCTGCCGGGCAAAGCTGATCCCCTCGATCAGCTTCATGACCTACGACTACGAAGACGATCCGCTGCCTGCTGGCTCGCAAGGCAGAGATTCGAGCCAACCTGGAAACGACTTCCGGCCTGCGCCAGCCGCAACGGCTGCGCATTCAGCGAGCAGAACTCCTCAAGACCTCGATATCGAACGTTGCAGCGGCGCCTTCCAGTTGGTCGATCAATGGAACATGCCCTGCCCAACCCATGACTACGCCCTACTGCGAAACGGCGCCTGCCTTGCCGGCGACACCCTCAACCCGGAGGGCTACAGCCATATCTGCTACAGCGCTCAAGCCACCCACCTGAACGTCGCCACCAGCGCCCCGGCGCCGCTCCTGGAGTAATCCCCATGTCCCTGAACGACTTCGAACAAACCAACGCACTGGGTCCAGACACCCTGTTTGCCCTGCCCAACGCGACACTGGATACCGCGCCCGGTAAAGACCATCCCCCCAAGAAGATCGTGATCAACCGACTGGCGCTGACGCGCCTGCCCGGCGCCATGCGCAATATGGGTTGGGAGACTGCGGCTGCTTTGATGCAGCGGTGGTTTGATAGTCCTGCGTGGGCGATGCCGGAGGCATGGAAAGAAGTTGAAACTCAACCCCATCCATTCACCCTCAGACCAGAAAATTGCGATCAAAGCATTGTCAAGATGGACTGGGCGATGCGATTTGAGCACTGTCGAAAAGCAGTGACTCAGGCAGAAGCGATCATCGATACATACAACGCAAAACGGTTATTGAAAGAGCGTTTGGTAGCAGCAGGTTGGTCATTCGACTCGCCATTCGAACTAGGCTCTGCATGAAACCTTTGAAATTCCGCCAACGCCCCAGTCCACCTGAGTTTCCGTAGAGTTCTGGCCTTTTCAGCGCAAGGCTCTGCCATGCCCAAACAGCGATACGAAATTTCCGACGCCGACTGGGGGTTGGTCGCGGACCTCTTCAACACGCCTCGCCGCACGGGACGCCTTCTTTAACTTTTTAGTTGCTGTGCTTTCTTGGTCGCAAATTCATCCTCAGTCAATATGCCCCATTCTTTCAGGGAAGCTAACTCTTCAAGCTCATCAGCTACAGACATATTTTCTTGAGTCGATGATGCGACGGTATTCGAGCGAGCAACAGCTTTTAATGACTCTAAATGACGTTCATTTTGAGCTGCCTGCTCCTGCTTTTTTGCCGCGTCCTTATACAAATCGCTGACTATGAGAGCAACGACTAGCCCAAGGAGAGGAGAAGTGATAAGAGACAGCAGCGCATACCCCTAAAATCCTCGCCCTTTCGAGTTCGCCAGCATACCCATGCCAGTGGAACAAGCAAACAAAAAAACCATGAAAAGAAATTCTAAGGTTATATTCCCATGATTGAAAAGCCTATAGTTAGACTCAATTACAGCACAAGACTACCATTACCGAGAGCTTTAGCCGGTTTAGTAACTGGAGCCGTCGAGCGACTACGAGAATAGGGGTCATGGTAGTAACTATGGCAAAACCTCTGTACTACTGAGTTTAATTATTCTAGGTGCTTATTCATCAATGCTGTCGATTACAAAGTTTATGAAGGCCGAGCAGCAAATCAGCATGAATCGGGCGTCAGCTTTTGTTGGAGTGGCAGAGCCATCCATCAGTGCATGCCTTATTCCTCCAGCATCACTTGTGTAGCCGTAAAGCTTCAAAAATGCCGACTTCATGCTTGCATGCAAATTATGTTTATCTTCCAGTATCTTGAGAGCATTACCTAGCGTGTCTTTCTCATCGCCAACCAGTTTTTTGGCAAGAGACTCAACGGCACTAATGCTTTCTTTTATCGAGTTTCGATAATCAGGATTTTCTCTGTCAGTAAGCAAGCCCAACGCAGTTTGAATGTGAGTTCTAACACCCGCGTAGCGATCCGAGTTGCGAATTGCTGACTCGACCTCCTCAACTTCCTCGGACGAAGAAATAGGAGTAATGCATCCCGACACAAACCGATAAGCTGAGTTCTCCCGTTCTAGAACCTTATTGAACTCACCAACAAGCTGACCTGAAGTATTACTGTAGTTAATAGCTACCAAAAACTCCATGAAGCTGTAGACCCGATGCCAAGGGGATTTAAAAAAAACCCTCTCAACTCCTGCCTAATTGACTCCCAGCTATCCGGCATAAAATCAATAGGTTTCTTAAGAAAGCCTGAATACACCTTCAGAGCCAATGCATTAAAGTTAGATTGTGAAAGGTCATCTATCCCAAGATGATTATTAGATCGATATTTAGAGAACAACTGCAGGCATACCACATTCCACAAAGATACGAGTAACTCGCCATCAATACTTTCAGTCTGTGCGACTTTATGAACGGGAGCCAAGCCCATTCGCTGAGAGAAATCCATTGTCACCATGGCACCCCTTCTATGCGTGTAAGGCCAACGAGACCTGTCGATTCACTGCATTGTACACGGTGGCTGATGGCCAGTGCTGACCTGCCACTTCGCTCACGTCGATAGCTGCTCAGCATCCGCACTCAGCTACAAAGCCGAACAACGGCACGTCACTGGCCGGATGTCACAGGTTCATGACTGAGAGGTTACAAACTGAATGGCTTGATAGCGAAGGAACAGACAAATCTGCTATTGATCGGGATTGAGGACCAAGATGAATGGAGGATAGAACGCCCATCACAGCACACCACTCAGGTGTTCTACGGCACTGGTCCACTTCTAGGTTTTTTGAGCGAGAAATCCTTGAGAATTCAAGGATCTATGAAATGGAGGCGGCCCCACCAGCCACACCCCGGCACACAATGTTCCCGCTGTGGCTGCTCCCTTCCGGGCCTGACCAGGTTAACGGGTAATCGTTGCGGGGGGACCGATGGGGCCACCATAACGCAGCTCGTCAGGTGACGAGCCGCGCCATTGTACCGGTCTGAGACAGAGTTACAACCTCTGCGGCGAGAAAAAGTCATCATTTCTCAATGACTTGTCCCGCCACGGCGTCAGACGGCGATGCCCTGCCCTGCGAGGAACTCGACGAAGGCGTCCTCGTCCAGCACGCTGACCCCCAGTTCGTTGGCCTTGGTCAACTTGGAACCGGCACCCGGCCCCGCCACCACACAGTGGGTCTTGCCCGACACGGAACCGGACACTTTCGCACCCAGGCTTTCCAGCTTGTCCTTGGCGATGTCGCGGCTCATACGCTCCAGGGTGCCGGTGAGAACCCAGGTCTGGCCGGCCAGGGGCAGGCCTTCGGCCGTCTTCTTCTCGCTGGTCCAGTGCATGCCGAATTCCAGCAACTGCGCTTCGATGGCCCGAGCCAGGTCGCGGTTGGCTTCGATCAGGAAGAATTCACGCACCGCTTCCGCCTGCTTGGTCGCCAGGGCCTGACGCAGGTCGATGGCGTCGGCGGCGAAGATCTTGTCCAGGCTGTCGAGCTTGGCCACCAGTTTTTCCGCGCCGGTCGGCCCGACCGAGGAAATATCCAGTTTGGCGATCATGCCGGCGAGGGTCGTGCTACGGGCGAATTCGGCCGCCAGCTCGCCTTCGTCCTGCAGCACCATGCCGCAATCCAGCAACTGCTGGATGACCTGGCGGTTGTGCTCGTCCTCGAAGAAGTTGTGGATCTCGTAGGCCACTTCCAGGCCGATGTCCGGCAGGTAGGTGAGCACCTGCGGCAGCGCCTTCATCACCCGCTGCAGCGAACCCAGCGAACGCGCCAGGACCTTGGCCGTCTCCTCGCCCACATCGGGGATGCCCAGGGCGTAGATGAAGCGCGCCAGCCCCGGACGCTTGCTGTCTTCGATGGCGGCCAGCAGCTTGTTGCTGGACACTTCGGCGAAGCCTTCCAGTTCGACTACCTGCTCGTAGGTCAGGCGGTAGAGGTCCGCCGGCGAGGCGATCAGCCCTTCGTCCACCAGCTGTTCGACGCTCTTCTCGCCCAGGCCTTCGATATCCATGGCACGCCGCGAGACGTAGTGGATGATCGCCTGCTTGAGCTGGGCGGCGCAGGCCAGGCGGCCGACGCAGCGGTACACGGCGCCCTCGCTGAGGGTTTCCTTGCCCTTGCTGCGCTTGACCAGTTGGGTGCGCTCGACCTGCGAGCCGCACACCGGGCATTCGGTGGGGATCCGCACCGGGCGCACGGCCTCGGGATCTCGGCGCTCCAGCACGACCTGCATCACCTGCGGGATGACATCGCCAGCGCGGCGGATGATCACGGTGTCGCCGATCATCACGCCCAGGCGGGCGACTTCGTCCATGTTGTGCAGGGTGGCGTTGGCCACGGTGACGCCGGCGACCTTGACCGGCTTGAGCCGCGCCACCGGGGTGACGGCGCCGGTGCGGCCGACCTGGAATTCGACGTCGAGAACTTCGGTCAGCTCTTCCATGGCCGGGAACTTGTGGGCGATGGCCCAGCGCGGCTCGCGGGCGCGGAAGCCCAGCTCGCGCTGCGCGGCCAGGCTGTTGACCTTGAACACCACGCCGTCGATCTCGTAGGGCAGGTCGTTGCGCCGGGCACCGATGTCGCGGTAGTAGGCCAGGCATTCTTCGATGCCGGCGGCGTGCCGGAGCTCGCGGCTGATGGGCATGCCCCAGGCCTTGAGCTGTTCGAGGATGCCGATATGGGTCTCGCCCACCGGCGCCGAGACCTGGCCGATGCCGTAGCAGCAGAACTCCAGCGGACGGCTGGCGGTGATCTTCGAGTCGAGCTGGCGCAGGCTGCCGGCGGCGGCGTTGCGCGGGTTGGCGAAGGTCTTGGCGCCGATCTCGGCCTGGGCCGCGTTGAGTTTGTCGAAGCCGGCCTTGCTCATGAACACTTCACCGCGCACTTCCAGCACATCCGGCCAGCCTTCGCCGTGCAGCTTGAGCGGGACGTTGCGGATGGTGCGGACGTTGACGCTGATGTCCTCGCCAGTGGTGCCGTCGCCGCGGGTGGCGCCCTGCACCAGTTGGCCGTTGCGGTACAGCAGGCTGACGGCGAGGCCGTCGAGCTTGGGCTCGCAGCTGTAGTCCACCGCCTGGCCGCCGCCGAACAGGTCGCCGGCAGGCAGGTCGAGGCCTTCCAGCACCCGGCGGTCGAATTCGCGCAGGTCGGTTTCTTCGAAGGCGTTGCCCAGGCTCAGCATGGGGATTTCATGACGCACCTGGCTGAACGCCGAGAGCGCCGCGCCGCCGACGCGCTGGGTCGGCGAGTCGTCGCTGACCAACTCCGGGTGTTCGGCCTCCAGGGCCTGGAGTTCACGGAACAGGCGGTCGTACTCGGCGTCCGGCACGCTCGGCTCGTCGAGCACGTAGTAGCGGTAGTTGTGCTGGTCGAGTTCGGCACGCAGTTCGAGGATACGGGTTTCGGCATTCATGCTTGGGGTCTCTTGCAATGCAAAAGAGCAGCCGGGCGGATGGCGTCAGTTGGGAGGCCTGCATTCGAGGACAAAGACCCTGGGGCTTGCGCGGGTCTTGTAGGAGCTGGCTTGTCGTGTGACGAACCACTGCGAAAGGACTGCGCAGCGGTCCCAGACCTGACCGCTATCGGGGACCGCTGCGCGGTCCTTTCGCGGTGGTTCGTCACACGACGAGCCCATCCAATTACAGGGTTCGTGCAAGCCAAGAGGCCCCATTGGATTCAACTGACTGGCATCGGCCTGGGCTGCTCTTGCGTATTTCTGGTATTCAGCGCTTCTGGGTCAGGGCGCGGCGCTCGAATTCGACGATGCGCTGACGGTAGTGTTCGATGGTCTGCGCGGTCATTACGCTGCGCTGGTCATCCTTCAACTCGCCATTCAGTTCATGGGCCAGCTTGCGCGCGGCGGCGACCATCACGTCGAAGGCCTGCTTCGGATGACGCGGGCCCGGCAGGCCGAGGAAGAAGCTGACGGCACGGGTGCTGAAGTGGTCGATGTCGTCCAGGTCGAAGACGCCCGGTTTCACCGCGTTGGCCATGGAGAACAGCACTTCGCCGTTGCCGGCCATGCTTTCGTGACGGTGGAAGATGTCCATTTCGCCGAAACGCAGGCCGCTTTCGAGGATGTTCTGCAGCAGGGCCGGGCCCTTGAAGCCACCTTCGTCGCGGGAAATCACGCTGATCACCAGCACTTCCTCGACCGGCGGCAGTTCCTTGCCCTCGGCGGCGGTGCCATAGCCGGTGGTGGTGGTGGCGCGGGTGTTGTCCGCCGGGAAATCGTCGTCGGCATCGCTGAACAGGTCGGGCTCGCGCGGTTCGGCGCTGAGGTTGAGGTCACCCTGCTGCGGCTCGTTGCCGCGCTTGCCACGCTTGTTGTTCTTGCCCGCCTTGGGCTCGCGCGCCGGGGCGCTCATCGACGGCAGGTCGTCTTCGTCGAGTTGCGGCTCCTGGTGCGCATCGAGCACGCGCGACGGGCCAAGCACTTCGGCATTGTTTTCTTCGTCGGGAAGATTGGAGAAACTGCGATCCAGACGGAATTTCAACTTGCCTTTGCCGCCACGCATGCGGCGCCAGCCGTCGAAGAGAATACCGGCTATGACAATGATGCCGATGACGATCAGCCATTCGCGCAGACCGATTTCCATGTAATCCCGTGCCTCTGTAAAAAATGCTGAAAAATAAAAGGGTTAAAACCCTTTAAAACGTGGCGCCAACTCTATGTTCTGACTGACGTTTTACCCACGCGCGAAAAATTGACATTAAGCTAGCACGACCAAAGATAACTTTACACCGTCTGTCACGACTGACAGGGAATTTGCTCTGAGATCGTGCGCTTTTTCCTGTTTCAGGCGTCGACCATGGCCATCGCCTCCTCCACATCCACCGCCACAAGCCGCGAGCAACCTGGCTCGTGCATGGTCACCCCCATCAATTGATCGGCCATTTCCATGGCGATCTTGTTGTGGGTGATATAGATGAACTGAACGGTCTGACTCATCTCTTTCACCAGTCGCGCATATCGGCCGACGTTGGCATCGTCCAGCGGCGCGTCGACTTCGTCGAGCATGCAGAACGGTGCGGGATTCAATTTGAAAATGGCGAATACCAGGGCCAGGGCGGTCAGCGCCTTTTCACCGCCGGAGAGCAAATGAATGGTGCTGTTCTTCTTGCCAGGCGGGCGCGCCATGATCGTCACCCCTGTATCGAGTAAATCTTCGCCCGTCAGTTCCAGATAAGCGCTGCCACCCCCGAAAACTTTCGGGAAAAGTGCCTGTAATCCGGCATTTATCTGATCGAAGGTATCCTTGAAGCGGTTGCGGGTTTCCTTGTCGATCTTGCGAATGACGTTTTCCAGGGTGTCCAGGGCTTCCACCAGGTCGGCGTCCTGGGCATCGAGATAGCGTTTGCGCTCGGACTGCTGCTGGTACTCCTCGATCGCCGCCAGGTTGATCGCGCCCAGGCGCTGGATACGCGCATCGAGGCGCTCCAGCTCGGCCTCGGCCTCCTGCTCGCTGGCCTGCTCGGTGAGGGTGGCGAGCACGCCGTCGAGGTCGTAGCCGTCGGCGTGCAGTTGTTCCTGCAGGGTCTTGCGGCGCACGCTGAGGCCCTGCCATTCCAGGCGGTAGTTTTCCAGCTGGCCGCGCAGCAGCTGCGACTGCTGCTCGGCCTGGCTGCGGCGTTTTTCCGCGTCGCGCAGTTCGCGGTCGGCGTCGTCCATGTGCAGACGCGCCTGGCGCATCTCCTCGTCGACGCTCATGCGTTTTTCCAGCAGCTCTTCCAGCTTCAGGCGCAGCTCTTCCAGCGGGGCCTCGCCCTCCTCCAGATTGAGGCTGAGCTGTTCGCGCTTTTCGGTCAGGCGCTCGGACTGCAGCTCCAGGCGCTCCAGGGCCTGACGGGTGGAATCGTGCTGGGCACGCAGCGAACCCAGACGTACCGCCAGTTGGTGGGCGTGATCCTTGTGCTGACGGGCTTCCTGGCGGATCCGGTCGAGGTTTTCGCGCAGGCCGTCGCGCCGGGCCAACAGCTGTTCACGCTGTTCGGTGTCCTGGGCCATCAATTCCAGCGCTTCCTGCAGGATCAGCCGCGATTCGCCCAGTTGCTCCTGTTCGAGGCCACGCTGTTCGGCGGCTTCGGCCAGTTCGTCTTCGAGGCGCTGGCGCCGCAGGTTCAATTGCTCGGCGCGGGCCTTGCCGGCGGAGAGTCTGGCTTTCAGCTCGCCCTGCTGGCGGGTTTCGTCCTGGGCACGCCGGCGCAGTTGCTCACGGCCGTCTTCCAGGTGGCGCTGCTGCTCGCGCAGATCGCCCAGTTGCTCGTCCAGTTGGGCCAGACGGGCTTGCTGTTCGTCCTGCTCCAAGGCCAGGCGCTCCAGCTCATGGCCACGGGCCAGCACTCCGCCCTGGGCATCGCTGGCGCGGCTGACCCGGAGGAAATGCCGACCGACCCAGTAGCCGTCGCGACTGACCAGGCTTTCGCCATCGGCCAGGCGGTCGCGCTGGGCCAGGGCCTGATCGAGGGTTTCCACCGGTCGCACCAGACCCAGCCAGGGCGCCAGATCCACCCCACCCTCGACCTTGTCCAGCAGGCTGCCAGGCAGCCGCGGCGCACCGGCGGCGACATCCAGCAGGCGCAGTTCGCCCTGGTCGAAGCCGGCGAAGCTGAGCCCGGCGAAGCCATCCACCAGCACCGCCTGCAGGTCGGCGCCCAGCACGGTTTCCACCGCCAGCTCCCAGCCCGGCTCGACCCGCAGGCCCTCGGCCAGACGCGGACGCTGTTCCAGGCCGTGCTCGCGCAACCACTCGCCGGCGCCCTTGCCCGGCTCCAGTGCGGCCTGTTGCAAAGCTTCCAGGGAGGCCAGGCGACCACCGAGGCGTTGCAGTTCACCCTGTGCCTGTTGTTGCGCCTGGGTGGCCTGTTGCAGTTGCTCGCGCAGCGTGTCGAGACGCTCGGCGGCCTGCTGTTCTTCCAGATGCAGGTCGTCCAGGACCTGTTCGCTGCTGGCGACCTGCTCGGCCAGTTCGAGGATCGCCGCGTCTTCCGGGTCGGCGCTGAGCTGCTCGCGCTCCTCGCCCAGCTTGCGTTGACGCTCGGCCAGACGCTCGAGGCTGTGCTCCAGTTGCTGGATCCGCGACTGCTGCACTTCGGCCTGACGCCGTGGCTCGGCGGAACGGGCGTTGAAGCTGTCCCACTGCTCCTGCCAGCCGTGCATGGTGCCTTCCGCCTCTTCGAGGGTGGCCGAAGCTTCCTCGGCGGCGGCCAGGGTCATTTCCTGTTCCGGTTCGAGCATTTGCAGCTCTTCGCCGAGGGTGGCCAGCAAGGTGCGGTCGTGGCCCAGGTGCGACTCGGTTTCCAGGCGCGAGCGCTCGGCTTCCTTGAGATCGTCCTGCAACTGGCGCAGGCGCTGCTGACCGTGCTGGATGCTCTGTTCGATGCGGGCGATATCGCCGCCCACCGAATAGAAGCGGCCCTGCACCTGGTTGAAACGCTCGGACAGCTCGTGATGGCCATCGCGCAGACGCTCGATACTGGCATCGGCGTTGCGCTGCTCGGCCACCAGTGCCTCGAAGGACACCTCCTGATCGCCGATCACGCTTTCCCGCTGGCGCACCTGCTCATCCAGCGCGCGCCAGCGCAGGGCCGCCAGCTGCGCCTTGAGCTGGCGTTCCTCGGCCTTGTATTCCTTGTACTTCTCCGCGGCCTGGGCCTGGCGGTGCAGGCGTTCGAGCTGGCGCTCCAGCTCTTCGCGCAGGTCGGTGAGGCGTTCGAGGTTTTCCTGGGTGCGACGGATGCGGTTCTCGGTTTCGCGACGGCGCTCCTTGTACTTGGAGATGCCCGCGGCTTCCTCGATGAAGTTGCGCAACTCCTCGGGCTTGGCCTCGATCAGCTTGGAGATCATGCCCTGTTCGATGATCGAGTAGCTGCGCGGGCCCAGGCCGGTGCCGAGGAAGATATCGGTGATATCGCGGCGCCGGCACTTGGTGCCGTTGAGGTAGTAGGTGTTCTGCGCGTCCCGGGTGACCTTGCGCCGGATCGAGATCTCGGCGTAGGCGGCGTATTCACCGACCAGGGTGTTGTCGCTGTTGTCGAAGACCAGTTCTATGCTCGCCTGGCTCACCGGCTTGCGGCTGGTGGAACCGTTGAAGATGACATCGGTCATCGACTCGCCGCGCAGGTTCTTCGCCGAGCTTTCGCCCATCACCCAGCGCACGGCGTCGATGATGTTGGACTTGCCGCAGCCGTTGGGCCCGACCACGGCGGCCATGTTGCTGGGGAAATTCACGGTGGTCGGGTCGACGAACGACTTGAACCCCGCCAGGCGGATGCACTTGAGGCGCATGGTCAGTCAGTCACCAGCGCTGACAGCACCAGCTCGCAACTGCGCTGGCAGTACTGGCTGAGCACTTCGCGGATCTGCGCCAGGTCGCGGGCGATCACCGCCTGCAGCAGGCGGGCGAACAGGACGAGGAAATCGTTCATCTGCGCCTTGCGCCGGTCCAGGGCCAGGTAATAGGCACGGCTCATGGCCGGCTGCAGGTTTTCCACCGTTTCCTGCAGATAAGGGTTGTTGGCGAACGGATAGGCGGCGCGCATCACCGCGAAGCTTTCCTCGACGAAGGCGCGGATGTCCTTGCGTTCGCAGGCTTGCGCCAGACGCTGCTGGATGGCCAGGAACGGCGCCAGGTCGGTCGGGTTCTGATAGCCGGTGGCCACGGCGTTGCCGAGCAGGATGTACAGCTCGCCCATCAGGGTGCACAGGCTGCGCACGTTGTGCTCGTTGAGTTCGGTCACATGGGCGCCACGACGAGGCAGGATGGTCACCAGATGACGTCGTTCGAGAATCAGCAAGGCTTCGCGCACCGAACCGCGGCTGACATTCAGCGCCTGGGTGACTTTCTGTTCCTGGATGCGCTCGGCGGGCTTGAGTACCCCACCGATGATCTGTTCGGCCAGGTGATGGGCAATTTGCTCGGAGAGACTGTCCGGCGCCTTGAACGTCATGGTTTTCCTTCGAAATCGGTTAACGGCTAAAAACGCGGAAGTGTACCGCAAATGCCCTGCTGCCAGCATGAAAGGCGCCGTCAACTGCACGAAGGTACCGCTCAGACTAGCCGAATCGTCGGCATGCTGCTTGCAGAGTTCCAGATTGAAAACGCGATAGTCGGGGCGCTGAGGCTGTAGGAGCGTGGCTTGCCCGCGAAAGGACTGCGTAGCGGTCCCTGGCTCCGACAACCTCAATGTGGGACCGCTACGCAGTCCTTTCGCGGGCAAGCCACGCTCCTACAAGAAGTGGCCGCGCCTACGATAGACAGCGTGTTCTCCTACACTGAAAGACAGCACTTCGGAGGTAGTCGCGGAAAATTTCCTGACCTTTGAGTCAGAAAATCATTGACCGGAAAGTCAAGGCTGAATACATTCCGCCTCAGTCCGCTCAACAACAATAATTTCGCTTGTGAGGCCCTTCCGTGATCCAGTTTCTCTTGAACCAGGAGTTGCGCAGTGAGCATGCCCTGGACCCCAACATGACGGTGCTCGAGTATCTGCGCGAGCATCTGGGAAAGACCGGTACCAAGGAGGGCTGCGCCAGTGGTGACTGCGGTGCCTGCTCGGTGGTGGTCGCCGAACTCACCCAGGAAGACGGCAAGGACAGCCTGCGCTACCGCAGCCTGAACTCCTGTCTGACCTTCGTTTCCTCGCTGCACGGCAAGCAGTTGATCAGCGTCGAGGGCCTGAAGCACCAGGGCAAGCTGCACAGCGTGCAGCAGGCACTGGCTGACTGCCATGGCTCGCAATGCGGCTTCTGCACGCCTGGCTTCGTCATGTCGCTGTTCGCCCTGCAGAAGAACAGCGATGCCCCGGACCTGCACAAGGCCCAGGAAGCCCTGGCCGGCAACCTGTGCCGCTGCACCGGCTACCGGCCGATCCTCGCCGCCGCCGACCAGGCGTGCTGCCAGGCCAGGCCCGACCAGTTCGACGCCGCCCAGGCGCAGACCATCGAGCGCCTCAAGGCCATCGCCCCGAGTGAAACCGGCGAGCTGAACAGCGGCGACAAGCGTTGCCTGGTACCCCTGACCGTGGCTGACCTGGCCGACCTCTACGGCTCGCATCCGGAGGCCCGCCTGCTCGCCGGCGGCACCGACCTGGCCCTGGAAGTGACCCAGTTCCACCGCACCCTGCCGGTGATGATCTATGTGGGCAACGTCGCCGAACTGAAGCGTGTCGAGCATTTCGACGACCGCATCGAAATCGGCGCCGCCACTCCGCTGACCGACTGCTACGACGCCCTCAGCGCCGAGTACCCGGACTTCGGCGAGCTGCTGCACCGCTTCGCCTCGCTGCAGATCCGCAACCAGGGCACCCTCGGCGGCAACATCGGCAACGCCTCGCCGATCGGCGACTCGCCGCCCCTGCTGATCGCCCTCGGCGCGCAGATCGTCCTGCGCAAGGGCAACGACACCCGCACCCTGAAGCTGGAAGACTATTTCATCGACTACCGCGTCACCGCCCGCCAGGAAAGCGAGTTCATCGAGCGCATCATCGTGCCGAAAGCCCGCGAGCATTGGGCGTTCCGCGCCTACAAGGTGTCCAAGCGTCTGGACGACGACATTTCCGCGGTGTGCGCGGCGTTCAACCTGCGCATCGAAAACGGTGTGATCGAACAGGCCCGGGTCGCCTTCGGCGGCATGGCGGCGATCCCCAAACGCGCCCATGCCTGCGAAGCCGCGCTGCTCGACAAGCCGTTCAACCAGGCCACCCTGGAAAAGGCCTGCCAGGCCCTGAGCGAGGATTTCACCCCACTCTCGGACTTCCGCGCGAGCAAGGAATACCGCCTGCTGGGCGCGCAGAACCTGCTGCGCAAGTACTTCGTCGAACTGCAAACACCGCACATCGAGACCCGGGTGACCGCTTATGTCTAACCATCATCACGTCGCCAAGAGCCAGGCGGAACTGGCCGAACTGTTCAGCCAGGACCTGACCACCGGCGTCGGTCGCAGCGTCAAGCACGACAGCGCCGACAAACAGGTGTCCGGCGAAGCGGTGTACATCGACGACCGCCTGGAATTCCCCAACCAGTTGCACGTCTACGCGCGCACCGCCGACCGTGCCCACGCGCGCATCCTGCGGGTCGATACCAGCCCGTGCTACGCCTTCGAGGGCGTGCGCATCGCCATCACCCATGAAGACATTCCCGGCCTCAAGGACATCGGCCCGGTGGTCGCCGGCGATCCGCTGCTGGCCATCGACAAGGTGGAGTTCTTCGGCCAGCCGGTGGTCGCCGTGGCCGCTCGCGACCTGGACACCGCGCGCCGCGCGGCGATGGCGGCGATCATCGAGTACGAAGACCTGGAACCGGTGCTCGATGTGGTCGAGGCGTTCCGCAAGAAGCACTTCGTGCTCGACAGCCACACCCACCAGCGCGGCGACTCGGCCAGCGCCCTGGCCAGCGCCCCGCACCGCCTGCAGGGCACCCTGCACATCGGCGGCCAGGAGCACTTCTACCTGGAGACTCAGGTGTCCTCGGTGATGCCCACCGAAGACGGCGGCATGATCGTCTACTGCTCGACGCAGAACCCCACCGAAGTGCAGAAACTGGTGGCCGAAGTGCTCGACGTGCCGATGAACAAGATCGTCCTCGACATGCGCCGCATGGGTGGCGGCTTCGGCGGCAAGGAAACCCAGGCGGCCAGCCCGGCATGCCTGTGCGCGGTGATCGCGCGCCTCACCGGTCAGCCGACCAAGATGCGCCTGCCACGGGTCGAGGACATGACCATGACCGGCAAGCGCCATCCCTTCTACGTCGAATACGACGTCGGCTTCGACGACAGCGGTCGTCTGCACGGGATCGACTTCGATCTGGCCGGCAACTGTGGCTACTCGCCTGACCTGTCCGGCTCCATCGTCGACCGCGCGATGTTCCACTCGGACAACGCCTACTACCTCGGCGACGCCACGGTGCACGGTCACCGCTGCAAGACCAACACCGCGTCGAACACCGCCTACCGCGGCTTCGGCGGGCCGCAGGGCATGGTCGCCATCGAGGAAGTGATGGACCGCATCGCCCGTCACCTGGCGCTCGATCCACTGGCGGTGCGCAAGGCCAACTACTACGGCAAGACCGACCGCAACGTCACCCACTACTACCAGACCGTCGAGCACAACATGCTCGAAGAGATGACCGCCGAGCTGGAAGCCAGCGCCGACTACGCCGAACGCCGCGAGTCGATCCGCCGCTTCAACGCCAACAGCCCGGTCCTCAAGAAAGGTCTGGCGCTGACCCCGGTGAAGTTCGGCATCTCCTTCACCGCGACCTTCCTCAACCAGGCCGGTGCGCTGATCCATATCTACACCGACGGCAGCATCCACCTGAACCATGGCGGCACCGAGATGGGCCAGGGCCTGAACACCAAGGTGGCGCAGGTGGTGGCGCAGGTGTTCCAGGTGGATTTCGAGCGTATCCAGATCACCGCGACCAACACCGACAAGGTGCCCAACACCTCGCCGACCGCGGCGTCCAGCGGTGCCGACCTGAACGGCAAGGCCGCGCAGAACGCCGCCGAGATCATCAAGAAGCGCCTGGTCGAGTTCGCCGCGCGGCAGTACAAGGTCACCGAGGAAGACGTCGAGTTCCGCAACAACCATGTGCGCGTCCGCGACGAGTTCATCACTTTCGAGACGCTGATCCAGCAGGCGTACTTCGCCCAGGTGTCGCTGTCGAGCACCGGTTTCTACCGCACGCCGAAGATCTTCTACGACCGCAACCAGGCCCGTGGCCGGCCGTTCTATTACTACGCCTTCGGCGCGGCGTGCTGCGAGGTGATCGTCGACACCCTGACCGGCGAGTACAAGATGCTCCGTACCGACATCCTGCATGACGTCGGCGCCTCGCTGAACCCGGCCATCGACATCGGCCAGGTCGAGGGCGGTTTCGTCCAGGGCATGGGCTGGCTGACCACCGAGGAACTGGTGTGGAACGCCAAGGGCAAGCTGATGACCAACGGCCCGGCCAGCTACAAGATCCCGGCGGTGGCGGACATGCCGATCGACCTGCGCGTGCGCCTGGTGGAAAACCGCAAGAACCCGGAAGACACGGTGTTCCATTCCAAGGCCGTGGGTGAGCCGCCGTTCATGCTGGGGATCGCCGCCTGGTGCGCGATCAAGGATGCGGTGGCGAGCATGGCCGACTACCGCGAGCAGCCGAACATCGACGCCCCGGCGACGCCGGAGCGGGTGCTGTGGGGCTGCGAGCAGATGAGGAAGGTGGTGGCGGCGCGGGAGGCCTCGGTCGAGGTCGAGGCTGTGACCGAGTAAAGGGCGGGGCTGCTTTGCAGCCCTTCGCAGGCAAGCCAGCTCCTACACACGCACGATTACCCCCGTAGGAGCGTGGCTTGCCCGCGAACGACCGCGAAGCGGTCGCACTGATGACAACCGAGGACCCACATCATGCATCAATGGATCAACGCCCTCGCCGACCTTCAGGCCCAGGGCGAACCCTGTGTCCTGGTGACCATCATCGAAGAGCGCGGCTCGACCCCGCGCAACGCCGGCTCGAAGATGGTGGTCAGTGCCTTCCAGCTGTTCGACACCATCGGCGGCGGCCATCTGGAATACAAGGCCATGCACATCGCCCGCCAGATGCTCGCCGAAGGCCGCGAAGCACCGCACCTGGAGCGCTTCAGCCTGGGCGCCAGCCTCGGCCAGTGCTGCGGCGGCGCCACCGTGCTGTTGTTCGAACCCATGGGCGCGGTGCAGGCACAGATCGCCGTGTTCGGCGCGGGCCATGTCGGCCGCGCTCTGGTACCCTTGCTCGCCGCGCTGCCCTGCCGGGTACGCTGGATCGATTCGCGCGAGCAGGAATTCCCCGAGACCCTCCCCGCCGGGGTCAGCAAGATCGTCAGCGAAGAGCCGGTCGATGAGGTCGACGAACTGCCCCCGGGCAGCTATTGCATCGTCATGACCCACAACCACCAGCTCGACCTGGAACTCACCGCCGCCATCCTCAAGCGCAACGACTTCACCTGGTTCGGCCTGATCGGCTCGAAGACCAAGCGCGCCAAGTTCGAGCACCGCCTGCGCGACCGCGGCTTCGACGCCGAGCGCATGCAACGCATGCGTTGCCCGATGGGCCTGGCCGAGGTCAAGGGCAAGCTGCCGATCGAGATCGCCGTGTCCATCGCCGCCGAGATCATCGCCACCTACAACGCCAGCTTCGGCCAGCACAACCCGGCCGTGAACGCTGAACCCATCGCCCAACTGCTGCCGCCCTCGCGGCGCAGCCACGCCATCTGACGAGACCGTTATGAGCGCAACCCGCAAAGCCTACCGATCCGCCCTCCTGCACAGCATCGCCGACCCCGCCGACGTGGGTGTGGAGAATTCCTTCGAGTATTTCGAGGACGGCCTGCTGGTGGTCGACCAGGGCAAGATCAGCGCCCTGGGCCATGCCAGTGAGCTGCTGCCGAGCCTGCCCGCCGATATCGAGGTGGTGCACTACCAGGACAGCCTGATCACCCCGGGCTTCATCGATACCCATATCCACTTCCCGCAGACCGGCATGATCGGCTCTTACGGCGAGCAACTGCTGGACTGGTTGAACACCTACACCTTCCCCTGCGAGAAGCAGTTCGCCGACAAGGCCCATGCCGACAAGGTGGCGAAGATCTTCATCGAGGAACTGCTGCGCAACGGCACCACCACCGCGCTGGTGTTCGGCAGCGTGCATCCGGAGTCGGTGAACGCCTTCTTCGAGCAAGCCGAACGCCTCGACCTGCGGATGATCGCCGGCAAGGTGATGATGGACCGCAATGCCCCGGACTACCTGACCGACACCGCCGAATCCGGCTACGCCGAGAGCAAGGCGCTGATCGAGCGCTGGCACGGCAAGGGCCGCCTGCACTACGCGGTGACCCCACGCTTCGCCCCGACTAGCACCCCGGAGCAACTGCAGCTGGCCGGGCAACTGCTGGGCGAGTACGACGGCCTGTACATGCACACCCACCTGAGCGAGAACCTCAAGGAAATCGACTGGGTGAAATCGCTGTTCCCCGAGCAGAACGGCTACCTGGACGTGTACGACCACTTCAAGCTGCTCGGCGAGCGCTCGGTATTCGCCCACGGCGTGCACCTGTGCGACGCCGAATGCCAGCGCCTGGCCGAGACCGGCTCGGCCGTGGCGTTCTGCCCGACCTCCAACCTGTTCCTCGGCAGCGGCCTGTTCAACCTGCCCCAGGCCGAGCAGTTCAAGGTCAAGGTCGGCCTGGGCACCGATGTCGGCGCCGGCACCAGCTTCTCGCTGCTCAACACCCTGAACGAAGCGTACAAGGTCATGCAGCTGCAGGGCGCGCGCCTGCATCCGTTCAAGTCGCTTTACCTGGCGACGCTGGGCGGTGCCCGGGCGCTGAGCCTGGATGACCGGATCGGCAGCCTGAAGGCCGGCAACGATGCCGACTTCGTGGTGCTCGACTACAAGGCCACGCCGTTGCTGGATTACCGGTTGCAGCAGTCGAACAGCATCGAGGAGACGCTGTTCGTGCTGACCACCCTGGGGGATGACCGGACCATTCGGCAGACCTTTGCCGCCGGCAACTGCGTACACCAGCGCTAGGTTTTCGCTGCGCCGAACACGCCGCGATACACCGCGCCGCCGATCACCGCTCCGATCAGCGGCGCCACCCAGAACAACCACAGTTGCTGGATCGCCCAACCGCCCACCAACAAGGCCGGCCCGGTGCTGCGCGCCGGGTTGACCGAGGTGTTGGTCACGGGAATGGAGATCAGGTGGATCAGGGTCAGCGCCAGACCGATGGCGATCGGCGCGAAGCCCGCCGGGGCGCGCGGGTCGGTGGCACCCATGATGATCAGGATGAACATCGCGGTCATCACCACTTCACTGGCGAATCCCGCCGCCAACGAATAGCCCTGCGGCGAATGCTCGCCGTAGCCGTTGGACGCCAGCCCCGACGACAGCTCGAAACCGGCCTTGCCGCTGGCAATGAGGTAGATCAGCGCCGCGGCGGCGATGGCGCCGATCACCTGGGCGACGATGTAGGGCAGCAGTTCCCGCGCCGGAAAGCGCCCGCCCACCACCAGCCCCAGCGATACCGCGGGATTGAGATGACAACCGGAGATATGACCGATGGCGAACGCCATGGTCAGGACCGTCAGGCCGAAGGCGATGGACACGCCCACCAGGCCAATGCCGACCATAGTGGTACCGGACGGAAACGACGCCGCCAGCACCGCACTGCCACAACCACCCAACACCAGCCAGAATGTCCCTATCAATTCAGCCACCATGCGTTTGCCAAGGGGCATAGACATCTGTCAGTCCTCAAGAAGCGGTACGCCAATAAGCGCAAGCCCTACTGCCTTGATGAAGGTTTGCGGACCTGTAGCAGAATCAATCTAGCAGAGCGGCAAACGCCCGCCAGCCGGGGCTGCAAACGAAACGGGGCCGTTGCGCTGCCACCTCAATGGTGACAGCGCAACGGCCCCGCTCTGGCGTCGAAGGGATCAGCCCTTGGCCGGTACCGAACTGCCGCGTTTCTTGCTCTGCAGCAGGTGCGAGAACACCGCGTGCAGGTCGTCCGAGGCGCTTTCCTCGTCGAGGTTGAGCTTGCTGTCGATGTGGTCCATGTGATGCATCATCAGGTCCACCGCCTTGGCCGCGTCGCGGGCCTCGATGGCATCGATCAGCTGCATGTGCTCGTCATAGGAGCAGTGCGAACGGTTGCCGCTTTCGTACTGGGCGATGATCAGCGAGGTCTGCGACACCAGGCTGCGCTGGAAGCTGATCAGCGGCGCATTGCCGGCGGCTTCGGCGAGCTTGAGGTGGAATTCGCCGGAGAGACGGATACCGGCGCCACGATCGCCACGGGAGAAGCTGTCGCGCTCTTCGCGGACCATCTCGCGCAGTTCGTTGAGTTGCTCGGCGGTGGCGTGCTGCACGGCGAGCTCGGTGATCGCCCGCTCCACCATGCGCCGCGAGAAGAACACCTGGCGGGCTTCCTCGACGGTCGGGCTGGCGACTACCGCGCCGCGATTGGGCCGCAGCAGGACCACGCTTTCATGGGCCAGACGCGACAGCGCGCGGCGGATGATGGTGCGGCTGACGCCGAAGATCTCGCCCAGTGCTTCCTCACTCAACTTGGTACCCGGTGCCAGCCGTTGTTCGAGGATGGCTTCGAAGATATGCGCGTAGACGATGTCATCCTGGGTGCCGCTGCGGCCACCGGTCTTGCCGGCCCGCGGGGTTTTCTTGAGGGGTTGTAGCTGTTCGTTCATGGGCACTCGCGCACGAAGATTCACCGATCGGACCTCGACTGTAATACCAGCCAGTGGGGCGATGGCAAGTCCTGGGTAGAAAATTAACGGCAGAAGGTATTGCCGCATTGTACACAGCAAACGGCATTTCTGCAGGCACGGTGGTTCGTTATAGCCCCTGCGACCAGGAATGTGCGCACATCTAATAAAACAGTATTTGCATTATTTGTATACAAAAGCATAATCCACCGGCAGCAACCTGACTTTTGAGTCAACTAATCAGGATGCTTCGCCAAACACCTTCCCTCGCAGAGCCCCGAGTGATTAGCGCAGGACCAGCTCTGAAAAAACAAGAAAGACTTGAGGAGTACTCGCTGTGGAAAGCCGCAAATCCGACGCACCTACGCTGGATCTCGCGCCACCGCTCGAAACGAGCTGGATGGAACGGATTTTCAAACTCAAGCAACACGGCACCACCATACGCACCGAAATGATCGCCGGCCTGACGACCTTCATCACCATGGCCTACATCATCTTCGTCAACCCCAACATCATGGCCGATGCCGGCATCGATCACGGTGCGGCCTTCGTCGCCACCTGCATCGCCGCCGCTCTCGGCTGCCTGCTGATGGGACTCTACGCCAACTGGCCGGTCGGGCTGGCACCCGGCATGGGCCTGAACGCCTTCTTCACCTACACCGTGGTCGGGACCATGGGCTACACCTGGGAGGCCGCGCTGGGCGCGGTGTTCGTTTCCGGGGTGCTGTTCATGTTCCTGACCCTTTCCCGCGTGCGCGAATGGCTGCTCAACAGCATCCCGGTCAGCCTTCGTCACGCCATGGGCGCCGGCGTCGGATTGTTTCTCGGACTGATCGGCTTGAAAACCGCGGGCATCGTCGTCGACAGCCCGGCCACCCTGATCAAGCTCGGTCATCTCAACGAGGCCGGTCCGCTGCTGGCGGCAGTGTGCTTCCTGATGATCGCGGTGCTCAGCTACCACCGGGTGTTCGGCGCGATCCTCATCAGCATCATCAGCGTGACCCTGGCCGGCTGGGGCCTGGGCCTGGTGGAATACGGCGGGGTGTTCTCGCTGCCACCGAGCCTGGCGCCGACCTGGATGGCCATGGATGTGGTCGGGGTGTTCAACGTCAGCATGATCGCCGTGGTCCTGGCGTTCCTCTTCGTGCACATGTTCGACACCGCCGGGACCCTGATGGGCGTGGCGCAACGCGCCAACCTGGTGAATGCCGACGGGCGCATCGAAAACCTGTCCCGCGCCCTGAAGGCGGACAGTGCGTCGAGCGTGTTCGGTGCGGTGGTCGGTGTGCCGCCGGTGACCAGCTATGTGGAGAGCGCCGCGGGCGTGGCCGCCGGTGGGCGTACCGGCCTGACCGCGGTGGTGGTGGGTCTGCTGTTCGTCGCGGCGATGTTCTTCGCTCCGCTGGCCGGCATGATTCCGGCGTATGCCACCGCTGGCGCGCTGATCTATGTGGCGATGCTGATGATGGGCAGCATGGCGCATATCGAGTGGGATGAAGCCACCGACAGCATCCCGGCGATCGTCACGGTGATCATGATGCCGCTGACCTTCTCGGTCGCCGATGGCATCGCCATGGGCTTCATCACCTACGTGGTGCTGAAGGCCTTCACCGGCAAGCACAAGGAGATTTCCGCCAGCCTGTGGGTGCTGTGCGCGATCTTCATCGCCAAGTTCATCTTCCTCTGACGGGAAGCGGCGGCAACAGGGAGCCTCACCTTCGGGTGGGGCTTTTTCATTTCAGCCATGGCGGCGAAGATGCCGCCTTGCCCCCCAGCACCGCACGCCCCTTGCGCATGCCGATGGCGAGTGCCGCCAGAATCAGCGCCATGGAAATCCACTCCCACCTGCCCGGCGCCTGATGGACGATGAAGACCGAACAGACGGTTCCAAAGACAGGAATCAGCAGCGACAGAGGCGCCACCTTCGACGCTGGATATTCGCGCAGCAGGAGATTCCATCCCCAATAGCAGAAGTGCGTGGCGGCATAGACCTGAAAGGCCAGTGAGAAAACCGCAACCGCGTTCACCTGGGACGCCAATGTGAAAAACGGCGCCGGGCCATGCAGATACCAGGTCAGCAACAGCAAGGGGATCGGCGGAAAAAGACTGGCCCACACCACGAAGGCAAAGATCTCCTTCACCCGGGAGACCTTGATGATCACGTTGCCGATGCTCCAGGCCAAGGCACTGATCATCACCAGCAGAAAGCCCATCGTCGTAGCGTTTCCCGGACTTCCCATGAGTATTCCGATCAGGCCGAGCGCGGCCAGCGCCATGCCGAGCAACTGCGGCCATGTCAGGGCTTCGCGGAACAACAGGACGCCCCAGCCCAGGGTGAAGAACGCACTGAACTGAATCAGCAGCGACGCGCTGCCGGGTGGCACGCCCATGGCTATTCCCAGATTGATCAGGGCCCACATGGCTACGCCGAAGATCAGTCCATAAGCGGCGAGCCAGCGGATGGCGATGCGAGGACGCTTGACCAGGAAAATCCAGGGAAAGGCCGCAAGCGCAAAGCGAATGGCCGTCAGCAGCAGGGGATCGATTCGGGCAAGGCCCAGTTTGGTGATCGGGAAGTTGGCTCCCCACACGGCCGTGACGCACACGGCGAGAATCAGGTGTTTTCTGTGCATGGGTCTGGCGGTCTTTTCTGCGGTCATGGCGGAGCGCCTTGACGTCCATGCCAATGTGCCTCGACCATGGATGGCCCGCTTTCAATTCAAGGTCAATCAGAGACAGAACCGGGCCATGCACATGACAGCTACCGACATCTACCCAGAGACGCCCTGCGATGTTGTGGTGACCAGAAGGGACTACGCCGATGGCGAGTTGTTTCCAAGCCATAGCCACCGCCGCGGCCAGTTTGCCTACGCCGCCTGTGGCGTCATCACCGTGGAAACCGACAGGGGCAACTGGGCCGTCCCGCCATTGAGAGCGATCTGGGTGCCGGCGGGTCTTCCTCACGCCATGCAGATGCGTGGCCCCGTGACGATGCTCAATACCTATGTGCGTCCACAGGCCGCGCAGCGCGTGGGGCTTCCCCTATCCTGCCAGGTCTTCGGCGTGTCGCCGTTGCTGAAGCAGTTGCTGGCGAGCGCAACCGAAGCCCCCACCCATGCCCCCAGCGAGGAACGCAATGGCCACCTGATGGGGCTGCTGCTGCATGAAATGGCCAGCATGCCGCCGCTGTCGCTCAATGCCCCCCTGCCCGATGAGCCACGCCTTGCGACGGCCTGTCGCGAATTTCTCGCCGCGCCCTCGCTGGGTATCGGGATCGACGACATGGCGCAGCGCGCTGGCATGAGCCGTCGCACGTTCACCCGGCAGTTTCGCCAGCACACGGGCATCAGCTTCCTCGAATGGCGGCAGCAGGCCTGCCTGCTGGCGGCCATTGTCCTGCTGGGCAACGGCGACTCCGTCACACGGGTGGCGATGGAGCTTGGCTACAGCAGTCCCAGCGCCTTCTCGACGGTATTCAAGGGCGTCCTCGGCGAGGTGCCAAGCCAGTACTTTCCGGGGCGTTCAGCGATGAGCCCGCTGAGCGCAGGACAAAAAACGCGGACGAAAAAAAGCCCGCCAGTGTGAGCGGGCCAAGGACCTACGAAGATTCATCTAGCGACCAACTAGCTTCCGCGATAGGTCGAGTAACTGTAAGGCGAGATCAGCAGCGGCACATGGTAGTGATCCTGCTTGTCATTGATGCCGAAGCGCAGCACCACGACGTCAAGAAACGCCGGCTCGGGCAGTTGCACACCACGGGCGCGGTAGTAGTCACCGGCGCTGAACTGCAACTGGTAGACACCGCTGCGGTAGTCGTCACCCTGCAGCAGCGGCGCGTCGACGCGGCCATCGCTGTTGGTCAGGGCAGTGGTCACCAGCTCCAGTTGCTGGCCTTCGACCCGGTACAGCTCGACCTTGATCGAACTGCCAGGGCAGCCATGCGCGGCATCCAGTACATGCGTGGTCAAACGTCCCATTGCTCGCTCGCCTCTTGTTCACTCTATGGGCAGAAAATACCCGCCTGCACCTCGGAGAAACACGGCAGCAAGCGGCTGTGAACGCATTAAGACACTTTCCTGAAAAATTGTACACAATTTTTCTTGCGATTTTCCGATTCAGTTCTACCCGCCCCTGGAAATACGCCATTAGTCGCAAAGCCATGGCCTATATAGACGTCGCCGTCATTAGCTGACCAATAAGGCAGGTTTCTTGCACACCCCTCTATAGACGAAGGGAGAAAGAAAAGGGAAAAAACAGGCTTACAAATCGTAAATAAAGTTGTATACAATCACTCCATCGTCGTGGCCCCACGCAATCTCGCGCACGCCACCACCCTCCGCTTTGACGAACAAGAAGGAAGACTGCAGTGAGCGCTGACTACCCTCGCGACCTGATCGGTTACGGCAATACCCCTCCCCATCCGCACTGGCCGGGGAATGCCCGCGTTGCGCTGTCTTTCGTGCTCAATTACGAAGAAGGTGGCGAGCGCAACATTCTTCACGGCGACAAGGAATCCGAAGCCTTCCTGTCCGAGATGGTCGCTGCCCAGCCACTGCAGGGCGCGCGCAACATGAGCATGGAATCGCTGTACGAATACGGTAGCCGCGCCGGCGTCTGGCGCCTGCTCAAGCTGTTCAAGGATAGCGGCGTGCCGCTGACCGTCTTCGCCGTGGCCATGGCCGCCCAGCGCCACCCGGACGTGATCCGCGCCATGGTCGAGGCCGGCCACGAGATCTGCAGCCACGGCTACCGCTGGATCGACTACCAGTACATGGACGAGGCCCAGGAACGCGAGCACATGCTCGAAGCCATCCGCATCCTCACCGAACTCACCGGCGAACGTCCGCTGGGCTGGTACACCGGCCGCACCGGGCCGAACACCCGCCGCCTGGTCATGGAGGAAGGCGGCTTCCTCTACGACAGCGACACCTACGACGACGACCTGCCCTACTGGGAGCCGAACAACCCGACCGGCAAGCCGCACCTGGTGATCCCCTACACCCTGGACACCAACGACATGCGCTTCACCCAGGTCCAGGGCTTCAACTGCGGCGAGCAGTTCTTCCAGTACCTGAAGGACGCCTTCGACGTGCTCTACGAGGAAGGCGCCGAAGCACCGAAGATGCTCTCCATCGGCCTGCACTGCCGCCTGGTCGGCCGTCCGGCACGCCTGGCCGCGCTCAAGCGCTTCATCGACTACGCCAAGAGCCACGACCAGGTCTGGTTCGCCCGTCGCGTGGACATTGCCCGCCACTGGCACGCCACCCACCCTTTCCAAGCCGAGACCGCGAAATGACCGCTTTCAAGACCCTGACCCCTTCGACCCTGGACCGCGCCGCGTTCGTCGAGGCCTTCGCCGACATCTACGAGCACTCGCCCTGGGTCGCCGAGAAAGCCTACGACCTGGGTCAGCTGGCGGAACTGGATCAGATCGAGAACCTGCACCAGCGCATGAGCGACATCCTCCTCAGCGCCGACCACGCCGCCCAGCTGGCGCTGATCAACGCTCACCCGGACCTCGCCGGCAAGGCCGCGATCCAGGGTGAGCTGACCGAGTCGAGCACCAACGAACAGGCCGGCGCCGGTATCCACCAGTGCACCGCCGAAGAGTTCACCCGCTTCACCGAACTCAACGACGCCTACAAAGCGAAATTCAAGTTCCCGTTCATCATGGCGGTGAAGGGCAGCAACCGGCACCAGATCCTCGCCTCCTTCGAAACCCGCATCCACAACGATGCAGAGACCGAGTTCAAGGAAGCCCTGGCGCAGATCAACCTGATCGCCCTGTTCCGCCTGCTGCAACTGTAAGACCCGCGCCGGTCTGCCGGCGCCCGTAGCCTGACAACAACACAGAATTCAGAGAATAAAAGCATGCGTACTCTTGTGATCGAGCCCCTGACCAAAGAAGCCTTCGCCCAATTCGGTGACGTGATCGAAACCGACGGCAGCGACCACTTCATGATCAACAACGGCTCGACCATGCGCTTCCACAAGCTGGCGACGGTCGAGACCGCGCAGCCGGAAGACAAGGCGATCATCAGCATCTTCCGCGCCGACGCGCTGGACATGCCGCTGACCGTACGCATGCTGGAACGCCATCCGCTGGGCAGCCAGGCTTTCATTCCGCTGCTCGGCAACCCCTTTCTGATCGTGGTCGCGCCGGTTGGCGATGCACCTGTATCAGGTCACGTCCGTGCCTTCATGAGCAATGGCAGGCAGGGCGTCAATTACCATCGCGGCGTCTGGCACCACCCGGTGCTGACGATCGAAAAGCGGGATGACTTCCTGGTGGTTGATCGCAGTGGTTCCGGCAACAACTGCGACGAGCATTTCTTTACCGAGGATGAGCAACTGATCCTCAATCCCCACCAATAAGAGAAGGCTGGCCATCGCCCCCGCGGTGACCGGCACAGAGGTACAAGACTGTGGAAGCACATCTGTTGGAATGGCTGAACCTGAGCGTGCGCTGGGTTCACATGATCACCGGCGTGGCCTGGATCGGCGCGTCGTTCTACTTCGTCTGGCTGGAAAACAACCTGAACCGCGCCAACCCGCGTGACGGGCTGTCGGGCGACCTTTGGGCGATCCACGGTGGCGGTATCTACCACCTGGAGAAATACAAGCTGGCCCCGCCGAAGATGCCGGAGAACCTGCACTGGTTCAAATGGGAAGCCTACTTCACCTGGATGTCCGGGATCGCCCTGCTGTGCCTGGTGTTCTACTGGCAGCCGACGCTGTACCTGCTGAAACCGGGCAGCACCCTGACCGGCTTCGAAGGCGTGACCATCGGTGTCGCCTCGCTGATCGCCGGCTGGTTCATCTACGACTTCCTCTGCGACTCGCCACTGGGCAAGCAACCCGCCCTGCTCGGCCTGGTCCTGTTCGTCCTGATCATCGCGGCGTGCTTCGGCTTCAGCCAGGTGTTCAGCGGTCGTGGCGCGTACCTGCACACCGGCGCGATCATCGGCACCATCATGGTCGGCAACGTGTTCCGCACCATCATGCCGGCGCAGCGCCAGCTGGTGGCCGCGATCGAAGCCAACACCACCCCGGATCCGGTACTGCCGGCCAAGGGTCTGCTGCGCTCGCGTCACAACAACTACTTCACCCTGCCGGTGCTGTTCATCATGATCAGCAACCACTTCCCGAGCACCTACGGCAGCGAATACAACTGGGCGATCCTGGCCGGTATCGCGGTAGCTGCGGTCCTTATCCGCCACTACTTCAACACCCGCCACGACAGCAACAAGTACGCCTGGGCCCTGCCAGTCGGCGCCCTGGCGATGATCTGCCTGGCCTACGTCACCGGTCCGAAGCCGATGCCGACCGCGCCTGAGCAGGCTGCCGCGAAGGTCGAGTACCAGCCGCTGCCGGAAACCGCTCTGGGTGGCAAGACCGCCGCCGAGAAAGCCGAGGAAGAGCAAGCCGCCGCCTGGCAGGCCGCCCAGGCCAAGCCGGCCGAACCTGCCGCGCCTGCCGCTCCCGCCGAAGCGCCAGCCCAGGCGACCGCCGCGGCGCAGGCTGCCGGTGGTGGTTTCGACAAGATCCACAGCGTCATCCAGGAACGTTGCACCGTGTGCCATTCGGCCAAGCCGACCAGCCCGCTGTTCAGCACCGCGCCAGCCGGCGTGATGCTCGATACCCCGCAACAGATCCAGGCCATGGCTCCGCGTATCCAGGCCCAGGCCGTCGCCAGCCAGATCATGCCACTGGGCAACATCACCCAGATGACGGCCGAGGAACGCAAACTGGTCGGTGACTGGATCGCCAAGGGCGCCCCGGTCAACTGATCCGCACCATCGCTTCATCGCTGCAAGCTTCACGCGCATCCCGGGCGGGAACCACGGGCTTTTCCAAGCCCGCCGCCAGGGATCGCGGCTCAAAAAATAACAACAAAACTCGAGGTGCTGCATGTCCGAGTCACGCCAGGCGTACATCCCCGATGCGCCGCCACGACAGCCCCTGCCCCTGCTGCAACTGATCCTCGTCGGTCTGCAGCACGTGCTGCTGATGTACGGAGGCGCTATCGCGGTGCCGCTGATCATCGGTCAGGCTGCCGGACTCTCCCGAGAAGAAATCGCTTTCCTGATCAATGCCGATCTGCTGGTCGCTGGTGTCGCCACCATGGTCCAGTCGTTCGGCATTGGTGCTGTCGGTATCCGCATGCCGGTGATGATGGGCGCCAGTTTCGCCGCCGTCGGCAGCATGGTGGCCATGGCCGGGATGCCTGGTGTCGGCCTGCAGGGCATCTTCGGAGCAACCATCGCCGCCGGTTTCTTCGGCATGCTGATTGCGCCGTTCATGTCCAAGGTGGTGCGCTTCTTCCCGCCACTGGTGACCGGCACGGTCATCACCTCGATCGGCCTGTCGCTGTTCCCGGTAGCGGTCAACTGGGCTGGCGGCGGTGCCAGCGCCGAGACGTTCGGCTCGCCGATCTACCTGGCGGTCGCCGCCCTGGTGCTGCTGACCATCCTCCTGGTCAACCGTTTCATGCGTGGTTTCTGGGTCAACGTGTCGGTGCTGATCGGCATGGGCCTGGGCTACATCCTCGCCGGCTCCATCGGCATGGTCGACCTGTCCGGACTGGACGAAGCGCCGTGGCTGCAGGTCGTCACTCCGCTGCACTTCGGCATGCCGACCTTCAGCCTCGCGCCAATTCTTTCCATGTGCCTGGTGGTGGTGATCATCTTCGTCGAATCCACCGGCATGTTCCTCGCCCTGGGCAAGGTGACCGATCGTGAAGTCACCCCGGGCATGCTTCGTCGCGGCTTGATGTGCGACGCCGGCGCGTCCTTTGTCGCCGGTTTTTTCAACACCTTCACCCACTCCTCGTTCGCCCAGAACATCGGCCTGGTGCAGATGACCGGGGTGCGCTGCCGCTATGTCACCGTGGTCGCCGGCGCCTTCCTGATCCTGCTCAGCCTGCTGCCCAAGGCGGCCTTCCTGATCGCCTCGATTCCGCCGGCGGTGCTGGGCGGTGCGTCGATCGCCATGTTCGGCATGGTCACCGCCACCGGGATCAAGATCCTCCAGGAAGCCGACATCGCCGACCGTCGCAACCAGTTGCTGGTCGCGGTCAGCGTGGGCATGGGCCTGATTCCCGTGGTGCGTCCGGAGTTCTTCGCGCAGATGCCACAGTGGATGGAACCCATCACCCATAGCGGCATCGCCATGGCCACGGTCAGCGCCCTGGTGCTGAACCTGCTGTTCAACATTCTTGGCGGGGCCGAACGCGCCGCGCACAACGAAGCCAGCCACTCGCATTGAGCCTTGGGCGGCGCCCTTGCCGCCCGGTTCCACCCCGAGCAATACGCAGCACCGTCGACCCGTGGGAGCGGGTCGTCCGGGGCGCTTCGCGCCGAAAAAACCGCAACGAACAATAATAATCAGCCGGGAATCACAACATGAAACGCACCACCACTTCCCTTCTCCTGGGCAGCAGCTTGCTGGCGACACTTCCAGCGGTAGCGGGGGATCTGATCCAGTGGCACGGCGAAAGCCTGACCTACTTGTACGGCAAGGACTTCCAGGTCAACCCGTCGATCCAGCAGACGATTACCTTCGAACACGCGAACAAGTGGAAGTACGGCGACACCTTCCTGTTCATCGACAAGATCTTCTACAACGGCCAGGCCGACCGCAACAAAGGCACGACCACCTACTACGGCGAGTTCAGCCCACGCCTGTCGTTCGGCAAGATCTTCGACACGAAGCTCGAATTCGGCCCGATCAAGGACGTTCTCCTGGCCATGACCTACGAGTCCGGCGAAGGCGACAACGAGGCCTATCTGATCGGCCCCGGCTTCGAGCTGGCGATTCCCGGCTTCAACTATTTCAACCTGAACTTCTACCAGCGTAACACCGAGGGCAGCCGCCCGGGTGACCGCGTCTGGCAGATCACCCCGTCCTGGTCCTACACCATCCCCGTGGGCAAGTCCGACATCCTGTTCGACGGCTACATCGACTGGGTGGTGGACAACGACGAGACCCGCCGGGGCACCTACCACGCCAACCTGCAGTTCAACCCACAGGTCAAGTACGACCTGGGCAAGGCCCTGAACTGGGGAGCCAAACAACTGTACGTGGGTATCGAGTACAGCTACTGGAAGGACAAATACGGCATCGAGAACAGCAATCGCCTCGATACCAACCAGAGCGTGACCAGTGCGTTGGTCAAGGTGCATTTCTAAAACTTGATCAATCGCACAGCTTTAGCACCACCTGCTCCAGGAAGGAGCACTTGAGGGTCAGCGCGCAAGCCAGTAATCTGCGCGCCCCCTCGATCGGGGCGGAAGGATTCCGCCCGCGTTTGCTGACCGTTCAGTCAATGATTTCGGGCGGTTGGCAGGCGTAAGGCCAGTACGAAGACCGTTTTTCATCTGTTCAGTAAGACGTCGAGCAGGAGTGCTGCATCCAGCCGGGAAGGTTGGCCCAGCTCTTGCCATGTTGCTGTGGCCAATCGAAAAAACCTGACTTGAAAGACAATAAAACTAACCCGACGACGCCATTACAAGAGCGTCGCAAACGGAAAAAAGGGAGCAACGCGATGCGTTTTACCAAGAGCCTGATTCTCGCCAGCGGTCTGCTGGCTGCCAACGGCGCCATGGCCGGCGACCTGCTGCAATGGCAGAACAACAGCCTGACCTATCTGTGGGGCAAGAATTTCGCCGTCAATCCGGAGATCCAGCAGACCGTCACCTTCGAGCACGCCGATGCCTGGAAGTACGGTGACAACTTCCTGTTCATCGACAAGATCTTCTACAACGGCCAGAAAGACGGGCTCAACGGCCCGAACACCTACTACGGCGAGTTCAGCCCGCGCCTGTCGTTCGGCAAGATCTTCGACCAGAAGCTGGAGTTCGGCCCGGTCAAGGACGTGCTGCTGGCGATGACCTACGAGTTCGGCGAAGGCGATACCGAGTCCTACCTGATCGGTCCTGGCTTCGACCTGGCCATCCCGGGCTTCGACTACTTCCAGCTGAACTTCTACAACCGCCACACCGAAGGCAAGCGCGACGGCGACAACGTCTGGCAGATCACCCCGGTCTGGGCCTACACCATCCCCGTCGGCAACTCCGACATCCTGATCGACGGCTTCATGGACTGGGTGGTGGACAACGACAAGAGCTACCACGCCAACCTGCACTTCAACCCACAGGTCAAGTACGACCTGGGCAAGGCGCTGAACTTCGGTGAGAAGCAGCTCTACGTCGGTTTCGAATACGACTACTGGAGCGACAAGTACGGGATCCAGGACACCCGCTACTTCGACACCAACCAGAACACCGCGAGCTTCCTGGTCAAGGTGCACTTCTAAGCGTCATCCGCCGCCGGATCGCCGGCGGCGGCTTCCAACCCGGGCCTGACTCCCATCAGCCCGGTGGACGATCGCGGCGCCAGCGTCGATTCCCGCTGGCGTCGCGATCCCCCTCCCGGCAACACCTCCCCCGACAATGACCAACGCCACAAGCCAGCGGCATGCAGCGCGTACGCTCGCCAGAACGGCCCCGCTCAACCGATGGACGAGCGCCGTCCGGGACGGACCGCAGTCCACTGGCCCTCGGCATTGATGGCCGGATCGTAGCCGGCGAAAAACAGGCTCGCCAGATCCCGCGTCTGCACCTTGTCCACTGCGGGGACCGCTTTGCGGCCATGGAACGTCTGTGTCGGCAGGCCTTCCTGATCGCGGCGGATCCGCCCTTCGCCCAGCACCGGGCGGATCATCGACGGACCGCTCATGTGCATGGTCAAGCGCCAGCGCGAGAACAGGCCATTGCCGGGCGTGCTGCGCTTGGTGTCCCAGCCCGCGTTCAGACCGCCGAGGTTCTTCTCGGACTGCGGCGAGTACTCGTGCAGCAGGCGATCCAGCAACTCGCGCCCGGTACCCGAGCCAGGCAGCGCGGCCATCACGCTATTGCTGACCTGGGCACCCCGGGTGTGCAGGAAGAAGTCACCGCTGGCGGACGACAGGTCGATGGCCTCCCCCACGGCCACATCGAAATCCATGTAGAGACCGCCATAGGTATAGGTGCTCGCCAGCCGGCCGATATCGCTCGCGGCCGCCGGATTCCTGAACGCACCGTTGCTCTCCCTGGCATACAGACTCCTGATCTGGTGTGCCTGCGGATGCCAATGGGCCAAGTCGTCGAACATCTCGTCCGGCGACCTGACCGTCAGCGAGCCGCCATGGGCGCGGGCCAGATCACGCTCCGCCGGCTGCGGGCTGTCCTCCATGGCCAGCAGGGTCGAGGTGTAGTTGCTCTGCCTGGGCGTCCAGACGTTTACCTGCCAGTCGGGGTTCTGCTCCTTGAACATGAGGGCGTTGTACAGGTTGGCCGACGGAATCGCCGAGCCTGTCCAGAAGAAGTGGGCCTGGGTCGGTATGTCCGGGAGGGGCACCGCCGGTATCGCGTAACCGCCCGCGGCATCGCGCAGGCTCACGGGGTTGTTCAGCACCATCCGGTAGCGGTTCAGCCCGTCCGCCTCGCCCAGCGGGTCGCTGCTGGTCCAGCGCGCCAGCCACGGCGCGTAATAGCGCAGGCCAAAGCAGTACAGGCCGCTGGCATCGCGCTCCTTGCCGCAGTAACGCTGGGTCTTGCGTTCGCCCTGCACCGCACTGCGCGCCGCCCAGACGGCCGTGCCGCCGAACGGGTAGAAGGCTTCGCGACTGAGCAAGGCGCCCTCGCCATCCAGCTCCAGGGCGATCGAACCCAACTGATCGCCAAGGCTGTAGCGCCACTGCTGGTCCGAGACCCGCAGATGCTCATCGACCTGCAGCACCTGGCGGATTTCGCCGCCAACCCGGTGATGCAACTCCAGCCCCGGCAGATAGCGCACCTCGGCCAGCAGGCTGCGGGAGTGCGCCTGGGCCACCGTCACCTTGCGCACCCGATTGCCATCCGCCGCGTACACGTAGTGTTCCCGATCATCGTTGCCGGACCCGCGCAGGACCTGGCGGACTTCAGCCAACTGATTGCGCGGATTCCAGCGCAGCGCGGCGACGCCCTCCAGCCGCAGCAGATTGCCGCAGCCATCGTGGGCGGCGGCGATCTCGGCCTCATCGGGCAGGCTGCCGTCCGCGCGTGCCGGCAGTGCGCGATTGCTGCTGCCCGCCACCGCCATGCGCAGGCCGGCGGCATGCTCGTGGGAGCGCTGCAGCAGGTTGCCGGCGGCGTCGTATTCAAACCGTTGCAGGTAATTGACCAGTCGCGTCGGATCCAGCGGCAAGCCGTGCAGCGGCGGCAATCCGGGGCCGTGGGAGGGCTGATCGACTTCCACGCCGCGAGCCTCGATCAGTTGGCAGAGCGAATCGTAGGCCATGACCTGCTGCGCGGCGACGCGCTGGTTGCGGTAGAAGGTGATCGGCTGCGACAGGTCCTCGATGCTCAGCACATTGCCCTTCGGGTCGTACTCATACCGCAGGTCCTGCAGCGCCGCCTGTCCCGGCAGCCTTGCCAACTGGCGCCGCAGGCGGCCGTCGCGGGGGCAGAAGTCGCGCTCGGTGACCACTCCGTTGCCCGCCGTCTCGCTGATCACCCGGCCCATGGCATCGTGGCGGATCGCATCGCGCACGGTTCGCGGCTGCTCGCTGTCGACCGTTTGCAGGGTCGAACGGCGCAGGGCGCCGGCCTGGTCGAGGATCAGTTCGTGGCGGTTGCCGAGGGCATCGATGCGCAGCAGCGGATCGCCGAGCGGATTGCAGCGGGTCTCGCTGATGTAGCCCGCGCCGGGTTCCAGCAGGGCATCGCGCGCCGCCGCATCGACGGGCCAGTCCGGAGCTTGCGCTTGCTGCAGAAAGCGGCGGCGCTGCAGCCGCAACTGACCGCCCAGCGCATAGTCGTCGAACAGCACCGTACCGGCCGGATCGTCATGGCGCAGCAAGCGGCCGCACTGGTTGCGCAAGGTCAGGTCGGCACCGGCGTACTGCAGGCGCTCGACCACTCGTGAGGACTCGCCGGCGGCCTGTTCATGCAAGGCTATTGCCCGCAGCAGCCCGTCGTACTCGGTGTGAAAGGATGAATCGCGACTGTCCCAGGCCCGACTGGCCGGCCCCGCCTCGGTGAACAGCGCCAGCCGCCAGCCGGCATCGCTGCTGTCGGTCAGCAGGACACGTCCGGAGAGGGAATACAGCGAGGTGCGATTGGCCACGCCAGCGTTGTTCCAGGCCCGCGGATCGCGCGCGGCGACATCGCGGCCCTGGACATCGAATGCATAGGCGGTGATCCGCGCCACCGCCGGCGTCTGCGCCACCGCGCGGCAGTAGGCGACGACCCGTACCTGCGCCCCGCGCGGGTCGCTCACCGACAAGGCGGGCGTGTGCTGATGAAGCTGACGACTCGACGACATGCCTGGCATCCCCCGGTCCTCGGTGGACGCCAGTATGGCCGGATGCGGCCGCGCTGGAACCTGACAAAAATACCAGTCAGCCGCGCAGCGCCTTCCACAGCTTGCCGACGCCGGCGACCACGGCCAGCACCACGGCACCGGCGACCACACCCAGCACGCCGTTGATCAGCGTCGAGGTCAGCGCCCCGCCGTTGTCCGCGCTGAACGCTTCCACGGCATGGTGCAGCGGCGCGATGCCGTGCACGAGAATGCCGCCACCGACCAGGAACATCGCTGCGGTGCCGACCACCGACAAGGTCTTCATCAGGTACGGCGCGGCCCGCAGGATGCCCTGGCCGATGGCCTTGCCGACGCCTTTGGAGGTCTGGGTCAGCCACAGGCCGAGATCGTCCAGCTTGACGATGCCCGCCACCAGGCCATAGACACCGACGGTCATGACCAGGGCGATGCCGGACAGCACGATGATCTGCTGGGTCAGCGGCGCGTCGGCGACGGTGCCGAGGGTGATGGCGATGATTTCCGCGGAGAGAATGAAGTCGGTGCGGATCGCGCCCTTGATCTTGTCCTTCTCGTAGCTCACCAGGTCGACCGCCGGATCGGCCGCCGCAGCCGTCAGCGCGGCATGCTCGGCCTCGGTCTCCTCGGCACTGTGCAGGTACTTGTGCGCCAGCTTCTCGAAGCCCTCGAAGCACAGATAGGCACCGCCGAGCATCAGCAGCGGCGTCACCGCCCAGGGAATGAAGGCGCTGATCAGCAAGGCCGCCGGCACCAGGATCAGCTTGTTGACGAACGAGCCCTTGGCCACCGCCCAGACCACGGGGATTTCCCGCTCGGCGCGCACACCGGAAACCTGCTGCGCGTTGAGCGCCAGGTCGTCTCCCAGAACACCGGCAGTCTTCTTGGCCGCCACCTTGGTCATCACGGAAACGTCATCGAGCAGCGTGGCGATGTCGTCGATCAGTACAAGTAGGCTGCTTCCTGCCATGTTCGGTGGATCTCGTGTAAGAAATGATTTCAGAAGGATAGCCGTTCGCGTCGCGCAGAACACCTTGTATCGCTGCCATCGACGTGGCAAAGGCCTTGCCTTGAGCGGCGCGCGAGGCCGGTGCTACCATGCGCCACCGCCTGCCCGGGCCTGCCACGGAGCGGGCCGAGACCAAGGAACAGCGCCACCATGAGCAGCATTCGCGAGCGCAACAAAGAACTGATTTTGCGCGCGGCCAGTGAAGAATTCGCCGACAAGGGCTTCGCCGCCACCAAGACCAGCGACATCGCGGCCAAGGCCGGCCTGCCCAAGCCCAACGTCTACTACTACTTCAAGTCCAAGGAAAACCTCTACCGCGAGGTGCTCGAAAGCATCATCGAGCCGATCATGCAGGCGTCGACGCCGTTCAATGCCGAGGGTGATCCGGAAGAAGTATTGAGCGCCTATATCCGCTCCAAGGTGCGCATCTCCCGCGATCTGCCGTTCGCCTCCAAGGTGTTCGCCAGCGAGATCATGCATGGTGCGCCGCACCTGAGCCCGCGCCAGGTCGAGCAGTTGAACGGCCAGGCCCGGCACAACATCGCCTGTATCCAGCGCTGGATCGACAAGGGCCAGATCGCTCCGGTGGACCCACATCACCTGATGTTCAACATCTGGGCCGCGACCCAGACCTACGCCGATTTCGACTGGCAGATCTCGGTGGTGACCGGCAAGGCCAAGATGGATGACAGCGACTACGAGGCGGCGGCGCAGACGATCATTCGCCTGGTGCTCAAGGGGTGTGCGCCGGACAACTGATTTTCGACTTCAAGGCCTCATCGCCGGCAACGCCGGCGCCCACAAGGATCGCGCGCACCGCCGAACCCTGTGGGAGCGGGCATTGCCCGCGATGAGGCCAGTACTTACAACACAGGATTCAGATCAGGCCGCCACCCCCGCATCCGCCCGCAATCCCGCCTCCTCGATCGCAGTGATCGCGCACTGCTCGTCGATATCCGACGTATCCCCGCTGATCCCGATCGCCCCCAGCACCACGCCCGCTTCATTGCGAATCAGCACGCCACCCGGCGCCGGCACCACCGGGCTCTGACCCAAGCCATTGAGCGCGGCGAAGAACGCCGGGCGCTGTTGCGCGTCCAGCGCCAGCAGGCGCGAACCCTTGCCCAGGGCGATCGCGCCCCACGCCTTGCCCATCGCCACCTGCGGCCGCAGCAGGCTGGCGCCATCCTCACGTTGCAGGGTCAGCAGGTGACCACCGGCATCCAGCACCACCACAGTCAGCGGCGCGGCGGAGATCTTGCGACCCGCGGCCAGCGCGCCATTCACCAGGCTAACGGCGACTTTCAAGCTCAATGCGTTCATGAAACGGTCCTCTTGATTGTTGGAAGCCCAGGGGGCAAGTGAAAAATTGATAGACCAAATAGAACACAATGGCGAATTTTTTTGTATACAATAATTCGACCTTGATTGCCTGATCCCGCGCAAACCCCATTTTTACGGCATTTCGCCCATAGGCGATGAAAGGGATTGACCAGAGTCGTATCCCGTGAATACACTCTGGCGAAAAGCAGTTTGTATACAATTACAACATCAATGAGGCACAAAGCCATGAGCAAAATGAGAGCAATCGATGCAGCCGTTCTGGTGATGCGCCGCGAAGGTGTGGAAACCGCGTTTGGCATCCCTGGTGCAGCGATCAACCCGCTGTACTCGGCCCTGAAGAAAGTCGGCGGTATCGATCACGTCCTCGCTCGCCACGTTGAAGGCGCCTCGCACATGGCCGAGGGTTACACCCGCACCAAGGCCGGCAACATCGGCGTGTGCATCGGCACCTCGGGCCCTGCCGGCACCGACATGGTCACCGGTCTGTACAGTGCCTCCGCCGACTCCATCCCGATTCTCTGCATCACCGGCCAGGCCCCGCGTGCCCGCCTGCACAAGGAAGACTTCCAGGCCGTCGACATCACCAGCATCGTCAAGCCGGTGACCAAGTGGGCGACCACCGTCCTGGAACCGGGCCAGGTGCCCTACGCCTTCCAGAAAGCCTTCTACGAAATGCGCACCGGCCGCCCTGGCCCCGTGCTGATCGACCTGCCGTTCGACGTGCAGATGGCCGAGATCGAATTCGACATCGATGCCTACGAGCCGCTGCCTGTCACCAAGCCAGCCGCGACCCGCAAGCAAGCGGAAAAAGCCCTGGCCATGCTCAATGACGCCGAGCGTCCGCTGCTGGTCGCCGGTGGCGGCATCATCAACGCCGACGCCAGCGACAAGCTGGTCGAATTCGCCGAGCTGACCGGCGTGCCAGTCGTACCGACCCTGATGGGCTGGGGCACCATCCCTGACGACCACGAACTGATGGTCGGCATGGTCGGCCTGCAGACCTCGCACCGCTACGGCAACGCCACGATGCTGAAATCCGACCTGGTGTTCGGTATCGGCAACCGCTGGGCCAACCGTCACACCGGTTCGGTCGACGTCTACACCGAAGGCCGCAAGTTCGTTCACGTCGACATCGAACCGACCCAGATCGGCCGTGTGTTCACCCCTGACCTGGGCATCGTTTCCGACGCCGGCGCCGCACTGGACGTGTTCCTCGAAGTGGCCCGCGAGTGGAAAGCCGCCGGCAAGCTGAAGTGCCGCGGCGAATGGCTGAAAGACTGCCAGGCGCGCAAGTCGAGCCTGCAGCGCAAGACCAACTTCGACAACGTCCCGGTCAAGCCGCAGCGCGTGTACCAGGAAATGAACGAAGTGTTCGGCAAGGACACCTGCTACGTCAGCACCATCGGTCTGTCGCAGATCGCCGGCGCGCAGTTCCTCCACGTCTACAAGCCACGTCACTGGATCAACTGCGGCCAGGCCGGCCCGCTGGGCTGGACCATTCCGGCAGCCCTCGGCGTGGTCAAGGCCGACCCGACCCGCAAGGTCGTGGCCCTGTCCGGCGACTATGACTTCCAGTTCATGATCGAAGAGCTGGCGGTGGGTGCGCAGTTCAACCTGCCGTATGTCCACGTCCTGGTGAACAACGCCTACCTCGGCCTGATCCGCCAGGCGCAGCGTGGTTTCGAGATGGATTACTGTGTACAACTGGCGTTCGAGAACATCAACGCGCCGGACGTCAACGGTTACGGTGTCGACCACGTCGCCGTGGTCGAAGGCCTGGGTTGCAAGGCCCTGCGCGTGTTCACCCCGGACGAGATCGCCCCTGCCCTGCTCAAGGCCCAGAAGATGGCCGAAGAGTTCCGCGTGCCGGTGGTGGTCGAGGTGATTCTCGAGCGCGTCACCAACATTTCCATGGGTACCGAAATCAACGCGGTCAACGAATTCGAAGACCTGGCCCTGGTCGGCAACGACGCGCCGACCGCGATTTCGCTGCTCGACTGATCGTCCGTGCGGCCCCGCCCTTCGGGTGCGGGGCCCCGACCTAGCAAGGAGAATTCCATGCCACGTTTTGCCGCCAACCTGTCCATGCTGTTCACCGAACAGGACTTCACGGCCCGCTTCAAGGCTGCCGCCGACGCCGGTTTCAGTGGTGTCGAGTACCTTTTCCCGTACGACTACCCGGCGACCGAGATCAAGCAACTGCTCGACGCCCACGGCCTGACCCAGGTGCTGTTCAACCTGCCGGCCGGCGACTGGGCCAAGGGTGACCGCGGCATCGCCTGCGACCCGGCCCGGGTCGAGGAATTCCGCACCGGCGTCGAGCTGGCCATCGCCTACGCCAAGGTCCTGGGCAACACCCAGGTCAACTGCCTGGCCGGTATCCGTCCACAAGGACTGCAGTGCGCCGACGTGCGCAAGACCTTCGTCGACAACCTGAAGTTCGCCGCCGACAAACTGCAGGCCGCGGGCATCAAGCTGGTCATGGAAATGATCAACACCCGCGACATCCCGGGCTTCTACCTGAACACCACCAAACAGGCCCTGGAAATCCAGGCCGAGGTGGGCAGCGACAACCTGTTCCTGCAGTACGACATCTACCACATGCAGATCATGGAAGGTGACCTGGCACGGACCGTGGAAGCCAACCTGGCGAAGATCAACCACATCCAGCTCGCCGACAACCCGGGCCGTCACGAACCGGGCACCGGCGAGATCAACTACCGCTTCCTGTTCGAGCACCTGGACCGCATCGGCTACCAGGGCTGGGTGGGCGCGGAGTACAAGCCGAAGACCACCACCGAGGAAGGTCTGGGCTGGTTGAAGACCCATAACGCGATCTAAAGGCGCTGCACGCTCTGCTCGCCGTAGGAGCGTGGCTTGCCCGCGAAGGACCGCGTTAGCGGTCCCCAACCTTACCGCTATCGGGGACCGCTTTGCGGTCCTTTCGCGGGCAAGCCACGCTCCTACAGGTCCCCAGCAGCAGCCAGCGACACACCAATAAAAGAGGCAATTTCTCATGGCTAAAATCGGTTTCATCGGCACCGGCATCATGGGCCGCCCAATGGCGCAGAACCTGCAGAAAGCAGGTCACAGCCTGTTCCTGACCACCCACCACGACGCGGCTCCCGCCGACCTGATCGCCGCTGGCGCGGTGGCCCTGGCCAACCCGAAGGAAGTGGCCCAGGAAGCCGAATTCATCATCGTCATGGTCCCGGACACCCCGCAGGTCGAAAGCGTCCTGTTCGGTGAGAACGGCGTCGCCGAAGGCGTCGGCCCGAACAAGATCGTGATCGACATGAGCTCGATCTCGCCTACCGCCACCAAGGCCTTCGCCGAGAAGATCAAGGCCACCGGCGCCGCCTACCTCGACGCCCCGGTATCCGGCGGCGAAGTCGGTGCCAAGGCCGCGACCCTGAGCATCATGGTCGGTGGCTGCCCGAAAGCCTTCGAGCGCACCCTGCCGCTGTTCCAGGCCATGGGCAAGAACATCACCCGCGTCGGTGGCAATGGTGACGGCCAGACCGCCAAGGTCGCCAACCAGATCATCGTCGCCCTGAACATCCAGGCCGTCGCCGAAGCCCTGCTGTTCGCCGCCAAGAACGGCGCCGATCCAGCCAAGGTTCGCGAAGCACTGATGGGCGGCTTCGCCTCCTCGAAGATCCTCGAAGTGCACGGCGAGCGCATGATCAAGGGCACCTTCGATCCAGGCTTCCGCATCAGCCTGCACCAGAAGGACCTGAACCTGGCCCTGCAAGGCGCCAAGGAGCTGAACATCAACCTGCCGAACACCTCCAACGCGCAACAGGTGTTCAGCACCTGCGCCGCGATCGGTGGTGCGAACTGGGACCACTCGGCGCTGATCAAGGGCCTGGAACACATGGCCAACTTCTCGATCCGCGACGACAAGTAAGCAAGACCTGCACGCCGCGGAGTGAAGGGCCGCGCATCGTCCCTTTCACTCCTGTGGCTGGCAGTTGCAACCGCGCAACACCGCCCCTGGTTCAGCCTGCACGGAGGCCGTCCCAGGGGCGTTTTTGGTTTTGAAGAACAATAAGATTTGGAGGCCTGAGATGTCGGTCGATCCGCAACAATTTCTCCGCGACCTGTTCGCCACGGCCATCGATGCCGCGCACCCGCGTCAGGTCCTCGAAGCCCACCTGCCCGCCGACCGCAGCGGCCGGGTGATCGTCATCGGCGCCGGCAAGGCCGCCGCGGCCATGGCCGAAGTGGTCGAGCGCGCCTGGCAGGGCGAAGTCCGCGGCCTGGTGGTGACCCGCTACGGCCACGGCGCCAGCTGCTCGAAGATCGAGGTGGTGGAAGCCGCCCACCCCGTCCCCGACGCCGCCGGCCTGGCCGTGGCCAAGCGCGTGCTGGAGATGGTCAGCGACCTGAGCGCCGACGACCGGGTGATCTTCCTGCTGTCCGGCGGTGGCTCGGCCCTGCTGGCCCTGCCCGCCGAAGGCCTGACCCTGGCCGACAAGCAGCAGATCAACAAAGCCCTGCTCAAATCCGGCGCCACCATCGGCGAGATGAACTGCGTGCGCAAGCACCTCTCGGCGATCAAGGGCGGCCGTCTGGCCAAGGCCTGCTGGCCGGCCACCGTGTACACCTATGCGATTTCCGATGTACCGGGCGACCTCGCCACGGTGATCGCTTCCGGCCCGACCGTGGCCGACCCGAGCACCTCCGCCGAAGCCCTGGCGATCTTGAAACGCTACAACATCGACGCGCCGCAGGCGGTGATCGACTGGCTGCACAACCCGGCCTCGGAAACCGTCAAGGCCGATGACCCGGCCCTGGCGCGCAGCCACTTCCAGCTGATCGCGCGGCCCCAGCAGTCGCTCGAAGCCGCGGCGGTGAAGGCCCGGCAAGCCGGCTTCAGCCCGCTGATCCTCGGCGACCTGGAAGGCGAATCGCGGGAAGTGGCCAAGGTCCACGCCGGCATCGCCCGCCAGGTGGTGCTGCACGGCCAGCCGCTGGCGGCGCCCTGCGTGATCCTCTCCGGCGGTGAAACCACGGTCACCGTGCGCGGCAACGGCCGTGGCGGACGCAACGCCGAGTTCCTGCTCAGCCTCACCGAAAACCTCAAGGGCCTGCCGGGCGTGTACGCCCTGGCCGGCGACACCGACGGCATCGACGGCTCGGAAGACAACGCCGGCGCACTCATGACCCCGGACAGCTACGCCCGCGCCCAGGCCCTGGGCCTGTCGGCGTCCGACGAGCTGGACAACAACAACGGCTATGGCTACTTCGCCGCGCTCGACTCGCTGATCGTCACCGAGCCGACCCGGACCAACGTCAACGATTTCCGCGCCATCCTCATTCTTGAGACTGCCCAACATGACGCCTGACAAAAAAGTCAAAATCCTCGCCACCCTCGGCCCCGCGATCAAAGGCATCGACGACGTTCGCGCGCTCGTGGAAGCCGGGGTCAACATCTTCCGCCTCAACTTCAGCCACGGCGAACATGAAGACCACGCCATGCGCTACCAGTGGATCCGCGAGGTCGAAGCCCAGCTCAACTACCCGCTGGGCATCCTCATGGACCTGCAGGGTCCGAAACTGCGGGTCGGTCGCCTGGCCGACGGCAAGGTCATGCTGCAGCGTGGCCAGGCCCTGCGCCTGGACCTCGACGCGACCCCCGGCGACGCCACCCGGGTCAACCTGCCCCATCCGGAAATCATCGCCGCGCTGGAACCCGGCATGGACCTGCTGGTGGATGACGGCCGCCTGCGCCTGCGGGTGACCGCCAAGCACGCCGACGCCATCGACACCACCGTGCTCAACGGCGGCGAGCTGTCCGACCGCAAGGGCGTCAACGTGCCGCAAGCGGTGCTGGACCTGAGCCCGCTGACCGCCAAGGACCGCCGCGACCTGACCTTCGGCCTGGAACTGGGCGTGGACTGGGTGGCGCTGTCGTTCGTCCAGCGTCCCGAGGACATCGCCGAAGCACGCCAGTTGATCGGCGACCGTGCCTTCCTCATGGCCAAGATCGAGAAGCCTTCGGCGGTCACCCAACTGCGCGAGATCGCCGAGCTGAGCGACGCGATCATGGTCGCCCGCGGTGACCTTGGCGTGGAAGTACCGGCCGAGGCCGTGCCGCAGATCCAGAAGGACATCATCGCCACCTGCCGTCAGCTCGGCCGGCCGGTGGTGGTCGCCACGCAGATGCTCGAATCGATGCGCTTCTCCCCGGCGCCGACCCGCGCCGAGGTGACCGACGTCGCCAACGCCGTGGCCGAAGGTGCCGACGCGGTGATGCTGTCGGCGGAAACCGCCTCCGGTGACTACCCGCTCGAAGCCGTGCAGATGATGAGCAAGATCATCCGCCAGGTCGAAGCCGGTCCGGACTACCAGAACCAGCTCGATGTCGGCCGGCCGAAGGCCGAGGCCACCGTCTCCGACGCCATCAGCTGCGCCATCCGCCGCATCTGCGGGATCCTGCCGGTGGCGGTGCTGGTCAACTACAGCGAGTCAGGCAACTCGACCCTGCGCACCTCTCGCGAGCGACCGCGGACACCGATCCTCAACCTGACCCCGAACCTGGTCACCGCGCGGCGCCTGAGCGTGGTCTGGGGCGTGCACTCGGTGGTCAACGACCGTCTGCGCCAGGTCGACGAAGTCTGTTCCACCGCGCTGGAAATCGCCCAGGCCCAGGGCATGGCCAACCGCGGCGATACGCTGCTGATTACCGCCGGTGTGCCTTTTGGCCAGCCGGGATCGACTAATTCGCTGCGGATCGAAACCCTGCTTTGACCCTTTCGCGGGGCAGGCCAGCGGTCATCGCTTCATCCGCGTGAAGCCATGGCCGCCAGCGTGCTCCGCGATCCACAACATAGAAAAGCTGTGCCCTTGACCGTGGGAAAAATTCGCCCAAAGAGGCGACCCACTCCACTTCAGACCTACTGCCATGTACACCAAGAATTTCGTAAACCCGTGCCCCGACTGGGCGACCGCTCTGCTCAACGGTTTCAGTCAGGTGCTGCTGCAGCGTAATCCGCTGTGCGGCCTGTGCTGCCTGCTGGCCATCCTTCTCACCGCGCCGCAGCTGATCGGCGGCGCACTGCTGGGCGCCCTCGCCGGGCTGCTCACGGCGCAGCGCCGCGGCTACAACCGCGGCGACCGCCAGGCCGGGCTGTACAGCTACAACGGCGTGCTGATCGGCGTGCTGTTCAGTTACCTGCTGCCCTGGTCGCCGCTGCTGCTGCCGCTGATCATCGCCGCCGCCGGGCTGAGCAGCATGCTTGTGCATCAGTGGCTCAAGCGTGGCGGGTCGGTATTGCTGCCGGCCTACACCCTGCCCTTCGTGCTGCTGGGCTGGGCGCTGCTGCTGGTGACCGAACCGGCAGCGACCGCCAATGCGCCGGTGCCGGCCAATCCGCTGGACGCGCTGGCGCGGGGTCTGGGGCAGATCTTCCTTCTGGACCAGCCGCTGGCGGGGATGCTGATTGCCCTGGGGCTGCTGCTGTCGGATCGCTATGCGGCGGCCTGGGCCTTCGTCGGCGCGGCCATCGGCGGCAGCGTCGCGCTGCTGGGCGGTGAAGCGACCGCGGCGTACATGGGGCTGTATGGCTTCAATGCCGCGCTCGCCGCGCTGGCCTTCAGCGGTACGCGCGCGCAGCCGTGGAAACCGTTGCTGGCGATCGTCCTGGCGATCGCGGTGCAGCCGTTGTTCAACCTGCTGCCGATTCCGGGGCTGACGGCGCCGTTCATCGTGGCGTGCTGGCTGGTTCGGCTGACAAGACTGGCGCCGGCCCCGTAGGAGCTGGCTTGCCCGCGTAGGAGCTGGCTTGCCTGCGAAAGGACCGCGAAGCGGTCCCGGACCTCAACGCTATTTGGGACCGCTGCGCAGTCCTTTCGCAGGCAAGCCAGCTCCTACAGGTCCTTCACCGGCAAGCCCGCGCCTACTTGTGCAACTGCCGGATATGCCCCTAGGCTTTGCACCACCACCCGCCTGGAACTCCCCACCCCATGGAAAACCCCCAGAGCCTGCGCGAACGGCTCTATGTCATCGTCTTTCAAACCGACACCGTCGCCGGCCGCCGCTTCGACACCATCCTGCTGCTGATCATCCTCGCCAGCCTGGTCACCGTGGTCCTCGACAGCATCGACGAAGTCCACCAGAGCTACGCCGGCCTTCTGGCCGCCATCGAATGGGGCTTCACCGCGGTCTTCCTCATCGAGTACCTGCTGCGCCTGTACTGCTCGCCCAAACCGCTGCGCTACGCCTTCAGCTTCTACGGCCTGGTCGACCTGCTGGCGATCGTCCCGGGGATCATCGCCCTGTACTACAGCGACGCCCAGTACCTGCTGATCATCCGCGTCATACGGATGCTGCGGATCTTCCGCGTGCTCAAGCTCAGCCCCTACCTGAAACAGGCCCACTACCTGCTCGACGCCCTGCGCGGCAGCAAGCAGAAGATCATCGTGTTCCTGGTCAGCGTGTCGACCCTGGTCACCGTGTTCGGCACCCTGATGTACGTGGTCGAAGGCCCGCAACACGGGTTCACCAGCATCCCCAAGGGTATCTACTGGGCCATCGTCACCCTGACCACCGTCGGCTTCGGCGATATCGTGCCGAAGACCCCGCTGGGCCAGGTGATTTCCTCGCTGGTGATGATCACCGGTTACTCGATCATCGCCGTGCCCACCGGGATCTTCACCGCCGAGCTGGCCAACGCCATGCGCGGCGAGCAACTGCGCCACGATTGCCCGGTCTGCCACAAAGGCCATCACGAACATGGCGCGGCCTTCTGCTCGCGTTGCGGCAATGCCCTGTTCAAGAAACTGGAATAAGCAAAGCACCTTTTAATCTTTTTGTGCCTAAGCGGCGATTGGCTATAGTCGCTGGCACAATGCCTTTTACCAATGCCAACAAGGAATGCGCAGTGAAAAAACTCTTCAGTGCCTCGCTTCTCGCCGCGAGCCTGGCCGTGGGCAGTTTCGCCCAGGCCGCACCGGCTCCGCTGCTGAACGTCTCCTATGACGTAATGCGCGACTTCTACAAGGACTACAACGCCGCCTTCCAGAAACACTGGGAAGCCGAGCACAAAGAGAAGATCACTGTGCAGATGTCCTTCGGCGGTTCGAGCAAGCAGGCGCGCTCGGTGATCGACGGCCTGCCGGCCGATGTCATCACCATGAACATGGCCACCGACATCAACGCCCTGGCCGACAACGGCAAGCTGGTCCCGGACAACTGGGTGACGCGCCTGCCGAACAACAGCGCGCCGTTCACCTCGGCCACCGTGTTCATCGTGCGCAAGGGCAACCCGAAAGTGCTGAAGGATTGGCCGGACCTGCTCAAGGATGGCGTGCAGGTCATCGTGCCGAACCCGAAGACCTCGGGTAACGGTCGCTACACCTACCTCTCCGCCTGGGGCTACGTGCTCAAGACCGGCGGCGACGAAGCCAAGGCCAGGGACTTCGTAGGCAAGCTGTTCAAGCAGGCCCCGGTGCTCGATACCGGTGGTCGCGCCGCCACCACCACCTTCATGACCAACCAGATCGGCGACGTGCTGGTGACCTTCGAGAACGAGGCCGAGATGATCGCCCGCGAGTTCGGTCGCGACCAGTTCGAGGTGATCTACCCGAGCGTTTCCGCCGAGGCCGAGCCGCCGGTGAGCGTGGTCGACAAGGTGGTCGACAAGAAAGGCAGCCGCGCCACCGCCGAGGCCTACCTGAAGTACCTGTGGTCGCCTGAAGCCCAGGAAATCGCCGCCGCCAACTACCTGCGTCCGCGCGATCCGGCGGTGCTGGCCAAGTACACCGACCGTTTCCCGAAAGTCGACTTCCTCTCGGTGGAGAAGACCTTCGGTGACTGGCGCACCGTGCAGAAGACCCACTTCAACGATGGCGGGATCTTCGACCAGATCTATACCGGCAAGTAATCTGTAATTGGGGCTGCTTTGCAGCCCTTTCGCGGGCAAGCCACGCTCCTACAGTGATATGCGCTTCCCCGTAGGAGCGTGGCTTGCCCGCGAAAGGACCGCAAAGCGGTCCCCTTTTCCAGCCCCCTCGCAGAAAAACCCGGCCGATCATTGTCTACCCTTTCCGTCACCCCACGGCTGAAAGGAGTACCCCGTGATCCGTACCCTCCTCGCCCTCCTCCTCGCGACCCTGCTGGGTACTTCCGCATTCGCCGCCGGGCCGCTGTCCACCCTCAGCGGGGAAGCGCCGGCCAAGGAGCCGGAACCGGTGGTCCAGGGCGGTCTGCTCGGCGCCCTGGCCAACGGCCTGGACGATGTCTCCGAAGAACTCGACATCGACAACCGCCTAGTCGACGCCTGGCGCCTGCGCGCCGACCGCGCGGCCAGCGAAGCGGGACAGCTGGTCACCCGCCACAGTGCGCAGGACATGCTGCAGATGGCCTGCGACTTCCTGCTCCTCACCGCCACCTGGGCCGCGACGTTCGCCGTGCTCTGCTATCTCGGCCGCCTCGCCACCCGACGCTCGCAGCGCTCTCGCCTGCTGCGCGAACGACCACGGCCGGGCAAGCTGCTCGGCTATCTGCTGCCCTTCACCCTGCCGGCCCTGATCAGCCTGCCCGCCGCCCTGTTCATCAGCCGCCAGCTCGACCCTTCGGTGGGGCGCGCCCTGGGCATGAGCCTGGCCTATGCCACCAGCAGCGGGATCTTCTCCACCTCGATCATCCTCTGCCTGATTACCCTCTTCGACAGCGGGCACAAACGCGCCGCGGTACGCATTCTCCGCGAGGCGGCACCGCGCCCGCTGTTCCTGGTGGGCTTTCTTGCCGCCTGGAGCGACGCCCTGACCAGCCCGCAGATCGCCCGCCAGTTGGGTGGCAACCTGACCAGCAGCACCGCGGTGATCACCGGCCTGCTGGCGACCCTGAGTTTCGCCGTGCTGGTCCTGCGCTCGCGGCGCCCGGTGGCGCACCTGATCCGCAACCGCGACCTCAAGGATCGCCTGCAGCACCGCGCGGTGCAGGACACCCTGCGGATCTTCTCGGCGCTGTGGTACCTGCCGATCCTGATGATGATCCTGGTCTCGGCGATCAACCTGATCGGCGCTGGCGAGGAAAGCCAGCGCGCCCTGCAGAAAGCCCTGCTGACCACCGTGCTGCTGATCGGCACGGTGTTCCTCAGCATCACCCTGCAGCACCTGTTCAAAGCCGGGGTCGCCCATGAACAGCGCCTGCGTCCCTACAAGGAACTGCTCTACAGCCTGGCCCACGCCCTGCTGCGCATCGTCATGGCGGTGGCCTTCATCGAACTGCTGGGGCGCATCTGGGGCTTCTCGGTGCTGGACTTCGCCCTGCGCAATGCCCTCGGCCGGGCGATCAGCGATTCGCTGAGCAGCATCGGCCTGATCCTGCTGGTCACCTGGCTGCTCTGGGTGGTGATCGACACCGCCATCCAGGAGGCCCTGAAACCCACGCCGGGCCGGCGCAATTCGCGCCAGCCGAGCACCCGCGTGCGGACCATCCTGCCGATGCTGCGCAATGCGCTCAAAGTGGTGCTGGTGGTGATCTGCACCATCACCACCATGGCCAACCTGGGCATCAACGTCGCGCCGTTCCTCGCCGGTGCCGGGGTGGTCGGCCTGGCCATCGGCTTCGGTTCGCAGCAACTGGTGCAGGACGTGATCACCGGGCTGTTCATCCTGATCGAGGACACCATCGCCATCGGCGACTGGGTGGTCCTCGATTCCGGGCATGCCGGCACCGTCGAGAGCCTGACCATCCGCACCTTGCGCCTGCGCGACGGCAAGGGCTTCGTGCATTCGGTGCCGTTCGGCCAGATCAAGGCGGTCACCAACCAGTCGCGGCAGTTCGCCTATGCGTTCTTTTCGGTGCAGTTCAGCTATGACTCGGACGTGGACGTGGCGCTCAAGCTGATTCGCGAGGCGGGGCAGTCGATCAGCGAGGACCCGATCCTGCGCCACAACCTGCAGGGGCCGTTGCAGGTGTTCGGGGTGGACAGCATGAACCTCAACGGCATGACCCTGACGGCGCAGTTCAGGACCACCTCGGGCGGGCAGTATGCGGTGAACCGGGCGTTCAACGAGCGGCTGAAGAAGCTGGTGGACCAGACCGAGCAGGTGAGTTTTGCCCAGTACAATCCGGTGCCGCAGCGAGTAGGCGATACCAGCGCCTGACGCCGATCCCCTGTAGGAGCTGGCTTGCCTGCGAAGGACCGCGCTAGCGGTCCCCGATACCAGTGAGGTCCGGGACCGCCCTGCGGTCCTTCGCAGGCAAGCCAGCTCCTACGGGGAGTCGCGCGGACTGTGGGATCAGCGGAAGACCAGCGCCTTGAGCCCACCACCCACTTCCACCTCGGGAAACTCCGGCGGATTCTCCAGCCGCTCGACGAACCTCAACCCCGGCGCCTGCTCCGCCATGCCCTGGATCAGGAACTCCGGCCCGATCCCCGGATCATTCACGCAGGCCAGCACCGTTCCGCCCTCGCTCAACAACTCCGGCAGGCGCCGCAGGATCTTCGCGTAGTCCTGGGTCAGGGCGAAGCTGCCCTTCTGGAAGCTCGGCGGGTCGATGATGATCAGGTCATAAGGCCCGGACTTGCGCACCTTGCCCCAGGACTTGAACAGCTCATGGCCGAGAAAGCCGACCCGGCTCAGGTCGTGCCCGTTGAGCCGGTGATTGTCGCGCCCGCGGGACAGCGCGGCCCTCGACATATCCAGGTTGACCACCTGCTCCGCCCCGCCGGCGATCGCCGCCACGGAGAACCCGCAGGTGTAGGCGAACAGATTGAGCACCCGCCTGCCCGCCGCCTGCTCGCGGACCCAGCGCCGGCCATAGCGCATGTCGAGGAACAGGCCGCTGTTCTGCTTCAGGCCCAGGTCCAGCTGGTAGCGCAGGCCGTCCTCGTCGATCACCTTCGACTCGCAGGGCTGGCCCAGCAGCCAGTGCCCGGGGCTGTCCGGCAGATAGCGGTGCTGGATCAATACCGCCACACCCTCCGGCGCCAGACCGCGAAGCAGGGTTTCCAGCTCGGCCAGTTGCCCTTCGGGCGGCTCGCGGAACAGCGCTACCAGCAACACGCCCTGCAGCCAGTCCACGGTGATCTGCTCCAGCCCCGGCCAGCAGCGCCCGCGGCCGTGGAACAGGCGGCGGGTTTCGCTGGGCGGTGCGTTCAGCGCAGCGCGCAGGTGGTCATGCAAGGTGTCGATGGCAGCGGTCATGGCGGGGTTTCGGCGAGCTAAAGCGGCGCATTCTACGCTTTTGCGTCGCTCGCGCGGACAGCGGATTTGAACCACCAGCCCCGTTGCATGCCAGCAGCCGCCAGCAAGATGGCCGCCACACCCAGCCATTGCAGCACCTCCAGGCGGTGACCGAACGCGGCCCAGTCCACCGCAATCGCCGCGATCGGGTAGATGAACGACAGCGCGCCGGTCAGGGCCGTCGGCAGTTTCTGGATCGCGCCGTACAGCAGCACATACATCAGGCCGGTGTGGACGATACCCAGGGTGACCAGGCTGCCCAGTTCGGTCTGGGTGCTCGGCAGCCCGCCCAGGTTGGCGAACGGCGCCAGCAACAGCACGCCGGTGCACACCTGGATCAGTGCGATCAGGTGCGGCGGCGTGCCACTCAGGCGCTTGATGATCAGCGCCGCGACGGCATACAGAAACGCCGCGCCGAGGGCCAGGGCGATGCCCAGCAGGTAGGCGTCGCCACTTTCGCCCTGGCTGCCATGGGCGCTGACGATGGCCAGCATCCCGGCGAAGGACACCGCCAGCCAGAACAGCTTGGGCACGGTGATCTTCTCGCCGAGGAACAGCGCCGCCAGGCCCACCAGCATGAACGGCTGGACGTTGTACACCGCCGTGCCGATGGCGATGGACGCCCGCGAGTAGGAAGCGAACAGCAGCACCCAGTTGCCGACGATGGCCACGCCGCTGAGCACCGCCAGCAGGAAGGTGGTGCGCGTCAGCAAGCCCGGGCGCAGGAAACCCATGGCAGCGCAGATCAGCAACAGGGTGGCGGCGCCGAACACGCAGCGCCAGAACACCACATCCAGCACCGGTTGCCCGGAAACCAGCACGAACCAGCCAATGGTCCCGGAGATCAGCATGGCACCGATCATTTCCAGCGAACCGCGACGCAGCGAATTGTCCATCACGCACCTCCCAGTAGATGTGACAGAGTATGACGATGGTGCTCCGGGCCGTTCCAGCGGATAAACAAGGCCTGAGCGTTCATTGACCTTTGTTATCAAGGTCATTTTTCAAATTCGCCTGACGAGGCCCGTTGACCATGACCGATGCCATCGACCAACTGCTGCTCAATGCCCTGATGGAGGATTCGCGGCGCTCGCTGAAAGCCCTGGCCAGCCTCACCGGGCTGTCCGCGCCGAGCGTCAGCGAACGCCTGCGCCGCCTGGAGGAACGCAGGGTGCTCAAGGGTTACACCGTGGAGGTGGATGCGCGCAGCTTCGGCTACCAGTTGCAGGCCATCGTGCGGATTCGCCCGTTGCCGGGACAGCTGCATGAAGTGGAGCGGCAGATCATCGCCATTCCCGAGTTCACCGAATGCGACAAGGTGACCGGCGACGACTGCTTCATCGCGCGCCTGCATGTGCGCTCGATGGAACAGCTGGATACCTTGCTGGACAAGCTCAACAGCCATGCCGAGACGAGTACCGCGATCGTCAAGAAGACCCCGGTGAAGCGGCGGCTGCCGCCGATGGATTGAGATGGCAGGCATACCACGATCGGTGTAGGAGCGGATTTATCCGCGATGGCGGACCACGCGATCGGCGGCGAAGCCGTCGTAAACCCTGAGTCCCGGTTTCCTCTGAGACACCCGGGATACAGGGTTTATGGCCGCTTCGCGCCCAATCGCGGCGGTCCGACGTTTCGGTGAATCTCCACACAGTGGAACGGCGCCAACCCAAAAACTGTACACACTCATGTAACTTTAAGTGCCATTTTTGTGTGCAATTTTTCCAAATCACGCCCCATAACGTTACATCCCCCGCCTCAACTAATTTGACCATTCGATCAGCATTCAACGCCTTCAAAAAATAAATCCTGTTTATTCGGTCAATTTATAACTTTTCAATTTCATCAACTTACAAAAAATACAAACAACTTCAACAACATAGCCAAACTCCGGTTGAACTTTCCGTGGCATGGAACTGGCTTACCTCTGCTCGTGCTTTGTATACAGTTTTGTGAAATCCAGAGCACACTAGATCCGCCCACCTGCCGTCGCCGGGTAGCGGAATGCCCCTAACCAATTGGTTCTCGTGGTTTATCGACCAGGCCCCGCCACGCCACGCCACGCCACGAGTATCAGGAGCACGCCGGAATGAGCATGAGTCTCTACAACAAGACTGAACTGGACTTTTCCTCGTCTACCCCCGAACCGTCGACGCAGCCGCAACACCCCGTGACCCTCAGCCCCCGCCTGCACAACCACGACCTCGCCCCGACCAGGGCCGAGGGTCGGCGCTGGGGCCGCTACAGCATCTTCGCCCTGTGGACCAACGATGTGCACAACATCGCCAACTACTCCTTCGCCATGGGGCTCTACGCCATGGGCCTGGGCGGCTGGCAGATCCTCCTGTCGCTGGGGATCGGCGCGGCGCTGGTGTACTTCTTCATGAACCTGTCCGGCTACATGGGACAGAAGACCGGCGTGCCGTTCCCGGTGATGAGCCGGATCGCCTTCGGCATCCACGGCGCGCAGATCCCGGCGCTGATCCGCGCGGTGATCGCCATCGCCTGGTTCGGCATCCAGACCTACCTGGCCTCGGTGGTCCTGCGCGTATTGCTCACCGCCGTCGCCCCGAGCCTCGCCGCCTATGACCAGGACGCCATCCTCGGCCTGTCCAGCCTCGGCTGGGTATGCTTCGTGGCGATCTGGCTGGTGCAACTGGTGATCCTCGCCTACGGCATGGAGATGGTGCGGCGCTACGAGGCCTTCGCCGGCCCGGTGATCCTCCTCACCGTGACCTGCCTGGCCGCGTGGATGTACACCCAGGCCGGCTTCGACATCGCCTGGTCGGTGCGCGAACCGCTGACGGGCGCCGCCATGTGGCACAACATCTTCGCCGGTGGCGCACTGTGGCTGGCGATCTACGGCACCCTGGTGCTGAACTTCTGCGACTTCGCCCGTTCCTCGCCCTGCCGCAAGACCATCCGCTCCGGCAACTTCTGGGGCCTGCCGGTGAACATCCTGGCCTTCGCGGTGATCTCCGTGCTGCTGTGCGGCGCGCAGTTCAGCATCAACGGCCAGATCATCGACAGCCCGACGCAGATCATCGCCAGCATTCCCAACACCTTGTTCCTCGTGCTCGGCTGCCTGGCCTTCCTGATCGTCACCGTGGCGGTGAACATCATGGCCAACTTCGTCGCCCCGGCGTTCGTCCTCAGCAACCTGGCGCCACGCCTGCTCAACTTCCGTCGCGCCGGGATGATCAGCGCCACCCTCGCCGTGCTGATCCTGCCGTGGAACCTCTACAACAGCCCGCTGGTGATCATGTACTTCCTCTCCGGTCTCGGCGCCCTGCTCGGCCCGCTGTACGGGGTGATCATGGTCGACTACTGGCTGGTGCGCCGCGGTCGGGTCAACGTGCCCGAGCTGTACAGCGAAGATCCGAACGGCGCCTACCACTACCGCCGCGGCGTCAACCCGCGGGCGATCGCCGCCTTCATTCCCGCCGCGCTGCTGGCCATCGTCCTGGCCCTGGTGCCCAACTTCGAAACCCTCGCGCCATTCTCCTGGATGATCGGCGCGAGCATCGCCGGCCTGCTCTACCTGCTGATGGCTCCACGCAACCGGCACTACGCCGATGTCAGCGGCGAGTCCATCGCCGTCGACAGCGTCAGCCACTGATCGTCCTTTTTCGGCCCGGGACTGCCGGGCCGTCACTGCCTCTGCGAGAACCCTACATGCGTATCCTGATCGTCAACGTCAACACCACCGAGGCCATCACCCAGGCCATCGCCCGCGAAGCCCAGGCGGTCGCCGCGCCGGGCACCGAGATCATCGGCCTGACCCCCTACTTCGGCGCCGATTCGGTGGAAGGCAATTTCGAAAGCTACCTGGCCGCCATCGCCGTCATGGACCGCGTGCTGGCCTATGACGGTCCCTACGACGCGGTGATCCAGGCCGGCTACGGCGAACACGGCCGCGAAGGACTGCAGGAGCTGTTGAAGGTGCCGGTGGTGGACATCACCGACGCCGCCGCCAGCACCGCCATGTACCTCGGCCACGCCTACTCGGTGGTCACCACCCTCGACCGCACCGTGCCGCTGATCGAGGACCGCCTGAAACTCTCCGGCCTGTACGACCGCTGCGCCTCCGTGCGAGCCAGCGGCATGGCCGTGCTGGAGCTGGAGGAACAACCGGAGCGCGCCCTCGAAGCCATCGTCCGGCAGGCCGAACTGGCGGTGCGCGAGGACAAGGCGGAAGTGATCTGCCTCGGTTGCGGCGGCATGGCCGGCCTCGACGAGCAGATCCGCCAGCGCACCGGCGTGCCGGTGGTGGATGGCGTCAGCGCGGCGGTGAAAATGGCCGAGTCGCTGGTGCAACTGGGGCTGTCGACGTCGAAGAGCCGCACCTACGCCACGCCGCGGACCAAGCGCATCATCGGCTGGCCGGCGCACTTCGGGCGCTAGACGCTGAGCGCGGACGTGCGCCCGGCGATCCGCTCCACCAGCAGTTGCGCGCTGCCGCTGGCGAGGGTGAAACCGAGGGCGCCGTGTCCGAGATTGAGCCAGAGATTCCGGTAGCCGCTGTCTCCCAGCAGCGGCACGCCGGTGGGAGTGGCCGGGCGCATGCCGGCCCACTCCCGCACCTGATGGTGGTCCCCGGCGTCGGGAAACGCCGCTTGCGCCAGCCGTCGCAGACTGGCCAGGCGCAACGGGTCCGGCGTCTCGTCGAAGCCGACGATATCCACCATCGCCGCGACGCGCAGTTGCTGATCGATCCGCGCATAGACCGTCTTGCGGTCATAGTCGGTGATGCTCAGCTGCGGCGCTCGCGGGCCCGCCGGCATGCTCAGGCTGTAGCCCTTGAGCGGATACACCGGCAGATGCAAACCCGGCAGTCCCAATTGCGAGGCGCGGTAGCCGGCGCAGAGGACCAGGTGCTCCACCGGCATGGTCCTGTCGCCCAGTTGCAACGCCTCGACTTTTTCTCCGCGCGGAATGAGTCGGGTCACGGGTTGGCCCAGATGCAACCGGCAACGGCCCGACGCCCGCAGACGCTCGGCCAGGGTCAGGCAGAAGGCGTGGCAGTCGCCGACTTCTTCGCTTGCCGTGAAGATCCCACCGATGAAAACCGACGGATCGAGCGCCGGCTCCAGTGTGCCGAGTTCATAGCCATCGACAATCTGCTGATGCCGAGCGTCGGCACGATCCCGCGCGACAGCGAAACTGTGCCGATCGCGAAAGACAACCAGCTTGCCATTGCGGCGCCAGGCGAAGCCGTCGAGCCCATCTTCCTCGCGCCACTGCTGCAGGGTCTGCTGGCTGTGCAGGGCCAGGCGCAGCAGGCGTGCGGCATTGGTCCGGTTGACCGAGCCACGGCAGGCAACGAGGAAAGCCAGCATCCAGCGCCATTGCGCCAGATCGAGCCGCGGCCGCAGGCGCAGGGGCGAGTCCCCGCGCAGCATCCAGCCCAGCGCCTGCCAGGGCACGCCGGCGTCGGCCAGGGGTGCCACGTAGCGATAGGAGAGCTGTCCGCCATTGGCGAAACTGGCGCCGCTGGCAAGTTGTTCGCGGGCTTCGATCAGGTCGACGTCGAAGCCTTCGCGGACCAGGGCGTAGGCTGTGGAAAGTCCGATGACACCGCCACCGATCACCGTTACTCGCTGGGTCATGTCCGTCATCCGTTTCGCAAGACGCTGTCAGCTTAGAGAGGAGCCCTGCGGGAAAAAAGATATTATTTTGATATCACCCACACTAAAGTTTGCCTCAACGCCGCCGTCATGCTCCTCAGGTTTTTACTCTCACAAGGAAGTCCTGTGCCAAGTACCCTTCTCCGGGCCACCACCCTGGCGGCCCTGCTGGCGATGACCGGTTGCGTGTCCTTCAACGTCACCGGCCCGATCGCGCCCCCTGCCCATCCCGTTACCGCCGCCAGCCCACGCACCGCGCAGATCGCCGATGTGGTGGTGTCCGCACCGGGTCTCGACGAGGCCACGCGCAAGGCCGTCGGTCGAGCGCTGACCACCGAGCTCGACCGCTACGTCGACAGGGCCGGCTACTTCCATGCCATGAGCCGGTATCCCACGCGCCTGGAGGAACAGGACGTGCTGCTCAAGCTCGACATGACCTCGCTCAAGGGACATCGCGCACCGCACCCGGGCTACTTCCCCGGTGCCCTGCTGACCTTGACCCTGTGGATCTGGGTCAATGGCCCGATCTACGTCGACCGCTTCGACCTCGCCGGAGATCTGGTGATCGTCGACCGCAACGGCGTCGAACTGGCCCGCGCCCGGGACCAGATCAAGTTCGAGCACAACGTTGGCCTGTACGGCAGCGACTACTGGACGCCGACCATCATGGGCGGCAAGCAGCTCACGCAACTGGTCGGCGAACTGCTGGACAACGCCACCACGCAACTGGCCAAACGTTAATTCAGGAATCGCCTCATGAACCTCTTCAAACAAGCTCTGTTGCTGGGCGTGGTAATGCTCGGTGGCTGCGTCTCCTACCCTACCGGCGACCTGGCCCCGGTCGGCACCTGGCCGCCGGCCGCCAGCACCCCGGCAGCGAAGCCCAACGCCTACCTGCAAACCACCTCGCTGTACCAGGTCAACGATTCTCCCGCCAGTGCCGCCGGCGGCAAACCGGCCGAGTTGTGGGAACAGGCGATCAGCGAGACCTTCCAGCAGTCCGGTCGCTTCGCCCGGGTCAGCACGCAGAAAGGCGAGTCGGACCTGTACGCCGAATCGACCCTGACCAACCATGAGCAGTTCGTCCCGGTGTCGGCCTTTCTCACCGGTTTCACCCTGTTCCTGATCCCGACCACGGCGAAGAACACCTTCACCCTGGAAACAGTGTTCAAGGACAAGGACGGCAAGGAGATCGGCCGCGTCAGCAAGAGCGAGTCAGTGCGTACCTGGATGCAACTGGTGCTGGTCGTCGGCCTGCCGTTCCAGGCCGACACCCGCGATGTGGTCCGTGCCCTGACCCGCAGCACGCTGGACGAAGCGGTACAACGCAAGCTGCTGTAACGTCGTGAGCCAGCCATCGCCCGGGTCATGACTACGGGCGGTGGCCTCCCTTCAGGCAGCAGGTGTGAGCCGACGGCAGTGGATCAAACCCCAGCCTTCGGACAACTCACCTCTCCCCCATCCAGCCCCTGCTTCACATTCCGGCTCAGCATCGTCGCCTTGCCATCGCGCCAGGTCAGGGTCAGCACGTACAGCGAGTCGAAATCGCTGTTCTCCCAGTCCTTGGTAATCACCCGCTCCTCCCCCAGCGCCTTGCCGGCCACTGCGTTGATCAGATCCGGAAGATAGCCATGGGACCAGGCCGTATACACCGTCGAGTTGCGGTACTTGTTGCTGGTGAGTTCGCGAGCAAGGGCATTGGTGTCATTGGCCCCGTAGTCGATGTTGACCGGCAGGCCGAGCTTGATCGCGCTGGGACTGATGGTCATCAGCGGCCGCAGATAGCTGTAGCTGTCGTCGTTGCTCCCCTCCTCCACCTCGCGGGTCGGATCGGCGGCAAAGACATAGTCGGCCTTGCCGAATTTCTCCGGCAGCAGGGTGGCCAGATCGAGGGCGCGATTCAGTCCCTGGCAGTTCAACTGGCCAAGGCCTTCGCCGGGCTTTTCCGCATGGCGCAGGAAAACCAGGGTCTGGGTGCCATCGACCGGCCTGGCGAAACTGTCGAAGGTAGTGAAGCCGAGCAGCGTGGCACACGCGGCGAGCGCACAGCACAGCAGCGCCTGGCGGCGCGCGAGGAAGGTCACGGAGAACTTCATGAGAAACCCTTGAGAACGAAGACGTGGTGCTGGCCCGTCCAGTGCTGCCCCGCGGCCGTAGCCGCGGGGCATCCCTGTCTGTCGTTCCTTCCGTGGAGTCGGGCGTCCTTAGAGTGCAGCAGGCCCAATTGGTTCTGTCCGTGGGGCGCTTGTCCTTAAGCTGGAAGTGAATCTACCGACCCGGTGTTACCAAATTAAGACGCCGGCCTCAGTCATCGCGAGTCAGCACTTCCAGTACTTCGATCTCGAAATACAGGTCCGAATTCGGCGGAATCGAACCCATCTTGCGCTCGCCATAACCCAGCTGCGCCGGGACGAACAGCTTGCGCTTGCCACCGACCTTCATGCCCATCAGGCCGATGTCCCAGCCCTTGATCACCCGGCCGGTACCGATCACGCACTGGAACGGCTTGCCACGCTGATGGGAGGAGTCAAACACGCTGCCGTCGGCCAGCGTACCGGTGTAGTGGGTCGTGATCAGGGCACCCTTGACCACTTCCTTGCCGTCGCCCAGCTGGACGTCAGTGATCTGCAATTCGCTCATGCTTGGCCTCTTTTCCCGGGATGTGACCTATGTCGCAGCCTTTTCGCAGGAATATCAGTAATTTGCAACAACAGCGCGCTCAGTATCGTGCTGACGCGACGCCGCGCACCCGAAACGCGTCAAAGCAAAGTAATCGCGATCAGCTAGGATCACCCGACACGCGTCGCAAGGAACATAACAATGAACGAGAAAAGCAGGGCGCTATGCGAGGAGCTGGGGATCGGCGAGGAGTTGCTGACTGCCCGTGGCTTCAGTGAATACCCCGAAGCACGAGTGCTGGCCATTGCCGAGATCGACGAGGACGGTCGCCGTTTCGAGCTGGAACCGGAAGCCGCCGCGGCCTGGCGCCAGTTGCGCGCCGCCGCGGCGCGGGACCACGTGGAACTGTGGCTGGTTTCGGCGTTTCGCAGCATCGAATACCAGGCCAGGATCATTCGCTACAAACTGGACAAGCAGCAGAGCCTGGAGCAGATCCTGCAGAGCAGCGCCCCGCCCGGCTGCAGCGAGCACCACACGGGCCGGGCGGTGGACATCAACTCACTGGAAGCGGAATTCGAGCACAGCGCGGCCTTCGAATGGCTGAAGCAGCATGCCGAACGGTTCGGCTTCTACCTGTCCTACCCGCGGGGCAATGCCATGGGCTATCGATACGAGCCCTGGCACTGGTGCTATCGGCCGGCCGCGCAGGCCACTAGCTGAACTGCGCCACCACTTCGGCGCCGGTCATGTTCTGCGTCGGGTTGGAGAAGCAGTAGTACGACGGTTTCTCGTCGATATACACCTGCAGGTTGAAATCCCAGGCGTGCTCGCCGTCCAGCACGCCCACCGGGATGGCGAAGAAATTACCGCCCTTGAGGCGGTAGAACAGATGGCTGCCGCACCTGGCACAGAAACCCCGCTCGGCCCAGGCGGAGGAGTCGAACACCGTCGGCTGGGCACCGCTGAACTGCGGGGCCTGGCTGCTGTGCACGGTGAGCAGCGGGCCGCCGTTCCATTTCCGGCACATGCTGCAATGGCAGGCGCCGACACTGTTGTCGTCGAGGGTGACGCTGAGCTGGATGGCGTTGCACAGGCAACTGCCGTGGTAGGTAGAGGGCATTTCAATAGCTCCTTGTCGAGAACGTTCCAGCAGACTGGCAGGCGATAACCAAGCAAGCGTAGCGAACTTTTCGCGGGATATTCAGCCGCGTGCAGACACCTGCTGGCGACCACTTGCAACTGCCGTCCATACGATCAGAAATCGACTGGTCCCTGATATTTTTGTCAGTTGTTGCCGACGCGGGCTCCTGCCTATATTGACTCCGGCTCGAACTCACCTGTGTTTGACACATCTCCTGCCGCCCACTCGCGACAGTTGGAACTGCTATTTTCCGCGTAGGGAACCTGCCATGAAAAAGTATCTGTTCTTACTGATTTCAGTGCTGCTCGGTGCCTGCACTTCCCTGCCAGACCAGCCTGCGGATACCGGTAGTTCGGTAACCCAGGTGGTGGTCAACGGCCCGGCAACGGCCGCAGCGCTGACCGAGCGTTATCGCAACATCGCGGACAACTGCGGATCAGATAGCATGCCCGCGTTCCTCTGTGCCGGAATAATCCTTCGTGTAACCACCTACGGGGACAACTACGACACTTGGGACCCCAGCCCAACCGCCATTGCCAAGGGAGCCGTATCATTTTCCTTCTTGCGCAAGGACAACAATTTCAGACGCTTCGCCTGGAGCTCGACCACACCCAACGGCTATGTGTTCTATCCAATATTCGGCGCCCCCGCGGACAAGATCGACATCCCGGTTCTGTGCCATTTCCCCATGGATGCCGCGACGGACTACCGCACCACCCAGACAGCCTGCGGCATGTACTCCAACATCGCCTCCAGCGCCCCCTGCGACAAGGTCGGTGTAAAAACCGGAGCCCAGTGGGCAAGCCAGTACCCGCCCGGTACAGCAGGCTTGCATATCTGCGGCTTCAACGTCAGCGACGAGATCAATAACTACGCCGGCCCCAACTTCTACGCCGCACTGGAAGCCAAGCGGCTGAACTCTGCCTACTTCGACCAACAGAACGAACTGGTGCTGAAAGTGTGGAGCGCTGGTCAAGGCAGGGTCCTGCCGATACAGGCATTCTTTTACGCCTTGCCAGACGGACTGGCGGATGCCCGCAAGAACAAACAGCGGTTTCTCAGCAAGACCGGAATCAACCTGCCGATCATCAAGATCACCTTGCCTACGGTACCCAGCGGCGATGCGACCTTCGAATACTTCGCTGCCGACCAATAAAGCTCCCCAATGAAAAACCGGGCCCCGATGATTCGGGCGCCCGGTTTTCGATGGCATGCCTTGACGACTACTGAGTGACCGGAGTCAACACCGGCTCCCCGGCAAAGAACGCCTGCAGGTTCTTCAACACCAGCACGACCATGTCCCGCGCCGCCTCCGGAGTCTGCGCGGCGACGTGCGGGGTCAGCACCACGTTGCCCAGTTGCTTCAGTTCATCCGGCACCGACGGTTCGTCGTCGAACACATCCAGTCCGGCCCCGGCGATCCGCCCTTCGCGCAGCGCCGCGACCATCTCGGCGGTGGACACCACGCTGGCCCGGGCGATATTCACCAGAAAGCCCTGTGGCCCCAGCGCATCCAGCACCTCGCGCCCTACCAGCGCCCGGGTAGTGGCCCCGCCCGGCGTGGCGACGATGAGGAAATCGGACTCGCGCGCCAGCGCCAGCACACTCTCGCAGTACCGATACGGCACGTCGTCACGACGCGAACGGTTGTGATAGCTCACCTGCATGTCGAAACCCAGCGCCCCGCGCCTGGCGATGGCCAGTCCCACCGCGCCCAGGCCGAGAATGCCCAGGCGCTTGCCCGCCAGCGACGGGCTGATCACCCGGTTCCACTGGCCCAGGCGGGTGGTGGCATCGGCCTGGGCGATATCGCGGACCACGGCGAACAGCAAGGCCATGGCGTGATCCGCCACCGCCGAGGCATTGGCGCCGGCGCCATTGGTGACGACGATACCGCGTGCCGCGGCGGCGACCAGGTCGACCTGCTCGTAACCGGCACCGATCACGCAAACCAGGCGCAAGGCCGGCAACGCCGCGATTTCCTCGGCGGTGATGCCCAAAGGCCCACGGGTCAGCACCACGTCGATCTCGGCGGCATGCCGGGCAATGGACTCGGCACGCAGGGTCGGGGTCTTGGCGTAGATCAGGCGGTAACCGTGGTCGTCCAGCAGGGGCAGATAGTCATCGACCGTTTCCACCAGCACCAGTACCGTCTTCGTCATTTCAGCCTCCCGGGCAACAAGCGAGGGGGCATTATGCCGGCATTACTGGCCGAACGCGCGTCCCAGACCGCCTGGCACGCCACTGGAGTCGGTGTCCTGCCACGGGCCTTCGGGATTGGTCGACCAGCTCCAACCGTCGTTCCAGCGGTAGTAGGTGCGCTGACGGTAGAAGGTGTTTTTCTTGCCTTCGAGCACATACACGCCGAGCTTCGGATCCCAGTGGCTGGCGCCCCCGGGTGGCGGGGCGAAGCTGGCGGACGTCCGCGGCATGGGTTTGGGTGTCGGGGTGATGGTGGGCTTGGGCACGCTCGGACCCGGTTTGATCACCGGGCCCGGTCGCGGGGCGGGTTCGATCGGCGGCAGCGTTTCGCGCTCGTGCTGCGGCGGATGCACCGTACATGCGCTCAACCCCAGGGCCAGCGAAATCAGGGTCAGGCGTACGGTGCTGTTCATGGAAACTCTCTTATAGGTCCGGTCGATCGATGGTCAGGTGTTGCGGCGCCCGGGTGTCGCTCGCCAGGGGCGAGCCGCTGCCGACCCATTCGCCCTTGGTGGGCTGGCCGGCACGGGAGATGCGCGCCATCAGTTGGACTTCAGGAAAGCTCGACAGTTTCATGTTGGGCATCATCGCGTCGCTGTCGCTCAGCTCGACCTCGATCGGCAACTGCGCCACGGTGACCCGCTTGGCCGCCAGCGGCATGGGCGGGCCGGAACTGGCACGGGCGAAGATGAACACGGTGTCGTCCGGCTTGACCTTGTCCTTCAGGGCATCGGCCAGTTCGACCCGCACGGTCAGCTTCGCCGCCGACGCCGCCACCGGCGCGGACGCCTTGCCCTGCCCCGCGGCGAGTTTTTCCCTGGCCTTGTCGATGCCGCCGAGCAGCGCGCTGCGCGAGCTGTCGCCTTCCGGCAGTTGCGCCAGCAGACGGTTCCAGTAATCGATGGCTTCCTGGTAACGCTCGCCCTCGAAGGCGGCGATGCCCAGCAGACCGAGGCTGGTGACTTCCTTCGGATCGGCCTTCAGCGCTTCGTCGGTCAGCGCCTGGAACTGCGCGGTCCACTGCTTGTTGTTGGCAAAGTACAGCGCCTGGGCCCACTGGCCGAGCAGCTCAGGGGCACGACCGGCAACGCCCACGGCGCGCTCGAAGGCCTTCGCCGCGTCCGCCGGACGCTCCTGGGCCATATAGGCGCGACCGAGGAAGTACAGGCCCTCGGCGTTGTCCGGCTGGGCGGCGACGGCGCGCTCCAGGCGCGAGGTCATGTCTTCCAGCGACTGTGGCGCCTGGGCGAACTCCTGGGTCAGGGCGACCTTGTCGCTGGCACCGTAATGCAGGTACAGCCCCACCGCCATCAGCGGCACGAGGACGGCGGCAAGGAGCGGCAGGGCCTTGCCCAGCCTCGCGCTGCGCGACTGTTCGGCGTTCTCGGTGTCGGCCAGCAGTTCGCGCGCGGCTTCGTCGCGGCCACGGGCCAGTTGTTCGGCGTTGAGCACGCCCTCCTCGCCCTGGGCCTGCAGTTCGGCAACGCGCTCCTGGTACAGGGCGACGTTGAGGGCGGTACGGTCTTCTTCCTGCTGCGCACGACGGCCACGCAACACCGGAATCAGCAGAAAGCTCAGGGCTACCAGCAACAGCAGGCCTGCAGCGAGCCAGAAATCAGTCATGGTTCTGTTCTTTGTCCAGCAGTTTGGCGAGGCGCTCGCGCTCCTCGGAAGAAAGGTCGGCCGAGCCATTGCCCGCCGGTACCCGGCGCTTGCGCACGATCACCGCCATGACGCCGATACCGCCCAGCAGCAGCGCCGCCGGGCCGAACCAGAGCAGCCAGGTCTTCGCGGTCAGGGCCGGCTTGTAGCGGACGAAATCGCCGTAGCGATCGACCATGAAGTCGACGATCTGCTGATTGCTCTTGCCTTCGCCGAGCATGCGGAAGATTTCCCGACGCAGGTCGGCGGCGATGGGCGCGTTGGAGTCGGCGATGTCCTGGTTCTGGCACTTGGGGCAGCGCAGTTCCTTGGTCAGCTCGCGGTAGCGCTGGCGTTCGGCCTCGTCGGCGAACTGGTAGGTATCGATGGCCGCCCGGGCCACGCCGCACAGGCTCAGGCCGAGCACGGCCGCTGCCAGCCAGCGCTTCATGGCTTGGCCTCGTCGACCAGAGCCTGGTAGACCGGCGCCAGCTTCTCGCGCCAGACGGTCTCGTCGATCACGCCGACGTACTTGTCGCGAATGATGCCCTTGGCGTCGATGAAGAAGGTTTCCGGCGCGCCGTAGACCCCCAGGTCCAGGCCGAGGCTGCCCTGCTCGTCGCGGATGTCCAGCAGATAGGGGTTGTGGAACTCGGCCAGCCACTTCAGGGCGTCGGCATTGACGTCCTTGTAGTTGACCCCGTAGATCACCACGCCCTGCTGGGCCAGCTTGTTCAGCACCGGGTGCTCGACCTTGCACGACACGCACCAGGTCGCCCAGACGTTGACCAGCGCCGGCTTGCCTTTCAGGTCGGCCTCGGTCAGCTGGCGGTCACCCTGAACGTTGGCCAGGGCGAAGGCCGGGAACGGCTTGCCGATCATCGCCGACGGCAATTCGGCCGGGTCGAGGTACAGGCCACGGTAGAGAAACACCGCCACCAGCAGAAATACCGCCAGTGGCAGCACCATGATCCAACGCTTCATGCAGTCGCTCCTTCCAGACCGAGGACATCCCGCACCTTGGTCCTGACCTTGATTCGATAACGGCGATCCAGCGCCGCGAGGAAGCCGCCAAGGCCGGTGAGCAGGCCGCCCAGCCAGATCCAGCGGACGAACGGCTTGACGTGCACCCGTACCGCCCAGGCACCGTTTTCCAGGGGCTCGCCGAGGGCCACGTAGAGGTCGCGGGTGAAACCGGCGTCGATCCCGGCCTCGGTCATCACCGACTGCTGCACGGTGTACAGGCGTTTTTCCGGGTGCAGCACGCTGATTTCGCGACCGTCTTCGAGGATCCGCACGGTGCCCTTGTCGGAAGTGAAGTTGGGCCCTTCGAAGTGCTTGGCGCCTTCGAAGACGAAGTGATAGCCGCCCAGTTCCACCGACTCGCCCGGCGCCATGCGCAGGTCGCGCTCGGCGCTGTTGTTGCTCGACAGCACCACGCCCAGGGCGCAGACCGCCAGGCCCAGGTGGGCAAGGTGCATGCCCCAGTAGCTGCGGTTGAGGCCGCGGAGGCCCTTGAACAGGCCCTTGTGGCGGGTCTTGTCGAAGATGTCGCGCACGCCGCCGAGGACGATCCACGCGGCCAGAGCGAAGGTGGTCAGCACCGGCCAGTCGAAGTCATCCACCAGCAGGCCGCAGATCGGCGCCAGCACCGCGCTGCCCACCAGCACGGGGGTGAGCATACCGGCCAGCCAGCGCCCCGGGGTGTTCTTCCAGCGCACGATCACGCCCACCGCCATGACCACCATCAGCAGCGCCATCAGCGGAATGAACAGGGCATCGAAATACGGCGGGCCGACCGACAGCTTGGCCCCGGTCAGGGCATCCAGCACCAGCGGATAGAGGGTGCCGAGCAGAATCATCGAGGCCGCCACCACCAGCACCAGGTTGTTGCCCAGCAGCAGTGTCTCGCGGGACCACAGGGCAAAGCCGACCTGGCTCTTGACCACCGGCGCGCGCAGGGCGAACAGGGTCAGCGAACCGCCGACCACGGCGAGCAGGAAGAACAGGATGAAGATCCCGCGCTCCGGATCGGAGGCAAAGGCGTGTACCGAGGTCAGCACCCCGGAACGAACCAGGAAGGTGCCCAGCAGGCTCAGGGAGAACGCGGCGATGGCCAGCAGCACCGTCCAGCTCTTGAACACCCCGCGTTTTTCCGTGACCGCCAGCGAGTGGATCAGCGCCGTGCCCACCAGCCAGGGCATGAACGAGGCGTTTTCCACCGGGTCCCAGAACCACCAGCCACCCCAGCCCAGTTCGTAGTACGCCCACCAGGAACCGAGGGTGATGCCGATGCCGAGGAAGGCCCAGGCGACGATGGTCCACGGCCGCGACCAGCGCGCCCAGGCGGCATCGAGCCGACCACCGAGCAGCGCGGCGATGGCGAAGGCGAAGGCCACGGAGAAACCGACGTAGCCCATGTACAGCATCGGCGGGTGGACGATCAGGCCGATGTCCTGCAGCAGCGGATTGAGGTCGCGACCATCGCCGGGCATCTGCGGCAACAGACGCTGGAACGGGTTGGAGGTGACGATCAGGAACGACAGGAAGCCGACGCTGATCATGCCCATCACCGCCAGCACGCGGGCCAGCATGACCTGCGGCAGTTGCCGCGAGAAGATCGACACGGCGAAGGTCCAGCCACCGAGGATCAGCGCCCAGAGCAGCAGCGAGCCCTCGTGGGCGCCCCACACCGCGCTGAACTTGTAGTACCAGGGCAAGGCGCTGTTGGAGTTGCTGGCGACGTAGGCGACCGAGAAGTTGTCGGTCATGAACGCATGGGTCAGGCAGGCGAAGGCGAACGCCAGGAAGGCGAACTGCCCCCAGGCCGCCGGCCGCGCCAGGCTCATCCACAGGCTGTCGCCGCGCCAGGCGCCGAGCAGCGGCACGCTGGCCTGCACGCAGGCGAAACAGATGGCCAGGATCATCGACAACTGGCCGAGTTCGGGAATGATCAGCGAGGCGTTCATTGCGCGGGTGCTCCAGAGGCCGTCTGCCCGCTTTCCTTGAGGGCCTTGGTGACTTCCGGCGGCATGTATTTCTCGTCGTGCTTGGCCAGCACTTCATCGGCCACCACCACACCTTCGCCATTCAGCTTGCCGAGGGCGACGATGCCCTGGCCTTCGCGGAACAGGTCGGGAAGGATGCCGCGGTAGGTGATCGGCACCGACTTGTTGAAATCGGTGACCACGAAACGCACGTCCAGGGAGTCGCTGGAACGCTGCACCGAGCCCTTCTCCACCATGCCGCCGGCGCGGATGCGGGTATCCAGCGGCGCTTCGCCGTTGGCGATCTGGGTCGGGGTGTAGAACAGGTTGATGTTTTCCTGCAGCGCGCTGAGGGCCAGACCGACGGCGACACCGACGCCGGCGAGCAGGCCGAGGATGATGAACAGGCGCTTCTTGCGTTGCGGATTCACTTGGCGTTCTCCCGGCGCAGACGGCGCGCCTCAGCTTGCAGGTAACGCCGGCGCGCCAGCAGGGGCGCGGCGACGTTGATGGCCAGGACCGCCAGGCAGATGCCGTAGGCCGACCAGACATACAGGCCGTGATGGCCCATGGCGAGAAACTCGCCGAAGGATGCGAAGCTCATCGTGCGCCTCCCAGGCTGTTCAGCACTTCTTCGCGGACCCAGCTGGCGCGGGCTTCGCGCTTGAGCACTTCGAGGCGCATGCGCAGCAGCAGCACGGCGCCGAAGAAACAGTAGAAGCCGAGCACCGTGAGCAGCAGCGGCAACCACATCTCCGCCGGCATCGCCGGTTTTTCCGTGAGGGTGAAGGTCGAGCCCTGGTGCAGGGTGTTCCACCACTCCACCGAGTACTTGATGATCGGGATGTTGATCACCCCGACGATGGCCAGCACCGCGCAGGCCTTGGCCGCGCTGTCACGATTGCTGATGGCGTGGCCGAGGGCAATCAGACCGAAGTACAGGAAAAGCAGGATGAGCATGGACGTAAGGCGGGCATCCCAGACCCACCAGCTACCCCAGGTCGGCTTGCCCCAGATGGCCCCGGTGACCAGCGCCACCGCGGTCATCCAGGCGCCGATGGGCGCGGCGCTCTGCAGGGCGACGTCGGCGATCTTCATCTTCCAGACCAGCCCGACCACCCCGCACACCGCGAGCATGACGTAGCAGGACTGCGCCAGCATCGCCGCCGGCACATGGATGTAGATGATCCGGAAGCTGTTGCCCTGCTGGTAATCCTGCGGGGCGAAGGCCAGGCCCCAGACCACGCCACTGCCGATCAGCAGGATCGCGGCGACGGCCAGCCAGGGCAGCAGGCGGCCGCTGATGGTGTAGAACCATTTGGGGGAACCGAGCTTGTGAAACCATGTCCAGCTTATTGCGCTGCTTTTCATCACGGTACATCCAGGGTCTTTGCTGGGCATGGCCCAGACCTCGTTATTCGCCGACGCTGATCTTCAGGCCGGCGGCAATTGCGAAAGGTGCAAGGGTGACTGCCAGGGCGGCCAGGCTGCCGAGCCAGAGCAGGTATCCGGTTGCCGGCATAGCTTGCACTGCTGCTTGTAGCGCGCCACTGCCCAGGATCAACACCGGGATGTATAGCGGCAGAATCAGCAGCGCCAGAAGCAGGCCACCACGTTTCAAACCGACCGTCAGGGCCGCACCCACGGCGCCCAACAGGCTCAGTACCGGAGTACCGAGCAAGAGCGATGCCAGCAGAACCGGCAGGCATTCCACTGGCAATCCGAGCATCACCGCCAGCAGCGGCGACAACAATACCAGTGCCAGCCCGGAAAACATCCAGTGTGCCAGCACCTTTGCCAGTACCAGTAGTGGCAGGGGGTGTGGCGAAAGGACCCACTGTTCGAGTGATCCATCCTCGAAATCACTGCGGAAAAGCCCGTCCAGCGAGAGCAGCACGGATAAAAGTGCGGCTACCCAGACTAATCCTGGAGACAAAATTTGCAACAATTGTGTCTCAGGACCGACCGCAAGTGGAAACAATGCGATGACGATCGCGAAAAACACCAGCGGGTTGGCCAGCTCCGCCGGACGCCGGCACAACAGGCGCGCTTCGCGGCGCAACAACAGGACGAATACACTCATGCCGCCCACTGCCCCAGGTTGAGATCGCGGTAACCGGAGGGCTTGCACTCCAGCGTGTGGTGGGTGGTCAGGACCACCATGCCGCCCTGCTCGCAATGCCGCGCCAGGTGCGCTTCGAGCTGGGCCACGCCCTGCTTGTCGAGGGCGGTGAAGGGCTCATCGAGGATCCACAGCGGCGGGCTGTCCAGGTACAGCCGGGCCAGGGCCACGCGGCGCTGCTGACCGGCGGACAGGGTGTGGCAGGCCACATCCTCGAAACCGCGCAGGCCCACGGCCTCCAGGGCCTGCCAGATCGCCGCGCGGGTCGCCGGGCGGTGCAGGGCGCAGAGCCAGGTGAGGTTTTCTTCGGGGGTGAGCAGGTCCTTGATCCCGGCGGCGTGACCGATCCACACCAGGCTGCGCGCCAGTTCGCTGCCCTGCTCCCGGAGTGGCTTGCCGTCGAGCAGGATCTCGCCGTGGGTCGGCTGCATCAGGCCGGCGAGCAGGCGCAGCAGGCTGGTCTTGCCACTGCCGTTGGGGCCGCTGATCTGCAGCATGTCGCCGGGGCACACGCGCAGTTCGAGGTGTTCGAAGAGCATTCGCCAGTCGCGCTCGCAGGCCAGGCCCACGGCTTGGAGATGAGGAGTCACAGATTCGCCTTGTTGGTTCGGGACTGTCTCAAGTCGGTACGGACCTGGCCGTTATAGAGACAACGGAAACCTGGCCGACCGGTCTGGAAGAAATCGGCCGGCATTATACATGCCATGTCCTACTGTAAAGAGGGCTATTTGAACAGGTCGCAACAGCCATGACAGGCGAAATAAACAGCCTCGGCCCACAGGTCGCCGCCGCCCAACAGGCCCGCGGCGCGGCCATGACCGGAGCGCTGGTGCAGCTGCTGCAGGAACAGCCCGACCTGCTGGCGCCAGGTGAAACGGCCAAGGGTGAAGTAGTCTCGCTGCGCCAGGTCGGCCAGGACATCCAACTTTTGATCAGGCTGCTGCAGCAAAATGGTCGCGAGACCATGGTCGCGACCAGCGCCAACCTGCCCCTGGCCCAGGGCACCCAGGTGCTGGTCAGCCAACCCAGCGCCAACCAGCTCAGCCTCACCCTGCAGCAGGCCATCGCCAGCAATGTCGCCACCCTCACCCGCCTCGATACCCGCGAGCTGCCGCTGGGCACGCTGGTCCAGGGCAAGGTCCTGACCACCCAGTTGCAGGCGCAGGGCGCCGGTCTGCCGCCGCTGTACCGCTCGCTGGTCAGCCTGCTGAATACCGCGCAGGCCGGCGCCACCCTGGCCATCGACTCCCCTCGCCCGCTGCCCCTGGGCAGCCTGCTCAGCGCCCGGGTGATGGGTGACCAGCAACTGAACTTCGTGCCGCTGAGCGGGCGCCAGGACCAGATGGCCATCGCCCAGAACCTCAGCGCCCAGCAGAACCGCCAGGCCTCGCTGCAAGGCCTGCTGAGCGCCATGCAGCGGATTGCCCGCGACGACAGCCAGCCGGCGGACGTGCGCGCCAGTCTCGACAAGCTGCTGGGCAGCCTGCCGGATATCCGCCAGTTCGGCGATGCGCGCCAGGCGGCCCAGGCCCTGGGCAACAGTGGCGCCTTCCTGGAGGCCAAGCTGTTCAACGGCGCCGGCGTGGCGCCGGACATCAAGGCCCAGGTGGTGCGCCTGATCGCCCAGCTGCTGCCGAACGTGCCCGGTGGGGTGCTGTTCACCCAGAACAACGCGGCCGTGGCGCAAGCGCTGCCGGGTATGCTGCGCAGCGCCCTCGGCGCGTTGGGCCAGGTGGCGCCGCGCACGCCGCCGGGGGGCTTCCCGCTACCGACGCGCCTGTTGCAGAGCACCGAAGGCGAGGACGACCTGCAACACCTGCTGCGCCTCGCCGCAGCGGCCATTTCACGGGTGCAGAGCCATCAGCTGGCCAGCCTGGAACAGACCGGCAAGACCCCGGACGGTAACCTGCAGACCACCTGGCAAACGGAAATCCCCCTGCGCACGGGGCCAGAGTTCATGCCAATGCAGGTCAAGGTGCAGCGCGAGGAAACCCCGGAACAGCAGGCCGACCCGGAACGCCAGCGTCGCGACCCGCTGGAGATGCTCTGGCGCATCGACCTGGCCTTCGACCTGCATCCACTGGGTCCCTTGCAGGTCCAGGCGCAGATCAGCAAAGGCGCCCTGTCCAGCCAACTGTGGGCGGAACGCCCAGAGACCGCGGCATTGATCGAGCGCGAGCTGGGCGACCTGCGCGCGCGGCTGGTCGCCCGTGGGGTGAATGTCGGCGAACTGCATTGCCATCAAGGCGTCCCGCCGCAAGGGGCGCGCACGCATCTGGAACAACGCTGGGTGGACGAGAACGCATGACCCGCAAGACACCACCACGCCAGGCCATCGCCCTGAGCTACGACGGCGCCCAGGCCCCTACCCTCACGGCGAAGGGCGATGACGAGCTGGCAGAAGCCATCCTCGCGAGTGCCCGCGAACATGAAGTGCCGATCTACGAGAACGCCGAGCTGGTGCGCCTGCTGGCACGCATGGAGCTGGGGGACAGCATCCCCGAGGCGCTGTACCTGACCATTGCGGAGATCATTGCCTTTGCCTGGCAGTTGAAGGGCAAGGTGCCGGTGGGGTTCTGCGATGAGGGGCCGGTGGAACGGGATATCACGCCGGATCTGAAGCGGTTGCCGGGGCCAAAGTGACCTAGCGACCTGTAGGAGCGTGGCTTGTCGTGTGACGAACCACCGCGAAGGACCGCGCAGCGGTCCCCGATAGCGGTGAGGTCCGGGACCGCTTTGCGGTCCTTCGCGGTGGTTCGTCACACGACAAGCCACGCTCCTACAGAGGCAGCGCAGCCCGCATAGATCAGCCCTTGTGCAACTTGCTCATCAACTCCGCCTCGGCCTGGGTCAAACCGCAGGTCTGGGTCAGTTCGTCGACGCTGGCGCCCATTCCCACCAGCCGCGCCGCCTGGGCGAACGACAGGCTGTTGGGGTCGCGCTGTTCCAGCTGGAGCAGTTTTTCCGGCAACGGCGCGACCGTCGCACGCAACTCGTGCAAGGCCTCACCCATGGACACCGACATGTTCTGGTAATCGTCCAGACGCTTGTGCAGGTCCTTGATGCGCTGATCACGCAGCGCATCGCCTTGGGCCTGCTGCGAGGCCAGCTCGCGCTGGCGCTTGCTGTAGCCGACGAACAGCCAGGCACTCAGCGCCCACAGCAACGCCAGGAATACAACCGCTACCTCCAGGATCAACTCAGATGTTCTCCAGCTCGGACCACTCTTCCTCGGTCATCATCTTGTCCAGCTCGACCAGGATCAGCAGCTCGCCGTTCTTGTTGCACACGCCCTGGATGAACTTGGCCGACTCTTCGTTACCGACGTTCGGCGCGGTTTCCACTTCGGACTGACGCAGGTAGACCACTTCGGCCACGCTGTCGACCAGGATGCCCACCACCTGCTTGTCCGCCTCGATGATGACGATGCGGGTGTTGTCGGTGACATCGCTCGGCACCAGGCCGAAGCGCTGGCGGGTGTCGATCACGGTGACCACGTTGCCGCGCAGGTTGATGATGCCCAGCACGTAGCTCGGCGCGCCCGGTACCGGAGCGATCTCGGTGTAGCGCAGCACTTCCTGGACCTGCATCACGTTGATGCCGTAGGACTCGTTGTCCAGGCGGAAGGTAACCCACTGCAGAATCGGATCTTCAGAACCTTGTCCAGACGTCTTTTTCATTCCCCTAACCCTCAAAAACCGCCGTCGGCGGAGTGCTCAGTGCGATCGCGCCAGTCTGCGCGACCGATCATTTGTTTCCCAGCTGCATCTTCTTGACGGCACCACTGGCGATCAGCTCGGCCAGTTCGGCGACATCCAGCAAGGCGCACATGTGTTCGATCACCGTGCCGGCCAGCCACGGCCGCTGGCCGCGCTGGGAGCGCCACTTGATCTCGCTCGGGTCCAGGCGCAACGAACGGCTGACCTGATGCACCGCCAGCCCCCACTCGTAGCCCTGCACCGAAATCACGTACTGCAGACCATCGCGCAGATCGTCGCGATAACGCTCGGGCATGACCCAGCGCGCGGTATCCAGAACCTTCAGGTTGCCGGCCTGGCACGGCAGGATGCCAAGGAACCATTCCGGCTGGCCGAACAACGGCGTCAACTCCTGGCCGGCCAGCGGGTAGATCGACCCCAGGCAGACCAGCGGCACCGCCAGGGTCAGGCCGGCGACATCGAACAGCAGGCACTCGAAAGGCTCGGAGGCCCATTCCGGGCGGCCATCCACGGTCTTCGGCGGCAGCGGCGGCGCCGGCAGGTGTACGTCCACCAGCGGCTCGACCCGCGGCGGCGCTTCGACCTTGGCCAGCACCGGCTCGACCGGCTTCTCCAGCGCCGGTTCGACGACAGGCGCCACCTTTAGCAGCGGCGACACCACCGGGATACGGATCGGCGCGGGCTCGGCGAAGGTGGTCGGCGCCGTGCGCGCCTCCAGGGTCTCGCGGCGGGCATCGCGGGCCTGCTCTTCGAGCACCGCGGCCTGGAACTCGTTCAGTGCTTCGCTGGTGACCGGCGCCGGCGCCTCGACCAGCGGAACGACCACCGGCACGACAACGGGCGCTGGCGCCGGCGCGAGCACTGGCTCGACGATGTCTTCGGTAGCTTCCTGGAGCAGCCCGTCGAGGTAGGACTGCAGGGCCAGCTGCGGCTTGGTGGCGATCTGCGGACGGTTCATCAAGCCACCTGCGCCACGGATTTCTGGGTCAGCAGGTGCTTGAGCAGCGCCCGGTAGGCGGTCACGCCGCGGCTCTTGGCGTCGTACTGCGACGGCGTGACCCCAGCCCGGCTGGCATCGCGCAGGCGCGTATCGACCGGAATGTAGCCGTGCCAGATGTTCTCCGGGTAGCTGTCGCGCAACACCTTGAGGGTGCCCATCGAGGCCTGGGTGCGGCGATCGAACAGGGTCGGCACGATGTGGTACGGCAACGCCTGGCGACGCGAGCGGTTGACCATGGCCAGGGTGCTGACCATGCGCTCCAGGCCCTTCACCGCGAGGTACTCGGTCTGCACCGGGATCACCAGCTGCTGGCTGGCGGCCAGGGCATTGACCATCAGCACGCCGAGCAGCGGCGGACTGTCGATCAGGGCGTAGTCGAAGTCCTGCCAGAGCTGCGCCAGACTCTTGGCGATCACCAGGCCAAGGCCGTTCTGCCCCGGCGACTGGCGCTCGAGCACGGCCAGCGCGGTGCTGGAGGGCAACAGCGAGATCTTTTCGTTGCTGGTGGGCAGCAGCAGTTGCCCGGGCAGGCCGTCGGGGACCGTGCCCTTGTGCTGGAACAGGTCGAAGCTGCTGTGCTCCAGGGTGTCGGGGTTGTGCCCGAAATAGCTGGTCATCGACCCGTGCGGATCGAGGTCGACGACGACCACGCGCTTGCCGGCGTCGGCCAGCAGGCCTGCCAGAGCGATGGACGTGGTGGTCTTGCCTACGCCACCTTTTTGATTGGCTACTGCCCAGACTCTCATGCGCTGCTTCCTCCCGGTCAGACGGTCGTCAGCCGGGATCGATTAAAAGGTCGACGACGACGGAGTTTTGACGGGATTGCTCCCGGCCGTCGGTGTTACCACAGGCGGTGCAGATTGTGTGCCAGCACGCTTGAGTGCCGCATCCGGCTGCGCATTGGCGGTGCCGGTACCGGTCAGGCTGCGGCGTACATCCAGGTTGCGCGAGATCACCAGCACCACCCGGCGGTTCTTCGCCCGTCCGTCGGCGGTGGTGTTGCTGGCGATCGGCTGGAATTCGCCGTAGCCCACCGAGGCCAGTCGCGCCGGATTGACCCCTTCCATGGCCAGCAGACGGACGATACTCGCCGCCCGCGCCGAAGACAGCTCCCAGTTGGTCGGATACTGCGCGGTGCGGATCGGCTGGTCGTCGGTGAAGCCTTCGACGTGCACCGGGTTGGCGAACGGCTTGATGATGCTCGCCACCTTGTCGATCAGGTTGAACGCGATGTCGCTGGGCATGGCGTCGCCGCTGCCGAACAGCAGCGATGAACTCAGCTCGATCTCGATCCACAGTTCGTTGCCACGCACGGTCATCTGATCGCTCTTGATCAGGTCGCCGAAGGCCTCCATCACCTGGTCGGTGATGCTCTTCAGCGGATCGGCGCTGGACTGGGCGAGACCGGCGTCGGTCTGTTCGCTGTCCTTGATCAGCGGCTGCGCCGGACGCGTGCTGAGCGGACGTTCCTCGCCGATGGGAATCGGCCGGGTGCTGCGCTCGGACTCGCTGAACACGCCGATCAGCGCCTGCGACATGATCTTGTACTTGCCCTCGTTGATCGAGGAGATCGAGTACATCACCACGAAAAAGGCGAACAGCAGGGTGATGAAGTCCGCGTAGGACACCAGCCAGCGTTCGTGATTCTCGTGTTCCTCGACCTTGCGACGACGAGCCATGCTTACTCCATGAAGCCCTGAAGCTTCAGTTCGATCGAGCGCGGGTTCTCGCCTTCGGCGATCGACAACAGGCCTTCCAGGAGCATTTCCCGGTAACGCGACTGGCGCATGACCTGGGCCTTCAGCTTGTTGGCCACCGGCAGCAGGATCAGGTTGGCACTGGCCACGCCGTAGATGGTGGCGACGAAGGCCACGGCGATGCCGTTACCCAGCTGCGACGGGTCGGCCAGGTTGCCCATGACGTGGATCAGGCCCATCACCGCACCGATGATGCCGATGGTCGGCGCATAGCCGCCCATGCTTTCGAAGACCTTGGCGGCCTGGATATCGCGGGCTTCCTGGGTCAGGAAGTCGACTTCGAGAATGCTGCGGATGGCTTCGGGTTCGGCACCGTCCACCAGCAGTTGCAGGCCCTTGCGCGCATACGGATCAGGCTCGGCATCGGCCACGCCTTCCAGGCCGAGCAGGCCTTCCTTGCGCGCGGTGAGGCTCCAGTTGACCACCCGGTCGATGCCGCCGGCGAGATCGACCCGCGGCGGGAAGAGGATCCAGCCGAAGATCTGCAGGGCACGCTTGAACGCGCTGAGCGGCGACTGCAGCAGGGCCGCCGCCAGGGTACCGCCGAGCACGATCAGCGCGGCGGGACCATTGAGCAGCGCACCGACGTGACCGCCTTCGAGCAGGTTGCCGCCAACGATTGCGACGAAGGCGAGAATGATGCCGAGGAGGCTGAGAACATCCATCAGACGCAGGCCTCGACCAGATGGCGACCGATATCGTCGAGGCCGTACACCGCGTCGGCCAGGTTGGCCTTGACGATGGCCATGGGCATGCCGTAGATCACGCAGCTCGCCTCATCCTGGGCCCAGACCTGGCTGCCGCCCTGCTTGAGCAGGCGCGCGCCTTCACGGCCGTCGGCGCCCATGCCGGTCAGCACCACCGCCAGCACCTTGTCGCCGAAGGACTTGGCCGCCGAGCCGAAGGTGATGTCCACGCACGGCTTGTAGTTGAGGCGCTCGTCGCCCGGCAGGATCTTCACCATGCCGCGACCGTCGACCATCATCTGCTTGCCGCCCGGCGCCAGCAGGGCCAGGCCGGGGCGCAGCATGTCGCCGTCCTCGGCTTCCTTGACGCTGATCTTGCACAGCTTGTCGAGACGTTCGGCGAAGGCCTTGGTGAAGGCCGCCGGCATGTGCTGGATCAGCACGATCGGCGCCGGGAAGCCGGCCGGCAGCTGGGTCAGGACCCGTTGCAGGGCAACCGGGCCACCGGTCGAGGTACCGATGGCGAGCAGCTTGTAGGCCTTGCGCTTCGGCGCTGGCGAATGACTGGCGGCAGGCGCCGGTGCCGGAACGGCGCTGCGCGTCGGCAGCGGAGCCGGCGCACGCGCCGAACCGAGCGACGACACCGGGCTGGACGAGGTGGTGCTCACCGCCGGCAGCGAGCTGGAATAGCTGCTGAAACGACGGTTGCTGCGGGAAATGGTGTGGACCTTCTCGCACAGCAGCTGCTTGACCTTGTCCGGGTTGCGCGAGATGTCCTCGAAGTTCTTCGGCAGGTAGTCCACCGCGCCGGCATCCAGCGCATCCAGGGTCACCCGGGCGCCTTCGTGGGTCAGCGAGGAGAACATCAGCACCGGGGTCGGGCAGCGCTGCATGATGTGACGAACCGCGGTGATGCCGTCCATGGTCGGCATCTCGTAGTCCATGGTGATGACGTCGGGCTTGAGCGCCAGTGCCTGGTCGATCGCTTCCTTGCCGTTGGTCGCGGTACCGACGACCTGGATGGTCGGGTCCGCCGAGAGAATTTCCGAGACACGGCGGCGGAAGAAACCGGAATCATCCACCACCAGGACCTTGACTGACATAAACACTCCATTACGGGGCGCGGCCGCGAGGCCGCGCCACCGGGATCAGATTCGCCGTGCGGCGTAACGCTTGAGCATGCTCGGCACGTCGAGAATCAACGCGATGCGCCCGTCACCGGTGATGGTGGCGCCCGACATGCCCGGGGTGCCCTGGAGCATCTTGCCCAGCGGCTTGATGACCACTTCCTCCTGGCCCACCAGCTGGTCGACGACGAAGCCGATCCGCTGGGTGCCCACCGAAAGGATCACCACATGGCCTTCATGCTGCTCTTCATGAGCGGCGGAACTGACCAGCCAGCGCTTGAGGTAGAACAACGGCAGTGCCTTGTCGCGCACGATCACCACTTCCTGGCCGTCGACCACGTTGGTGCGCGACAGGTCGAGGTGGAAGATCTCGTTGACGTTGACCAGCGGGAAAGCGAAGGCCTGGTTGCCCAGCATCACCATCAGGGTCGGCATGATCGCCAGGGTCAGCGGCACCTTGATGACGATCTTCGAACCCTGGCCCTTGGCCGAGTAGATGTTGATCGAGCCGTTGAGCTGGGAAATCTTGGTCTTCACCACGTCCATGCCGACGCCGCGGCCGGACACGTCGGAAATCTCGGTCTTGGTCGAGAAGCCCGGGGCGAAGATCAGGTTGTAGCAGTCCGATTCGCTCAGGCGGTCGGCCGCGTCCTTGTCCATCAGGCCCTTTTCCACGGCCTTGGCGCGCAGGACCGCGGGGTCCATGCCCTTGCCGTCGTCGGAGATGGACAGGAGGATATGGTCGCCCTCCTGCTCCGCCGCCAGGACCACCTTGCCGCCCCGGGACTTGCCCGACGCTTCGCGCTCTTCCGGGGTTTCCACGCCGTGGTCGACGGCGTTGCGCACCAGGTGGACCAGCGGGTCGGCCAGGGCCTCGACGAGGTTCTTGTCGAGGTCGGTTTCTTCGCCGACCAGCTCCAGGTTGATCTCTTTCTTCAGTTGCCGGGCCAGGTCGCGAACCAGGCGCGGGAAGCGCCCGAAGACCTTCTTGATCGGCTGCATGCGGGTCTTCATGACCGCGGTCTGCAGGTCGGCGGTGACCACGTCGAGGTTGGACACGGCCTTGGACATGGCCTCGTCGCCGCTGTTCAGGCCGAGGCGGACCAGGCGGTTACGCACCAGCACCAGTTCGCCGACCATGTTCATGATTTCGTCCAGGCGCGCGGTATCGACGCGCACCGTGGTTTCCGCCTCGCTGGCCGGCGGATGCTTGTCGCCGCCGGCGGCGGCGGGTGCGGCCTGGCGCGCGGGCGCGGCGGCGGCGGGCTTGCTCGCGGCAGCCGGCGCGGGCCGGGCCACCGGTTTGGCGACAGCGGCAGCGGCCGGCGCGGCCGCGGCGACTGGAGCGGCGCTGGGCGCCACGGCATCGGCGGCGAACTTGCCCTTGCCGTGCAGTTGGTCCAGCAGTGCTTCGAATTCGTGTTCGGTGATGTGCTCGCCACCACCCGCGGCAACCGGCGCTTCGCTGACCACGGCGGCCGACTCGACACCAGGCAGGCTGTCGACGACGAAGGAACCCTTGCCGTGCAACTGGTCGAGCAGGGCTTCGAACTCGGCGTCGGTGATTTCGTCGCTCGCTTCGGTGCCCACCTCGGCCACCGGCGCGGCGGCGCTGACGCCCGGCAGGCCGTCGGCGGCGAACTGGCCCTTGCCATGCAACTGGTCGAGCAGGGATTCGAACTCGGCGTCGGTGATTTCGTCGCTGGCGACGTTCTCTTCCTGCGCCTGCGCGGCGTCATGCACGGCGCTCAGCGAGTCGAGCAACTGCTCGAATTCGCTGTCGGTGATGTCGCCGGAGGCACTGGCCACGGGTTCGGGCTCCGCTACGGGCTCCGGCGCGACAGGCGCGGGCGCGGCGGCCGCTTCGGCGCCAGCGGGCTCGGCCAGGCGCGCCAGGGCACCGAGCAGCTCCGGCGTGGCTGGGGTGATGTCGCTACGCTCGCGAACCTGGCCGAACATGCTGTTGACCGTGTCCAGAGCTTCCAGGACCACGTCCATCAGTTCGGCATCGACCCGGCGCTCTCCCTTGCGCAGGATGTCGAAGACGTTCTCGGCGATATGGCAGCACTCCACCAGCTCGTTGAGCTGGAGGAAGCCGGCGCCCCCTTTTACAGTGTGAAAACCGCGAAAGATCGCATTGAGCAGGTCGGAATCGTCCGGACGGCTTTCCAGCTCGACCAGTTGTTCGGACAGTTGCTCAAGAATTTCGCCGGCCTCTACCAGGAAATCCTGCAGGATTTCTTCATCGGCGCCGAAGCTCATCAAACGTGCTCCCTAAAAACCCAGGCTGGACAGCAGATCATCGACATCGTCCTGACCGGACACGACGTCTTCCCGTTTATCGGCATGAATCTGTGGTCCTTCACCCCGAGTCGGATGTTTGTATTGGTCACTCTCGACAAGCATTTGCTGGCGGTCATGCTCGATACCGGCGAAGCGGTCGACCTGACTGGCCATCAACACGAGCTTGAGCAGATTCTTTTCGACTTCAGTGACCAGCGAGGTCACCCGCTTGATCACCTGGCCGGTCAGGTCCTGATAGTCCTGGGCCAGGAGAATGTCGTTGAGGTAACCGCCGACCTTGTGGCTGTCCTCGGCACTGCGTGCGAGAAACCTGTCGACGCGCTGGACCAGCTCGCGAAACTCCGGCGCCGCCACTTCCTTGCGCATGAAGCGCTGCCAGTCGACCTGCAGCGCGCGGGCTTCGTCCCCCAGCTCGTGGAGCACCGGCGTGCCTTGCTCGACCAGGTCCATGGTGCGATTGGCCGCCGCCTCGGTGAGCTTGACCACATAGGCCAGGCGCTCGGTGGCGTCGGTGATCTGGGACATTTCCTCGGCCTGCGGGCCGTTGGTGTCGATCTGGAAACTGACGATCGCACTGTGCAGCTCGCGCGTGAGCTTGCCGACTTCCTGGTACAGGCCGCGGTCACGGGTCTGGTTCAGCTGATGGATCAGTTGCACCGCGTCGCCGAACTGGCCTCGTTCGAGGCTCTCGACCAGCTCCTGGGCATGTTTCTTCAGGGTCGACTCGAAGTCGCCCAAAGATGATTCTTTATGGTCCATAGCGCCCCCGTTGCACGCCTCAGCCGTTGACGCGTTCGAAGATCTTGTCGATTTTCTCTTTCAGCACCTGGGCGGTGAAAGGTTTGACCACATAGCCGTTGACGCCGGCCTGGGCCGCTTCGATGATCTGCTCGCGCTTGGCTTCGGCAGTCACCATCAGCACGGGCAGGTGTTTCAGGCGATCTTCGGCGCGAACCTTGCGCAGCAGGTCGATGCCGGTCATGCCGGGCATGTTCCAGTCGGTGACCAGGAAGTCGAAGTTGCCGGTTTCCAGCATGGGCAGCGCGGTAGTGCCGTCGTCGGCCTCGTGCGTGTTGGTGAAGCCCAGATCACGCAACAGGTTCTTGATGATCCGCCGCATCGTCGAAAAGTCGTCAACGATGAGGATTTTCATTTCTTTGTTCAATTAGACCTCCAAGCAGTCTTTAACGCGCTCAGCGCTGAACGCGCGTTCAATCAATTCCGGCTACCACGTTGTCACGACTGCATCGAACCTGCGTTCAACGCGCCCGCCATTCCCCCAGCCGACTGCGCAGACGGGCCGCGCACTGGCTATGCAACTGGCTGACGCGCGACTCGCTGACCCCCAGGACCTCACCGATTTCCTTGAGGTTCAGCTCTTCGTCGTAGTACAGCGCCAGGACCAGACGCTCGCGTTCCGGCAGGTTGGCGATGGCATCGGCCAGGGCTGCCTGAAAGCGTTCGTCCTCCAGATCGCGCGATGGCTCGAGCTGGGCACTGGCGCCGTCCTCGTGCAGACCTTCATGCTCGCCGTCCTGCAACAGGTCGTCGAAGCTGAACAGGCGACTGCCCAAGGTATCGTTCAAAATCCCGTAGTAATCATCGAGACTCAATTGAAGTTCGGCAGCAACCTCGTGATCTTTAGCGTCACGGCCGGTTTTTGCTTCAATTGCACGAATCGCGTCGCTGACCATGCGGGTATTGCGGTGTACCGAGCGCGGCGCCCAGTCGCCCTTGCGCACTTCGTCGAGCATGGCACCGCGGATGCGGATGCCGGCATAGGTCTCGAAACTGGCGCCCTTGCTCGAATCGTATTTGTTGGCGACTTCGAGCAGACCGATCATCCCGGCCTGGATCAGATCCTCCACCTGCACGCTGGCCGGCAGGCGCGCCAGCAGGTGATAGGCGATCCGCTTGACCAGCGGGGCGTAACGCTCGATCAGTTCATACTGGGCGTCACGGGAGGCCTTGCTGTACATCCGGTAGCCGCTCGCGCTCATAGCACAGGTCCCGCGCTGGTAGGTTGCACCAGACGTTCGACGAAGAACTCCAGGTGTCCGCGCGGGTTGGCGGGCAGCGGCCAGCTATCGACCTTCTGGGCGATCGCCTTGAACGCCAGCGCGCACTTGGAACGCGGGAAGGCTTCATAGACCGCTCGCTGCTTCTGCACCGCCTTGCGCACGCACTCGTCGTAGGGCACCGCACCGACGTATTGTAGGGCGACGTCGAGGAAGCGATCCGTGACCTTGGTCAACTTGGCGAACAGATTGCGCCCTTCCTGCGGGCTTTGCGCCATGTTGGCGAGCACGCGGAAGCGGCTCATGCCGTAGTCGCGGTTGAGCAGCTTGATCAGGGCGTAGGCGTCGGTGATCGAGGTCGGTTCGTCGCAGACCACCAGCAGCACTTCCTGGGCGGCGCGGACGAAACTGACCACCGAGTCACCGATACCCGCGGCGGTGTCGATCACCAGCACGTCGAGGTTGTCGCCGATCTCGCTGAAGGCCTGGATCAGCCCGGCGTGCTGCGCCGGGGCCAGGTGCACCATGCTCTGGGTGCCCGAGGCGGCCGGGACGATGCGCACGCCGCCGGGGCCCTGGAGAAGGACGTCGCGCAGCTCGCAGCGGCCTTCGATGACGTCGGCCAGGGTGCGTTTGGGGGTGAGCCCGAGCAGTACGTCGACATTGGCCAGGCCAAGGTCGGCGTCCAGCAGCATGACGCGACGACCGAGCTCGGCCAGTGCCAGCGAGAGGTTCACCGACACGTTGGTCTTGCCAACGCCACCTTTGCCGCCGGTCACGGCGATCACCTGTACGGGATGCATGCTACCCATATTTGTTCTTTACCTTGTCTTGCTTAGACCGAGGCCACATGACGGGCCGCGCCGGCTACAACCGCGAACTGCCACGCGGACCCTGTGATGCAGGTACTTTGCAACTGATACATATCCACCTCAGCCGACTCGCTTGCCGTCACTGTGGTACAGGTCGGCGAACATGTCGGCCATGGCCTCTTCGCTCGGATCGTCCTGCATCTGCACGCTCACCGCGCGGCTCACCAACTGGTGCCGCCGTGGCAGGTGCAGGTCGTCAGGAATGCGCGGGCCATCGGTGAGATAGGCCACCGGCAATTCGTGACTGATGGCCAGGCTGAGGACTTCGCCCAGGCTGGCGGTTTCATCGAGTTTGGTCAGGATGCAGCCGGCCAGGCCGCAGCGCTTGTAGCTGTGGTAGGCGGCGGTCAGCACCTGCTTCTGGCTGGTGGTGGCCAGGACCAGGTAGTTCTTCGCCTGGATGCCACGCCCGGCCAGGGTTTCCAGTTGCATGCGCAGGGCCGGATCGCTGGCCTGCAGGCCGGCGGTATCGATCAGCACCACGCGCTTGCGCAGCAACGGATCCAGCGCCTGGGCCAGGGACTGGCCCGGATCGACATGGGTCACTGAGACATTGAGGATGCGGCCGAGGGTCTTCAACTGCTCCTGGGCACCGATGCGGAAACTGTCCATGCTCACCAGGGCCAGGTTGTGCGCGCCGTACTTGAGCACGTAGCGCGCGGCCAGCTTGGCCAGGGTGGTGGTCTTGCCCATGCCGGCCGGACCGACCATGGCGATCACCCCGCCCTCCTCGATCGGCTCGGCTTCCGGCACATGGATCATCCGCGCCAGGTGCGCCAGCAACATGCGCCAGGCGTGGCGCGGGTCGACGATGTCCTGGGTGAGGTCGAGCAGGTCGCGGGACAACGGCCCGGACAGACCGATCCGCTGCAGGCGACGCCAGAGGTTGGCCTGGTGCGGCTTGGCCCCCTGCAACTGGTTCCAGGCCAGCGAGCCGAGCTGGACTTCCAGCAGCTCGCGCAGGCCGGACAGCTCGGAGCGCATCGAGTCGAACAGGCGCTGGTCGATGGCCGGGGCCACCGGGGCGGCGACCGGCGCGGGCGCCAGTTCTTCCAGACGTGGCTCGACCAGCGGCTCGGAGGCGGTCAGCGGCAGGCCGGCGAACAGCTGGCGATTGCCGGTGTCGGTATCGTTGCGGCTGCTCAGCTCGGCCTGGGCGGTGGCGATGCGCGACTCGGTCTTGCGCAGCTCGTCCTCCAGCTCGACGTTGGGTACCCGCGGTGCGAGAGCGGACAGCTTGTAGTCCAGCGCAGCCGTCAGCTCGACACCGCCAGCAATCCGTCGGTTGCCGATGATGGCGGCATCAGCCCCCAGCTCATCGCGAACCAGCTTCATGGCCTGACGCATATCGGCGGCGAAAAAACGCTTAACTTGCATAACCCACTACCTCAGCCGTTGGGGCCCACTGTGGCAACGATGGTGACTTGCTTGTTGTCAGGTATTTCCTGATACGCCAAAACATGCAAATTCGGTACAGCCAGGCGACCGAAGCGCGACAGCATTTGCCGGATCGGTCCCGCGACCAGCAGGATGGCCGGCTGACCTTGCATCTCCTGACGCTGGGCAGCCTCGATCAACGAACGCTGAAGCTTTTCAGCCATGCTCGGCTCAAGAAGAACACCGTCTTCCTGACCTTGCCCGGCCCTTTGCAGACTATTGAGCAAAATCTGTTCCAACCTTGGCTCAAGGGTGATCACAGGCAGCTCGGACTCAGTACCGACAATGCTTTGCACGATAGCGCGACACAATCCGACGCGGACCGCGGCAACCAGGGCGGCGGTATCTTGACTCTTGCTCGCATTGTTGGCGATCGACTCGGCGATGCTGCGGATATCCCTGACGGGAACCTGTTCCGCCAGCAGGGCCTGGAGCACTTTCAACAGACCGGAGAGCGACAGCACGCCGGGGACGATCTCTTCCGCCAGTTTCGGCGAGCCCTTGGCCAGCACCGCCAGCAGTTGCTGGACCTCCTCGTGGCCGATCAGCTCGTGGCAGTGCTTGTAGAGAATCTGGTTGAGGTGGGTCGCCACCACGGTACTGGCATCGACCACGGTGTAGCCCAGCGACTGCGCCTGGCTGCGCTGGCCGACATCGATCCACACCGCTTCCAGGCCGAACGCCGGGTCTTGCGCGGCGATGCCGTTGAGGGTGCCGAACACCTGGCCCGGGTTGATCGCCATTTCCCGCTCGGGGAAGATTTCCGCCTCGGCCAGGATCACCCCCATCAGGGTCAGGCGGTAGGTACTTGGCGCCAGGTCGAGGTTGTCACGGATATGCACGGTGGGCATGAGGAAGCCTAGGTCCTGCGACAGCTTCTTGCGCACCCCCTTGATCCGCGCCAGCAGTTGCCCACCCTGGTTGCGGTCCACCAGCGGAATCAGGCGGTAGCCCACTTCCAGGCCGATCATGTCGATCGGGGTGACGTCGTCCCAGCCCAGCTCCTTGGTCTCGGCGGCGCGTTGCGGCGACGGCAGCAGGTCCTGCTGGCGCTGGAGCTCCTGGGCGGCCTTGGCCTTGCCCTGGTTCTGTTTCTTCCACACCAGGTAGGCGCCACCGGCGGCCAGCAGGCCGAGGCTGAGGAAGGCAACGTGCGGCATGCCCGGGACCAGGCCCATGACGATCATCAGCGCCGCGGAGACCGCCAGCGCCTTCGGCGAGTCGAACATCTGCCGGTTGATCTGCTTGCCCATGTCTTCCGAGCCGGACGCCCGGGTGACCATGATCGCCGCCGCGGTGGACAGCAGCAGCGATGGCAATTGCGCCACCAAACCGTCACCGATGGTCAGCAGGGCGTAGACCCGACCGGCGTCGCCGAAGGTCATGCCGTGCTGGGCCATGCCGATGGCCATGCCGCCGATCAGGTTGATGAAGAGAATCAGCAGGCCGGCGATGGCGTCACCACGGACGAACTTGCTGGCACCGTCCATGGAGCCGTAGAACTCGGCCTCCTGGGCCACCTCGGCGCGACGGGCCTTGGCCTGGTCCTGGTTGATCAGGCCGGCGTTGAGGTCGGCGTCGATGGCCATCTGCTTGCCGGGCATGGCGTCGAGGGTGAAACGCGCGCTCACCTCGGAGATCCGCCCGGCACCCTTGGTCACCACGACGAAGTTGATGATCATCAGGATGGCGAAGACGACGATACCGACCACGTAGTTGCCGCCGATGACCACGTCACCGAAGGCCTGGATCACCTTACCGGCGGCGCCGTGGCCGTCGTGACCGTGGAGCAGGACCACCCGCGTCGAGGCGACGTTCAGCGCCAGGCGCAACAGCGTGGCCACCAGCAGGATGGTCGGGAAGGCGGCGAAGTCCAGCGGCCGCAGGGCGTACACGCAGACCAGCAGGACCACGATGGACAGGGCGATGTTGAAGGTGAAGAACACGTCGAGCAGGAACGGCGGGATCGGCAACATCATCATTGCCAGCATCACCAGCAACAGCACCGGCACGCCAAGGTTGCCCCGGCCCAGGCTGGTGAGGTTGCTGCGCGCGCTATTGATCAACTGAGAGCGATCCACCGGTCTTCCTCTTCAAGCAAACTTTTGACGCCACACGGACGTGTGGCGCTGCCTTTGCAAGAAGCTTTCCAACTTTTTTCGGACAGGGGATTGCGCCGGGCTTGAGGGCCTCATCGCTGCATGGGTATCTACACATCTTTGACGGCCTGGCGGGAAACCGCATGAAGGCCGCCAGGTGCCTGTCTTGAGTCTTGCAGCGCCCTCAAGATCGAGCGCCGCCCGCGCGGCGCATCGCGGGCAAGGCCCGCTCCCACATCGGTTGCAACGTACCTATGCCTGACAGGCCATGGTTGCCCGCCTTGTTGATACGACGCGATACCGTGTCGAGCCCAACAGCCTCCCCGCGATGCATCGCCGAAAAAACAAAGGCTGACAACTCAAATCCGACAGGCCATGGCACGTTGCAAAAGATGTGGGAGCGGGCCTTGCCCGCGATGCGCCGCGCGGGCGGCGCTCGATCTCAAGGGCACTGCCCCCGTCACGACGAGCACTTGGCGGCCTTGATACGGTTCCCCGCCAAGCCGTCAAAGATGTGTAGATACCCATGCAGCGATGAGGCCCTCAAGACCAATGAAAGATCAGGAATCCCGCCGCAGATCCGGCGGAATCGGCAGGTCCTGGAGCGGCTCCGGCGCCTTGCCCTTGCCCGCCTGGTACTGGCGGATCTGGTAGACATAGGCCAGCACCTGCGCCACCGCCAGGTACAAGCCGGCGGGAATCTCCTCCTCCAGCTCCGTGGAGTAGTAGATCGAGCGCGCCAGCGCCGGCGACTCCAGCAACTGGATATTGTGCTCGACCGCGATCTCGCGAATCTTCAGGGCGATGAAATCCGTACCCTTGGCCAGCAGCAGCGGCGCCGCCCCCTTCTCCGGGTCGTACTTCAACGCCACCGCATAGTGGGTCGGGTTGGTGATGATCACATCGGCCTCGGGCACCGCGGCCATCATCCGCCGCTGCGAGATCTCGCGCTGGACCTGACGGATACGCTGCTTGACCTCCGGTTTACCCTCGGTGTCCTTGTATTCGTCACGCACCTCCTGCTTGGTCATCATCAGCTTCTGCTTGGCCTGATAGAGCTGGATCGGCACGTCCACCGCAGCGATGATCAGCAGCCCGCACGCCATCCACAAGGCGCTCCATGCCACCACCTGGACGCTGTGGATGATCGCCTGGTCCAGCGGCTCGTTGGCGATCGCCAGCAGGTCGTCGCGATCGGCCGACAACACCGCCAGGGCCACCAGCAGGATCACGAAGAACTTGGCCAGGGCCTTGAGCAACTCGGCCAGCGAGTGCATGGAGAACATCCGCTTGATCCCCGCCAGCGGGTTCATCCGGCTGAACTTGGGCGCCAGGGTGCCCGCGGCGAACAGCCAGCCGCCCAGCGCAATCGGCCCGATCAGCGCCGCCAGCAGCAGCACCAGCAGCACCGGCTGGGTGGCAAGGATGGCCAGCTTGCCCGAGGACAGCAGGAAGATCCCCATGTAGCGCTCGTCCATCAGCACTTCCCGCGACAGGCTGAAGTTGCTGCGCATGATCTCCATCAGCGCGCCGGCCAGGAAGCCGCCGAAACTCAGCAGGCCAAGCGCCCCGGCGAGCATCACCGCGACGGTGTTGAGCTCCTTGGAACGGGCGATCTCGCCCTTCTCGCGGGCGTCGTTCTTGCGTTTTTCCGTGGGGTCTTCTGTCTTGTCCTGACCGCTCTCGCTCTCTGCCATGCTCAGCGCGCCCGTGCCAGTTCACGCAGCCATTGCAGCGCTTCGGACGCCAACGACTGGTAGTGGGAAAGAATATCGGCCAGGCCGATCCAGAAGATGCCCATGCCCAGCACCAGGGTCATGGGGAAACCGATGGAGAAGATGTTCAGTTGCGGCGCGGCGCGGGTCATCACGCCGAAGGCGATATTGACCACCAGCAGCGCGGTGATCGCCGGCAGCACCAGCAGCAGCGCCGCACCCAGCACCCAGCCCAGGCGCCCGGCCAGGTCCCAGAAGTGATTGACCATCAGGCCGCTGCCCACCGGCAAGGTGGTGAAGCTCTCGCTGAGCACCTCGAACACCACCAGGTGGCCGTTCATCGCCAGGAACAGCAAGGTCACCAGCATGGTCAGGAACTGGCTGATCACCGTAGTGTTGACGCCGTTGGCCGGATCGACCATGGAAGCGAAGGCCAGACCCATCTGGATCGCGACGATCTGTCCGGCGATGACGAACGTCTGGAACAGCAACTGCAGGGACAGGCCGAACAAGGCGCCGATGATGATCTGCTCGCCGATCAGCAGCAATGCGCTGAGGTCCAGCGCCTCGACCGGTGGCATGGCCGGCAGCCCGGGGGCGATCACCACGGTGATGGCCACGGCGAAATACAGGCGGATGCGCTGCGGCACCAGCGAGGTGCCGAACACCGGCATGGTCATCAGCACCGCCGCCACACGGAACAGCGGCAGCATGAAGCTGGCCACCCATGTGGAGATCTGCGTGTCGGTCAGTTCGAGCATGCCGCGCTCAGCCGATCAGCTGCGGGATGCTGCCGTACAACGACAGGATGTACTCCATGAACTTCTGCACCAGCCACGGCCCGGCGACGATCAGGGTGACCAGCATCACCAGCAGGCGCGGCAGGAAGCTCAGGGTCTGTTCGTTGATCTGCGTGGCGGCCTGGAACATCGCCACCAGCAGGCCCACCAGCAGGCTCGGGATCACCAGCACGGCGACCATCAGGGTGGTCAGCCACAGGGCATCGCGGAACAGGTCGACGGCGACTTCTGGGGTCATGTAGGTCTCCCGGGGCTATACGCCGCCGAAACTGCCGGCGAGCGTGCCGATGATCAACGCCCAGCCGTCCACCAGGACGAACAGCATGATCTTGAACGGCAGGGAAATGATCAGCGGCGACAGCATCATCATGCCCATGGCCATCAGCACACTGGCCACCACCAGGTCGATGATCAGGAACGGGATGAAGATCATGAAGCCGATCTGGAACGCGGTCTTCAGCTCCGAGGTGACGAACGCCGGGACCAGGATGGTCAGCGGCGCCTGGTCGGGCCCGGCGATGTCGGTACGCTTGGACAGGCGCATGAACAGGTCGAGGTCGCTCTGCCGGGTCTGCGCCAGCATGAAGTCCTTCAGCGGCACCTGGGCCTTGTCCAGCGCCTGCTGCGCGTTCAGGGTCTCGGCCAGGTACGGCTGCAGGGCGTCCTTGTTCACCCGGTCGAACACCGGCGCCATGATGAACATGGTCAGAAACAGCGCCAGGCCGATGAGGATCTGGTTCGACGGGGTCTGCTGCAGCCCCAGGGCCTGACGCAGGATCGAGAAGACGATGATGATCCGGGTGAAGCTGGTCATGAGGATGACGAACGCCGGGATGAAGCTCAGCGCGGTCATGATCAGCAGGATCTGCAGGCTGACCGAATACTCCTGCTGGCCGTTCGCCCCGTTGGACAGGGTGATCGCCGGGATCGACAGCGGGTCGGCGGCCAGCGCCAGCGGCGCCGCGAGCAGCAACAGCAGCGTCAACAGTGTTCGCAATGCAGCCATCACGGCTTGTCCTTCTGGTCCTTGCCCAGCAGCTCCATCAGGCGCTGGGCGAATTCCGGCGTGGCCGGGCGGGTGCTGGCCGGCGCCGCGACGGGCTGGGTCATGACATGCAGGGCGGTCAGGCTGCCAGGGGTGTGGCCGACGAGGATCTGTTCGTTGCCGACCTGCACCAGCAGCAGGCGGTCACGGGGACCGACCTGGCGACTGCCGACCACCTGGATCACCTGGTTGGCGTTGGGCGCGGCGTTCTGCACGCGGCGCAGCAACCAGGCGAGGAAGAAGATCAGCCCCAGGACCAGCAGCAGGCCGAAGACCAGCTGGGTCAGCTGACCGGCCACGCTGCCGGAGGTCGCCGGCGCCGCCACGCTGGCCGCGGGCGTCGCGCCGACCTGCGCCGACAGGGCCAGGGGCAGCCAGCACACGCTGGCCGCGGCCACCAGCAGGGAAAGGAAGCGCTTCACTCAGCGCAGCTTCTTGATACGTTCGCTCGGGCTGATCACGTCGGTCAGGCGGATGCCGAACTTCTCGTTGACCACCACCACTTCGCCATGGGCGATCAGCGTGCCGTTGACCAGCACGTCCAGCGGCTCGCCGGCCAGGCGGTCGAGTTCGATCACCGAGCCCTGGTTGAGCTGCAGCAGGTTGCGGATGCTGATTTCGGTGCTGCCCACTTCCATGGAGATGTTCACCGGAATGTCCAGGATCACGTCCAGGTTCGGGCCTTCCAGGCTGACCTGGTCGCTGGGCCGCGGCGAGCTGCCGAACTCTTCCATCGGCAGACGATTGGCGCCACCGGAGGAGGCACCGTTGCCGCCCGCCATCAACGCGTCGATATCGGACTGGCCGCCATCGCCGGTTTCGCTCAGGGCTGCCGCCCATTCATCGGCCAGGGCCTGCTCTTCCAGGGAAGTAATGTCGTTTTCGTTCGCCATGTTGTCCTCGACGGGCACTCAATTCGGTTAAAGGGTTAGCGGCGCTCGACCGGCGACTGGATCTGCAGGGACAGGGTGCCCTTGTGCGAGCCCAGCCTGGCCTTGAACGCCGGCACGCCGTTGGCGCGCAGAATCAGGTCTTCCGGCAGTTCCACGGGAATCACGTCGCCCGGCTGCATGTGCAGGATGTCGCGCAGCTTGAGCTGGCGGCGGGCCACAGTGGCGCTGAGCGGCACGCTGACGTCCAGCACGTCTTCGCGCAGGGCCTTGACCCAGCGCTCGTCCTGGTCGTCCAGGTCGGACTGGAAACCGGCATCGAGCATTTCCCGCACCGGCTCGATCATCGAGTACGGCATGGTCACGTGCAGGTCGCCGCCACCGCCGTCGAGTTCGATGTGGAAGGTCGAGACCACCACCGCCTCGCTGGGGCCGACGATGTTTGCCATGGCCGGGTTGACCTCGGAGTTTATGTACTCGAAGTTGACCGGCATGATCGCCTGCCAGGCTTCCTTGAGGTCGACGAAGGCCTGGTCGAGGACCATACGCACCACGCGCAGCTCGGTCGGGGTGAATTCGCGCCCCTCGATCTTGGCGTGACGACCGTCGCCGCCGAAGAAGTTGTCCACCAGCTTGAACACCAGCTTGGCGTCGAGGATGAACAGCGAGGTACCGCGCAGCGGCTTGATCTTCACCAGGTTGAGGCTGGTCGGCACGTACAGCGAGTGCACGTATTCGCCGAACTTCATCACCTGCACCCCGCCCACCGCCACGTCGGCGGAGCGCCGCAGCAGGTTGAACATGCTGACGCGGGTGTAGCGGGCGAAACGCTCGTTGATCATTTCCAGGGTCGGCATGCGACCCCGGACGATGCGGTCCTGACTGGTCAGGTCATAGCTCTTGACGCTGCCGGGATCGGCACTGGCTTCGGTTTGCACCAGGCCATCGTCGACCCCGTGCAAGAGGGCATCGATCTCATCCTGGGACAGCAGGTCCTGCACGGCCATTTTCGGCTCCTACTGCAATACGAAATTGGTGAACAGCAACTGGTCGACGACCAGCTTGCCGACTTCCTTCTGCGCCACTTCCTGGACACTGGCGGTGGCCTTCTGGCGCAGCATTTCCTGGCCGACCGGGGTCGCCAGCGACTCGAACGGCTGTCCGGAGAAGAGCATCACCAGGTTGTTGCGAATCACCGGCATGTGCACTTTCAGGGCGTCCAGGGCGGCCTGGTCACGCGCCTGCATGGTGATGCTCACCTGCATGTAGCGCTGGCGGCCGTTCTGGTTGAAGTTGACCACGAAGGCCGGCGACATCGATTCGTAGATGGCCGGTTGCTTGACGTTGGCCGCCGCCGCCGCGGGCTCGGCCGCCGGCTTGCTGTCGGACTTGTGCAGGAAAAACCAGGTCGCGCCCACCGACAGACCGATGGCCAGCAGCAGGGCCAGCACCAACAGCAGGATCAGCTTGAGTTTGCCTTTAACGGCGGGGTCTTTGACTGCTTCGCTCTTCGCCATGCCAATAATCCGTCACTCACAGGAGGTTTGTTCCACTATGGCGAGTGGGCGAGCAAGTGTTATGCCAGTTCTTGCAGGGACTTCCGTAGGAGCTGGCTTGCCTGCGAAAGGAGCGCGCAGCGGTCCCAACGGGTTCCGCCAACACGACCCGGGGACCGCTTTGCGGTCCTTTCGCAGTGGTTCGTCACACGACAAGCCAGCTCCTACGGAGTCAGCGGATCAGACCACGTAGTCGACCGTGCTGTTGCCAATGACGGTTTCCACCGCAGCGGCAGCGGCGATATCGCTCTCCCCGCCCTCGGCGTTGCGCCGCCCGGCAACGCCGCTCATCTTCGGCGAGTCATCCTGGTTGCCGTTGTGCTGCTGGCGCGACTGGTCGGCGACGTTCACGTCCGGCTGCGCCAGTCCCTGCTGGCTGAACAGCTCGCGCAAGCGCGGCACCTGGCTTTCGAGGCTGTCGCGCACGCCGGCATGGCCGCTGGCGAAGGTGATCTGCGTGGTGTCGGCACTCATGTTCACGCGGATATCGAGGCGCCCCAGCTCCTTCGGCTCCAGCTGGATATCGGCGGACTTGAGGTTCTGGCTGGACAGGTACATGACCCGGTTGACCAGGCCTTCGCTCCAGCCGCTCTGGTTCATCGCCAGCGGTTGGTGCAGCGGCGCGGGCGCCACGGCATTGGCGGTCTTGGCGGTGACGGCCTGGGTCAGGTTGGCGAGGCGGTTGGCGAAGTCGTCGACACGGGTATCGCTGCTGGCGCGCTTGGTGTCCTTGAGACCGTCGTCGATCAGGCTGGCGAAGGCCTTGTCACCGCCTTCGCTCTGCCCGGCCTCGGCGTCAGTTCCTTCGAGCATCTGCGCCAGTGGATTGACAGCGGGCTGCTGGCCCTGCGCGGTTTCCGTGGTGGCGGCCTTGGCGTGGGTAGAGGTGGCACCCTGGGCCTGGGCGTTCTGCTCCAGGGCCAGGCGTAGCACTGGCAGATCGGCCAGCGGATCGCTGTCCGGGTCGAAGGCTTGTTCCTCACTGGCCGGCGGCGTCACCAGCGCTGCCTGCTGGCTGGCGGCCTGGAGCACCGGCGCCACCGCTTCGGCCTGCGCCTGCAGCAGTTGCGCGCCCTCTGGTGCGTCGGTCAATTGCCCCGCGACCAGATTGGCATCGAGGGACTGGCTGTCGGTCCCGACGTCGGCATCCTGATCGGCGTTCGCCGCCTGGACATCGCCCTCGTCAGGCAATTCATTGCCGCCATCGGCAACCTTGCCGCCTTCCGGGCCATCCGCCTTGCCGTTGTTTGCCGCCGGTTTGTCGACTCCGTCACGATCCCGCGCCGGCGCTTCGATCTTGTTGTCGGTCTTGTCCCGGGACTGCTTCGCGTACACCTGGGAAAAGTCCGACCCCTTGTCGTTGAGGCCCTGCGGGGCTTTGTCCAGGGCGCTGCTCTGGGTGCGCGCGGTCTTCGCGGCAACGCCGGATTGCAGCAAGGTGTTTGATGCGACGGGCATGAAAAAGGTCTCCGCTACAGAAGCTCGTCATCACGAATAGCGAAGCCTACGCAAAAGTCGCGCCAGGTTTCGACCCGGCGCGATGTTCAGGGATCTCAGCCGACCAGGACGCGCTCGCGTTCGGCCCGATAGAGCTGGCGTACCGCGCTGAACTCGCGGTCGATCTGGTTGATCAGGTTCTCGATGCCATACGGCGACCCCTCCTTGAGCCGCTCCTCCACTTGCCGGCACAAGTCGGCCAGGCCGATCGCACCCATATTGCTGCTGCTGCCCTTGAAGCTGTGCGCCACCAGCATCAGTTCGTCGACGGTGCGGGCCTTGAAAAGCTGGCGCAGACGGTCTTCGGAATCCTCGAGGAAGGTTTCCAGCAGGTTCAGGTACTCACCTTCCATGACTTCCTGAAGGTCACTCAACACCTTGCGGTCAACATGAATATCGGACACGTGCTCACTCCTTGATCAAGGCGGATTATGCCAGAGCGCCCCAGGCAAACTCCACGCGCGCCCGGCGTCCACCGTCAGTCCATTCGGCATGCCGGCTCAAGCGGCGTACCAGGTTCAGGCCACGTCCGCACAGGCGCTGCTCGACGAGCGGCGGTGCCTGTACCTTACCCACGTCGAAACCATCACCGCTGTCTTCGACTTCGATAATCAGACGCCCTCCTCCTCCCCGAGGTTCCACCTGCAGGTGAAGACGGATATGGCCACTGTCCAGCGCCAGCAGGCGCCGGTTGCGTTCTTCATAATAGGCGGCAAAACCGTGGGCATCACGCTTGAGCGCCGAGTCCAGGCCGAGCACGCCGTGCTCCAGGGCGTTGGCATAGAGTTCGTTGAGCACACTGTACAAGGCCCCGCTCTGCGCGCGCAGACCATGCACCTCCTGAAGCAGTTGCATCAACCAGGGCAACGGGTTGAATCGCTTGAGCGTCCGTGCGCGAAACTCGAACGACGCCGACCAGTCCAGCGGACTCGACTGGCCGCTGTCGGAATACACCAGCGGCGGCGGCACCAGATGCTCCGGGGGCACCACGGTGACTTCCAGCATGCTCACGTCATCCCGCGAGCGCCCACGAAAGCGCTCCAGGGCCGCCAACACGTCCTCGAACAGGTTTTCCGGCTGGCGATTGTCGGCGAATACCTGCTGCAGGCGAGCGACACCGAACAACTGGTCATTGTCGTCGCAGGTCTCCACCACCCCGTCGGACAACAGGAACAGGCGATCACCCAGGGCCAGTGGCTGGACCTCGGTACTCTCGTCGAACTGCGCGGGCGGCAACACCCCCAGGGGCAAATGCCGGGAAACCATGGGAACGGGAGCGCCGCCGGCGGCGGGCAGCAGGTAGCCATCGGGCATGCCGCCGTTCCACACCTCGACCACGCGCCGCTCGAAACTCAGGTTGAGCAGCAGCGCGCAGCAGAACATGTCGACGGGAAGGATGCGCTTGAGCTTGGCATTCATCTCGCGCAGGGTCTCGCTCAGACCATAGCCCTTGGCGGTCATGCCGTAGAACACCTCGGCCAGCGGCATGGCCCCCACCGCCGCCGGCAGGCCATGGCCGGTGAAATCACCGAGCAGCACATGCATCTCGCCAGTGGGGGTGAACGCGGCCAGCAGCAGGTCGCCATTGAACAGCGCATAGGGCGACTGCAGGTAGCGGATGTTCGAGGCACTCAGGCAGCCACCGTGCGCCACCTGGTCGAAGACCGCCTTGGCCACCCGTTGCTCGTTGAGCAGATGGTCATGGTGCCGGGCGATTTCGTTGCGCTGCTCCAACACCGTGGCCTGCAGACGGCGCAGGCGGTCCATGGCCCTGATTTTCGCCGCCAGCACCGCCGGGCTGTAGGGCTTGGCGAGGAAATCGTCGCCGCCCGCCTCCAGGCAGCGCACCAGCGCCTCGTCTTCGGTCAGGGAGGTCAGGAAGATGATCGGCACCAGCTCCTCGCCCGCCAGCGCCTTGATTTGTCGCGCCGCCTCGAAGCCGTCCATCACCGGCATCACCGCATCGAGCAGGACCAGTTGCGGGCGCTGCTCGGCGAACAGCGCCACCGCCAGCTTGCCGTTCTCGGCGGTCAGGACGCGGTGCCCCTGCTTGCGCACGATGGTCGCCAGGAGCAGACGGTCTGTCGCACCGTCCTCGACAATCAGGACCGTCAGGGCTCGCGGGTCGTTCATGAGATCGCTCAACTGATTTCGAAGAGTCTTTCGAAATTGGAGATCGCCAGGATCTTGCGCACGTCGGAATTGGTATTGATCACGCTGATCTGCGCCTGATCACCACCGGCGTGGTCACGCAACATCAGCAACATGCCCAGCGCCGAGCTGTCCAGGTAGGTCGCATCTTTCAGGTCGACCACCACGGAATCGGGCTTGTTCGTGCGTTCGTAGGACTCCCGGAATTCCTGATGCCTACCGAAGTCGAAACGACCCTTGATCCGGATCGTCAGCTTTTTCCCATCCTGAGAAACTTCTGTATCAACGGCCATGTCAGCGCTTCCTTCGAAGATCGCGGGTGCGGATCCTTACAGGTGTAGCAGTCGGCCAGCAGACCGGCAAGGCCCGCCGATCAACGCTCGATGCTCAGTATTGAGGGTGACGCGGCAGGCGCTGGGACAGCTCGTCGAGCAGCTTCTGCTCGCGCTTGTCTTCGAGCAGGCGAGCCTCCTCGATGTAGCGCTGCACCAGCTTGCGCAGGCCCTCGACCCGGGCATAGGCCTGCTGCCAGGTGCCACGGGCGCTATCGAGGTTGTTCTGGTGCCAGGTCAGGCTCTGGTGCTGCTGGGCCACCGCGGTGTCGAGCTGACCAAGGAAGCGCTGGAAACCCACCAGCCACTTGCCGGAAACACCCTGGCTGCCACGCTGCACCCATTGCTGCGAGTAGTCGGCGCGGAACTGGTCGAGTTCGGCGAGCTTGGCCTGGGCCAGGTTGACCTGCTGCTGGAAGTGACCGAGACGCTGCGCGGCCTTGCGCTCGGCATCCTCGGCCATCTCCACCACCGGGGCCAGGCGGGCGGCGCGACTGGGCTGGGCCATGCGCTATCAGCCCGGCGCGAGGGGGGTGAAGACCCCCGCCAGTTGCTCGCGGCTCTGCTCCTGGCTGACGTTCTCGTTCAGCCCCTGGCGCAGGAATCCCACGAGTCGCGGCTGCAGGGCGATGGCCAGGTCGGTTTCCTTGTCGCCGCCGGCGACATAGGCCCCCACGCTGATCAGGTCACGACTCTGCGACAGACGCGACCACAGCTGCTTGAACTGCTGGGCCTGGGTCATCTGCTCGGGGCTGACCACCTGCGGCATGACCCGGCTGATGGACGCCTCGATGTCGATGGCCGGGTAATGCCCTTCCTCGGCCAGGCGCCGCGACAGGACGATGTGGCCGTCGAGCACGCCGCGCGCCGAGTCGGCGATCGGGTCCTGCTGGTCGTCGCCCTCGGAGAGCACGGTATAGAAAGCGGTGATCGAGCCCCCGCCGGCCTCGCCGTTACCGGCCCGCTCCACCAGCTTGGGCAGCCTGGCGAACACCGAAGGCGGATAACCCTTGGTCGCCGGCGGTTCGCCGATGGCCAGGGCGATTTCCCGCTGGGCCTGGGCGAAACGGGTCAGCGAGTCCATCAGCAACAGGACGTTCTTGCCCTTGTCGCGGAAATACTCGGCGATCCGCGTGCAGTACATCGCCGCGCGCAGACGCATCAGCGGCGCATCGTCCGCCGGCGAGGCGACCACCACCGAGCGCTTGAGGCCTTCGGTGCCGAGAATGTGCTCGATGAATTCCTTCACCTCGCGCCCCCGTTCGCCGATCAGCCCGACCACGATGATGTCGGCCTCGGTGAAGCGGGTCATCATGCCCAGCAACACCGACTTGCCCACACCGGTACCGGCGAACAGGCCCAGGCGCTGGCCGCGGCCCACGGTGAGCAGGCCGTTGATGCTGCGGATGCCGACGTCCAGCGGCTGACTGATGGGATCGCGGTTCAGCGGGTTGATGGTCGGACCGTCCATCGGCACCCAGTCCTCGGCCTTCATCCCGCCCTTGCCGTCCAGCGCGCGACCGGCACCGTCCAGCACGCGGCCGAGCATGCTCATGCCCATGGGCAGGCGACCGCTGTCATCCAGCGGCACCACCCGCGCGCCCGGGGCAATACCGGCGACACTGCCGACCGGCATGAGGAAGATCTTGCCACCCGCGAAGCCCATGACTTCGGCTTCGACCTCGACCGGGTGATAACTGTCGTCGTTGATCACCTTGCAGCGACTGCCGACCGCGGCGCGCAGGCCTTCGGCTTCGAGGGTGAGACCGACCATGCGCAGCAGGCGCCCTTCCACCACGGGTTGGCCAGGCAGGCGCACGGCTTCGGCGTAGCTGCCGAGGCGCTTGGCGAAACTGGTGCGGTCAAGGCGCATCGCTGGTTTCCGCTTCCTCGACCGCGACACCCTGCCTGTCCCGCAGGTCGATATGCAGGTCCGGCGTCGCCGGGTGCAGGCTCTGGTCGTGCAACTGGTCGAACAGTTGCTGGATGGCTTTCTCGGTACGGGTTTCCACCGTCGCATCGATACGGCTGTGGGCGGTTTCGATCCAGCAGCCACCGGGCTGCAGGCTGTCATCTTCAAGCAGGCGCCAGTTTTCCTCGTGGCGCTCGCGCAGGGCCTTGGCCAGGGCGAAATCCTGGGGGTTGATATGGATACGGATGTTCTCCGCGCCCATGGGCAGCAGCTTGAGGGCTTCGCGCAGGACATGGGTGACCTGGCTGGAATCGGTCTTCAGTTCGCGACCGATCACCTCCCGGGCTATATGGCTGACCAGGTGCACCAGTTGCTTCTCGATCTGCGCGTCCTGCTCGGCGATGGGTTCGAGCAGATGGCCCATCAACTGTTCCAGGCTTTCCAGGCGGGCCTTCAGGGCCACCTCGGCTTCCTGACGGACCTTGAGCTGGGTGCTGTGGAAGCCTTCGCGCTCACCGGTGGCGAAGCCTTCGTTGTAGGCCTCCTGGCGAATGCTTTCGAGCTCTTCGAGGGTCAGCGGCTGCACTTCCTCCAGCGGCACTTCCTCGACGATCTCCTCGGGTTCCGGCTCAGGTTCCGGCTCGGGTTCGGGTTCCGGGTCGAAACTGGGCAGCGCCCAGCGGTCGAATCCCTCGAGGTCGCGGGCGCGGATCAGTTCACTCAAATGCTCGTTGGTCGACATGATTCCATGCGCTCAAAAGTCGGGTTGCGGATGATCGGGCCCAGGCTGTCCCGCACCGCGGGCTGCCTGGCCAAGCCTGGCCGGCACCGCTCCCGGAGGAGCGGCGCCGACACGTCAGATCATCTCTTCGGCACCTTTGCCGCCCAGCACGATTTCGCCGGCTTCGGCCATGCGGCGGGCGATGGTGAGGATTTCCTTCTGCGCGGTTTCCACGTCGCTGACACGGACCGGGCCCTTGGCCTCGAGGTCGTCGCGCAGCAGCTCGGAAGCCCGCTTGGACATGTTCTTGAAGATCTTGTCCTTGACCTTCTCGTCGGCACCCTTGAGCGACACCACCAGGACGTCGGAGGACACCTCGCGCAGCAGCGCCTGGATACCGCGATCGTCGACGTCGGCCAGGTTGTTGAAGACGAACATGAGGTCTTCGATCTGCTCGGACAGGTCGCCGTCGATATCGCGGATCGCGTCCATGAGCTGGCCTTCCACCGAACTGTCGAGGAAGTTCATGATGTCCGCGGCGCGCTTGATACCGCCCAGGGTGGTGCGCGCGGCATTGGAGTTGCCGGAGAACTGCTTCTCGAGGATCTGGTTGAGTTCCTTCAGCGCCGCCGGCTGCACGGTGTTCAGCGACGACACGCGAAGGATGATGTCGAGGCGCACCTTGTGGTCGAAGTTGCCCAGCACCTCGCCGGCCTGGTCGGGGTCGAGGTAGGCCACGACGATCGCCTGGATCTGCGGGTGCTCGTAGCGAATGACGTCGGCGACCGCGCGCGGCTCCATCCACTTCAGGCTGTCCAGGCCGCTGGTGTTGCCGCCCAGGAGAATGCGGTCGATCAGGCCGTTGGCCTTGTCCTCGCCAAGGGCCTGGGTGAGCATCTTGCGGATGTAGCCATCGGAGCCGACACCCAGGCTGGTCTGGTCGCCGACGATCTCGACGAACTCGCTCATGACCTGCTCGACCTGCTCGCGATGGACGTTACCCATCTGCGCCATGGCCACGCCCACCCGCTGGACCTCTTTCGGCCCCATGTGCCGCAATACCTGCGCGGCGTCGGTCTCGCCCAGCGACAGCAGCAGGATGGCTGCCTTGTCGACGCGGGTGAGCTTGGAAGTCAGGGCTCGATTGTCACTCATCGGCGTTGATCCACTCTTTCACGACCTGGGCCACGCGACCCGGGTCTTCTGCCACCAGACTCTTGATAGCGTTGAGCTGGGCGTCGTAGCCCTCGCTCGGACTAGGCAAGAGGATGCTTTGCGGACCACCCAGGCTCACGCGGTCGTTGGCCAGTTCGCCATCCAGACCGATCATGCTGCCCAGCTCCATGTCGCTGTCGCTGCTCGATTGCTTGCCGCCACCGGTGATGTTGTTGAGCACCGGACGCAGGACCCCGAACACCAGCACGAGGATGAACAACACGCCGAGCACCTGCTTGACGATGTCCCAGAACCACGGCTGCGAGTAGAACGGAATCTCGGCGATGGCCTCGCCACGGTCGGCGGCGAACGGCACGTTGATCACGCTGACGCTGTCGCCACGACTGGCGTCGAAGCCCACCGCGTCCTGCACCAGGCGGGTGAAACGCGCCAGGTCCTCGGCACTCCACGGCACGGTGGTGGTGTTGCCGTTGGCCGGATCGATCTTGACCTGATCGTCCACCACCACCGCGACCGACAGGCGGGTCAGGCGACCCTGCTGCTGACGGGTATGGCTGATGGAACGGTCCAGTTCGAAGTTCTTGGTCGACTGCTGACGCTTGTCCGCCGGATACGGCGCGAGCATCGGCTGGCCGGTGGCCGGATCCATGACCTGCTGGCCGTTGGCGTCGAGCAGCGGCTGACCGGGCTGGATCGCCGCGGCTGCGCCGGCGGCGCCGCCACCGGTGGTCTGCGGCGCGGAGGCCGGGCCCGGCGGCTGGTTGCTCAGCGCCCCTGGCACGCCTTGCGGGCCCGAGCTGCTGGAGCGCTGCTCGCTGACCGACTGCTCGCTGCGCAGCGCCGGCTGGTCCGGGTTGAACTGTTCGGCGGTGGACTCGACGGCGCTGAAATCGACGTCGGCGGAGACTTCGGCCTTGTAGCGGTCGTTGCCCAGCACCGGCTGCAGGATGTTGTGCACCCGCTGGGTCATCAGGCCTTCCATGCGCCGGGAGTAGTCGAACTGCTTGCCGGCGACGGTGAGCTCGGTGTTTTCCAGCTGGCTGGAGAGCAGGTTGCCCTTCTGGTCGACCACCGTGACCTGGGACTTGTCCAGTTCCGGCACGCTGGTCGCCACCAGGTTGACGATGGCCATGACCTGACCGGCTTCCAGGGCACGGCCCGGATACAGCTCGACCAGCACCGAGGCGCTCGGCTTGCGCTCGTCGCGCACGAACACCGAGCTTTTCGGGATCGCCAGGTGCACGCGGGCGCCCTTGACGTTGCTCAGGGCGGAGATGGTCCGCGCCAGCTCGCCTTCGAGGCCGCGACGGTAGCGGGTGGCTTCCATGAACTGACTGGTGCCGAGGCCCTGTTCCTTGTCGAGGATCTCGAAACCGACATTGCCGTCGCTCGGCGCCACGCCGGCGGCGGCGAGCTTCAGGCGCGCACGGGAGATGTCGTCGGCCTTGACCAGCAGTGCACCGGAATTGGGCTCGACGTTGTAGGGAATGTCCGCGGCGGCCAGGGTTTCCATGACCTGCTTGGTGTCCATGCCGTTGAGGCTGCCATACAGCGGACGGTAGTCCGGCTGCTGCGACCAGAGGACCACGGCGAAACCGATGGCGACGCTGGCGGCCAGGCCGACCAGCAGGCCGATCTGCCGCAGCATGGGCATCTGCGAAAGGTTTTCCAGGAACGACATGCCGAACAGCGGCGGTTTGGGCGCTGGCGGGGTGCCCTTGGCGGGCACGTTATCGACGACTGCATCGGCCATGAATCAAATCCCGCCTTAAACCGGCATCTGCATGATGTCTTGATACGACTGGACCAGCTTGTTGCGCACCTGGGTCAGCGCCTGGAACGACACGCTGGCCTTCTGCGAAGCGATCATCACGTCGGTCAGGTCGACGCCGCTCTTGCCGATCTCGAAGGCATTGGCCAGTTGCGAGGAGGCCTGCTGGGTGTCGTTGACCTTGTTGATGGCCTGACCCAGCATGTCGGCGAAACTGCTCTGCCCCAGTTCGGCGGGCGACTGCACGGCCTTCGGCGCCGACATGGCTTCCGCCTGCATGGCGCGCATGTCCAGCATCAACCGATTGAATTCAACACCTTGGCTCATGAACTTCTCTCTCCGACGGCCCGCAGATTTTTGACACTCACGCAGCGGATGAACAGGACTTAGCAACAAGAGTGCCAGCTAGGCCCGACGATTTTGCAAAACGATGACCAGCCATCCTCAAAGCCCCGTGGCGTAAAGGCTCGCCTCGACATCCATGCCCGCGTCGCGCATCTGCGCCAGTTTGTAGCGCAGGGTCCGCGGACTGATGCCCAGGCGCTCGGCGGCTTCCTTGCGGCGGCCGCGCTCGGCGCGAAGGGTGTCGATGATCATCTGGAATTCATGCCGGCGCAAGTCGTCACCCAACCCGCCCGGCTCCTGGTTTTCCGCCACCGACGCCGGCGCCGGCTGCGGCGCGGGGCGTGGCGCCAGTACCGGCAGCACGCCGGCCAGGCAGAAGTCCGCCGCGGCGATCAGGCCACCCTGCTGCAGGATCAGCGCCCGCTGGAGGGCGTTGTCCAGTTCGCGCACGTTGCCAGGCCACGGATAGCCCTGCAGGCAGGCCTTGGCTTCCTCGGAGAGCCTGACAGGCGCGTGCTTCATTTTATTGACGTGGCGCAAGAGCAGACGCTCGGCCAATGGCAGAATATCGGCGCTCCGTTCTCTCAACGGACGCCACGCCAGCGGGAATACCGACAGGCGATAGAACAGGTCCTCGCGGAAGCGTCCCGCCGCCACCTCCCCCGCCAGGTCGCGGTTGGTGGTGGCGACCACACGGATATCCAGGGCAATCGGCTTGCGCCCGCCAACCCGCTCCACTTCGCGCTCCTGCAGCACGCGCAGGAGCTTGGCCTGCAGCGCCAGCGGCATCTCGGAAATCTCGTCCAGCAGCAGCGTGCCGCCATCGGCCTGTTCGAACTTGCCCGCCTGCGCCGCGATGGCGCCGGTGAACGAACCCTTCTCATGGCCGAACAGGGTGGCCTCGAGCATGTTGTCGGGAATCGCCGCGCAGTTGATCGCCACGAATGGCTGGCTGGCCCGCGGCGATTGCTGATGGATGTAGCGCGCCAGCACTTCCTTGCCGGTCCCCGACTCGCCGGAAATCAGCACGGTGGACTCGCTGCGCGCGACCCGCGCGGCCAGCTCCAGCAATTGCGCGCTGGCCGGCTCGCAGGCGACCGGGCCTTCGGCATCGACAGCGCTGGCGGCGCCGAGGGCGTGGCGGGCAACCAGGTCGAGCAAGGCACGGGGTTCGAAGGGTTTGACCAGGTAGTCCGCGGCGCCCTGGCGCATGGCATCCACCGCCCGCTCCACCGCCGCATGGGCGGTCATCAGCAGCACCGGCAATTGCGGTTGCACGGAGCGCAGGCGGGCGAGCAACTGATGGCCGTCCATGCCCGGCATGTTGACGTCGCTGACCACCAGGCTGAAGCCCTCGGCGCCGACCATCTCCAGGGCCTCTTCCGCGGAACCGGCGGCACGCCAGGCGAAACCACCCAGTTCCAGGGTGTCACCCAGGGCCTGGCGCAGGGAGCGGTCGTCCTCGACCAGGAGCACCTTGATCACGCTCATGCCGCACCCTCCAGCGCCGCGCCGATCAGCGGCAGGCTGACCACGGCGCAGGTGCCACGCCCCTTGCGCGAACGCAGGTGCAACTCGCCCTGATGAGCCCGTGCAACCGCCTTGACCACCGCCAGGCCGAGGCCGGTACCGGTCGATTTGGTGGTGAGGAAGGGTTCGCCCAGGCGCTGCAGCAGATCACCGTCGATACCCGAACCGGCGTCACTGACGCACAGGCGCAGGCTGTTGCCGCGCCGGTAGAGATGAACCTTCAGGCGGGCGCAACCCTCGCTGGCCTGCAGGGCATTTTCGATCAGGTTGAGCAGCGCGCCGACCAGGGTGTCACGGTTGCACAACAGCTCACCCAGGTGGCTATCGCACTGCCAGCGCACCGCGTGACCGTGCACCTGGGTCTGCGCCGCCTGCTGCAGCGCCTGGAACAGCGCTTTCGGGGTCAACCGGTCGGTCATCGGCAGTTCGCCGCGGGCGAACACCAGCATGTCGCGCACCTGGTGCTCCAGTTCGTGCAGGCGCTCCTTGAGATTGCCGGCGAAACGCTGCCGGGTGTCCAGCGGCAGGTCCTGCTCGGCCAGGTGACTGGCGTAGAGCAAGGCCGCCGACAGCGGCGTGCGGATCTGGTGGGCAAGCGAGGCGACCATGCGCCCGAGGGTCGACAGCCGCTCGTGACGGGCGAGCTGATCCTGCAGATGGCGGGTTTCGGTCAGGTCGTTGAGCAGCACCAGCTGGCCCGGCTCGGCGTCCAGCGAACGGGTGGCGATGGACAGACGGCGGCCGTCCCGCAGGGAGATTTCATGACCGTCGTCTTCGCGCGGAGCGAAGCTGCGGGCGATCACCTGACGCCACAACTCCCCCACCAGCGGTTCGCCAAGCAGCTCGCACGCCGCCGGATTGGCTTCATGCACCAAGCCATGGCCATCGATGACGATCACGCCGCCGGGCAGCAGGTCCAGCAGGTTCTGCAGGCGATTGGCCAGACGCTCCTTTTCCGCCAGCTCGGCCATGCGCTGGGCACTGACCACCGCCAGCTCGCCCTTGAGCTCGGTGACCCGCGCTTCGAGCAGGTCGTAGGACTGGCTGAGTTGGGTGGACATCTGGTCGAACAGGGCAAACGCCTGCTCGAGACCGACGCGACTCTGCTGCTCGGCAGCTTCCGCGCGTTGCGGCTCAAGGGAAGAAGTGGCGGCGTGGGGCATCGTGCTCTCTCGCATGGCTTACCGTCATAAAACGGTATGTTGAGGGCGATATAGCAATAGCCATGCCGGAAACTTTTCCGTCATATCGGACGATCAGCGGGAAATATCGAGCAAAGCCCGCAGGCACGGGCCTTAACCGCACAAACAGAAAGGTTTATGAGCGGCCGACGAAAACGGCGAGCGATGAACAGGCGTCAATCCTCCGCCTGTTCGTCTCCGTCGCGACGGCTCATGCCGTACTTGCGCATCTTTTCCACCAGCGTGGTACGACGAATCCGCAGGCGCTCCGCGGCGCGCGCGACGATACCGTTGGCATCGTCCAGTGCCTGCTGGATCAGACCCTGCTCCAGACTGCCGAGATAATCCTTCAGGTCCAGGCCTTCCGGCGGCAGCATGGCGCTGGTGGGGAAGCTCGGCGAGTGGCCGTTGATCGCCACCCGCTCTTCCAGATCGTTGCGCAGGCTGTCGACCAACTGCTCGTCTTCGTCATCGACGTAGCGGAATTTCTTCGGCAGTTCGGCAACGCCGATCACGCCATAGGGATGCATGATCGCCATGCGCTCCACCAGGTTGGCCAGCTCGCGGACGTTGCCCGGCCAGCCATGACGGCACAGCGACATGATCGCCGCCGAGTTGAAACGGATCGAGCCGCGCTTCTCGTGCTCCATCCGCGAAATCAGCTCGTTCATCAGCAGCGGGATGTCCTCCACGCGCTCGCGCAGCGGGGCCATCTCGATGGGGAAGACATTGAGGCGGTAGTACAGGTCCTCGCGGAACGAACCGACCTCGATCATGCTTTCGAGGTTCTTGTGGGTCGCGGCGATGATGCGCACGTCGATGCTCTGGGTCTTGTTGCTGCCGACCCGCTCGAACGTCCGCTCCTGCAGGACGCGCAGCAGCTTGACCTGCATCGGCAGCGGCATGTCGCCGATTTCGTCGAGGAACAGGGTGCCACCGTTGGCCAGCTCGAAACGCCCGGCGCGGCTGGTGATCGCCCCGGTGAAGGCGCCCTTCTCGTGACCGAACAGCTCGCTTTCCAGCAACTCGGCGGGAATCGCCCCGCAGTTGACCGGCACGAACGGCGCTTCGCGGCGCTTGGAGTGATAGTGCAGATTGCGCGCGACCACTTCCTTGCCGGTACCCGACTCGCCGAGGATCAACACGCTGGCGTCGGTATCGGCCACCTGCTGCATCATCTGCCGCACATGCTGGATCGCCCGACTGGTGCCGACCAGGCTGCGGAACAGGTTCGGCTCGCGCTGGCGACCACGCTCACGCGCCTGGTCGTACATCTCGCGATAGACCTGGGCACGGTGCAGCGAATCGAGCAGGTTGCTGTAGCTCGGCGGCATTTCGAGGTTGGAGAGGACGCGACGGCGCAGCTCTTCCGGCAACTCCAGCGAAGAAAGTTCGCCTAAAAGCAAAACCGGAAGGAACTCATCCCAGGCAGCCACTGTCCTAAGCAAGCCCAGAAGGCTGGCCGGAGCATTCACGGTCCCGACAAGCACACAGAGAACTTCACGACTGGACGACAATGACTCGACAACCTGCTCCCAGTCATGGCTGGAGCACGGCAGATTTTCTTCCCCAAGAAAATTCAACACCACCGCCAGGTCACGGCGGCGAGCACCATCGTCATCGATCAGGAGAATTTTGGTTTCACGCCACATGCAATAGCAACTTCCCTAGTCAACTCGAGACCCTTCGAAGGGCATGCTCGACATCATTCCGACTGAACGGTCAGTGTTCCGACGTCTGAAATTAGAAAACAGCCACTAGTTAAGTCAAAAAACCTTTCACAGTCAAATTTATGGCGCGTAACTGATTTTCGATCAACCGTCAGCGGTACAGATGGTATACCTTTGTCGCCTGCTGTGCCTGCTTGATCTTTGACATCTCGTCGGCAATCGCCTGACGCTCTTCCGTCGCCACGTCGATCAACTGCCGATAGACCCCGAGCAGGTCCTGGAGATTGTCCCGCAGGGCTTCCTCGTCGACCACTTCCGCGCTCATCACCTCGTCCATGCAGACACGGCAAGCCTGGTCCAGCTCACCCACCGCCTCCCAGTCGCGCTTGGCCAATGCACCGACCAGCGCCTCCCGGGTTTCCTCGATTCGCTTGAGCACAGCACTCATCACGATACCCTCTATCGCAACTGGTTATTGTGGGGCGACCGCGTCCCAGCCTTCCTTGACCGTGGTCAACAGATCGCTCACTTCGTCGAGCGCGGCGATATCGTTCTTCAGGTTGGCGTCGGTCAGACGGCGGGTCATGTAGAGATAGAGGTTGTCCAGACGCTCCAGCTCCGACGTCATGTTGTCGCGATCCAGGCCTTCGCGCAGACCACCGATGATACCGATGGCCTTGCCGATGGCGATGCCCTTGCCTGCGATGTCCCTGCGCTCGAGGGAGCCCTTGGCCTGGGCGATACGGTCCAGACCACCTTCCATCAGCATCTGCACCAAACGGTGCGGGCTGGCTTCGGACGTCTGCGCCTGTGCACTGATTTTCTGATACTGCCGAAGGGCCAACATCGGATTCATTGCGTGTACCTCACCAAAACTCGATTGTCTCTATGACAGGGCTATCGGCGCCGCGTCAAAAAACTTTAGGGAAAAAGCAAAAAGCCCGACATGCCGCTGTGGCACTGCCGGGCTTTTGGCGGGATGACGGATCAGGAGTTCTTCTGCCGCGCCGACATCGCGTCGAAGATGGACGTGATGTTATCGCGCTGGGCATTGAGCCTGCCGACCAGGGTATCCATCGTGTTGTACTTCTTGGTCAGCGAGGTGGTCATCGCCGCGATCCGGGCATCCAGGTTCGACTGCTGCAGCGACAGCTTCTTCTTGGCACCCTCCAGGATCTTCGAGCGGTCGGCCAGCAGACCGTCGGTCGCGGTGAACGGTTCAAGGGCCTTGGTCATGCGATTGGCAAGACCCGTTTCACCAGAGAACATGCCCTGGATCTGACCGCCCAGCTTCTGGGTGTCGATCGCCGCGGTGAACTTGGTGCTGTCGAACTCCAGCAGACCGGTGCTCTGCACGGTGTTGATACCGAGCTGCGACAGCACCTTCAAGGTGCCATTGCCACTGGCATTGGGAACCACCAGCTCGTTGCGCAGCGCCGAGAGCATGCCGCGAACCATGGAGTCACCCGCCAGCGCAGGTGCGGTCCCCATCGTACCGTCCGCATTCTTCGGCGTCTGGCTCATGCCGTTGATGGTGTTCACCAGGGCGTTGTAGGCATCGACGAAGCCCTGCACCGACTTCTTCAGGCCGTCGTTGTTGGTCCCCACGGTCACCGTGGTCGCGGTGGTCGGCGTGGCGCTTTTGGCGACCAGCTCGAAGGTCAGGCCGCTGACGGCATTGTCGATCTTGTTCGACTTGCTGGTCAGGTCCATGCCGTCCACGGAGAACGAGGCATCCTGCGCCTTCGCCGAAATGAACCCGGCCCCCGCCCCCGAAATCTGGGTCGTGCCGTTGATCGCCAGTTCGCTGATACCGCTGACGGAGATGTCCGAACCCGCACCGGTGGTGGTCGAGGTCAGGACCAGGCGCGAACCGGTACCATCGTTGATGATGTTGGCGGTGATGCCCTTGGCGGTGAGCGAGCCGTTGATCGAGTCGCGTACCGACTGCAGGGTGGCACCGGCACCGATCTCGACGTTGTAGTTGGTGCCATTCTGCGACACCACCAGGGTGCCCTGGCTGATCGCATCGCTGCTGTTGGCGAAACGCTGGCTGGCTACCTTGGACGCCGTCGCCAGTTCTTTGACGATGACGCTGTAGCTGCCATTCACCGCCGTGGCACCGGCCGTAGCCTTGACGGTCTTGTCGTCGGACGTGGTCGCCGAGTAGGCGATGAACTGCGGCGTGGTCGAGCTGCCAAGCTTCTCCAGCGCGGTCTTGTAGGTCGCCAGGGCGCTCTTCAGGCTGCCGATGGCGGAAATCGACGCGGTATTGGCCTTGGTCTGCCGATCGAGCTGGTTCTGCTTGGGCGTTTTCTCGGCGTTAACCAGGGCTTTGACGATCGCGGTGGTATCCAGACCACTGCCCAGACCGAGGGCCGGTAGAATTGGACTTGCCATTGTTCTCTCCTTGTTGGTTCACGCCAAACGCTTGACCATCACTGCACGAACCAGGGATGTATCAATTTTCGTACCGCTTTCAGACTTTCTCGTTGAAAAGCAGGCTGTTGACGTCTTGCAGGCTCTTTGCGAGTTCCAGCGCGGTTTCGGACGGAATCTGCCGAATCACTTCGCCGCTGTCACGGGCAACCACCTTGACGACAACCGTTCCGGTGGAATCATCCATCGAAAATTCCAGGTTGCGCTGCAACGACTGGACGTAATCCTGTAGCGCTTTCACCGCCGACTGCAGATCGGATGCGGGGCGCTCTTCGCTTTTTTCCACCGCCGCGAGGGCCGGCTTGTTGTTGACCTTGTCGGACGCACCCTGTTCAGCGCTTTTATCCTGCTGGGCCGCAGCTGCCGCTGGAGCCGGGTAAGACGCGTTCAATCTGACGCTCATGTCCATCGCCCATCACCTCCAAAGTAAAAAGCGAGGGAATGCTCGCGCACCCCCTCGCTCTTCATCGTAGCTATTACTGAAGCAGTTTCAGTACAGCGGATGGCAGTTGGTTGGCCTGGGCCAGAACTGCGGTGGACGCTTGCTGCAGGGTCTGCTGCTTGGTCAGCTGAGCGGTTTCCGCGGCGAAGTCGGTGTCCTGAACGCGACCCAGAGCCGAAGCCGAGTTCTCGTTCATGCTCTGCAGGTTGTTGATGGTGCTCTGGAAGCGGTTCTGGATAGCACCCAGCTCCGATTTCTTGTCGTCAACTTTCTGCAGGGCGGCGTCGATGGCGGTGATCGCGCCGTCAACAGCGGTGTGAACTGCGGAGTCGGAAGTACCGGAGATCGCCAGGGCGCCGGTACCAACAGCCAGGGCGGTAGCCGCGAAGCTGGAGGTCATCGAAACGCTCAGGATCTGGCTGGTACCAGTCATCGCACCGACCTGGAACTCCATGGTGCCAGCGGAACCGTTCAGCAGTTGCTTGCTGGTGCCGTAGGTGGTGGAGGTGGCGATACGGGTGATTTCGTCAGACTTGGCCGCGAACTCTTTGTTCAGCGCCGCACGTTCAGTGGTGCCGTTCGAGTCGTTACGTGCTTGCAGAGCCAGCTCACGCATACGCTGCAGGATGTTGGTGATTTCCGACAGAGCGCCTTCAGCGGTCTGGGTGATCGAGTTACCGTCGTTGGCGTTCTTGATCGCAACGGTGGTGCCGGTGACCATGGTCTGCAGCTTGTTGGCGATCTGCTGACCAGCGGCGTCGTCTTTGGCGCTGTTGATGCGCAGGCCGGACGACAGACGGGTCATCGAGTTGCTCAGAGCGTCGGAAGCTTTGTTCAGGTTCTTCTGCACGCCCAGCGAAGTGGTGTTGGTGTTAACGGTTAATGCCATGACGAATTCCTCGTTGGATGGATACTGCGGCTTCCGGCCCTGGCATCCGCCGGGTGTGGCCTAGAGAACCTTCGTAATGTTTATCGTCGGCTTGGCGGGTTGCTTTAGGGGTTTTTCGAAAAAAAATGCCATCACACCGCCACCCCTTGTAAATCAGGCACTTGCCGGTAATGGCCAGCAGCGCAAACGGTCAGCGGGGTGTGACGGGCATCACGCTTTCAGACGGAAACTGCCTGCTCGATCAAATTCACCAGTTCGTACTCCAGACTGTCGGCCAGGTCGATCCAGTCCTGGCGCTGCTGGGCCGCCAGCAGTTGTCCGAACAGCGTCGCGAACTGCGCCTGCACGGCCGGCGGGGCCTCGGCGAACTGGCGCGCGGCGATCTCCAGCGGCTCGACCATCGCTACCGCCGCCTCGACATCGCGCCCCAGGCGGAACAGGCCGGCGCAGCGGCGCAGGTGTTGCTGCACAGCGCTCATTGGCAGAACTCCCCATCGAACACCGTGCCGGCGATCGCGGCGCCGGCACGACTGGTATTGAAGAACGCCACCTGTGGATGGCGGGCGATGAAGCGCTCCAGCTCGATCAGATAGCCACGGAAGTTGAGTTGGGTACGCACCCGCTGGCCATGGCCGTCGAGCACCCAGTGCCGGGCCATCGATACCTGCGGGCCGAGTACGCCGTCGTCCCAGCCGGTGTGGGTGCGGTTGCCGGGAAAGGCGAAATCGGCACCGAACAGGGTGATGCGGCTGATCCCCATCTTCACCGCCAGGTCCGCCGCCGGATGAATGACGCTGCCACCGACGAACAGGTGCCCCCGCGGCAGCGCTTCGCGCACCCGGTCGTACAGCGCGCTGTCGGAGTAGCCGGCATAGCGCGGACCACGCCAGCCCGCCACGGTCTCGACATCGAGCATCGGCATGTAGACCAGCGCGGTGCTCGCCGAAGCCTCTGGCGGCAGGTGATGCAGGCGAATCTTGTGATCGACGCTGACCACGATGTCCGGCGTGACACCCGCCGCCAGCAGTGGCTTGTAGGCCGTGTCGACGGCAATGAACAGCGGCCGTCGCGCCTGCTCGCGAATGTGCTTCAAGGCCGGCAGGTGGCCTTGCAGGGTCGGCCCGGTGGCGATCACGAAGGCGCTCTCCCCGACCCGGCTGCCGAACAGCTGCGCCACATCGCGGTCGGCGCGCAGCAACGGCAGGCTGCGCTCCAGCAGTTCGACCAGATGCGGGTCGGCCACATCGAAGTGGGTGTTGTTGAAGGTCAGGTGGGTTTCGCTGATCAGGCGATCGCGGATCTTCGCGTTGAAGTCGTCGGCCAGGACCAGCTCCGCCGGCAGGGCGAAATACGGCAGGGCGATTTCCGCGCTGTCGCCGGCATAGTCGAGCTCGATGCGCGGATCGGCCAGCCACTGGCGCTGGTCGAGCAGGTGCAGGACCAGGGCGAACAGCGCGCCGTTGAGCACATGAACGTGCAGACGCTGCAGCCCGGGACGCTCCAGGAGGATCGCCTGCAGGTCGCCCAGGCCGCTGCCATAGACATGCAGCACGGCACTGTCGGGCAGGCTCGCGGCCTGGAAACGCGCCTCGGCGACGCGATCATGGCGACTGCTCAGCTGGATGCCGTCGATGCTCAGGGTCGACCCCTGCCCTTCGACCAGCACTGCGTTGATGCGCTCGCTGTCCTCGCGCGCGATGCGTTCGAACAGCGCCGGCCAGCGTTCCTGGAGAATTCGGGCGTTGTGCTGGAAAAACTCGCTCATCGATGAGCATCCCTTTGCCTGCGAAACGCCCGAGATTACCTCGGCGAAGACTTCAGGTCACGGCCGATGAAGAATCGCCGAACCCCACGACAGGCCAACGCCGAAACCGCTGATCGCGACGCGCTTCCAGGTGGTGTCCAGGGCGTGCTTTTCCAGCAGCAGCGGGATGCTCGACGACACGGTATTGCCGGTCTCGACCATATCCTTGACGAACTTCTCCGGCTTGTCCTCGAAGCGGCGCGCCACGGCATCGACGATGGCCGCGCTGCCCTGGTGAATGCAGAAGGCATCGATATCGTCCGCGGCCAACTGCGACTGTTCGAGCAGTTCGTGCAGATGCGCCGGGACCTTGAGCAGGGCGAAGTTGAACACCTGACGGCCATTCATGAAGAACACGCCGTCGGTCACCTTGAGGTGCGGCGCGCCGGAACCGTCGGTGCCGAACGCCGACTTGCCGAGGGCCCAGACCGGATCCTCACCCATCCAGGTGGCGGTGGCGGCGTCACCGAACAGCATGACGGTATTGCGATCTTCCGGGTCGACGATCTTCGAGTACGGATCGGCGGTGACCAGCAGACCGTTCTTCAGGCCCGCGGCCTCCATGAAGCCCTTCAGCGCGTAGATGCCGTAGACGTAACCGGAGCACCCCAGGGAAATGTCGAAGGCCGCGACATGCGTCGGCAGGCCGAGCTTGTCCTGGACGATGGCCGCGGTGTGCGGCAGGCCTTCGGCGTCACCGTTCTGGGTGACGACGATCAGGGCGTCGATGGCATCGCGCGACAGCGCGGGGTTGGCGGCGAACAGCGCGTTGACCGCCTCGACGCAGAGGTCCGAGGTTTCCTGCTCGTCGCCTTTGCGCGGCAGGAAGGCCGAGCCGATCTTGCCGAGGATGAACTCTTCATCCTTGCCGAACTTGGCGCCTTGTGCGTAGTTGTCCAGGCCGGCGGCCGGAACGTAGCTCGCAATGCTTTTTATGCCAATCATCATGGCTTCCCAATGAAAAACTGCTGAAGATCACCGCTCGCATGATTCGAGAGGCGCCAGAAAACAGGGATTCCCACCGCCCGCTGAACTGGGCGGCAGTGGAAATGGCGGTGACACGGCCCGCCACTTCCATCAACGATAGAGACACAGATGTCCGTTCTGACCGATAGGTCACGGATTTTCCCAGACAATGGCATATTTTCCTAGGGCGCGCCCAGTCAGAGCGCGCGCCAGAGAGGCGCGAGCCCTATTCGACGAGCGACCAGTCGAGTGCCGTGCCGCGTTTCAGCGGCTGCCGGGCCTTGCGCCCGAGCAGGGAATCCAGATGTTTGGGCGCAAGACCCAGCCCCGGGCGAATGGCGCGCACGTTGCTGCGGTCGAACGCCTCGCCGGCAGCCATGTCGCGGACCACGTAGAGCGAGCGGCGGAAGCGTTTCGAGGCCTGTTCGGCCTGGCTGGCACCGTAGTTGACCTGGCCCAGGGCCAGCCAGGCGCGCTCGGTTTCCTGCACCAGCCCGGCCATTTCCGCCGGTTCCAGGGAAAACGCCGCATCCACGCCGCCCTCGGCACGATCCAGGGTGAAATGTTTTTCCACCACACTGGCCCCCAGCGCCACGGCCGCCACCGCGCCACCGACGCCGAGGGTGTGATCGGACAGGCCGACCTCGCAGCCGAACAGTTCGCGCAGGTGCGGAATGGTTCGCACGTTGCTGTTTTCCGGACTGGCCGGATAGGTGCTGGTGCATTTGAGCAGGACCAGGTCGCGACAGCCGGCCTCGCGCGCGGCGCGCACGGTTTCGTCCAGTTCGGCGAGGCTGGCCATGCCGGTGGAGATGATCATCGGCTTGCCGGTGGCGGCCACCTTGCGGATCAGCGGCAGGTCGGTGTTCTCGAAACTGGCGATCTTGTAGGCCGGAACGTCGAGGCTTTCGAGGAAGTCCACGGCGGTTTCGTCGAACGGCGTGGAGAAGGCCAGCATGCCCAGCTCGCGGGCGCGCCGGAAAATCGGCTCGTGCCAATCCCATGGCGTATGCGCCTTCTGGTACAGCTCGTACAACGACGAACCGGCCCACAGGCTGCTGGGGTCTTCGATGAAGAACTCGCCGTGGCGCAGGTCCAGGGTCATGGTATCGGCGGTATAGGTCTGCAGTTTCAGCGCATGGGCCCCGGCTTTCGCCGCCGCCTCGACGATCTGCAGCGCACGCTCCAGGGACTGGTTGTGGTTGCCGCTCATCTCGGCGATCACCAGGGGCGCGACCTCGACGCCGACGCGGCGCTGGCCGATGTCAAAACTGCTCATCTTGCGAATCCTTCAATACCCGTTCGAAATGGCACTCGGCCTGTAAGTGATCGGTGAGCAAGGCCACCGCGACCCGGCGCGCGCCCAGGCCATCGACCAGTTGCCGACTGCGCGCGGCGAATTGTTGACGCAGCGGCGCATTGTCCAGCAGCACGGTGATGGCCTGGCGCAGCCCGTCCACCGTGGCCTGCCCGGCATCGCCCAGATACCGATGCACGCCCGCCCGGGCCAGGGCCTGGGCATTGGCCACCTGGTTGTCGGCGACGCTGACGCACAGGCTCGGCAGGCCCATGGCCGCGCGCTCCCAGGTCGTCCCGCCGCCAGCGCCGATGAACAGCGTGGCGGCGCCCATGCGCTCGGCCAGGTCGTCGACGAAGGCCAGCAGTTGCCAGCCAGGCTGCTGCTCGACCAAGGCACGCAGCGCCGCCAGGTCGGCACTGGCCTGGCCGGCGATGCACTGCACCGCGACCCGCTCGATGCCGGCCAGGGCCCGCAGGGTTTTCAGGGTCATGCCGGCCTGGTCGAAACCGCCGAAGCTGACCAGCACGCGCCGGGCCGTCTCGGCCGTCGCCTCGCGTTCGCGCCGAAACGCCGGGCGCAGCAAGGCGTAGCGCGGCCCGGCGAGCAGATGGCAGGTGCCGGGCAGCAGCGCCTGGTAGAGCGCGGCGCTGGCGGTGAAGTTCTGATCCAGCAGCAGGTCGCAGGCGTGGGGGCGATCGGCCAGGTCGTCGATCGCCATGATCCGCCGCGCCCATTGGCGCGCCGCGGTTTCCCAGGTTGCATCGAGCTGGTAGTGGTCGACGACGATCCAGTCGAAAAACGCCCCTTGCGGCAACACCGCGCGCAGCGCCAGCATCTCGTCCGCCGTGTCCGGCGACAGGGCGAAGACCTCATGCCCCGCCGCGGCGATACGCGCCATCTGGTGCCCGACCAGTTCCCGGCAGGCAAAGGCCACTTTCGCCCCGCAGGCCACCAGCTCCGCCGCCAGGGTCAGGCAGCGGGCGACATGGCCGATGCCCAGCGAACTGCCAGCATCCACGCGAAACAGCAGGTTCAATCGTCCAGTTCCCCGGCGTCGCGCAGCACGCGGTACAGGTATTCGGCGCGCACCCAGTCGTCCTCGGTGTCGATGTCCTGGACCAGGTGCCGCGGCACCATCACCGGCAGGCTGCGCTCGGAAAACAGCGGCTCGCCACGCACCCAGGCCTCGCTGCGTCCCCAGTAGAACTGGGCGGCATCCTGGTAGGCATGGGGCAGGTCCTGCGAGCGGGTGTCGCGGTACTGCGGATACAGCGGCGTCAGGGCGCCGTCGTCGGTCAGGGTCAGCGCCCGCTGTACCGGGAAGCCGACGCTGCAGACGGAAAACGCGTAGTCCTTGCGCGGATGCGCCATCAGGGTCTCGTAGCCCGCGCGCAGGTAGCGCTTCTGCAGCAGCGGCGCGGTGGCATACACGCAGCACGCCAGTTCGGCCCAGTAGCCCTGCTCTTCCAGGACGCGCAAGGCGTGCAGGATCACCGCGAGGGTACTGGCATGGTCGTCGGCGAGGTTCGCCGGGCGCATGAACGGCACCTCGGCACCCAGCTCGCGGGCCACGTCGGCGATCAGCGGATCGTCGGTACTGACCACCACCCGCTCGAACAGGCCGCTGCCCAGCGCGGCGCGGATCGAATAGGCCATGATCGGCTCGCCCTGGAACAGCTTGCGGTTCTTGCCGGGGATCCGCTTGCTGTCGCCGCGCGCCGGGATGATCGCCACCGCGCCGCTCATGCCCGGACCTCCGACAACAGCCCGGCGAGCACCGCCACCACGCGATCCTGCTGGGCCTCGCTGAGGTCCGGATACAACGGCAGGGTGATGGCCTGGCGGTAGTAGCGCTCCGCCTCGGGGAAGTCGCCGGGGGCGAAGCCGAGGTCGCGGTAGTACGGCTGCAGGTGAATCGGGATGTAGTGCAGGTTGACGTTGATGCCCGCCTCGCGCAGGCCGTCGAACACCGCACGATGATGGCCCTCGAGGTGCTCATGCAGGCGCACCACGTAGAGATGCCAGGCCGAATGCGCATCGGCCTGCGCCGTCGGCAACTGCAGCGGCAGGCCGGCCAACAGGCGCTGGTAGCGCGCCGCCAGTTGGCGGCGGCGCTCGAGGAAGGCGTCGAGCCGGCGCAACTGCGACAGGCCGAGGGCGGCCTGGATGTCGCACATGCGGTAATTGAAGCCCAGTTCGGTCTGCTGGTAGTACCAGTCGCCATGGGTGGCTTCGCTCATCCGCGCCGGATCGCGGGTGATACCGTGGCTGCGCAGGCCGCGCAGGTGCCGGGCCAGTTCGGGATCGTTGCACAGGACCATGCCGCCTTCGCCGCTGGTGATGATCTTCACCGGGTGGAAGCTGAACACCGTCATGTCGGCATGACGACCGCAGCCCACCGGCTCGCCGGCATAGTCGGCGCCAAAGGCATGGGCGGCATCCTCGATCACGCGGAACCCGTATTCACGGGCCAGGCGGGCGATCTCGGCCATGTCGCAGCTCTGTCCGGAGAACGCCACCGCAACCAGCACCCTGGGCAGACGCCCCGCGTCGCGGGCCAGCTCCAGCTTGCGCGCCAGGGCACGGACGTCGAGGTTCCAGGTCAGCGGGTCGATATCGACGAAATCCACCGCGGCGCCACAGTAGCGCGCGCAGTTGGCCGAGGCGACGAAACTGTTGGGACTGGTCCACAGCCAGTCGCCGGCGCCGAGCCCGGCGGCCAGGCAGGCCAGGTGCAGGCCGGCGGTGGCATTGCTGACCGCCACCGCATGAGCGGCGCGGCAGCGTTCGGCCACCGCCAGCTCGAAACGCTCCAGGGTCGGACCCTGGGTCAGCCAGTCGGAACGCAGCACCTCGACCACGGCATCGATATCGGCCTGATCGACGTTCTGCCGGCCATAGGGAATGTTCGTGGCCGGTTCGACCGGCAGGCACCTCTCGGCCAGCGGCATCCGGCTGACGCTCGCCGACGGCAATGGCGCGGCCAGGCTGCCGGCCAGTTCCACCGACGCGCCGGACAGCGTGCGGCCGAACGCGCCGATGACGCTGGAAGTAAAGAGGGACTTGTCGTCGAACATGCCTGAATCCTGGCAGGGTCGCCGCCCCGGGGGATGGGGCGACGACCGGAACTCGCAGTGGGCGGAGGGCGGAAAACCAACGTTTTTCTGACCTCTGCCCTGTTTACCCAAGCGCGAAGCAAGAGTCAGGCCACTCCCTGGCCATCGCGCCGTTTCAGCCGATCAGGGCTTTCCAGTCGAACGCGGCGTTGGCCGGCGTCAGGCTGCGGTCGTGGGCAGCGCTGTGCCACAGGCCACTCCACTTCTGGCGCAGGGCGGCGAGCGCCACGGCATCGTCCGGCAGCAGGCCCGGATGGATCACCTGGACCTGTGGCGTCCACACGGTCAACAGACCGGCATCGGCGACTTTCAGGCACAGGTCGACATCGGCATAGCTGTCGGCGAAGGCCTCTTCGTCCAGCCCGCCGAGGGCACGGAACACTTCGCTGCGCACCATCAGGCAAGCCGCCGAAACCGCCGGGTAGTTCTGTTCCACCCCGGCCTGGCCGAGGTAGCCGGTTTCACCCTTGGCCAGGCCGACATGCGCCGCCCGCACGCCGTCGGCGCCGAGCATCAGGCCGCCCTGGGTGACCTTGCCGTGCTCGTCCACCAGCTTGGCGCCGACCACACCGACTTCCGGACGCTGCGCCTGGTTGAGCAGCAGCTCCAGCCAGTTGGCGTTGACCACCTCGGCATCGGCGGCCAGCAGCACCAGGTATTCACCACCGACTTCGGCGCTGGCGGCGTTGATCAGTGCCGCGCCACTCAGACGCTGCGGGCTTTGCAGCACGCGCACGCGTCCGCCGAGCTTCTGCAGTTGCTCCAGCCATTGCAGATGCTGCGGCGACTGACTGGCGTTGTCGGCGATCAGCACCTCGTAACGCATGTAGCGGGTGCGCTGGAGGATGCTTTCCAGACAGCGCTGCAGGGCCTGCTGGTTGTCCTCGCTGCGCAGGATGATCGATACCTGCGGCCGCTCCAGATGGCGGTAGTCGACGCGCAGGGCACCCGGCTGCGCCGAACTGACCTGAGCCTTGTAGCCACGTCCGGACAGGTGCCGGGCCAGAGCCTGACGGGCATGCTCGTTGTGCTTGAGTTCCGGGGCGGGGCTGATCAGCAGTGGCTCGTCGAGGTGGGCCAGGCCGTTCAGGCCACCTTTCTCGATCAGGCGCAGGAGCAGTTCGTATTCCAGCGCATCGCTGAATTCGCTGGCGAAGCCGCCTGCCTCCAGCAGCACCTCGCGGCGCACCAGCCAGTGCCGCGCCATCAGCACCGGCAGGCTCTGCAGCAAGTCGAGGTTGATCCCCGGGCGCAGCACCTCGCGCCAGGCACCGCCACCCAGTTGCTGGATCTCGTCCACCGCCACCGCACGGCAGTCCGGCGCGTCGAGCAACTCCAGGCCGGCACGCAGCAGACCGGTGCTGGTGAACTCGTCACCCGCCTCGGCCAGCATCAGCCAGTCGCAGGACATCTGCCGGGCGATCTGGTTGATCTTGTCGACATAGTCGTCCTTGCTCACCCGCACGAAGTGCAGGGTCTGCTGCAGGGTGGTCATCGCCGGCAGCGCGCCGGTGGTGAACACGACGATGCGGAACGAGCGGCTGACCCCGCCGAGCAGGCTGTCGAAGGTCGCCTGCAATTTGGCTTCGTCGTGCTCCAGGTTGAGCAGGAGAATGCCGATCTGCGGACCACCCTGATGCTGCCCGAGGTGCGCGCTGACGGCTTCGCGCACGCTCTGCTCGGGCTGGCGCGTCTCCAGCCAGTCGAGCAGGCGCCCGGAGGGCTGGGCACTGAGCAGCGCGCGACCGCCATCGCTGGCCACCGCTTCCAGGCGCCGTGCCCAGCCGCGCAGCTTGTCGGCTTCCTCGGTTTCGCCGTTGTCGTGCAGCAGTTCGGCGAGGTGCCTGACCACCTTCAGGTTGTACGGCGCGATCTCCAGCGCGTGGCGGGCACGCACGATGCGGCTGTGCGCGTGGTCGTCGCCGCGCTCGGCGAGCAGACGCTCCTGCTGCAGCCACAGCGGCTCCAGTTTTTCCTGTTGCAGGCGCCCGGCGGGCATGGCGTGGAGGAGGAATTCGATCTCGTCCAGCCGCTCGAAGAAGGCCTGGTTGTAGAACGGCAGGTCGACGTACTGGGTCGGCAGGAACGAGCGGGTCGGTGCCTCGCCCGGGCCGTTGACGACGGACGAGAAGATCGCCTCGATGGTCAGCGAGCGCCCGCCCGCCAGGCCCTCGTACGTCAGCGCGAAGCTCTGCCGGGCAAAGGCGCGCAGTTGCTCGCGCTCACCCTTGAGCGGCGTGTCCAGGCCAGCCAGGACCTCGGTGAACTCCTCGCGGCTGGCCACCGAGACCGGGTCCGGCAGGGCCAGGGCGTAGGTGACCTCGGTGTTGTGCTCGGAGGCACCGTAGTTGGCCTCGCGCAGCGCGTAGGGAATCGGCAGCAGGCGCGCCTTGGCGCTGGCCAGGAGGAACCAGACATGGCTGATCTCCAGCCATTCGAAGCGCAGTTTCGGCGGAATCTGCGCGATCCAGTCCTGCAGCAGCGCGGTGCGGGTCACCGCATAGAACGGCGGGATGAAGGCGTACAGGTAATCGAGGATGCGCTGGCGCGGATCGTCGCTGGCGTAGTCTTCCTGGCCGAGCTTCTTGTCGCGGCGGTAGTAGTTGATGTGCCCGGCTTCGGCCAGGTACATCATGCTGTAGCCCTGGCAGATACCGTAGTCCGGGTGGGCCTCGAGGAAGTCCAGCGACTCGGCGATGGCCTGCGGCAGGATGAAATCGTCATCCGCCACCATGGCCATGTACGGCGTGGTCACCAGGCCCAGGCCGTACTGGATCTTGGCCTGGAAGCCCTGGTAGTCGAACTGTGGCAGGTGGCGGTAGTCGACCCGCGGGAAGCGCTCGGCGACACCGGCGGCAGGCTCGGGGGAGGAATCCAGGACCAGCAGGGTCCCCGGAAAGTCCTTGTAGTACTGCAGGGCGCGACGCAGGAAGCCCGGGCGCTTGTGGGTCAGCATGACCAGGGTGAACTGGGTATTCAGGATAGGGCTAGGCATGTCGGTACCTGACGGGAAATCGGCGGTGATCTTCAGGGCCTCATCGCGGGCAACGCCCGCTCCTACAGATCAGGTGGCGATGAGGCCATCAAATGAACGGCTTCAGCGCACCCGGCGCAGATAGCCATCCGGGGCGACGCTGATCAGCAGCTTGTCCTGCATCTGCTGGTCGATCTCGAAGTCGCTGTTTTCCTTCAGGTAGGCCCAGACCGCGGTCTTCGGGTTGTCCCCCGGCCCCCACGGACGGTCCGGGAAGAACTCCGCCGGCATGTCCTCGACCACGGTGTCCATCACCACGCAGTAGCTGCCCAGCGCCACCAGCGGCGCATAGGCGCGCAGCTCTTCGAGGACGTGCTCATGGGTGTGGTTGGAGTCCAGCACGAGGATGACCTTCTTGCCTTCGGCGATCGCGCGCACCTGCTCGACCACGGCCGGATCGATGCTCGAACCCTCGATCATCGAGATGCGCTTGGCCATCTGATGGCTTTCGATGGCGTCGCGGTTGTGCGGACGGATGTCCAGATCGATGCCCAGCACCTCGCCATGTCCCTGCAGCTCCAGCAGCGAGGCGTAGTAGATGATCGAACCGCCGTGGGCGATGCCGCACTCGATGATCAGGTCCGGCTTGACCCGCCAGATGATCTCCTGCATCGCCAGCATGTCCTGGGGCAGCTGGATGATCGGCCGGCCCATCCAGGAGAAGTGGTAGCTGTACTTGTGCTTGGCCGACTCGTTGAAGAAGTCCCGGGCCAGGCCCTTGAGCTGCTCGTCCTGGCCCTGGGCGTGGATGCCGGCTGCGCATTCGGCTTCGAAGGCTTTGATAACGTCGGTCATGGTGCTGTCTCTCTGGGAAGTCATTGAAATGCGGCGCTGTCGACGGCGTGGTAGACGAAGCGGTCGGCGGTCATGCGGCGGATTTCTTCGAGGTAGTTGGAATTCATCACGAACAGGTTGGCGCCGTCGGGCAAGGCGGCCATGGCCTCCTGCGGCGACGATACGCGCGCGCCGCTGAGCGGCAGGTAGCGGCCCTGTTTGGCCGGATTGATGTCGACCACCTGGTCGACCGCCACCCCGGCGCGCTGCAGGAACAGCGAATAGATCACGCCCTTGGACGAGGCGCCCCAGATCGCCGAGCCCTTGTCGGCATCGCTGCGGACGATGGCCACCGCGCGCTCCAGGCTGGCACTGAAGTCGTCGGGCAGGCGCAGCGGTTCACCTCCACCAGCGTCCGGACGACGGAGGCTGGCGAGGTCGGCGACCACGTACAGGTACTGCCCGCCGAACAGGCGGCCGCCTTCCAGCACGCGACCGAACAGACGCTGCAGGTCGGCGAGGCGGAAGTAGTTGACGTGCTCGTAGAACAGGTCGAACCAGGCCTTGTGCTCGATGATCCAGTCCAGGCACGGCACTTCGATGTAGATCAGGCCGCTGTCGCCATTGGCCCGGGCGATCTCGTGGAGGAAGCTCACCGGGTCGGCGATGTGCTCCAGCACATGACGCAGGACGATGGCCTCGGCGCGCAGGTCCAGCGCGGGGGTGAACGGCGCCTTGATCACGTCGGCGTTGTCGCCTTCGTAGGCCGGGTCGATACCGGTCACGGCGTAGCCGCGCTCGCGCAGCAGCTCAAGGAAGTACCCCTTGCCGCACCCGACTTCGATCAGGCTGCGTCCCGTGAAATGACGGGCGACGATGGCCTCGACATCGTTCAGGTGGCGCTGGAACTGCGCGGAATGGGCCTGCTCGTTCTGGTAGTCGCTGTCGTAGTTGAGCTTGTCGGCATCGAAGGCGTCGTTGAAGACCAGGCCGGTGCGGCTGTCCTGCACCAGACGCATGTCGGCGCTGGCACTGGCGCGGGCGCTGGCGGCATCGGCGAAGGTGCGGTTCTGCAGCACCGGCAGGGCGCTGGCGCGGTACAGCTCATGCTTCATGTTGTGCTCCCAGCAAGGCACGCAGGCGCCGGGCATCGCCCCAGAAGGCCATGGGCTCGTGCGTCGGGTAAGGGTAGTGACCGAGGTTCAAGGCAATGCGCGCGTCGCGCGCGGCGCAGTGGCGCTCCACCAGGCCGCGGACCGACACCGGCTGGCCACTGCAGACATTGACCACACCACTGAAATCGCGGCGCAGCAGCAGATCCGCGAGGTGGGCGGTGGCCGTCTCGATCGGCAGGAAATCGCGCAGCTGCTCGCCCGCGGACATGTCGAAACGCGCCTGCCCGGCATCGATCGCCCGGTCCAGTGCCGCCAGCAGGCTGTTGGGGTTCTGCCCCGGGCCGTACAGGTAGAACAGTCGCGCCCATTGCAGGGTGAACGGCTGCTGCTGGCGCAGGGTATCGAGGAACAGGCGCAGGCTGTGCTTGGCCAGGCCGTAGGCATTGCCCGGACGGCATTCCAGCTCTTCAGCCAGCGGGCCGCTCTGCAGGCCGTATTCGAAGCAGGTGCCGGTGACCTGCACCTGCCCTACCCCGGCCTCGACCGCGCGCTTGATGAAGCCGTAGTCGGCCATCAGGTTGTGTTCGAGGTGAAACAGGCCCTGGTAATTCGGCAGCCCCGGCCAGGCCAGATGGACCAGCGCATCGACCCCCTCGCACAGGGCGGCGACGTCGGTGTCCGCACTGTGGATATCGGCGCCGACGAACTCGACCTGGTCGAACCAGGGCTGCGCCCGTGCCGGCTCTTCGCGCCGGGCCACGGCGCGGACCTGGCAGCCGCGCTCCAGCAAGGCGGCGACAAGGTGCTGGCCAACGAAACCGCTGGCACCGGTGAGCAATACCTTCATCACAGGACGGTCAACTCCGGCACGGCGATGACGAAGCGGCCGCCCCATTCACGCACCAGCGCCTGCTGTTCGCTGACCTCCTTGAGCAGGTTCCACGGCAACACCAGCACGTAGTCCGGCTGCTCGATGGCCAGGCGCTCCGGTGCCACCACCGGAATGCGACTGCCCGGAAGGAACTTGCCCTGCTTGTGCGGGTTGGCGTCGGCGACCCAGGCCAGCAGGTCGGCACGTACCCCGGCGTAGTTGAGCAGGGTGTTGCCCTTGGCCGCGGCGCCGTAGCCGACCACGCGCTTGCCCTCCGCCTTCGCCTGGAGCAGGAAGCGCAGCAGCTGGTGCTTGATGCGTTCGGCGGCGGGCGCCAGGGTCGCGTAGAAGTCCGCGCTGGTCACGCCGACCTTGTCTTCCGTTTCCAGCAGTGCCCGCACCGCCGGCAAGACGGCCTGCGGACCGCCCGCGCGCTGCACGAAGACCCGCAGCGAACCGCCATGGGTCGGCAGTTCCTCGACGTCGAAGATCTCCAGGCCATTGCGCTGGCACAGGGTGCGCACGGCGGTCAGCGACAGGTAGGAATAGTGCTCGTGGTACAGGGTGTCGAACTGGTGCTCGGCCATCAGGCTGAGCAGGTGCGGAAACTCGAAGGTGGCGACGCCCGCCGGCTTGAGCAGGGTGGCGAAACCGCGAAGGAAATCGTTGATGTCCGGCACATGCGCCAGCACGTTGTTGGCCGCCATCAGGTCGGCGGCCCAGCCCTCTTCCACCAGCGCTCGCGCGCTCGCTTCGCCGAAGAACAGCTCGCGGATCTCCAGACCTTTTTCCCGCGCCGCCTGGGCCGTGCTGCGGGTCGGTTCGACACCGAGGCAGGGAATGCCGCGGGCGGCGACGTATTGCAGCAGGTAGCCGTCGTTGGCGGCGATCTCCACCACGCGACTGTGTTCAGCGAGGTCGAAACGCGCGCTCATGTCCTCGACGTACTGGCGGGCGTGGGCCAGCCAGGAAGTGGAGTAGGAACTGAAATAGGCGTAGTCGGCATCGAACAGCGCGTCGGCGCGGGTGTAGTCCTCGGTCTGCACCAGCCAGCACTGCTGGCAGACGCCGACTTTCAGCGGCACCCAGGCCTCGGCCTGGGCCAGCTGTTCGGCGCGCAGGTAGGCGTTGGAAGGCGGCGCGGTGCCCAGGTCGATCAGCGGCAGGCTCAACGCTGCGCCACAGCCACGGCAATTCATGCGGACACTCCGGTGAAATGATGATCCAGCCAGGGATGGGCTTCATCCCGGGCCGACAGATTCTTGACAGGCAGCGGCCAGTCGATCGCCAGGCGCGGGTCGTGCACCGACAGCCCGCCCTCGCGGCCCGGCGCGTAGTCGGCGCTGTGCAGGTAGAGCAGTTCGGCTTCGTCGCCCAGGACCTGGAAGCCGTGGGCGAAACCGGCGGGGATCAGCAGGCTGCGGCCGTCGCCGGCTTCGAGGCGTTCGGCGTGCCAGCGCAGGAAGGTCGGCGAGCCCTGGCGCAGGTCCACCGCCACATCCCACACCGCGCCGCGCAGGCAGGTGATCAGCTTGGCTTCCGGCTGGTCGCCCTGCTGGTAGTGCAGGCCACGCACGGAGCCTTCGCCGACGGTGCGCGAATGGTTGATCTGGCGGATATGGAACGGCGTGCCGAGCCCGGTCAGGCTGCCTTCGCAGAACAGCCGGGCGAACTGCCCGCGGGCGTCGCCGTGGCGCTTGTGCTGGACGCTGAACAGGCCTGCCAGCGGCAGCGCCTGCAGTTGCAGGTCGCTCACGACAGCTCCGCGTACAGGTTGAGCTGGTCGAGGGTCACCGCGCGCAGGTCGCCGCCGCGCTTCCAGGCCAGGTGCCATTGCAGGGTGTGCTCCAGGCACTCGCGCAACGACCAGCGCGTACGCCAGCCGAGCAACTGGCGCGCGCGGCCGCTGTCCAGGCGCAGCACGCCGGCCTCATGCAGCTCGCTCGGCTCGACGCGGATCCCCGGCGAATCCGGCCACTGCCGGGACAGGTGGGCGACCACTTCGCCGACACTGCACATGTCGCCTTCGTTGGGGCCGAAGTTCCACGCCCCGGAGAATTCCGGACCCTGGGTGTACAGCCGATGGGCCAGCAGCAGGTAGCCGGCCAGCGGCTCCAGGGCGTGCTGCCACGGGCGTACCGCCTGTGGATAACGCAAGGTCACCGGGTGCCCGGCATCCCAGGCCTTGAGCACATCGGGAATCAGCCGTTCGGCGGCGAAGTCGCCACCGCCGAGGACGTTGCCGGCGCGCGCGGTGGCCAGGGCCAGGCCGTGCTCGGCATGCTTGTCCGGCGGGAAGAAGGAGGCCGTGTAGGACTGCGCCAGCAGCTCGCAGCAGGCCTTGCTGCTGCTGTACGGATCGTGCCCGCCCAGCGCCTCGTTCTCGCGGTAGGGCCATGGCCATTCCTGGTTGGCGTAGACCTTGTCGGTGGTGACCAGCACCACCGAACGCACGCCGCCGACCTGACGGATCGCTTCGAGCAGGTTGAGGGTGCCCATGACGTTGCTGGAATAGGTACCCAGCGGATCGCGATAGGCCTCGCGCACCAGCGGTTGCGCGGCCAGGTGCAGGACGATCTCCGGCTGCGCCTCGGCCACCACTTCGAGCAGCGCGCCGAGGTCACGCAGGTCGCCACGGGCGTCCTTGATCTCGCGCCCGACCGCGGCCAGTTCGTAGAGGTTGGGGCCCGGCAGAGGATCGAGGGCGAAGCCGGTGACTTCGGCGCCCAGTTCACGCAGCCACAATGCCAGCCAGCTGCCCTTGAAACCGGTGTGGCCGGTCAGCAGGACGCGCTTGCCCTGCCAGAAATCGCTGTTCAAGCCCACTGTTTCCATGGGGCCTCCCCGCTCTGCCAGAGGTGTTCGAGATGGTTCTTGTCGCGCAGGGTGTCCATCGGATGCCAGAAGCCGTCGTGCTGGAAAGCCTGCAACTGGTCTTCGGCGGCCAGCTGCGCGAGGGGTTCGGATTCCCAGGAGGTGTGGTCGTCGCTGACGTAGGGCAGCACTTTTGGCGAAAGGACGAAGAAGCCGCCGTTGATCCAGCCGCCGTCACCGCGTGGCTTCTCGATGAAGCCGCGCACGGCGTCGCCGTCGCGCTGCAGCGCGCCGTAGCGTCCGGGCGGCTGTACCGCGGTGACGGTGGCGAGCTTGCCGTGGCTCAGGTGGAAATCCACCAGGGCACCGATGTTCAGGTCGGAAACGCCATCGCCGTAGGTGAAGCAGAAGGCCTTCTCGTCTTCCACGTAGCGCGCGGCGCGGCGCAGGCGGCCACCGGTCATGGTTTCCTCACCGGTGTCGATCAGGGTCACGCGCCATGGCTCGCTGTAGTTCTGGTGCACGTCCATGCGGTTGGCGCGCATGTCGAAGGTGACGTCGGAGGTGTGCAGGAAGTAGTTGGCGAAGAAATCCTTGATCGCGTAGCCCTTGTAGCCGAGGCAGATCACGAAGTCGTGGATACCGTGGGCCGAGTACTGCTTCATGATGTGCCAGAGAATTGGCTTGCCGCCGATCTCGATCATCGGCTTCGGCTTGAGGTGCGACTCTTCGCTGATGCGAGTGCCCAGTCCACCGGCCAGTATTACTGCCTTCATGTCCTTCCCTCTCGTACGTCACAGGGCCCGCGCGCGGCGGGCCGTCCGGATAAATCGCGCAGGCGCGGGATTTATGGCGATGGGAGGGGGACTTGCAGGAAACGCGCCAGATTGTTCAGGTTGCTTGCCTGTAGGAGCTGGCTTGTCGTGTGACGAACCACTGCGATGGACCGCGCAGCGGTCCCGGTTCCCGATCCGAAGTCGCATAGAGATCGTTGGCCTGAATGTAGATCAGGAACCGGGACCGCTACGCGGTCCATCGCAGGCAAGCCAGCTCCTACAGGATCGTGGGCAGCTTCGAGAAATTCAGCTCGGCATCCAGCCGTCATACCAGACCTGCACATGCTCCGGCCGCAGCACATAGTTGCGCATCACCTCGTCATGCAACTGGTCACCCATGCGGTAGCTGGCCTCGGGGTCGGCCAGGTGCATGCGGATCGCTTCCAGCCATTCCTCGGTGGAGTTGCTCTTGACCCGGGTGCAGGGCAGGTAGCCGCGGTAGGCCGCGGTGTCGGTGACGATCACCGGATAGCCGCAGGCCCCGTACTCCAGCAGACGCAGGTTGCTCTTGCAGTCGTTGAAGATGTGGAACTCCAGCGGCGCCAGGGCCAGGTCCAGGTTGAGGCTGGACAGCTTGGCCGGATAGGCGCCAAGACCCACCGGCGGATGGAACTCGTGGATGTAAGGGCGCAGCGCCGGCGGGCACATGCCGAAGAAGACCCACTCGACGTCGTTGGCCAGGGTCTTGATCACGTCGGCGATCACTTCCAGGTCGCCGGTATGGCTGGTGCCACCGCCCCACCCTACCCGTGGCTTGCTCGATGTGCGGCGCTGGGCCCGACGCCCGACCCACAGTTCCTCGGCGAGCATGTTGGGCAGCACGCGGATGTCGTGGTGGGTATCGCTCAGGGCATCGGCCAGCGGCTCGGTGGACACCACCAGGCGATCACAGCGGGCAATGCCACGGCGCAGCGAGCCCTCGAGGTCGCGCGGGGTGTGCTTGAGGTGGCCGTTCTTCTTCGGCACCTTGATCACGTAGTCGTCCAGCTCGTAGATGACGAAGCCCTTGGAGTAGGTCTTCAGGCGTTCGATTTCCTTGATGAAGCCCTCGGTGTAGCGGCCCTGGAGGATCGCTACGTCCGGCGCGGAACGCGCCAGCTCGACGTTGCTGGGGATCTCGAAATACTGCTGCTGGGTAACCCAGCCCGCCGCTTCCAGCTCGGTCAGCGGCTTGATCACCCGGTAATGCCCCACCGCACTCTTGTTCATCGGCAAGGCCAGGATGTGCGGCAGCGAACGCCCGACGAAGGGCAGCCAGCCGTCCTTGAGCCCAGGCTCCAGGCGGAATGCCGACTCCTTGAGGGCCAGGTTGACGTTGTAGGCCGGATCGCGGGCGATCACCGGCATCCAGGCCTGCTGGAAGTTTTCGTGCTGCCGCACCAGGACTGTCTGCCGCTGTGCTTCCTGCTCCGCATCCAGTGCCGGACCGGGCGGACGATCCAGGACCAGGCGCGCCCGTGGCGTCCACACGCAGAGGTAACCGGCCTGACGCATGCGCAGCCCCAGGTCGACGTCGCTGAACGCGGCGCTGAAGTCTTCCTCGTTCAACCCGCCCAGTTCGAGGAACAGCTGCTTGCGCACCAGCAGGCAGTCGGCGCCGAGGGCGGAATAGTTCTGCGCCACCTGCAAACGCTGCATGTAACCGCCGGTCTCGGTCATCTCGCCGACGAACGGCGAATACACCGCGCCGCGCAGACCAAGAATGCCGCCCGCGTTGACCACCAGCCCGTGGGCATTGCACAGCTCGGCGCCGACCATGCCGACTTCCGCGCGTTGACCATGGGCGACCAGTTCGTCCAGCCAGTCGGCCTCGGTGACCACCGTGCAGGGATCGAGCAGCAGCAGGTAGTCGCCTCGAGCGTGTTGCGCCGCCAGGTTGATCTGCCGCGGGAACGAGGTTTGTTCCTCCAGCGACAGCACGCGCAAGCGATCGCCCATCTGCGCCATGGCCGCCAGCCAGGCCCGGGACGCCTCGCCCTCGCTGGCGTTGTCGATCACCAGGATTTCGTAATGGGGATACGCGGTGCGACCCAGCACACTTTCCAGGCAACGCTCCAGCGCCGCCACCTGATCACGGAAGCTGACCACCAGGGTCACCAGCGGCTGCGTCGCATGCAGGTAGCGGATCTGGTTGATCGCCGCGCCCGCCTCGTTGCGCAGGTGGTAGTCCACGCCCAGGCGGCGCAGGTGCGCGTCCAGCACCCGCGGGTTTTCCGCGATCACCCTGGCCGAGGAAACCCAGGCGGCAAAGCCGGGCGCGCACTCCACCAGCACCTCGGGGATATGCTCGATGGCCTGCGGGCCATGGCTTTCCAGCAGGCGCCAGAGCAGGTCATGGGGCGCCAGTTCCTGGTAACCGCTGGCGAAACCACCCGCCGCCAGGCAAGCCGTGCGGGAGAAGGCCAGTACCCGCCCGGTGAAGGGGTAGGCACGCTGCAGGTCGAGGTTGAAGTCCGGCTTGAATACCGGCTCGCTCGACGCCTCGTCGCTCAGGCCGCCTTCGTCACCGTAGACGCAGGCGATCTCCGCCAGGCGCACGGCGCGTTCGGCCAGCAGCATCAGGCTGAACTCGCTGAGGCGGTCGCCGGCACGCACCAGCCAGAACCAGTCGATGCCTTCCAGCTCGGGCAGCAGTTCGTTGAGCTGCCGCGCCCAGTCGCCTTGCAGCGCCCGGCTGATCAGGCCTTCGTCGAGACTGCCCGGCAGCTTGCCCGCCGCCAGCAGCAGGGTCGTCGCGGCGCCATAGCATTGACGACCGATGCTCTCCAGGGTGCGCTGGCGCGCCTGGCTGTCGCCCTCCTCGTCGATCACCACCACGGCGATCCGCGGTTGCCAGTCCCAGTGCTCGCTCAGGCGCATCAGGCGGCGCAGGACCAGCGGGTCCTGGCGGCAGCCGAGCCACTTGCCGTAGAGGTCGGCGAAGGTGTCGCTGTCATCGCCCACCTGGGATTCCTGGATCGCCTGCAGGCTCCGCAGGACGTGGACCAGGAACAGGTTTTCCCAGACCCGCGCAGCGCGGCTGCCATCCACCGGCAGCACATGGATGCGCACCCAGCCGGAGAAGGTCTCGGTGGCCGGCGGGCGCGCGGCGAACATGTTGCGCAGCCACTGCAGCTCGGTGGCGCGGGCGCTCTGCAGGTCGGCCTGACGGCGCAGCTGCTGCGGATGGACGCGCTCGATGCAGTGCACCTGGGCGGTGACCGCCAGGTTGCCGCGACGCAGCAGACAGACGAACAGGGCGAAATCGATATGGGCGTGGAAGCCCGCCTCGACCAGCGCCGGCAACAACTCGCCGAGGTCCCTGGCACGCATCAATGTGTTGCTGAAACCGCCGATGAAGTTGAGCGGGTTGCTCTCGAAGAAATCCAGCAGGTCGTTGCCGTGATAGACCGTGTCGCCCCAGGTGAACCAGCTGTTCTCCAGACGCTGGGACAGGGCGAAATCATCGCCGTCGACCAGGTTGCGGCGGGTGACGACCAGGCTGACGTCCTCGTTGGCGAGGAACAATTGCATCTCGCTGTCGATGCAGCCCGCCAGCAGACGGTCGTCATCGCAGAGAAAGCGCACGTAGTCGCCCCGGGCCAGTTCCAGCCCGGCCAGCAGGTTGCGCGGCAGGCCCAGCGGCTGCGCATTGCGCTGGTAGTACAAGGGGCAACGGGACAGCGGTTCGAGTTCGTCGACGATCGCCTTGATCTCGTCGTCGCGACCTTCGTCGCAGACGATGACTTCGAGGTTTTCGTAGTTCTGGGCCAAGGCACTGACCAGCGTCGCACGGAAGAAACGCGCACTGTTGGCGGGAATGACGAGACTGACAAGAGGCGCTGGATTCACGACGAAGACTCTCGGCCGGAGACTGCTCTCGGGTGAATCGGAACAGCCTGGAGCGTGGGGAATGGCGGATGGAACCGCCGCGCGTCAGTGGGACGACGCGGCGGGAAACGCGGTATTACAGACGGTTGAACAGGCTCAGCTGGCTGATCTTGCTGAAGGCCATCTGCGACGCCTGGAGCATGGTCTGCTGCAGGGTCAGGCGGGTCATCACCTCGGCCGGATCCGAGTCGCGGATCGACGACTGGGTGGTGGAGTTGGCAATGCTCAGGCTTTCGTTGGCCAGTTCCTGCAGGTCCAGGGCCTTGCCACGGGCACCGATGGAGGTGACGGTGTAGGCCAGCTGGTTCTGTCCGCTGCTGATGTTGGAGATGGCGGCATCGAGGTCTTCGCGCAGTTGCTGCTGACCGGCGACGCTGCCGTCGATCGGCTTCTCCAGCGCCTGGCGCAGTTGGCTGACGGTATCCAGCACGCTTTGCGTCTGATGCTTGTTGACCTGCACGGTGTACTGGTCAGTGGCGCCAGGCGCACCGCTGAAGGTGAACTGCACACCGGCCGCGGTGGCGGTCGGCGGCGTACCGGAAACGGTACCGTTGGCCACCGGACGGCTGTCAGGTCCCAGCGGCTGGGCATACAGCTCGAAATCGGTGGCGCTGGTGAACTTGATCACCGCGCCGCCGGACGGAAAGGCCTTGGCGTACTTGTCGGCGTCGACCACCTGGGTCGAACTGACCTGGGTGCTGGAGCCGTTGCCCGGACTGCGGATGCCGGTGATGGTGTCCGGCTTGCTTTGCAGGGTGAAGCTATGGCCGGCGACCACCGCGTCGGGGTTGGTGTCGCCCGGCTGCAGGTTGATGTTCAGGCGCAGATCGACGCCGCGGAAGGTGACCGAACTGCCACCGATGGTACCCGGGTCGAAGGTGCCGGAGTTGGTCGCTTCGGTGGTGACGTCGTTGCCGGCGCCGTCGGTGATCTTGAACTGGGTGCTGCTGAGCAGGGTCACGGTATACGGCTGGCCGCTGCGGAACTGGTCGTTGTAGCCCACGGCACTGGACATCTGCCCGTCGGTCAGGCGCACGCGGCCGTCATCCGGGGTCGGCGCGGTCAGGGTGGTCTGCGTGCGGTTGGTGTTCAGCGCCTGCTGGAACGCCGTGGCGCCGCTGTTGCCGGCCGCCATGGTGAGCATGTCGCCGACCTGCAGTTGCAGCTCGCCCTCGTCACCCATGTAGGCGTAGGTACCATCGGCGTTGCGCGCGAACGGCTGGGTATCGCCCCGGGACCCGGAGAACAGGTACTGGCCGTTTTCGTCACGGGTGTTCATCAGGCTCAGCAACTGCTCTTCGAGCTTGCCCAGCTCGGTGGCGGTGGCCTTGCGCTCGGTGTCGGTGAAGGTCGCGTTGCCCGCGCCGAGGGCCAGCTCGTTGACCCGCTGCAGCAGGGTGTTGATCGAGTTCAGCGTGGTTTCGGCCTGACTCAGACTGTTGCGCACCGAGGTGGTGTTGGTGGCGTACTGCTCCAGCATCGAGCTCTGGTGGTCGAGCTGCAGCAGGCGCGCGGCACCCACCGGATCGTCGGCGGCGGTGCGCACGCGGATCAGGTCGCTGGCTTCCTCGCCGCTCTTGACCACGTTGGAGTAGTTGCGCTGGTAGTTGGCCGCGCTGGATTCGTAGTACTGGGAGGTGGAAATACGCATGGTCTACGACTCCTTAAAGCGCACTGATCAGCGTGTTGAAGACTTCCTGCGCCGCCTTGATGATCTGCGACGAAGCGGTGTAGTACTGCTGGTACTTGACCAGGTTGCCGGCCTCTTCATCCAGCTGCACGCCGGACAGGGAGTCGCGCGAAGCCTTGGCCTGGGTCAGGATGGCCCCGGTCGCCGAGCTGTCCATCTTGGCCTGCTGGGTCTTGGCACCGACGCTTTCCACCAGCTTGCCGTAGGCATCGGTGAGGCTGACGCCCTTGGTCGCGCTGCCGACGTCGACAGTTTGCTTGTTCTGCAGCTCCAGCAGGCTCAGGCCGTTGCGGTTGTCCGAGGACGAGGCGCCGGTCAGGGCGATGCTGTAGCTGTCACCCTTCTTCGGCGCGCCGCTGACATCCATCTGCACGGCGATGGTCTTCTGCACGCCACTGCCGTCGAGCACCGGCGCACCGCTGGCGTCCACCATCGGGATGTTCAACTGCAGGGTGTTGCCCTGGCCGGGAATGAAGGTACCGGGCGCACCGATCGGGTCACCCTTGGCGTTGACCATCTGGTAGGTCTGCGGGGTCACGTTTTCGTCACCGAAGACCAGGCGTACCGGTGTCGAATGCTTGATGCCGTTCTGCAGTTCCAGACGCTGGGCCGGATCGGCGATGTCGAGGACCGATTTCAGCACCGGCTGACTGATCACGCCGGTACCGGTGTTGCTGCCGCCCGCGGTGGCGCTCAGCGGAGCGGCCATGGCCAGCTTCTTCGAGTCGGTCATGACCACGTCGAGGTTGGCCGCGCCGTTGCGGGTCGGAGTGATCTTGAAGCTGTCGCCGGCGCTGAGCGCCCCACCCCTGAGGTTGAGGCTGAAACCGTCGATCACCGGCTGCGGCGTGGTGTTGAGGTCGAAGCTGCCCATGCTGGTGTTGTCCGGCAGCTTGCGCACGGTGTAGCTGGTGGCGCTGGTGAAGGTCACCTGGTAGTCGCTGGTGCTCAGCAGACTGGTGTCCTTGATCACCACGTCGAGGTTGCCGGAGCCGGCGCTGTTGCCGCTCATGGCGAGGCTGCGCCCGGCCATCGACAGCGCACTGTTGATGTCGTTGAACAGGGCCGCGCCGAACTCGCCGTTCTTGTCGATGCCCTGGGCCAGCTGGGAGTTGACCTTGTCGGCCATGACCAGGGCCAGGCGGCCGATCTCGTTCTGCGCCGGGATCAGGGTGTCCTTGCGATAGCGCAGCAGGCCACCGATCTCGCCACCGGTGAGGGAGTTGGTCACGTCCACGGTGGAGTTGTTGTAACCCAGCTTGATCGATACCTGGCTCGGGTCGGTGGTGCTGGTGACCACGCTCAGGGCATTGACGCTGGTGCCCAGGACCAGCGACTGGCCGTTGGCCAGGGTGACGTCGATATTGCCGTTGCGGTTGGTGGTCTGTACCCCGACCAGCTCGTTCAACTGGCGAATGGTTTCATCCCGCTGGTCCATCAGGTCGTTGGGCTGGCCGTTGATCGCGGCGACCTTGGCGATCTGTTCGTTGAGCGAGGCAACGGTCTTGGCCAGGTTGTTGACCTGTTCGGTCATCGACTTGAGGTTGCCGTTGATATTGCTGTTCTGTTCCTTGAACTGCGCGCTGATGGTGTTGAAGCGGTTGGCCAGCGATTCGGCGTTGGTCAGCAGCAGCTGGCGCGAGGCATCGTCATTGGGCTTGGCGGAAAGGCCCTGGAGCGCGCTGAAGAAGCTCTTCAGGGCACCGGTGACACCGGTGTTGGCATCCGACAGCAGGTTGTCCACCGAGGTGATCTGCTTCAGGTACGCGGCGGCATCGCTGTTCAGCGAGGTGCTGGCCTGCAACTGGTTGTCGAGAAAGGCGTTGTACACCCGGCGCACGTCGGCCAGGGTGGTACCGGAGCCAATGTAGACCTGGCCATAGCGGATCGAACCGGTCGTGGTCTGGACGTTCTGCTGGCGCGAATAGCCGGCCACGTCGGCATTGGCAATGTTGTTACCTGTGGTATGCAGGCCCGACTGAGCGGCCCCAAGTCCCGACATCCCGATGCTGATCAAACTCGCCATGGTTCAAACCTTATAGTTTCGTCGTTGGGCTGAGCGCCGCGTAGCTTTCGTACGACTTCATCTGTTTTGCGATCTGCGAGATCTTGCTGGCGTAGGCCGGGTCGGTCGCGTACCCGGCTTTCTGCAGCTCTCGCACGAATTGTTCTGGGTTATCGGCAGCCTTCACCGCATCTTGATAGCGCGCGTTGTTCTGCAGCAGGCTGACCAGGTCGTGGAAGCTGTCCTGGTACGAGTCGTAGGAACGGAACGCCGCGGTTTCCTTGACGAACTTGCCATCGCGGAACTCGCTGGTGATCGCCCGCGCCGAATCGCCCTGCCAGTTGCCACTGGCCTTGATGCCGAACAGGTTGTGACTGCTGCCGCCGTCGGCGGCGCGCATGACCGACTTGCCCCAGCCGGTTTCCAGCGCGGCCTGGGCCACCAGATAGCGGGGATCGATGCCGATGCGCTTCGCCGCCTGCTCGGCCATCGGCAGCATGGTGGCGACGAAGTCGTCGCTGGAGTCGAAGGCCTTCTTCGCCGGTGCCAGTGGTGGCTGGGCCACGGCACGGCCGTAGATGCGCATGGACGAACCCGGCGCGGCGAAGGTCTGCGCCGGTTCCCAGTCGCCCTTGACCACCGCGTCGGTCATGGCCGTGGTCCGCCCCGGAATCGCGGCGTTGTTGGTGGTGGCCGCCGTCGGCACGATACCGGCCAGCAGGCGATCGGTGAGCTTGCCCGGCAGCGCCAGGCGCCGCGAGTTGAGCGCGGCGACATCGTTGCGCGTGCCAGTCGAGTCGTCGCCGCTGCGCACCGGCTCGGCCACCTTGCTCGCCCACAGCGCGCGCTGCTGGGTATCGACCCGCGGGAACGGGCTGGTGTTCGGGGCGCTGGCCTTCTGCTTGGACAACTGGCGCATCAGCACGTCCTGCAGGCCGATGCCACCGCCCTCGCGGGACAGGCTCACCGCCAGCTGCTGGTCGTACATCGACTGGTACTGCTTGGTGGTCTCGGTGTTGAGCGGGTTGTCCTTGGCCAGCACGTCGGTGGCCGAACGCACCGACTTGAGCATTTCGTTGAGGAACAGCGACTCGAACTCCTGGGCCACCTTGCGCAGGTTGCCCTCGCTGTCACGGTCGCCGACCTTCAGCGAATTGAGGCGATTGAGGTCGGTATAGGCACCGCTGTCGGCGGTGCTGAACGTCGTGCTTTTCGGCATGTCCATGGGCGCGCGTCCTCAGATCACGATCAGGTCGGCCTGCAACGCACCGGCCTGCTTCAGGGCTTCGAGGATGGCCATCAGGTCACTGGGCGCGGCGCCCACCTGATTGACGGCACGGACGATCTCGTCGAGCGTGGTGCCCGGACCGAACTTGAACATCGGCTTGGCTTCCTGCTCGGCGTTGACCCGCGAACGCGGAACCACGGCGGTCTGGCCATTGGAGAAGGCGCCGGGCTGGCTGACGATCGGGTCTTCGGTGATGGTCACGGTGAGGCTGCCGTGGGTCACGGCCGCCGGCGACACCTTGACGTTCTGGCCGATGACGATGGTCCCGGTGCGCGAGTTGATGATGACCTTGGCCACCGCCTGGCCCGGATCGATCTCGAGGTTTTCCAGGATCGACAGGTAGTCGACCCGCTGGCCCGGATCGAGCGGCGCGGTCACCCGCACCGAACCGCCATCGACGGCCTGGGCGACCCCCGGGCCGAGCAGTTCGTTGACCTTGTCGACGATGCGCTTGGCGGTGGTGAAGTCCGGACGGTTGAGGTTCAGGGTCAGGCTGTTGCCCTGGTTGAACCCACTGGGCACGGCGCGCTCGACGCTGGCACCGCCGGGAATCCGCCCGGCCGACGGAACGTTGACGGTGATCTTCGAACCGTCGCGACCCTCGGCGTCGAAACCGCCGACCACCAGGTTGCCCTGGGCGATGGCGTAGACGTTGCCGTCAATACCCTTGAGCGGCGTCATCAACAGGCTGCCGCCACGCAGGCTCTTGGAGTTGCCGATGGACGACACGGTGATGTCGACCACCTGCCCCGGCTTGGCGAACGGCGGCAGGTCGGCGTGCACCGACACCGCGGCGACGTTCTTCAACTGCACGTTGCCCGAGCCCGCCGGCACCTTGATGCCGAACTGCGAGAGCATGTTGTTGAAGGTCTGCAGGGTGAACGGCGTCTGGGTGGTCTGGTCACCCGTGCCGTTCAGCCCCACCACCAGGCCATAGCCGATCAGTTGGTTGGAGCGCACGCCGGAAATGCTGGCGATGTCCTTCAGGCGCTCGGCCTGGGCACTGAATGCCGAGGCCAGCAGGAGGGTCGCCGCGACGAGTTGCTTGAAGTTGAACATGGACGGCCGGACCTAGAACGGGAAAAGCGGGCTGAGGAAGAAACGGTCGAACCAGCCCGGCTGACTGGCGTCGGCGAAGGCTCCGGTGCCCGAATAGGTGATGCGCGCATCCGCCACCCGGGTCGACGGCACGGTGTTGTCGGTGGAGATGTCGTCCGCCCGCACCAGGCCGGCGATGCGCACCAGCTCGTCACCGGTGTTCAGGGTCATCCACTTCTCGCCGCGCACGGCGATGATGCCGTTGGGCAGCACGTCGGCCACGGTCACCGTGATCGAGCCGGTCAGGGTGTTGCCCTGGGCCGCCTTGCTGTCGCCCTTGGTCGCCCGCTCGCCGCTGTAGCCAGCGCTGAGACTCAGGTCGTTGCCGCCGATCGGGTTGTTGGTGGTCAGGCTCGAACCGAACAGCGAGGTCAGGCCGATGTTGGCGTTGCTGTCCTTGGCCACCTGCGAGCCCGCGTTCTTGCTCGCCTGGGTGCGCTCGTTGAGGGTGATGGTGATGATGTCACCGACCCGGAACGCCTTGCGGTCGCCGTACATGTTCTGCTCGAACCCCGCCTGGTAGATCGAGCCGTTGTTGGCGGCCGCCGGCAGGGGCGTACGCGGCAATACCGGCGCGTAGTACGGATCGTTGGGCTTGGGCGTCGGCGCGACGCAACCTGCCAGCAACACCACCCCCCCCAGGGCGAAAACGGACAACAAACGGCTCATGACTCTGACCTCACGGTGTAACGGATGGCGCGGGAGTACCTGAAGGTTCAATTACAGGTTCTGGGTAACGTACGAGAGCATCTGGTCGGCGGTGGAAATCACCTTGGAGTTCATCTCGTAGGCGCGCTGGGTGGTGATCATGTTGACCAGTTCTTCCACGGTGCTGACGTTGGAGTTCTCCAGGGTCTGCTGCATGGTGGTACCGAAGCCGTTCAGGCCCGGGGTGCCGATCTGCGGCGCGCCGCTGGCGGCGGTTTCCAGGAACAGGTTGCCACCCATGGACTGCAGGCCGGCCGGGTTGATGAAGTCGGCGGTCTGGATGTTGCCGATGATCTGCGCGGCCGGGTTGCCGGCGGTGGTGATCGACACGGTGCCGTCCTGGCCGACGGTGAAGGTCTGCGCGTCCGGCGGCACGACGATGGCCGGCTCCAGGGCGAAGCCGTTGGCGGTGACGATCTGGCCATCGGAGTTCAGGTGGAAGGTGCCGTCACGGGTGTAGGAAACGGTGCCGTCCGGCTGCAGGACCTGGAAGAAACCACGACCGTTGACCGCCATGTCCAGCGGGTTTTCGGTGGTCTGCAGGCTGCCGGTCATGAAGTTCTTCTGGGTGCCGACGATGCGCACACCGGTACCTACCTGCAGACCCGACGGCAGCTCGCTGTCCTGGGTCGACTGGGCGCCCGGCTGGCGTTTCACCTGGTAGAGCAGGTCCTGGAATTCGGCGCGATCGCGCTTGAAGCCGGTGGTCGAAACGTTGGCCAGGTTGTTGGAAATGACGGTCAGGTTGGTGTCCTGGGCGGACAGACCGGTTTTACTGACCCAAAGAGCCGGAAGCATGCTGTTCTCCTCGTACGCCTGTTTTACGGCGCAACGCCTGTGTCAATTAGCTGATTTGCAAAACCCGAGCCATGGCTTCGTCGCCTTCCTTGGCCGTGTTCATCATCTTTACGTGCAATTCGAATTGCCGGGCCAGGGCCAGCACCGAGGTCATCTCTTCCACCGCGTTGACGTTGCTGGCCTCGAGGAAACCGGACACCACCTGCACATTGGCATCGGCGTCGGCAGGCTGGCCACTCTTGGTGTGGATCAGGCCATCGAGGCCCTTGGTCATGTTCTTCAGGTCGGGGTTGACCAGCTTGATGCGATCGACCTCGGCCATCACCCGCGGGCCTTCGCCCATGGCGCGAATGCTGATGGTGCCGTCCTGGCCGACTTCGACCTTCTGCTCCGGCGGCACGGCGATCGGACCACCGTTGCCCATCACCGGCATGCCGTTGCCGGCGCGCAGCACGCCGACCGCGTCAATGTTCAGGCTGGCGGTGCGCACGTAGGCTTCGCTGCCGTCGGGGGCCTGGACGGCGATGAAACCGTCGCCACCCACGGCGATATCCAGGTCACGGCCGGTTTCCTGCAGCGCACCCGGGGTGAAGTCGGTCGCCGGGCGCTCGGTCATGGCATAGGCCCGCGCCGGAAAGCTGTCACCGAATACCGGCATCGAGCGCGCCTGTTCGAGGTCGCGCTGGAAACCACTGGTGGAAATGTTCGCCAGGTTGTTGGCGTGGGCCTTCTGCGCCAGCGCGTTCTGGCTGGCGCCGGTCATGGCCACGTAAAGCATCTTGTCCACAGTCATCCTCCGCTGCGCTGGCGAACACTTGCCGTTCACCGCTGCTGTCGTGCGATGAAAGCAATTTTCGATCCAGTTTTTGAACAGCCGGGAAAAGGCCCGTGTTTTCGGGACTTTGCCGGTTTTTGGGAAGGCTGTAGCAGAGGGAGAAGACAAATTATCGGCGCTGGCTTTGCCGGTGGCGGCAAGATCCCGCCCTTTCGTCTGCCTTTCGGGCCTCATCGCGGGCAACGCCCGCTCCCACAAGGTCCGCGGCGACTCCAAAGCCCGCGATGAGACCCGGAAGAACACCCAAGAGATCAGGGCCGGCAGCCGGCATTGTTGAACGGCCCGGCAAAGCGCTTCCAGCCTTCCCCCGGCGAATGCTGCGAGCACACCAGACGCCCGTCGGCCTGGCTTTCCCAGCGAAACCATGGCGCCATGGCCGCCGCAGCCTGGCCCGTCAGCACCGCTCCGAGCAACAACCCGACCATCAGTCGCTTCATTTTTCACCTCACTCAAACGACAAGCCCCCACCCGAAACGGGAAGGGGCTCGCTTTCACACTACCCGGCCAGCATCAGGTCATCTGGATGATGGTCTGCATGATGGAGCTCTGGGTGGAAATGGTCTTGGCGTTGGCCTGGTAGTTGGACTGCGCCTTGACCAGCTCGACCAGTTCCTGGGTCAGGTTGACGTTGGACTGCTCCAGGGAGTTGGACGAGATCGAACCCAGGGTGCCGGTTTTCGGCGTGTCGATGCCCGGGCTACCCGAGGCGAAGGTCTGCTTCCAGCGGGTACCGCCCTGCTGCTCCAGGCCCTGCTCGTTGGCGAAGCTGGCGATCGCCACCTGGCCGATGGCACGGGACTGCTGGTTGCTGAAGCTGGCGAACATTACGCCGCTGGAGTCGATGCTCAGGCTGGACAGCAGACCGGTGGCATAACCGTCCTGGGTTGGCGGCAGACGCGCGGTATCGGTGTTGTAGGAGGTGGTCGAGCTCATGTCCAGACGCACACCGGCGGGATTGGCGGCGGAGCCGTTGGAACCCCAGGTACCGGTCGTGGCGTTGTAGGTCGCCGGAATCCAGCCCTTCACGGTGAAGACGTTGTTGACCACGGAGAAGCTGTCGTCCGGCGCCACCGAGCCGGTCATGGTATTGATGCTGCCGTCGGACTTGAAGGTCATGGTACCCACCAGCGGCGTGGTGCTGGCCGGGTTCTGCGGGTTGCGCCCGTCGATCAGGGAGTACATGGTCCAGGTGTTCTGGTCGGTCTTGCGATAGTACTGCTCCAGGGTGTGCTTGTTGCCCTGGGTATCGTAGATCTCGGTCGAGAACTTCTTGGTGTAGGTGGTTTCGTCGGTCGGCACGAAGGTCGGCCCCGGTGGCGTCGCGGTCGGCAACGCAATCGGAGTGGCCTCGGAGTTCAGGTTGATCCCCTGGCTGACCAGGCTGGTGGCCTTCGGCGGCTGCGACAGGGTATCGATCTTGAGGTCGGTCAGGCTGGACGTCAGGATCTTGCCGTTTTCGTCGGCGGCGTAGCCCTGCAGGCGCAGGCCGTCGGAGGTGACGACATAGCTGTCCTTGCTGGTCTGGAAAGCGCCGGCGCGGGTGTAGCTGAGCGAGCCGTTGTCGCTGAGCACGAAGAAGCCCTGGCCCTGGATCGCCATATCCAGCACGTTGCCGGTGTTGTTCACGTCACCCTGGCCGAACTGCTGGGAAATCGCCGCCAGACTCACGCCGTTGCCGACGGTCTTGCTGCCCACGCCCAGCTTGCTCGCCGAGTACACGTCCTGGAATTCCGCACGGGACGACTTGAAGCCGTTGGTGGCAACGTTGGCGATGTTGTTGCCGGTCACGTCCAGTTGCTTGTTTGCCGCATAGAGACCGCTAAGGCCGATATTGAAGGACATCTTTCACTCCTGTGCCGTTAGCCGGCTCTATATACCGATGGTTTGCACTTTGGACAGCGCGACGCTGCCCTGACCGGCGAGATTGAGCATCATCTCGCCCCCTGTCTGACTGATGGTGACGCTGCTCACCGTGGCGGGCAGCAAGGTGTACATTTCCGCCTCCTTGCCATCGACCTTGGTGGTGGCCTTAAACGTATAGGTACCTGGCGACATCACCTCGCCCTTCTCGTTCTTGCCGTCCCAGACGAAGGACGCGTTGCCGGCCTTCTGCTCACCCAGCTGCAGGGTGCGCACGACGTTGCCGTCCTTGTCCTTGATGGTCACGGCGGCGCTGCTCACCGACTGCGGCACGACCACCGAACCGGTCATGCTCTTGGTGGTGTCGACCATCGCCTTGTCGGTCTGGGCGATCACCGAGCGACCGACCAGCGACGAGGCCTGCAGGGCCTGGGACGATTTGTAGTTGCCGGAAATCGCGGTGACCGACTCGTTCAGCGTGGTGATGCCTTCGAGGCTGCTGAATTGCGCCAACTGGGCGACGAACTCGCTGTTGTCCTGCGGATCCAGCGGGTTCTGGTGCTGCATCTGGGTTACCAGCAACTGCAGGAACGCATCCTTGCCCAGCGTATTGCCACCGGTCTTGCTGTTGGTGGACGACGCGACACTGGTCTGGTCGGTGGTGGAGGTTTTCTTGACCCCGGACGCCTTGATGACATCGTTGAGGTTCGTTCCGGAGGTCGTATCGTTGACGCTGGCCATTGGCTCGGTCCCTCAATCACTGACCCAGGGTCAGTACTTTCTGCATCATGGTCTTGGCCGTGTTCATCAACTCGGCGTTGGTCTGGAACGAGCGGCTGGCCGAGATCATGTCGGCCATTTCCTCGACCACGTTGACGTTCGGGTAGTAGACGTAGCCGTCCTTGTTCGCCGCCGGGTGGTTCGGCTCGTAGCGCGCTTCGAGGTTGCTCTGGTCCTCGACTACGCCGAGCACCTGCACGCCCTGCCCGGCCGCGTCCTGATCCTGGAACAGCGACTGACTGCCGTTCTGCGCCTGCTGGAAGGTGGTGGCGAACACCGGGTGACGAGCGCGGTAGGTCTGGTCGATGCTCGACGAGACGGTCTCGGCGTTGGCGATGTTCGAGGCGACGGTGTTCAGACGGGTGGTCTGGGCACTCATGCCGCTACCGGCGATGTTGAAAACACTGGCGAGGGACATGAATTACTCTCCGCGCAGGGCCGACACCAGCCCTTTGAATTTACTGTTGAGCAGCGTGAAGCTGGCCTGGAAACCCACGGCGTTCTCGGCGTAGTTCGACTGTTCGAGCTGCGCGTCGACGGTGTTCTGGTCGATCGAAGGCTGCATCGGCGTGCGGTATTGCAGCGACTCGTCGCTGAGGGTCACGCCCTCGGCATCGATATGCCGGGAATTGGTCCGATCGAGGGCGAAATGGCCGCCCTGCTGGGTCTTCTCGGTTTCGGCGGCGAGCACCTTGGAGAAATCCATGTCCCGCGCCTTGTAGTTCGGCGTGTCGGCGTTGGCGATGTTGTTGGCCAGCACCTCGGCGCGCTGGGCGCGGAAGCCCAGGGCCTTTTCGTGGATACCGAGCGCTTTGTCGAAGCTGATGCTCATGTCGGGGAAACCTTCGAAGGTTGACCGGATGGTTCGTTGGCGGAGAGGCAGCAAGTCCCATGCCAAAAAAGGAAACCCCAGTAAAACCGGGGTTTTCACAGTTTTGCCGGGGGCGGCAATGCCAGAAAAGCGGCAATGGATTTCCGCTGGGTGCCGACAATGGTGGCGAAAAGCGGCAATGGGCCACGGAAAGCCGGCGCCAGAAGCATGTCATTTTGATGACTAGTTCTATACCATCCAGTCCGCTCGTTGCGTGGCACTTGGCCATTACCACCAACCAGGCTTGGCCACGCAAAGGACGCACCGTGACTTCTACGACGTTTAAGGACTGAACCGTGGCTTCCATGCTATTTCGCAAGACCCTCCTCGCCCTGGCGGTTACCACTACCACCGTCCCTGCCTATGCCCAGACCGTGCAACTGACCAATGCCGGCTTCAAGAGCGAAAACCAGACCTACAGCGAAAACCTGGAGATCTCCGGCAGCTACAGCGGCAGCGGCAATGACGACCCTATCGAGCTGCATGGCAGTCATGTGCAGAAGGACCTGATCCTCAACGCCACCATCAACAGCACCGGCAATTTCGCCGGCGGCGTGGACATGGACGTCTACGAGGCTCCGGGCAACTGGATCAACAACCGCATCGACGGCAACCTGATCAACAAGGGCAGCATCAGCGCGGTCGGCGGCGGCGCCAATGCCCTGCGCATCGACCCGGCGATCATCGGCGGCAACGTGATCAACGAAGGCCTGCTGTCGGCCAAGGGTGAGCCGCTGGAAGATGACGGCGGCGTGGATATCGCCACCGGTATCGACATGAGTGGTTCGACCACCATAAAGGGCGACCTGGTCAATGCCACCAGCGGCAAGATCGTTGTCGAAGGTGAGGATGCCACCGGGATCTACCTGACCGGCGGGGAAATCGTCGGCAAGGTCATCAACAACGGGCTGATCCAGGCAAGCGGCGAGGATGCCGTCGGACTGGAAGTCTCGGGCGGCTTCAATGGCCCCAACTATGACCGCACCGACCTGCGCGGCATCGAGAACCACGGCACCATCATTGCCACCGGAGCGGACGCCAACGGCATTCGCATCGAGAACGCCAGCTTCACCTATGCGATCGACCACATCGTCAATACCGGTACCATCCAGGCCACCGATGCAGCGATTCACGTGGGCCGCTTCGACATCGATGACAACTCCGGCTTCCCCCTGCGCATCGTCAACAGTGGCACACTGATTTCCGCCGACGAAGCCGTCGATGCCGCCGATGCCAATGGCCGGGTCTGGCTGCGCCTGCTGGACGGCAGCAAGGTGACCGGCAACCTGATCGGCCTGCATGACGTCTATATCACCGGCAATGTCGAATTCACCGGCACCGATACCCAGGCCGACGGTGCGAACATCCGCCTGTACAACGAATACAGTTCGGTCGACATCGGCAGCACTGCATTCGGCCCCACCCGGTTCAACTTGCTGTCCCCTCACACCAGCATCGATGGCCGGGTCTATGTCGCCAACGACGCATCGCTGATCCTGAATCTCTCCAGCGCCACCAAGCCTGATACTGCGGTACTCAGCGTTTCCGGCACGCTTCAGTTCGACAAGGATTCGCAGATTCAGCTGGCCGCGCAAGGCAGTGATTTCTCCGCGAACGGCACCACCTACAAGCTGATCGAGGCGGGACAGATCGAAGTCCTGAAGGACGATCACATCACGCTGGACCCGAACGGCAAACTCAATCTGAGCAGCACCTCCGCCCTGCTCAACATCGACAGCTATACGCTGGCAAACAACACCCTGGTCGCCACCGTCACCGGCAAGGGCAAGGAAGAAGTCCAGGAAATCGTCATCGGCAACGGTGGCTCGGCCAACGGTCAGAAAGCCGTGGGCAGCCTGGTCAGCGACAGCGTGATCAAACGCATCCGCGAACAGAATCCCAACGACCCGCTGCTGCAGACCCTGCTCAACACCAACGAAGCCGACCTGACCCGCATCGCCGAACAACTGGCCCCGGAAACCAACGGCGGCGCGACCCAGGCCGCGACCACCAGCCAGCATCTGGTCAGCAACGCTACCGGCAACCGCACCAGCGGCCTGCGCGGCGCCTCGTCCGGCGACGCCTTCAAGGAAGCCGGCGTCTGGGTGCAGAGCCTGTACAGCGACGCCACCCAGGACCTGCGTGACGGCGTGGCCGGCTACAACGCCCACAGCCGCGGCATCGCGGTGGGCGCCGATGGCAAGCTGAACGACAACCTGACCCTGGGCCTGGCCTACAGCTTCATCAACACCGACGTGAACGGCAAGAGCGGCAACAAGACCGAAGTCGACAGCCAAGCCTTCACCCTCTACGGCGGCTATGAGCTGGGCAACTACTTCGTCGATGGCAGCCTGACCTATGGCTTCAACGATAACGACAGCAAGCGTCATATCGCTGGCACCCTGGCGAAGGCCGATTACGACAGCGACCTGCTCGGCCTGAACCTGGTCGGTGGCTACACCTGGAAGATCAATCCGCAGGTCCTGGTCGAGCCGCGCCTGGCCGCGCGCTACAGCCTGGTGAACATCGATGGTTATCGCGAGAAGGGCTCCTCCGCCGCGCTGAAAGTCGAAGACCAGCGCTACGAAGCCATCGAACTGGGCGCGGGCGTGCGTGTCGCCGGCAGCTTCAACCTCGGTGCCGGCACCCTGGAACCGCAGGTCAAGCTGATGGCCTGGCACGACTTCGCCGCCGACCAGGCCAGCAGCACCTCGACCTTCCTGCTGGGCAGCACGCCGTTCGTCACCACCGGCGCCAAGGCCGTGCGCAACAGCTACGAAGCCGGTATCGGTACCGACTACAAGCTGGGCGCGGTAACCCTGGGCGTGAACTACGACTACATCGGCAAATCGGGCTTCGATGCCGATGTGTTCTCGGCGAAGGTGCGTTACGACTTCTGATGAACGCCTGAAATGAAAAAGCCCCCGATCGCGAGATCGGGGGCTTTTTTGTGCTCTGGACTTATTTGGCCTGGTAGATGATCCCCGGACTGCACTGAACCATCTGGTAGTGATCCGGCAAGCCGTTCAGCGCCTCGGAAGCCCCGAGGAACAGATAGCCGCCCGGCTTCAGCGTGGCGTGGATGCGAGTCAGGATGTCCTTCTTCACCTGCGCCGAGAAGTAGATCAGCACGTTGCGGCAGAACACGATGTCGAACTTGCCGAGGGCGGCATAGCTGTCGAGCAGGTTGAAGGAACGGAATTCCACACGACTGCGAATCGGCGCCTTGATCGCCCAGCGCCCCGGCCCCTTGGGGTCGAAGTAGCGCTGCAGACGCTCCTGGGACAGACCGCGGGCAATCGCCAGGCTGTCGTATTCACCGGTCTTGCAGTTGGCCAGCATCGAGCCGGACAGATCGGTGGCGACGATCTGCGCCCCCATCTTCAACTGGCCGACGTTGCTGCGTTCGAACTCGTCGAGGCTCATCGAGATCGAGTACGGCTCCTGGCCGGACGAACAGGCCGCCGACCAGATGCGCAGGCGCTGGCCCGGATTGTTGCGGGTCAGCTCGGGGATGACCTTGTTCTTCAGCACCTCGAACGGATAGGTATCGCGAAACCAGAGGGTCTCGTTGGTGGTCATGGCATCGACCACCTGCTCGCGCAAACCGCTGCGCGGCTGGCTCTGGATACGCTGCACCAGTTCGGTGAGCGTCTTGATCCCCTGCTGTTCCATCAGCTTGTTGAGACGGCTGGAGACCAGGTACTGCTTATTTTCGCCCAGCAGGATGCCACAGGCTTTTTCCAGGAAGACCCGGAACTGTTCGAAATCCAAATTACCCGTAGACAATGGTGCCGCCTCTTAAATCGTGTGCAACGCCAGGGACCGAAGCCCCCGGCCATTCGTTAGTGTGTGGCATTGATCCGGTCGACCACCCGCTGCGCCAGGTCGTCCGGCCTGAACTTGGCGAGGAAGTCGTCGGCGCCGACCTTCTTCACCATCGCCTGGTTGAACACCCCGGACAGCGAAGTATGCAGGATGATGTGCAGGTTTTGCATGCGCGGGTCGTTGCGGATCTCCGCGGTCAGCGTGTAACCGTCCATCTCCGGCATCTCGATGTCCGAGATCATCATCAGGAATTCCTCTTCCGGACGCTTGCCCTCGTCGACCAGGTTCCTCAGGTAGTCCAGCGCCTGACGACCATCGTTGAGCGCGACCACCTCCACCCCGACGGTCTGCAGGCAGCGACTGACCTGCTTGCGCGCCACCGACGAGTCGTCGACGGTGAGCACCCGCAAGGACACCGCCTTGCTGTGCACCTCGGCATTGACCACGCCGGTGGAGACCGCTTCGGAAGCCGGCGCCACTTCGGCGAGGATCTTCTCGACGTCGATGATCTCGACCATCTTGTTGTCGACCCGGGTCACCGCCGTGAGGTAGTGATCGCGACCGGTCCCCTTGGGTGGCGGATGGATCTCTTCCCAGTTCATGTTGACGATGCGTTCGACCGAATGCACCAGGAACCCCTGAGTCTTGGTGTTGTACTCGGTAATGATGACGAAACTCTTGCTCGGGTCCTGATTTTCCAGGGGAGGCAGACCCGTGGCCATCGCCAGATCCAGGATCGGGATGGTCGCCCCACGAATATTCGCGACACCGCGCACGACCCGGCTGGCCTTGGGCAGAAGCGTCAGGCTCGGGCATTGCAGCACTTCCCGAACCTTGAACACGTTGATCCCGTACAACTGATCCCCGCGCAGGCGGAACAGCAGCAGTTCGAGACGATTCTGTCCCACCAGTTGCGTGCGCTGGTTCACCGAATCCATAACACCAGCCATGCCAGACTCCTCAACCGAAGCTTGGGGCAGCGCACCCGGTCGGCACGCGCCTTGCTTTTTAACTTTTATGAATACGAAAACGACATTTTTCCGACGCCTGCACCGCCATCTGCCCGGCTTCCTTGCTGCGCTGTGCCTGTTGACTCCCGGCGCTCGAACTCTGGCTGACGCGTTCACCTTGCCTGAACAGCTTATCGGTGTCACCCAGGGGTTTCTTGAGTTCACTGTCGAAGACTATTTGCAGAAGACCCATACCGAGGGCCGCTACGAGATCCAGGTGAACAACCTCGACCCACGCCTGCGCATGCCGTTGTGCAGCGAACAGCTCGGTGCCAGCCTGGAAAGCCCGGCCCAGCCCCTGGGTCGGGTCACCGTGCGGGTGCGCTGCGATGGTAGCGCGCCCTGGACCGTGTTCGTGCCGGCCCAGGTCAAGCTGTACCGCGATGTGGTGGTGGTCAGCCGTCCGCTCAAGCGCGAGGCGGTGGTGGACGAACTGGACGTTTCCCTGCGCGAACGCGATGTCGGCCTGCTCAACCAGGGCTTCCTGTCCAGCGTCGATCAGGCGATCGGGCAGAAAGTCGTCCGACCAATGGTCATCGACCAGGTCATCACCCCGGTTCATCTGGAACAGGCGGAAGTGATCCGCAAGGGTGACCAGGTGGTCATCACCGCCCGCAGCGGCACCCTGGCGGTGCGCATGCCCGGCGAGGCGCTGAGCAAGGGCGGCATGAGCGAACAGATCCGGGTGCGCAATCTCAACTCCAAACGGGTGGTCAAGGCCCGGGTCACCGGGCCCGGTCAGGTGGAGGTCTCCATGTGACCTTGTGACGCAGAGCACCGCCCGGCCGATCGAGGCTGGCGATCAGGCAGCGCATTTTCTAGACTGTGCGCATTACGGGTTGATGGCGATGCCGCGAATCCATTCATTCGCGCCTAAAGTTTTCTTCGGGTTGGCCGAGAAAAGGGCAAGCGTCCAAATTCCCGAGAGGTTTTCTGATCATGGTCATCGACTTCAGTCGTTTGAATAACTCCCCGTCAGTGACGGGCGGCCTGCGCACTGGCACCAGCCAGGACACTGCCGCCGGTAACCGCGCAGGCCAGTCCGAAGCGGTCGGCAACACTGCCCAGAGCGGGGAAACCGTACACCTCAGCCATGAGGCCCAGCAGTTGCAACAGGTCAGCGACAAGCTGCGCGACCAGCCTATCGTCAACAGCGACCGCGTGGCCGCGTTGAAACAGGCCATCGCCGACGGCAGCTACCAGGTCGACGCCAACCGCGTCGCCAGCAAACTGCTCAATTTCGAAGCCCAGCGCTAGCCTTCGGCGCGCTGACTTCAAGGACGCCAAAACCCAGAGCCAGCCATGCACGACACGACCCTGCTGCAACTGATCGAAGAAGATATCGGCCCGGCGGAACAACTGCTCCAGCTGCTGCGGGACGAATATGTCGCCCTGCACGGCCGGGACATGCCGACGCTGGAAAACATCCTGGCCTACAAGCAATCGCTGGTAGTGCTGCTTGATCAGCATGGGCGTCGGCGCAGTGAACTGCTTGCCAGCATCGGCCTGACCCCGGACCGCGCCGGTGTCGAGGTCCTGGCCAGCCAGTCGCACCTCGGTCCGCAACTGCTGCAACAGCTCGACGTGCTGGGCAACCTGCTCAACGAGTGCAAGTCGGTCAACGAGCGCAACGGCGAATCCATCGTGCTGCAGCAGGCCACCACGGCCAACCAGATCAGAATTCTCAATGGCGGTGAAGCCCCTTCGCTCTACGACAGCCGGGGTTCCACCTCGCCGCTCTCCAAGCCTCGTGCGCTCAGCCAGGCGTGACCCTCTATCAAGGCACACCGCATGCTGGCAGAATGCCCGCTGAGTGTGCCGTTTTTGCCTGGAGATTCATCAACCGTGTTCAATGACGTAGAAGCTCCGCAGCCTCCGAAGGTGTTCACCACGCCTCTGGAGATCGCCGCCAATTTGCGGCTGCTGCAAGAGAGCCATGATCCACTGATCATTACCTTCCATGAGCGCAGCCAGCGTTTCCAGAGTTACGTGGTCGAAGTCGATCGCGACAACAACGTCCTGGCCCTGGATGAAATGATCCCTCGCGACGGCGAGCGTTATCTGGAAAATGGCGAACCCTTCCGTGTCGAAGGCTTCCACGACGGCGTGCGGATCGCCTGGGAATGCAGTCAGCCGCTGACCATCGACTCTTCCGGCGAGGTCCGCTGCTACCGCGGCACGCTGCCCAGCGAAGTCACCTATCACCAGCGCCGCAATGCCTTCCGCGCAGCGCTGAAGCTGTCGCAACTGGTCGATGTCGTGCTCGACGGTGAAAAACTCAAGGGTGCCGGCACCATTCGCGGCAAATTGCTGGATATCTCCGCCACCGGCTGCAAGCTGCGCTTCGACGGTGATATCGAAGAACGCCTGCAATTGGGCCAGGTCTACGAGAAGTTCGCCGCCAGCGCGCCGCTCGGCCTGACCAACATGTCCGTCGAACTGCGCCACCTGCATTTCGAGGAGCGCCTGGGCGCCACCTTCGCCGGTGTACGCTTCCACAACCTCAATGGCCAGATGCAGCGCAAGATCGAGAGTTTCGTCTATCAGCTGCAGCGCGAAGCGCGGCGCTTCGACAAAGACGACTATTGACATGAATCGGGGAGCGCAAGGCGCTCCCCGATTCGTTCAGACCTGGCTCGGCTTGACCGGCGCCTGCCCTTCCCCTTCCCTGACGTCCGCCTTCTCGTCCTCCTCTTCGGTGTCTTCGGCCGCCACCGGCGTCTGCATCTGTTCCTGCACCACCTGTTCGTCGACCCGCGGGTCGAGGGCCGCGGCAAGCGGCGAACTGGCCGCCGGCATCGCCACGTGGGACAGCGGCGCATCCACCACCTGATGCAACCCGGTCACCGCTTTCGGGCGGATACGCCAGACCAGGACCAGCGCGAAGAAGCTGAAGAAGGCATAGAGCATCTGGTCGCCGAAGGCCTTCATCAGCACACCGGCCGCCAGCGGGCCGATACTCGCGCCGACGCCGTAGGTCACCAGCAACATGGCGGTCAGCGAAACCCGCCGCTCGCTTTCGACATGGTCGTTGGAGAACGCCACCGCCAGCGGATACAGGCAGAACTGCAGCAGCGACACGAGGAAACCGGCGACGAACAGCACCAGCATCGGCACCCCGGGCAGGATCGCCAGCGGCAACGAGGCCACCGCCAGGCCGATGGCCACGCTGCGGATCAGCACTGCCCGGTCGTAGCGGTCGGACAGCCAGCCCAGCGGCCACTGCACCAGGAGGCCGGCGAAGATGCACACCCCCATGAAAATACCTACCTGCTCGGTACTCAGGCCCTGTTTCGACGCATACAGCGGCGCCAGGCCATAGAAGGAGCCGACGATCAGCCCGGAGCCCAGCACCGTGCTCAACGACTGTGGCACCCGCTTGATGAAGAAGCGCGGCTCCATCGGCGCCGGCCGCAGCGGTGCCGGGTGAATGCGCCGGGTCAGCGCCACCGGCACCAGGCAAAGGGCGAAGCACATGGCGACCAGCATCAGCAATTCCGGACCGAGCTGCGGATGCACCACCAGGATCAACTGACCGAGCACCAGGCCGAGGTAGGAAGCGATCATGTAGCCGCTGAACACCGCGCCGCGCTGCTTGGCGTCGGCCTGCTCGTTGAGCCAGCTCTCGATGACCATGTACTGGCACATCATGCCGAGGCCGACGATCACCCGCAGGAACAGCCAGGCCGGGAGGAAACTGACCAGGCCATGACCCAGTACCGCCGCACCGACGATCCCGGCGCAGGTAGCGTAGGCCCGGATATGGCCGACCCGGGCGATCAGCCGGTGACCGATCTTGCCGCCCAGGGCCAGGCCGAAATAGTTGGCCGCCATCAGGGCACCGACCCACAGGCTGTCGACCTGGTCGGCACTCAGGCGCAGGGCCAGGTAGGTACTCAACAGGCCGGAGCCGATCAGCATCATCAAAGCAGCGAAATACAACGCGCGAAAAGACTTCCAGATAGTGCGCATCAGCGTCCCGAACGGCCTCTTGAGCAGGTGGAAAAACTGCCTGAAAGCATAAGTGATTATTTCCGCCGAGCGGTCGGACAGGCATAAAAAAACAGGCGCCCGATGCGACATGGATGCCGCGATCGGACGCCTGTCCAGTCAACTTCCGACCCGCATGGGCCGGGGTGTATTCAATCAGGCCTGAGCGGCCAGCACGCGACGTTCCCACGGGGTGATTTCATCGAAGAAGCTGGTCAGCTCCTGGGTCTTGGTCGCGAGATAACCGTCGATGAATTCGCGCCCGAACAACTCGCGGGCCAGCTCGCTGCGCTTCAGGCGCTCGAGCGCGGCATGCAGGGTGCACGGCAGGGACAAGTGGTCCGGGACCTCGAATTCACCCTGGATCGCCGGGGCCGGTTGCAGGCCCTTCTCGATGCCGTGCAGGCCGGCGGCGAGGCTGGCCGCGATGGCCAGGTAAGGGTTGGCGTCGGCCCCCGGCAGACGGTTTTCCACCCGTCGCGCCACCGGCGAACTGGCCGGGATGCGCAGGCCGGCGGCGCGATTGTCCTCGGACCAGCAGGCATTGTTCGGCGACGCATAGGGATGGCACAGGCGCTGGTAGGAGTTGACGTTGGGCGCGAACAGCGCGGTGAAATCCGCCATGCACGCCTGCTGCCCGCCGATGAAGTGGAAGAAGGTATCGGTCGGCTTGCCATCGGCATCGCTGAACACGTTACGCCCACTGCCGATTTCCACCACGCTCTGGTGGATATGCATCGAGCTGCCCGGCGTTTTCGCCAGTGGCTTGGCCATGCACACCACGTTCAGGCCGTGCTTGAGCGCGACTTCCTTGAGCAGGTGCTTGAACAGGAAGGTCTGGTCGGCCAGCAGCAGCGGATCGCCATGCAGCAGGTTGATCTCGAACTGGCTGACGCCCATCTCGTGCATGAAGGTGTCGCGCGGCAGGCCCAGCGCCGCCATGCAGCGGTAGACCTCCTGGAAGAACGGGCGCAGGCCGTTGTTGGAACTGATGCTGAACGCCGAATGACCGTCCTCGCGTCGCCCGTCCAGGCCGACAGGCGGCTGGAACGGCTGGGTCGGATCGGGGTTGGCGGCGAACACGAAGAACTCCAGTTCGGTCGCCACGACCGGGGCCAGGCCACGGGCGGCGTAACGGGCGATCACCGCCTTGAGCTGACCGCGGGTCGACAGGCCGGAGCTCGCGCCGCTCAGCTCATCCGCGTCGCAGATTGCCAGGGCCCGGGGCTCGGCGCTCCAGGGCAGGCGATGGATCTGCGCCGGATCGGCGACCAGTGCCAGGTCACCGTCGTCACCGCCGTAGAAGCGCGCCGGCGGGTAGCCACCCATGATGCACTGCAACAGCACCCCACGGGCCAGTTGCAGCCGACGGCCTTCGAGAAAGCCTTCGGCAGTCATTACCTTGCCGCGCGGCACGCCATTGAGATCAGGCGTAACGCACTCGATTTCATCAATGCCCGTCAAACGCTCTTCCAGGGAGCGCTGAACATTGGTCGTCATGACTCTGTCCTTGTTGTTTTCGCATGCCGGAAACGGCGACCCCACAACATAGGCAGCAGGCGTTCGAAATATCAAGCATATAAGTGGCCAACTGATCGTGATTTTCTACACCCAGTGAATTGCGCACCCCCTCCGTCGTAGGAGCGTGGCTTGCCCGCGAAGGACCGCGCAGCGGTCCCAATAGCGGTGAGGTCCGGGACCGCTGCGCGGTCCTTCGCGGGCAAGCCACGCTCCTACGAGGGTTATCGAACATCGCGCAGCGTCAACCCATTGGCCGGCAACGGCAGCGCGGTCTTGTACCTGACCTGCTTGAGGGCAAAGCTCGACCGGATGTTCGCCACCCCCGGCAGGCGCGTCAGGTAATCGAGAAACCGCTCCAGCGCCTGGATGCTCGGCAACAGCACCCGCAGCAGATAGTCCGGGTCGCCGGTCATCAGGTAGCACTCCATCACCTCCGGGCGCTCGGCGATCTCCTCCTCGAAGCGGTGCAGCGACTGCTCCACCTGCTTCTCCAGGCTGACATGGATGAACACATTGACGTCCAGCCCCAGCACCTCGGGCGCAAGCAGGGTCACCTGCTGGCGGATCACCCCACACTCCTCCAGGGCCTTGACCCGATTGAAACAGGGGGTCGGCGACAGATTCACCGAGCGGGCCAGCTCGGCATTGGTGACCCGGGCATTTTCCTGAAGGCTGTTGAGAATGCCGATGTCAGTACGATCCAGTTTCCGCATGAGATAAATTTCCCTGCCTTTTGTTCTTTTACAGAATATTTATCCGCCCGCCCTCGCAAAGGCAACGAACATCAGAAAAATATTCTTTCGACGGCGGAATATCATGTAGGCAAGACTGACTCTCTGGTCACGAGCCGGAGTTCAGTAGCTACCGCTTCAAAGCTCAACAAAAACACAAGACAGAGCGAGCGTAAAAAAGCATGAACGAGTACGCCCCCCTGCGTCTGCATGTGCCCGAGCCTACCGGCCGGCCAGGCTGCCAGACAGATTTTTCCTACCTGCGTCTGAACGATGCCGGTCAGGTCCGTAAACCCGCCATCGATGTCGAACCCGCCGAAACCGCTGACCTGGCCTACAGCCTGATCCGCGTACTCGACGGCGAAGGCAATGCCGTCGGCCCCTGGGCCGCGGACATCGACCCGCAGGTCCTGCGCCAGGGCATGCGCGCGATGATGAAGACGCGCCAGTTCGACAGCCGCATGGTGGTCGCCCAGCGCCAGAAGAAAATGTCCTTCTACATGCAGAGCCTCGGCGAGGAAGCCATCGGCAGCGCCCAGGCGCTGGCCCTGAACCGCACCGACATGTGCTTCCCGACCTACCGCCAGCAGAGCATCCTGATGGCCCGGGACGTGTCGCTGACCGAGATGATCTGCCAACTGCTGTCCAACGAGCGCGATCCGCTCAAGGGTCGCCAGCTGCCGATCATGTATTCGGTGCGCGAAGCCGGTTTCTTCACCATCAGCGGCAACCTCGCCACCCAGTTCGTCCAGGCCGTCGGCTGGGCCATGGCCTCGGCGATCAAGGGCGATACCAAGATCGCTTCGGCGTGGATCGGCGACGGCGCCACCGCCGAATCCGATTTCCACACCGCCCTCACCTTCGCCCACGTCTACCGCGCCCCGGTGATCCTCAACGTGGTCAACAACCAGTGGGCGATCTCCACCTTCCAGGCCATCGCCGGTGGCGAGTCGACCACCTTCGCCGGTCGCGGCGTCGGCTGCGGCATCGCCTCGCTGCGGGTCGACGGCAACGACTTCGTCGCTGTCTACGCCGCCTCGCGCTGGGCCGCCGAACGCGCCCGCCGCGGCTTCGGCCCGACCCTGATCGAGTGGGTCACCTACCGCGCAGGTCCGCACTCCACCTCCGACGACCCGTCCAAGTACCGTCCGGCCGACGACTGGATTCACTTCCCCCTGGGCGACCCGATCGTGCGCCTGAAGCAGCACCTGATCGCCAGCGGCCACTGGTCCGAGGAAGAACACCAGGCGGTCAGCGCCGAGCTGGACGCCGAAATCATCGCCGCGCAGAAGGAAGCCGAGCAGTACGGCACCCTCTCCGGCGGCCAGATGCCGAGCCCGGCCTCGATGTTCGAGGACGTCTACAAGGAAATGCCGGAGCACCTGCGCCGGCAGCGCCAGGAACTGGGGATCTGACATGAACGATCACAACACCTCCATCCAAGTGGAAACCGCCATGTCGACCACCACCATGACCATGATCCAGGCCCTGCGCTCGGCCATGGACGTGATGCTCGAACGCGACGACAACGTCGTGATCTACGGCCAGGACGTCGGCTACTTCGGCGGCGTGTTCCGCTGCACCGAAGGCCTGCAGACCAAGTACGGCAAATCCCGCGTGTTCGACGCACCGATCTCGGAAAGCGGCATCGTCGGCACCGCCGTCGGCATGGGCGCCTACGGCCTGCGCCCGGTCGTGGAAATCCAGTTCGCCGACTACTTCTACCCGGCCTCGGACCAGATCGTTTCGGAGATGGCCCGCCTGCGCTATCGCTCCGCCGGCGAGTTCGTCGCTCCGCTGACCCTGCGCATGCCCTGCGGCGGCGGCATCTACGGCGGCCAGACCCACAGCCAGAGCCCGGAAGCGATGTTCACCCAGGTCTGCGGCCTGCGCACGGTGATGCCGTCCAACCCCTACGACGCCAAGGGGCTGCTGATTGCTTCGATCGAAAACGATGACCCGGTGATCTTCCTCGAGCCCAAGCGCCTGTACAACGGCCCGTTCGACGGCCACCACGACCGTCCGGTGACGCCATGGTCGAAACACCCGGCCAGCGCCGTGCCGGACGGCTACTACACGGTGCCGCTGGACAAGGCGGCGATCACCCGCCCGGGCAACGATGTCACCGTGCTGACCTACGGCACCACTGTCTATGTCTCCCAGGTCGCCGCCGAGGAAACCGGCGTCGACGCCGAGGTCATCGACCTGCGCAGCCTGTGGCCACTGGACCTGGAGACCATCGTCGAGTCGGTGAAGAAGACCGGCCGCTGCGTGGTCGTGCATGAAGCCACCCGTACCTGCGGCTTCGGCGCCGAGCTGGTGTCGCTGGTCCAGGAGCACTGCTTCCACCACCTGGAAGCCCCGATCGAGCGCGTCACCGGTTGGGACACCCCCTACCCGCACGCGCAGGAGTGGGCTTACTTCCCCGGCCCTTCGCGGGTCGGTGCGGCATTGAAACGGGTCATGGAGGTCTGAATGGGCACGCACGTCATCAAGATGCCGGACATTGGCGAAGGCATCGCGCAGGTTGAACTGGTGGAATGGTTCGTCAAGGTCGGCGACACCATCACCGAAGATCAGGTCGTGGCCGATGTCATGACCGACAAGGCCACGGTGGAAATCCCCTCGCCGGTGTCCGGCAAGGTGCTCGCCCTGGGCGGCCAGCCCGGCGAAGTCATGGCGGTGGGCAGCGAACTGATCCGCATCGAAGTGGAAGGCGCCGGCAACCATCAGGAAAGCACCGGCAAGGCGGCACCTGCGGTCGCCGCGCCCGAGCCGAAAGCCGCCGTGGTCGAGGCACCGGCCGCCAAACCGGCACCGGTCGCCGCGCCCGTCAGCAGCCATGAAGCAGCGCCGATCGTACCCCGTGGCGCCAACGAAAAGCCCCTGGCCTCCCCCGCCGTGCGCAAGCGCGCCTGGGACGCCGGCATCGAGCTGCGCTACGTGCATGGCAGCGGCCCTGCCGGGCGCATCCTGCACGAAGACCTCGATGCCTTCCTGACCCAGCCGACCCGCGGCCAGGCGGCTCCGAGCGGCTATGCCAAGCGCCAGGACAGCGAGCAGATCCCGGTGATCGGCCTGCGCCGCAAGATCGCCCAACGCATGCAGGACGCCAAGCGCCGCGTCGCGCACTTCAGCTACGTCGAGGAAATCGACGTCACCGCCCTGGAAGAACTGCGCCAGCACCTCAACGGCAAGTTCGGCGAGAGCCGCGGCAAGCTGACCCTGCTGCCGTTCCTGGTCCGCGCCATGGTCGTGGCGCTGCGCGACTTCCCGCAGATCAACGCCACCTACGACGACGAAGGCCAGGTCATCACCCGCCACGGCGCGGTGCATGTCGGCATCGCCACCCAGGGCGACAACGGCCTGATGGTCCCGGTGCTGCGCCATGCCGAAGCCGGCAGCCTGTGGAGCAACGCCAGCGAGATCTCGCGCCTGGCCAACGCCGCGCGCAACAACAAGGCTAGCCGCGACGAACTCAGCGGCTCGACCATCACCCTGACCAGCCTCGGCGCCCTCGGCGGCATCGTCAGCACGCCAGTGGTCAACACCCCTGAAGTGGCCATCGTCGGGGTCAATCGCATGGTCGAGCGGCCGATGGTGATCAACGGCCAGATCGTCGTGCGCAAGATGATGAACCTGTCCAGCTCCTTCGATCACCGGGTGGTCGACGGCATGGACGCCGCGCAATTCATCCAGGCCGTGCGCGGCCTGCTCGAACAACCCGCCAGCCTGTTCGTGGAGTGAGCATGCAGACTCTGGACACTACCCTACTCATCATCGGCGGCGGCCCCGGCGGCTACGTCGCCGCGATCCGCGCCGGACAACTGGGCATCCCCACCGTCCTCGTGGAAGGCCAGGCCCTCGGCGGCACCTGCCTGAACATCGGCTGCATTCCGTCGAAAGCGCTGATCCATGTGGCCGAGCAGTTCCATCAGACCGAAGCGCATGCGCACAAGTCGAACATCGGCATCAAGGTCGCCGCGCCGAGCCTGGACATCACCCAGAGCGTGGCCTGGAAGGACGGCATCGTCGATCGCCTGACCACGGGCGTCGCCGCCCTGCTGAAGAAGAACGACGTCAAGGTCATCCACGGCTGGGCCAAGGTCATCGACGGCAAGCTGGTGGAGATCGACGGCCAGGACCTGCGCATCCGCTGCGAGCACCTGCTGCTCGCCACCGGTTCCAGCAGTGTCGAACTGCCGATGCTGCCCCTGGGCGGCGCGGTGATTTCGTCCACCGAGGCGCTGTCGCCAAGCACGCTGCCCAAGCGCCTGACCGTGGTCGGCGGCGGCTATATCGGCCTGGAGCTGGGCATCGTCTACCGCAAGCTGGGGGTCGAGGTCAGCGTGGTCGAGGCTCGCGAACGCATCCTGCCGACCTATGACTCCGAACTGACCCAGCCAGTGGCCGAGTCGCTGAAGAAGCTCGGGGTCAAGCTGTACCTGGGGCACAGCGTCGAAGGCTTCGATGCGGCGGACAAACGCCTGCGCGTGCGCACTCCGGACGGCGGCGAACTGGCCCTGGACACCGACCAGGTGCTGGTGGCCGTGGGCCGGCGTCCACGCACCAAGGGCTTCAACCTCGAAGCCCTGGCACTGAAGATGAACGGCGCCGCCGTCGCCATCGACGAGCGCTGCCAGACCAGCATGCGCAATGTCTGGGCGATCGGCGACGTGGCCGGCGAACCGATGCTGGCGCACCGGGCCATGGCCCAGGGCGAGATGGTCGCCGAGCTGATCGCCGGCAAGCAGCGCGTCTTCGAACCCACGGCCATCGCCGCAGTGTGCTTCACCGATCCGGAGATCGTGGTGGCGGGCAAGACGCCGGAGACGGCGAAGGAAGAAGGGCTGGATTGCCTGGTGGCGCAGTTCCCGTTCGCCGCCAACGGGCGGGCCATGACCCTGGAATCGAAGAGCGGCTTCGTGCGGGTGGTGGCTCGGCGTGACAATCACCTGATCGTCGGCTGGCAGGCGGTGGGGGTTGGCGTCTCCGAACTGTCCACGGCGTTCGCCCAGTCACTGGAGATGGGTGCGCGCCTGGAAGATGTGGCCGGGACCATCCATGCCCATCCGACCCTGGGTGAAGCGGTGCAGGAAGCGGCGCTGCGGGCGTTGGGGCATGCGTTGCATATCTGAAGCATGAAACAAAGAAGGCCGCTCATTGAGCGGCCTTCTTTTTTGTCCGGTAAACCGATCAGACGCGGAAGTAACCCACCGACGAATCGAACGGCAGGCGCTTCAGCTCGACCTTGTTCAGGTCCAGTACATCGCGCAGGGCGGCGGTTTCGCCGGGGAAGTTGCGGTAGGCGACTTCGTCCAGGACCACGATGGCGCCTTTCGGCATGTACGGCAGGAAGGTTTCCAGGGCGACCTTGGTCGAGGAGTACAGGTCGGTGTCGAGGATCAGCATCGCCACCACCAGGTCCGGACGGGTCTTGACGAAGGCCGGCACGGTTTCGAGGATGTCGCCCTTGACGATCTCGCAGCGCGGAATGCGGTTGACCGGACGGATCAGGTCGTTGGCCTCGATCATGTCCTGGATCAGGGTCTCGTCGGTGTCGGAGAACATGCTCTCGTTGATGTCGCTCGGGTCTTCCTTCTCATCGATGCTGGCGAAGCCCTGGAAGGTGTCGAAGCCGATGATCGACCGGTTGATCGCGTACGGCTCGAGAATCATCGACAGCTGCATGTACAGCATCAACGAATTGCCCTTGTACACGCCGCATTCGACGATGGCGCCCGGAATGTCCTGGACCATCTTGAACAGCTCGATGCGCGACAGCGCCGCGGTCACGGCGATGCGGTTGGCGAAGACGAAGGGGGCGTCAGCCACGTACTGGGCATCGACGCGGCTCAGCACGCTGGCACGCTTTTCGTTGTACTCGACCTCGGCAGCAGTCAGACGACGCTTGGTCATGGATTAACTCCCTGGAATTGCGAAAAGTCGCTGGCATGGAAAAGGTCTTTGAAGCCGGCTTCGACGTCGAAACAGCCGTTGTCGACGTTGCGCGCGCCGCGCTTCTGGATCAGGTCCTGCAGGTGGATCAGACGGAAGTCCACGCTGAAACGGATCCTGTCGGTATGGTTGGCCACGGTACCGTGCAGGTGCGCGCCGGAAAAGGTGATGATCTCGCCGCTGTTGCCGGCGATGCGGATCTCCGAGGAGGTGTCGATCTCTTCCAGAGGCACCGGATGCACGCGGCTTTCCTGGGTGATGTTGTCCTTGGCCTTGAGCCGCTGGTTGTTGATCCAGTCGGTCAGGCTCCAGCTGTGGGACGAGTTCTGTACCGGCCGATCGAAATAGGCCGGGTTGATCATCATGGTCTGCTCGGGCTCGATGCTGTAGATCGGCATCCAGGTGTTGAGCTGGCAATCGACGCTGCCGTACCAGGTGTCGCGGTGCGGCTTGTAGGCATAGCTGACACCGGCGTGCAGGTAGTCGTAGTTCGGCACCACGCGCACCCGCGGCACGTCGAAGATGTAGTCGTCGGGGTCGGCGCCCACTTCGAGGATGAAGTCGCGGATCAGGGCCTTGGCCTGCGGGCCGTTGGTGAACTTGCGCTTGAGCCGGGTGACGTGCTCGACGAAGGTCTCCACCGGCATCTTCTTGTGCAGCGAAACATGGTCGGTTTCGCCGTCGAAGGCCTCGGTGATGCTGTGCCGGGCCAGCGCGCACAGCTCGTGGGCGCTGCGCAGGTTGGTATCGAGGAAGATATCGCCCGCGTAGACGCGCTCGCGGAACGCCGGCTTCTTCTGCAACTGGTTGATGTAAAGATTCATACGCCTCTTCCTCATAAAGACCGGTGCCCGCGACCTGCGCGGGCCATGAATTGAAGTGGACGCAAGGCGACGCCACCCTGCCCGTCCGGCAGGGAACTCCAACCGCATGGGACACCGGGTCATGGCCCGGCTCTCGTGTTCGGGTGATCGGCACCGCGTGCGCAAACTTTAATGCCGCTCGCCTTGCCGCCAGCGGCAAAGGGCTTCCCACAGGAGGCAAACGCAGGCCGTGCGGAAAGGCTGAAAGCCCCGGCTCTACTGGGCTCGCCTCATCTGGCACAGCTATTGCCCTGTAAGCGGGACCCGTATCCCAAACCAAGGAGAGTGATCCCGTGAGCATCATCAATGGCCATGGCTGGCAAAACATTGCGGTCAGTCAACATCGCACGCTGGCGGCCGTCCCCGGTGCCGACGCGCAAGCCTACCAGTCCGAGACCGCGACGGCCTCGGCGGTATCCACCGTGGCCAGCGCCAGCGCGACGGGCGGTGCCTCGAACTCGACCTACCAGGATGCCAAGGACGCCCAGGACGAGGCGTTCGCCAAGCTCAAGGTGGTTCTGCAGAACTCCGGCTCCACGGAGTCCAGCGACACCAGCAGCCTGAGCGAGTCCGACAGTACGGTGAAAACCACCAGCGCGGCGCAGGAGTTCCGCGACTACATGGCGCTCTCCCCCGAAGAGAAGATTCGCCTGAAGATGCTCAACGAGCTGGGGTTGACCGAGGAAGACTACGAAGCGCTGCCGCCGGAGAAGAAGGACGCGATCGACAAGCAGATTGCCCAGCGCATGAAGGAAGAAAGCGAGATGAAGTCGATGGCCGCCGTGGAACCGCAGATGCAGGCGGCGGTGGCGGCGCAGACGCTGATCAAGCCAATCAGCGAGGTGGAGGCGACGGACCCGGCGCAGCTGCGCAAGGACAGGGAAAATCAGGAAGATCCGCTGAACGTCTGATGTCCATTGGGCCTGCGCTGCAGGCCTTCGCGGTGGTTCGTCACACGACAAGCCACCGCGAAGGGCCGCACAGCGGCCCCAGAGGTATCACGCAATCGGAATCAACGGATCCGCCGCCGCCAACGCCACCGCCCGCTCGGCCACCGGCGGATAGATCCACACCGTGTTGATCTGCGTCTTCAGTTGCTTGGCTTCTTCGCGCACCAGTTTCACCTGGCGATCCCAGCCCTCGGTGTACACCGCGCCCCAGGCGCCAAGGTCGAGGCAGGTGACGTACTTCGGCTGGCTGTAGGCGATCGGCTCGACCCCGAGCAACTGCGCCGCGACGTTGTTACCGGCATAGCGGCCGAGCATGATCGCGTGCTGGCAGGTCATCAGCACATGGTTGCCCAGGTCATCGCTGGCCGCATGCGCGGTATCGCCGCTGGCGTAGATGTCCTCCTGGCCGATCACCTTGAGATTGCCGTCCACCTTCAGCCGCCCCAGGCGATCACGTTCGCCGGGAATCTGCGCGGTCAGGTCGCTGGCCTTGACTCCGGTGGTCCAGATCACCGTGGCGGCGGCGATGCGCTGGCCATCGGCGAGGGTCACGCCCTCGGCATCCACCGCCTCCACCGACGACTTCAACTGCCATTGCACGCCCAGCTCGGCGCTGGCCGCGGCGATGGATTCGGCGATCTCGGCGCCCATGGAGGTGCCGATGGCCTCGCCGCGGTCGACGATCACCACGTTCACCTCGGCATCCTCACCCAGCACCGCACGCAGGCGCGCCGGCATTTCCATCGCGGTTTCGATACCGGTGAACCCTCCCCCGGCGACCACCACCGTATTGCGCGCCGCCGTGTGCGGACGCCGGGCCAGCGCGTTCAGGTGCTCTTCGAGGCGCACGGCTTCTTCCAGTTGATCGACATCGAAGGCGTGCTCGGCCACGCCGGCCATGTCCGGCCGCGCCAGCCCGCTACCGGTGGCCAGCACCAGCTTGTCGAACCGGCTGATCGCAACATCGCCCCGGGCGTCGCGGTATTCGACCTGCTTGCCGGCAACGTCGATGCGTTGCGCCACACCCTGGATGAAGCGCACGCCCACCGCGTCGAACAGTGCACCCAGCGGCGCGGCCAGCTTCGCCGCGTCGGCTTCGTAGAAGCGCGGCCGGATGCGCAACTCGGCCTGGGGTGCGAGCACGCTGACCTGGATATCCGAGCGCCCTTGCCGGTCCAGCAGGCGGACGGCGCTCAGGGCGCTCCACAGACCGCCGAAACCGGCGCCGAGAATGAGGATGTGCTGCGTCATGGTGTTGCTCCGTAGTGAGGAAGGCGTGCTTCAATAACTGCGACTTTATTAGTCGTAGTTTTAAAAAACAAGCCGCCGTTCATCGACCGCCCCGTCGGCGCGCCCCAAAAACCCATTGAACACCCGTGAATTCAAGGCTAATGGCGCCAGCAAAAAATTTTCGCACAGCGCTGCGGCGACCACCGGCTTTGCCCGAGACAGCAATTCGCTGCTAGTATTTGCGACCAGTTCAGTCGGAGATAAGCGGATGTCGCTTTACAGCGCGGGAGTGGAATACGGCATTCACTGCCTGATATTCCTGGTCGGTGACGGCGGTGAAAGCCGCGATGCCAGCGTGCGCGACCTGGCCGAGTTGCAGGGGGTGCCGCAGGACTACCTGGCGAAGATCTTCACCAAGCTGGCCAAGGCGCGCCTGGTGGCCGCCACCGAAGGCGTGCGCGGCGGCTTCCGCCTGGCCCGTCCCGCCGACGAAATCACCCTGCTGGACATCGTCACCGCCATCGACGGGCGCAAGTCGATCTTCGACTGCCGCGAAATCCGCGGGCGCTGCGCGCTGTTCGACGGCGAGCCGCCAGGCTGGGCCATCGAGGGTCCGTGCGCGGTGCATGCGGCGATGATCACCGCGCAGAAGCGCATGGAAGAGGCCCTGGCCCAGCAGACCGTGCTGGATCTGGCGCGCAAGGTCGGGCGCAAGGCCCCCAGCGGTTTTTCCGCACAGGTCGGCGACTGGATGAGCGGACGCCGGGAGAAGAAAGGCACGGGCGACATTCCGCTGACCGAGGTCTGATCAGAGGCTCGCCAGCTTGATCAGCGCCAGATGCAGCGGATAGAACCACCAGGCCCAGCGCCCCACCGGCGCGACCCGCGCCGGCCATTCGCGGCGCAGTAGCTCCAGCCCCAGCGGCACGCTGAGAAACGCCACCGCCATGACCAGCAGCGAAATCCCCTGCAGCGGATGCTGCGACAACCAACTGTTGGTGAGATTGCCCGCCACCGCGAACACCCCGCCCAACCAGAACAGACGCCCATCCCGCAGCGCTACGAGCAAGGCCGCGGGCAGCAGGACGCCGGGCAGGCCGTACATCAGCCATTCATGACCCAGCGTCGCCACGAACGCCGCCGCCAGCGCCAGCACAGCGGCCGTGCGGGTGCGCAGTTGCACGCCCCAGGCGACCAGCAGCCCCAGGCCCAGGGTCGGCATTACATTGAGCGTCTGCGAGCCGTTGTCGAGCCAGCGGTAGGCCAGCTCCGAGAGCAGTGAAAAGCCGAGGAAACCGTACAGATAGCCGACCTTCAGCGTCTTCGAGCGGGCCACGTTGGCGGCCATCGCCAGGCAGAAGAACGGAAACGCCAGGCGCCCGCTGACGAACAGCCAGTCCTGATCCGGCCAGAGATAACGCAGGTGGTCGCCGACCATGGTCACGATCGCCAGCCACTTCAGCAGGTCGAGGGATGTCGAGCGGGACGCGGTGTTCATCGACACGGGTCGCTGCGGCAAGTGACCGGTGTGTTCGGTTCACGGTTCATGAGGTTGTCCTGTTTCGTCCAGTCGTTGCGTCGAGCCAGATTCTGTGTTCCCGGGCAAACCTGCAAGTGATCCGCGCCCTGCCCGGGAGGACCATGGTTCACCCCTTGCTGACTTCCCGATAAACTGCGCGACTGCCCGGCACGCCCGCCGACACTCCATTCACGCCGTTGCGGCTGGTGCCGAACCCGACAGATGCTCGAACTCATCCTGCTTGAAGACGAACCCGCGATCGCCGGGGAGCTGGCCGAATTTCTCGGCGACTGCGGCTACGTGGTGACGCTGGTGCACGACCTGGCCGGCTTTGCCCGTGCATTCGACGCGCGGCGCCATCACCTCGCGGTGCTCGATCTGGGCTTGCCGGACGGCGATGGCCTGGACCTGATCCAGGGCCTGCGCGAACAGGGCTGCGCCCTGGGCATCGTCGCCTTCACCGCACGCGGTACCAGCAGCCAGAAAGTGCAGGGATTCCATGCCGGTGCCGACCATTACCTGAGCAAGGGCTGCGACCTGGACGAACTCGCGGCGGTGCTGTGCGCCCTGGTCCGTCGCCTGGACCTGGGGCAGCAGAGCGCCGCCTGGCGCCTCGACACCCGGCCACGGGAGCTGACCGCCCCCAACCGGCAGGTACTGCGCCTGTCCAATCAGGACACGCTGGTGCTGCATCGCCTGATGACGGACGCCTGCGCCACGGTCAGCCGCCGGCAGATCGTTGAAGCGCTGGGGGAAGACTGGCTCAGCTATGATCTGCGTCGCCTCGATACCCAGATTCGCCGCCTGCGCCGCAACGCGGAGCAGGCGACCGGCCTGGAGCTGCCGCTCAAGACGCTGCGCAACAATGGCTACTGCTTCTACGAGCAGGTGCTGATCACCGAGTGAGGCAACCTGCCTGACCGCCCATTTTCCTGCTGATGGCTCCCACGATGCGTCGATCGTTGCTCTGGCTGTTCTGCCTGCTTCTGGTAGCGTTGCGCGCTCCGGCCGCGCCGTTGCCGCTGGACAACGACAGCCAGGTCGCGAGCGGCTTTCTCGAACGTCTCGACGACCCCGACGAGCGCCTGGATGCCACCGCCGCCCTGGCGTCGCCCGACTGGCAGGCACTGCCGCGCTCCCTGAGCGCAGGCTTCGTTTCCGGGGTGGTCTGGCTGCGCCTGCAAGTCCGCAGCGGGCCCGACTCACCCTCGCGATGGATGCTGATACTGAGCAACTCCCTGCTCGATGAGGCGACCCTGTTCGACATGAGCACCAGCCCACCCCGCGCCCTGTCCGGCGGCGAGGCACTGGGACGCCAGCACTGGGCGGTGGACTACCGCTCACCGGCATTCCCCCTGGTCCTGCAGCCCGAGCAGCCACGCACCCTGCTGCTGCGCCTGAAAAGCAAGAATGCGCTGTCGGTGAACGTACGCCTCATGCCCAGCGATCGTCTCGCCCACAGCATGGCCATGGAATACCTGGGGTTCGGCCTGTACTTCGGCATCTGCCTGGTCCTGATCGTTTTCCACAGCGCCTTCTGGCGCATGACCCAGGCCCCCGAGAGCGGCTGGTACCTGGCCTATGTCAGCTTCTGCGTGATCGTGGAACTCCTGACCCTGGGCCTGCCCCAGCAGACGCTCGCCCTGCCCATGGGCATCAGCGACACGCTGCTGGGTTGCGCCCTGGGCCTGAGCCTGCCGGTGGGCATGATCTTCACCCTGCGCCAACTGCGCTTGCCTGGTCATGCACGGCTGCAGCGCGGCCTGGTCCGGGCCAGCCTGGTGATCGGCACGACCTCGGCCCTGCTGGTGCTGAGCGACCACTACCGGATCGGCGCCCCCCTGCACCAGATCACCGTACTGCTGAGCATCCCGTTCTTCATCGGCCTGGCCCTGTGGTCGATGGCCCACGGGCATCGACCGGCACGCGCCTTCCTGCTGCTGTTCGGCATCTACTACGTCGGCATCGCCATCAGCTTCCTGCGCAACCTCGGCTTTCTGCCGGCGACCTTTTTCACCGACAACGCCGTGGCCCTCGGCGCGCTGCTGCACATGCTGCTGATGAGCCTGCGCATCATCCATCACTACCGCTGGCTGCAACGCCAGACCCGCCGCGCCGAGACTGCCTTCAATACCTTGATCCAGCAGCAGAACGTCGAGCTGGAACGGGAGATCGGCGTGCGCACTCAGGCCCTGCGCGAAGCGCTGCACCACGAACAGCAGATGCGCGAGGAGCAACGCGACTTCGTGGCCATGGTTTCCCATGAGTTCCGCACGCCATTGGCGATCATCGGCACCTCCGCGCAGCAGATGATCCGCAACCTGGCGGCATCGCCAGAACGCAACGAACAGCGCTGCCGCACGATCCACCAGTCCTCGAAGCGCCTGATGGCGCTGGTCGACGACTATCTGCAGCACGACCGCATCGAGGAGCACGCAACGCAAGCGCGCTGTGCCGAACATGACCTGGGCGAGCTGCTCGACGGCTGCCTGGAAGATTTCCCGCCCGGCCGCATCCGCCTCTTGCAGCACGGCGCGCGGCGCACCCTGGTCTGCGACTTCGGCCTGCTGCGAGTGGCACTGCGCAACCTGCTGGCCAACGCCGATCGGCATGCGCCGGCGGCGTGCCCGATTCTCCTGGAAATCGCCGAAAGCGCCGATGGCGTGCGCATCCGCGTCCTCAACGACGGCGCGGAAATTCCCGCCGACCAGGCTCCCCTGCTGTTCCACAAGTACGTCCGCGGCAGTCAGGCGCAGCACTTGTCGGGGGTCGGGCTGGGCCTGTACCTGGTCAAACGCATCGCCGAACTGCACGGCGGCAGCCTGGTCCTGGAAAGCCGCGGCGAGCAGCGTCTCATCTGTTTCTGCCTGGAGCTGCCACAGCCGGCGGACTGCACCGACGCCGGGATCAGGACAAGCGTGGCATCGCCGTGAAAAACGCTTCGCAGTCGAGGATGCCGGCGCTCACGGCCTCCTTCAGGTAACCGGCCGGCCCGATGCTGTGCTCGGACATCGCCTCCGCCAGCTGGCCGGTGGCGTTGAACGCCACCCCGGACGGATACATCGGCCAGTCGCGCATCAGCAGCGGCCCCATGCCGAACACCTGTACCCAATGCCCGCGCCGGGCCAGGCGAAAACGCGAATAGCCGAACGGACCGACGATGCCCGCGCTGGTCGACGGCCGCACTTGCGGGTCTTCGCTCGCGCGGATGCTCGCCGTCGCCGACAAGCCATACCCGAACGCCTGGAACTCGGCGATCAACAGAACATCGGGATGCTCTCGTTCCAGGCTGGACGACACCGACCAGGGCAGGACGAACAACGCGTCCGTATCCCCCTCGCCATCGAACACCTGCAGTTGCCCGTCGATCTCGCGCACCGTGTAGACCCGAGAGTCGCCAGGCTTGGCAACGTCGCGATCGTCGACCGACCAGAAGCGCCCCAGTTCCAGGCCCGGTGCGGCGCCCAGCGGATAGCCGGCCATCGCGAAGCGCGGGGCCATCACGGCGAGGCCGGCGGGGCCGAGGTCATCCCATACCGACGGCGGCAAGGTGAACAGCGGTACCCCCTGCTCCAGCGACACGCTGGCATTGATCAGCCGGGCATCCACCAGCGTGCTGCCGCTGAAATCGACGCCCTGGATCTGCGCACCTTCCAGGGAAAATGCCCGCGCGCCGCCGTCCGCCTGGAGGGCGCAACCAGCGATCCGCGCATCGACCAGGACACTGCCGCTCAGGTCGGCACCACTGAGAAATGCCCCGGACAGGTCGAGCGACACCAGCAGGCTGTTGCTCAATGCCGCCTCGTCGAGGTCGGCGTGATCGAGCGTGGCCTGCTCGCCACACCACTGCACGGCGCGCAGATCGACACCACCGAGATGGGCCCCGGAGGCGCGGGCATTGGTGCAGATGGCCTTGTACAGAACCGCCGGGCGCACGTTTGGGTCGATCTGGAAGACATCGATCGCGGTGGCTGTGCCGAGCAGCAGATAGCCTTCGTTGCGCTCGCCGAGTTGCCAGCGCCGCCCCGGCACCAGCGTGCGCATCACAAGCCCCGGCGGCAACGCTATACCGCTGTCAAGGAAGGCCGCCAGCAAGGTCTCGTCTGCCTGGCCGCTGCCCATATTGTCGGCATGGCTCAGGGGCAGGCTGAACAACCGCACCTTGGCATCCAGCTGCGCCTGATGCAGGTCGGCGTCGGAAAAGTTGGCGGCGGTGAAGTTGGCATTGCCGCCGCGGATATGCTTCAGCGAACAGCGTTTCAGGCTCGCCTTCAGCGCGAAGACATCCCTCAGATCGGCACCGTCCAGCACCGCGTCGTCGAATGACACCCCGTCGAGCCGCGCCCCGCGGAAATCAGCGGCGGTCAGCGTGCAAGCGGAAAAGTCCGCGCCGCGCAGGCTGGCGCCGGTAAAGCGCGCGCCGGTGAAATCCACCGCCGCGACACTCGCGCCGTCCAGCACGACATGGGTCAGGTCCACGCCGCGCCCTTGCTTGCTGGCTGTAAGCATGGCCAGCGAGGGCGTGACGAGCGTCGGTTCGAACCGCGATTCGGCGGCGCTCTCTCGATCGATGGTCAACAGCGCCTGCGACGCTTGCGGGCAGAACACCACGGGCAGCCAGTTGCCCTCGACCAGCACCTCCCAGGCCTGCCCCGGACGCTCGCCCGTCAAGCGCAGGGTCGCGGCCGCGGCCAGGGCGTTGTTCAGGGTCAGGTTACCCGTCGTGGGGTCGATGCCGATCCAGCGCTGGTCGATCTGCAGACGAGCGCTGCCGTCAGGCGATTGGTAAACGCTGACGAGCGCCGCCTCGGCCTCGGCGAGCATGGCGGGAAAAGAGCGGCGCTCGTGCTCGCTGTGCTGCCGTTCGAGAACGGCCAGGCCTGCCTTGCGGCCCTGCGTCGGCGAAGTGAAGGAGAACTTGCCCAGGAACACACCCGGCGCCAGCGCGCTCACAGGTACACCTTGGCCATGGGGTACAAGCCGCCTGACTGGACAGGCCGCCGATCGAAATGCAGATGCTTCATTGCCATCTCCTGAGGGGTGAATACCTTCCTGAGCAATGGGCAATCCGTCGTGAAACATCCACTGGGGCGATTCAAGACCGCTCGAGGCGGTTACATCGGCAACGGCGCCAATGCGCGGCGCCAAAATAAACAGTGGCGCTGCGTTCTGTCTGCAATCGGTTTCTGAGGAAATCTGAGTGCCGGCCCGTGGCTGGCACGGCTCTCAGGACAACTAGCGCCTGCCGAGGTGCTGACGCGCCTGCTCGTGGCGAATGCAGCCGTCGTAGTAGGTCTTCTTCACCGATGCCGGCTGCAGACGACTGCGACTGGCGTAGGTCTGCTCAGTGATGCCGAGGGCCATTTTCGGCATCCAGGCGCGGGGGTATTTTCGTGCCTTGAGATTTTCCCGGGCTCGCCACAGGGTCGTTCCGGACAGCTTCGAGTGCTGGGCTGAGCGGGCAATGTCCGAGCCCCATCGGCACATCTCGATCTGCTGCTTGTTCAAGCCCTTGGCCTGCGCCGAAGGCGCCATGGAGATCAGCGCCAGCATCGCCAGCGCCACATAGTTGAATCGCATCTGGAAAACGTCTCTCTATCCATGAAGCGAAAAATGCTATGTGAAAACAGTGACTTGAAAGGGCCAGCATGCGGCGAGCGAGATGCGACGATGCCTGAAAGGGGCTGTTGAATGCGGGACAAGGGAGAGATGGTGTCCCAGGGCAGGTTCGAACTGCCAACCTTCCCCTTAGGAGGGGGATGCTCTATCCAATTGAGCTACTGAGACACGAAGCCCGGGCGAACGCCACACGGCAGAAGGCGTGCATGTTAACCAGCGGGAGGCCATTTGTCATGCCAAGGATCGGGCTTTTTGCCTGCCACGCTCCCCCCTGGACGCCCGTCGTTCGTGCATTTTGCAATACAGCATAAAGCCATCATTGCAGGATGCACGGAAACCATCTTTTCATAACGATCTAATTAATTGATTTATAAGGGTTTAATTAAGAAACATGGCTGGCACGGCACATGCTGGGAAAGAGACAACGGAATGCCCTCGATCCCACAGCCCGGAACCACAACCATGACTCACGCCCTGCTCGCACTCAACGCCCTGGCCCTCGCCACCGTGATTGGCATGAGCATGCTGCCCAAGGCGACGCCGGTTCATTCCCTCGACTACAGAACCTCAATGCCGGCTCATCCCGCCGTACTGGGCCAAGTACCGGAACAACGCCAGCAGCAGATCCCGCTACGCGAACACGATCACTTCTCGCTGTGAGCCACCAATCCCGCTTCATGCAACAGAGCCAGCAGCCGCTGCACGGCCTCATCCAGCGTGGTTGAGTTGTCCAGAGAGCGGACATCGTCCCCGAGGTCTGCAGGCACCAGGCGATTGCGCGCCAGCCGCTCCTCGATCTCTTGCGCACTTTCCCGGCCACGTCCCAGCAGTCGAGCGCGCAGGGCATCGGGGGTGACGCTCAGGAGAACCGGCACCAGGTCAGGGTAGCGTTCGCGCACCACTGGCAAATGCGCGCGGGAGCCATTGACCAATACCCAGTGCCCTTGCGCCAGCCACTCATCGATCTCCAGCGAAATACCGTAGCTCAGGCCGTTGGCCTGCCAGTCCAGGGCGAAGCCTCCCGCCTCGCGCAACACGGCAAAATACTGCGGGGTCACGCTGTGCGCCGCCTCCCCCACCGCTTCGGCGGAACGGGTTATCACCCGACGGGCGATCCTCACCCCCAGCGCCTGAAGCGCAGGGCGCGCCTGGTCGATCACACTGTCCTTGCCAGAACCGGAAGGCCCCATCAGGTAGATCAGTCTGCCGGTGGCATGTAACGGGCTCTCGCCCCTTGCGTCATGCTGCATAGCCACTATGCTCATAGATAGGAAAAGCCCCGGAATTTTAGGCGCTTTCCGTTACCTTTTTGTCTGTTGTGGATAAGAGTCAAAAAGGTGACTGAATCGGAAAAGAGGGTGAATCAAAACTTTTCAAACCAGTGCTCATTTCTGATAATTGGTACTGGCAAAAAGCCTCTACTCGGTTCAATATTTGTCACAGAATTGACGCCAAGGAACCGGCGATAATGAGGCATCATTGCGACCTCATTCACAATTCAGGTTGAACATTTGACCGCAACGGTGGTCGTAGTCTCCATCGCGCGGCCAATTTTCAAGAACCGCTTCCCCTGAACTAAACCGGTCAATTATATGCGCCCAATGAAACAGGCTATCTACTCAAGCCGCACCGCAGACAAATTCGTCGTCCGCCTGCCCGACGGAATGCGTGAGCGCATTGCCGAGGTTGCGCGTAACCACCACCGCAGCATGAACTCCGAGATCATTGCCCGCCTGGAACAGAGCCTTATCCAGGAAGGCGCACTGGGCGACGAGCTGAGCATGCGCCTGGACAGCCCGGAACTGTCCCTGCATGAGCGCGAGCTGCTGCAACGCTTCCGCCAACTGTCCCATCGCCAGCAAAATGCTCTGGTTGCCCTGATCGCCCATGACGTTGAAATGGCCGCGGACGCTTCCTGACCCCTCTTTTTCCTGAACTCGTTTCAGAACAGAACGCCCGATGCCCTGCATCGGGCGTTCTGCTTTGTGGCACCCACAAAAAAGCCAGCGCGAAGCTGGCTCTCTTGTTTTGGCGGAAGACCGAACTACAGCAGGAACAGCGTGGCCAGACCCAGGAAGATGAAGAAGCCGCCACTGTCGGTCACCGCGGTGATCATCACGCTGGACCCCATGGCCGGGTCGCGGCCGAGGCGCGTCAGGGTCATCGGGATGAACACCCCCATGAACGCCGCCAGGAGCAGGTTCAGCGTCATCGCCGCGGTCATCACCACCCCCAGTGACCAACTGCCATACAGCAGGAAGGCCACCACGCCGATCACCCCGCCCCAGATCAGGCCATTGAGCAACGCAACCGCCAGTTCCTTGCGCATCAGACGCGTGGTATTGCCAGGACTGACCTGATCCAGCGCCATCGCGCGAACGATCATGGTAATGGTCTGGTTACCGGAGTTGCCGCCGATACCCGCCACGATCGGCATCAGCGCCGCCAGGGCGACCAGCTTCTCGATCGACCCTTCGAACAGGCCAATTACCCGCGAGGCGACAAAGGCGGTGATCAGGTTGATCGCCAGCCATGCCCAGCGGTTACGCAGAGAGCGCCAGACCGAGGCGAAGATGTCTTCTTCCTCGCGCAGACCGGCCATGTTCAAGACTTCGCTTTCGCTCTCTTCACGAATCAGGTCGACCATCTCGTCGATGGTCAGACGGCCGATCAGGCGGTCGTTCTTGTCCACCACCGGGGCGGAGACCAGGTCATAACGCTCGAAGGCCTGGGCAGCGTCGTAAGCATCCTCTTCCGGGTGGAAGCTGACCGGGTCGTCGGCCATCACCTCGGCTACCTGCTTGTCCGGGTCGTTGACCAGCAGACGCTTGATCGGCAGCACACCCTTGAGAATGCCGTCGTAGTCGACGACGAACAGCTTGTCGGTATGACCTGGCAGCTCCTTGAGCCGGCGCAGGTAACGCAGAACCACTTCCAGGCTGACATCTTCGCGAATGGTGACCATCTCGAAGTCCATCAGCGCGCCGACCTGCTCCTCATCATAGCTCAGCGCCGAGCGCACGCGCTCGCGTTGCTGGGCATCGAGGGTTTCCATCAGTTCGTGGACGACGTCGCGAGGCAGCTCGGGGGCCAGGTCGGCCAGTTCGTCGGCGTCCATTTCCTTGGCGGCGGCGAGCAGCTCGTGATCGTCCATGTCGGCGATCAGGGTCTCTCGGACCGAGTCGGACACTTCGAGAAGGATATCGCCGTCGCGCTCGGCCTTGACCAACTGCCATACGGTCAAGCGGTCATCCAGTGGCAGTGCTTCGAGAATATGGGCGACGTCGGCGGAGTGCAGGTCATCGAGCTTGCGCTGCAGCTCGACCAGGTTCTGCCGGTGAACCAGATTTTCCACGCGGTCGTTGTGCGCACCTTCCTGACGATGAGTCAGGTCTTCGACCACACGCTGCCGATGCAGCAGCTCGACCACCTGTGCCAGGCGGTCCTGCAGGCTTTCCTGCGTTTTTTTTGCTTCGATTTCAGTCATAGGCGAACTCCACTCCCAGCAGCGGAGCACGCCGGGAGGATCAATCAGTCAAATCGTGATTGGCAAAACAGGCTTTTAAGTAACTACTGGGTAAGTCCATGGTGGTATTCCACAAGCCCCGGCGGGGCTGACGGGCGCAATCATACACCGCTTGCGCTGCCAGGGGCTGAAAATATCGGTGAAAACAATCGTTTGCGAACGTTACACAGGCAAACTGCCGTATCCATCAATGCGACGGCCAGCGCCCGGAAAAGAGCACATGCGCCTTTGAAAAACTAGCACGCGCAGTCGATGTCTGAATGACAATTCATTTATCGGGATCAACGAATCGCAGAAAAAAAAAGCCCGCCATGAAGGCGGGCTTTTCATCTTATGGTGCACTCGACAGGATTCGAACCTGTGACCGCTCGGTTCGTAGCCGAGTACTCTATCCAGCTGAGCTACGAGTGCAAGGTTGGCGCTTGATGAACCAGATCACCTCTGGTGTATCCGAAACAACTTCCAGAGGAAACGGCTTCTTGGATTATGGTGCACTCGACAGGATTCGAACCTGTGACCGCTCGGTTCGTAGCCGAGTACTCTATCCAGCTGAGCTACGAGTGCAGGGTTGGTACTTGATGGACCAGATCACCTCTGGTTGAAACCGAAGCAACTTTCAATGAAACTTGCTTCTTCGTATGGTGCACTCGACAGGATTCGAACCTGTGACCGCTCGGTTCGTAGCCGAGTACTCTATCCAGCTGAGCTACGAGTGCATTTGAAGCCGCGCATTATAGTTCGCTAAATCGTTTTGGCAATCACTTTTTCGTTTATTTTCAACTACTTAGTGATTCATGCCAGATTACAGCGCCCTACATGAATAATGGCGGAGAAGGGGGGATTCGAACCCCCGATACCCTTGTGAGGTATACTCCCTTAGCAGGGGAGCGCCTTCGGCCACTCGGCCACCTCTCCGCAACACGGGGCGTATAATAACCAGACCCTTCCCCGTTTGCAAACTCTTTTTTGAAAAAAAAACGATAAAAATTAATGGCTTGGTTCTTCGTCCTTCTCTTTCTTGATCCGAAGGTAGATTTCTTCACGGTGTACGGCCACTTCCTTGGGGGCGTTCACACCGATGCGCACCTGGTTTCCTTTGACGCCGAGCACGGTCACGGTGATTTCGCCATCGCCAATGATCAGGCTTTCGGCACACCGACGAGTCAGAATCAGCATACGTTTTTCCTCACGGGATTCAGTTCAGGGACAACAGTCTGTAAATAAAGGAGGCTTGCGACCCGCAACCAGGACGGTTGTCGAGCTGTAACTCAGTATTGACCAGCATGACCGATATGGCGGGCGCCGCAGCGGTCGAATAAAGAAGGGTGCGGCAGACCGCACCCCAGGGGACAACGCTTACTCGCCCTGACGGGCCGGAGCGTCCAGCTCGAAGGCGGTATGCAGAGCGCGTACAGCCAGTTCCAGGTATTTCTCTTCGATGACCACGGAGACCTTGATCTCGGAGGTGGAGATCATCTGGATGTTGATGCTCTCCTTGGCCAGGGCTTCGAACATGCGGCTCGCCACGCCCGCGTGAGAGCGCATGCCGACACCGACGATCGAGACCTTGGCGATCTTGGTGTCGCCGATCACTTCACGGGCGCCGATTTCGCTGGCGGTGTTTTCCAGCACCTGCTGCGCCTTGGCGTAGTCGTTGCGGTGCACGGTGAAGGTGAAGTCGGTGGTGTTATCGTGCGAAACGTTCTGCACGATCATGTCGACTTCGATGTTCGCGGCGCTGATCGGGCCGAGGATCTTGAAAGCCACGCCCGGGGTGTCCGGTACGCCACGGATGGTCAGCTTGGCTTCATCGCGGTTGAAGGCGATGCCGGAAATGATCGGCTGTTCCATGGATTCCTCTTCATCAATGGTAATGAGGGTACCCGGACCCTCCTGGAAGCTGTGCAGCACGCGCAGCGGAACGTTGTACTTGCCGGCGAACTCGACGGCACGGATCTGCAGGACCTTGGAACCGAGGCTGGCCATTTCCAGCATCTCTTCGAAGGTGATCTTGTCCAGGCGCTGGGCCTGGGACACCACGCGCGGGTCGGTGGTGTAGACACCGTCCACATCAGTGTAGATCTGGCACTCGTCGGCCTTCAGGGCCGCCGCCAGGGCCACGCCAGTGGTGTCGGAGCCACCGCGACCGAGGGTGGTGATGTTGCCTTGCTCGTCGACGCCCTGGAAACCCGCGACCACGACCACGCGGCCGGCCTTGAGGTCGCCACGGATCTTCTGGTCGTCGATTTGCAGGATGCGCGCCTTGTTGTGCGCGCTGTCGGTGAGGATCCGCACCTGGTTGCCGGTGTAGGACACCGCCGGAATACCACGCTTGATCAGCGCCATGGCGAGCAAGGCGATGGTCACCTGCTCGCCGGTGGAGACGATCACATCCAGTTCACGCGGAACCGGCTGATCGCTGATCTGCTTGGCAAGGTCGATCAGGCGGTTGGTTTCGCCGCTCATCGCCGACAGCACAACCACCAGGTCATCGCCAGCTTCGCGGAATTTCTTGACCTTTTCGGCAACCTGCTCGATTCGCTCGATTGTGCCGACCGAGGTACCGCCAAATTTCTGTACGATCAACGCCATTTCAAAGCCGCCTCAGCCCGTGAAGGGCACCCAATAAACAAAACACAACGCCGACGGCCCGTCACTAGACGACGGGCCGTCGGCGCCTCAGACACCCTGCTCTACGAAAGGCACGGTCAGGGCCAGTGCACCGTCCAGCGCCGCGGCGTCCACGCCACCGCCTTGCGCCATGTCCGGACGACCACCGCCCTTGCCGCCCACCGCCGCAGCGGCTTGCTTCATCAAATCCCCGGCTTTGAGTTGACCGGTGAGGTCCTTGGTCACGCCAGCGACCAGTACGACCTTCTCTTCGTGGACACTGCCGAGCAGGATCACTGCGCGGCCGAGCTTGTTCTTCAATTGATCGACCAGGGCCAGCAGGGCCTTGCCGTCCTGACCATCGAGACGCGCGGCCAGCACCTTGACGCCCTTGACGTCCACGGCGCTGTTGGCCAGGTCGTCACCGGCGGCACTGGCGGCCTTGGCCTGCAACTGCTCCAGTTGCTTTTCCAGCTGGCGGTTGCGTTCGAGCACCGCCGACAGCTTGTCGATCAGGTTGTCGCGACTGCCTTTGACCAGTTGCGCGGCTTCCTTCAGCTGCTCTTCGGCAGCGTTCAGGTAAGCCAGGGCAGCCGCGCCGGTGACCGCTTCGATACGACGCACACCGGATGCCACGCCACCTTCGCTGACGATCTTGAGCAGGCCGATATCACCGGTGCGCTTGGCGTGGATACCGCCGCACAGCTCGACCGAGAAGTCGCCACCCATGCTCAGCACGCGCACGCTGTCGCCGTACTTCTCGCCGAACAGCGCCATGGCGCCCTTCTGCTTCGCGGTGTCGATATCGGTCTCTTCGGTCCGAACCTCGGAGTTCTTGCGCACTTCGCGGTTGACGATCTCTTCCAGGGCCTTGATCTGCTCTGGCTTGACCGCTTCCGGGTGGCTGAAGTCGAAGCGCAGGCGCTGGCTGTTCACCAACGAGCCTTTCTGTTGTACGTGCTCACCGAGCACCTGACGCAGCGCGGCATGCAGCAGGTGGGTGGCGGAGTGGTTGAGCGAGGTGGCGTGCTGCACGTCGGCATCGACCTTGGCCTCGACCTGGGCACCGACGCTCAGGTTGCCGCTGGCGATCACGCCGTGGTGCAGGAAGGCACCACCGGTCTTGGTGGTGTCGCGCACGTCGAAGCGCGCGGCGCCGGCCTGCAGGTAGCCGGTGTCGCCGATCTGGCCGCCGGATTCGGCGTAGAACGGCGTGCGATCGAGGATGACCACGCCCTCCTCGCCTTCACCCAGTTGCTCGACGGACTGGCCGTCCTTGTACAGGGCGACGATCCTGGCGCTGCCTTCGGTGGTGCTGTAGCCGGTGAACTCGGTGTCCATGTCGACCTTGACCAGGCTGTTGTAGTCCAGGCCGAAAGCGCTGGCGGAACGGGCGCGCTCGCGTTGCGCTTCCATTTCACGCTCGAAGCCGGCTTCGTCGATGCTCAGCTCGCGCTCGCGGGCGATGTCGGCGGTCAGGTCCATCGGGAAGCCGTAGGTGTCGTACAGCTTGAACACCACTTCGCCCGGGATGACGTTGCCTTGCAGGTCGACCAGGTCCTGTTCGAGGATCTTCAGGCCCTGCTCCAGGGTCTTGGCGAACTGCTCTTCCTCGGTTTTCAGCACGCGCTCGATGTGCGCCTGCTGGGCCTTCAGCTCAGGGAAGGCTTCGCCCATCTCGGCCACCAGGGCGGCGACGATCTGATAGAAGAAGCTGCCCTTGGCACCCAGCTTGTTGCCGTGACGGCAGGCGCGGCGAATGATGCGGCGCAGCACGTAGCCACGACCTTCGTTGGACGGCACCACGCCGTCGGCGATCAGGAAGCCGCAGGAACGGATGTGGTCAGCCACCACTTTCAGCGAAGGCTGGCCTTCGTCGGTGCAGCCGATGGCCTTGGCCGAAGCGACCAGCAGGCTCTGGAACAGGTCGATCTCGTAGTTCGAGTGCACGTGCTGCAGCACCGCGCTGATCCGCTCCAGGCCCATGCCGGTGTCCACCGACGGCGCTGGCAGCGGGTGCAGAACGCCGTCCGCGGTGCGGTTGAACTGCATGAAGACGTTGTTCCAGATCTCGATGTAGCGATCGCCGTCTTCTTCCGGCGAGCCGGGCGGGCCACCCCAGATGTCGGCACCGTGGTCGTAGAAGATCTCGGTGCACGGGCCGCACGGACCGGTGTCGCCCATGGTCCAGAAGTTGTCGGAGGCGTACGGCGCGCCCTTGTTGTCGCCGATGCGGACCATGCGCTCGGCCGGCACGCCGACTTCCTTGGTCCAGATGTCGTAGGCTTCGTCATCGGTCGCGTAGACGGTGACCCAGAGCTTTTCCTTCGGCAGGTTCAGCCACTTTTCCGAAGTCAGGAAGGTCCAGGCGAAGGTGATGGCGTCACGCTTGAAGTAGTCGCCGAAACTGAAGTTGCCCAGCATCTCGAAGAAGGTGTGGTGACGCGCGGTGTAGCCGACGTTTTCCAGGTCGTTGTGCTTGCCGCCGGCACGCACGCACTTCTGGCTGCTCACGGCACGGGTGTAGGCGCGCTTTTCCTGGCCGAGGAAGCAGTCCTTGAACTGGTTCATGCCGGCGTTGGTGAACAGCAGGGTCGGGTCGTTGCCCGGAATCAGGGAGCTGGAGGCGACTCGGGTGTGTCCCTGCTCTTCGAAGAATCGAAGGAAGGCTTCACGGATTTCTGCGCTTTTCATAGGTTCTTCCACGGAAACGGCGGCCTGAGGCAAAAGTGCGCGTCAAATGACGAAAACGACGGCAAAGGGCCGCATTATAGCTAGCCTGACTGGCAGGTGTAGTGGCTTTTATACGCTGCTGACACGCATTCAGGATGAAATGCATGTTAATCGGGTCTATTTAGTTAGCAGGCTATACGTTCCGTCGGAAACTATGTTACAAAAAGCGCCGCCATCACCCGTGATGGCAACGTTCTCAGGGCGGGGTGCAATTCCCCACCGGCGGTAATTGCGCGCAATGCGCATAGCCCGCGAGCGCTTGCAGGCACGCGCCTGCAAGGTCAGCAGACCCGGTGTGATTCCGGGGCCGACGGTCACAGTCCGGATAAAGAGAGAACGGGATAGGCACTGTTGTGTCCGTTCGTCCGCAACAAGTCCGCGGCGACCCATCCCCTTCGATCCAGTTGCCCTGTTTCTCATGCAAACAGGAGTCCGTTTCAATGCAAGCAACCCCAATCGGCCACGGCAACGAGCGCATCGCTTTCGTACAAGCCTGCTGGCACAAGGATATTGTCGATCAGAGCAAGAAAGGTTTCGTCGAGGAGATGGCCAAGCATGGCTATCAGGCCGGTGATATTGATTTCTTCGAGGTCGGTGGCGCATTCGAGATCCCGCTGCACGCCAAGCTGCTGGCCCGTGGCGGCCGCTACGGCGCCATCGTCGCCGCCGGCCTGGTGGTGGATGGCGGCCTGTACCGTCATGAGTTCGTCGCCCAGGCGGTGATCAATGGGCTGATGCAGGTGCAGCTGGAAACCGAAGTACCGGTGTTCTCGGTGGTACTGACCCCGCATCACTTCCATGCCGGTGACGAGCACCAGAAGTTCTTCTACGAGCATTTCGTGCTGAAGGGCCAGGAGGCGGCGAATACCTGTGCCGATACGCTGCTGAAACTGCGCGCGTTGCGGCGCAATGAAGTGCCGCAGAAAGTGGCGGTCTGACAGAGTGATCCTGGGGGACCGCTTTGCGGTCCCTTCGCGGGCAAGCCACGCTCCTACGGGGGATGTGCGGCTGCAAAGCAGTCCCTAAACGCCCAAGCCCTCAGTCGAGGCCGGGACGATCAGGATCCCCGCCCGCAGCCCGTTCTTCACCTTGGGATTGGGGAAGATGATCCGCGCCCCCTCCTCCTCGACGATCCAGCGCGTATCCGCCAGATCCTCCGCCAGCAGGTAACCGCGGGACAACTCCGAGAAGTTCTCGATATCCGCCGGCAGGTGCAGGTGGAAAGCGTCGCTGTGCTTGATGATTTCGCGGGCGACGCTGAACAGTTGCAGGCCGTCGAGTTCACCTGCGTGTTCCGGCTCGGTGCCCTCGATGATCTGGATCAGCCGCGCTTCCAGACGCTCCAGGTTGACCTGCTGGTTCTGCCCGAACGGCCGCGCCTTGCCCAGCTCCAGGGTGAAGGACTCGGCCTCCAGCTTTTCGTAGGTGTAGGCGGTGAAGGTGATCGAGGTCTTGCTCTGCAGCAGTACCGCTTCCATGCCGGCGGCACGCAGGCGGGCCAGTTCGCGACGGGAATGCTGGCGCCCCTCTTTATAAGGGTAGAGCGCGAACTGCTCGATCTTCGACCCGCGAATGGCGGTGTGCAGGTCGTAATGCAGCCGGGTGCGCCCCGGCACGCTGAAGAAGGTCGCTGCCAGATGCTCCAGGTCGCCGGCGCGCAAGGCTTCCGAACCGCTGGTCAACTCATGACGGCCATTGAACAGGCGATTGACGTCCTGCTCGAGGTAACGCTCGCCGCGACGGATCGCCTCGGGATTGCCGAACAGGAACAGGATCCGCGCCCGTGGCTGGACTTCGCCCTTGGCGATGCGCCCCAGCAGGTCATCGAGCAGCTCGATCGGCGCGGTTTCGTTGCCATGGATACCCGCGGACAGAAGAATGTCCAGGCCGCTGTCCCGCGCTTCCGGCGGACGGACTTCCAGCGCGCCCTCGGCCAACCAGCGCAAACGCACGCCTTGAACTGTCGTCTGGGTCTTCTCGGCCGGTTCGCGACCGGCCAGGGTCAGATCAAGGAGTTTGCCGAGGGCGAGCATGGTGTCGTTCCTTAGTGATGATGTCCGCAATCGGGACCGTGGACGTGATCGTCATCGTCGCCGGCGTCCGCCGGCTCCATTTCCAGTTGCAGGCTGACCAGGTTGGTCGCCAGCGGGCGCAGCAGCAGGTTGGCGTATTCGGTGTCGCCTTCCTCGACGTCGACGCCGATCAGCAACTGACCGCGACCGTCCTGCTGGATCCACACTTCCTTGCCCTGCCAGATCACCGCAAAGCGGCTGCTGGACACTTCACGCTGGTTACCATCTTCGTCTTCAAGGATCAGTTGCAGGGCGTCGGACATGTTCGGGTCTCTTTCAGGGGTTGAGTTGGAACGGATAGACCGAGCCCAGCTTGAGGATCCGGGTCAGTTCATCCAGCGCCGTGCGGCACTCCACCAGCAGCTGCGGATCGGCCAGGTCGCTTTCGCTCAGGCGATCGCGGTAGTGCCGGTCGACCCACTGGGTCAGGGTGTCGTACAGCGAGGCGGTCATGATAACCCCTGGATTGACCGCCGCCAGTTCCGTTTCGTTCAGCGCCACGCGCAAGCGCAGGCAAGCCGGGCCACCGCCGTTCTGCATGCTCTGCTTGAGGTCGAACACACGCACCTCGGCAATGGTGCCGCCCTGGCTGGTCAGGCCGTTCAGGTAGGTCCAGACCCGCTCGTTGTTGCGGCATTCTTCCGGCACGATCAACAGCATGGAACCGTCGTCGCGGGACAGCAGCTGGCTGTTGAACAGGTAGGAACGCACGGCGTCCTCCACCGAAACCTGGGCCCGCGGTACGCAGACGGCCTTGAAGTTGCCGCCACGCCGGGCCAGCTTGTCCTTCAGTTCGGCCAGGACCCGTTCGGTCTCCAGGAAAGCGTCTTCGTGATAGAACAGCACCTCGCCGTTACCCACCGCGATCACATCGTTGTGGAACACGCCCTGATCGATCACCGCCGGATTCTGCTGAGCATAGACCACGCCATCGTCCGTCAGACCGTGCAGACGAGCCACGGCCTGCGAGGCTTCCAGGGTCTGCCGCGCCGGGTATTTCTGCGGCGCCGGATAACGGGTGTCGAAGGCACTGCGACCGAACACGAAGAACTCCACGCCCGGCTCGCCGTAGGCACGGCAGAAGCGCGTGTGGTTGGCCGCGCCTTCGTCGCCGAACTGCGCCACCGCCGGCAGCGCGGCGTGGTGGGCGAAGCGCTGCTGGTCGGCGAACATCGCCTGCAGCACACGGCTGGTGGTCGGGTGCTCGATGCTGCGGTGGTACTTGCAGTTGAGGTTGGCGGCGGTGAAATGCACGCGGCCGTCGGCGGTATCGGCACTCGGGCTGACCGTGGCGGCGTTGGCCACCCACATGCTCGATGCCGAGCAACTGGCGACCAGCAGCGGCATGGCGTCCTTCGCCGCACGCTGGATCACTTCGGCATCGCTGCCGCTGAAGCCCAGGCGACGCAGCGCGGCCACATCCGGACGCTCCTGCGGCGCCAGCACACCCTGCTGGAAGCCCATGTCGGCCAGGGCCTTCATCTTCGCCAGGCCCTGACGCGCCGCTTCGCGCGGGTTGGAGCCCTGCTGGCTGTTGCTCTGCGAGGCTACGTTGCCGTAGGACAGGCCACCGTAGTTGTGGGTTGGTCCGACCAGCCCGTCAAAATTCACTTCAAACGATTTCATCGGTCAAGGCTCCGTGAACCTGTTGTTATAGGGCGACGCCGGGCGTCAGCGTGGCGGGCAGGACCAGGCTCGCTGTCTCCAGCGAGGCCACCGGGTAGGCGCAGTAATCCGCCGCGTAATAGGCGCTGGCGCGGTGGTTGCCGCTGGCACCGACGCCACCGAACGGCGCGCTGCTGGCGGCGCCGGTCAGTTGCTTGTTCCAGTTGACGATACCGGCGCGGCTTTCCAGCCAGAACTGCTGGTAGCGCGCATGGGAGTCCGACAACAGGCCGGCGGCGAGGCCGTACTGGGTGTCGTTGGCTTCGGCGATGGCCGCCGGGAAATCGGCGTAGCGGATCACCTGCAGCAGCGGCCCGAAGAATTCTTCATCGGGGCGTCCGGCCACCGCGGTGACATCGAGGATGCCCGGAGTCAGCAGCGCGGCACTGGCCTGCGGCTGGGTCATCTCCAGCAGCGCGCTGGCACCGTTGGCCAGCAGATGGGCCTGGGCGTCCATCAGCGCCTTGGCGGCAGCCAGAGACACGACCGAGCCCATGAAGGGTGGTGGCTGCTGGTCGAAGGCGCCCACGGAAATGTTCTTGCTGACCTCCACCAGCCGCGCCAGCAGCGAATCGCCCCAGGCACCTTGCGGCACCAGCAGGCGCCGCGCGCAGGTGCAGCGCTGGCCGGCGGAGATGAAGGCGGACTGGATGATGGTGTAGACCGCGGCGTCGAGGTCCTTGACCTCGTCCACCACCAGCGGGTTGTTGCCACCCATTTCCAGGGCCAGGATCTTGTCCGGGCGCCCGGAGAACTGTTGATGCAGCAGGTTGCCGGTACGGCTGGAACCCGTGAAGAACAGGCCGTCGATGCCCGGGTTGGCAGCCAGGGCCACGCCGGTTTCCCGCGCGCCCTGCACCAAGTTGAGCACGCCCGCCGGCAGACCGGCGTCGATCCAGCACTTGACGGTCAGCTCGGCAACCTTGGGGGTCAGCTCGCTGGGCTTGAACACCACCGCGTTACCCGCCAGCAGTGCCGGGACGATATGGCCGTTGGGCAGGTGACCGGGGAAGTTGTACGGACCGAACACCGCCACCACACCATGGGGCTTGTGCCGCAGCACGGCGGTGGCATCGGCCAGCGGGCCGCTCTTCTCGCCGGTACGCTCGCGGTAGCTCTGTACCGAGATGGCGACCTTGTTGACCATACTGGTCACTTCGGTGGCAGCTTCCCACAGCGGCTTGCCGGTTTCCTCACCGATGCAGTGGGCCAACGCGTCGGTATTGGCCTTCAGTTGCGCGGCGAAGGCTTCCAGCACGGCGATACGCATGTCCAGCGACTGCCGCGCCCAACCCGGAAATGCCTGGCGTGCGGCGGCGACGGCCTGCTCGACCTGTACCGTGTTGGCACCACGGCCTTCCCAGATCACCGCTTGGGTCACCGGATTCAGGGATTGCAGGGCATCACCCTGGCCGGCCAGCCATTGGCCTGCGATGTAGTGAGTGGTCATTATTTGGCCTCCCGGGCAGCGGACAGCGGAACGGCGCGCACCTGGTCGCCGGCGCTCAGGCGCAGGCGCTTGGCGGTCTGCGGATCGACCACCAGGGTGCCGGCCGCCAGGCGTGCCGGCGCCGCGGCGATGCGGCAGTCTTCGCGCTTGCGGTTGTGAATGATGTAGGCCGGGGCGTCATCGCCCGGCGTGCCGACGGCCAGGACCAGGTTCTGGCTGTCCTGTACCGCGCGAATCTTGCGGGTTTCGCATTCGATGGCCGGACCCGCGTCGAAGATGTCGACGTAGCCCTGGTAGCTGAAGCCCTCGCTCTTGAGCATCGCCAGCGCCGGTTCGGTGTCGTTGTGGACACGCCCGATGACGTTGCGCGCCGCTTCCGAGAGGAAGCAGGTGTACAGCGGGAACTTCGGCATCAGCTCGGCGATGAAGGCCTTGTTGCCGACGCCGGTGAGGTAGTCGGCCTGGCTGAACTCCATCTTGAAGAAGTGCCGGCCCAGGCTTTCCCAGAACGGCGAACGGCCCTGCTCGTCGGACATGCCGCGCATCTCGGCGATGATCTTGTTGCCGAACAGGTCGGGGAACTCGGCGATGAACAGCATCCGCGCCTTGGACAACAGGCGGCCGTTGAGACCGGTGCGGCTGTCGGCCCGCAGGAACAGCGAGCACAGCTCGGAGTTGCCGGTCAGGTCGTTGGCCAGGAACAGGGTCGGGATTTCCCGGTAGATCTTCAGTTCCTGGGAGGCACTGACGGTCAGGCCTACACGGTAGTTGTACCAGGGCTCGCGCAGGCCGACGGCGCCGGCGATGGCGGAAATGCCGACGACCACACCGTCGTCGTTCTCCAGCACGAACAGGTAGTCCGCGTCGCCGCGCTCGGCTTCGCCGCGAAAGGTCTTCTCGGCCCAGCCGACCCGGTGGGCCAGGCGTTCCTCGTTGGCCGGCAAGGTGGTCAGGCCGGTGCCGGTGCTGCGCGCCAGCTCGATCAGCGCTGGAAGGTCGCTGCTGCGTACGGGACGAACAATCATGCTATCTCCTCGGGCGGATGCCTGACGGCATCCGCAAAAATCGGCCGAACTCTTGTTATCAAGCCGCAGTATCAAACCGCGACCAGGCGCACGCTGGCGCCTTCGCCAACGCCCAGCGCCTCGACGGCTTCCTGGCTCAGGTGAACGGGCTTGCCCGGCACCCAGTCCAGTTCCAGAAGTACCGCGCGGTAATCCTGCAACTGGCCGTTGGACACCAGGTACTGACGGCCGCCCTTGCTCGGTTGCTCCTGCAGCCTGACCGGTACGACCCGGCTCTGGGCGATCGAACGGATGCCGGAAACCCGCGCATGCAGGGTCGGGCCGCCGTCGAAAATATCGATGTAGTGATCGGTCTCGAAGCCTTCGCGCATGAGGATGTCGAAGGTGATCTGCGCTCGCGGATGCACCTGGCCCATGGCTTCCTGCGCGGCGTCCGGCAGCAGCGGCACGTAGATCGGGTAGTGCGGCATCAGCTCGGCGAGGAAGGTACGGCTCTTCAGGCCGCACAGGCGTTCCGCCTCGGCGTAGTTGAGATCGAAGAAGTTGCGCCCGATGGCGTCCCAGAACGGCGAATCGCCGCTCTCGTCGCTGTAGCCGACGATCTCGGTGACCACCGACTCGGCGAAACGCTCGGGGTGGGCGGCCATGAACAGCAGGCGGCCGCGGGAGTTCAACTCGGCCCAGCCGCTGTTCACCAGCTCCGGCAGCACATAGAAACTGGTCAGCAGGCTGTTGCCGGTGAGGTCATGGCACTGCGAGAGCACATGGATCTTGTTGTGGATCTTCAGCTCGCGGGACGCATGCACGAAGGTTTCGTTGCGGAAGCTGTAGAACGGCTCGGAATAGCCGGCGGAAGCGACGATGGCCGAACAACCGACCAGCTTGCCGGTGCTCAGGTCTTCGAGCACGAAGAAATAGCTCTCCTCGCCGTTGAAACTGACTTCGGCGGCGAACGAAGTTTCCGAGGCGGCGATCTTGTCGCTCAGGCGACCGGCATCATCCGGCAGGGACGTGACACCAATGGGACTGTCCGCAGCCAGACGCTGTACTTCATCCAGGTCAGCCATTTGCGCGGGGCGCATCACCAGCATGGTGTCACTCCTTTCGGGTCTACGGGCCGACATCCGTCGGCGCAAAAAAAGCGGCGTGTGCGCAACGGGCACAGGCCACGGGAAATCGGTTCGCTGGCCGGAGGCCGGCCAGCGACGGTCCTGCGGGGGCGGATCAGGCCTGGGTCAGCTTGGCGGCGGCGCGCTCGAAGCGGTCCAGACCTTCGTCGATGTCGGCATCCTCGACCACCAGGCTCGGGGCGAAACGCACCACATCCGGGCCGGCCTGGAGGACCATCAGGCCTTCCTGCTCGGCGGCGTTGAACACGTCCTTGGCCTTGCCTTTCCACTGTTCGGTCAGCACGCAACCGATCAGCAGGCCCATGCCGCGAACCTGGCTGAACAGGTCGTACTTCTTGCCGATCTGTTCCAGCCGCGCCTTGAAGCGCTCGTGCTTGGCCTTGACGCCGGCCAGCACTTCAGGAGTGTTGACGATGTCCAGCACGGCGTTGGCGACGGCGCAGGCCAGCGGGTTGCCGCCGTAGGTGGTGCCGTGGGTGCCGACGGCCAGGTGCTTGGCCAGGTCGCTGGTGGTGAGGATCGCGCCGATCGGGAAACCGCCGCCCAGGCTCTTGGCGCTGGAGAGGATGTCCGGGGTCACGCCGTAGTGCTGGTAGGCATAGAGGTGGCCGGTACGGCCGACGCCGGTCTGCACTTCGTCGAAGATCAGCAGCGCGTTGTGCTGGTCGCACAGGGCGCGGGCGCCTTCCAGGTAGGCCTTGTCGGCCGGGACCACACCGCTCTCGCCCTGGATCGGCTCGATCACCACGGCGCAGGTCTTGTCGGAGATCTGTGCTTTCAGCGCTTCCAGGTCGTTGTACGGCACATGGCTGATACCGGTGATCTTCGGCCCGAAGCCATCGGAGTACTTCGGCTGGCCGCCGACGCTCACGGTGAACAGGGTACGACCGTGGAAGCTGTTGACGGTGGCGATGATCTCGTTCTTCTCCGGACCGAAGCGGTCGTGAGCAACGCGACGGGCCAGCTTGAACGCAGCCTCGTTGGCCTCGGCGCCGGAGTTGCAGAAGAACGCACGGTCGGCGAAGGTCGCGTCGACCAGCTTGCGGGCCAGTTGCAGCGCCGGCTCGTTGGTGAAGACGTTGGACACATGCCACAGCTTGTTGGCCTGCTCGGTCAGCGCGCTGACCAGTGCCGGGTGGGCATGCCCCAGGACGTTAACGGCGATGCCGCCGGCGAAATCGATCAGCTCGCGGCCCGACTGGTCCCAGACTCGGGATCCGGCGCCACGCACGGGAATGAAGGCGGCTGGCGCATAGTTGGGAACCATTACCTGGTCGAAATCGGCGCGTTGCACCGGAGCTTGCTCAACGGACATCGGAGTCTCCTGAAGAGGAACGCCTGCCTGGAACTGGCGAGCGATGGGGGGATTGTAAGGAGAGATGAACGCCTGGCCTTGCCGCCAAGCGACAACTTCTTATAGCGCCAAACCCTGTTTTGCCAAGGCTTTCGGCAATGCGACAAATAGGGTCGCAAAGGCGCAGTTTAAACGGAGCGAGGGGTTGGCGGGGAGAATCTAAGGGTTTGGGAAGGAAGGAAATTCGCACTGCCTGACCGCCGGGTCACCAGCCATGAAAACTCTGTAGGTGCTGGCTTGTCGTGCGACGAAACTGAGGCCTGGGACCGCTGCGCGGTCCTTCGCGGGCAAGCCTCGCTCCTACGAGGAGGCCGCGCCGCAAGATCAGCCGCGCTCGGCGGGCACGGAAGACAATTCGAACGGCGAGCTGCTGCGCCGCTGGTTGCGATCTTCCCGCGGCGTCGCGCCGAAGAAGTTGCGGTAGGCACTGGAGAAATGCGGGCCGGAAGAGAAGCCGCAGGACAGCCCGATCTGGATGATCGACTTGCTGGTCTGCATCAGCATCTGCCGCGCCTTGTTCAGGCGCAGCTCCAGGTAGTACTGGCTCGGCACCCGGTTCAGGTACTGCTTGAAGATCCGCTCCAGCTGCCGGCGCGAGACACAGACATGCTGGGCGATCTCGTCGGTGGTCAGCGGCTCTTCGATATTGGCTTCCATCAGCAGCACGGCCTGGGTCAGCTTCGGATGACTGGAGCCAAGGCGATTCTGCAGCGGAATGCGCTGGCGCTCGCCGCCCTCGCGGATGCGTTCGACCACCAACTCCTCGGACACCGCCCCCGCCAGCTCGGCACCGTGGTCCCGCGCCAGTACCGCCAACAGCAGGTCGACCACCGACATGCCGCCGCAGGCGGTCAGGCGATCGCGGTCCCAGTCGAACAGATGGCTGGTGGCGATGACCTTGGGGAAGCGCTCGGCGAAATCATCCTGCCAGCGCCAGTGCACCGCGGCCCGGTAGCCGTCCAGCAGTCCCAGTTGCGCCAGCGGATAAACCCCCGCCGACAACCCGCCAACCACGCAACCGGAACGCACCAGTTGCTTGAGCGCCGCGCCCAGCGCCGCGCCGACCGCCAGCGGCGGCTCATCGGCGAGCAGGAACAGCTTCTGGCAATTTTCCAGACGCCCTGTCCACGGCTCGCCCGGCAAGCGCCAGTCACCCTCGACCGGCGCCTCGGCCTGGAGGAATACCAGCTCATAGGCCACTTCCGGGTGGACCTTCTGCGCTACCCGCAATACCTCTTCCGCAAGCGCCAGGGTCAGAGCCTTGGTGCTGGGCCAGATGAGAAAACCGATTCGCTGGGTGGTCATGGGGTGTAGTCCGAAACCTGAAGTGAGTCTGCTGCCCGTCAGGGTAGACGAGCCGAGTGATGCGTGGTGCACGCTGCGCGGGCGGCGCAGCATGACCTATTTTGGTGCAAAGCGGCAGCCTTGAAGCATGCCGACTTATTTCAGGCTGCCGGAGAGGAACTGCTGCAGACGCTCCGACTGCGGATTGACCAGCACTTCGCGCGGGTTGCCAGCCTCTTCCACCAGCCCCTTGTGGAGGAACACCAGCTGGTTGGAAACCTCGCGGGCGAAGCCCATCTCGTGGGTCACCACCACCATGGTGCGGCCTTCCTGGGCCAGCGACTGCATGACCTTGAGCACGTCACCCACCAGTTCCGGGTCCAGAGCCGAGGTCGGCTCGTCGAACAGCATCACTTCCGGCTCCATCGCCAGCGCCCGGGCGATCGCCACGCGCTGCTGCTCGCCACCGGACATGTGCCCCGGGTAAGCGTCCTTGCGGTGCGCGACGCCGACCTTGGCCAGGTAGTGCTCGGCCTTTTCCAGGGCTTCCTTCTTGCTCACCCCGAGCACATGCACCGGGGCCTCGATGATGTTTTCCAGGGCGGTCATGTGCGACCACAGATTGAAGTGCTGGAACACCATCGACAGGCGCGAGCGCATGCGCTGCAACTGCTTGGGATCGGCGGCCTTGAGCGCGCCGTCCTTGTTCGGCACCAGCTTGAGCTCTTCGTTGTTCAGCAGGATCTTGCCGGCGTGCGGCTGCTCCAGCAGGTTGATGCAGCGCAGGAAAGTACTTTTGCCCGAACCGCTGGAGCCGATGATGCTGATCACGTCGCCGGCCTTGGCGGCCAGGGAGACGCCCTTGAGCACTTCATGGCTGCCGTAGCGTTTATGCAGATCCTGGATTTCGAGTTTGTACATGCTGTCGGTTCTCACATAGCGTTCGGTCGCGGGCACAGGCCCAGGGCGATAAATTGGCCGCGGGCATCAGCCCTTGCGCGGCGCCAGGTAGCCGAGCCAGCGGCGTTCGGCAAGCTTGAACAGGCGGACCAGGATGAAGGTCATGCACAGGTAGAACACGCCGGCGGTGATGTAGGCCTCGAACGGCAGGTAGTACTGGGCGTTGACGGTTCGCGCGGCACCGGTGATGTCGATCAGGGTCACGATGGACGCCAGGCTGGTGGTCTGCAGCATCATGATCACTTCGTTGCTGTACTGCGGCAGGGCGCGACGCAGGGCCGACGGCAACAGAATGCGGCGGTACATCTTGTAGCGCGACATGCCCACCGCCTTGGCCGCCTCGATCTCGCCATGGGGCGTGGCCTTGAGGCTGCCGGCGATGATTTCCGCGGTGTAGGCACTGGTATTGATGGCAAACGCCATGCAGGCACAGAAGGTCGCGCTGGACAGCCACGGCCAGAGGAAGCTGTCGCGCACCACCTGGAACTGGGCCAGACCGTAGTAGATCAGGAACAGCTGGACCAGCATCGGCGTACCGCGGATCACGTAGGTGTAGAGCCAGGCGACGAAGTTCACCAGCGGCTGTTTCGAGACCCGCATCAGACCCAGCGGGATCGCGCTCAGCAGGCCGAAGAACAGGGAGATCGCCAGCAGTTTGAGCGTGGTCAGCAGGCCGCCGACGTACAGCGGCAGCGCCTCCCAGATGACGTTGTAGTCGAAGATCATAGTTCAGCCGCCTTTACGCCTACCGAGTAGCGTTTTTCCAGGTAACGCAGGGCCAGCAGCGAGACACTGGTGATCACCAGGTACAGTGCGGCCACCGCCAGGAAGAAGGTGAAAGGCTCGCGGGTGGCGTCGGCCGCCTGCTTGGCCTTGAACATCATGTCCTGCAGGCCCACCACCGAAATCAGCGCGGTCGCCTTGGTCAGTACCAGCCAGTTGTTGGTGAAACCGGGAATCGCCAGGCGGATCATCTGCGGCACCAGCACCCGGAAGAAGATCTGCAGGTTGCTCATGCCGTAGGCCATCCCGGCCTCGGCCTGGCCTTTCGGGATCGCCATGAAGGCGCCACGGAAGGTTTCCGACAGGTAGGCACCGAAGATGAAGCCCAGGGTGCCGATACCCGCGACCAGCGGATTGAGGTCGATGTAATCGTCGTAGCCCAGCAGCGGCGCGACGCGGTTGAGGATGTCCTGGCCGCCGTAGAAGATCAGCAGGATCAGTACCAGATCGGGAATGCCGCGGATCACCGTGGCATACAGATCGCCCAGCCATGCCAGCCAGCGCACCGGCGACAGGCGCAGGGCCACACCGATCAGGCCGAGCACGATGGCCAGGGCCATGGACGACAAGGCGAGCTGTAGCGTCAGCCACGCTCCATCGAGGATGACTGCCCCGTAGCCTTTCAACATGATGAGGTCCTCGACCTTAGGGATGAAAAAATGGTGCAAGCCTCAGCGCTTCTGCTGCTTGCACCATTGAGCAGGTGACACGGCGTCGGTCAGTTGCTTTCCGGGCCGTAGATATCGAAGTTGAAGTACTTGTCCTGGATTGCCTTGTACTTGCCGTTGGCGCGGATCGCGGCGATCGCGGCGTTGATGCGCTCCAGGTTGGCGGTGTCGCCCTTGCGCACGGCGATGCCGATACCGTCACCGAAGTATTTCGCATCGGTGAACGCAGGACCGACGAAAGCGTAGCCCTTGCCGGCATCGGTCTTCAGGAAACCGTCTTCCAGCAGGGTGGCATCCGCCACGGAGCCGTCCAGACGACCGGCGGTGATGTCCAGGTAGATTTCGTTCTGGGTGCCGTAAGGAACGATGACCGCGCCTTTCGGAGCCAGGACTTCCTTGGCGAAACGGTCGTGGATCGAACCGCGCTGGACGCCGATCTTCTTGCCTTGCAGTTCGGCCAGGCTGTCGCTGACGGTGGCGCCTTCCTTCATCACCAGGCGAGCCGGGGTCAGGTAGTAGCGCTTGGTGAAGTCGACGGACTTCTTGCGGTCCTCGGTGATCGACATGGACGACAGGATCGCGTCGATCTTGCGTACCTTCAGTGCCGGGATCAGGCCATCGAACTCCTGCTCGACCCACTGGCACTTGACCTTCATCTCTTCGCACAGGGCGTTGCCGATGTCGTAGTCGAAACCGACGATGCTGCCGTCCGGTGCTTTCGAAGCGAAAGGTGGGTAGGCGGCCTCGATACCGATTTTCAGCGGTTTCTCGTCAGCCAGCGATACCAGGGAAAACACGGATAGCGCGAGGGCGCCAAGCAGTGCGAGTTTCTTCATCTGGGAACTCCATTGGTGAAGGGCGATACCAGGCAGTTCGACTGCCCGCTATGCAAATGGGTACAACGCAGAGCCGCGCAGGGCCGGACCACCGGTCAGGTGCCACGAGCGAGTGATTGGCATTTTAACGACAGCTCGGAAGCCGATATTTCTTCAATGCGACAAGTAGTTACAGAAGCGCAGGAAGAGCGGCCGAGCGATATTGACAGGTATGGGGAAATATGCAAAAGCGAAAAACAAATAACCTGTAACCAAAGCAATAACCGGGCCCATTATTGGCAAAGCCTTGTAATCCGGCAAGCCCAGCCATTCGAGTGTCGGAAAACCTGAACGTACACGCACCAGAATAGAACATCACCGTTTCCATAGACCCCGTTTTCGTACGAACTCGGTGACAGGACGGTTACCGATGAAAGTCGAAGTAACAAAAAACCCAAGGCCCCGTAGGCAGATTGCCTACGGGGCCTTGGGTTTTTTACTCACAGGCAGGACGCGGACCCTGTAGGAGCTGGCTTGTCGTGTGACGAACCACTGCGAAGGACTGCGCAGCAGTCCCGGTTCCCGATCTCCAGCCAGGCCAATAGGGTCTCTACCTGGCTCTGGATCAGGAACCGGGACCGCTTTGCGGTCCTTCGCAGTGGTTCGTCACACGACAAGCCAGCTCCTACAACGGGAATGCGTCAAGTCTTCAAGCCACGCTCATGGTCTTGTGCGTCTCGACCAGGTGCGCGACCACGCTTGGATCAGCCAGGGTCGAGATATCACCCAGAGCGTCGTACTCGGCCGTGGCGATCTTGCGCAGGATGCGGCGCATGATCTTGCCCGAACGGGTCTTCGGCAGGCCCGGGGCCCACTGGATGACATCCGGCGAGGCGATCGGACCGATCTCCTTGCGCACCCAGTTCTTCAGCTCCAGACGCAGCGCCTCGCTCGGCTCCTCGCCGCCGTTGAGGGTGACGTAGACGTAGATGCCCTGCCCCTTGATGTCGTGCGGCACACCGACCACCGCCGCCTCGGCGACTTTCGGGTGGGCCACCATGGCGCTCTCGATCTCGGCGGTCCCCATGCGGTGGCCGGAGACGTTGAGCACGTCGTCGACGCGACCGGTGATCCAGTAGTAGCCATCCTCGTCGCGACGGGCACCGTCACCGGTGAAGTACATGCCGCGGAACGTCTTGAAGTAGGTGTCGACGAAGCGGTCGTGGTCGCCGTACAGCGAACGCGCCTGACCCGGCCAGGAATCGAGGATCACCAGGTTGCCCTCGGCGGCGCCTTCGATCAGGTTGCCCAGGTTGTCCACCAGCGCCGGCACCACACCGAAGAACGGACGGGTCGCGGAACCCGGCTTCAGCGCGGTGGCGCCTGGCAGTGGGCTGATCAGCACGCCACCGGTTTCGGTCTGCCACCAGGTGTCGACGATCGGGCAGCGCTCCTTGCCGACGGTCTGGTAGTACCAGTTCCAGGCTTCCGGGTTGATCGGCTCGCCCACCGAGCCCAGCAGGCGCAGGCTGGAGCCATCGGCACCGGCCACCGCGGCCTGACCTTCGGCCATCATGGCGCGGATCGCGGTAGGCGCGGTGTAGAGGATGTTGACCTTGTGCTTGTCGACGATCTTCGACACCCGGGTGATGTCCGGATAGTTCGGCACGCCTTCGAACAGCAGGGTGGTGGCGCCGTTGGCCAGCGGACCGTAGACGATGTAGCTGTGGCCGGTGACCCAGCCGACGTCGGCGGTGCACCAGTAGACTTCGCCCGGACGGTAGTCGAACACCCGCTCATGGGTCATGGCGGCGTAGACCAGGTAGCCGCCGGTGGTGTGCAGCACACCCTTCGGCTTGCCGGTGGAACCGGAGGTGTAGAGGATGAACAGCGCTTCCTCGGCCCCCATTTCCTTCGGCGCGCAGACGCTGCCGGCGACTTTCATCAGGTCTTCGTACCAGATGTCGCGATGCGGGTTCCACTTGATGTCGGAACCGGTGCGCTTGCACACGATGACCTTCTGGATGCTGTTGGTTTCCGGGTTGGTCAAGGCGTCGTCGACGTTGGCCTTCAGCGGGGTACGACGGCCGCCACGCAGACCCTCGTCGGCGGTGATCACCACCTTGGATTTGCAGTCGATGATCCGCCCGGCCAGGGCCTCCGGAGAGAAGCCGCCGAAGACCACGGAGTGGATCGCACCGATACGGGCACAGGCCAGCATGGCGACCACGGCCTCGGGGATCATCGGCATGTAGATGGTCACCACGTCGCCACGGTGCACGTCCTGGCCACGCAGGGCGTTGGCGAACTTGCAGACCTGCTCGTGCAGTTCGCGGTAGGTGATGTTGCGGTGCTCGGAAGGATCGTCGCCTTCCCAGATGATTGCGACCTGGTCGCCGCGCTCTGCCAGATGACGGTCAAGGCAGTTGTAGGACACGTTCAGGGTGCCATCAGCAAACCACTTGATGTCGACGTGGTGGTCGTCGAACGAGGTCTGCTTGACCTTGGTGAAAGGCTTGATCCAGTCGAGGCGCTGAGCCTGCTCACGCCAGAAGCCGTCCGGGTTGATCACCGACTTCTGATACATCGCCTTGTAGGTGGCCTCATCGGTCAGGGTATTCGCCGCAACCTCGGGACGAACAGGGTACAGGGAAGCCGCACTCATCTTTTTTACCTCGGTGTAATAGTTGTTTTTGTATGACCTCGTTTTAACTGTACCAGAGCCGTCCGGGCCATTCGACGTTGGTAGTAACGCCACGGTCTTTTCGCCTCACCCCCTGCTGCAGCCGCTCTAGAACGGCAGTCCCGGAACTAATCCGGGGCGCCGGGATTTTTTCTCGCGGTGATTGTTACGGATTCCGCCAACAGTGTTTATCAAAACATCGACTGTTTCAGTCCGAGGTCACCCCCTAGAATTCACCTGGCCAGCAACGGCAACGAGATTAACTTCAGGTAACAGCCCCCACGAAGGCGCGTTAATCCCGAGATAACTTTCCGCTTCTACTTTGCTGCACCGTAGCGCCACAAGCGCTACGCCCCCTTATTCGACCTTGAACAGGTGATCTTAAGATGAAAGCTTTACTGGTTTTGGTACTCGGTAGTGTTTGCGGCGTGGCCATGGCCGATGACCTCGCAAATAATGGCGCCGAGCAGATTCCGGTTGAACAGTACAGTTATTCGCAACACCTGGATATCGCCAAAGTCATTTCCATGAGCGAGATCCCGAATGTCTGCGAAGTGGTTCCGGCCCGCATGACGTATGAGGATTCCCAAGGCCAGAAGCATATCCTCGAATACCGTGTGATGGGTAACGGCTGCTCCAACGGCTAACTTGCTTCCCGTGGCTGTCGCGCCTCTTCGATTTTTCCAGAGGCGCCACGCCCTAATAATATTTCCTTAATAAACCCGCCGCACCGCGCAACTTCCCAACTTATTCCAGCGGCTTGCCAATTGCGTAATCACGCAACTTGTTGGCGATGGTCGTATGCGATACTCCCAGTCTTTTCCCCAATGCCCGACTGGTTGGAAACTCGCTCTGCAAAGATTCCAGCACCGCCTTTTCGAATCGCCCGACAATCTGCGCCAGATCGCCTTCCAGGGAAAACTCTCCGAGCGGTTGTCGCGCGCCGTAGTCCGGCAAACGGATATGTTCCGGCTTGACCACCCCGCCCTCGCACAACGACACCGCCTGGAACAGCACGTTTTCCAGTTGCCGCACGTTGCCCGGCCAGTGGTACTGGCTCAAACGCTCCAGCGCCGTCGGCGCCAGGCGTGGCAGCGGGCAGCCGATCTGGCGACTGGCCTGATCGAGGAAATGCTCGACCAGCGGCGGCAAACCGTCGAGGCATTCGCGCAGCGGCGGGATATGCAGCGACAGCACGTTGAGCCGGTGGTACAGGTCCTGGCGGAATTCGCCACGGGCGCAGAGCTCGGACAGATCGACCTGGGTCGCGCAGATCACCCGCACATCCAGGTACACCTCCTCGTCGCTGCCGACCCGCCGGAAGCAGCCATCCTGAAGAAAACGCAGGAGCTTGACCTGCAGGCGCGGGCTCATCTCGTCGACGCCATCGAGGAACAACGTGCCTCCGGCGGTCAGTTCCAGCAGCCCCAGCTTGCCCTCGGCCCGGGCGCCTTCGAAGGCACCGGGGCCGTAGCCGAACAGCTCGGTCTCGGCCATGGATTCCGGCAGACCGGCGCAGTTCAGCGCCATCAGCGGCGCCTGGCCGCGCGGACTGGCCAGGTGACAGGCGCGGGCCAGCAATTCCTTGCCGGTGCCGGTCTCGCCTTCGATCAGCAGCGGCGCATCCAGTGGCGCCATGCGCCGCGCCTCGCGGACCACCGCGGCCATCACCCGCGAACTCTGGAAGATGCTGTCGAAGCCGCGCAATTCCTGCTTGCGCACGTTGTAGATGCGCTCGCCGATGCGGTCGGCGCGATGCAGGGTCAGCACGGCGCCGGCCAGGGCCTCGCTGTCGTCGTGCTCGGATTGCAGCGGGGCGATATCGGCGAGGAACACGTCGTTCTTGATCTTGACCCGCAGGCCATTGATCCGCGCCTTGTTGGCGCGCACCAGTTCCGGCAGGTCGAAATCCTCGGCGTAGCGCGACAGCGGCATGCCCGGCACCTCGTCCACGCGCACGCCAAGCAACTGCGCCGCGGCGCGGTTGGCGGCGACGATGGAACCGCCCATGTCGATCGACAGCACCGGAAACTCCAGGGCACCGAGCAGCGCGTTCAGCTCCATGTGCCGGCGCTCGCTGGGCATCAGGCCGACCCGCTTGACCCCGAACACCCCGGTGATCGCCTCGAACTTCGGACGCAGCGCCTGGAACTGCAGGTTGATCAGGTTCGGACAGTGCAGATAGATGGCATTGCCATGCTCGCCGCCCACCTCGCCCCGGGCGACGTTGATGCCGTACTCCACCAGCAGGTTGAGGATGTCCCGGAGGATGCCGATGCGGTTCTGGCAATGCACTTTGATACGCATGAAATGTCCTACATACAGAGGAATGCGGCGAATTTTCTGTGGGTACGCCGGAAATTCTGTAAATAATACGTTACAAAAACCGCCTTTCCCAGCCATCGCCGGTGGCGGATTCAGGCGATCCCGCCAATTCCGTAAAACCTGCGTTACAGAAACCGCCTGCCGCGCCGCCGTTCAGCCCCGTCCATGGGCTGCAAATCCGACGGCCAGCGGCTATCTCTAAGGGCATGGCGCAAGCCGCACACAACAATAAAAGCCCTCAGCAGGAGAGCAGCATGAAACAGACGCAGTACGTGGCCCGTGAGCCCGATGCGCAGGGTTTTATCGATTACCCGCCGCAGGAGCATGCGGTGTGGAATACCCTGATCACCCGTCAGTTGAAGGTGATCGAGGGTCGCGCGTGCCAGGAATACCTGGACGGCATCGAACAGCTGAACCTGCCCCACGACCGCATTCCGCAGCTCTCGGAAATCAACGCGGTGCTGGGCGCCACCACCGGCTGGCAGGTTGCCCGGGTGCCGGCGCTGATCCCCTTCCAGACCTTTTTCGAACTGCTGGCCAGCAAGCGCTTTCCGGTCGCCACCTTCATCCGTACCGAGGAAGAACTCGACTACCTGCAGGAACCGGACATCTTCCACGAGATCTTCGGCCACTGCCCGCTGCTGACCAACCCGTGGTTCGCCGAATTCACCCACACCTACGGCAAGCTCGGCCTGGCCGCGACCAAGGAACAGCGCGTGTACCTCGCCCGCCTGTACTGGATGACCATCGAATTCGGCCTGATCGATACCCCGCAGGGCCGCAGGATCTATGGCGGCGGCATCCTGTCCTCGCCGAAGGAGACCGTCTACAGTCTTTCCGACGTGCCGGAACATCAGCCGTTCGATCCGCTGGAAGCCATGCGCACCCCGTATCGCATCGACATCCTGCAACCGGTGTATTTCGCCCTGCCGAACCTCAAGCGCCTGTTCGACCTGGCCCACGAAGACATCATGGGCATGGTCCAGCACGCCATGCAGCTCGGCCTGCACGCGCCGAAGTTTCCACCCAAGGCGGCCGCCTGAGCCGCCCTGCACACCTATAACAATCGACTGGAAGAAATCTATGACCGCCTTGTCCCAAGCCCACTGCGAAGCCTGCCGCGCCGATGCGCCACAAGTCAGCGACGACGAACTGCCGGAACTGCTGCGCATGATTCCTGACTGGAACATCGAAGTCCGCGATTCGATCATGCAGCTGGAGAAGGTCTACCTGTTCAAGAACTTCGCCCATGCCCTGGCCTTCACCAACGCCGTCGGCGCCATCTCCGAAGCCGAAGGCCATCACCCGGGCCTGCTGACCGAATGGGGCAAGGTCACCGTGACCTGGTGGAGCCACTCGATCAAAGGCCTGCACCGCAACGACTTCATCATGGCCGCGCGCACCGACGAGGTCGCCAAGACCGCCGAAGGCCGCAAGTGATGCATTTCCAGGCCATCACCCGGGTACCGGGCGACCCGATCCTCGGGCTGATGGAGGCTTACGCCAAGGATGCCAATCCGGCGAAGTTCGACCTGGGTGTCGGCGTGTTCAAGGACGCCCAGGGCCTGACCCCGGTACCCGCGGCGGTCAAGCAGGCGGAACAGCGCCTGGTCGAGCGTCAGTTGAGCAAAAGCTATGTCGGCGGTCATGGCGATGTCGCCTTCGGCCGTCTGCTCTGCGAGCTGGTCCTGGGCGAGCACTCGCCCTTGCTCGGCGAACAGCGCGCTGGCGCGACCCAGACACCTGGCGGCACCGGCGCCCTGCGCCTGGCTGCCGAGTTCGCCAGGCAGTGCCTGCCCGGCCGCGGCATCTGGCTGAGCAACCCGACCTGGCCGATCCACGAAACCCTGTTCGCCAGTGCCGGGCTCAAGGTCAACCATTACCCCTATGTCGGCGCGGACAACCGCCTCGATGTTCCCGGCCTGCTCGCCGCACTGGAACAGGCGCCGCAGGGCGATATCGTCCTGTTGCACGCCTGCTGCCACAACCCGACCGGTTTCGACCTGACGCAGGACGACTGGCGCGCGGTACTGGACGTGGTCAAGCGGCGCTCACTGCTGCCGTTGATCGACTTCGCCTACCAGGGCTTCGGCGACGGACTGGAAGAAGATGCCTGGGCGGTGCGGCTGTTCGCCGCCGAACTGCCCGAACTGCTGATCACCAGTTCGTGCTCGAAGAACTTCGGCCTGTACCGCGAACGCACCGGCGCCCTGCTGGTGTGCGGCGCGGATGCGCAAAAGCTGCTGGATGTACGCAGCCAGCTGGCGTTCATCGCGCGCAATCTGTGGTCGACGCCACCGGATCATGGCGCGGCGGTGGTGGCGGAGATTCTCGGCGACCCGGCGTTGAAGCGCCTGTGGATCGAAGAGGTCGAGACCATGCGCCAGCGGATCGCGCGATTGCGCTGCGGGCTGGTGCAGGCCCTGGCACCGCACGGATTGAGCGAGCGCTTCGCGCATATCGCCGAGCAGCACGGGATGTTCTCCTATACCGGGTTGTCGCCGGAGCAGGTCAAGGCGCTGCGGGAACGGCACAGTGTGTACATGGTCGGTACCGGCCGGGCCAATGTGGCCGGGGCGGACGAAAGCCGTCTGGATGTGCTCGCGGCAGCCATTGCCGACGTCTGCCGGTAACGGCTGACGACCCCCATCGCTGGCGGCGTTCCGCTTGCCGGCGATGGGGCCAGTAAGGTCCCCCCTGATGTTGTAAATTTCCTACCAGTCAGCAGGAAAAACTCAATCTGTCATCCAGACTGCTGTATCCTGCCCCCGGCTTCACCGGAGCCACGCGTACTGTGTGCGTGAACTTCCCACCTACGACCTTGCGAGGAACGACGAGATGCACGAAATCCCGAATCTTCCCTTCCCAAGCCTGAACTACGTCGAGCAGAAGCCGGCCCCCCACAACGCCGAACCCGCCCAGTCGGCGGAACCCCAAGGCGATGAAAACCCGAGCGCCGACCAGGAATAAAACGCGCGAAACAGGACGTGTGAAAACCTCGGTTACCGGGGGACCACCTCACCAACCGGTTTTCACACGCTCAAGAAGCCCCCGCCCCACGCACCCGCGCCAGCAACTGCTCCAGACAATCCTCCAGCGCCACTTCGGCGGTATTCAGCGCCAGCTCCGGCTGCAGCGGTGACTCGTAGGGATCGTCCACCCCGGTAAAACCACTCAGCACCCCGGCCCGCGCCTTGCGGTACAGCCCCTTGGGATCGCGCTCCTCGCAGACGTGCAACGGCGCACTGACGTGAATCTCGTGAAACCGCTCCGCACCGATGATCCGCCGCGCCGTCTCGCGATCACGCTGATAAGGCGAGATGAACGCCGCCATCACCACCAGCCCGGCCTCGTTCATCAAGCGCGCCACCTCGGCGACCCGGCGGATGTTCTCGGCGCGGCTGCGCGCGTCGAAACCCAGGTCGCTGCACAGTCCGTGACGGATATTGTCGCCATCCAGCACGCAGCAGCCGACACCCTGCCCGATCAGCAGGCGCTCCAGTTCGAACGCCAGGGTGCTCTTGCCCGAGCCGCTGAGCCCGGTGAACCACAGGGTCAGCGGTCGCTGGCCGTTGGCATTGCGCCGGACGGCCGGCTCGAGGGCGGTGGGGTGCCAGGTCAGATTCCGTTCACGGGCCATGGGTGTCCTTGTGCGTATCAGTAGTTGATCTTGCCGCGCCCCGCCTTGATCGCCCCGCGCTTGCTCTTGGTATCGAGGCGGCGGGTCTTGGAGCCCAGGGTCGGCTTGGTCGGGCGGCGTTTCTTTTCCACCTTCACCGCGGCCAGGATCAGCTCGCGCAGGCGCTCCAGGGCGTCGGCGCGGTTCTGTTCCTGGGTGCGATATTGCTGGGCCTTGATGATGATCACCCCGTCGCGGGTGATGCGGCTGTCGCTGAGCTGGAGCAGGCGCTCCTTGTAGAACGGCGGCAGCGACGAGGCCTGCGTGTCGAAACGCAGGTGCACGGCGCTGGAAACCTTGTTGACGTTCTGCCCACCGGCGCCTTGCGCGCGAATGGCGTTCAACTCGATTTCTTCGTCGGGGATGTGCACTGCGTTGGAGAGGACCAGCATGGGAAACGCCTGGGGTGTGATAGGCGTCAGGATACTCCGAGTTGCCAGTATTGGGGCCGCTTTGCGGCCCTTTCGCGGGCAAGCCACGCTCCTACCGGGAAATTACGCGCGCACATCCGGCGGATTTTGCGCGCCCAACCCTGTAGGAGCTGGCTTGCCTGCGAAGGACTTACTTGACCGCCGGACTCACCACGACAGGCGCTCCGGCCCGCTTGCCCTTGATCAAGTAGCACACCCACATCACCCCCAGCCACACCGGAATCGCATACACCGACTCGCGGATACCCGGGATCATCAGCATGATGCCGAGGATCAGCACCACGAACGCCAGGCAGATGTAGTTGCCATACGGGTACCACAGCGACTTGAACAGCGGCTTCTGACCGGTGCGGTCCAGGTGCTGGCGGAACTTCAGGTGCGAGTAGCTGATCATCGCCCAGTTGATCACCAGGGTTGCCACCACCAGCGACATCAGCAGTTCGAGTGCGTTGTGCGGCATGAAGTAATTGAGCAGCACCGCCACCAGGGTCACCGCCGCCGAGACCAGGATCGAACGCACCGGCACACCGCGCTTGTCGATCTTCGCCAGGCCGGCCGGGGCATCACCCTGCTCAGCCATGCCATAGAGCATCCGCGCATTGCAGTAGGTACCGCTGTTGTAGACCGACAGTGCCGCGGTCAGAACCACGAAGTTGAGCAGGTGTGCCGCGGTGTTGCTGCCCAGCATCGAGAACACCTGGACGAACGGGCTGCCGCTGTAGGAGCCGCCGGCCGCGTCGATATTAGCCACCAGGCTGTTCCACGGGGTCAGCGACAGCAGGACCACCAGGGCGCCGATGTAGAAAATCAGGATGCGGTAGATCACCTGGTTGATGGCTTTCGGGATCACGGTCTTCGGCTTGTCGGCCTCGGCCGCGGTGAAACCGAGCATTTCCAGGCCGCCGAAGGAGAACATGATGAACGCCAGGGCCATGACCAGGCCGTTGATGCCATTCGGGAAGAAACCGCCGTGCTCCCACAGGTTGCTCACCGAAGCGTCAGGGCCGCCGCTGCCGCTGACCAGCAGGTAGCTGCCCAGCCCGATCATGCCGACGATGGCCAGGACCTTGATGATGGCAAACCAGAACTCAGCCTCGCCGAACACCTTGACGTTGGCCAGGTTGATCGCGTTGATCAGGATGAAGAACGCCGCCGCCGTGGCCCAGGTCGGGACTTCCGGCCACCAGAAATGGATGTACTTGCCGACCGCGGTCAGCTCCGACATGCCCACCAGGATGTACAGCATCCAGCAGTTCCAGCCCGACAGGAAACCGGCGAAACCGCCCCAGTACTTGTGCGCGAAATGACTGAAGGAACCGGCCACCGGCTCTTCGACGATCATTTCACCGAGCTGGCGCATGATCATGAAGGCGATGAAGCCGCAGATGGCGTAACCGAGAATCATCGACGGACCCGCCGATTTCATCACGCCGGCCGAGCCGAGGAACAGGCCGGTGCCGATGGCACCGCCAAGGGCGATCAACTGGATATGGCGATTTTTCAGGCCGCGCTTGAGCTCACCTGAATGCGGAGTTTGTCCACTCATGAACGAAGTCACCTGTTGTTTTTATCTGTGACGGGATCGGACCCACCACGCTCGTGGCGCGGCGGAATTGGCAAGGGGTGGTTACCTTGGGGCGCGAGCCTGGGCTGTTCGCTCCGGGCAGGGCCCCGGAATGTCAGCCTGGCATCGGCCAGGGTGCGCGGTACGCAAGAAGGTCACAGGTAAAACGCGGCGCACTGTATACCCTTGCATTGACGCAGGGGTCAACACACCGCGTAACGTTCTGATAACGGCACGCAGCGTTCCGACGGGAGAAATGAAACCTGGGGGAGTGAATGGCGTACATCGCGCCCTCCGTTTTTGTTCTGTCTTCTGCCCCGCTTCGTGGCGGGTCAGGCACTTGGCTGTGGGCGCCATGACACCCGGTTTACAGGGGTTGCGGCAAGGTATTGACGTGAGCGTAAAGAGGCTTGGCGGGGGATTTTCGGCAAGGAATGTTTACAGCTTGGGGAGACTCTTGAATCGACCGGATAAGCGGGGCGGCCCAGTAACAAAATATTTACAAGCTGGTCGAAAATATTTCCAGAAGGACAGTTTTTGCATAAGCCGACAGGGCCTCATCGCGGGCAACGCCCGCTCCCACAAGGTTCGGCGTTGTACAAAAGGCCCGTGATGAGGCCCTCAAGCCCGCCACATTTCCAGCAGGCACAAAAAAGCCAACCCGAAGGTTGGCTTCTTGCACATCACTCACTCGCTGCGCGGTTTGCCCCGCCCGTTGCCCGGGCCAGGACGCTTGCCTGCCCCGGTCGGCGCCGGTTTGCGGCGCACGTCACTCGGACGCTCTGCCACGGTGCTGCGCCCCTTGCGCGGTGCTTCGTCGCGCGACTGACGGGCCGGACGCTCGTCGGCATCGCGAGCCGGACGCAGGGTACGCACGCGCTCGCCACGACCGATCGGCTTGCTCGATTTGCGCTGCATGCGCTCCAGCTTTTCCTTGGTCTTGGCGTTCATCTGCGGCATCGCTACCGGCGTCAGCCCCACCTCGGCGGCGAGAATGTCGATTTCGCCTTGGCTCATTTCGCGCCAGCGCCCCATCGGCAGGTCGGAATTGAGGAACACCGGACCGAAACGCACGCGCTTCAGGCGGCTCACCACCAACCCCTGGGACTCCCACAGGCGCCGGACTTCGCGGTTGCGCCCTTCCATCACCACGCAGTGATACCAGTGGTTGAAACCTTCGCCACCCGGTGCCTGCTGGATATCGGTGAAACGCGCCGGACCGTCCTCGAGGACCACGCCTTCCTTCAGGCGCGCGATCATGTCTTCGTCGACTTCGCCCCGCACGCGCACGGCGTACTCACGGTCCATCTCGAAGGACGGGTGCATCAGGCGGTTGGCCAGTTCACCGTCGGTGGTGAACAGCAACAGGCCGGTGGTGTTGATGTCGAGGCGGCCGACGTTGATCCAGCGGCCTTCCTTCGGCCGCGGCAGGCGGTCGAACACGGTCGGACGGCCTTCCGGATCGTCACGGGTGCAGATCTCGCCGTCGGGCTTGTTGTACATGATGACGCGGCGCACGCTCTCGGCGCTTTCCTCGCGCTTGATCAGGCGACCATCGACGGAAATCGCGTCGTGCAGGTCGACCCGCTGGCCGAGGGTCGCGGCAACGCCGTTGACCTTGATCCGGCCTTCGCCGATCCAGGCCTCGACGTCGCGGCGCGAGCCGACGCCAATGCGCGCGAGTACTTTTTGCAGTTTTTCGCCGGCCGGACGTGGCGGGCTGTCTTGCAGGTCCTGTTCACTCATCTGGGCACCTCCCGGTGTAGGAAATCGAATCTGGGTTTCTGGCATGGATGCCAAAAAGGCCGCGAATCATACGCTGATCGCGGCGCAAACGCATCAGAGCGTAGACCGATTTCCCACATCGCGCCGGCCTTTGCGCCGGGTGGCGCCTCAGTCCCCTGGCGTTCGCGCTTCGGCCTCGGCGGAATCGGTCGCGGAGTCGGTTTCTTCCTCGGCATCCGGAAGGTCGCGCAGGAGATCGTCGAAGTCCGTCTTGAGGCCTTCTTCCATGGCATCCAGCTCGACCAGCAGGCTGCGGAAACTGGTTTCTTCCGCTGGCGGCTGGTCGTCCGGGTCGGCGCTGGCGTCGGCCAGGGCCTGCAGATGTGCAGGTACCGGCAGGTCGTCGAGGTCCACCGGCGCCATCGGCGACGGCTCCATTTCCCGCAGTTCGGCCAGCGACGGCAGCTCGTCGAGACTCTTCAGGTTGAAGTGGTCGAGGAAAGCCTTGGTGGTGGCGAACATCGCCGGGCGCCCGGGTACCTCGCGGTAGCCGACGATACGCACCCACTCGCGCTCCAGCAGGGTCTTGATGATGTTGCTGTTGACCGCCACGCCGCGCACATCCTCGATCTCGCCGCGGGTGATGGGCTGGCGATAGGCGATCAGCGCCAGGGTTTCCAGGAGGGCGCGGGAATAACGCTGCGGACGCTCCTCCCACAGGCGGCCGACCCAGGGCGCATAGTCCTCGCGGATCTGCAGGCGGTAGCCCGAAGCCACTTCCTTGAGTTCAAAAGCCCGCCCCTCGCAGGATTCGCGAAGGATCTCCAGGGCTTCCTTGAATACCGGGGATTCGGGGCGCTCGGCCTCCTCGAAGAGTTCGAACAGCCGTTCCAGTGATTGCGGTTTGCCAGAGGCCAGGAGGAAGGCTTCCAGCAGGGGCGCCAGGTCATGGGGGTCAGTCAGGTTCATTGCGTTGCTCGTGGTTACTCTGCCCGGGCCCGGACGTGGATCGGCGCAAAGGCCTCATTCTGCACCAGTTCGACCAGTTGTTCCTTGACCAACTCGAGAACGGCCATGAAGGTCACCACCACCCCGAGCCGCCCCTCCTGCGCCGAGAACAGCTCGACGAAAGGCACGAAGCCAGCGCCGCGCAGGCGCTCCAGCACTTCGCTCATGCGTTCGCGGGTGGACAACGCCTCGCGGCTGACCTGGTGGCTTTCGAACAGGTCGCTGCGCCGCAGCACCTCGGCCATGGACATCAGCACTTCTTCCAGGATCACATCCGGCAACAGCTTGCGCGCCTTGGCGTGGGGCGCGTCGAGACGCGGCACGATGACATCGCGGCCGACCCGGCTGAGCCCGTCGATATCCTCGGCGGCGGCCTTGAAGCGTTCGTACTCCTGCAGGCGACGGATCAACTCGGCGCGCGGGTCGTCTTCTTCTTCCTCGGCGCTCTCGCTGCGCGGCAGGAGCATGCGCGACTTGATCTCGGCGAGCATGGCCGCCATCACCAGGTACTCGGCGGCCAGCTCCAGGCGCACGGTCTTCATCAGCTCGACGTAGCCCATGTACTGGCGGGTGATTTCCGCCACCTGGATGTCGAGGATGTCGACGTTCTGCTTGCGAATCAGGTACAGCAGCAGGTCCAGCGGCCCCTCGAAGGCTTCGAGAAACACCTCCAGGGCGTCCGGCGGGATGTACAGGTCCACCGGCATTTCGGTCATGGCCTGGCCGTAGACCATCACCAGCGGCAGTTCCTGCTGGGCGCCGGCCTGGGGATCGACCGGCGCATCCACGGTTTCCACCGCGCTCACGCTTCGACCATGAAGGGCGTCGGATCGCCGCAGCCTACCCGCACCACCTCCGGCTCGCCTTCGGCCAGGTTGATCACGGTGGAGGCCTTGAGGCCACCGAAGCCACCATCGATGATCAGGTCGACGTGATGTTCCAGGACCTGGCGCATCTCGTAGGGATCGGTCATCGGCTCGTCATCGCCGGGCATGATCAGGCTGACGCTCATCAGCGGCTCGCCCAGCTCTTCGAGCAGGGCCAGGGCGATCGGGTGATCCGGCACGCGCAGGCCGATGGTGCGGCGCTTGTCGTGCAGGAGCAGGCGCGGCACTTCGCGGGTGGCGTTGAGGATGAAGGTGTAGGGCCCGGGCACATGGGCCTTGAGCAGGCGGAAGGCAACGGTATCGATCTTGGCGAACAGCCCCAGTTGCGACATGTCGCAGCAGATCAGGGTGAAATTGTGGTTCTTGTCCAGCTGACGCAGGCGGCGCACCCGCTCGATGGCAGCCTTGTCGCCGATCTGGCAACCCATGGCGTAGGAGGAATCGGTGGGAAACACCACCACCCCGCCCTTGCGGATGATCTCCACCGCCTGTTTTATCAGGCGCGGCTGGGGATTCTCCGGATGTATCTGGAAAAATTGACTCACGTTGTCTTCCTGTTCAGACGTCCGCGGATGGCTGCTCATGTTTGAATCGACGCCAAAGAGGCGGCAGATCCTCCGGCAGGGGCCGGTAGACACCGATTTCGGACCAGGTGCCCGGGCCATGGAAGTCACTGCCAGCGCTGGCCAGCAGGCCAAATTCACGGGTCAGGATGGACAAGGTGCCGACCTGTTCCGCCGGCTGCATGCCATTGACGACTTCCAGCGCCTGGCCCCCCGCTTGAATATAGTCGGCAATCAGCCGTCGGCGCTTGCTGCGAGTCAGTTCGTAGTGCATGGGATGGGCCAGGCTGACCCAGGCACCGGACTTGCGCAGGGTCTCGACGGTGTCGTCGAGGGTCGGCCAGTGCAGTTTCACATCGCCCAGCTTGCCGGCACCGAGCCACTTGCGAAACGCCTCGGCGCGGTCCTTGACGTAGCCGGCGCTGATCAGGAAATCGGCGAAATGCGGGCGCGCCGGGGCATTGCCACTGTCGCCCAGGGCCTGCTGGATCGCCCGTGCGCCTTCCAGCGCGCCAGGCATGCCCTTGGCCGCCAGGCGCCGGGAGATTTCCTCGGCGCGCAGCCAGCGCCCGCGGTGCAGCGACTCGACCGCCGCCAGCAGTGGCGGCGCATCCAGCGGGAAGCCGTAGCCGAGTACATGGATGGTGATGCCCGACCAGGTGCACGACAACTCGATGCCGCTGATCCACTGCATGCCGCGCTCGTGCATGGCTTGCCGGGCTTCGAGCTGGCCTTCGAGGGTATCGTGGTCGGTGAGTGCCATGGTCCGTACGCCCTGTTCATAGGCGCGGGCAACCAGTTCGGTGGGGGTCAGCGAGCCGTCCGACGCGGTGCTGTGGCAGTGCAGATCAACATTCATGGGGTGAAGCTTTTCCTCTCATTGAGGTTTGTTATTATGCCGGGACATCCCGCTCCTGGCTGCCACTGTGAAACAATTCATCGATTTCATCCCGCTCCTGCTGTTCTTCATCGTCTACAAGATCGAGCCGCGCCTCGTCGAGGTCGCCGGCCAGAGCTTCAATCTGGGCGGCATCTACAGTGCCACGGCGGTGCTGATCATCAGCTCGCTGGCGGTCTACGGCGCCCTGTTCATTCGGCAGCGCCGCCTGGAAAAAGGTCAGTTGCTGACCCTGGTGGCGTGCCTGGTGTTCGGCGGCCTGACCCTGGCCTTCCACAGCGAAACCTTCCTGAAATGGAAGGCACCGGTGGTCAACTGGCTGTTCGCCGTGGCCTTCCTCGGCAGTCATTTCGTCGGCGACAAGGTGCTGATCAAGCGCATCATGGGCCACGCCCTGAGCCTCCCGGACGCCGTCTGGACCCGTCTGAACCTGGCCTGGATCGCGTTCTTCCTGATCTGCGGCGCGGCCAACCTGTTCGTCGCCTTCACCTTCCAGGACATCTGGGTCGACTTCAAGGTATTCGGCAGCCTGGGCATGACCGTGCTGTTCCTGGTCGGCCAGGGCGTCTACCTGTCCCGCCACCTGCACGACAGCGATCCCACCACTCCCAAACCCGAGGAATGACATGCTCTACGCCATCATCGCCACCGATGTCGCCAACTCGCTGGAAAGCCGCCTGGCCGCCCGTCCGGCGCATCTGGAGCGCCTGCAGCAGTTGAAGGCCGAAGGCCGCATCGTGCTGGCCGGCCCGCATCCGGCCATCGACAGCAACGATCCAGGCGCCGCCGGCTTCAGCGGCAGCCTGATCGTCGCCGAGTTCGAGTCGCTGCAGGCAGCAAAGGCCTGGGCCGATGCCGACCCGTACATCGCCGCCGGCGTCTACGACAACGTCATCGTCAAGCCCTTCAAGCAAGTCCTGCCGTGATCCCGACGACGCGCCGGCCAGCGCCGGCGCGTCGCCTGCCGCTTTTAATCCGCGCCATTGCTCATTATTCTCATCGCGCTGCCGACAACTTCCTGAACATTCGTCTTGAATTACAGGAGTTACGATGCGTCAAGGTCCGTTGTCCCTGCTGCTGTGCCTGTTGCTGCTGAGCCCGCTCGCCCAGGCCGAGGAATCCACCCCGCTGTCGCTCAGCGCCGGCGCCCAGATCACCGAACTGCAACAGCGTCTGCAGGACAGCGAACGCCAGCGCGAAGCCCTGGCCCAGCAACTGCAGAACGCCGACAACGAACGCGAAAGCGCGCAATTGAGCCGTCTGCGCCAGGAGAACCAACGCCTGAAGATGGCCCTCAAGGAAGCCCAGGCCAGCGTCAGCCCGCGACTGCTGAGCGATCAGCAGCAATGGTTCGTGACGGGTGGCGCGGTTGCCCTGGTCGCCCTGCTCTGCGGTATCTTTGCCAGCGGCAGCCACAGAAGGCGCAAGCAATGGTTGAATTGAGTGAGAAATGAGCGAGCTGCTACTGATTGACGATGACCAGGAACTCTGCGAACTCCTCGCCCACTGGTTGGGCCAGGAGGGGTTCCAGGTGCGTGCCTGCCACGATGGCCAGAGTGCCCGCAAGGCCCTGGCCGAGCAGCCTCCGGCAGCGGTGGTGCTGGATGTGATGCTGCCCGACGGCAGCGGTCTGGAACTGCTCAAGCAGTTGCGCGGCGAACACGCCGAGTTGCCGGTGCTGATGCTGTCGGCCCGCGGCGAGCCGCTGGACCGCATCCTCGGCCTCGAACTGGGCGCCGACGACTACCTGGCCAAGCCCTGCGATCCCCGCGAACTGACCGCCCGCCTGCGCGCCGTGCTGCGCCGCAGCCACGCCCCGGCGGCGCCGAGCCAGATGGAAATCGGCGACCTGCATTTCAGTCCGGCCCGCGGCGTGGTCGCGATCGACGAACGCGAACTGAGCCTGACCCTCTCGGAAAGCCGCATCCTCGAAGCCCTGCTGCGCCAGCCCGGCGAGCCCCTGGAAAAGCAGGAACTGGCGCAGATCGCCCTCGGCCGCAAGCTGACCCTGTACGACCGCAGCCTGGACATGCACGTCAGCAACCTGCGCAAGAAGATCGGCCCGCACCCGGATGGCCGCCCGCGCATCGTCGCGCTGCGCAGCCGCGGCTACTACTACAGCCTGTAAGCGCTGTGTCAGCGACGGATGCGCCGGTCTTTACCCAGGCTTTACCGTTGCCTGACCGCCGCTGACCTTGATCTCCCTAAACTGGCCACATCCGGTAATGACCGGCCTCAGAAAGGAGATACACCATGCGCAAGACCCTGATCGCCCTGATGCTCGCCGCCGCCCTGCCCACCGTTGCCCTGGCCATGCCGGAAGGTGGCCATGGCCCTGACCACGGCCCGCGCTTCGAGCACCATCGCGGTGACGCGCCTTTCGCCAAACTGGACCTGAGCCGCGAGCAGCGCCAGCAGATCCGCACGCTGATGGGCCAGGAAATGAAGGACCGTCGCGAAGTCACCCAGCGCTACCTGGACAAACTGCCGGCCGCCGAGCAGAAAGCCATGAAGGACGAGCTCAAGGCCAAGCAGGACAAGACCCAGGCCGACATTCGCGCCCTGCTCAAGCCTGAACAGCAGAAACAGTTCGACGAGTTGAAGAAGCAACGCGAAGAACGCCGCGCCGAATGGCAGGAGTTCCAGACCTGGAAAGCCGAACACGGCAAGAAGGCCCAATAATCCATGACCCCGCCCGGTCTGCTTGCGCAGGCCGGGCTTTGCTCATTCGAGGAAATGCACTTGCGCTCACTGTTCTGGCGTGTCCTGGCCAGTTTCTGGCTTGCCATCGCCCTGGTCGCCGGGCTGTCGATCCTGCTCGGGCACATGCTCAACCAGGACACCTGGATCCTCAGCCGCCACCCGGGCCTCAACACCCTGGCGAAGAACTGGAGCGAACGCTACGAGAAACTGGGGCCGGAACAGGCCCAGCGGTACCTGGAGCAGCGCAAGCGCCGTTATCACATCGATACCCAGGTCCTCAACGAAGCCGGCGAAGCCGTGGTACCGGGCACCTTCCCGCGCCGCGCGGCGGTGTTCGAAGAACGCCGGGGCAATGACCACCGGCCACTGCCCTGGCGCCGCCTGACCGAGGAATACACCAGCGCCGACAGCGGCGAGACCTACCTGCTGATCTACCGCATTCCCCATCCCGAACTGGACGCCTGGCACCGCGACAGCCTGATCTGGCCGCTCAGCGCACTGGGCATCGCCCTGGTGGTGCTGACCCTGTTCAGCCTGCTGGTGACCCTGTCCATCACCCGTCCGCTGAGTCGCCTGCGCGGCGCGGTACACGACCTCGGACAGACCACCTACCAGCAGAACAGCCTGGCGCGACTGGCCAGCCGGCGCGACGAGTTCGGCGTCCTGGCCAACGACTTCAACCGCATGGGCTCGCGCCTGCAGAGCCTGATCGGCAGCCAGCGCCAATTGCTGCGCGACGTCTCCCACGAGCTGCGCTCGCCGCTGGCCCGCCTGCGCATCGCCCTGGCCCTGGCCGAACGTTCCGAACCGGAAAAGCGCGACACCTACTGGCCACGCCTGACCCGCGAATGCGACCGCCTGGAAGCCCTGATCAGCGAGATCCTGGTCCTGGCCCGGGTCGATGCCGAGCAGGCCCATGCCGAGCCGGTGGACGTCAACGCGGTGCTGGCCGGCGTGTGCAAGGATGCGCAACTGAGCGCACCGGAGCAGCTTGTCCGCCTGCGCGAAACCCCGGGCCTGAGCCTGCTCGGCTGGCCCACGCTGCTGGAACGGGCGCTGGACAACCTGCTGCGCAACGCCCTGCGCTTCAACCCCGAAGGGCAGCCGATCGAGGTGACGGCGGAGCGCGATGGCGAACGGATCCTGCTCAGCGTGCGCGATCACGGGCCGGGGGTGGCCGCCGAACACCTGGAGCAGTTGGGCGAACCCTTCTTCCGTGCGCCGGGGCAGACCTCAGCGGGCCACGGCCTGGGCCTGGCCATCGCGCGCAAGGCGGTGGAGCGGCATGGCGGGAGTCTGCAGTTGGCCAATCATCCGGAAGGTGGCTTCGTGGCGACGCTGGTGTTGCCGGCTCAAGGCACTGCCAGCGCCTGATGTGGAAACCTTGAGAACCTTGTCGCGGGCAACGCCCGCTCCCACAGGGTTCGGCGTTGCCCGCGATACCTGTAGGAGCGGGCGTTGCCCGCGATGAGGCCCCACCGGTCAGTCAGCCCCAGGCGCTGACGAAATCCTCGGTCTTCAGCACCGGCGCCGTGCGCGGCTCGCTGATCGGCGTACCGAGGTAGAGGAAGGCGATCAGTTCCTCACCCTCCTCCAGCCCCAGCCCCTTGGCCACATGCGCCGAATAGGCCATGTCCCCGGTGCGCCACACCGCGCCGATGCCCTGGGCATGGGCCGCGATCAGGATGCCATGGGCCGCGCAGCCCGCCGCCAGCAGTTGCTCGGAGACCGGCACCTTGAAATGCTCGCGGGTCCGGGCGATCACCAACACCAGCAACGGTGCGCGCATCGGCATGGCGCGCGCCTTGTCCAGCGCGGCCTGGTCGGCGTCGCCCTTCTGCGCCACCGCCTCGGCGAACAGCTCACCCAGCTTGACCCGCGCCTCGCCTTCGACGGTGAGGAAGCGCCACGGTCGCAGTTGACCATGATCCGGCGCGCGCAGGGCCGCCTGGAACAAGCCCTCGCGCTGCGCGGCGTTGGGCGCGGGCTCGGTCAGGCGCGGAACGGAAACACGGTTGAGCAAAGCGTCGAGAGCCTCCATCGGCTACCCTCCAGTGGAAAAAATGGACCCTCATTCTAGTGCCCGACCACGCAAACGCCACTGCGACGTTTACTTAAAAAGGACCACAGGTAGAATGGCGCCCTTCCGTTTCGAGTCAGGGCTGAGTACATGGTGGCGTTGCCGACCTTAAGGATCATCGGTTTCATTATCGGCATCTTCCTGATCACCCTGGCGATCAGCATGACCGTCCCCATGGCGACGCTGGTCATCTTCGAGCGCACCGGCGACATGCCGTCGTTCCTCTGGTCGAGCCTGATCACCTTCGTCGCCGGCCTCGCCCTGGTCGTGCCGGGGCGTCCGGCCCACGTGCACCTGCGCCCGCGGGACATGTACCTGCTGACGGTGAGCAGCTGGCTGGTGGTGTGCATCTTCGCCGCCCTGCCGTTTCTCCTGACCCAGCACATCAGCTACACCGACGCCTTCTTCGAAAGCATGTCCGGCATCACTGCCACCGGCGCCACCGTGCTCAGCGGCCTGGACGACATGTCGCCGGGCATCCTCATGTGGCGCTCGCTGCTGCACTGGCTCGGCGGTATCGGCTTCATCGGCATGGCGGTAGCGATCCTGCCGCTGCTGCGCATCGGTGGCATGCGCCTGTTCCAGACCGAATCCTCGGACCGCTCGGAAAAGGTCATGCCGCGCTCGCACATGGTGGCCAAGTCGATCGTCCTGGTGTACATCGCCATCACCATCGTCGGCAGCCTGGCCTTCTGGTGGGCGGGGATGAGCGTGTTCGACGCGATCAACCACGCCATGTCGGCGATTTCCACCGGCGGTTTCTCCACCTCGGACCTGTCCCTGGCCAAGTGGGACCAGCCGGCGGTGCACTGGGTCGCGGTGGTGGTGATGATCCTCGGCAGCGTGCCCTTCACCCTGTACGTCGCGACCCTGCGCGGCAACCGCAAGGCGCTGATCAGGGACCAGCAGGTCCAGGGCCTGCTCCTGTTGCTGGTGGTGACCTGGATCGTGCTCGGCACCTGGTACTGGGCCACCACCAAGCTGCACTGGCTCGACGCCCTGCGCCACGTCGCCCTGAACGTCACCTCGGTGGTCACCACCACCGGCTTCGCCCTCGGCGACTACAGCCTGTGGGGCAACTTCTCGCTGATGCTGTTCTTCTACCTGGGCTTCATCGGCGGCTGCTCCGGCTCCACCGCCGGCGGCATCAAGATCTTCCGCTTCCAGGTCGCCTACATCCTGCTCAAGGCCTCGCTGAACCAGCTGATCCACCCGCGCGCGGTGATCAAGCAGAAGTACAACGGTCACCGTCTCGACGAAGAGATCGTCCGTTCGATCCTGACCTTCTCGTTCTTCTTCGCCATCACCATCTGCGGGATCGCCCTGCTGCTGTCGCTGCTCGGGGTCGACTGGATGACCGCCCTGACCGGCGCCGCCAGTACCGTGTCCGGCGTCGGCCCGGGCCTGGGCGAGACCATCGGCCCGGCGGGCAACTTCGCGACACTGCCGGACGCGGCCAAGTGGATCCTGGCGGGCGGCATGCTGCTCGGTCGCCTGGAGATCATCACCGTACTGGTTCTGTGCATGCCGGCGTTCTGGCGTCACTGAGGGCTTCGGCCTCGCCCTGGTTCAGGCCATGGCGCCGGGCACGGTACTCGCCCGGCGTGACATCGAACCAGCGGCGAAAGGCGCGGAAGAAATTGCTCGGATCGGCGAACCCCAGCAGATAGGCGGTTTCCAGCAAGGTCATGCCGGGTTGGGCGAGATACTGCTCGGCCAGTTCGCGACGAGTGTCGTCGAGCAACGCCTGGAAACTGGTGCCCTCCTCCTGCAGGCGGCGCTGCAAGGTGCGCTGGGACAGGTGCAACGCCTGGGCCACCAGCTCGCGCTTGGGCTCGCCTTGCGGCAACACCCGGCACAGGACCTGCCGCGCGCGATGGGTGACGCGGCTTTCCGAGAAACGCGCCAGATATTCCCCCGCGAAACGATCGTGCAACCGCGCCATGGCCTCGTTGGCCGTGGGCAGGGGCGACTGCAGGTCGACGGGATCGAAGATGATCGCGTCATAGGACGCGCTGAAGGTCAGGGGTGAGTGGAAGGCGGTCCTGTACGGCTCGATATCCTCGGGTTGCGGCCCCTGGATCAGCACCCGGCGTGGCTGGATCGTGCGCCCGCTGAGCCAGCTGCACAGCGACAGAGCGCAGGCCAGCGATGCCTCCGAGCTGTGCCGGGTCGGCGGCAGGTGATCGCCGTGCACGGTCAGGATCAGCGCATGCCCTTCCGGACCGAGCAGGAAACTCAGGTCGGAGCTTTCGGCGATGATCCGCTGGTAGCGCACCAGGCGCTCGAAGCCTTCGGCCAGGGTACGGCTGGACATCAGCGCATAGCCGACCACATGAAACGACGCCGGCCTGACCACCCGGGACATGTTCAGGCCGATGGCGCGATTGCCGGACAGGTCCTCGGCGAGTTGCCAGAGGCGGGTCATGGAATCCTGGGTGAAGCGGGCATCGGGGTCGCTGAGCGCGGCGAAGTCCAGGCCGAGCTTGTTGAAGAGGGCCGGACAGTCCAGTCCTTCCAGTTCGAGAGCCTTGACAATCCCCGAGGCCCAGCTTGCTGACGTGGTTCTCTCGCTCATGGCTGGCTCTGGTTTGGGTAAGACGCAAGGATACTAAAGTGGCGCCTATTGTCACTTGCTGATACAGCTACTGACTCTAGACTCGGTTCAGGCTCCACGCCGTACGATTCAGAAAACAGACAATAACAAGGAGGCACCTCACCCGTGGCAAGTCCTCGACAGTTCGACAGCTTTGCGCAGTTCTACCCGTACTACCTCAACGAACACGCCAATCCGGCCTGCCGTCGCCTGCACTTCGTCGGCACCACCCTGGTGATCGCCCTGCTCGCCTACACCATCGCCAGCGGCCAATGGCTATTGCTGCTGGCGGTGCCATTCGCGGGATATGGATTTGCCTGGATCGGGCATTTCTTCTTCGAGAAGAACCGGCCGGCTACCTTCAGCCATCCGTTCTACAGCTTGCTGGGGGATTTCGTGATGTACCGCGACATGTTGCGGGGGAAGGTCAGCTTCTGAAGCTGACCTGGCGGGGCGCCGAACCGCAGCGATGAGGCCCGTCAGCCTTGCACGGACTCGGCGACCCGCGCCTCCTCCTGCACCTGCCGCGCCTGGTCATCCGCCAGCCGATACAGCTCGATATGGCCGTCCCAGTGCTCGATCAGCGCCGTGCAGGACTCCACCCAATCCCCGCAATTGAGGTAATCCACCTCCCCTACCTTGCGGATCTCGGCATGGTGGATATGCCCGCACACCACCCCGTGGAAGCCCTGCTTCACGCACTCGTGGGCGATCGCCTCCTCGAAGTCGCTGATGAAGTTCACCGCGGTCTTGACCTTGTGCTTCAGGTACGCCGACAGCGACCAATAGCCGTAGCCATAGCGCGCGCGCCAGTAGTTGAGCCAGCGGTTGAGCGTAAGGGTGAATTCGTAGGCCGAATCGCCGAGGAACGCCAGCCAGCGGTGATAGCGGGTGATGACGTCGAACTGGTCGCCGTGGATCACCAGCAGGCGACGGCCGTCGAGGGTAAGGTGCTCGGCCTGGTCCACCAGGTGGATGTTGCCGAGGATCAGCTTGGAGTAACGGCGCAGGAATTCGTCGTGGTTGCCGGTGACGTAGATCACTTCGGTGCCGCGCTTGCTCATGGTCAGCAGGCGGCGGATCACGTTGGTGTGGGCCTGCGGCCAGTACATGCCGCCGCGCAGCTTCCAGCCGTCGATGATGTCGCCGACCAGGTAGATGCGGTCGGCGTGGTAGCGCTTGAGAAACTGCGACAGGTGTTCGGCCTGGCAATCCCGGGTGCCCAGGTGCACGTCGGAAATCCACAAGGTGCGCACGCGCTGCTTGCGCGTGGGCTTGATCGACGCGGCACTGTTCATGGGCTGGCTCCGGCGGGCTTTCGGCGAGCTTGCCAAGCCGCGGTGAATCGCCCATGACAGCCATGCGGCAATCCCATGACAAGCGCCAGGGCGTACACTGTGTGCCTTTACCCCTCTGCGGACACAGCACGATGAGCGGCGGTTCGATCCTTTCCCTGCGCCACTACCGCGACGACCTGATCGCCCACGCCCACGAACACCCGCAGTTGGTCTTCGGTCTGCGCGGGCGCCTGGATTTCGAGGTGGAAGGACGCGGTGGACGCATCGAGCGCCAGGACCTCATGGTGATCCCGGCCGGCGCCCATCACACCTGCGGCAGCGATGCCGGCAGCCACTGCCTGGTCCTCGATGTGCCCGCCGACAACTGGCTGGCGCAGAGCCTGGGTGAGCGCAGCGCCGCGTGCCAGCGCCTGCTCGAACGCCCCGGCCCCTTGCTGCTGGACAGCCGCCAGCAGCAACTGGTGGACTGGCTGGCGCACAGTCCGGTCGGCGACCCGCTGATCGCCCGCCAGGGCGCGGTGCTCCTGCTCGCCAGCCTGAACAGCGCCAGCGCGGTGCCGCTGGCGCAACGGCAACTGCCCTACGCGGCCTTCGATACGCATATCGAGCAGTACGCCGCCTATCCGCTGCAGGTCGCTGACCTGGCGCGTCTCGCCGGCCTGTCCAGCGCTCGCCTGCACGCGCGCTTCATGGCCGAGCGCGGCATCACGCCCATGGACTACATCCGCCAGCGCCGCCTGCTGCGCGCTCGGCAACTGCTGCAAGGCAGCACACTGCCTATCGGCGAGATCGCCAGCCGGGTCGGCTACAGTTCCCAGAGCGCCTTCGCCGCCGCCATGCTCAAGGCCTTCGGTCGCAGCCCCGGCGCGCTGCGCCGCGAGTCCGGCGACAACTGACGCGAGGATCGCGACAGACAGCGCCGCGCCAGGCGCCTTAGACTGGCCGCGCTGTTTCCCGACTCATCAAGGACTGTCATGAACCACCGCACCGCCCTCGGCGCCCTGCATATCGGCGCGCTGTTCTTCGGCCTGACCGGCGTCTTCGGCAAGCTCGCCAGCGCCTCGCCCGCGATCATCGTGTTCGGCCGTGCCGCCTTCGCCGTGCTTGCCCTCGGTCTGTTCGCCCGTCTCGCCGGACCGGGCTGGACACCTCTGCAAGGCAGGGACTGGCGGCGCCTGGCGCTGGGCGGCGTGCTGCTGGCCGGGCACTGGGTGAGCTTCTTCATCGCGGTGAAGGTCGCCGGCGTGGCCATCGCAACGCTTGGGTTCGCCAGTTTCCCGGCCTTTACCGTGCTGCTCGAAGGCCTGCTGTTCCGGGAGCGGATCCGCGCGAACGAACTGCTTCTGGTGGGCCTGGTCAGCACCGGCCTGGTGCTGGTCACACCGGCGTTCGACCTGGCCAGCGAGGCCACTGGCGGCCTGCTCTGGTCGCTGCTGTCCGGACTGCTGTTTTCCCTGCTGTCACTGACCAACCGCGCCGGCTCCGGCAGGATTCCGGCAGTGCAGGCAGCCATGTGCCAGAACCTGGTGGTCGCCTTGTGCCTGGTGCCCTTCGCCGCGCCGATGTTGGGCCAGGTAGCACCGCTGGACTGGCTGTGGATAGGCCTGCTCGGGGTGTTCTGCACCGGTGTCGCGCACAGCCTGTTCGTCGCCGCGCTGGGCGTGATCAAGGCGCGCACCGCCGCGGTGGTGTTCGCCATGGAGCCGATCTACGGGATCGCCGTCGCCTGGATGCTCTTCGCCGAAACGCCGACGCCACGCATGCTGGTCGGTGGCGCGCTGATCATCTTCGCCATCGTCATCTCCAGTCGCCTTGCCGCCAGCAGCGAGACGCGCAAGGCGGCCGCCGAGCATTAACGATCGTTGTGGCCCAGATCGCGCTGCGGATCGATCCGGTCACGCACCCGCTGCTTGAGCACCTTGGCTTCCGGGAAGCCGCCATCGGCCTTGCGCTCCCAGATCTGCACGCCGTCGCAGGTGATGCGGAAATTGCCCCCGGTGGCGGGCTCCAGCGCCACCCTGGCGAGGTCATCGCTGAAGGTGCTGAGCAGTTCCTGGGCAAGCCAGGCGGCACGCAGCAGCCATTGGCACTGGGTGCAGTAGGTGATGACGATTTCCGGCTTCGACGCGCTCACGGCAACAACCTCAAACAAAATGTGTGGCGCTTATACTAGCGGTTTGCCCCTGGTTCCGAGAATCACGATGCGCCGTCTGTTGTTGAGCCTGCTTCTGGCCGTTGTGCCGTTTTCCCTGTTCGCCGCCGAGGCCGCCCGGCCCAAGGTCGGCCTGGTCCTGTCCGGCGGCGCCGCCCGCGGCCTGGCCCATATCGGCGTGCTCAAGGCCCTGGAGGAACAGGGCGTGAAGATCGACGCGATCGCCGGTACCAGCATGGGCGCGGTGATCGGCGGACTCTATGCCTCCGGCTACAAGGTCGAGGAGCTGGAAAAACTGGCGCGCAGCATCGACTGGCAGCAGGCCCTGTCCGACGCCCCGCCGCGCAAGGACATCCCGTTCCGGCGCAAGCAGGACGACCGCGACTTCCTGGTCAAGCAGAAGATCAGTTTCCGCGATGACGGCAGTCTCGGCCTGCCGCTGGGGGTGATCCAGGGGCAGAACCTGGCGCTGTTGCTGGAAAGCCTGCTGGCACATACCAGCGATACCCGGGATTTCGACAAGTTGCCGATCCCGTTCCGTGCCGTCGCCACCGATATCGCCAGCGGCGAGAAAGTGGTGTTCAACCGCGGTCACCTGCCCCAGGTGATCCGCGCCAGCATGTCGATCCCGGCGGTATTCGCCCCGGTGGAACTGGACGGCCGGCTGCTGGTGGACGGCGGTATGGTCGACAACATTCCGCTGGATATCGTCCGTGAGATGGGGGTCGACGTGGCCATCGTCGTCGATATCGGCACGCCGCTGCGCAATCGCAAGCAACTGGGCACGGTGGTCGATGTGCTCAACCAGTCCATCACCCTGATGACCCGACGCAACTCCGAGGAACAACTGGCGGCGCTGCGGCGCGAGGATATCCTGATCCAGCCGCCGCTGGCCAGCATCAGTGCCACTGACTTCGGCCGTGCCGAGGAAATGATGGAGGCCGGCTATCGCGCCACCCGCATCCTCGATAACCGCCTCGTCGCCCTGCGCCCGCCCGAAGGCGACCTCCAGCTGGCGGTGGCGCGCTCACCCGACCAGCGCACGCCGCTGATCACCGCGATCCGCATCGAGAACGACTCCAAGGTCAGCGACGACGTGATCCGCTACTACATCCGCCAGCCCGTCGGCGAGCCACTGGACCTGGGTCGCCTGCAGACCGACATGGGCACCCTGTATGGCCTGGACTATTTCGACCGGGTGCAGTACCGCGTGGTGCACAAGGGCAAGGAGCACAGCCTGGTGATCAACGCCCGCGGCCGTACTGGCGGCACCGACTACCTGCGCCTGGGCCTGAACCTGTCGGATGACATGCGCGGCGACAGTGCCTTCAACCTCGGTGCGAGCTATCGGGTCAACGGCATCAATCAGCTCGGCGCGGAATGGCTGACGCGGGCGCAGATCGGTGACCTGCAGGAGCTGTACAGTGAGTTCTACCAGCCGCTGGACGCCGGCTCGCGCTACTTCATCGCGCCGTTCCTCAACCTTGGCTCACAGAACATCGAAGCGACCCTGGACAACGACCCCGTCGCCGAATACCGCCTGGAACGCTACGGTTTCGGCCTCAACGTCGGTCGGCAGATCGGCACCAGCGGCGAAGTGCGCCTTGGCGTCGGCCAGGCCTGGGGCCAGGCCGAGGTGCGAGTCGGCGATCAGGACCTGCCCAAGGTCAGCTTCAACGAAGGCTTCTACGAGTTGAAGTACTCGTTCGACACCCTGGACAACGTCTACTTTCCCCACGGTGGCGAAGACATCCGCCTGACCCTGCGCCAGTTCGAGCCGGACCTGGGTTCGGACCAGCGCTATCGGCAGTGGGATCTCAAGCTGGACAAGGCGCTGAGCAGTGGCCCGGACACCTTCGTCCTGGGCGGACGCTACGGACGCACACTGGACGATGCCGAGGTGGTGATCTCGAGCATGGTGATGGGCGGCGCACGGCAGTTGTCGGGGTTCCGCCAGAACTCGCTGTCGGGACAGAACCTGAGCCTGGCGCGGGTGGTGTATTACCGGCGGCTGACGCCACGGGCCTATCTGCCGCTGGATTTCCCGTTGTACCTGGGCGGGTCGCTGGAACGCGGACGGGTGTGGAACAACGACAACGAATTCGACAGTGGCTACATCAATGCCGCGAGCATCTTCCTCGGCTTCGATACGCCCTTGGGGCCGTTGAGTTTCAGTTATGGATTCAACAGCGAGGATCAGAAGGCGGTGTATCTGAATCTCGGGCAGACCTTCTGAACGTATTCGGGGCCGCTTTGCGGCCCCGCTACATCAGACCTTGGACTTTTCCAGATTGGCCAGGATCCGGGTGTGAACCCGCATGCACACCGCCAGATCGTCCTCGTCCACCCCGGTGAACAACTCCACCCGCAGCGCATTGGCGATGGTTTCGATCTGGTCGATCAACGGCTTGGCCGGCGGGCACAGGACGATCTTCTTGGCTCGGCGGTCTTCCACCACCGCCTGGCGTTTCACCAGCCCCTGGGACTCCAGGCTGTCGAGCAAACGCGCCAGGGTCGGCCCTTCGACACCAACGCTCTGGGCCAGCTCGCGCTGGGTCGGGGCTTCATCGAAACGGGCGAGGTGCAGCAGCACCAGCCAACGGGCCTGGGACAGGTTCAGGCCCGCCAGGCGGCGGTCCAGCTCGGCACGCCAGCCCCGGGACATATGGGCCAGTTGCATGCCGAAGCGGTGTTGATCGGTCAGGGACATGAAAAACTCTTATTCAGAACTAATTATTAGTCAGCTAACCATGTCCATTGCGCTTAGGCAAGATCCATCTGGACGGCGTTCCAGAGCAAACGTAAGAAATCGTGACAACCCCGATCACATCTCGAATTCGGCCGCCAGCGCGGCGCGCACGCAGTAGAGCACCCCTTCCGGCACCCGCGCGCCGAACAGCGGGCTGATTTCCGCCACCGGCGGCAGTTCGCCTTCACCATCGAGGAACGCGTCCTGCACTTCCGCCAGCAGGTCCTGTGGCAGATCCAGGGCCTGTTCCAGCGACAGTTCCTGACGCCCGATGGCCTCGGCCAGCAGGCTGTAGACGTTCTTTTCGCTGCATTTCAGTTGTCCGGCGATCTGCGCCGGGGTCATGCCGGCGCGGGCCAGGCTGACCAGTTCGTGACGCAGGTCGGTGACCACCGGCGGCGCCTCGGCACCGCCGCCAAGCACTTCGAGGAACGCCTCGCCGTAGCGCTCCAGCTTGCGCGCGCCGACACCGCTGACCCGGGCCATCTCGGCCAGACTGGTAGGCTGGCTGCGAAGCATTTCCAGCAGGGTCGAATCGGGGAAGATGACGTAAGGCGGTACGCCGTGCTCCTCGGCCAGCTTGCGCCGCAGGGTGCGCAGCGCCTCCCACTGCTCGCGCTCGTCGCCGCGCACCAGCTGACTGGCCGGGCTGCCGCCACTGCTGCTGCCCTTGCTGCTGGTCTGCGGCTTGAGGTCACGGCGCAGTTCCAGGGTCACTTCGCCACGCAGCAAAGGCCGGCAGGTGTCGGACAGCCGCAGACCGCCATAGCCGTCGAGGTCGACATCCACCAGGCCGCGAGCCACCAACTGGCGGAACAGCGAGCGCCACTCGCTCTCGGAACGGCTTTTGCCGACGCCGTACACGGACAGTTTCTCGTGACCGAAATTGCGCACCTTCTCGTTGTCCTTGCCCAGCAGCACATCCACCAGGTGGCCGACGCCATAGCGCTGGCCGGTGCGGTAGATCGCCGACAGGGCCTGGCGCGCCGCTTCGGTGGCATCCCAGGTCTGCACGCCGTCGACGCAGTTGTCGCAGTGCCCGCACGGCTGCGGCAGTTCTTCGTCGAAGTAGCGCAGCAGGGCCTGGCGGCGGCAGCGGGTTTCCTCGCAGAGGGCGAGCATGGCGTCGAGCTTGTGCTGCTCGATGCGCTTGTGTCGCTCATCACCTTCGGAGTTCTGCAGCATCTGCTTGAGCATCACCATGTCCTGCAGGCCGTAGGCCATCCAGGCATCGGCGGGCAGGCCGTCACGGCCGGCGCGACCGGTTTCCTGGTAATAGGCCTCCAGCGACTTGGGCAGGTCGAGGTGGGCGACGAAACGCACGTTGGGCTTGTCGATGCCCATGCCGAAGGCGATGGTCGCGACCATGATCAGCCCTTCCTCGTTGAGGAAGCGGCGCTGGTTGGCCGCCCGGGTCTCGGCGGGCAGGCCGGCGTGGTACGGCAAGGCCGGGAAACCCTGGTCGCAGAGGAACGCGGCGACTTCGTCGACCTTCTTGCGCGACAGGCAATAGACGATCCCGGCGTTGCCACGGCGCTCGCCGAGGAACGCCAGCAACTGCTTGCGCGGCTGCTCCTTGGGCACGATGCGGTAGAAAATGTTCGGCCGGTCGAAGCTGGAGAGGAAGCGTTCGGCATTGTCCAGGTGCAGGCGGTTGACGATCTCTTCACGGGTGCGCATGTCCGCGGTGGCGGTCAGGGCAATGCGCGGCACCTGGGGGAAAAGCTCGGCCAACTGGCCCAGTTGCAGGTATTCGGGACGGAAATCGTGGCCCCATTGCGACACGCAGTGGGCCTCGTCGATGGCGAACAGGGCGATGTCGAGCTCGCGCAGGAAATCCAGCATGCGCGGCTGGACCAGGCGTTCAGGGGCCAGGTAGAGCATTTTCAGCTCGCCGCGCCGGATGCGCCCGGCCAGCTCGCGCTGCTGCTCGGAGCTCATGGTCGAGTTCAGCGAGGCGGCGGCCACGCCCAGCTCGTCGAGGGTCGCCACCTGGTCTTCCATCAGCGCGATCAGCGGCGAAACCACCACCGCCAGGCCATCGCGCAGCAGCGCCGGAACCTGGAAACACAGGGACTTGCCGCCACCGGTGGGCATCAGCACCAGCGCGTCGCCGCCCTTGGCCACGCGTTCGATGATCGCCCCCTGGCGACCGCGGAAGCTGTCGTAGCCGAAGATATCGCGGAGAACGCGCTGAGCCTGTTCGAGCATAACCACTCCAAAAATCGTGAACCCATCCCGGCCCCACAGGCTGGATGAAAACCGTCCGCAGCTCACGTGAAAAAACGCAAGCGGCTTTTACCGGGGGAAATCCCCGCCCCGGCGGAAAAAAGCCGGCAGTATACCCGAGCCCCCGCCCGTGCAGGACGACCGCACGATAGACAGTCATCCTTTGCCTTGCGGGGGCCGCTAAATGCTAGAATTCAACATCGTTCCGTTTCCAAGGTAGCCCCTAATGTCCTTCGCTGAGCAATTGACCCGCCTGCAAGCCTTCCTCGACGCCGACGAGCTGCATGAAGAGGCGTTGGACTACGTTGCCGCCCACGGCTACCTGACCGCGCTGTCGATCTGCGCCGAAGAGGTACCGGAGCGCGAATGGATCGACGCCCTGTTCTCCGAGGAGCCGCACTATTCCAGCGACGCCCAGCGCGCCGAGATCGAAGCCACCCTGATCCAGCTCAAGGCGCATATCGCCCGCCAACTGGCCAGCGACGAAGAGTTCGAGCTGCCCTGCGACCTCGACCTGGGCGAGGAACCGGACGATTCCGACCTGCGCGGCTGGTGCATCGGCTTCATGGAAGGCGTGTTCCTGCGCGAGGAAGCCTGGTTCGAAAGCGCCGAGGAAGAAGTCAGCGAGATGCTCCTGCCGATCATGGTCGGTTCCGGCCTGTTCGACGAACAGCCTGAATTCGCCGATATCGCCAGCGACGCCAACCTGATGGACGACATGATCGTGCAGATTCCGGAAGCGCTGACCGCGCTGTACCTGCTGTGCCATGCGCCAGACGAGAAACCGGCTCTGCTCAAACCCCGCCACCACTGAGTTCGCGGCCGTGCGCTACCTGCTGCTGGCCGCCGGCTGGCTCAGTGTCGCGTTGGGGGTGATTGGCATCTTCCTTCCGGTATTGCCAACCACCCCTTTTCTATTGCTCGCCGCCGCCTGTTTCGCCCGCAGTTCGCCGCGTTTCCATGACTGGCTGGTGAATCATCCACGGCTGGGGCCGTGGATTCGCGATTACCTCAGTGGCGAGGGGATTCCCCTCAAGGGCAAGGTCTACGCCATCGGACTGATGTGGGCGAGCATCAGCCTGTCCTGTTACCTGGTGCCTTCGCCCTGGGCACGGGGGTTCATGCTGACCAGCGCGGTGCTGGTATCGATTTATATCCTGCGACAGAAAACCCTGCAGCGGCCGGGCTGAGCCCTATGGCTGGGGCCGCGTTGCGGCCCCATTGAATCCTTACACCGTATCCACCTTCAACGATTGGTCATTCAACATCCCGTTGATGATGGTCGCGGTATCCGCCCCCGCCGCGATCACCCCGCCCGCGCCCGCCGTCACCCCGTAATGCTGGGCCAGGTCGACCCCCGCCAGGTCGATGGTCTGGGTTGGCGCAGCACCGGCCACCGAGCTCACCTCGATGGTCGACACCACGCTGGCGCCACTGCCGGTCACCTTGAAGTGCAGGTAATCGTCCAGCGACGCGCTGGTGGCGTTCTCGCCCTGCAGCAGTTGCGATAGGTCCAGCCGGTCGGTCCCCGGAGTGAAGTCGGTGACCACGTCATGCCCGTTGTCACCCAGTTGCCAGAGGAAGGTATCGGCCCCCGGACCGCCCGTCAGGGTGTCGTCGCCGCGCCCGCCAATCAGCACATCGTCCCCGCCTCCACCGTTCAGGATGTCATTGCCCAGCCCGCTCTGCAGCACGTTGGCGTTACCGTCGCCGGTCAGGGTGTCGTTGTAGTCCGAACCGATCAGGTTCTCGATCGACACCAGGGTGTCCAGCCCGGCACCCCCGGTATTCTGCTGGGCCGCGATGGACAGGTTCACCGTCACCCCGCTGGTGGCACTGGCATAGCTAGCGGTGTCGATACCGCTGCCACCGTCGAGCAGGTCGTTACCAGGCCCGCCGATCAACAGATCATTGCCGTTGCCGCCATACAGCGAGTCATTGCCGTCCCCACCGACCAGCACATCGTTGCCATCGCCGGCGTTGAGGGTGTCGTTGCCGCTGCCGCCGAGCAGGGTGTCGGCGTTCACGGTACCGGTCAGGGTCGAACTGTCCTGGTAGTTGATGTCCACCGCGCCGGTCGCCGTACCGCCATGCCCGTCGGTGACGGTGTAGCTGCCGTTGTACTGCGGTGTGCTGTTGGCCGCTCCGGCGTAATCGATGGTCATGGTCAACTGGTAGTTTTCCGCGTTGTTGGCGCTACCACCGCCGCTGCTGTTGGTCAGGTTGACCACATGGATGCTGTAGACCCCGTCATGACTGGCGACGAAGGAACTGCCGTCGGCAATCGTCTGATAATTGCCGGTATCGTCCTTCCATTCCATCAGCACATTGCCAACCGGACGATCATGATCTAGCTTCAGGCTCTCGCCCTGTTTCAAGGTCACCGTGATCAGGTCTTCGTCGTTGGGGTTGGCCGACGTCACCGAGCCCAGATAACCGGCGACGATCACCGCCGCGGTCGTGGAGGACGCGGTACCGGTAAAGGTACTGCGGGTAATGTCCTTCACCTGGTTCGGCAGACTGTTGCCGGTGCCGTTGAAGACAACCGTCGGCGTGCTGTTGCCCACCGTGAAGTCGGCACCCCGTGCCGCCCAGCCGGTATTGAAGGTGATCGGCGACGCGTTCAGGCGATCGTTGTGGGCATCCGTATCGTTGGCCACCAGGGCTTCGGCCGGTACCGTGATATTGGCGGAAAGGATATTGGTGATGACATGATCGGCCCCCGCCACTGGTGCGGTGTTGGTGTAGATGTTGACCACCAGGCTGGCATTGCTCAGGTCACCGTCGTTGTCACTGACCACGAAGCCGATGTTTTCCACCCGACTGGTACCGTTGTCCTTCGGCGGTGTGTAGGTGAAATCGCCAGTGTCCATGTCCACCACGATCGAACCGCCAATCAGGGTTTTCACGGTGATGCTGTTGGTCGAGGTATCGAACGTGCCACGGTCGGTACCGCCACTGGCAGCGTAGGACCCTTGGTTGGAATTGCCCTTCGGATCGTAGGTGTAGGTCGTGCCGTCGATCACCAGCGATTTGATGAAACCACCATCGGCGCCGAAGGTGCCACCACTCATCAGGCTGCCGGTGACCGGCGCGCCTTGCACTGTGCCGGAGAGCACCGAGTTCAGCTGGTTGAGATCGGTGACCACGGTAGCATTGGTGTCGGTGTGAGTGCTGCCGTCGTATGCCAGCGGATTGAGGTTGCCAGCATTGACCCCACTGCCTAGGCCAATGGCGTAGGACTTGATCCCGTTACTATCCAGGAAGTTGGTCCAGGTGGTTTCCCTGGTGCCAGAGATGGCGTGCCCCGACGTAGGCTCACCGTCCGAGAAGAAGTAGGTGATGTTCTGTGCACCGGTGATTTTTCCTGCAGTGCTGAACGCGGTCTGCGCCTGGGTCGTCGCCGAGTCGTAGTAGGTGGAGCCACTGGCGCTGAGGCCGTTGACGATGGTCTTGGCCTGAGCGACCGAGACCCACACCGCCGATTGTCCGGTGGCGCCACTGGAGAAGGTGACGATCTGTACCTTCACATCGCCCAGATCATCGTACTTGTCGAGCAATGCGCTGATCGCCTGCTTGGCCAGTTGCAGTCGGGTCAATCCCGGTACACCGGAGTCATCGTTCATGCTGCCGGACACGTCGATCACCAGCAGCAGGTTGGAGTCCACCTGCCCTGGCGTGACCGACCGGGTCGCGCCCACGGCCGTGGGTACGTCATCGACGATATTGATCTGGATGGTGCTGGTGGTGAAGTTGCCAAGGGCATCCGTCGCCTTGTAGGTGAAGGACTCGCTCATCACATTGGCGCCGTCGTTGGTACCACCCGGTGTCTTCGGCGCCGAGGTCAGGGTGTATTTGTAGGAGCCGTCCGCGAGCAACTGGATCTGGCCATAGGACCCAGTCGCGCTTCCGACCAGGCTGTAGGTGATCGCCCCGGAGCCGCCCGATACCGATCCCACCAATGTCCCTGAACCGGTTTCCCCGGTATTGCCCGGCTCGCTGCCAACGACGGTCCCGGCGGCAAGATCCTGGCCGTCCTTGCTCAAGTCCAGAGCCTTTTCGTACACCGTGATGTCTTGATCCTGACCCGCAATCAGCGAGCAGTCCTTCACATTGACGGTCAGCGTGGTGGTGCTTTCGTCGCCGTCCGCATCGCGGATGGTGTAGGTGAACACATCCTGGGCACCCGCCGCGGCCACCGCGTTGGGATTGGCGTGGTACACCGCATTGCCCGCGGCATCCAGGGTCAGGGTGCCGTAGGTGCCAACGACATTGGTGTTCAGCGAACCGATCGCCGAGGTCGAGGTATTGCCGCCGGCGCGCACGCCCACCACCACATTGCTCCCCGGATCGTCAGCGCCCTTGGTGTCATTGCCAAGGACATTGCCCGTCACCGTATCGCCCTCGGTCACCGTGACCGAGTCCGCACGCGCGGTCGGCACGTCATCGATGATATTCACGTCCAGCGTGCCGCTGTTGGTGCTGCCATCGGTGTCGGTCGCGGTGACGGTGAAGCTTTCGGTCAGGCTGTTGATTCCTCCGGCATTCGCATGGGCTTCGTTATCCAACAGGGTGTAGCTGTAGGACACAACACCCGTGCTTGGGTTGTAGCCGGTGACCTTCAGCGTATTGCCCAACGGTGTGGTCAGGGTTTGTGGGAACGTCGTCACCACTCCGCCGCTGATCACGTTGATGCCACCCACGCTCAGGGTCTGCAGGCCATCCGGAGCGGTCACCGTGAACGTCCCGGACTGGGTCAGCGCACCGGCGTTCGGGGCGCTGCCATCGCTCAGGTTCTTCTCGTAGACCGACAGTTCGCCACCCGGGACACCGAGGCCATTGAGGGTGACCGGGTCGTTGAGGTTCTTGATGTTCAGCACCAGGTTGGCGGTGCTGGTATCTCCGTCGGCGTCTTTCAGGGTGTAGGTGAATGTCTCGGTACCTGTGCCGCCACCGTGCAGATTGAAGAAATCCGTATCCGCAGGGTTCAGGGTGTAGGTATAGGAACCATCCGCCGCCAGGGCCAGGGTGCCGTAGGTGCCCACGAAGGTGCCTGCGGTGATCGGTCCGACGACACGGTCAGCGCCTTGCACATCGTTGGTCAGTACGTTGCCGGTCAGCACCGTGGCCGCTTCGGTCGCCACCGAGGCATTACTGTCCGCCACCGCCGTTGGTACGTCGTCGACGATATTCACGTCCAGCGTGCCGCTGTTGGTGCTGCCGTCGGTATCGGTCGCGGTGACGGTGAAGCTTTCGGTCAGGCTGTTGATTCCTCCGGCATTCGCATGGGCTTCGTTGTCCAGCAGGGTGTAGCTGTAGGAGACCACACCGGTGCTCGCGTTGTAGCCGGTGACGGTCAGCGTGTTGCCCAAGGGCGTGGTCAGGACTTGTGGGAACGTCGCCACCACCCCGCCGCTGATCACGTTGATGCCACCCACGCTCAGCGTTTGCAGACCATCCGGTGCGGTCACCGTGAAGGTACCGGACTGGGTCAGCGCACCTGCGTTCGGAGCGCTGCCATCACTCAGGTTCTTCTCGTAGACCGACAGTTCACCACCCGCGACATTGAGGCCATTGAGGGTGACCGGGTCGTTGAGGTTCTTGATATCCAGCACCAGGTTGGCGGTGCTGGTATCTCCGTCGGCGTCTTTCAGGGTGTAGGTGAATGTCTCGGTACCCGTGCCGCCACCGTGCAGATTGAAGAAGTCCGTATCCGCAGGGTTCAGGGTGTAGGTGTAGGAACCATCCGCCGCCAGGACCAGGGTGCCGTAGGTGCCCACGAAGGTGCCTGCGGTGATCGGTCCGACGACACGGTCAGCGCCTTGCACATCGTTGGTCAGTACGTTGCCGGTCAGCACCGTGGCCGCTTCGGTCGCCACCGAGGCGTTGCTGTCCGCCACCGCCGTCGGCACGTCGTCGACGATATTCACGTCGAGGCTGCCACTGTTGGTGCTGCCGTCGGTATCGGTCGCGGTGACCGTGAAGCTTTCGGTCAGGCTATTGATTCCGCCGGCATTCGCATGGGCTTCGTTGTCCAGCAACGTGTAGCTGTAGGAGACCACCCCGGTGCTCGCGTTGTAGCCGATGACGGTCAGCGTGTTGCCCAAGGGCGTAGTCAGGACTTGTGGGAACGTTGCCACCACCCCGCCGCTGATCACGTTGATGCCACCCACGCTCAGCGTTTGCAGACCATCCGGTGCGGTCACCGTGAAGGTACCGGACTGGGTCAGCGCGCCAGCATTCGGGGCGCTGCCATCGCTCAGGTTCTTCTCGTAGACCGACAGTTCGCCACCCGCGACATTGAGGCCATTGAGGGTGACCGGGTCGTTGAGGTTGGTGATGTTCAGCACCAGGTTGGCGGTGCTGGTATCTCCATCGGCATCGGTCAGGGTGTAGGCAAACGTCTCGATGCCCGTGCCACCGCCGTGCAGGTTGAAGAAGTCTGGATCGGCCGGATTCAGGGTGTAGGTGTAGGAGCCGTCTGCTGCCAGAACCAGGGTGCCGTAGGTGCCCACGAAGGTGCCAGCGGTGATCGGTCCGACGATACGGTCAGCGCCTTGCACATCGTTGGTCAGTACGTTGCCGGTCAGCACCGTGGCCGCTTCGGTCGCCACCGAGGCATTGCTGTCCGCCACCGCCGTCGGCACGTCGTCGACGATATTCACGTCGAGGCTACCGCTGGTGGTGCTGCCGTCGGTATCGGTCGCGGTGACCGTGAAGCTTTCGGTCAGGCTGTTGATTCCGCCAGCATTTGCATGGGCTTCGTTGTCCAGCAACGTGTAGCTGTAGGAGACCACGCCCGTGCTCGCGTTGTAGCCGGTGACAGTCAGCGTGTTGCCCAAGGGCGTGGTCAGGACTTGTGGGAACGTCGCCACCACCCCACCGCTGATCACATTGATGCCACCCACGCTCAGGGTCTGCAGGCCGTCCGATGCGGTCACAGTGAAGGTACCGCTCTGGGTCAGGGCACTGGCATTCGGAGCGCTACCTTCGCCAAGGTTCTTCTCGTAGACCGACAACTCTCCGCCCGCGGTATCGAGGCCCGTGAGGGTAATCGAGTCATCGAGGTTCTTGATGTTCAGCACCAGGTTCGCCGTGCTGGTATCCCCATCGGCATCGGTCAGGGTGTAGGCGAATGTCTCCGTACCCGTACCACCGCCATGCAGGTTGAAGAAGTCCGGATCGGCCGGGTTCAGGGTGTAGGTGTAGGAACCATCCGCCGCCAGGACCAGAGTCCCGTAGGTACCCACGAAAGTACCGGCGGTGATCGGTCCGACGACTCGGTCAGCACCTTGTACATCGTTGGTCAGGACATTGCCGGTCAGCACCGTGGCCGCTTCGGTCGCCACCGAGGCATTGCTGTCCGCTACCGCCGTTGGCACGTCATCGACAACATTCACGTCGAGACTGCCGCTGGTGGTGCTACCGTCGGTATCCGTCGCAGTGACCGTGAAGCTTTCGGTCAGGCTGTTGACTCCGCCGGCATTCGCATGGGCTTCGTTATCCAGCAGGGTGTAGCTGTAGGACACCACCCCGGTGCTCGGGTTATAGCCAGTGACTGTCAGCGTGTTGCCCAAGGGTGTAGTCACACTTTGTGGGAAGGTGGCTGCCACACCGCCAGAAATGACACTGATGCCCCCAACACTGAGGGTCTGCAGACCATCCGGAGCGCTGACGCTGAACGACCCTGTCTGGGTCAAAGCACCCGCGTCCGGGCTGCTGCCATCGCCCAGGTTCTTCTCGTAGACACTCAGCTCTCCACCGCTGGCATCCAGCCCGGTCAACACTACCGGATCGTTGAGATTGGTGATATTCAGCACCAGGTTGGCGGTACTGGTATCCCCATCCGCATCAGTCAGGGTGTAGGCAAACGTCTCGATGCCCGTACCGCCACCGTGCAGATTGAAGAAGTCCGGATCGGCCGGATT
>NZ_FZOL01000005.1 GCF_900188455.1 Pseudomonas japonica | reverse complement strand
GCTCCAAGAAGGCTGTAGTCGCGTGCATGCGTGTGTTGCTGGTACGTCTGAATGCCATGATGCGAGATGGTGTGTCGTGGAAGGAACATCAACACAAGGTGCCCGCCGCCTGAAAAAGCACCAGGACTGAAATATTGAGCGGGGCTTTCGCCAGCAACACCGAAAAGCTGTGTTGCTGGCGAAGCTATGTCTAGAGGAATCGTTTTCAAAAAAGTCCTCGAAGACAGTTGCTCCCACAGGTGCCCCGCTGCATTCAAGGGCAGTGGTGAACCTGTGGGAGCTGGCTTGCCAGCGATGAGGTCCTCAAGAACGCAGCAAAAAGCCGCTACAAACTCAGAACCCCGCTATACAGACTGACCGCCGCCACCCCCGCCCCCGCCAGCACCGCCGCGAAGATCAGCTTCTCCCACCCGGTGAACAACGCCTGCCCCTGCTCCTTCTTCGCCCGCGCGAACAGAATCACCCCCGGCGCATACAGCAACGCCGACAGCAACAGATACTTCAGCCCGCCCGCATACAGCAGCCACACCGCATAGAGCAGCGCCACCAGCGCCACCAGCAGATCCTTGCGCCGCGCCCCGGCGAAGCCCTCGTAGGTCTCCCCACGCACCGCCAGCAGCACCGCATAGGCCGCCGACCACAGGTACGGCACCAGGATCATCGACGACGCCAGGTAGATCAGGCTGGTATAGGTCCCCGCGGACACCAGGGTGATCAGCAGGAACAACTGGATCATGCAGTTGGTCAGCCACAGTGCATTGGCCGGCACCTGGTTGGCGTTTTCCCGCGCGAGAAAACGCGGCATGGTCCTGTCCCGCGCCGTGGCGTAAAGGATCTCGGCACACAGCAGCGCCCAGGACAGCAAGGCCCCGATCAGCGACACCGCCAGCCCGATGCTGATCAGCAACGCCCCCCAGGGCCCGACGATATGCTCCAGCACCGCGGCCAGCGACGGATTGTGCAAGGCCGCCAGCTCCGGCTGGGTCATCACTCCCAGCGACAGCACATTGACCAGCACCAGCAAGGCCAGAACCCCGATGAAGCCGATCACCGTGGCCTTGCCCACGTCCGAGCGCTTCTGCGCCCGGCCGGAATAGATGCTCGCCCCTTCGATGCCGATGAACACGAATACCGTCACCAGCATCATGTTGCGCACCTGGTCCAGCACACTGCCGAAGCTCGGGTTGTCCAGGCCCCAGATATCGCGGGTGAACACATCGAGGCGAAACGCCGCGGCGGCGATGACGATGAACAGGATCAACGGCACCACCTTGGCCACCGTGGTCACCTGGTTGATGAACGCCGCCTCCTTGATCCCGCGCAGCACGAGGAAATGCACCGACCACAGCAGCAGCGAGGCGCAGCCGATGGCCAGCGGCGTGTTGCCTTCGCCGAAGGCCGGGAAGTACAGGCCCAGGGTGCTGAACAGCAGGACGAAGTAGCCGACATTGCCCAGCCAGGCACTGATCCAGTAGCCCCAGGCCGACGAGAAACCCATGTACTCGCCGAAGCCGGCCTTGGCGTAGGCGTACACCCCTGAATCCAGTTGCGGCTGGCGATTGGCCAGGCTCTGGAACACGAACGCCAGGGCCAGCATGCCGATGGCGGTGATGCCCCAGCCGATCAGCACCGCGCCAACATCGGCGCGGGCTGCCATGTTCTGCGGCAGGGAAAAGATACCTCCACCGATCATCGAGCCGACCACCAGCGCGATCAACGCGCCCAGGCGCAGTTTCTGACCCGGCTCGGACATGAATTTCCCCTTTTTATCCATCACTTTTCAGTTAATTAACCTGATCACACAGTTGTAAAAAACACAGGTTATAAGCGGACCGATTTAATAACGAAGTTATCTAATCGTCCGACAATCCGCACAGAGTTTTGTGCACCAATTCCGTTTCGGCAAGTCTGATTAATATTTTCGTATTAAAAATTTGCCATTCCCTCGAAACGGACTAGCTTCAAAGTTCCCGACGTCTTGCGAGCGATTCTCACCCTTGATACAGGTGCCGCCGTTCAAGGCTTCCAAGGCAGGAGAGAGTATCTTTCGCATGCTCTTTCAGTCATTCGAAAACAATGGAATGTGCCAATGAACTGACCTGAATCATCTTCTCCTATTTGCATGCGCCCTACCCTACAGACTCTCTTTTCTGAATGGAGCTAAGCCATGTCAGAGGCTTCCGGAAAACTTCGACTCGGTGCGCTGGTCGCACTCGTAGTTGGTTCGATGATTGGTGGCGGCATCTTTTCCCTGCCGCAAAACATGGCGGCAAGTGCCGATGTCGGCGCAGTGCTGATTGGCTGGGCGATCACCGCCGTGGGCATGCTGACCCTGGCGTTCGTGTTCCAGACCCTGGCCAACCGAAAACCCGATCTGGATGGCGGGGTGTATGCCTACGCCAAGGCCGGTTTCGGCGACTACATGGGTTTCTCGTCGGCCTGGGGCTACTGGATCAGTGCCTGGCTGGGCAACGTCGGGTATTTCGTCCTGCTGTTCAGCACCCTCGGCTATTTCTTCCCGATCTTCGGTGAGGGCAACACCCCGGCCGCGATCATCGGCGCCTCGGTGCTGCTCTGGGGCGTGCACTTCCTGGTCCTGCGCGGGATCAAGGAAGCGGCCTTCATCAACTTGGTCACCACCGTGGCCAAGGTGGTGCCGCTGGCGCTGTTCGTCCTGATCGCCGTGTTCGCCTTCAAGCTGGACATCTTCACCGCCGACATCTGGGGCACGATGAACCCGGACCTGGGCAGCGTGATGAACCAGGTACGCAACATGATGCTCGTCACCGTCTGGGTGTTCATCGGCATCGAGGGCGCGAGCATCTTCTCGGCCCGCGCGGAAAAACGCTCGGACGTGGGCAAGGCCACGGTCATCGGCTTCATCACCGTGCTGTTGTTCCTGGTCCTGGTCAACGTGCTGTCCCTGGGCATCATGACCCAGCCTGAACTGGCCAAGCTGCAGAACCCGTCGATGGCCGCCGTGCTCGAACACGTGGTCGGCCACTGGGGCGCGGTGCTGATCAGCGTCGGCCTGATCATCTCGCTGCTCGGTGCCCTGCTCTCGTGGGTGCTGCTCTGCGCCGAGATCATGTTCGCCGCGGCCAAGGACCACACCATGCCGGAGTTCCTGCGCCGCGAGAACGCCAACCATGTGCCGGCCAACGCCCTGTGGCTGACCAACGCCATGGTGCAGATTTTCCTGGTGATCACGCTGTTCTCGGCCAGTACCTACCTGTCGCTGATCTACCTCGCCACCTCGATGATCCTGGTGCCCTACCTGTGGTCGGCGGCCTACGCGTTCCTTCTCGCGTTCCGTAGCGAGACCTACGAGAACGCCCTGGCCGAACGCAAGAAAGACCTGATCATCGGCGGCATCGCCCTGATCTACGCGATCTGGCTGCTGTATGCCGGCGGGGTCAAGTATCTGCTGCTTTCCGCCCTGCTCTATGCCCCTGGCGCGATCCTGTTCGCCAAGGCCAAGCGCGAGGTCGGCCAACCGATTTTTACCAACGTGGAGAAGTTGATATTCGCCGCCGTGATCGCTGGCGCCCTGGTGGCTGCCTACGGTCTGTATGACGGCTTCCTTACGCTGTAACCCCCGTATTTCACACCTTTGGAGGAAATGATCATGTCCACGGATAAAGTTAAGTACGGCGTCCATTCCGAAGCGGGCAAACTGCGCAAAGTGATGGTTTGCTCCCCCGGTCTCGCTCACCAGCGCCTGACCCCGAGCAACTGCGACGAACTGCTGTTCGACGACGTCATCTGGGTCAATCAGGCCAAGCGCGACCACTTCGACTTCGTCACCAAGATGCGCGAGCGCGGTGTCGAAGTCCTGGAAATGCACAACCTGCTGACCGAGACGATCCAGCACCCCGAAGCCCTGAAGTGGATCCTCGATCGCAAGATCACCGCCGATACCGTCGGCGTCGGCCTGACCAACGAAGTGCGCAGCTGGCTGGAAGGCCTGGAGCCGCGACGCCTGGCCGAATTCCTCATCGGTGGCGTGGCCGGCGAGGACCTGCCCGACAGCGAAGGCGCCAGCGTGATCAAGATGTACCGCGACTACCTGGGCCACTCCAGCTTCCTTCTGCCGCCGCTGCCGAACACCCAGTTCACCCGCGACACCACGTGCTGGATCTATGGCGGGGTGACGCTGAACCCGATGTACTGGCCAGCGCGCCGTCAGGAAACCCTGCTGGCCAGCGCCATCTACAAGTTCCATCCCGAGTTCACCAACGCCGACTTCGACGTCTGGTACGGCGACCCGGACAAGGACCACGGCCAGGCCACCCTGGAGGGCGGCGACGTCATGCCGATCGGCAATGGCGTGGTGCTGATCGGCATGGGCGAGCGCACCTCGCGCCAGGCCATCGGCCAGCTTGCGCAATCCCTGTTCGCCAAGGGCGCGGTGGAGAAAGTGGTGGTCGCCGGCCTGCCGAAATCCCGCGCGGCGATGCACCTGGATACCGTGTTCAGCTTCTGCGACCGCGACCTGGTCACGGTCTTCCCGGAAGTGGTCAAGGAGATCGTGCCGTTCGTGATCCGTCCGGACAGCAGCAAGCCTTACGGCATGGACGTGCGCCGCGAGAACAAGTCGTTCATCGAGGTGGTCGCCGAATCCCTCGGCCTGAACAAGCTGCGCGTGGTGGAAACCGGCGGCAACAGCTTCGCCGCGGAACGCGAGCAATGGGATGACGGCAACAACGTGGTGGCCCTGGAGCCCGGCGTGGTCATCGGCTACGACCGCAACACCTACACCAACACCCTGCTGCGCAAGGCGGGCATCGAGGTCATCACCATCAGCGCCGGCGAACTGGGCCGTGGTCGCGGCGGCGGCCACTGCATGACCTGCCCGATCGTCCGCGACCCAATCGACTACTAAGAAAGCCTATCGCCCGGCAGCACATACTCGGTGCGGCTGGGCTCGATCACCGCTTTCCGTTCATACGAACAGGAGAATCCAAAATGGCGTTCAACATCCACAACCGCAACCTGCTCAGCCTCGAACACCACAGCGAGCGCGAGCTGCGCTACCTGCTCGACCTGTCCCGCGACCTCAAGCGCGCCAAGTACACCGGCACCGAGCAGCAGCACCTGAAGGGCAACAACATCGCCCTGATCTTCGAAAAGACCTCGACCCGCACCCGCTGCGCCTTCGAAGTGGCGGCCTATGACCAGGGCGCCAACGTCACCTACATCGACCCGAACTCGTCGCAGATCGGCCACAAGGAAAGCATGAAGGACACCGCGCGGGTGCTCGGGCGCATGTACGACGCCATCGAGTACCGCGGCTTCAAGCAGGAAGTCGTGGAAGAACTGGCCAAGTTCGCCGGCGTGCCGGTGTTCAACGGCCTGACCGACGAATACCACCCGACCCAGATGATCGCCGACGTGCTGACCATGCGCGAGCATGCCGACAAGCCGCTGCACGACATCAGCTACGCCTACCTGGGCGACGCGCGCAACAACATGGGCAACTCGCTGCTGCTGATCGGTGCCAAGCTCGGCATGGACGTGCGCATCGCCGCGCCGAAGGCCCTGTGGCCGCATGACGACCTGGTCGCCCGGTGCAAGCAGTACGCCGAATCCAGCGGTGCGCGCATCACCCTCACCGAAGACCCGAAAGCCGCGGTCAAGGGCGTGGACTTCGTGCACACCGACGTCTGGGTGTCGATGGGTGAGCCAGTGGAAGCCTGGGGCGAGCGAATCCAGCAACTGCTGCCGTACCAGGTCAACGCCGAGCTGATGAAGGCCACCGGCAACCCGCGGGCCAAGTTCATGCACTGCCTGCCGGCCTTCCACAACTCCGAGACCAAGGTCGGCAAGCAGATCGCCGAGCAGTATCCGCACCTGGCCAACGGCATCGAGGTGACCGACGACGTCTTCGAGTCGCCGGCCTGCATCGCCTTCGAGCAGGCGGAAAACCGCATGCACACGATCAAGGCGATCCTGGTTTCGACCCTGGCCGACCTGTAGCAATGCGGCCCACCCCTCGTAGGAGCGTGGCTTGCCCGCGAAGGACCGCAAAGCGGTCCCAGAATGGTATGGGCAACACGATTCTAGGACCGCGATGCGGTCCTTCGCGGTGGTTCGTCACACGGCAAGCCACGCTCCTACGGGGCGGAGAACGCAACCGTCTCCCGAAAAAAGGACATTCCCATGCGTATCGTTGTTGCACTAGGCGGTAACGCGCTGCTGCGCCGTGGCGAGCCCATGACCGCCGACAACCAGCGCGCCAATATCCGCATCGCCACCGAGCAGATCGCCAAGATCCACCCCGGCAACCAACTGGTCATCGCCCACGGCAACGGCCCGCAGGTCGGCCTGCTGTCGCTGCAGGCGGCGGCCTACACCTCGGTCACGCCCTACCCGCTGGATGTGCTCGGCGCCGAGACCGAAGGCATGATCGGCTACATGATCGAACAGGAACTGGGCAACCTGCTGGACTTCGAGGTGCCCTTCGCGACCCTGTTGACCCAGGTCGAAGTGGACGCCAAGGACCCGGCTTTCGACAACCCGACCAAACCCATCGGCCCGGTCTACACCAAGGACGAAGCCGAGCGCCTGGCCAAGGAGAAAGGCTGGGCCATCGCCCCCGACGGCGACAAGTTCCGCCGCGTGGTGGCCAGCCCGAAACCCAAGCGCATCTTCGAGATCCGCCCGATCAAATGGCTGCTGGAAAAGAGCAGTATCGTGATCTGTGCCGGGGGTGGCGGCATTCCGACGATGTATGGTGCCGACGGCAAGCTGCGGGGTATCGAGGCGGTGATCGACAAGGACCTGTGCTCGGCGCTCCTCGCTGAACAGCTGGACGCCGATCTGCTGGTGATCGCCACCGACGTCAATGCCGCCTACGTCGACTTCAACAAGCCGACGCAGAAAGCCATCGCCCAGGCCCATCCGGATGAACTGGAACGCCTGGGCTTCGCCGCCGGTTCCATGGGGCCGAAGGTGCAAGCGGCTTGCGATTTCGCCCGTCATACAGGCAAAGTCGCGGTGATCGGCTCGCTCGGCGATATCGAGGATATCGTCAAGGGCACCGCCGGTACCCGGGTCAGCACGGCATCCCCTGGCATCAGCTATCGTTGAGACGCCACGGCGGGCCTGCTGGCGGGCCCGCCTGTTTCAACCGTACAAGGAGCCTGTCATGGCACAGTTCACCCCCGGTCACCTGCACATCGAGCGCCATGCGCTGAACAAGGCCGACCACAGCTACAACATCTGCGTCGATTACGAAGTAGCCCAGGACCCCAAGGATGGGAAAGGCATGCAGTTCCGGATGCACGGCACCATCCAGGACAAGCCGGTGGACGAGAAATTCTTTCTCGCCAAGGACCAGTCGTTCGACTTCGCCCGCTCGATCGACCGCATCGCCAAGCAATATGGCGTGCCGCCAAAGGCGGTGGTCACCTCGGCGCATGACATGTACTACGACGCCATGTTCGAGGACATCCGCACGAAGCTCGACGTGAAGTCCGGCGACCCGATCAATCCGCAACACCTGGAGTAGTTCGCGCGGCTCACCGCTGGCAAGCCATTCGACCGCCAGGCGGGCGCAAGGCATACTTGCACGCTTCGCCAGCCGTGAACCTCCAAGCTCCCCATGCGCATCCACGTCAGCTTCATCGACCGCGTCGGCATCACCCAGGAAGTGCTCGCCCTGCTTGGTGCGCGCAATCTCAACCTGGATGCCGTGGAGATGGTGCCGCCGAACGTCTACATCGATGCGCCGACGCTGAACCCCTTCGTCCTCGAAGAACTCCACGACGCCCTGCTCAACGTCCACGGCGTGCAGACCGTGCGCGTGGTCGACATCCTGCCCGGCCAGCGCCGGCACCTGCAGCTCGATGCCCTGCTCGCCGCCATGAGCGATCCGGTCCTGGCCCTCGACAGCGCCGGCACCGTCCTGCTGGCCAACCCCGCGCTGCTCGCCCTGTGCGGCCAGGAACCGGCGGGGCGCAGCATCGCCGAGCTGTTCGATGCCCCCGAGCTGCTGGCCACCCTGATCGAACAGGGTTTCCACCTGCCGATGCGTGAAGTGGTGTTCAACGGCCAGACCCTGCTGCTCGACGCCACGCCGATCACCGACGCCGGCGCGCTGGTCACCCTGTACCCGCCGAACCGCATCGGCGAGCGCCTGTCCGCCCTGCATCACGACCATGCCGAAGGCTTCGACGCGCTGCTCGGCGAGTCGCCGGCGATCCGCACCCTGAAGACCCGCGCCCTGCGCGTCGCGGCCCTGGATGCGCCGCTGCTGATCCACGGCGAGACCGGTACCGGCAAGGAACTGGTGGCCCGCGCCTGCCACGCCATCAGCAGCCGGCATGCCGCGCCGTTCCTCGCCCTCAACTGCGCGGCGCTGCCGGAGAACCTCGCCGAAAGCGAGCTGTTCGGCTATGCCCCCGGGGCCTTCACCGGCGCCCAGCGCGGCGGCAAGCCGGGGCTGATGGAACTGGCCAACCAGGGCACGGTATTCCTCGACGAGATCGGCGAGATGTCGCCCTACCTGCAGGCCAAGCTCCTGCGCTTTCTCAACGACGGCAGTTTCCGCCGGGTCGGCGGCGACCGCGAGATCCGCGTCAACGTGCGGATCCTCAGCGCCACCCACCGCAACCTGGAAAAAATGGTCGCCGAGGGCAGCTTCCGCGAAGACCTGTTCTACCGTCTCAACGTCCTCAACCTGGAAGTGCCGCCGCTGCGCGAGCGCGGCCAGGACATCCTGCTGCTGGCACGCTACTTCATGCAGCAGGCCTGCACGCAGATCCAGCGACCACTCTGCCGCCTGGCCCCGGACACCTATCCGGCGCTGCTCGGCAACCGCTGGCCGGGCAATGTGCGGCAGTTGCAGAACGTGATCTTCCGCGCCGCCGCCATCAGCGACAGCAGCCTGGTGGACATCGGCGACCTGGATATCGCCGGCACCTCGGTGGCCCGCGAACACGACGGCGAAGTCGCCAGCCTGGAACAGGCGGTGGAGGACTTCGAGAAAAACCTCCTGGAAAAGCTCTACGCCAGCTACCCCTCGACCCGCCAACTGGCCAGCCGCCTGCAGACCTCGCACACCGCCATCGCCCATCGCCTGCGCAAGTACGGCATTTCCGGCAAGGCGTGAACAGCCGTAGCGAAATCACTACAGCGTAACGATTTCGCTACGACCACCTGCAACGTCGCTGTAGCAAGGCGTTGATCCCCCTTCAGTTTTTCCTGACGCGACAACTGTAGCGATTTCATTACAGGCCCCAGCGAAAACGGTCAGGAAAAATCGGCCAAAGCCCCGTTTTAGAAGGCTTTCCCGAATATGGCCGCAAACTTGCTAAGGGAACTCCCAGTCCCGGCCCGCCCCGATCATGCGGCGGGCCACTACCGCATCCGGCCGCGACGACGGCCTTCGAGGAGTTCCCATGAGCGAGTTGCGTTTCACTGAAGATCACGAGTGGCTGCGTGCCGAAGCCGACGGCAGCGTGACCGTGGGCATCACCGCCTTCGCCCAGAACGCCCTGGGTGACGTGGTCTACGTGCAACTGCCGGAGCTGCAGCACTACGCCAAGGGCGCCGAAGCGTCCACCGTGGAATCGGTGAAAGCCGCCAGCGGCGTGTACATGCCGCTGGAAGGCGAAGTGGTCGCGGTCAACGAGCAACTGGACAGCAACCCTGAGCTGGTCAACGAAGACCCGCTGGGCGAAGGCTGGTTCTTCCGCTTCGTCCCGGCCGACGCCGGCGCCATCGCCGGGCTGCTCGACCAGGACGCCTACGACCGCCTGCTCAAAGCCAACGACGACGCCTGAGGAACCTGCCATGACCATCAACCTCGGCACCGCCAACGAATTCATCGCCCGCCATATCGGTCCACGCCAGGCCGACGAGCAGGCCATGCTCGCCACCCTCGGTTTCGACTCGCTGGAAGCCATGAGCGCCGCGGTCATCCCGGACAGCATCAAGGGCACCAGCGTCCTCGACATGGGCGCCGGCCAGAGCGAGGCCGATGCCCTCGCCGCGCTGAAAGCCATCGCCGGCAAGAACCAGCTGTTCAAGAGCCTCATCGGCCAGGGCTACTACAACTGCCACACCCCGGCGCCGATCCTGCGCAACCTTCTGGAAAACCCGGCCTGGTACACCGCCTACACGCCGTACCAGCCGGAGATCTCCCAGGGTCGCCTGGAAGCCCTGCTGAACTTCCAGACCCTGATCAGCGACCTCACCGGCCTGCCGATCGCCAACGCATCCCTGCTCGACGAAGCCACCGCCGCCGCCGAAGCCATGACCTTCTGCAAGCGCCTGAGCAAGAACAAGGGCAGCCACGCCTTCTTCGCTTCCGTGCACTGCCATCCGCAGACCCTCGACGTCCTGCGCACCCGCGCCGAACCCCTGGGCATCGAAGTGGTGGTGGGCGACGAGCGTGAACTGAGCGACGTCAGCCGCTTCTTCGGTGCCGTGCTGCAATATCCGGCGAGCAGCGGCGAGGTCTTCGACTACCGCGAACTGGTCGAGCGCTTCCACGCCGCCAACGCCCTGGTGGCCGTGGCCGCCGACCTGCTGGCCCTGACCCTGCTGACCCCGCCGGGCGAATTCGGTGCCGACGTGGCCATCGGCAGCGCACAGCGCTTCGGTGTTCCGCTGGGCTTCGGCGGCCCGCACGCCGCCTACTTCTCCACCCGTGACGCCTTCAAGCGCGACATGCCGGGCCGCCTGGTCGGCGTGTCCATCGACCGCTTCGGCAAGACCGCGCTGCGTCTGGCCATGCAGACCCGCGAACAGCACATCCGCCGCGAGAAGGCCACCAGCAACATCTGCACCGCGCAGGTACTGCTGGCCAACATCGCCAGCATGTACGCCGTCTACCACGGTCCGCAGGGCCTGAAGCAGATCGCCGCGCGCACCCACCAGCTGACCGCGATCCTCGCCGCCGGCCTCAAGACCCTGGGCGCGACCGTCGAGACCGCGAGCTTCTTCGACACCCTGACCCTGAACACCGCTGCCGACACCGCGGCGCTGCACGACAAGGCCCGCGCCCACGGCTTCAACCTGCGCCAGATCGATGCCGAGCGTGTCGGCCTGTCGCTGGACGAAACCAGCCGCCAGGCCGATGTCGAAGCCCTCTGGAGCCTGTTCGCCAATGGCCAGGCGCTGCCGGACTTCGCCGCCCTCGCCGCCAGCACCGCCGCGCAACTGCCGGCCGCCCTGCTGCGCCAGTCTGCGATCCTCGAACACCCGGTGTTCAACCGCTACCACAGCGAAACCGAGCTGATGCGCTACCTGCGCCGCCTGGCCGACAAGGACCTGGCGCTGGACCGCACCATGATCCCGCTGGGCTCGTGCACCATGAAGCTCAACGCCGCCAGCGAAATGATCCCGGTGACCTGGGCCGAATTCGGCAACCTGCACCCGTTCGCCCCGGCCGAGCAAAGCCAGGGTTACCAGCAGCTGACCTCGGAACTGGAAGCCATGCTCTGCGCCGCCACCGGCTACGACGCCGTGTCGCTGCAGCCGAACGCCGGCTCCCAGGGCGAGTACGCCGGCCTGCTGGCGATCCGCGCCTACCACCAGAGCCGTGGCGACGAGCGCCGCGACATCTGCCTGATCCCGTCCTCGGCCCACGGCACCAACCCGGCGACCGCGCACATGGCCGGCATGCGCGTGGTGGTGACCGCCTGTGACGCCCGCGGCAACGTCGATATCGACGACCTGCGGGCCAAGGCCATCGAGCACCGCGAGCACCTCGCCGCGCTGATGATCACCTACCCGTCGACCCACGGCGTGTTCGAGGAAGCCATCGGCGAAATCTGCGCGATCATCCACGACAACGGCGGCCAGGTGTACATCGACGGCGCCAACATGAACGCCATGGTCGGCCTCTGCGCCCCGGGCAAGTTCGGCGGTGACGTCTCGCACCTGAACCTGCACAAGACCTTCTGCATTCCGCACGGCGGTGGCGGCCCGGGCGTCGGCCCGATCGGCGTCAAGGCGCACCTGGCGCCGTTCCTGCCGGGCCATGCGCACATGGAAAACAAGCAGGGCGCGGTCTGCGCCGCGCCATTCGGCAGCGCCAGCATCCTGCCGATCACCTGGATGTACATCCGCATGATGGGTGGCGCCGGTCTCAAGCGCGCCTCGCAGATGGCGATCCTCAACGCCAACTACATCGCCCGTCGCCTGGAAGAGCACTATCCTGTCCTCTACACCGGCAGCAACGGCCTGGTCGCGCACGAGTGCATCCTCGACCTGCGTCCGCTCAAGGACACCAGCGGCATCAGCGTCGATGACGTGGCCAAGCGCCTGATCGACTTCGGCTTCCATGCGCCGACCATGTCCTTCCCGGTGGCGGGTACGCTGATGATCGAACCGACCGAAAGCGAGTCCAAGGAAGAACTGGACCGCTTCTGCGACGCGATGATCCGCATCCGCGAAGAGATCCGCGCGGTGGAGAACGGCAGCCTGGACAAGGACGACAACCCGCTGAAAAACGCCCCGCACACCGCCGCCGAACTGGCCGGCGAGTGGCCACACGGCTACAGCCGCGAACAGGCGGTGTATCCACTGCCGTCGCTGGTCGAAGGCAAGTACTGGCCGCCGGTGGGTCGGGTGGACAACGTGTTCGGCGATCGCAACCTGGTGTGTGCTTGTCCTTCGATCGAGAGCTACCAGGACGCCTGAGGTAGTTGGGACCGCTTTGCGGTCCTTCGCAGGCAAGCCAGCTCCTACAAAGAGCCGCGCCGTCCCTGTAGGAGCGTGGCTTGCCCGCGAAGGGCCGCAAAGCGGCCCCAAAACCATTCCCTGGAGGATCCTGCCATGTCCCTGAGTGTCTTCGACCTGTTCAAGATCGGCATCGGCCCCTCCAGTTCCCACACCGTCGGTCCGATGCGCGCCGCCGCGCGCTTCGCCGAAGGACTGCGGCGTGACGGCCTGCTGGCCGTCACCCACAGCGTCAAGGTCGAGCTGTACGGCTCGCTCGGCGCCACCGGCAAGGGCCACGGCAGCGACAAGGCCGTGCTGCTCGGCCTGGAAGGCGAGCACCCCGACAGCGTCGATACCGACAGCATTCCCGCGCGCCTGCAGGCCATCCGCAACAGCGGCCGGCTCGAACTGCTCGGCGAGCACACCATCGAATTCCACGAAAAACAGCACCTGGCGATGATCCGCAAGCCGCTGGAGTACCACCCCAACGGTATGATCTTCCGCGCCTTCGACGAAGCCGGCCTGCAGATCCGCGGCCGCGAGTACTACTCGGTGGGCGGCGGCTTCGTGGTCGACGAGGACGCCGCCGGCGCCAACCGCATCGTCGAAGACAAGACCCCGCTGAGCTACCCGTTCAAGACCGCCAGGGAACTGCTGGCGCAATGCGCCGCGCAAAACCTGTCCATCAGCCAGGTGATGCTCGCCAACGAGGCGGCATGGCGTCCGGAAAGCGAGACCCGCGCCGGTCTGCTGAAGATCTGGCAGGTCATGCAGGACTGCGTCAGCGCCGGCTGTCGCCACGAAGGCATCCTGCCCGGCGGGCTCAAGGTCAAGCGCCGTGCCCCGGCACTCTACCGCCAGCTCTGCGCCAGCCCCGAGGCCAACCTGCGCGATGCCCTCTCGGTACTGGACTGGGTCAACCTCTACGCCCTGGCGGTGAACGAGGAAAATGCCTTCGGCGGACGAGTGGTCACGGCCCCGACCAACGGCGCGGCCGGCATCGTCCCGGCCGTTCTGCACTACTACATGCGCTTCATTCCCGGGGCCAACGAAGACGGCGTGGTGCGCTTCCTGCTCACCGCCGCCGCCATCGGCATTCTGTACAAGGAAAACGCCTCGATCTCCGGCGCCGAAGTCGGTTGCCAGGGCGAAGTGGGCGTGGCCTGTTCCATGGCCGCCGGCGCGCTCTGCGAAGTGATGGGCGGCAGCGTGCAGCAAGTGGAGAACGCCGCTGAAATCGGCATGGAACACAACCTGGGCCTGACCTGCGACCCCATCGGTGGCCTGGTCCAGGTGCCCTGCATCGAGCGCAACGCGATGGGCTCGGTGAAGGCGATCAACGCGGTGCGCATGGCCTTGCGCGGCGATGGGCAGCACTACGTGTCCCTCGACAAGGTCATCCGCACCATGCGCCAGACCGGCGCCGACATGAAAAGCAAATACAAGGAGACCGCCCGCGGCGGTCTGGCCGTCAACATCATCGAATGCTGACATCCCATTGAAACCCAGGAGTCCCGAATGTCCACCGAAACACTGCTGAAAACCCCGCTGCACGCCCTGCACCTGGAACTGGGTGCGCGCATGGTGCCCTTCGCCGGCTACGACATGCCGGTCCAGTACCCGCTGGGTGTCATGAAGGAACACCTGCATACCCGCGAGCAGGCCGGACTGTTCGACGTCTCGCACATGGGCCAGATCCGCCTGCGCGGCGCCGAGGCCGCCAAAGCACTGGAAAGCCTGGTGCCGGTGGACATCATCGACCTGCCGGTGGGCATGCAGCGCTACGCGATGTTCACCAACGAACAGGGCGGCATCCTCGATGACCTGATGGTCGCCAACCTCGGCGACGGTGAACTGTTCCTGGTGGTCAACGCCGCCTGCAAGGACCAGGACCTGGCCCACCTGCGCCAGCACATCGGCAACCAGTGCGAAATCGAGCCGCTGTTCGCGGAACGCGCGCTGCTCGCCCTGCAGGGTCCGGCCGCGGTCAAGGTCCTGGAGCGCCTGGCGCCGCAGGTGGCGAAGATGACCTTCATGCAGTTCGCCGCCGTGCAACTGCTGGGTGAAGACTGCTACGTCAGCCGCTCCGGCTACACCGGCGAAGACGGCTACGAGATCTCCGTGCCGGCGCACAAGGCCGAGGCCCTGGCCCGTCGCCTGCTGGAAGAGCCGGAAGTCGCCGCCATCGGCCTCGGCGCCCGCGACTCGCTGCGCCTGGAGGCTGGCCTGTGCCTGTATGGCCACGACATGAGCACTGAAACCACGCCGGTCGAAGCCAGCCTGCTGTGGGCCGTGTCCAAACCACGCCGTGCCGATGGCGCGCGCGCCGGTGGCTTCCCGGGTGCCGCCCAGGTCTTCGCCCAGCAGCAAAGTGGCGTGGCGCGCAAACGCGTCGGCCTGCTGCCGCAGGAACGCACCCCGGTGCGTGAAGACGCCGAGATCGTCGACGAAGCCGGCAACATCGTCGGTCGGGTATGCAGCGGCGGCTTCGGCCCGACCCTGGGCGGGCCTGTGGCCATGGGTTATCTGGACAGCGCGCACTGCGCACTCGACACCCAGGTCTGGGCCATCGTGCGGGGCAAGCGTGTAGCGATGAAAGTCAGCAAGATGCCGTTCGTAGCCCAACGCTACTATCGCGGCTGACCGCACGACAGAACGTGTCATCGTGCGTTCGGAATATTCGATTTCGAACGCACTCTCAAACTTTCGAACATGAGCGTGGGCAGCACTCGAAAAAAGTGCATAAAAAACCTGCGCAAATAGCTCGAAAGGCTGAAAACCAGCGGCCTGCGGGGCTTGTTTTTCCCGCGAGAGTTAGCGTAGAGTCAGCGGACTGTGTTTGCATGGGTCGCTATAGTTTGTGCCCTGGACAGTAGCCTGAGATTCGCTACACAACGTTCGACGTCTCTTACTTTCCTGCAACCCAGCCCAGTAATCTTTCACTCCATTCCCGTGAAAGAAACTGTCATCACAATTCAAGTTTCAAAGGAAATAAGACATGTCTCAACGTCAGAGCGGTACCGTCAAGTGGTTTAACGACGAAAAGGGTTTCGGTTTCATCACTCCTGAGAGCGGTCCGGATCTGTTCGTGCATTTCCGCGCCATCCAGGGCAACGGCTTCAAGAGCCTGAAAGAAGGCCAGAAAGTAACCTTCATCGCTGTGCAGGGCCAAAAAGGCATGCAAGCTGATGAGGTTCAAGCTGAAGGCTGATTTTCACGCTTTCAAAAAAAGCCCCTGTCGATGACAGGGGCTTTTTTTTGCGCGCGATTCCGTAGAATGCACGCTTTTGCGCCAGGAGCTTTACCGCATGTCCAAACCACTGCTCCAGCCACAGGGCGACTTCCCGGTTGCCGGACTGGGCCGCCGCCTTGCGGCGATGTTCTATGACTTCCTGCTCTGCACTGCCCTGCTGATGGTCACCACGCTGATCTACAAGATGATCCAGATGGCCATTATCGGCGAGACGCGCATGCGCGCCCTGACCGAGGCCGGCGCCCTCGACGGCGACCCGCTGCTCTCGACGATCCTGGTGTTCGCCCTGTTCGGCTTCTTCGCCAAATTCTGGACCCACGGCGGCCAGACCCTGGGCATGCAGGTCTGGGGCGTGCGGGTACAGAACCCCGACGGCAGCGCGATCAGCCTGTGGCAGGCACTGCTGCGCTTCGTCATTTCGATCGGCTCGTGGCTGTGCCTGGGACTGGGGTTCTTCTGGGTGCTGATCGACAAGCGGAAGCGCAGCTGGCACGACATGTACTCGGAGACCCAACTGGTGCGGATCCCCAAGCAGAAGAAGTGAACACGCGGACAAGAAAAAGCCGACCCAGGGTCGGCTTTTTCTTGTCCGCGTGCGGTATCAACCCGCCCTGCGCAACAACCACAATCCCGCTAGTGCACAGATCGCCGCGGGCAGCAGCACCGCCAGCAACGGCGGGAAGCCGAATACCTGACTGGACGGCCCCAGCAAGTCCTGGGCGATGCGGAACACGAAGCCCACCAGCACACCGGTAAACACGCGCTGCCCCAGGGTTACCGAGCGCAGCGGGCCGAAGATGAACGAGATGGCCATCAGCACCAGCGCGGCAGTGACCAGCGGCTGCAGGACCTTGGTCCAGAACGCCAGCCAGTAGCGGTCGTTGTTCAGCCCCTGATCGGACAGGTAGTGGATGTAGTCCCACAGCCCGGTGATCGACAGCGACTCCGGCGCCATCACCACGGTGTTGAGCAGTTGCGGGGTCAGCGCGACGTCCCAGCGCTCTTCCGGCGTCTGCACCACTTCGGTGTGATCGCCGCGGAACATCGTGCTGGTGACCTCGCTCAGCATCCAGTGATCGTCCCGGTACTGCGCGCGACGGGCAAAGCTGGACGAGAGCATGTGGCGCTCGCTGTCGAAGTGATAGCGGGTGACACCCAGCAGCAGGCCGTTGGGCTGCACGGTGTTGATATGGACGAACTCCTCGCCCTGGCGGTGCCACAGACCGCGCTTGGACGTCTGCGCCTCGCCACCGCCCTGGGCCAGGGAACGGTCGGCCTGGGCCTTGTTCTCGGTAACCGGCGCCACATATTCGCCGATCAGCACACCCGCCAGCATCAGTACCAGCATCGGCTTCATCACCGCCCAGACGATGCGCCCGATGGACACGCCAGCGGATCGCATGATGGTGAGTTCGCTGTTGCTGGCCAGGCTGCCGAGACCGATCAGGCAACCGATCAGGCCCGCCATCGGCAGCATGTCGTAGAGACGCCGCGGGGCGGTCAGCAGAACGAACTCGCCAGCGTTCCACAGGGTATAGGTATCACTGATGTCGCCCATTTCGTCGATGAAGGCGAACAACGAGGCCAGGCCGAGGATGATCCCCAGCACGGCGAGAATGGCCATGAACACGCTTTTGCCGATGTATCCGTCGAGCTTACGCACGGGCCACCTCCGCGCTGCGCGCGCGCAGCTTGAGGCGCAGCGGCTCCCAGTACATCAATGCCAGACCGATCAGCAGGAACAGGCCGTGCACCGGCCACAGGCCAAGGGCGATCGGCAGCTTGCCTTTCTCCAGGGCGCCGCGGGCGGCAATCAGAATCGTCAGGTAAGCCATATACAGAAGAATCGCCGGCAGCAGCTTGAGGAAACGGCCCTGGCGCGGGTTGGCCCGCGAAAGCGGGACCGCCATCAGGGTCACGATGAACACCAGCAGCGGCAGCGACAGGCGCCACTGCAACTCGGCACGCTCGCGCAGGGCATCGCTCTTGAACAGCTCCGAGGTCGGGATGGCCTCGCGCTCGGTGATGTCCTGGCTGACTTCCGGTTTGGGCAGGAGCACGCCGTAGGTCTCGTACTTGATCGCCCGGTAGTCGGCCTGGCCGGGGCTGCCGTCGTAGCGATAGCCGTTTTCCAGGACCAGGTAGCGGTTGCCGTCGGCCTGCACCTCCTGGCGCCCCTTCTCGGCGACCAGCACGCTGATGCCACGGTCCTTGGACTTGTCGGTGGAGAAACGCTTCTCGGAAATGAACACCCCGGCGAGATTGGCGCGGTCGTCGGAGAGCTGCTCGGTGTAGGTCACCCGGGTACCGTCGCGCAGGGTCTGGAAGCGGCCCGGCACCAGGGTGTCGAACTCGGTCAGGGCGTCCTGCTGGTTGATGATCTGTGCCACCTGGGCCACGCCCTGGGGAGCCAGGCTCAGGCTCAGCCAGGCGACCAGCAGCGCCACCAGCGCCGCCGGGGCCATGGTCATGCGCAGCAGGCGTTGCTGGCTCATGCCGGTGGCGGACAGCACGGTCATCTCGCTTTCCAGGTACAGGCGACCATAGGACAGCAGAATGCCGAGGAACAGGCCCAGCGGCAGGATCAACTGCAGGAAGCCCGGCAGGCGATAGCCCATGATCATGAACAGCACGCCCGGATCGAGCATGCCCTGCGCGGCCTGGGCCAGGTATTTGATGAAGCGCCCGCTCATGATGATGACCAGCAGCACGGCGCTGACGGCACTCAAGGTCACCAGGACCTCGCGGGACAGATAACGGAAGACGATCAAACCAGACACTCCTGGGTTGTCAGGCTCGGACAGCCGAACAAGGAAAACGTTGCAACCAACAAGATAGTTGCCGGTGCGTCAATGCATCCGGACTTCGAAGTCGGCGCATTATCCTGTGATTGACCGTGCCTGTCACTGCGCAGCGCGCAATGCTTGAAAACGGGGTTGTCAGCGGCGCCGCACCGGGCTCACACTGGCGGCTTTGCGCCTGGCCCGGCACACGCGACCAGGACGCTTCGAGCGCTCGCACCGACCAGCGCGCACTGACAGTTGATTCGGGGACCCTGACATGGAATTGGTTGTAAAAAGCGTAGCCGCAGCATCCTTGAAAACCGCCACCCTGGTGCTGGCCGTGGGCGAAGGCCGCAAGCTGGGCGCCAGCGCCAAGGCCGTCGACGAGGCCAGCAAGGGCGCCCTGAGCGCAGCGCTCAAGCGCGGCGACATTGCCGGCAAGGTCGGTCAGACCCTGCTTCTGCCTGGCCTGCCGGGCCTCAAGGCCGAGCGCGTGCTGCTGGTCGGCAGCGGCAAGGAAGACAGCCTCGGCGACCGCAGCTGGCGCAAGCTCGCCAACGCCGTGCTCGGGGTGCTCAAGGGCCTGGGCGGCAGCGATGCGGTGCTGGCCCTGGACGACATCGCCCTGACTGGCCGCGACGCCCATTACGGCAAGGCGCGCCTGCTCGCCGAAACCCTGCTCGACGGCGAATACGTGTTCGACCGCTTCAAGAGCCAGAAGGCCGAACCCCGCGCCCTGAAGAAAATCACCCTGCTGGCCGACAAGGCCGGCCTCGCCGACACCGAGCGCGCGGTCAAGCACGCCAGCGCCATCACCAGCGGCATGCGCCTGACCCGCGACCTCGGCAACCTGCCGCCGAACCTGTGCCATCCGAGCTTCCTCGCCGAAGAGGCGAAGAACCTGGGCAAGGCCTTCAAGAGCCTCAAGGTCGAAGTCCTCGACGAGAAGAAGATCAAGGACCTGGGCATGGGCGCGTTCTACGCCGTCGGCCAGGGCAGCGACCAGCCGCCGCGGCTGATCGTGATGAACTACCAGGGCGCGAAGAAGAGCGACAAACCCTTCGTGCTGGTGGGCAAGGGCATCACCTTCGACACCGGCGGCATCAGCCTGAAGCCCGGCGCCGGCATGGACGAGATGAAGTACGACATGTGCGGTGCCGCCAGCGTCTTCGGTACCCTGCGCGCCGTGCTCGAACTGCAGTTGCCGATCAACCTGGTCTGCCTGCTGGCCTGCGCCGAGAACATGCCGAGCGGCGGCGCCACCCGTCCGGGTGACATCGTCACCACCATGAGCGGGCAAACCGTGGAAATCCTCAACACCGACGCCGAAGGCCGCCTGGTGCTGTGCGATGCCCTGACCTACGCCGAGCGCTTCAAGCCACAGGCGGTGATCGACATCGCCACCCTCACCGGCGCCTGCATCGTCGCCCTCGGCAGCCACACCTCGGGCCTGATGGGCAACGACGACGAACTGGTGGAGCAACTGCTCGGCGCCGGCAAGCGCGCCGATGACCGCGCCTGGCAACTGCCGCTGTTCGACGAATACCAGGAGCAACTGGACAGCCCGTTCGCCGACATCGCCAACATCGGCGGACCGAAGGCCGGCACCATCACCGCCGGTTGCTTCCTGTCGCGCTTCGCCAAGGCCTACCGCTGGGCACACCTGGACATCGCCGGTACGGCGTGGATCAGCGGCGGCAAGGACAAGGGCGCCACTGGCCGTCCGGTCCCGCTGCTGACCCAGTACCTGCTCGATCGCGCCGACGCCTGATCCGGAAGCCGGCCGGTCCCGTGACCGGTCGGCGCCTGCGCCATGAGCAAAGTCGACTTCTATATCCTGCCCAGCCCCTCGCCCAGCGCGCGCCTGGACTTCGCCTGCAAACTCTGCGAGAAGGCCTGGCGCCTCGGCCATCGGGTCTACCTGAACTGCAGCGACGCCGCCCAGCGCGATGAGCTGGATGCCCGTCTCTGGGCGTTCAAGGCTGAAGCCTTCGTGCCCCACAGCCATGCCGAGGAAGATGCCGCGGCGGCGGTTGCCCTGGGCGTCGGTGACGATCCCGGCAGCCATCAGGACCTGCTGGTCAACCTCGACCTCAAGGTCCCGCCGTTCGCCGCGCGCTTCGCCCGCATCGCCGAGATCGTGGTCGAGGAGCCAGCGATCCGCCAGGCGACCCGAGAGAGTTTCCGCTTCTACCGCGAACAGGGCTATGCTCTGCAAGATCACCGCTTACAGCGATTCTGACGACGATGGACAAACACCCGCCCCTGCCGCAATCCGCCCATCTGCTGGACGACCTGGAGTCGATCCGCCAGTTGTTGGGCGATGAAACCCTGCAACCGCCTCTGCTGACCGAAACCGTGGAAGAACAGATCCCGCTGCTGCTCGAACCGGCCGAAGACCTGGCGCCGCCTGCCCCTGCCGCCGCGCCGGTGGCAGAAGCCGATCCACAAGCCCGTCGCCAGGACACCCTGCTGCACCTGGACGCCGAGCTGCGTGCCGCCGCGCAACTGATCATGCAGGACGTGATCGACGACTTCGCCCCGCATATCGAGAACGAGATCAAGCGGCGCCTGGATGCCCGCCTCGAACGCCTGCTCAACCAGTCTTCCTGATCTGCCCTCCCCCCGTAGGAGCGTGGCTCGCCCGCGAAGGACCGCAAGGCGGTCCCCGATGACAGCGCAATTGGGACCGCCTTGCGGTCCTTCGCGGGCGAGCCACGCTCCTACGGGGATTCGGCATGAAAGCCGAACAGCATCAAGCCCTCCCCTGTGTGTCGCCTCGAACCCCCGCCTCCGTTATACTTCCCGGCTTTCCCGAATAAATGCCATAGGGTCCCCCCGCGCATGGATAAGACCTACCAGCCGCACGCCATCGAAACTTCCTGGTACAACACCTGGGAGTCCGAGAATTACTTCGCCCCGCAAGGCGCGGGCGAGTCGTACACCATCATGATCCCGCCGCCGAACGTCACCGGCAGCCTGCACATGGGCCACGGCTTCAACAACGCGATCATGGATGCCCTGATCCGTTTCCGCCGCATGCAAGGTCGCAACACCCTGTGGCAGCCGGGCACCGACCACGCCGGTATCGCCACGCAGATGCTGGTGGAGCGCCAGCTCGAAGCCAAGGGCCAGAACCGTCACGATCTGGGCCGGGAAAAATTCCTCGAAAAAGTCTGGGAGTGGAAGGAACAGTCCGGCGGCAACATCAGCCGGCAGATCCGCCGCCTGGGCTCGTCGGTGGACTGGAGCCGCGAACGCTTCACCATGGACGACGGTCTCTCCGAAGCGGTCAAGGAAGCCTTCGTGCGCCTGCATGAAGACGGCCTGATCTACCGCGGCAAGCGCCTGGTCAACTGGGACACCAAGCTGCACACGGCAATCTCCGACCTCGAAGTGGAAAACCACGACGAGAAAGGCCACCTGTGGAACCTGCGCTACCCGCTGGCCGACGGCGCGAAAACAGCCGAGGGCAAGGATCACCTGGTGGTCGCCACCACCCGTCCGGAAACCATGCTCGGCGACGTCGCCGTGGCGGTGAACCCGAACGACGAGCGCTACCAGGCACTGATCGGCAAGTTCGTCGAACTGCCGCTGATCGGCCGTCGTATCCCGATCATTGCCGACGACTACTGCGATCCGGAGTTCGGTACCGGCTGCGTGAAGATCACCCCGGCCCATGACTTCAACGACTACGAAGTCGGCAAGCGCCACAACCTGCCGCTGCTGAACATCTTCGACAAGAACGCGGCGATCCTCCCGGCCGCCCAGGTGTTCAACCTCGACGGCAGCGTCAACGAATCCATCGACGGCAGCCTGCCGGCGCAGTACGCCGGTCTCGACCGTTTCGTCGCGCGCAAGCAGATCGTCGCCGACTTCGACGCCCTGGGCCTTCTGGTCAGCGTCGACGACCACGCCCTGAAAGTGCCGAAGGGCGACCGCTCCGGCACCGTCATCGAGCCGTGGCTGACCGACCAGTGGTACGTCTCCACCAAGCCGCTGGCCGAGCCCGCGATCGCCGCCGTGGAAGACGGCCGCATCCAGTTCGTGCCGAAACAGTACGAGAACATGTACTTCTCCTGGATGCGCGACATCCAGGACTGGTGCATCAGCCGCCAGCTGTGGTGGGGCCACCGCATTCCAGCCTGGTACGACGAGTCCGGCAAGGTCTACGTCGGCCGCAGCGAGGAAGAAGTACGGGCCAAGCACAACCTTGGCGCCGACGTGGTCCTGAACCAGGACAACGACGTCCTCGACACCTGGTTCAGCTCCGGCCTGTGGACCTTCTCCACCCTCGGCTGGCCGCAGCAGACCGAATTCCTCAAGACCTTCCACTCCACCGACGTACTGGTCACCGGCTTCGACATCATCTTCTTCTGGGTCGCCCGGATGATCATGCTGACCATGCACCTGGTGAAGAACGAGGACGGCACCCCGCAGGTACCGTTCAAGACCGTCTACGTCCATGGCCTGGTCCGCGACGGCCAGGGCCAGAAGATGTCCAAGTCCAAGGGCAACGTCCTCGACCCGCTGGACATCGTCGACGGCATCACCCTCGACGCCCTGCTGGAAAAGCGCACCAGCGGCATGATGCAGCCCAAGCTCGCCGAGAAGATCGCCAAGCAGACCAAGGCCGAGTTCCCCGAAGGCATCGCCAGCTACGGCACCGACGCCCTGCGCTTCACCTTCTGCTCGCTGGCCTCCACCGGTCGCGACATCAAGTTCGACATGGGCCGCGTCGAGGGCTACCGCAACTTCTGCAACAAGATCTGGAACGCCGCCCGCTACGTGCTGGACAAGGGCGAGGATTGCGGCCAGAACGGCGAAGCCTTCGAGCTGTCGCTGGCCGACCGCTGGATCATCTCGCAACTGCAGCGCACCGAAGCCGAAGTGACCCGTCAGCTGGAGCAGTTCCGCTTCGACCTGGCCGCCCAGGCCCTGTACGAGTTCATCTGGAACCAGTACTGCGACTGGTACCTGGAGCTGTCCAAACCGGTCCTGTGGGACGAGAACGCCCCGGTCGAGCGCGCCCGCGGCACCCGTCGCACCCTGGTCCGCGTGCTGGAAGTGGCGCTGCGCCTGGCTCATCCGTTCATGCCGTTCATCACCGAGGAAATCTGGCAGCGCCTGGCGCCGCTGGCCGGCATCGACGGCAAGACCATCATGCTGCAGCCATGGCCTGAAGCGAACGAGAGCCGCATCGACAGCGCCGCCGAAAGCGACATCGAGTGGGTCAAGGAGCTGATGCTGGGCGTGCGTAACATCCGCGCCGAGATGAACATCGGCCCGGGCAAACCGCTGCAGCTGTTCCTCAAGAACGCCACCGCCGAAGACCAGCGTCGCCTCGTCGAGAACGAAGCGCTGCTCAAGAAGCTGGCGAAGATCGAATCGTTCACCGTGCTCGGCGAGCAGGACGAAGCCCCGCTCAGCGCCACCGCGCTGGTGGGCGACCTGCAGGTGCTGGTGCCGATGGCCGGCCTGATCGACAAGGACGCCGAACTGGCGCGCCTGAGCAAGGAGATCCAGCGCCTGCAGGGCGAGGTCCAGCGCGTTGGCGGCAAGCTGTCCAACGCCGCCTTCGTCGACAAGGCACCGCCCGCGGTGATCGACAAGGAACGCGCCAAGCTGGCCGAGGCGGAACAGGCCCTGGCCAACTTCACCGAGCAGCACGCACGCATCGCCGCCCTGTAAAACGACGCGGTCCCTGTAGGAGCTGGCTTGTCGGAGTGCCGAACCACTGCGAAGGACCGCGCAGCGGTCCCCCGATAGCACTGAAGCCTGGGACCGCTTTGCGGTCCTTCGCAGTGGTTCGGCACTCCGACAAGCCAGCGCCTACAGATGAGCGCCAGATCAACGAATCATGCGGTACTCCAGAAGAGCGGGCTTGCCCGCTCTTGGCATTTACGACCATGAGCAAACCCGACAAACCCACGCTGCACCCGCGCAACCGCCACCAGGGTCGCTACGACTTCCCGCAACTGATCAAGAGCTGCCCGGAGCTCGCACGCTTCACCATCACCAATCCCTACGGCAAGCCGAGCATCGACTTCGCCGACCCCGAAGCGGTGCGGGTGTTCAATCGCGCACTGCTCAAGGCCCAGTACGGCATCCAGTTCTGGGACATCCCCGCCGACTACCTGTGCCCACCGATCCCCGGGCGTGCCGACTACCTGCACACCCTGGCCGACCTGCTGGCCGAGGACAACGCTGGTGAGATTGCCCGCGGTGCCCAGGTCCAGGCCCTGGATATCGGTGTCGGCGCCAACTGCATCTACCCGCTGCTGGGCAATGCCGATTACCGCTGGCGTTTCGTCGGCTCGGACATCGACCCGATCGCTCTCGCCTCGGCCAAGGCCATTGTCCAGGCCAACGGTCTGGGCAAGTTCATCGACCTGCGCCAGCAGGGCAATCGCAAGCACATCCTCAGCGGCCTATTGAGTGCCGAGGAACGCTTCGACCTGACCCTGTGCAACCCACCCTTCCACGCCTCGCGCGAGGAAGCCACCCGCGGCAGCCAGCGTAAATGGCGCGCCCTGGGCAAGGCGGATCCGAAGCGCAAGCTGCCGGTGCTGAACTTTGGCGGGCAGAACAACGAGCTGTGGTGCGACGGCGGCGAGATCCGCTTCGTTACCCAACTGGTGCAGGAGAGCAAGGCCCTTGGCCAGCAGGTGCTGTGGTTCAGCAGCCTGGTCTCGAAAGCCTCCAACCTGCCCGGCATCGAGGCGGCGCTGAAGAAGGCCGGTGCGGTCGAGCAACGGGTGCTGGAGATGGGTCAGGGGCAGAAACAGAGCCGCCTGGTGGCCTGGACCTTCCAGGATGCAGCGGCGCGTCAGCAGTGGTGCCAACAGCGTTTCAAATGAAACGGCAGGCATTAAAAAACCGCGTCGGGCTCGCACCCGACGCGGTTTTTTTCGAGCGCTCTACAAATTACTTGTTGACTGCGTCGGTCAGCACTTTGGCTGGTACGAACTTGACGACTTTCTTGGCAGCGATTTCGATGGCGGCGCCAGTCGAAGGGTTGCGGCCGGTACGGGCAGGACGCTCGGTGATTTTCAGCTTGCCAATGCCTGGCAGGGTGATTTCACTGCCGTTTTCCAGTTGATCGGCAACGATCTGGCCCAGTTGCTCCAGAGCGTTACGCGCGGTGGTTTTCGGCGCGTCGATAGCTTCAGCGATATCGGCGATCAGTTGGTCTTTGGTCAATGCCATGGTGGTGTTCCTTCCCTAATCAAATTCAGTGGGTTTGCAGAGTGCCGCGTCAGCCATCGATGCCGGCGCCGCGAATCGGCGGTGGCCGGGATACATCCTTTTTGCCAATCGCGTATGTAGATACCTAAAAATGCGATTGGTTCGACGTGACGCCAGCGGTCTGCCAGCACTGCGCCTCACAGGGGGCGCAAGACCGGGCAAAACTACCACAGGAATAGATAAATATCCGCCTCGCCCGGCGCAAATCTTCAGGTTTTTCGGGGGTTTACACAAAATATCGCAAAAAACAGAACGAAAAACGAACAGGCCAGCCCCGCAGCCGCAGCTGAACCCCGTCCAGCCCTCCAGCTGGGTTACACTTGGCAACTTTGCCACGCCCCGCGCCACACCTTCATTGAGCCGAGAATTCCATGCCGATCCGTCATTGCATCGTCCACCTGATCGACAAGAAACCCGATGGCAGCCCCGCGGTACTGCACGCGCGCGATTCCGAACTGAGCGAGTCGACCGCCATCGAAAACCTCCTGGCCGACCTCAACGACAGCTATAACGCCAAGCAGGGCAAAGCCTGGGGTTTCTTCCACGCCGAGTCCGGCGCCCACCCGTTCAGCGGCTGGCTGAAGGAATACCTGGACAGCGAAAAGACCTTCACCGAGTTCAGCCGGGTGGCGGTTGAACATCTGCAGAAACTGATGGAAGAGTCGAACCTGTCGGTGGGCGGCCACGTACTGTTCGCCCACTACCAGCAAGGTATGACGGACTACCTGGCCATCGCCCTGCTGCATCACAGTGAAGGCGTGGCGGTGAACGCCGAGCTGGATGTCACCCCGTCGCGTCACCTCGATCTCAGCCAGTTGCACCTGGCTGCCCGGATCAACATTTCCGAATGGCGCAACAACCAGAACTCGAAGCAGTACATCTCTTTCATCAAAGGCAAGAACGGCAAGAAGGTCTCGGACTACTTCCGTGACTTCATCGGCTGCCAGGAGGGGGTCGACGGTCCGGGGGAAACCCGCACCCTGCTCAAGGCCTTCAGCGACTTCGTGGAAAGCGAGGACCTGCCCGAGGAAGCCGCCCGCGAGAAGACCCAGACCCTGGTCGACTACGCCACCAGCCAGACCCGCGCCGGCGAACCGGTAACCCTCGAAGAACTGTCGGGCCTGATCGACGAAGACCGGCCCAAGGCGTTCTACGACCATATCCGCAACAAGGACTACGGCCTGTCGCCGGAAATCCCCGCGGACAAGCGCACCCTCAATCAATTCCGCCGCTTCACCGGGCGCGCCGAGGGCCTGTCGATCAGCTTCGAGGCGCACCTGCTCGGCTCGAAGATCGAATACGACGAGGAAGCCGGAACCCTGACCATCAAGGGCCTGCCGACCCAGCTCGCCGACCAGTTGAAGCGGCGCAAGGACTGAGCCGCGGGCAAGCCGTTGATCCGAACTGGCATTTTTGTCAGTAGCGACGTCCTTGCCCCACTGGCTAGCCTGAGCACGTCTCTCACGCACTGAAGGTGCATGACATGAAGACGCTGCTCACCGTGTCGGGCTGCCTGCTGCTGGCCCTGGCAACAGGCGCCGCCCTCGCCGGCCCGGGGGAGGACACGGCAAGATCGCTGAATGAGCGCTATCGCAATCTCACCCGGGATTGCGGCGGCCAGTCGAAACCCGCGGTTCTCTGCGCCGGGGTGATTGTGCGGGCCACCGCGACTCCGCAGTTCTGGGTGCCGACACAAAAGAACATTGCCAACGGTGGCATCTCGGCGTCCTACCTGCGCCGGGACGCAAAGTTTCCGCGCCTGGTCTACGGCCGCAACAATGGCTTCACCCTCTACCCCGCGTTCGCCAACCCAAGCCCCAACCGACCCTACGAAGTCCTCTGTTCCTTCCCCCACGATGCCGGCACGGACAATCGCGCAGAGCGCGGCTGCACGGATCACACGGCCAGCGCGACGGTGGAGAACTACTGCGACCTGATGGATGTAAGGACCGCACAGGCCTGGGTCAGGAGATTCGGCAGCAGCGCGACGAACCACGTCGACCTGTGCGGATTCGACGTGCGTGACCGACGCGATGCGTTCGCCGGCCCCGCCTTCATGGCCAGCATCGAGGCACGCAATCTCGCCGGGGCGACCTTGTTCCCCATGCAGAACGAACTGCGCATCGCCACCTGGCAGAACAACCCGCCATTCGACCCACCCGTGGAGAGCACCTTCTATACGATGCCGCCCTCCTCCGCCACGTCGGGGCTGGAAAACGCCAGGGCGAACCAGATCGAGTGGTGGCTGGCGACCAAGCGCTACCTGCCGCTGGTCAGGCTTGACCTGCCGCAGACCATGAACGCCGATGCGGCCTTCGTCTACAACACCGCGGACCAGGCCATCCAGCCCACCACCGGGCCCAATACGTGCAAAACGTACTTCGACAGTGCGCGTTTCGAGGACCTTCCGGGCTTCCCCGGCAAGAAGAGTCTCGTCGTGGTGCCCAGTGCCTGCGGGCGGGAAGTCAGGGAGGATCAGACCAACAACTTCTTCAACGAACTGGTCGCCCGGCTTTACCGCGACCCGGCCTGGCAGGGCGCTTCAGCCTACAACGTGGAGCATTTTCTGAGCATGCGCCGGCAGTTGACCTGCCATTTCGTCTACCGGCGCTATGCCCCCACGTGGACGCTGGAACCCCACCGGGCCTTGATCGACATTCAGGCGTCAGGCGCCAGGCAGTGCGACAACTGAGCCTGCGCCCGTAGGTCGCGCCGCTTGCCGGCGTGTTGTGCATTCCCACCCTTCAGGAGATCCCCCATGAAGACCTCGAACCTGGCATGGATTGCCCTGAGCGTGATTGCAGGCGTGCTTCCCATGGAACACGCCAGCGCCGATCCGGATTGCTCCGAACCCATTCTCAAAGCGGAATGGGGTAAGGAAAAGGTCGGTACCAGCTACTTCACCCAAGGCACCTACGACAGCCTGCAGGTTTATCTGGACCGCGCGGGATGCACGTACGGACCGGCTGACACTGAACGAATCCTTCAGGAAATTCTTGCGCGGTACGAGAGCGCTCCTGAATGGACCAGCCCCAAGCTGAACGCGCAGCAGATGCGCGACAGCGTCAGGTTCCAGCTGGAATGCCAACTGAGCCAATCACCGATCCCCGACCCTATCACTCTCGAACCGAGGCGCCAGGGCGTTTCCCTGGATGCCTTCAAGAAGATGAACTGCAACACTCCATGACGTCGACCAGGTGCTGCGCCGCGAAGGAAGCCACCAGGGCTTCCTTCGCGCTTTTGCGCAGGGCCTTGATCAGGCGCTCATGACGCAGTGCCTGGGACTTGTCCGGCCAGGCCTCGACATACACCAGCGCCACCGCCGGGCTGGTGCTGAAATAGCGCGCGCCGCGGCCTTTCTGGTGGTCGGCGAAACGCCGTTCGGGGTTGTCGCTGATACCGCAGTACAACGAGCCGTTGGCGGCGCGTACCAGATACACGTACCAGGGTTTGGCGAGGGGCGGGACTTCGGTCACGGGCGAGGACTGGCGGCGGCTGAGGACGACAGCTTACCCCCTCAACGTCCGCCCTGGAACGCGCGCAAGCCCTTCAACGCCTGCTGGCGCACCTTGTCCCGCAGCAGCGGCGTCCAGCCCAGCAGGACACCGGGGGCGCCCAGGGCCTGACGGGACCAGCGCCAGAAGTCGAAGACATCGTGGTGCTCGACGATCAGGCCGTCGCGCACGACGAAGCTGGCGCGAATGTCATTGATCACCGTGCGACCGGTCTGGCTGAACAGGTAGGTCGCCACCCAGTGCGCCGAACCGCCACGCTCGTCGGCGCGGACGCTGTCGAAGGTCAGGGAAAAATCCTTGGCGCGGCTGGTGAGCATGCGCCACATATCCCCGGCATCCTTGCCCCGCAGGGTGCCGAAGGCCGGGTCGCTGAAGACGACATCGGGGCTGTAGCAGGCGACCATGGCCTCGGCATCGAGACGCTGGAAAGCCTGGTAGAAACGGGTGATCAGGGCACTGTTGGCATCGCTCATGACGGGTTCCATCACCGAAAGTCTGAGCGGAGCACGATAGTCCGCTCGAAGGCACAAGGCCAGCGCCATCGACCGGACGAATGGCGCGTCCTCAGATCCGCTCGCTGGTCACCTGAACATGCAGCGTGCGGCCGGCCCGGAGACCGAAGAAGATGGCGCCGGCGCCGATGATCGCGAAGATCCAGCCGACCGCGCTCCAGCCACCGCTCAGGTCATGCACCAGGCCTACCGCGAAGGGGCCGAGAGAGGCCAGGGTGTAGCCGACGCCCTGGGCCATGCTCGACAGGTTGGCGGCGACGTGGGCGTCCCTCGAACGCAGCACGATCAGGGTCAGCGCCAGGGCGAACGTGCCACCCTGGCCGATACCGAGCACCACCGCCCAGCCCCACAGGCCGCCGAGCGGCGCATACAGGCAACCGAACAGACCGGCCAGGGTCAGCACCATCACCACCACGATGGCGAGGCGCTGGTCCTTGCCGCGGGTGGCCAGCATCGGCGCGGTCAGGGCGCTGAGCAGTTGCACGATCACCGAGCCGGACAGCACCAGCCCCGCCTCCGTCGGACTGAGGCCGCGACCGATGAGAATCGACGGCAGCCAGCCGAAGACGATATAGGCCAGCGACGATTGCAGGCCCATGTACAGGGTCACCTGCCAGGCCAGCGGATCGCGCCACAGACCGCGTACACGGAAGGCGACACGGTGGGCGCCGTGACCTTGCCGGGCTTGTGGCAGCCAGAACAGCGCCGCCAGCAGGGCTGGCACCAGCCAGAAGCCCAGGCCCAGCGACCAGTTGTCACCGAAGGCATGGCTCAAGGGCACACTGGCCCCCGCCGCCAGCGCCGCGCCCAGGCACAGGGCCATGGTGTAGATGCCCATGAGCAGGCCCGCATGGGCCGGGAAATCCCGTTTGACGATGCCCGGCAGCAACACGCCGATCACCCCGATACTGGCACCGGCGATCAGGCTGCCGACGAACAGACCGACGCTGCCGAAAGCACTGCGCAACGCGATGCCGCCCGCCAGGCACAGGAGAATCCCGAGAATCACCCGCTCGCTGCCGAAACGTCGCGCCAGCAATGGTGCCAGGGGGGCAAACAGTCCGAGACAGAGCACCGGCAGTGTGGTCAGCAAGCCGGCCTGGGAGCCGCTCAAACCAAGGCTGCGAGACACCTCGCCCAGCAGCGGCGCCATGCTCGACAGGGCCGGACGCAGGTTCAGTGCCACCAGCACCAGGCCCAGCAGCAACAGCCAGGCCTGCGGCAGGCGGGTGGGAGGCTGAAGCTCGGCATCGTCGGCTTCGGCATCGATCAGCAATTCGTCAAGCACCGGCCCCGGGGGCGTGAGCTTGGTGGGGAGGTCTTGGCCCATGGCAGTCTCGAAAGGTCAGGGTTCATTGATCAACGTCCGGCTCAGGGCCTTGGCCCGCTCCGGCTCTTGTCGCTCGACGGCCTCGAGGATCGCTTCGTGCAGATCGAAAACCGCCTGGTTGCGCGGCAACCGGCTCATGCTGTGTTCCAGCTTCATCGCCACCACGCTGGAGAAATAGCGGTATAGCTCGCTCAACGCGGGGTTGTGCGCGGCATCCACGAGGCGCTGATGGAAGACCAGGTCGCAGCAGATGTAGTCGTCCAGTTCACCGTGAAAGTGCATGCCGCTGCGGTGCAGGGCCTCGCGCAGGCCGATCAGGTCCTGCTCGGTGCGGCGCAACGCCGCCAGGCCGATGGCTTCGGCTTCCAGCAAGTGACGGGTTTCCCTGGCGTGCTCCAGGCTGCAGCCGGACAGCGCCTGCATCGCCGAGAGCGGATCGGATGCAGTGCGCAAATAGCTGCCATCGCCTTGACGCACCTCCACCAGACCACTGAAGGCCAAGACACGCATGGCCTCGCGCACGGTATTGCGGCTGATGCCCAGCTCGCTGGCCAGTTCCGGCTCTGTGGGCAGGCGCTGGCCGACGGCCCAGGCGCCGCTGGTGATGCGTTGGCGGAGTTGGTCGACGGCTTGTTCGACGAGAGAGCGTTTGATGAGTTGGGGCATGGGGAATTTTTACATCCAATCATCGGATGAATTAGGAGGGAGCCAAGGGTAACGGCTTGGCTGACAGGAATGCAAATCAGAAAACAACGGGGCCGCTTTGCGGCCCTTCGCGAGCAAGCTCGCTCCCACAGAGTTGGTGCAATCCCTGTGGGAGCGAGCTTGCTCGCGAAGGGCTGCAAAGCAGCCCCAATTGCTCAGGTCAGTTCAAGGCGTCGAGCAACGCCTGGTTCTGCTCTTCGGTACCGATGGTAATGCGCAGGAACTGATCGATCCGCGGCAGCTTGAAGTGACGCACGATCACCCCCTGCTCGCGCAGCGCGGCGGCAATTCCCGCGGCATCCTTCTGCGGATGGCGGGCGAAGATGAAGTTGGCCGCCGACGGCAGCACCTCGAAACCACGCGCGTTCAGCTCGGCCACCAGCTTCTCGCGGCTGGCGATGACCTTGTTGCAGGTCGACGCGAAGTATTCCTGGTCTTCGAACGCCGCGGTCGCGCCGACGATCGCCATGCGGTCCAGCGGATAGGAGTTGAAGCTGTTCTTGATCCGTTCCAGCGCCTCGATCAGGTCGGGATGGCCCACCGCCAGACCAACCCGCAGCCCGGCCAGGGAACGCGATTTGGACAGGGTCTGGGTCACCAGCAGGTTCGGGTAGCGATCCACCAGGCTGATGGCGGTCTCGCCACCGAAATCGATGTACGCCTCATCCACCACCACGACCGATTCGGTGTTGGCCCGCAGCAGTTGCTCGATGGCCTCCAGGGCCAGCAGGCAGCCGGTCGGTGCGTTCGGGTTGGGGAGAATGATCCCGGCGTTGGCACGGCGGTAGTCCTCGACGCGGATCTGGAACTGCTCATCCAGCGCCACCGCTTCGAAGGGAATGCCGTACAGGCCGCAGTACACCGGGTAGAAGCTGTAGCTGATATCCGGGAACAGCAGCGGCGCGTCGTGCTGGAACAGGCCGTGGAAGATGTGCGCCAGCACTTCGTCCGAACCGTTGCCGAGGAACACCTGGTTCGGCTGGACCTTGTAGTAGCGGGCCACGGCCTGCTTGAGCAGGTCGCTGTTGGGGTCCGGGTACAGGCGCAGGTTGTCGTTGAGCTCGCCGCGCATGGCTTCCAGCGCCTTGGGCGACGGACCGTACGGGTTCTCGTTGGTGTTGAGCTTGACCAGCTTGGTCAGCTTCGGCTGCTCGCCCGGGACGTAAGGCACCAGGCTCTTGACGAAGGGGCTCCAGAATTTGCTCATGTTCAGTTGCCCTCTTGGTCGGCAAGGATGCGGTATTCGGCACTGCGCGCGTGGGCGCTGAGGGATTCGCCACGAGCCAGGACCGATGCGGTCTTGCCCAGTTCGGAAGCGCCCTGTTCGGAGCAGAAGATGATCGACGAACGCTTCTGGAAGTCGTAGACCCCCAGTGGCGAGGAGAAGCGCGCGGTGCCGGAAGTCGGCAGCACGTGGTTGGGACCGGCGCAGTAGTCGCCCAGCGCTTCGCTGGTGTGGCGACCCATGAAGATCGCCCCGGCGTGGCGGATCTTCGGCAGCCAGGCCTGCGGGTCGGCCACCGACAGCTCCAGGTGCTCCGGTGCGATGCGGTTGGCGACTTCCATGGCCTGGTCCATGTCGCGAACCTGGATCAGCGCGCCACGCCCGTCGATCGAGGTGCGGATGATCTCGGCGCGGTCCATGGTCGGCAGCAGCTTGTCGATGCTGGCGGCGACGCGGTCGAGGAACGCAGCGTCCGGGCTGACCAGGATCGACTGCGCGTCCTCGTCGTGCTCGGCCTGGGAGAACAGGTCCATGGCGATCCAGTCCGGGTCGGTCTGGCCGTCGCAGACCACGAGGATTTCCGACGGGCCGGCGATCATGTCGATACCGACCTGACCGAACACATGGCGCTTGGCGGTGGCGACGTAGATGTTGCCCGGCCCGACCACCTTGTCCACCTGCGGCACGCTCTCGGTGCCATAGGCCAGGGCCGCGACCGCCTGGGCGCCACCGATGGTGAAGACGCGGTCGACACCGGCGATGCACGCCGCCGCCAGCACCAGCTCATTGACCTCGCCACGCGGGGTCGGCACCACCATCACCACTTCGCCAACCCCGGCGACCTTGGCCGGAATCGCGTTCATCAGCACGGACGACGGGTACGACGCCTTGCCGCCCGGCACGTACAGACCTGCGCGGTCCAGCGGCGTGACCTTCTGGCCGAGCACGGTGCCGTCGGCCTCGGTGTAGCTCCAGGAGTCCTGTTTCTGCCGCTCGTGGTACAGGCGCACACGCTCGGCGGCCTTTTCCAGGGCCTGGCGCTGCTCCGCGGTGATGCGGGTCAGGGCCAGTTCCAGGCGCTCGCGGCCGAGAATCAGGTCAGCGATGGATTTCGCCTCGACGCCGTCGAAACGCTGGGTGAACTCCACCAGCGCCGCGTCGCCGCGCTCACGCACGGCCTGGATGATGTCGAGGACCCGCTGGTTGACCGCGTCGTCGGACACGCTTTCCCAGCTCAGCAGATGATCCAGATGTCGGGCGAAATCCGGGTCAGCGGCATTGAGTCGGCGAATTGCAGTGGACGTGGTCATAGCTAAAGCCTCGGTAATTGGCGAATGGTTCAGGCGCCCTGAAGCTACCAGTCCATTCGCGCGGGCACCCGAGATATTTGGCTATGACGCGGATAGACGGGCGCGACATGAAGTCGCGCACAGGGTCAGCCGCGGTGTCGCGACTCCACGGCCTGACGCAGGGTGTCGATCAGGCTCTGGATACGGGCGTGCTGCATCTTCATCGATGCCTTGTTGACCACCAGGCGGGAGCTGATGGTAGCGATGAGTTCCTGGGGCTCCAGGCCATTGGCGCGCAGGGTGTTGCCGGTGTCGACGACGTCGATGATCTTGTCGGCGAGGTTGACCAGCGGCGCCAGCTCCATCGAGCCGTACAGCTTGATGATGTCGACCTGACGACCCTGTTCGGCGTAGTAGCGCTTGGCCACGTTGACGAACTTGGTGGCGACCCGCAGGCGCCCCTTCGGCTCCGGCGCGCCAATGGCACCGGCGGTCATCAGCTTGCAGCGAGCGATGTTCAGGTCCAGCGGCTCGTACATGCCCTGGCCACCGTACTCCATCAGCACATCCTTGCCGGCCACACCCAGATCGGCGGCGCCATGCTCGACATAGGTCGGCACGTCGGTGGCCCGCACGATCAGCAGGCGCACATCTTCCTGGGTCGTGGGGATGATCAGTTTGCGGCTCTTGTCCGGATTCTCGGTCGGGACGATGCCGGCTTCCGCCAGCAGCGGCAGGGTATCGTCGAGAATGCGGCCCTTGGACAGCGCGATGGTCAACATGGGAAACGTCGGTCCTTATGCGGCTTCAGCCGCCGGGCCCATGCAGGTACCCGACGGCGACAATTCAGCAAGTTCGTGGCGCGTCCCTGCGCCGCCAGCAGACTAGCCCGGTACGCGACGGATCTTCGCGCCCAGCATCTGCAGTTTTTCCTCGATGCACTCGTAACCACGGTCTATGTGGTAGATGCGGTCGATCAGGGTGTCGCCTTCGGCCACCAGGGCCGACAGCACCAGGCTGGCCGAAGCCCGCAGGTCGGTCGCCATGACTGGCGCGCCCTTCAGCGTCTTGGTCCCGGTGACGATGGCGGTGTTGCCCTCGACCTGGATCTGCGCGCCCATGCGGTGCATTTCGTAGACGTGCATGAAGCGGTTTTCGAAGATCGTCTCGATCACCGCGCCAGTGCCTTCGGCGATGGCGTTGAGGGAGATGAACTGCGCCTGCATGTCGGTCGGGAACGCCGGATACGGAGCGGTACGCAGGTTGACGGCTTTCGGCCGCTTGCCGTGCATGTCCAGTTCGATCCAGTCTTCGCCGGTGATGATTTCGGCGCCGGCTTCCTTGAGTTTCTCGAGGACGGCTTCGAGGATGGTCGGATCGGTGTCCTTGACCTTGACGCGACCACCGGTAACGGCGGCGGCAACCAGGTAGGTACCGGTCTCGATACGGTCGGGCATTACCCGATAGGTGGCCGAACCCAGACGCTCGACGCCATCGATGGTGATGGTGTCGGTGCCGGCGCCCTGGATCTTCGCGCCCATGGCGATCAGGAAGTTGGCCAGGTCGACCACTTCCGGCTCACGCGCGGCGTTCTGCAGGACACTGCGACCACGGGCCAGAGCGGCCGCCATCATGATGTTCTCGGTGCCGGTCACGCTGACGGTATCGAAGAAGAAGTGCGCGCCGCGCAGACCGCCTTCAGGGGCCTTGGCCTTGATGTAGCCGCCTTCCACTTCGATCTTCGCGCCCATGGCTTCGAGGCCGCGAATGTGCAGGTCGACCGGACGCGAACCGATGGCGCAACCGCCAGGCAGGGCCACTTCGGCCTCGCCGAAGCGGGCGACCATCGGACCCAGCACCAGGATCGAGGCGCGCATGGTCTTCACCAGCTCGTAAGGCGCGACCAGGGTCTTGATGGTACGAGGATCGATTTCCACCGAGAGCTTCTCGTCGATCACAGGCTCGATGCCCATGCGACCGAACAGCTCGATCATGGTGGTGATGTCGTGCAGGTGCGGCAGGTTGCCCACGGTAACCGGGCCGTCGCACAGCAGGGTGGCCGAGAGAATCGGCAGGGCGGCGTTCTTGGCACCGGAAATGCGGATTTCGCCGTCGAGGCGAGCACCGCCAGTAATAATCAGTTTGTCCATTTGCAATCTCGCGCCAGTTGGCTCAGGTGCGCTCAGCCCAGGCTGCGCTGCTGAAAAATTTCATGGTGACCGCGTGGATACTGCCATCGGCAATCCACGGGTTCAGATGAGCATAGATCTGCTGCTGACGCTTGACAGGGCTCAGTGCCGCCAATTCGTCGCTGATCACGTTCAACTGGAAGTTGCAGCCCTCGCCTTCAACTTCGACCCGGGTTCCCGGCAACTTTTCTTCAAGGAAGCTCTTAACTTCTACGGCCTGCATGCTCAACCTCAATCGGCGCCCTGTGCGCGCGGGTCGGCCATCATACAAAAAAGCCCCTCGCCTGCGAACCCCGTAAACGAGGACTCTGACAGAGGGGCCGTGCTTTAGTCGCGCTTGCTCACTGCAACGCGAGAATCTCGTCCAGCCCGTAGACCTCGGCGATCTCCCGCATGCCATGGGGCATGCCGCGGACTTCCAGGGTCTTGCCGGCGCCCTTGGCATCGCGCATGAAGGCCAGCAGCAGGGACAGACCGACGCTGCTGGACATCTCCACCGCAGTGCAGTCCAGCACCAGCGCGGCGGCCGGACTGGACGCGATCAGCGCCCTGCCCTGCTCGCGCAACCGCGGACCGGAGCGGTAGTCGAGGGTGCCGGCCAGGCTCAACACCCCCGGCTCGGCCAATTGCACACTGCCACCACTCATTGCGCCTGCTTCTCCGCGGCATCCTCGGTGACCGCCTTGGCCTTGGCAACTTCGCCAGCCCAATTGTCGATGGTCTTGTCGAGGTCGTTGCCATTGCGCTGCATGGCGTCGGCGAACTGTTCACGGAACAGCTTGCCGATGTTGATGCCGTTGACGATGACGTTACGCACTTTCCATTCGCCCTGGATCTTCTCCAGGGTGTAGGACACCGGATAGACCGCGCCGTTGGTGCCGGTGACCTTCATGCCGACGCTGGTGCGGTCGCCATCCTCGGGCCTTGCCGGATCCACGGTGATGCCCTGATTGTTGTATTCCAGCAGGGCGTTGCCATAGAACTGCATCAGACTGCGCTTGAAGTTCTCCTGGAAGCGCTGCATCTGATCAGGGGTCGCCCGTTTCGAGTACTTCACGGTCATGATGCTTTTCGAGATGCCGTCGGCATCCACGACAGGACCGAGGATGTTGTTCATCGCGTCATAGAATTCACGCGGGTTGGCCTTGTACTGCTCCTTGTTGCTCTTCAGGGCATCCAGCATTTGCGTGGTGGTGCCCTGGATGACGTCACGGGCCGACTGGCCAGGTGCCGCAAGGGCCATCATCGGCAAGGCAGCCAGCAGTACCAGCAAGCCACGGCGCAGGATCGAAATCATGGAAACTCCTTATTTAGCTTCTTTGCCTACGGTATTGAGCAGGAACTTGCCAATCAGATCCTCCAGCACCAACGCCGACTGGGTATCATGGATGGTCCCGCCATCCTTGAGCACGGTGTCTTCCCCGCCGACGCTGATGCCGATGTACTTCTCGCCGAGCAAACCGGCGGTCAGGATCGATGCGGTGGAATCGGCGGGCAGGTTGTCCACGCGCTTCTCCAGTTGCAGGGTCACCCGACCGGTGTAGGTATCGCGGTCCAGATCGATGGCAGTGACCTTGCCGATGGTCACACCGGCCATGGTCACTTTTGCTCTGACAGTCAAACCGGCGATATTGTCGAAATATGCATAAAGTTTATAGGTATCGCTGCTGGGGCTGGCGGACAGGCCGCTGACGCGCAGAGCCAGCAGTAGCAGCGCCAGGATCCCGGCCAGGAGGAACAGGCCGACACCGATTTCCAGGGTGCGGTTTTGCATCAGAAATCTCCAAACATCAGGGCGGTCAGAATAAAGTCCAGGCCGAGGACTGCCAACGAGGCGTAGACCACGGTTCTGGTAGTGGCTCGACTGATCCCCTCTGACGTGGGCTCGCAGTCATAGCCTTGAAATACGGCAATCCAGGTAACGACGAAGGCGAAGACGATGCTCTTGATGACGCCGTTGAGCACATCGTCGGTGAACGACACGCTGTTCTGCATGTTCGCCCAGAACGAACCTTCATAGACCCCCAGCCAGTCCACGGCGACCCACGAACCGCCCCAGATACCGACCACACTGAAGATCATCGCCAGCAGCGGCAGGGAAATGAAGCCGGCCCAGAGCCGCGGTGCGACGATGTACTTGAGCGGATCGACCCCGATCATTTCCAGGCTGGACAGTTGCTCGGTGGATTTCATGTTGCCGATTTCGGCGGTCAGCGCGGAACCGGCACGCCCGGCGAACAGCAGCGCGGTGACCACCGGACCGAGTTCACGCAGCAGGGTCAGGGCGACCATCTGCCCCACGGCCTGCTCCGAACCGTACTTGGTGAGGATGCTGAACCCCTGCAAGGCCAGGACCATGCCGATGAACACGCCGGAGACGACGATGATCGCCAGCGACAGCACGCCCACCGAGTACAGCTGGCGGACCAGCAGCTGAAAGCCACCGCCGATGCCGCCACGCCCGACCAGCGCGTGCAGCAGGAACAGACAGGAACGCCCCATCACCGCGACCACGTCGATGGCCGAACGGCCGAAACGGCGGATACGTTCGAGTAAGGATTTTCTGCGCATCTAACGCTTCCCCAGCAGATCGGCGCGATAGTCAGGCGCAGGAAAATGGAAAGGCACCGGACCGTCCGGGTCACCCTTCATGAATTGGCGGATGCGCGGGTTGTCCGAATCCATCAGTTCCGCGGGCGAGCCCTGGCCGAGCACCTGCCCGTCACCCACCACATAGATGTAGTCGGCGATGCTGGCGGTTTCCGCGAGATCGTGGGACACCACGATGCTGGTGATGCCCAGGGCGTCGTTGAGCAGGCGGATCAGGCGCACCAGAACGCCCATGGCGATCGGGTCCTGACCGACGAACGGCTCGTCGTACATGAGGATCTGCGGGTCCAGGGCAATCGCCCGGGCCAGCGCCACGCGGCGTTTCATGCCGCCGGAAAGCTCGTCCGGCATCAGCTCGATGGCGCCACGCAGGCCGACAGCCTGGAGCTTCATCAGGACGATGTCGCGGATCATCTCCTCGGACAGCTTGGTGTGCACGCGCAGCGGAAAGGCGACGTTCTCGAACACGTCGAGGTCGGTGAACAGCGCGCCGCTCTGGAACAGCACGCCCATCTGCTTGCGGGCGTCGAACAGGTCACTGCGCGACAGTGTCGGCAGGTTCTGCCCCGCCACCCAGACTTCGCCACTGGCGGGCCGCAGTTGCGCGCCCATCAGGCGCAACAGCGTGGTCTTGCCACACCCGGAAGGCCCCATGATGCCGGTGACCTTGCCCTTGGGAATGCGTATGTCGACATTATTGAAGATGCTGCGCGAGCCGCGCTTGAAGGTCACGCCCTTCAACTCGACCGCGTAGGCGTTATCAACGCTCATCTAGACTCCTTGCGATGCAGCCTCGTCACTCAGACGCACGCCCCCTTCATGGAGGCACGCATGCATCGAGCGGGCCGAACTGGTGGCGAACTATAGCACCGCTGGCAAGCGCTTCCCAAGGCCATCGCGCGGCCCGTTCAGGCCCGGTACAGGCGTGTTCGGGTCATCCGTCCATGGAACCGGGAAGCGGCAAAACACTCGAACGGGCGGCCGCCGGGTAATCCACAGGTGAGCCTTTCGCGCATAACCGCTATAATCCCGGCCTTTTCATCAGGTACCCGATTTTCGACATGAGCCAATCCACCGACCTGATCCAATCCGCACAGCGCACAATCCGTTACGAAATCGAAGCGGTGGAAGGCCTGCTGGCCCATATCGACGCCGATTTCGTCAAGGCCTGCGAACTGATCCTGGGCAGCAAGGGCCGTGTTGTAGTGGTGGGCATGGGCAAATCCGGGCACATCGGCAACAAGATCGCCGCGACCCTGGCCAGCACCGGAACGCCGGCGTTCTTCGTGCACCCCGCGGAGGCCAGCCACGGCGACATGGGCATGATCACCCGGGACGACATCATCCTGGCCCTGTCCAACTCCGGCTCCACCGCCGAAATCGTCACCCTGCTGCCACTGATCAAGCGCCTGGGCATCAAGCTGGTCAGCCTCACCGGCAATCCCGAATCTCCGCTGGCCAAGGCCGCCGAGGTCAATCTCGACGCCCGCGTCGCCCAGGAAGCCTGCCCGCTGAACCTGGCGCCGACCTCCTCGACCACCGCCGCGCTGGTACTCGGCGATGCCCTGGCCATCGCCCTGCTGGAAGCCCGCGGCTTCACCGCCGAGGACTTCGCCTTCTCGCACCCCGGAGGCGCCCTGGGCCGCCGCCTGCTGCTGAAAGTCGAGAACGTCATGCACGCGGGCGACGAGCTGCCACAAGTGCAGCGCGGCACCCTGCTCAAGGACGCACTGCTGGAGATGTCGCGCAAGGGCCTGGGCATGACCGTGGTGGCCGAGGCCGACGGCACCCTGGCCGGGATCTTCACCGACGGCGACCTGCGCCGCAGCCTCGATCGCAATATCGACGTGCACAAGACCCGCATCGAAGAAGTCATGACCGTCCATGGCAAGACCGCCCGTGCCGAAATGCTCGCGGCCGAAGCCCTGAAAATCATGGAAGACCACAAGATCAGCGCGCTGGTGGTGGTGGACAAGGCCGACCGTCCGGTCGGAGCCCTGAACATGCACGACCTGCTGCGCGCCGGAGTAATGTGATGAACACCCTGTTGCAACGCGGCAAAGCCATCAAGCTGGCGGTTTTCGACGTGGACGGCGTACTGACCGACGGTCGCCTGTACTTCCTCGAGGACGGCAGCGAATTCAAGACCTTCAACACCCTCGACGGCCAGGGCATCAAGATGCTGATGAACTCCGGGGTAACCACGGCGATCATCAGCGGCCGCAAGACCCCGGTGGTCGAGCGCCGGGCGAAGAACCTCGGCATCCCGCACCTGTATCAGGGCCGCGAGGACAAACTGGTGGTGCTGGACGAGCTTCTCGCCCAGCTCGGCCTAAGCTACGAAGAAGTCGCCTACCTGGGTGACGATCTGCCTGACCTGCCGGTAATTCGCCGGGTCGGCCTGGGGATGGCGGTCGCCAACGCCGCGGCGTTCGTCCGCGAGCACGCCCATGGCGTGACCCAGGCCCGCGGCGGAGAAGGCGCGGCACGCGAATTCTGCGAGCTGATCCTGCAAGCCCAGGGCAACCTGGAAGCGGCAAACGCCCACTACCTGTAGAGCACGTCATGTTCAGCAAGAAGATCCGCCTGATTGCGCTGTTCGGCGCAATCGCCGCGTTGTTCGCGGCCATTGGCTACTGGAACATCAGTCCCGAGCGCTTCCTCGACCAACCGGTTTCCAAGGTCGACGAAAGTGCCATCGACTACTACGCGATCAACGCCCACAGTGTGCAATTCCTGCCCGACGGCAAGATGCAGTACGAGATGACCGCGGACAAGGTCGAGCACCTCAAGGCCAGCGAAGTCACCCTGCTGACCAAGCCGGACCTGCAGATGTACCGCGGCACGACCTTCCCCTGGCACGTGCAGAGCGAACGCGGCGAGGTCAACCCCGATGGCACCGAGGTCGAGCTGATCGATTCGGTCCGGGTCGCGCGCACCGATGAACAGAACCGCACAACCATCATCACTTCCAGCCGCATGACGGTATTCCCGCAGAAGCAATATGCGCAAACCGAGCAAGACGTTAGAATCGACGGCGCCGGTGGCGTGACTACGGGCAAGGGAATGAAAGCGTATTTGAAAGACGGCAGGATGGACCTGCTGTCCAACGTAAGAGGACAGTATGAGGCTCGTTAAAACCCTCCCTTTTTTGCTCAGCCTGAGCGCAGCACTGGGAAGCGTGAATGCCTGGGCCCTGCCTACCGATCGCGACCAGCCCGTACGCATCCAGGCCGACGGCGCCCAGATGGACGACAAGAACAAGGTCGCTACCTACACCGGTGACGTGATCATCACTCAGGGCTCGATGATGATCAAAGGCAACGTCGTGACCATCACCCTGAACCAGGCTGGCGACATCGATACCGCTACCTCGGTGGGCAGCCCGGCCTATTTCGAACAGCAGCAGGACGCCGCCAAGCCGGACAAGATGCAAGGCTACGCCAAGCAGATCCAGTACCAGGCGAGCCGCGACCTCATCGTGCTGACCGACCAGGCCAAGGTGGTCAACGCCGGCAACACCACCGAAGGCGAGAAGATCGTCTACAACTCCAAGACCCAGGTCGCCACCGCCGGTCGCGGCGGCAAGGACATCAAGACACCGCGTCAGCGTATCGACATGGTGATCCAGCCGAAGAAGAAGGCCGAGTAATGGCAACTCTCAAAGCCCAGCATTTGGCCAAGAGCTACAAGAGCCGGCAAGTCGTGCGTGACGTCAGCCTGTCCATCGACAGCGGCCAGATCGTCGGCCTGCTGGGGCCCAACGGCGCCGGCAAGACCACCTGCTTCTACATGATCGTCGGCCTGGTCCAGGCCGATCAGGGCCGCGTCCTGATCGACGACCTGGATGTCAGCCACCAGCCGATGCACGGCCGCGCCCGCGCCGGCATCGGCTATCTGCCGCAGGAAGCGTCGATCTTCCGCAAGCTGTCGGTGGCCGACAACATCATGGCCATCCTGGAAACCCGCAAGGACCTGGATCGTGATGGGCGCCGCAAGGAGCTGGAAAGCCTGCTGCAGGAATTCCACATCAGCCACATCCGCGACAACCTCGGCATGAGTCTTTCCGGTGGCGAGCGCCGTCGTGTGGAAATCGCCCGCGCCCTGGCGACCGCACCAAAATTCATTCTGCTCGACGAACCCTTTGCCGGTGTCGACCCGATTTCGGTCGGCGACATCAAGCAGATCATCCACCACCTGAAGGCCAAGGGCATCGGCGTTCTGATCACCGACCACAACGTCCGTGAAACCCTGGATATCTGCGAAACCGCTTACATCGTCAATGATGGTCAACTGATCGCCGAGGGCGATTCGGAAACCATCCTGGCCAATCAGTTGGTGAAAGAGGTGTACCTCGGCCACGAGTTCCGCTTGTAGGCTCGAGGTCATTGGAATGACCGAGCGCTGGCTTTAAGCCATTATTGGCGGCTTAATTGTTACAGCGCTCTAGGCAAACGCTACAATTTCAGGCATATATCTTGCTTAAAATTGGCGCCCCGCGTCCGTGTAGTAGATGGCGCATGCGCGCCGGCGAATAAGGTGTTAAGCCCCAGCCATGAAACCATCGCTCGTCCTAAGAATGGGCCAGCAACTGACGATGACCCCGCAGTTGCAACAGGCCATACGTCTGCTCCAGCTCTCCACGCTGGACCTGCAGCAGGAAATCCAGGAAGCCCTGGAGTCCAACCCGATGCTCGAACGTCAGGAAGAAGGCGACGACTTCGACAACAGCGACCCCATGGCCGACAACGCCGAGAGCAAGCCGGTCGCTGAAACGCAGGAAAGCAGCTTCGAACAGTCCGCACCGAGTGCGGAGAACCTCGAAGAAGGCGAATGGAACGAGCGCATCCCCAACGAACTGCCGGTCGACACCGCCTGGGAAGACATCTACCAGACCAGCGCCAGCAGCCTGCCCAGCAATGACGACGACGAGTGGGACTTCACCACCCGGACTTCGGCGGGCGAGAGCCTGCAGAGCCACCTGCTCTGGCAACTGAACCTGGCGCCGATGTCGGATACCGACCGGCTGATCGCCGTTACCCTGATCGACTGCATCAACAACCAGGGTTACCTCGACGAAACCCTGGAAGAAATCTGCGACTCCTTCGATCCCGAACTGGATATCGAGCTGGACGAGATCGAAGCCGTCCTGCACCGCATCCAGCAATTCGAACCCGCCGGCATCGGCGCGCGCAACCTGAGCGAATGCCTGTTGCTGCAACTGCGTCAGTTGCCCGCCAATACGCCGTGGATGAGCGAAGCACAGCGCCTGGTCAGCGACTACATCGACCTGCTCGGCAGCCGTGACTACAGCCAGCTGATGCGCCGCATGAAGCTCAAGGAAGATGAGCTGCGCCAGGTCATCGAACTGGTGCAGAGCCTCAATCCGCGTCCTGGCTCGCAGATCGAATCCAGCGAGCCGGAGTACGTGGTTCCCGACGTGATCGTGCGCAAGGACAACGAACGCTGGCTGGTTGAACTCAACCAGGAAGCGGTACCGCGCCTGCGGGTCAATCCGCAGTACGCCGGTTTCGTCCGCCGCGCCGACACCAGCGCCGACAACACCTTCATGCGCAACCAGTTGCAGGAGGCGCGCTGGTTCATCAAGAGCCTGCAAAGCCGCAACGAAACCCTGATGAAGGTGGCGACCCAGATCGTCGAGCACCAGCGCGGTTTCCTCGATCATGGCGACGAGGCCATGAAACCGCTGGTCCTGCACGACATCGCCGAAGCGGTGGGCATGCACGAGTCGACCATCTCCCGGGTGACCACGCAGAAATACATGCACACGCCCCGCGGAATCTATGAGCTGAAGTACTTTTTCTCCAGCCATGTGAGCACCTCCGAAGGGGGGGAATGCTCCTCCACCGCTATCCGCGCGATCATCAAGAAACTGGTTGCCGCGGAAAATCAGAAAAAGCCATTGAGTGACAGCAAGATCGCTGGTTTACTGGAGGCACAAGGCATCCAGGTAGCACGTCGCACCGTCGCCAAGTACCGCGAGTCGCTCGGCATCGCACCTTCGAGTGAACGCAAGCGATTGATGTGACAGTTCCCGAGATGTGCCATCGCAATTCAGTGGCAGGCGCAACACCTGCCTCTTTATGCACGGCAACAAAGGAGAAGCAGTATGCAAGTCAACATCAGTGGACAACATGTAGAAGTCACTCCACCGCTTCGTGAATACGTCGAATCGAAGCTGAAACGTCTGGAGGGTCATTTCGACAGGATCACCAACGTGCAGGTCATCATGAAGGTCGAGAAACTCCAGCAGAAAGTGGAGGCGACCTTGCAGATTCCCGGTGGTGAAGTGGTTGCGAATGCCGAAGACGCCGACATGTATGCCGCCATCGACTCCTTGACCGACAAGCTCGACCGCCAACTGAAAAAACACAAGGAAAAACAGCAAAGTCTGCTGCAAGGTGCAGCGGCACGCTGATCCCCCTCATCCATGATCCGACTTGAATCCATCCTGACCCCCGGCCGTTCCCTGGTGAACGTGCCGGGTGGCAGTAAAAAGCGCGTACTCGAACAGATCGCCAACCTGATCGGCCAGGAAGTCCCCGAGCTGGACACCCAGGACGTATTCAAAAGCCTGATCGACCGGGAAAAACTCGGCTCAACGGGTTTCGGTAACGGCATCGCCATTCCCCACTGCCGCCTCAAGGGCTGCAACAGTCCGATCAGCGCGCTGCTGCATCTGGACGCCCCCATCGATTTCGACGCCATCGACGGCGCCCCGGTAGATCTGCTGTTCGTCCTGCTGGTACCGGAAGCCGCCACCGATGCGCACCTCGAACTGCTGCGCCAGATCGCCAGCATGCTCGACCGCAAGGAAGTGCGTGACCGACTGCGCGCCGCCCCAAGCAGCACCGCCCTCTACCAGGTTGTCCTGGACGAGCAGAACGGAAGCTGACCATGCGCCTGATCATTGTCAGCGGCCGCTCCGGATCCGGCAAAAGCACCGCCCTCGATGTCCTGGAAGACAATGGTTTCTACTGTATCGACAACCTCCCCGCCGGCCTGTTACCGCAGTTGGCGGAGAGCGCGCTGATCAACACCGAATTGCTGCAACCGCGGGTAGCGGTGTCGATCGACGCCCGCAACCTGCCCAGCCACCTGACGCGCTTCCCGGAATTGCTCGATGAAGCCCGCGCCCGGCACATCCAGTGCGATGTCCTGTATCTGGATGCAGACGAAGAAACCCTGCTCAAGCGCTTTTCAGAAACCCGTCGGCGCCATCCACTGACCAACCAGGACCGCTCCCTGGCCGAAGCGATCCGTGTCGAAAGTGACCTGCTCGGCCCCATCGCCGACCTCGCGGACCTGAAGATCGACACCACCAGCCTGAACCTCTATCAGTTGCGTGACACGATCAAGCTGCGTCTGCTCAACCAGCCGGAGCCCGGCACCGCCTTCCTCATCGAGTCCTTCGGCTTCAAGCGCGGCATGCCGGTCGATGCCGACCTGGTGTTCGATGTCCGTTGCCTGCCCAATCCGTACTGGAAACCCGAACTGCGCGAACATTCGGGTCGGGATCAACCAGTCATCGACTACCTGGCGACACAGCCCGATGTAGAAGAGATGTTCCAGGACATTTCGTCCTACCTGCTGAAATGGTTGCCGCGCTTCGCCGCCAGCAACCGTGCTTATGTCACCATTGCCATTGGCTGCACGGGTGGTCACCATCGCTCCGTCTATCTGACCGAACGCCTGGGCCAATTGCTGCAACCCATATTGAAGAACGTCCAGGTCCGCCACCGAGACCTCTAGTCCACAGGATTCCACGCGCGATGCCCGCAATCGAAATCGAGATCATCAACAAGCTGGGGCTGCATGCCCGTGCCGCCGCCAAGTTCGTCGGGGTGGCCGGCAAGTTTCCCTGCGCGGTCAAGGTTGGACGGGCGGCGGACCGACTGGTCGACGGCAAGAGCATCATGGCCGTGATGATGCTGGCCGCCGGCAAAGGCACCCAGGTGCACCTGCTGACCGAAGGGGACGAGGATCAGGCAGCGCTGGATGCGTTGATCGAGTTGATCAACAACCGGTTCGACGAGGGCGAGTGATCGCCTTCAACAAGAAGCCCGCCAATTGGCGGGCTTTTTGATGCGTCAGGACAACGCAGTATCCATCACCATCATCAGACAGAAACCGACGCAGAGCCCCAGACTGGCCAGACGATGATGACCATTGGCCCGTGACTCGGGAATGATCTCCTGGGTCACCACCAGCAACATGGCTCCGGCCGCAAAGGCCAGGCCCAGCGGCAACAGCAGTTCGGCCACCTTCACCAGCCAGGCACAGAGTATCGCCGCCGCGGGCTCCACCAGCCCCGACGCCGCGCCGATGAGGAAGGCCTTGAAACGGGCCATCCCGGCCCCCGCCAGCACCAATGCGATCACCAGACCTTCCGGGACATCCTGCAAGGCGATGCCCATCGCCAGGCTGTCCGCGTCCGGCATGCCGCCGCCGGCGGAAACGCCGATGGCCATGCCTTCCGGAATGTTGTGGGCGATGATCGCGATGACGAACACCCAGATCCGCGCCGGAATCACCGGCTGAGTACCGCACGCGACCAGCGCATCCGGTGACGCACCGGTGACCTTGCGATCCACCAGGTACAGGCAGAAGGCACCGAACATCAGCCCGGCACTGATCAGACCACCCGCGCCCCACTTGCCGAAACCGACCGCCTGGGCGGCGTCCAGACCCGGAATGATCAGCGAGAACGCCGTGGCGGCCAGCATCACTCCAGCACCAAACCCCAACAGGGTATCGGCCAGAGTCACCGGCATGTTACGGATCACCAGCACCGGCACGGCCCCCAGCGCGGTACCCAGGGCACACAACGCCCCACCCTCCAGCGCGCGCATCATGCGCGGCTCCAGGTCGAGCCAGGCGATTCCCTGGGCCACCAGCAACGCGGTACCGACCAGCAACAGCAAGGTACCCAGGGCCAGACGGAACAAGCGCACACTGCCTATGGACAAGACATCCGAACGCATCCGTCTGTCACTCACGCCAGGGCAGCAACGTAGCGCCGCTCAACTTCGGCCCAATCGACCACGTTGTAGAAGGCGTTGATGTATTCCGGACGACGGTTCTGGTACTGCAGGTAGTAGGCATGCTCCCAGACGTCCAGACCGAGGATCGGCGTATTGCCGTTCATCAGCGGGCTGTCCTGGTTGCCACTGCTCTCGACCACCAGCGTTTTCTCCGGGGTGACGCTCAGCCAGGCCCAACCGCTGCCGAAGCGGGTAAGCGCAGCTTTGGTGAAGGCATCCTTGAACGCTTCGAAACCACCCAGTTGCTCTTCGATCGCCTTGGCTACCGCGCCTTGTGGCACGCCACCAGCACTTGGCGACATCACGGTCCAGAACAGGGTGTGGTTGGCGTGACCGCCGCCCTGGTTGATCACCGCAGGCTGGAGGTTCTGGGGCAATTGCTTGACCGCGGCCACCAGTTTTTCCACCGGCCACTCGGCCCACTCGGTGCCTTCGATGGCAGCGTTGAGGTTGTTGATGTAGGTCTGATGGTGCTTGGTATGGTGGATCTGCATGGTCTGGGTGTCGATGTGCGGTTCCAGCGCATCGTAGGCGTATGGCAATGCAGGCAAGGTATGGGGCATTAGTGAATTCCTTGTTGGAAGGCTCGGTGGATCACGGGGTCCTGACCAGCCAGCACGCCGGGCTGCGGTTCCTGTCGGTACAGCAGGCGCTCGGTGCGCGGGTACTGGCCGTACTCGCTGATGAAGCTCAAGAGTTCGGTGTAGGTCTTGCCGCTCTGGCGCAGCGCTGCTTCACGCAGACTGCGCGACAGACGCATGTCCTGGCTGGCCCCCAACAGGCGCTGGTGGATTGCGCAGAGATATTCGGCGCTTTCCTGCGGCTGCTGGAGACGCAGATGAAGGTCCGCCAGGTTGTGATGGGAAATCACACAGGCGGCTACCGCTTCGTCGGCGTCATGCCAGCGTTCGAAGAGCACCTGGGCCAGCGCCAGGGCCTGCAAGTACAGCTCGCGGGCATCGACCAGATCGCCTTGGTGGAACAGACGGTTGGCGATTTCGGTGGTGCGTTTCCAATGCTGCATGGCGAACCTCCAAAGCGGTGGGCGGGATCAGATACCGCCGGCGGTGAGCTTCTCCGGGTCCAGCAGGACTTCCAGCTGGGCACGCGACAGCTCGGTGTGTTCCAGAGCCACGTCGATGATCGGACGACCTTGCTTGTAGGCGGTCTTGGCGATTTCGGCGGCCTTCTGGTAACCGATGATCGGGTTCAGCGCGGTGACCAGGATCGGGTTGCGCGCCAGCGCCTCCTTGAGTTTCGGCTCGTTGACCTTGAAGCTGGCGATGGCCTTGTCGGCCAGCAGGCGGCTGGCGTTGGCCATCAGCTCGATACTGTCGAGCAGGTTCAGGGCGATGACCGGCAGCATGACGTTCAGCTCGAAGTTGCCCGACTGGCCGGCGACAGCGATGGTGGCGTCGTTGCCGATGACCTGGGCGGCGACCATGGCAGTGGCTTCCGGAATCACCGGGTTGACCTTGCCCGGCATGATCGAGGAGCCCGGCTGCAGGCCTTCCAGCTCGATTTCACCGAGACCCGCCAGCGGACCGGAGTTCATCCAGCGCAGGTCATTGGCGATCTTCATCAGCGCCACGGCGGTGGCCTTCAGTTGGCCGGACACGGCAACCGCGGTGTCCTGCGAGCCGATCAGGGCAAACAGGTTGTCACCGGGCACGAAGTCGAGCTGGGTCAGGCCGCTCAGTTGCTTGGCGAACAACGCGGAGAATTGCGGATGAGCGTTGATCCCGGTACCGACCGCGGTACCACCCTGGGCCAGGGCCTGCAGGCTCGGCAGGGTGTTTTCCAGGTGAACGATGCTGGCCTTGATCTGCGCCGCCCAGCCGCCGAGCACCTGGCTCATGCGCACCGGCATGGCGTCCATCAGGTGGGTGCGGCCGGTCTTGACGAACGGATGGACCTGCTCGGCCTTGGCCTCGATCACCTGGACCAGGTGCTTCAGTGCCGGCAGCAATTGTTCGTGCAGGGTCAGCGCGGCACTGACGTGGATCGTGGTGGGGATGATGTCGTTGCTGCTCTGACCGCAGTTGACGTGATCGTTGGGATTGACCTTGTCGCCCAGCACGCGGCTGGCGAGCGTCGCGATCACCTCGTTGGCGTTCATGTTGGAACTGGTGCCGGAGCCGGTCTGGAACACGTCCACCGGGAAGTGCTGCATGAAATCGCCGGCGAGCAATTGCTCCACCGCGGTGACGATCGCCTCGCCCTGGGCCGCGGTCACCTGTTCCAGTTGCACGTTGGCCTTGGCCGCGGCGGCCTTGGCCAGCAGCAGCGCCCGGATGAACTGGGTCGGCATGGGTTGCTGGCTGATCGGGAAGTTGTTGACCGCGCGCTGGGTCTGGGCGCCGTACAGGGCCTCGGCCGGCACCTGCAGTTCACCCATGCTGTCACGCTCGATACGGGTATTACTCATCGTCAAGTCCTTGCATCAGTTCAGCGGAAGAAATCGAAGGCAACAGCGTGCAGTTCGCCAGTTGCAGGGCCAGCGGCTGCCAGCGCTGGCCGTGCTCGCCGCCATCGAGCTTGCGCAGCTGCAGCAGCGGGCGCCAGGCCTGGTCCAGGCACAGGCAGCGCCAATGCCACGGCAACATGCGGTCGCAAGCGGTATCGAGCAGAAGTCGGAAGGAAGTCAGGGACACGGTCCACGCCGAGGTGTCGGTGCAGCAGACCAGATAGCGTCCTTCAGCGAGGTAGTGTTCGATCAGACGCGGCTCGTCGGGCTCGAGCGCGCAGCGGATGCGCCGACTCAGCCAGCGCCAGTTTTCGAGGTAGGGCAATTCGTGAAGGACGGGTTTCATGAACATCATCGCTCAGATAATGATATTCATTATTAATTGATAAATAGAATCAGTTCAAGTTTGTTTCTTCAGGAAAACAAAAGCCCGGCGCTGAGGCCGGGCTTTCGGGTGCTGCGACAGGTGCTTGAATCAGCTACCGGCAACCGTCATGCGTTCGATCAGGATCGAGCCGGTGTGAATGTTGCTCCGGGTTTCGAGATCGCTGCCGATGGCGACAATCTGCTGGAACATGTCTTTCATATTCCCGGCGATCGTCACTTCCTGTACAGCGAACTGAATTTCGCCGTTTTCCACCCAGTAACCGGCCGCGCCGCGGGAATAATCGCCGGTGACCATGTTCAAGCCATGCCCCATCAGCTCGGTTACCAGCAGACCCCGGCCCATGCGCCGGATCAGCGCTGCCTGGTCCTCGATGCCATGGCTGACGAACAGGTTGTGCACGCCGCCGGCGTTGGCGGTACTCGGCAGGCCCAGTTTGCGCCCCGAGTAAGTCCCGAGCACATAGGAGACCAGTTGGCCGTTTTCGACGAACGGCTTGGCGTAGGTCGCCAGGCCATCGCCGTCGAACGCTGCGCTGCCCAGCGCCCGTGGCAGGTGCGGACGCTCATCCAGGGTCAGCCAGCTCGGAAACAGGCGCTGGCCGATGGTGCCCTCGAGGAACGACGACTTACGGTACAGGTTGCCGCCGGAAATCGCCGACAGGAAACTGCCGAACAAGCCACCGGCCAGCTCCGCGGAAAACAGCACCGGGACCTCGCAGGTCGGCACCGGTCGCGCGCCCAGCCGGCTGGCGGCACGCTGGGCGGCACGGCGGCCGATGCTCAGCGGGTCGGCCAGCAGCTCGCCCTGGCGATTGACGTCGTACCAGTAGTCGCGCTGCATCTGCCCGTCGCCTTCGGCGATCATCACGCAGCTCAGGCTGTGCCGGGTCGAGGCATAGCCGCCGATGAAGCCGTTGCTGTTGCCATAGACACGGCAGCCCTGGTGGGTGTTCAGCGTGGTGCCATCGGCATTCTTGATCCGCGCATCGGCGTCGAAGGCCGCGGCCTCACAGGCCAGGGCCTTCTCGATAGCCTGCTCGGGGGTAATGTCCCAGGCGTGATACAGATCGAAATCGGCGACATCACGGGCCATCAGCGCCGGATCGGCCAGGCCCGCGCAATCATCTTCAGAGGTATGTTTGGCAATCGCCAGTGCGGCGGCGACCGTCTCGCGGATGGCCTCGGCACCGCTGGCCGAGGTGCTGGCCGAGCCCTTGCGCTGGCCCACATAGAGGGTGATGCCGAAGCCCTGGTCACGGTTGAACTCCACCGTTTCCACTTCGCGCTGGCGCACCGAAGTCGACAACCCCTGCTCCAGCGACACCGCCACTTCGCAGGCACTGGCGCCCTGGCGTTTCGCTTCGGCGATGATCTGTTCGACCTGCTCCTGCAAGGCCGGCAGGGCTTGCGGACCGACGCTCTGGACTGCACTCATGGTTTTCTCCACTCAAATACGGCGTTCGGCGAGGGTCATCGAGCGACCGGGCCGGACAAGCGGCCCCCGACTGGTTATCATGGCGGCGTTTCTCAGCGGACTGCCCCCATGGTTGATTCTTACGATGCCTTCGACGAAGGCGAAAAAAGCAAAACCCAGATCAAGCGCGAACTTCAGGCGCTGGTCGAAATGGGCGAGCGCCTAACCACGCTCAAGCCCGACACTCTGGCCAAACTGCCTCTGACCGATGAGCTGCGCAAGGCTCTGGAAGAGCACAAGCGGCACACCGCCAACGAGGCGAAACGCCGTCACCGCTCGTTCATCGGCAAGCTGATGCGCGACCAGGACCTCGACGCGATCAACGCCCTGCTCGACCAGCTCGATGCCTCCAGTCGCCAGTACAACGAGCGCTTCCACAACCTGGAACGCTGGCGCGACCGCCTGATCGGCGGCAGCGACGATGTGCTGGAGAAGTTCGTCCAGGAATACCCGGACGCCGATCGCCAGCAACTGCGCTCGCAGATCCGCCAGGCCCAGCACGAGGCGAAGACCAACAAGCCGCCAAGTGCCGCACGCAAGCTCTTCAAGTACATCCGCGATCTCGACGAAACCCAGCGCGGCCTGCGCTGAGTTCCCGTGCCGGGCAGGCACCCTGCCCGCCCGGCATCATCTTCATGCGCCCGTGCCACCCACGGTGATCGCATCGATCTTCAGGGTCGGCTGACCCACACCCACCGGTACCGACTGTCCATCCTTGCCGCAGGTCCCGACGCCACTGTCCAGGGCCAGGTCGCTGCCGACCATCGACACCCGACTCATGGCTTCGGGGCCGTTGCCGATCAGGGTCGCGCCCTTGACCGGAGCGGTGATCTTGCCGTCCTCGATGAGATAGGCCTCGCTGGTGGAGAAGACGAACTTGCCACTGGTGATATCCACCTGGCCGCCGCCGAGGTTGGCGCAATACAGGCCACGTTTGACCGAGGCGATAATCTCCGCCGGATCGCTCTCGCCGGCGCGCATGTAGGTGTTGGTCATGCGCGGCATCGGCAGGTGCGCATAAGACTCGCGACGCCCGTTGCCGGTGACCGCCATGCCCATCAGGCGCGCATTGAGCTTGTCCTGCATGTAGCCGACCAGCTTGCCGTTCTCGATCAGGGTGGTGCATTCGGTCGGCGTGCCTTCGTCGTCGACGCTCAGCGAACCGCGGCGCCCTTCCAGGGTGCCGTCATCGACGATGGTGCACAGGCTCGACGCGACCATTTCACCCAAGCGTCCGCTGTAGGCCGAGCTGCCCTTGCGGTTGAAGTCGCCTTCCAGGCCATGACCGACCGCTTCGTGCAGCAGCACGCCGGACCACCCCGAGCCGAGGACCACCGGCAGCGTCCCCGCGGGCGCCGGAACGGCTTCGAGGTTGACCAAAGCCTGGCGCAGCGCCTCACGGGCAAAGCCCATCACGCGATCTTCGGTGAAATAGCGGTAGTCGGTACGCCCGCCACCGCCATGGCCGCCACGCTCGCGACGGCCGTTCTGCTCGACGATCACGCTGACATTGAAACGCACCAGCGGGCGGATATCCGCGGCCAGACTACCGTCGGCAGCGGCAATAAGAATGCGCTCCCAGACCCCGGCCATGCTCACGCTGACCTGCTGGATGCGCGGATCGAGCGCACGGGTGGCGACATCGACACGCTTGAGCAGGTCGACCTTTTCCGCACGGCTCATGACGTCCAGCGGGTTGCCCGGCGCATACAGCGCGGTGACCGCCTGGCTGCGGAAGGCCTGCACCGTGCCATTCTGCCCGGCCCGGGAAATCGAACGGGCGGCGCGGGCGGCGGAGGTCAGGGCTTCGAGGTTGATCGCGTTGCTGTAGGCGAAGCCGGTCTTCTCGCCGGACTGGGCGCGTACGCCCACACCCTGGTCGAGGTTGAAGCTGCCTTCCTTGACGATGCCGTCTTCCAGCGCCCAGGACTCCGAGATCTGGCCCTGGAAATACAGGTCGGCCGCGTCGATGCCCGGACCGGCCAGCTCACCCAGCACGCTCTGCAAGCTGTCGAGGCTCAGGTCGCCGGGAGCCAGCAGTTGCTCGCTGACGCTTGTTAACAACTCGCTCATAGTCACTCCGAGAGGTGCGCGGGCCGCAAGGCGTCCCGCGAAAAAAAGCGCCGGTGCAAGGTCACCGGCATCCGCGCCCGAATGGACGCTTGTTCGGCGCTGTCGCGCGTGGCCAGCAGCACAGCTTCGCCGCGGGCCTGTTGGGCGAGGATCCGTCCCCAGGGATCGACGATCGCCGCATGACCGTGGGTTTCCCGCGGTCCCGGATGTACGCCGCCCTGGGCGGCGGCCAGCACATAACACTGGGTCTCGATGGCCCGCGCGCGGATCAGCACGTCCCAGTGCGCCGCACCGGTGACCGCGGTGAACGCGGCCGGCGCGCTGATCAGCTCGGCCCCGGCCTCGCGCAAAGCGCTGTACAACTCCGGAAAACGCAGGTCGTAGCACACGCTCAGGCCCAGCTTGCCCACCGGGGTATCGGCGACCACCACCCGCGCACCGTGGGCATAGTCATCGGACTCGCGATAGCGACCGCGGTTATCGGCGACATCCACGTCGAACAGGTGCAATTTGTCGTAGCGGGCGACCAGCTCGCCGTGCTCGTCCACCAGCAGGGAGCAGGCATGGGCTTTGGCCTCGGGCCGGTCGACAGGCGGCAGCGGCAGGGTGCCCGCCACGATCCATAAGTTGAGGTCACGGGCGGCCTGTTTCAACCATGGCAGGATCGGACCTTCACCGCGCGCTTCGGCCAGGCCGATGGCGGCGCTGTCGCGACGGCCCATGGCGGCGAAGTTTTCCGGCAGCACCGCAAGCCGCGCGCCCTGCTCGGCAGCCTGCTCGAGCAGAGCCCGAGCCCGGGCCAGGTTGCCCGCGATATCGTCCTGACTGATCATCTGAATGACGGCGCTGGTCATATCCATGCTCTACCTGGACTTCTCGAAAGGTTTGATAAAGGTGATTTTAGGCTCTTTCACCGGGCCTTCGACCCGATAGTTGACGCTGGCATAGCGCGCGACCTTGTCGCCGAGCAGCCGATCGACGAGAAACAGCGCCCCGCCAATGGCCGGGGCGCCGACGATCAGCGCGGCCAGCGGCAGATTGTTGGTCACCGGCAGCGCGACCATCAGGTTGGCGTCGATGCGATCCCGGACCATGTCCAGGGTGCCATCCAGCTCGAAATTGCTCGACGGGCCGGTCATGGCGATCGGACTGCGGGTCACGTAGACGCCGTCGCTGGCCACCAGCAGGCCTTTTACCCGGTCATAGCTCAGCCCCTTGTCGAACAGGTCGGAGAAGTCCAGGCGCAGGCGCCGGCCGATCGAGTTGAAATTGAGCAGACCGAACACCCGCAGGGCCTGGGCACCGCCTTCCACTTCGACGAACTGGCCGCTGCGCAAGGTGGCATCCATGGTTCCGGAGAAACGCTTGAGGCTGATCCAGGCCGGCGACCCCTGCCAGCGGCCATCGACATCCATGTGGAATTCTCGACTGGTGACAGACGGCGCGAAGTTCCATGCCTTGAGGACGTCCGCCAGGTTCTTGCCTTCAAGACGCCCTTTGAACCAACTCCCGCTGGCACCTGGCGCGCCCTCCCAGCCGGCGGCGCCATCGATCATCAAACCGTTGAGATCGAGGTCGAGATCGTTGAGGGCGATACCTCGCGCGGTGGGACGCACTTTCAGCGACCAGCTCCCCAGTAGGTCGTCGCCGCGGAAAAGCTTGGCGATGCTCAGGTCCAGCGCCGGAATGTTGCGTGGATCCACCGAGGCCAGCGGGTCGGGGGCATCGGGCGAAGCTTCCTCGCTCGGGTCGGCGGCGGGCAGGTGCAGGGTCTGCAGGTTTATTGCGATGGGCGCGGCCTTGGCATCGGGGATCCGCGCATTGCCGATGACTTCCTGGCTGTCCAGACGCAGGCCCCAGTTGTCGCTGTTGCGATCCAGGCGCACTACCGCCTGGTTCAGCTCGAAGCTGTAGGCTTTCAACTTGCCGATGCTCAGGTCGATGTCTCGCAGGATCTGCCGCGCGCTGCCGCCGGGATCGTTGCCGGCATAGCCGCTGGCCTTGTCCTGCCAGCCCTCCACATCGACTTCGGCCAGCTTGCCCTTGACCCGCAGCCCCTGGATCGGCGGCAGCAGTGCGTTGCCGCCCCCGAGCACCAGCTCACCGCGGAGTTGCTCGGTCTTGCCCGGCTGCGCGGCAATGGCCAGACTGGCCAGGTCGGCATAGGTTGCATCGATCCGCCGCTCGGCGCCCTGCAGGTCCATGCGGAACTGGCTGGCACGGGTATCGTTGGCGGCTTTGCCGAAGGGCGCCGGCAGATCGATGCTCAGGCCCTTCAGATTGGAGTCGACGCTGAGCTGGTTGGTGCTGCCCAGCGAAACCTGCAACTGATAAGGCAACTCGCCCGAGACCGGCAGCGGCTGGTTGAACTGCAACCAGTCGGTCAGGGATTTCAGGGCGATCTGCCCCTTGGCGGCGATCCGGGTCTGCAACTGACCAGGTTTGCCTTCGGCGAAGATCTCCGCGCTGACCGGCTTGCCGAACGCCGTGAGCGCGATGTTCCTGCCGCTCAGGCCCTTGTCCAGGTCGAAGCGGAAATCGCCCTTGAGCTGACTCAGTTCAAGCAGCGGTTCGCTGAGTTTCAAGCGTGCGTCCTGCGTCTGGAAGTCCACCACCACCTTGGGCGTCTGGCCATGGGCCAGCGGAATGTCCAGTTTCAGCGAACCATCCAGATCGCCCTCGCCCTCCCAGCCGGCGAAAGTGGCAGCGGTGCCGATCGGTGCTTGCTGGAGAATCTTCAGGCCATCGCCGAGGGTGCCATCGAAGGCGCCGTCGACATACAGATGGCTGTGCTCCCCCGCCGCAACATGAGGAATGTCCACCAACACATCGCTGACGCGGGTGTTGAGCATCTGTCCGCGACTGGCCTTGACCCGCACGCCGTGGTCGTCGATGAATACATCGCCGTCGACCTTGCTCAGTTGCGGCCATCCCGGCTGGAAGTCCAGGACGGCGTCCTCGACCTTGAAGAACAGGCTGATGCTGCGGGCATGATCCGGTGCCCCATGATTCAGCGAGCCCTGATACTGGAAATAGCCCTCGTCGACCTTGCCCTTGAGGATCGCAGTGCGCAGCCAGTGGGCTACATCGGGGCTGAGCACTTCCGGCAGGTACTTGCCGGTGTAGCGGCCATCGCCTTCGACCAGACCGACCCGCAGGTCCATGTAGTCCTCGCTGCCTTCGGCGAACAGCAGGCGGATGAGAAAGTCGCCGGCGATCTTGCCTTCTTCGCCCAACACCTTGAGATAGGGGGCGATCAGGGTGAAGCCATCCTTGTCCAGCTTCCAGGTCAGCTGTGCATTGGCTTTCAGGTAATGCCAGGGATCGGCGAAGATCGGCACCAGATGCAGCATGAATTTATCGGTATCAAGGCGCAGCTCGCCGTGACCAAGGTCGCCGCTGATGCTGCCGCTGACATTTCCCGCCGCCGGCGCGCCATGGTAGGCATCGAAGCCGACCCGGTCGAGGTTGGCGGCGAAGCTGAACATGCGATCGCCTTCGACCTGCGGGCGGATATCCAGCAGCACGTTGCGCAGACCGCCGGTCACCTTCAGTCCATCGACCACCGCCATGCCCTGCTTCGGCAGCGGACCGAGGGCCTGGATCAGCGGCGTCAATGGCGTCAGATCCAGCCGGTCGGCCTGGATATGCCACAGCTCGCCATCCGTCTCATCGTTGCTCTGGCGAATCTGCACACGGGATTCCCAGCGGGTGTCGCCAAGGCTCAGCGCCAGGGAATCGAGGGTGATCTCCATGCCCTGCTCGCTGCGCCGCAGCCAGGCATTCAACGCCAGGTTTTCCAGACTGACCGGTTTGCGCTCGGCGTAGCCGGCGCGCAGTTTCGGCGCGTTCAGGCGCAATGTCGCGCTTTGCAACCTGCCCTCGCGCCAATCGATCCAGACTTCGCCGCCGGCCCGCGCTTCCGGCAACTGCCATTGGCCCAACAGACGCGCCGGCAGCCACTTGGACCAATCGCTCTGCGGCAGGCTGAGATAACCTTCGAGCTGGCCATCGCGCCACTGCGCCGGGCGAATCCGGCTCTTCAGACTGATCGCCATCGGCTGGCCATCGGGCAGGGTCAGGCGGGCATCGAGGCGCTGACGCACGCTGCCGGTCTGCAGACTCAGGCCTACGTAGGTCAGCGTCAATGGCTCGTGATCGAAGGGTTCCAGGGTGATCTGGCTATCGAGAATGGAGACTTTCGCCACTACCTGCATGCGTTGCAGCAATTGCTCGACATCCAGTGGCTGGTCGTCCGTTACCGGCAGCCCCTTGAGCGTCCAGCGACCGTCTTCGGATTCGTGCAGATTGAACTGAAGACCACCCAACTCGACCCGGGCCAGACGCACATCGCGATGGGTCAGGGAGGCCCACAGATCGGGCACCACCTTGACCGCGTCCAGACGCAGCGCCGAACTGCCCTCGCCAAGCTGCACGTCGCGCACCACCAGAATCGGCGCCAGGCCACTCCAGCGACCCTCCAGCGCACCAATATGCAGCGGCATGCCGAGTGCGGCCTCGGCCTTGTCCTGGACTTCAGCGCGGTATTCGGCGACCAGCGGAATCAGTTCACGACCGAGGCTGACGTACAGCGCCACCAGCACCGCCAGGAGCGCGCAGGCACCCAGCCCCCAGCGGGTCAATGCAGCCAGAACGCGGATCAGACGCTCCATAGTGGCCCCCCGAGTCGTTCTGTAACTATGGCCCGACGTGCCGGGTTTGCCAGCACCAGGGAGGCGGTCGAGGGTTCAGGACGAATCAGAGCAGCACCACGTCATATTGTTCCTGGGAATACATGGACTCCACCTGGAAACGAATGGTTCGCCCGATGAAGGCTTCAAGTTCGGCGACGTTGCCCGATTCCTCGTCCAGCAGGCGGTCCACGACCTTTTGATTGGCGAGCACTCTATACCCTTCGGCCTGATACGCCCGTGCCTCGCGAAGGATTTCCCTGAAAATCTCGTAGCAGACTGTTTCCGGGGTCTTCAGCTTGCCGCGCCCCTGGCAACTGATGCACGGCTCGCAGAGCACCTGCTCGAGGCTTTCCCGGGTACGCTTGCGGGTCATCTGCACCAGGCCCAGTTCGGTCAGGCCGATGATGTTGGTCTTGGCATGGTCGCGTTCGAGCTGCTTCTCCAGCGTGCGCAGGACCTGGCGCTGGTGCTCTTCGTCTTCCATGTCGATGAAGTCGATGATGATGATCCCGCCGATGTTGCGCAGGCGCAGCTGGCGGGCAATGGCGGTGGCAGCTTCGAGGTTGGTCTTGAAGATGGTCTCTTCGAGATTGCGATGGCCGACGAACGCCCCGGTGTTGACGTCGATGGTGGTCATGGCCTCGGCCGGGTCCACCACCAGGTAACCGCCGGACTTGAGCGGCACCTTGCGTTCGAGGGCACGCTGGATCTCGTCCTCGACGCCGTACAGGTCGAAGATCGGCCGCTCGCCCGGATAATGTTCCAGGCGATCGGCGATTTCCGGCATCAGTTCGGCGACGAACTGTGTGGTTTTCTGGAAGGTTTCCCGCGAGTCGATGCGGATCTTCTCGATCTTCGGGTTGACCAGGTCGCGCAGGGTACGCAGGGCCAGGCCCAGGTCCTCGTAGATCTCGGTGGGCGCACCGACGGTCTTGATCTGCACGCCGATCTGGTCCCAGAGGCGGCGCAGGTAGCGGATGTCCATGAGGATCTCGTCGGCCCCGGCGCCTTCGGCGGCGGTGCGCAGGATGAAACCACCGGAATCCTGGATGTTCTCCTGGGCCACGCACTCGCTGACCACCTGCTTCAGGCGTTCGCGCTCGGCTTCGTCCTCGATCTTCAGGGAAATGCCGACATGCTTGGTGCGCGGCATGTACACCAGGTAGCGCGACGGAATCGACAGCTGCGTGGTCAGGCGCGCGCCCTTGGAGCCGATCGGGTCCTTGGTCACCTGCACCACCAGGCTCTGGCCTTCGTGGACCAGCGCACTGATGCTCTCCACGGTAGTGCCTTCGCGCAGGGAGATTTCCGAAGCATGGATGAAGGCGGCCCGCTCCAGACCGATATCGACGAACGCCGCCTGCATGCCCGGCAGCACCCGTACCACCTTGCCCTTGTAGATATTGCCGACGATGCCACGGCGCTGGGTGCGCTCGACATGGACCTCCTGAAGGACGCCGTTTTCCACCACCGCCACGCGGGATTCCATCGGGGTGATGTTGATCAGAATCTCTTCACTCATGGCAGGCTCTCGTCAAAGGATCTTCAGGTAATCATGGATTGCCCGGCGCTGGCTGGCGAGCAATAAACGGTGGTCAGGACATCCTCACACTACGCCCGGCACGCCCTGCCAGCAGGGAATGCCGAAACGGGCCAGCAGTTCGGCGGTCTCCGCGACGGGCAGGCCGACCACGCCGGAATAGCTGCCCTGCAGGCCCTGCACGAATACCGCGCCGAGGCCCTGGATGGCATAGGCGCCGGCCTTGTCGCACGGCTCGCCGCTGGCCCAGTAGGTCTGTGCCCGGGATTCGCTGATGGGGTTGAAGGATACGCGGCTGGTGATGCACAGGCTTTCCGTGTGCTGGCCATCGGTGACGGCGACAGCGGTCAGCACTTCGTGCTCGCGACCGGACAGCGCGGCCAGCATGGCCAGGGCATCGTCGCGATCGACCGGCTTGCCGAGAATTCGCCCATCGAGAACGACGGCGGTATCGGCCCCCAGCACGGCCAGAGGCTCGCGGGTGCCGCTGGCCGTGAGCAGGGCCAGGCCGGCGGCGGCCTTGCCCCGGGCCAGGCGCTCGACATAGGCGCCGGCCTGTTCGCCGGGCAGCGGAGTTTCATCGATGGAAGCGCTGACGACCGTGAAGGGAATGCCGATCTGGGTCAGCAGTTCACGGCGGCGCGGCGAACCGGAGGCCAGGTACAGCGGGGTCATCTTGACGTCTCCCTGTCAGCGTCGAAACGCAGTGTTTCAGTAGATGCTCAGGCGGCTGCGCAGACCGCGCAGACCGAAACTGATCCATGGCCAGAGCAAGGCGCTGGTCACCGCGGGCCAGATCAGCGCCAGGGTCGGCTGGCGGTTGCCGGTCAGCGCACTGAGCCAGAGCTGCACCAGTTGCGCGACCCCGAACACCACGAGGATGGTCAGGCTCTGCTGCCACATCGGGAACATGCGCAGACGTTGCTGCAGGCTGAGCACGAGGAAGGTGATCAGGGTCAGCACCAGAGCGTTCTGCCCCAGTAACGTGCCGTAGAGCACATCCTCGCAAAGGCCGAGGAGGAACGCGGTGGTCATGCCGATCTTGTGCGGCAGGTTGAGGGTCCAGAAGGCCAGCAGCAGGGCCAGCCACAACGGACGGAAGATATCCATGAACGGCGGCATCGGCCAGACGCTCAGGAGCAGGCCGATCAGGAAGGTCAACCAGACCACCCAGCCGTTCTTGCCTTGGGTACTGACCATCAATGTCTCTCCCGGGATGGGGTCGTTGCCGCGCCGTGGCTGGTCGCCGCGGCGGCAGGCGCTGCTGACGCCGGTGGAGCGACCGGGACGGTGGCGGCGGGTGCGCCAGGTACGGCGGGAGCCGGGGCGGTTGCCGGGAGCGGATGCGCTGGGTCACTGGCCGGGAGGGTCTGCACCGGATGATCCGCTTCCTGCGCCTTGACCGCATCGCTGGCGCGCTCTTCCGGGGTACGGCTGTCGGAGAACACCAGCAGCAGGTAGCGGCTGCGGTTCAGCGCCGCCGTCGGCACCGCGCGAACGATGGCGAATGGCTGGCCGGAATCGTGGATCACTTCCTTGACCGTGGCCACCGGATAACCGGCCGGGAAGCGCTGACCGAGGCCGGAACTGACCAGCAGGTCGCCTTCCTTGATATCGGCGGTGTCGGCGACATGGCGCAGTTCCAGACGTTCCGGGTTGCCGGTACCGCTGGCGATGGCGCGCAGGCCGTTGCGGTTGACCTGCACCGGGATGCTGTGGGTGGTGTCGGTCAGCAGCAGTACCCGCGAGGTGTACGGCATCAACTCGACCACCTGGCCCATCAGGCCGCGGGCGTCGAGCACCGGCTGGCCCAGGACCACGCCATCACGTTCGCCCTTGTTGATCAGGATGCGATGGGTGAACGGGTTCGGATCCATGCCGATCAGCTCGGCGACCTCGACCTTCTCGTTGACCAGCGCCGAGGAGTTGAGCAACTCGCGCAGGCGCACGTTCTGCTCGGTCAGCGCCGCCAGCTTCTGCAGGCGGCCTTGCAGGAGCAGGGCTTCGGTCTTGAGTTTCTCGTTCTCGGCGATCAGCTCGGTGCGGCTGCCAAACTGGCTGGCCACGCCTTGCCACAGACGCAGCGGCAGATCGGTGACGGTGTAGGACTGCATCAGCACCAGGGACATCTGGTCACGCACGGGCTTGAGCACGGTGAAACGGGCATCGACCACCATCAGGGCGATCGACAGCACAACCAGCACGAGCAGGCGCACGCCCAGCGACGGGCCTTTGGCGAAAAGCGGTTTAATGGGCCGCTCCTCGTGGTCGACGGTTCAGCAGGTCATTCATACGGCAACGCACCGGCCTGGCTTGCGGATTGGGTGGAATCGACGTCCAGACGGACGTCAGCCCGGGTTCGGAGAGCACTGCGCAGGCTAGCCGAAAACCGGGCGACGGGGAGGCGATCCGGCGAATCACTCGCTGGAAAGCAGGTCCATGGTGTGCTTGTCCATCATTTCCAGGGCGCGACCGCCGCCACGGGCGACACAGGTCAGCGGATCCTCGGCGACGATCACCGGCAGGCCGGTTTCCTGGGCCAGCAGCTTGTCCAGGTCGCGCAGCAGGGCGCCACCACCGGTCAGCACCAGGCCACGCTCGGCGATGTCCGAAGCCAGTTCCGGAGGCGACTGCTCCAGAGCGCTCTTGACCGCCTGGACGATGGTCGCCAGGGATTCCTGCAGGGCTTCCAGCACTTCGTTGGAGTTCAGGGTGAAGGCACGTGGCACGCCTTCGGCCAGGTTGCGGCCGCGGACGTCGACTTCGCGCACTTCGCCGCCCGGATAGGCGGTACCGATTTCCTGCTTGATGCGCTCGGCGGTGGATTCGCCGATCAGGCTGCCGTAGTTGCGGCGCACGTAGGTGACGATGGCTTCGTCGAAGCGGTCGCCGCCAACCCGGACGGATTCGGCGTAGACCACGCCGTTCAGGGAGATCAGTGCGATTTCGGTGGTACCGCCGCCGATATCGACGACCATCGAACCACGGGCTTCCTCGACCGGCAGGCCGGCACCGATGGCCGCGGCCATCGGTTCTTCGATCAGGAACACTTCACGGGCACCGGCGCCCAGGGCCGACTCACGGATGGCACGGCGCTCGACCTGGGTCGACTTGCACGGCACGCAGATCAGCACGCGCGGGCTTGGCTGCAGGAAGCTGTTCTCGTGCACCTTGTTGATGAAGTACTGCAGCATCTTTTCGCAGACGCTGAAGTCGGCGATCACGCCGTCCTTCATCGGACGAATGGCAGCGATGTTGCCCGGAGTACGACCGAGCATGCGCTTGGCTTCGGTACCGACCGCGACGACACTTTTCTGGTTGCCGTGGGTACGAATGGCCACGACGGAGGGCTCATTCAGGACGATACCGCGCTCACGCACGTAAATAAGGGTGTTGGCAGTGCCCAGGTCGATGGAGAGATCGCTGGAAAACATGCCACGCAGTTTCTTGAACATGGGAAAGGGACCCTGGCAACGCGTGGGTAAAAAAGTGCGGCAAACTCTAACAATGGCGGGGATTTTGGGCAAGGCGCCAATATGTTAAATTGGCGGTTTTTCCGAGCAGGCCAGCACACGATCGGGCCTTATGACCACGTGTATACCGGCATGTTCCTTACCTCGGACAATTCCGTTTTTTCCCCAGGAGATCCCCATGGCGCTTGAACGCTGCGACGTGGAAAAGATCGCTCACCTGGCCCGTCTGGGCCTGAACGAAGCCGATCTGCCACGCACTACCGATGCCCTGAACAGTATTCTGGGACTGGTCGACCAGATGCAGGCCGTCGACACCACTGGCATCGAGCCTCTGGCCCACCCTCTGGAAGCCAGTCAGCGCCTGCGCGCCGACGTTGTAACAGAAAGCAACCATCGCGACAGCTACCAGGCCATCGCCCCGGCGACGGACAGCGGCCTGTACCTCGTTCCAAAAGTCATCGAGTAAGGGAATAGCGCCCGCCATGCATCAACTTACCCTGGCCGAGATCGCCCGCGGACTCGCCGACAAATCGTTTTCCTCCGAAGAGCTGACCCGTGCCCTGCTGGCGCGTATCCACCAGCTCGACCCGCAGATCAACAGCTTCATCAGCGTCACCGACGACCTGGCCATCAGCCAGGCGCAGGCCGCCGACGCCCGCCGTGCCGCCGGCGAGAGCGGCGCCCTGCTCGGCGCGCCGATCGCCCACAAGGACCTGTTCTGCACCCAGGGCATCCGCACCAGCTGCGGCTCGAAGATGCTCGACTCGTTCAAGGCGCCATACGACGCCACCGTGGTCGCCAAGCTGGCCGAGGCCGGCACCGTGACCCTGGGCAAGACCAACATGGACGAGTTCGCCATGGGTTCGGCCAACGAATCCAGCCACTACGGCGCGGTGAAGAACCCGTGGAGCCTGGAGCACGTACCGGGCGGTTCGTCCGGCGGTTCCGCCGCCGCGGTCGCCGCACGCCTGTTGCCGGCCGCCACCGCGACCGACACCGGTGGTTCGATCCGCCAACCCGCCGCGCTGACCAGCCTGACCGGCCTGAAACCGACGTACGGTCGTGTTTCGCGCTGGGGCATGATCGCCTATGCCTCCAGCCTCGACCAGGGCGGCCCGCTGGCCCGCACCGCCGAGGACTGCGCCCTGCTCCTGCAAGGCATGGCCGGCTTCGATCCGAAGGACTCCACCAGCATCGACGAACCGGTGCCGGACTACAGCGCCAGCCTGAACACCTCACTGCTGGGCCTGCGCATCGGCCTGCCGAAGGAATACTTCGGTGCCGGCCTCGACCCGCGCATCGCCGACCTGGTCCAGGCCAGCGTCAAGGAGCTGGAAAAGCTCGGCGCGGTGATCAAGGAAATCAGCCTGCCCAACGTCCAGCACGCCATCCCGGCGTACTACGTGATCGCCCCGGCCGAAGCCTCCTCGAACCTGTCGCGTTTCGACGGCGTGCGCTTCGGCTACCGCTGCGAGAACCCGAAGGACCTGACCGACCTGTACAAGCGCTCCCGCGGCGAAGGCTTCGGCAGCGAGGTGCAGCGGCGCATCATGGTCGGGACCTACGCCCTGTCGGCCGGCTACTACGATGCCTACTACCTGAAGGCGCAGAAGATCCGCCGCCTGATCAAGAACGACTTCATGACCGCCTTCGAAGGCGTCGACGTGATCCTCGGTCCGACCACGCCGAACCTGGCCTGGAAGATCGGCGAGAAGAACGCCGACCCGGTCGCGGCCTACCTGGAAGACGTCTACACCATCACCGCCAACCTCGCCGGCCTGCCAGGCCTGTCGATGCCGGCCGGCTTCGTCGACGGCCTGCCGGTCGGCGTGCAACTGCTGGCCCCGTATTTCCAGGAAGGCCGCCTGCTCAACGTCGCGCACCAGTATCAGCAAGTGACTGACTGGCACACCCGCGCACCCAACGGCTTCTGAGGGACAGACACATGCAATGGGAAGTTGTCATCGGGCTGGAGATCCATACCCAGCTCGCCACCCAGTCGAAGATTTTCTCCGGCAGCGCCACCACCTTCGGCTCCGAGCCGAACACCCAGGCCAGCCTGATCGACCTGGGCATGCCCGGCGTGCTGCCGGTGCTGAACCAGGAAGCGGTGCGCATGGCCTGCATGTTCGGTCTGGCGATCGACGCCGAGATCGGCCAGCACAACGTGTTCGCGCGCAAGAACTACTTCTACCCGGACCTGCCCAAGGGCTACCAGATCAGCCAGATGGAACTGCCGATCGTCGGCAAGGGCCATCTGGACATCGCCCTTGAGGACGGCACCGTCAAGCGCATCGGCATCACCCGCGCGCACCTGGAAGAAGACGCCGGCAAGAGCCTGCACGAAGACTTCAGCGGCTCCACCGGCATCGACCTGAACCGTGCCGGCACGCCGCTGCTGGAAATCGTTTCCGAGCCGGAAATGCGCAGCGCCAAGGACGCCGTGGCCTACGTCAAGCTGGTGCGCTACCTGGGCATCTGCGACGGCAACATGGCCGAAGGCTCGCTGCGTTGCGACTGCAACGTCTCGATCCGACCAAAAGGCCAGGTCGAGTTCGGCACCCGCTGCGAGATCAAGAACGTCAACTCGTTCCGCTTCATCGAACGCGCGATCAACAGCGAAGTGCAGCGCCAGATCGATCTGATCGAGGACGGCGGCAAGGTCATCCAGGAAACCCGCCTGTACGACCCGAACAAGGACGAGACCCGCTCCATGCGCAGCAAGGAGGAAGCCAACGACTACCGTTACTTCCCCGATCCGGACCTGCTGCCGGTGGTGATCGAGTCGGCGTACCTGGAAGACCTGCACACCACCCTGCCGGAACTGCCGCCGCAGAAGGTCGAGCGCTTCCAGAGCCAGTACGGCCTGTCGGCCTACGACGCCAACGTGCTGGCTTCCAGCCGTGAACAGGCGGAGTACTTCGAGAAGGTCGCGGCCATCGGTGGCGATGCCAAGCTGGCGGCCAACTGGGTCATGGTCGAGCTGGGCAGCCTGCTCAACAAGCTGGGTGTCGAGATCGACCAGGCGCCGGTCAGCGCTGAACAACTGGGCGGCATGCTCCTGCGCATTCGCGACAACACCATCAGCGGCAAGATCGCCAAGACCGTGTTCGAAGCGATGGCTGCCGGTGAAGGCGATGCCGACCAGATCATCGAGGCCCGCGGCCTGAAACAGGTCACCGATACCGGTGCGATCGAGAAGGTGCTGGACGAGATGCTCGCGGCCAACGCCGAGCAGGTCGAACAGTACCGCGCCGCCGATGAAGCCAAGCGCGGCAAGATGTTCGGCTTCTTCGTCGGCCAGGCGATGAAAGCGTCGAAGGGCAAGGCGAACCCGCAACAGGTGAACCAACTGCTCAAGAGCAAGCTCGAAGGGTAACCACGTTGCCCCCATCGCTGGCAAGCCAGCTCCCACAGGGACCGCGCCGCTCTTCCGGACAGCGGTGAACCTGTGGGAGCTGGCTTGCCAGCGATCAGCCTCACCACGGAGCACCAGACATAAATGTGGCGTCCTTTAAGCGCCCTCGCGCTGTTCACCCTCCTCGCCGGCTGTGCCAGCCACGACATCGACCCGCGCGGCTACGATGAAACCGGCACCGCCTCCTATTACGGCGCGCGCCATCACGGCAAACGCACCGCCAGTGGCGAAGCCTTCAACCAGCATGGCCTGACCGCCGCCCACCGCAGCCTGCCATTCGGCACCAAGGTACTGGTCACAAACCTGAAGAACGACCGTAGCGTAGTGGTACGCATCAACGATCGTGGCCCGCATACCCGCGGTCGCCTGATCGACCTGTCACGCGCCGCCGCGCAACGCCTGGACATGATCCGTAGCGGAACCGCGCGAGTCCGGGTACAAAGCCTGAGCGACTGATTTCGTTTTCGGAGCACGACCATTTTCAACCTGGCCGCATTACCCACCTTCAGCCTCCTGCAACTGTGCAGCGGCCTGATCCTGCTGATCCTCGGCGCCGAGCTGCTGGTGCGCGCGGCACTGCGCATCGCCGCCAGCCTGCATGTGCGGCCGCTGATCATCGGCCTGAGCCTGGTGGCCTTCGGCAGCAGCGCGCCGCAACTGACCGTCAGCCTGCAGGCCGCCTATACCGGGGCCCCGGACGTGGCGGTAGGCAGCGTGATCGGCAGCAATATCTTCAATGTGCTCGTCACTCTCGGCCTGGCCGCACTGATCATCCCGCTGCGGGTGTCACGCCAGTTGGTGCGCCTGGATATCCCGCTGATGATCGGCGCCAGCCTCGCGGTCTACCTGCTGGCCCTCAACGAAGTGCTCGGACGCTGGGAAGGCGCCCTGCTCCTGGCCGGGCTGCTGGCCTACCTGGCCATGCTCTGGCATCAGTCGCGGCATTACGCCCGCACCTACCCGGCGCCGAATCCGCGGGTCGATCGTGGTGTCGGCTTCTGGTTCGCCAGCCTGCTGCTGATGGCCCTGGGTCTGGGCCTGCTCAGTCTCGCCGGGCACCTGCTGCTGGAGGCCGCGGTGGAAGTGGCGACGGACCTGGGCCTGTCCGAACGGGTGATCGGCCTGACCGTGGTCGCCGTGTGCACCTCGCTGCCGGAACTGGCCACCTCGCTGATCGCCGCCATCCGCGGCGAACGGGAGATCGCCGTGGGCAACGTGATCGGCAGCAACCTGTTCAACCTGCTGGCCGTGCTCGGCCTGACCGCGGTGCTGACTCCGGAACCGCTGTCCATCTCGCCCAATGCCCTGGATTTCGACCTGCCGGTGATGCTCGGCGTCGCCGTGCTGACCCTGCCGGTGTTCTATTCCGGTTACCGGGTGACCCGCGCCGAGGGCCTGGTCTTCCTCTGCCTGTATCTGGTCTACGGCCTGCACGTGGTGGCCTTCACCACCGGCATGCCGCTGGCCAACCGCCTGGAGCAACTGATGTTGTTCTATGTCCTGCCAGTGCTGGGATTACTACTCGGCTATACGACTCTCCGCGCCTGGCGTCGTCAACACTAAGGAAAACAAGATGGGCGATACGAAGAAAACCGGCGAGCAGGTTCGCCGTCAGGTCATGGGCGACGCGTTCGTCGACCGCGCGCTGGGCAATGCCACCGAGTTCAGCGCACCGCTGCAGGAATTCGTCAACGAACATGCCTGGGGCAGCGTCTGGAGCCGCGAAGGCCTGCCGCTGAAGACCCGCAGCCTGATCACCCTCGCCGCCCTGACCGCGCTCAAGTGCCCGCAGGAACTCAAAGGCCACGTGCGCGGCGCATTGAACAATGGCTGTACGGTGGAAGAGATTCGTGAAGCCCTGCTGCATTGCGCAGTCTATGCGGGCGCGCCGGCGGCGATCGATGCGTTCCGCGCGGCCCAGGAAGTGATCGACGCCTGGCAACAGGGCTGATCGATCACCTCCCGACCGGGGTCGTCAGGCGCTGGCCTTGCGACCCTTGGTGAGTTTGAAGACCACCCACAACACTGCCAGCCAGACCGGGATCAGTTCGACGGAAATGCGGATGCCCTCGGTCTGCCACATGATGACCAGAATGAAGGCGAGAAACGCCAGGCACAGGTAGTTGGTCAGCGGATAGCCCAGGCTCTTGTAGAAGGTTTCCTGGCCCGCGGCCGCCTTGGCCTTGCGGAATTTCAGGTGGGTGATGCTGATGATCCCCCAGTTGATCACGAGCGACGACACCACCAACGCCATCAGCAGGCCGAAGGCCTCGCGCGGCATGAAGTAGTTGATGACCACGCACAGGCCGGTGGCCAGCGCGGAAATGCCCAGTGCCACCAGCGGCACGCCCTTGGCATTGACCTTGAGCAGCTTCTTCGGCGCATCACCCTGGGTCGCCAGACCGAACAGCATGCGGCTGTTGCAGTACACGCAGCTGTTATAGACCGACAGCGCGGCGGTCAAAACCACCAGGTTGAGCACTGTGGCGACGACGTTGGAGTCCAGGTCGTGGAAGATCATCACGAACGGGCTGCCGCCATCGACCACTTTCTGCCACGGGTACAGCGCCAGCAGCACGGCCAGGGCACCGACATAGAACAGCAGGATGCGGTAGATCACCTGGTTGGTCGCACGCGGGATGCTGTGGCGCGGGTTGTCCGCTTCCGCGGCGGTGATGCCGACCAGTTCCAGGCCGCCGAAGGAGAACATGATCACCGCCATGGCCATCATCAGCCCGGTGACACCGTTGGGGAAGAAGCCGCCGTGCTGCCACAGGTTGGCGACGCTGGCGTCCGGGCCACCGTTGCCGCTGAGCAGCAGGTAACCACCAAAGCCGATCATGCCGAGGATCGCCACGACCTTGATCAGGGCGAACCAGAACTCCATCTCGCCGTAGACCTTCACCTGGCTGACGTTCATCAGGTTGATGATGACGAAGAAGATCGCCGCCGTGGCCCAGGTCGGGAATTCCGGCCACCAGTACTGCACGTAGATGCCCACAGCGGTCAGTTCGGCCATGCCCACGAGGACATACAGCACCCAGTAGTTCCAGCCCGACATGAAGCCGGCGAACGGCCCCCAGTAACTGTGGGCGAAATGGCTGAATGTCCCGGAAACCGGCTCTTCCACCACCATTTCGCCGAGCTGGCGCATGATGAAGAAGGCGATCACGCCGGCGATGGCGTAGCCCAGCAATACCGACGGGCCGGCCATCTGGATGGTCTGGGCGATGCCCAGGAACAGACCGGTACCGATGGCCCCGCCCAGGGCGATCAGCTGGATATGGCGATTTTTCAGGCCGCGATGCAAACGCTCGGGCGTGATCTGGTCTTGCATGAAGTGTCCTCAGACGTGAGACGCAGTGTTTGTATTATTTGTCCGCAGCATCTAGATCCATCCTCCCCACTGCAAGAGGAAGATTCCGATGTTGGTTGTCAGAGCCGCCGCCAAAGTCGTGATGACAATGATCGACGCCGCCAATTCGTGATTGCCATTGGCCGCGCGGGCCATGACATAACTGGCCGCCGCCGTGGGGCTGCCAATATAAAGGAACAGGATGCCCAGCTCCGCCCCGCGAAAGCCGCATAGCCAGGCGCCGAAGGTGAAGACCAGGGGCAACCAGACCATCTTCACCAGGCTCGAGCTCAGCGCCAGGCGTCCGCTGGCCCGCAACGAGGCCAGCGACAGCGTGCCGCCGATGCACATCAGCGCCAGCGGCAAGGTCATCTGCGCGACATAGTCGGCGGACGTCAGCAGCCAGTTGGGCAGTGCCACCTTGGCGTAGGCCAGCGGTGTCGCCAGCAGCACGCTGAGGATCAGCGGGTTGCGCAGGATACTCTTGAAGATGCTCCACGGGTCGGACTTCAGCGTCGGGCTGTACACCGCGAGGATCACCGACGACAGCGAGTTGTACAGCAGGATCACCAGCCCGGCGAGGATCGCCCCGAGGGAAATACCGTAGTCACCGTACATGCTGGCCGCCAGGGCCAGCCCCACCACCCCGTTGTTGCCACGGAACGCGCCCTGGGTGTAGATGCCGCGATCTTCGCGGGGACAGCGCCATATGGCAATCAGCCAGGCCAAGCCAAAACTGCCGAAGGTGGCGGCGATGAAGTACAAGAGCAGCGCCGGCTTGACCGCGGCGTCGAGATCGGCGTGGTAGATGCCGAGGAACAGCAGCGCCGGCATGCACACGTTGAACACCAGCGACGAGGCGGTCTGGATGAAGTTGTCGTTGATCGCATCGATGCGGCGCAGCAGCACGCCCATGAACAGCATCGCGAAGACCGGTGCAGTGATGTTCAGTGTCTGGATGAAGAGGGCGAGCATGCGGGGAAGGAGTCCGTGACCTGTCGTTAGGCGGCTAATGATACGCCAGTGCAAGCTTCAGGGACGGGGGATTCCGGATGAATTGCGCGATTTGTTGGTCTTTTGGGACTGCTGCGCAGTCCTTCGCGGCGGTTCGGCGCTCCGACAAGCTCGCTCCCACCAAAGCAGAATACCTTGCCCTTGTGGGAGCGAGCTTGCTCGCGAAGGCCCCGAAAGGGGCCCAGAGAATCAGCGCCGAACGGGGCGCTTCTGCAGCTTGCGCTGCAGGGTCCGCCGGTGCATGCCCAGCGCCCGCGCCGTGGCGGAGATATTGCCCTCGTGCTCGGTCAGCACGCGCTGGATGTGCTCCCACTGCAGGCGGTCCACCGACATCGGGTTCTCCGGCACCAGGGTATCCAGATCGGCGTGCTCGGAGGCCAGCGCCGCCAGCACGTCATCGGCATCCGCCGGCTTGCACAGGTAGTTGCAGGCGCCGCGCTTGATCGCCTCGACCGCGGTGGCGATGCTGGAGTAACCGGTGAGGATCACCACCTTCATCTCCGGGTCCAGCTCCAGCAGCTTGGGCAGCAGCACCAGGCCCGAGTCGCCCTCCATCTTCAGGTCCAGCGTGGCGTAGTCCGGCACGTCCTGCTGGGCCAGGGCCAGGCCCTCTTCCGCGGAACTCGCGGTGCTCACGCGAAAACCGCGGCGGCTCATGGCGCGGGCCATCACCCGGGTAAAGGTCGAATCGTCGTCGACCAGCAGCAGGTGCGGCAGTTCTTCACCTTCAACCTGGATTTCATCAGTCATCACACGTCTCCTCGCGCATCACGGGGCAAGCGCAGCTCGGTGAGCGTGCCGCCTTCTTCGTGACTATAGAGTTTTACCGAGCCACCAGCGCGCGTGACGCTGGCCTTGCTCAGGAACAGGCCGAGGCCGAAGCCCTTGCCCTTGGTGGTAAAGAAAGGTTTGCCGATCTGTTCGGCGATGGCCACCGGCACGCCCGGGCCGTGGTCGCGAATGCTGATGACGATATCCGACGCATCCCAGTCGAGGCGCACTTCCAGGCCCTCGGGGCAGGCATCGGCGGCATTGTTCAGCAGGTTCAGCAAGGCCTGGGTCAGGTCCGGCGGCGGTGCCAGGTGCGGGATCAGACCCTGGCCGAGGCGCTGGAAACGGTAGCTGGCTTCGGGACGCATCAGGTGCCAGCGGTTCAGCGATTCGTCCAGCCAGAAGGTCACCGGCTGCTCTTCCACCACCATGCGCCGGTTGGCTTCGGCGGCGCGCACCAGTTGCTGCAGGGTGTGCTTGCACTGCTTGACCTGCTCCTGGAGCACCGCCAGGTCGTCCTGCAACAGCGGGTCGGTATGGTCCTGGCGCATCTCGTTGATCAGCACGCTCATGGTCGCCAGCGGCGTGCCCAGTTCGTGCGCGGCACCGGCGGCCTGGGTGGCCACGGCCAGCAACTGCTGGTCGCGCAGGCCTTCCTCGCGGCGCTGGGCCTGGAATTGCTCCTGACGACGCAGTTCCTCGGCCATCTTCGCGGCGAAGAAGGTGATCACCGCCGCGGCCAGGGCGAAGCTCAGCCACATGCCGTAGATCTGCATCTTTTCCCGGGCCATGGGGAAGGTGTCGAGCGGATAGAACTGCACCAGCAACAGGGTGTAGGCCACCAGCGCGATGCCGGACAGGATCAGTGAATAGACCCAGGGCAAGGTCACCGCGGCGATCGCCAGCGGCACCAGGTAATAGGACACGAAGGGGTTGGTCGAACCGCCGGAGAAGTACAGCAGGGCACTGTGGATCAACAGATCGCAAGCCAGTTGCACCGCGTATTCCAGCTCGGTGACCGGCAGCGAGGCGCGCAGCCGCAGGGCGGTGACCAGGCACAGGACCATGGAGAAACCGAGGGTGATGCTCAGTGCCAGCCAGGGTAGCGGCAGCAGTTCGGTCCAGTAGGCGACACCGACCGAACCGGCCTGGGCGGCCAGCACCAGGGTGCGGATAAACGTCAGGCGCCAGAGGTTCTGGCGAGTGGCAGACAACATTTGCATTTTGACCGGGGCGAGCATGAGCTCTCCTGATGAGTGCTCCAGGTAAACCCCGGCGAGTATACGCCAAGCGGCCTCCCGGGCTGCAGCGATGCGGCAACTCGCCACACCACCGAGGGTGAAATGATGGCTATGTGGAACCTTGGTGCTACTTTCAAGGTCGGATAGGGTCTGCGTGGCACAGGATCGTATCGGCCACGCCCATTTTTCAAGGAGTCGCACATGCATACCCCACGCCGTAGCGCCAAAGCCCTGCTGGCCGCCAGTATCCTGGTCAGCCTTCCCGTGCTGGCGGACGAGCCGCGCTACAACCAGATCTCCCTGCGCGCCGAAGCCAGCAAGGAAGTCGCTCGCGACCTGATGGTCGTGACCCTGTACAGCGAAGCGCAGAACAGCGACCCGGCCAAGCTGGCCAACGAAATCACCACCACGCTGAACAAGGCCCTGGAGCAGGCGCGCCAGGTCAAGGGCGTGAAGATCAGCCAGGGCAGCCGCAACGCCTACCCGATCTATGACGACAAGGGTCAGAAGATCACCGGCTGGCGCGAGCGCGCCGAAGTGCGTCTGGAAAGCGCCGATTTCCCGGCCCTGTCCAAGCTGACCGGCGAACTGCTGCAGCAGCTGAAGATGGGTGGCATGGACTTCGCCATCGCCCCGGCCACGCGCAAGGCCAGCGAGGACGCCCTGCTCAAGGACGCCGTCGACGCCTTCAAGGCTCGCGCGCAGATCGCCACCGAGGCGCTGGGTGGCAAGGGCTACAAGGTGGTCAGCCTGAATCTGAACAGCAGTGGCTATCCGCAGCCTTATGCACGGGCACCGATGATGATGAAGGCGAGCATGGACGCCGAGGGCGCGGCCGCGCCGCAGGTCGAGGCGGGCACCAGCGAGGTGAGCGTCAACGCCGATGGCACCATCGAAGTGCAGATGCCCTGATGAACCCCGGGCCGGTGCGTGCCGGCCCTTTTCTGCTGCCCTTGAGGGCTTCATCGCGGGCAACGCCCGCTCCCACAGGGTTTCGCGACGTCCGCGATCCTTGCGGGAGCGGGCGTTGCCCGCGATGAAGCCCTCAAATGTTTCAAAAAACCTCCGCGCAAACGTTCAACCTGCGCAAAATTACAGGAAAGCGACATCCTTTTACGTCACCTTCACTTTTCCCGCCACCAGCTATCCTCAGGCATTGCATCGGGTACAGCACCTGCATAAGTATCCTCGGGTCGGCTCACGAGGCCGCCCTCAAATAAACAATGACAACAATGAGGCCACCATGCTGAAAAACGCAGTCATTCCGTTCATCGTTGGCGCCGGTCTGCTCGCCGCCACCCCCGCCGCACACGCCGCATCCAACCTGGTGTACTGCTCCGAAGGCAGCCCCGCCGGCTTCGACCCCGCCCAGTACACCACCGGAACCGACTTCGACGCCTCGTCCGAAACCGTCTTCAACCGCCTCGCCCAGTTCGAGCGCGGCGGCACCAAGGTCATCCCCGGCCTGGCCACCAGTTGGGACGTCTCCGATGACGGCCTGACCTACACCTTCCACCTGCGCGAAGGGGTGAAGTTCCACAGCACCGACTACTTCAAGCCGACCCGGCCGTTCAACGCCGACGACGTGCTGTTCAGCTTCAACCGCATGCTCGACAAGGACATGCCATTCCGCAAGGCGTACCCCACCGAGTTCCCGTACTTCACCGACATGGGCATGGACGCGAACATCAAGAAGGTGGAAAAACTCGACGACCACACCGTCAAGTTCACCCTCGCCGAAGTCGACGCCGCGTTCATCCAGAACATCGCCATGAGCTTCGCCTCGATCCAGTCCGCCGAGTACGCCGAGCAGTTGCTCAAGCAGGGCAAGGCCGCGGACATCAACCAGAAGCCGATCGGCACCGGTCCGTTCGTGTTCAGCAAATACCAGAAGGACGCGCAGATTCGCTTCAAGGGCAACAAGGATTACTGGATGCCCGAGGAAGTGAAGATCGACAACCTGATCTTCGCCATCACCACCGACGCCTCGGTGCGCATGCAGAAGCTGAAGAAGAACGAGTGCCAGATCACCCTGTTCCCGCGCCCGGCCGACCTTGAAGCGCTGAAGGCCGACCCGAACCTGCAGATGCCCTCCCAGGCCGGCTTCAACCTCGGCTACATCGCCTACAACGTGATGGACAAGATCAAGGGCAGCAACGAGCCCAACCCCATGGCCCAGCTCAAGGTCCGCCAGGCCCTGGACATGGCGGTGAACAAGCAGCAGATCATCGATTCGGTGTACCAGGGCGCCGGGCAACTGGCGGTCAACGCCATGCCGCCGACCCAGTGGTCCTACGACGAGACCATCAAGGGCACCGCCTACGACCCGGAGAAAGCCAAGGCGCTGCTCAAGGAAGCCGGGATCAAGGAAGGCACCGAGATCACCCTGTGGGCCATGCCGGTACAGCGACCGTACAACCCCAACGCCAAGCTGATGGCCGAAATGATCCAGTCCGACTGGGCCAGGATCGGCATCAAGGCGCGCATCGTCAGCTATGAATGGGGCGAATACATCAAGCGCGCCAAGGACGGCGAGAACGGCGCCATGCTGATCGGCTGGAGCGGCGACAACGGTGACCCGGACAACTGGCTCGGCACCCTGTACGGTTGCGACGCGGTCAATGGCAACAACTTCTCCCACTGGTGCAACACCGACTACGACAAGCTGGTCAAGGACGCCAAACGCATCCCCGACCAGGCCAAGCGTACCGAGCTGTACAAGCAGGCCCAGCACATCCTCAAGGACCAGGTGCCGATCACGCCGATCGCCCACTCCACGGTCTACCAGCCCATGCGCAAGAACGTCGACGACTTCAAGATCAGTCCGTTCGCCCTCAACGACTTCAATGGCGTCAGCCTGAAGCCTTGACCGCTGGGTCGGCCCCGGTCGCATCCACGGGATGCGGCTGGGGACGCAAGGGAGCGGAAGGAGTTGCCGCGTGGATGAGTCGTCAGCTACCCGCTGAAAATTCCACGATTCACTCAGAAACCTCCTACCCGAATTTGCACCTTGTGTACCTCGTCGGACGCCGTTCCCCCACTTACCTTGGGACCGGTGCCGCGACGCGTGAGCGAGGATTCGCCATGTGCCGCGGAAACTTCCAATAACGACGACAAGACAGGGAATTCCCATGCGTATGACGTCTCTCTTCGCCGCCTTGCTCGGGGCCGGTCTGCTGGCCCATTCGCCGCTCGGCCTGGCCAAGGGCAGCCTGGTGTTCTGTTCCGAAGGCAGCCCTTCCGGCTTCGATACCGCGCAGTACCAGAGCGGTACCGACAACGACGTGGCCGAACCGCTGTACAACCGCCTGGTGGAGTTCGAGCGCGGAGCCACCGGCGTACTGCCGGCGCTGGCCACCGACTGGGCCATCTCCGATGACGGCCTGACCTACACCTTCAACCTGCGTCCCGGAGTCAGGTTCCACAGCAACGCCGGCTTCACCCCGAGCCGCGAGTTCGATGCCGACGACGTGCTGTTCACCTTCAACCGCATGCTCGACGCGACCCATCCGTTCCGCATGGCCTATGGCACCGAGTTCCCCTATTTCACCGCCATGGGCATGGACAAGACCATCGCCCGGGTCGAAAAGACCGGGCCGCTCACCGTAGCCTTCACCCTCAACCACGTCGATGCCGCGTTCATCCAGAACCTGGCGATGAGCTTCGCCTCGATCCTCTCCGCCGAATACGCCGAGCACCTGCTCAGCCGCGGCACCCCATCGGACATCAGCCACAAGCCGATCGGCACCGGGCCATTCGTGTTCAGCCGCTACCAGAAGGACGCGCAGATCCGCTATCGCGGCAATCCCGACTACTGGGCGCCGGAGCAGGTGAAGCTCGACCAGCTGGTGTTCTCGATCAACCCGGACCCTTCGGTGCGCATCCAGAAGCTGCGCAAGGGCGAATGCCAGGTCGGCATCCACCCCCGCCCCGCCGACCTCGAAGCGCTGCGCCAGGACCCGAACATCGACCTGATCGAGAAACCCGCCTACAACCTTGGCTACATCGCCTACAACACCCGGCACAAGCCGTTCGACCAGCTCCAGGTGCGCCAGGCACTGGACATGGCGGTGGACAAGCAGGCGATCGTCAAGACCGTGTTCCAGGGCGCCGGCGAAGTGGCGGTCAATGCCATGCCGCCGACCCAGTGGTCCTATGACGAGAGCATCGTCGATACCCCCCACGACCTGGAAAAGGCCAAGGCGATGCTGCGCGACGCCGGGGTCAAGGAAGGCACCGAAATCACCCTCTGGGCCATGCCCGTGCAGCGCCCCTACAACCCCGACGCGCGGCTGATGGCGCAGATGCTGCAGAACGACTGGGGCAAGCTCGGCCTCAAGGTCAACATCGTCAGCTACGAGTGGGGCGAATACCTCAAGCGGGCCAAGGACGGTGAGCACGACACCATCCTGATCGGCTGGACCGGCGACAACGGCGACCCGGACAACTGGCTCGGCACCCTGTACAGCTGCGACGCCATCGGCAGCCACAACCACTCCATGTGGTGCGACCCGGAATACGACGCACTGGTCCGCAAGGCCAAGGGCACCAGCGATCGCGAGCAGCGCTCCGAGCTGTACCGCCAGGCCCAGCAGTACCTCAAGCAGCACGTGCCGATCACCCCCGTCGCCCACTCCACGGTCAGCCAGCCGGTGAGCACGCGGGTGAAGGATTACCTGGTGAGTCCGTTCGGTCGGACTTCGTTCCTGGATGTCGGCATCGATTGAGCCGGTCCGGGACGGAGCGCGGTCCATCCGATCCGCTCCGTTGCACTGAGCGGCGGGTTCACGAAACCCGCCGCCTCACTGACAAGAACAAGAAAGGAATAATTGCCTTGAAACGACTCACTTCCGTAATCGCCCTGTCCCTGGGCAGCCTCGCCGGTGTCGCTCACGCCGAAGCCGTCAGCCAGGACTACCTGCCGCTGACCGTCAAGAACACCAGCGCCCAGCACGAAGCCAAAGGTTTCATCGAGGGCCAGAGCCTGTCCGGCTCGACCCGCAACTGGTACGCCCGCGAACGCGCGACCAAGGCTCCGCTGTACCGCTACTACAAGAGCGACGGCACGCGCCGCGATACCCACAGCCGCGACAACTGGGTGCAGGGCACCATCCTCGACTACAGCTCGGGCTTCACCCAGGGCACGGTCGGTTTCGCCACCCAAGTCGCCGCCTACAACGCCATCGCCCTGGAACAGGGACGCGCCGCGGTCGCCGGGCCGAACAACCGCACCCTGACCCACAGCGACGGCGATGTCATCGGCCAGTGGAGCAAGCTTGGCCTGGCCAACCTGCAGGCGCGCGTGTCCAACACCACCCTGACCGCCGGCCGGCAGTCGATCAACACCCCGGTATTCGCCTACATCGGCAACCGCGCGCTGCCGTCGAGCTTCGACGGGGTCGCCGTGCACAGTGCCGAATTCGACAACCTGTCCTTCGACCTCGGCAGCTTCACCCGGGTCTCTACCCGCACGGAGCAGGGCCGCAGCCGGTTCACCACGGAGTACTCGGCGACCGGCGCCGAAGCCGACCGGGTCAGCCTGGCCGGCCTCAACTACCAGCCGCTGCGCAGCCTGAGCACCAGCCTGTACGTCGGCCATGTCGAGGACATCTGGAACCAGTACTACGTCGGCGCCTCCCACGAACTGGGGGATCGGGGCGTGCTGGGCCTGACCACCGGCTTCAACTGGTACGGCACCCGCGACAGCGGCTCGGCGAAACAGGGACCGATCGACAACGACACCTTCAGCCTCTCGTTCACCCTGGCGCACCAGGCCCACAGCCTGACCCTCGCCTACCAGGAAGTCAGCGGCGACGAGTACTTCGACTACGTGCACGACACCAACGCGATCTTCCTCGCCAACTCGCTGTTCTCCGACTACAACGGGCCCAACGAGAAATCGCTGCAGTTCGGCTACGTCCTCGACCTCGCCGGCTACGGCGTGCCGGGGCTGCGTCTGAATGCCTACACCGCGCGCGGCTGGGGAATCGATGGCACCCACTACAAGGGCAACGGCTACGACGTGCGCAACCTCGATGGCGAACACCACCGGGAATGGTCGGTCGGTGCCAGCTACGTGGTCCAGAGCGGTCCGCTGCAGGCCACCAGTATCCGCGCGACCTACACCGCGCACCGCGCCACGCGCGCGCAGATCGACGGCAACGTCGATGAACTGCGGGTGGTGACCACCATTCCGTTCAACATTCTCTGAGCAGGTTCCGGACGGCGATCGCGGTCGCCGTCCGGCCAGCAACCGACACAGGACATGCCGATGAAATCGCTACCCCTGCATGCCGCGCTGGCGGCCCTGGTGCTCGCCACCTCGACGAGCCTCCGGGCGCGCCCGCTGGTGGTCTGCACCGAGGCCAGCCCGGAAGGCTTCGATATGGTTCAGTACACCACCGCGGTGACCGCCGATGCCGCCGCGGAAACCCTGTTCAATCGCCTGGTGGACTTCAAGCCCGGCACCACCGAGGTGCAGCCGGGCCTGGCCGAGCGCTGGGAGATCAGCGACGACGGCCTCACCTATACCTTCCACCTGCGCCGAGACGTGAAATTCCACACCACCGAGTGGTTCACCCCGAGCCGCGAATTCAATGCCGACGACGTCCTGTGGAGCTTCCGGCGCCAGCTTGATCCGCGGCACCCGTGGCACGACAAGACCAGCATCGGTTTCCCCTATTTCGAGAGCATGGGCTTTCGCCAACTGCTGAAAAACGTCGAAAAGACCGACGAACACACCGTGGTCTTCACCCTCAGCCAGCCGCAGGCGCCCTTCCTGCGTGACCTGGCCATGGCCTTCGCCTCGATCTATTCCGCCGAGTACGGCGACCAGTTGCTCGCGGCCGGGCGCACCGGCGATCTCAACAGCAAGCCGGTGGGCACCGGGCCGTTCATCTTCCAGCGCTACGTCAAGGACGCGCAGGTGCGCTACAAGGCCAACCCGGACTATTTCCGCGGCGCACCGCCGAGCGAAAGCCTGGTCTTCGCCATCGCCAGCGACAACAACGTGCGCCTGCAGAAGCTGCGCGCCAACGAGTGCCAGATCGCCCTCTACCCCAAGCCCGACGACGTGCCGGCGATCAAGCGCGACCCGATGCTCAAGGTGGTCGAGCTGGAAGCGCTGATCATCGGCTACATCGCCTTCAACACCGAACACCCGGTGCTCAACGACGTGCGCGTGCGCAAGGCCATCGATATCGCCTTCGACCGCAAGACCCACGTCGACCAGCTGTTCGGCAAGGACAATGCGCTGCTCGCGGTGAACCCCTACCCGCCGACGATGATCGGCTACAACCACGACAACAAAAACCCGCCCCGCGACCTCGACAAGGCCCGTGCCCTGCTCAAGGGCGCCGGGGTGGCGGAAGGCACGAAGCTGACCCTGTTCACCCGCAACGGCGGCGGCATGACCAACCCCAACCCGCGCCTGAGCGCGGAAATGCTCCAGGCCGACCTGGCGAAGATCGGCCTGAAGGTCGATATCCGCGTCATGGAATGGGCGGAGATGCTGCGCCGCGCCAAGAACGGCGAGCACGACATGGTGTCCACCGGATGGGCCGGCGACAACGGCGACCCTGACAACTTCCTGACCCCGCTGCTCAGCTGCGAGGCAGTGAAGAATGGCGAGAACTATGCTCGGTGGTGCAACGAGAAATTTGACGCGCTGATCACCCAGGCCCGCCAGGTGATCGACCCGAAACAACGGGAAGCGCTCTATAACGAGGCTCTGGCCGTGTACGATGCGGATCGACCGTGGATAACCATGGCCCATCCGAAGATGTTCACGGCCATGCGTCGGAACGTCGAGGGCTACATCATCAGCCCCCTGACCAATAACAACTTCGCCACCACCTCGGTGAAGTAGAACAAGAACGCCCGCTCACCCCACCAGGGAACAAGCGGGCACGCCTGACGGCTGACGAGGAACACCAGAAGATGTTGAGTTTCATTGCCCGGCGTCTGGGATTGCTGATCCCGACCTTTTTCGGCATTACCTTGCTGACCTTCGCACTCATACGGCTGATACCGGGGGACCCGGTGGAGGTGATGATGGGCGAACGCAGGGTCGACCCTGAAATGCACGCACAGGCCATGGAACGGCTGGGCCTGAACAAGCCCTTGCCCGAGCAGTACCTGGATTATGTCGGCAAGCTGGCCCAGGGCGACCTGGGCGAATCGCTGCGCACCCGCGAGAGCGTGTGGAACGAGTTTCTCGCGCTGTTTCCCGCCACCCTCGAACTGGCCTTCATGGCCTTGCTGTTCGCCGGCATCACCGGGGTCCTGGCCGGGGTCATCGCCGCGCTCAAGCGCGGTTCGCTGTTCGACCACGGGGTGATGGGACTGTCCCTCACCGGCTACTCGATGCCGATCTTCTGGTGGGGCCTGATCCTCATCATGTTCTTCTCGGTGAACCTGGGCTGGACCCCGGTTTCCGGGCGCATCGACCTGCTCTACGACATCGAGCCGAAGACCGGCTTCATGCTCATCGACACCCTGCTCAGCGACGAGCAGGGCGCGTTCAAGGATGCCCTGATGCACCTGATCCTGCCGGCCATCGTCCTCGGCACCATCCCGCTGGCGGTGATCGCGCGGATGACCCGTTCGTCGATGCTCGAAGTGCTGCGCGAGGACTACATCCGCACCGCCCGGGCCAAGGGCCTGTCACCGGCGCGTGTGGTGTTCGTCCACGGCCTGCGCAACGCGCTGATCCCGGTGCTGACGGTATTCGGCCTGCAGGTCGGCACCCTGTTGGCCGGCGCGGTCCTCACCGAAACCATCTTTTCCTGGCCGGGCGTCGGCAAATGGCTGATCGAAGCCATCGGCGCCCGTGACTACCCCGTGGTCCAGAACGGCATCCTGCTGATCGCCTGCCTGGTCATCCTGGTCAACTTCGTCGTGGACATCCTCTACGGCCTGGCCAACCCACGCATCCGTCACCAGCGCTGAGGCCACCGTCATGAATACTCCCGCTCCGACCCCGGCTCCGGTGATCGACCAGAGCCTGCTCTACCCGTCTCCGTACAAGGAGTTCTGGCACGCCTTCTCGCGCAACAAGGGCGCGGTGGCCGGCCTGCTGTTCATGTGCCTGATCGTCTTCTGCGCGCTGTTCGCGCCGTGGGTCGCGCCGCACAACCCCAGCGAGCAGTACCGCGACTTCCTGCTGACCCCGCCGGTGTGGCTGGAAGGCGGCAACTGGCAATTCATCCTCGGCACCGACGAACTGGGTCGCGACCTGCTGTCGCGGCTGATCCAGGGCTCGCGCCTGTCGCTGCTGATCGGCCTGTCGTCGGTGGTCATCTCGCTGATCCCGGGGATCATCCTCGGTCTGCTGGCGGGCTTCTTCCCGCGCATGCTCGGCTCGTCGATCATGCGCCTGATGGACGTGATGCTGGCCCTGCCCTCGCTGCTGCTGGCAGTGGCGATCGTCGCCATCCTCGGCCCTGGCCTGATCAACACGGTGATCGCCATCGCCATCGTTTCGCTGCCGTCCTACGTGCGCCTGACCCGTGCCGCGGTGATGGGCGAACTGAACCGCGACTACGTCACCGCCGCGCGTCTGGCCGGCGCCGGCCTGCCGCGGCTGATGTTCGTCACCGTGCTGCCCAACTGCATGGCACCGCTGATCGTGCAGGCAACCCTGAGCTTCTCCTCGGCGATCCTCGACGCCGCCGCCCTCGGCTTCCTCGGCCTCGGCGTGCAGCCGCCCACCCCCGAGTGGGGCACCATGCTGGCCTCGGCCCGCGACTACATCGAACGCGCCTGGTGGGTGGTGAGCCTGCCCGGCCTGACCATCTTGCTCAGCGTGCTGGCAATCAACCTGATGGGCGACGGGCTGCGCGATGCGCTGGACCCGAAACTCAAGAATGCCGCCTGAGGAGAAGCCCATGTCACTTCTGCAAATCCGCAATCTCAACGTGCGCTTCGGCGACGCCGATGCCGTGCCGGTGGTGGACGGTCTCGACCTGTCCGTGGAAAAGGGTGAGGTCCTGGCCATCGTCGGCGAATCCGGCTCCGGCAAGTCGGTGACCATGATGGCGCTGATGGGCCTGATCGACCCGCCCGGGCGCATCAGCGCCGACACCCTCAGCTTCGACGGCAACGACATGCTGAAGATCAGCGGCCGGCAACGGCGCAAGGTGGTCGGCAAGGACATGGCGATGGTCTTCCAGGACCCGATGACCGCGCTCAACCCCAGCTATACCGTGGGCTTCCAGATCGAGGAAGTGCTGCGCCAGCACCTCGGCCTGCGTGGCAAGGCCGCCCGTCAGCGCGCCCTGGAGCTGCTGAAGAAGGTCGAGATCCCGGCCCCGGAAAGCCGCCTCGACGCCTACCCGCACCAACTCTCCGGCGGCATGAGCCAGCGCGTGGCGATCGCCATGGCGATTGCCGGCGAACCCAAGCTGCTGATCGCCGACGAACCGACCACCGCCCTCGACGTGACCATCCAGGCGCAGATCATGGAGCTGCTGCTGAACCTGCAGAGAGAGCAGGACATGGCGCTGATCCTGATCACCCACGACCTGGCCGTGGTCGCCGAGACCGCGAAGCGGGTCTGCGTGATGTATGCCGGCCAGGCCGTGGAGGTCGGCCAGGTGCCGGAGCTGTTCGAGGTTCCCGCTCACCCTTACAGCGAAGCGCTGCTCAAGGCGATTCCCGAGCACAGCCTGGGTGCCGAGCGCCTGGCCACCCTGCCCGGCATCGTGCCCGGGCGCTATGACCGGCCCAGTGGTTGCCTGCTGTCGCCGCGCTGCCCGTATGTCCGCGACAACTGCCGCCAGCAGCGCCCTGGCCTCGATCCCCAGGCCCACAGCCTGGCGCGCTGCTTCTACCCGCTGAACCAGGAGGTGGCGTGATGAGCGTCGTACTGACCGCCCGTGACCTCACCCGTCACTACGAAGTTTCCCGCGGCCTGTTCAAGGGCTACGCCACGGTACGCGCGCTCAATGGCGTGTCGTTCGAACTGGAGGCCGGCAAGACCCTGGCCGTGGTCGGCGAGTCCGGCTGCGGCAAGTCGACCCTGGCCCGCGCCCTGACCCTGATCGAAGAGCCGTCGTCCGGGTCGCTGCAGATCGCCGGGCACGAGGTCAACGGCGCCAGCAAGCAGGAGCGCAAGCAACTGCGGCGCGACGTGCAGATGGTCTTCCAGAGCCCCTACGCCTCGCTCAACCCGCGGCAGAAGATCGGCGACCAGCTGGCCGAGCCGCTGCTGATCAACGCCTCGCTGTCCAAGGCGCAGCGGCGGGAAAAGGTGCAGGCGATGATGCAGCAGGTGGGCCTGCGTCCCGAGCACTACCAGCGCTATCCGCACATGTTCTCCGGCGGCCAGCGCCAGCGCATCGCCCTGGCCCGGGCGATGATGCTGCAGCCCAAGGTGCTGGTGGCGGACGAACCGACCTCGGCGCTGGACGTGTCGATCCAGGCCCAGGTGCTCAATCTGTTCATGGACCTGCAGAAGGAGTTCAACACCGCCTATGTGTTCATCTCGCACAACCTGGCGGTGGTGCGCCACGTGGCCGACGAGGTGCTGGTGATGTACCTGGGGCGGCCGGCGGAAATGGGGCCGAGCGAGGACCTCTACAACAAGCCGCTGCATCCGTACACGCAGGCGCTGCTGTCGGCGACCCCGGCCATCCATCCCGATCCGCTGAAGCCGAAGATCAAGATCGCCGGGGAACTGCCCAACCCACTGAATCCGCCGAGCGGCTGCGCATTCCACAAGCGCTGCCCGCATGCGACGGAGCGTTGTGCGAAGGAAGTACCGGCGTTTCGCAAGGTGGAGACACGGCAGGTGGCGTGTCATTACGCCGAGCAGTTTCTGTAAGGTTGGTGTCGCCTGATTCGGGCCTGCTTTGCAGGCCTTCGCGGGCAAGCCACGCTCCTACGGGGTGGGCGCCACGTTCCTGCGTAGGAGCGTGGCTTGCCCGCGAAAGGGCCGCAAAGCGGCCCCAATTGGATCAGTGCACGAACAGCGCGATCAGGATAATCACCCGATCCCGCTGACGACCACCCCAGAGTGCCGCAAGACTGGCGAAGAATGCCCCGCACAGCGGCGCGACGAAGGTCCACAGCGAAGCCCATGCCGCCGCCCTGGCCAGTTGATCCCCATGGCCCAGGACCTGGAACACTATTTCCAGCGCCAGCGGCCCTACCTCGATTAGGATCGACGCCAGACCTTTTCGCGGATGTGGAGCAGTACCCGATGCAAGCCTGGCGCACGATCAGCCTCTGGATGGACCAGCTCGACGAATCGATCGAGCCACGCCCAGCATTGAGCCAGGACCTCGATGTCGATGTCTGCATCATCGGCGCTGGCTACACCGGCCTGTGGACCGCGTATTACCTCAAACAGCAGGCGCCCCACCTGAATATCGCCATCATCGAGGCGAAATTCGCCGGCTTCGGCGCCTCCGGGCGCAACGGCGGCTGGCTGATGGGCAACCTGCTCGGCGACGATCGCCTGCTCGCCAGCCTCTCCCCGCAGCAACGCCGTGCCAGCATCGACCTGCTCCACGACATCCCCGATGAAGTCCGTCGCGTGCTGGACCGCGAAGGTATCGACTGCGACTACCGCAAGGGCGGCGTGCTGTATTGCGCGGCGCGCTACCCGGAGCAGGAACGAAGCCTGCGCGCCTGGCTCGACGACCTGTACCGCCAGGGCATGAGCGCCGATGACTATCGCTGGCTGCGTCCCGAGGAACTGGAGGGCCAGTTGCGGGTCAGCACTGCCTACGGCGCGATCTTCAGCCCGCACACCGCGACCCTCCAGCCGGCGAAACTGGTCCGTGGCCTGGCCCGGGCGGTGGAGCGCCTGGGCGTGAAGATTTACGAAGACACCCCGGCCATCGACTGGCATCCCGGCCAGGTCCGCACCCCGCAAGCGACGATCCGCAGCCACTGGGTGGTGCCCGCCGTGGAAGGCTACGCCGCCAGCCTGCCGCCACTGGGCAAGCATCAGTTACCGGTGCAGAGCCTGCTGGTGGCGACCGAGCCACTGGCGGAGTCGGTCTGGAATGAAATCGGCCTGCGCGAAGGCCAGGCGTTCAGCGAGAACAGCCGCCAGGTCACCTATGGCCAGCGCACCCGCGACAACCGCCTGATGTTCGGCGCCCGTGGCGGCTATCGCTTCGGTGGGCGCCTGCGCGAGGACTTCAGCCTCACGTCCGCCGAAGTCGACCTGCGCCGCTACCTGTTCGGCGAACTGTTCCCGCAACTGAAGAACGTGCGCATCACCCATTCCTGGGGCGGCAACCTGGGCATGGCACGGCGTTTCCGCCCGCACATGCTCTGCGATCGCCAGCGCGGCATCGCCCTGTCCGGCGGCTACGGTGGTGAAGGGGTCGGCGCCACCAACCTGGGCGGACGCACCCTTGCCGCGCTGATCCTCGGCCAGCACAACGCCCTCACGGCGCAGCCCTGGGTCCACGACAACCGGGCGCTGTCCAGTCTCGCCAGTTGGCCGCCGGAGCCGTGCCGCTGGCTGGGCTACAACGCCATCATCCAGAGCTTCGTCTTCGAGGACCGCACCCTCGCCAGCCCCGCCAGCCCGCCCTGGCGCCGGCGCATGGCCAGCGGGCTGGCGGACTTCATGCAGGGCTTCATGAAGTGAATCCGGACCAGGAGGAACCCGCCTGCTGGCTATTCGATTCCCAGGCAAGCCAGCTCCTACAGCGAGAAATCGAGCTTAGTGGTGCTCGCGAGTAGCGCGGAATTTCACATCCGGCCAGCGCTCTTCCATCAGCGACAGGTTGACCCGGGTCGGCGCCAGGTAGGTCAGGTGACCACCGCCATCCACCGCGAGGTTTTCCATCGCCTTGGTCTTGAAGTCTTCCAGCTTCTTCTTGTCATCGCAGGCAATCCAGCGCGCCGACCAGACGGTGATCGGCTCGTAGGCGCACTCGACCTTGTATTCCTCTTTCAGGCGGCTGGCGACCACATCGAACTGCAGCACACCGACGGCGCCGAGGATGATGTCGTTGCTGCGCTCGGGGAAGAACACCTGGGTCGCGCCCTCTTCCGCCAGCTGCTGCAGGCCCTGGCGCAGTTGCTTGGATTTCAGCGGGTCCTTCAGGCGCACGCGGCGGAACAGTTCCGGGGCGAAGTGCGGGATACCGGTGAAGCCCAGGCTCTCGCCTTCGGTGAAGGTGTCGCCGATCTGGATGGTGCCGTGGTTGTGCAGGCCGATGATGTCGCCCGCCCACGCCTCTTCCAGCTGCTCACGCTCGGAGGAGAAGAAGGTCAGTGCGTCGCCGATGCGCAGGTCCTTGCCGGTGCGCACGTGGCGCATCTTCATGCCCTTCTCGTAGCGGCCCGAGCAGATGCGCATGAAGGCGATGCGGTCGCGGTGCTTGGGGTCCATGTTCGCCTGGATCTTGAACACGAAGCCGCTGAACTTCTCTTCAACCGGCTCCACGGTACGCTCGTGAGCGACCCGGGCCAGCGGGCGCGGCGCCCAGTCGACCACGGCGTCGAGGACGTGATCGACACCGAAGTTGCCCAGCGCGGTACCGAAGAACACCGGGGTCAGCTGACCATTGAGGAACTCGTCCTGATCGAACTCGTGGCAGGCGCCCTGCACCAGCTCAAGCTGCTCGACGAAGCCGTCGTACTGGTCGCCCAGGTGCGCGCGGGCCTCGTCGGAATCCAGCTTCTCGATGATCTTGGCTTCGGTGCGCTCGTGACCATGGCCCGGGGTGTAGACCACGATGTAGTCCTCGGCCAGGTGGTAGACACCCTTGAAGTCCTTGTAGCAACCGATCGGCCAGGTGATCGGCGCGGCCTTGATCTTCAGTACCGCCTCGATCTCGTCGAGCAGTTCGATCGGGTCGCGGATATCGCGGTCGAGTTTGTTGATGAAGCTGACGATCGGCGTATCGCGCAGGCGGCAGACGTCCATCAGGGCGATGGTCCGCGGCTCGACGCCCTTACCGCCGTCGAGCACCATCAGCGCCGAGTCCACGGCGGTCAGGGTGCGGTAGGTGTCTTCCGAAAAGTCTTCGTGGCCCGGGGTGTCGAGCAGGTTGATCATGTGCTCGCGGTAGGGGAACTGCATCACCGAGGTCGTGATGGAGATACCACGCTGCTTCTCCATTTCCATCCAGTCGGAAGTGGCATGGCGATCGGACTTGCGCGACTTCACCGTACCGGCGACGGCGATCGCCTTGCCCATCAGCAGAAGCTTCTCGGTGATGGTGGTCTTACCGGCGTCGGGGTGGGAAATGATGGCAAACGTGCGTCTGCTGTTGACTTCGTTGACAATTTTGCTGTCGGACATCGTTCTGGATCTCGATTGTGTACGCTGTTATGTACACAGCTGAAAAGGTGCCCTTGGCCAATTGCTAGAGGCCAGCGCAGGAAATCGCGCATTGTAACAAAAAGCACCTCCAAACGCCCACGGCATGAGCCCTGAGCCCTTACTGGACGGGCTAGTGGCGAATTGGTAGCGTCGGATTTGCACAGCCACCCATGTCGCATTTTTGGCTAGCAGAGGTTGCTACGTTGTCGTCTGGCTTGATAAGCGCTTGCAGGGTGACAAGGACAGTTGTACGACAACATTAACGCACAGCTCGGGGAGAAGCATGAGCGAGAGTTCATTCACATCAATTCGTAATGCCACAATTGCTTCTGTAATTGCTGGCATTGTTTTGCTGGCAATACCGGATGCAAGGGCATATTCAGTAAAGTTTCTTTCCTGGGTATGGTCTGGCTTGACCTGGTGCTGGACCAGCCTGATGGCCTCATATGCGTTGCCAGGCTGGGTATGGATTATCGTTTTCTTATTCGCTCTCATAGGCGCGGCCAGCATTTTTTTCAGGCTTAAGGGCGAACCAGCCAAACCCGAGTATCACTCATATATCGAAGACTCCATGTACGGGGCAAAATGGCGTTGGCAATGGATTTCTAATCGGATATTTGATCCCTGGTGCTATTGCCCGCGATGCGAAGCCACGCTTGTTTATGACGACAGCTCTTGCCAAAGGTTTTCATACGAAGAAAAGAAAACAAATTTCATATGTGAAAACTGTGGCCACTCCGTCGTAGCCTCGATTCCTGGCGGCAATAAAGCTTATGCACTGGGAGCAGTAGAGCGCGAGATTGACAGGCGAATTCGGACAGGTGCATACAAAAGAAACTGACGAGTCGCATAACCCATAAGAAAATTCATGCTACTCGCCGACCGAGTGTGGTTCGGAACGTTATGCTCCCGACACACCGCCTGCTATTAAGAGACTCAGGAACCCCATATAGGATTGTCCATGGAAAATTACAACATACCATCTTATTTGATCTCAGCAATTGCGGACACGGTTGCAGAGTCTGAGACTCATGCAAGCCTTGACAGCTTATTCATGTACGCAGATGCGCCTGGAGAGCCGCCTGATGGAAGCAAAGCGGCTAAGGCACTAGAGTGGTTGCGACGGATAAACAAAGAAAATGGCATAGATCGTCTGCTTGTTTTGGGACGCATCATTGAAAAATACATGGACGAAATAACCGAGGAAACCTCCTTTTGGGTAAATCAGGAACAAATCGACGCCAAGAAGAAACGAGTATCTAATATAAAGAAGGCTCTGGAGCGTGCTGGACTCGCATACTCTCCAGGCGGCGTGCTTTCTAAAGGTGAAGGCCTTGCAACAAAAACACTCTCTGAACTCATAAAAAACCGAAACATCCAAGCGTTGGACTTCGAATTCGAAAGAGCTATTAAAAATGTCGAGTCCAGTCCTCGCGAGGCGATTTCAGCCGCCTGTAATATTCTGGAGTCAGTTTTTAAAGTCTATATTGAAGAGCACTCTCACCTGACTCTGCCTTCCAAGCAGGATCTACAATCTGTCTGGAAGATCGTCAGAGCCGACTTGGGGTTAGATGCATCTATTTTGGAAGAGCGCGACCTGCAAGAAATTGTCAGCGGGATAATGGCAACGGTCAACGGTATCGGTGCATTGCGGACACATGCCAGCTCTGCACATGGAGCAGGAAAAAAACCGTACAACATCAAGCCGCGCCATGCAAAATTGGCAATTCATTCGGCACACACGATTGCCGCATTTGTCCTAGAAACTTGGGATGAGAGAAGCCGGAAAGCACCGCACAAGTGACTTCTACTGAACTTTAGCTACGAATTAAATCGACCAGTTGTTTTCGGGCAATGTCAAGAAAGGGAGCGCACAATGACGAAAATTGAATTCTATATAGCCCTTAGAGATGAAATACTGAAGAGTATTTCCGGCGTTGAAAACTCCAACGGATACTATAGCTGGGACGACACCAACCCAAACTGGTTAACCAAAAGCCGTCTGGACTCACTGCTAGATAAATACGTCTTACTCGCCAAAGACCTAGGGGTCTACATTGTCACCAGATACGCAAGCTGCGAAAACCCAAAGCATGAATGGTATCCCACCACAAACCGGTATGGGATTTCAATTCCTTATCAGGATGAGCGTTTTGCATGGGCCGGGGAGCAGCTTTATCAAGGTGAAAGATTTTCCACATGCCCTTGCTCACCCAAAAATAAACCTCACGACAACTGGGTAATCGACGACATAGGTTACGACAGAAAATTTAATGCAAAGGACTGTGAAAATATTGCCCTTATTCTTCAAGACGTAAAAATGGCTGTTGAGAAGTCTGGAGATAAAAAAGTTCGCTCGGGAATACGGGAATATCTACTGAGAGCGATATTAAGAATTAATGATGCAATACTGCCAAAATCAGTTGATGACTATATTGCAGAGATCCGCGCAACGCTTTAACAAATTACGCCGCGATTACCGTTCCCGGTCAGGCTCATGGCCCTTGCGGTGACGCGATGGCATCAGCGGTCGGGATTTCTCTGGCCCCTCGCCTTCACGCTGTTCCTGTCTCTCCTTGCGGAACACGGCGGTGGCCCGCTCAAACGCTGCCATCACATCCGGGAACGGGCTGCGCGGCGCGTGACGCGCCTGCTCGAAAGCGGCCATGACATCGGGCACTGTGCCCCTGCCGGTTGAGCGCCTGCGCCCTGGATGAATCTGAACCAGCGACGGCATGGCACCGTCTTTCCCGCGTGCCCGGATGCGCTGTGCGCATTGCAGGTCGCGCATGAACGCGGCGAACTCCCGTTTATCCACCTTTTCGAGTGACTTGTACTGGCGCTCGATGTTCGCCCCTTGAAGCTTGAGCCGTAACGCCAGCGCTCTGGCCTCCTGGGACTGGCGGGATTTCAGTTGAGTGTGCTGATCGAGATAAGCCCGCAGGCGCTTCGTATCCTGATAGTGGTGGAACTTGTGCCGCAGGAAATTTACGCCACTGACCCGCCCCAGGAATTCAGCCAGGCCGGTGGGCCGGTGCTCATAGCGATCCTGGCGCACCTGTTTCATCAGGGCAACATGACCAGCACGCAGTTTGTTCCGCTCGGCCCGGTGCTTGGCCTGCTGCGCCAGGCGCAGGGCATGTTGGCGGTATCTGAGAGCTTCGCGCTGCTGCTCCAGCACATGCCGCCGCTCCTCTTGGGCCTGTTTGAGTTCGGCAAGCTTGTCGGCGTACTCATCCTCCCGTACCGACCGCTCGACCTGCTTGCGGTGGTCGGCCACGAGTTTCTGCGCCTCCTCCACGGCAGGTAACGCTTCAGGAGGGAATTCCTTCTCCAGGAAAGTCCGGATGTCCTTGGTGCGGATGGACTTGTCGTCGATCAGCCGGGGCAGCGCATTCACGTTGCCGTAGAGATCAACCAGCACATAGGGCCGATTACCCGTGGCCAGCATGTAGCCCCGTTCGCTTAAGGCATGAACGAACGTGCGAGCATTATCACTCTGATGCCAGGCCTCGGTAACCTGCCGCCTGTGGTCGTCCAGGGAGAGGCCTGTGCGCTGCAGTTGTGCCCGCTCATAGAGCGAGAGCTGGCCCGCGTTCCGGGATTTCTCATAACCGGACGGGAGCGTCAGGCCGTGATCGCGAGCAAAGACCCTGGTCACCCGCATCAGCTTGTCGCGGTCGAAGGCCAGGTGAACGGCCTTCTCATGATCGGCGTCGATCCGCGACCAGACGACGTGGCAATGCTCACGGCCATCCTTGATGTGGAAGACGATAGCGCGCGGCTGGTCACCCAGACCCAGTGTGTCTTCGGCGCGACAGATGTAATCCATGTACTGGTCGCGGGTGAGCGGCCCCTGCGCGGGATCGGGGTTGATCGAGAGGCTGTAGAGATAATTCTCACAGCGGGTCAGTGTCTCGGCCTGCACCTGCCATTCCTTGAAGGCACCGTGCAGGTCGCCTGCAATTGCGCCACGCAGATCGGCGACCTCAGCCAGCTCATTGTCGTAAGCATTCAGGAGATGCGTTGCCAGGTCCTGTCCACTGCCGCGCTGCGAGGCAAAAGGGATCATGGGTCCCTCCCCAGCACGAGCATGAGATAGCTGCGGATTTCAGTGAGTTCGTCACGACACTCCTGAAGCAACTGCTCCAGATGGCCCGCGTCGGGCTCACCGCATGCCTGCGCCAGCCGGTCGTTAATCCGGGCAGCCTGCGAGAGCAGCATGGCCGCAAGCTTGCGCTCCAGGGATGAGATGGGTCTGGCGCGTGGTATGGCCTGCCCGAACACGGCTTCGGTGATGAACGCGTTGATCGACTGACCAGAGTGCGTCACGCGCAAATGAAACTCCTCACGCAGCCGCTCAGGCGGGCGGTAGGAGATCGGCGCAGGGCGTTTTTTCGTTCGTCTGGTCATGCCATCAACATATGCTCGCAGGCAGTTCCTCTTTCCTCTCGATTTCCTCGCGCGGTCAGCTTCGCGCTACTGGTCGATGGGATTCCAAAGGGAGAGCTGACATCTCCTTTTGGTCGGCACCGGGCCGAATTCCCGGTCGTGGTTTTAAGGACGCGAAAGTCCTTAATCGAGGGTCGCAAGGGGCTACGAAGTGCCCTTTGCTCGATGGAGTTCAGAGGAGAGCCGAAGTCTCCTCTGATCGCGATGCAACGACGACACGTTGCGCCCTAATCCCTTGGTGACAAAGTTCCACAAGAACTTTGGAGCCTAGGGATTCCCAGGGGGGTTCGCGGGGGACTGGAAGTCCCCACGCAAGGTGGGCGTGGTACTACCACGCACACCTTGTGCTCACTTCGTTCGCTGCTGGCCCATGAGACCAGTGTATGGCTGGGAGTATGAATATTTTCTAAAAGAGCGAGCCGCTGATGCGGTCTCACCTTTCCTGATGCTGTTCAGATGTGTCTTCCATAGCACGGCAACGTGCGTATGGGTACCAATAAGTCCCGGCGCATAACGTACAGCGCTGCACCTGTACGGATGCGTAGTGCCGGGATCGAAACAGACTGTGGCGGACTGATACGGATTGCAAAAAAAGACGGGCCTTGTGAGCCCGTCTGTGTGGTGATGAATTCGCTTCTGCTAATCAGCAGGTGCTTCTGTGCTTTCGATTTCATAGAGCATGAAGTCGGAGACGACCTGCGTGCCCGCGAGCTTGATGTAAAACGAGCCATCGGCATTTTTCCAGGCGACGCCGATGCGTTCATAGACGGCGTGCTCGCCTGTGCCTTTCCGGGTCTTTGCCACAAAGCCGGGTTTACGGGATTCATTGGTGGATTTGGTGCTCATGGTTTAGCTCCTGATTTTGCTTTGAGGCTGGTTTATTCCAGCGACAAGCCCCCAGTAGTCAGCAGACGCCGACGTGTCATGGGCAACACGGGCCTGCACCAGGGCAACGCCCGATTAAGTGCAGGCTGGTGCGGGCCGCCCATTGATACGCTGGCAAGGCATCGGCGAAGGCTGACTAAGGGATTAAGGCTTATGAGCAGGAATAAACGCAGCTTCAGGACCAGGAGCGTCGAGAACACACCCCAACCGTAGAGCGGAAAATCAGCGCCGCAAAAAGTGTCTGCATACGCCTGTATGCCATGCTCTATGGACATCTGTGGCGAGGCCCAAGCCATGAGCGATTTCTTCAAGGAATTCATGCGAGACGTTCCACGCGGCGACTCCACCCGCCCCTTGCGTGAGCAGAAAGTACCGCAGGCGCGCTGGATGAAGCTCGAAGAAATAGCAGCGAGCAGCATACTGGCGTATGACCCGCGCAAACCGGGAAAGAAAGTACTGATCGGAGCCCTGGGCGAGCAACTGATCGGGATTGAGGACGACCGCCACATCCTGACTGTGGCGGGATCACGCTCCGGCAAATCGGTCGGCCTTATCAGCAACCTGTTCTTTTATCCCGGCAGCATTATCGCGACCGATCCCAAGGGCGAGCTTGCCAGTATCACCGCCAGCAAGCGGGCAGCCCTGGGGCAAAAAATCTATGTCGTCGACCCCTTCGGGGTCTCCAGCAAAGAGACCTCTTCGTTCCGGGCATCTTTTAATCCGATGAGTGTTCTCACCCTTGGCAGCCTGACCTTTCTGGAAGATGCCGCGCTGATTGCCGAGTCGATTGTTGTGCAGTCAGCGGATCAGAAAGATCCTCACTGGGACGAGTCCGCAAAGAACTTCATAGAGGGTGTGATTGTTCATGTCGCGACGGCAGCGCAGCATGATGGCGACCGTCACCTTATCAAGGTGCGGGAGCTGATTAAGCGGGCCCTGTGGAAAGAGCAGGCTGATGAGGAGGAGGAATCAGCGCCCAGCATGCCTTTGCTCCATGACGAGATGATGGGCAATGCATATGAACTGATGGACGTCCCGGAGACGGAGGACATCGGCAGCGCGCTGATGGCGGCAGCGCTCGATTTCTACGGCAAGCGCGGCAATGAGCTCAGCAGCGTCCACTCCACTGTAAACCGGCATACCAAGTTTCTCGACTACTCAGCCTTTCGGCAGGTCTTAAAAGACCATGATTTCGATCTCGCGGAGCTGAAGAACAAACCGGGCGGTGTCAGCATTTATCTATGCTTCCCGGCTACCCGCATCGAGATTGCAAGGCGCTGGATGCGGATATTCGTGAACCAGCTGCTCGATGCCATGGAGAGTGAAAAGGCTGTACCGCCCGCCCCTGTGCTGGCGTGCCTCGATGAGTTCCCGGTGCTGGGCTACATGAAGCAACTGGAAACGGCTTCAGGCCTGATTGCATCCTTCGGCGTGAAACTCTGGGTGATCCTGCAGGATTGGAGCCAGGGCAAGGCACTCTATGGCGAACGCTGGGAAACCTTCGCCGGTAACGCAGGCATCATGCAGTTCTTCGGCAACAACGATCTGGCGACGACCGAATACATCTCCAAATTGCTCGGAAAAACCCAGGTGGAAGTCGCGCGCATGGGTGAAGTGGCGCAGGACCAGCAGAGTAAGGGATTATCCGGGCGCTCGGAGGCGATTGAGCTTCATGACCTGCTGACCCCTGATGAGATCAGGCGTCATTTCGCACGCCATGATCCTCTGCAACGCCAGTTGATTCTGTGGGCGGGCCGTCACCCGATGATGTTGCAGCGGGTGATCTGGCACCAGAAAGATGGCGCGCTAGCTCCATACCTTTAAACGTGCCGCATCAGACCAAAGTGGACGGTATTCCCTTGCCCACAAGGTAGGGGACTGCGTAAGATTAAATATAAAATCATACAAACAGGCCTCTTGAAATAAAATAATTACTTAGCTGGCCTTCTGTTGGCTTTGGCTTAAACCACCTAACATACCTCTGTATAAGTTCTATTATTTTTTCATTAGCTAAACTTTTTTGTCTACTTTTTAGCTCGCACACATACTCATCAATAAAGCCCTGGGTTTCTTGAGGCAACTGATCAGCTGACAGCCGATTCATAATAGAGCCCTCTTTATATATCAGCCTTCAAGTGATCAAGTATTTTACGTGACTTCTCTACTCCGTAAATTATCTCCAGACTCTCTTTGAAGTCCTCATCAGAAGCGTTGAATATTTGCCGCAACTCTTTATCAATATCCTTCAAATACTCCTCCCTTTTCTCAGGAGAAATAAATCTGAGAAAATTGTTTTTAATTAACAATTTTATCTCAGCATCTCTTTCTGCAAAAGCATCTGCAAGTTTCATCGCATCTCCTCTTTCTCCAAGAATGTGTATCGCCACCCAAAAAATACCAATCGCTGGCCCGACAGTCAATAGAACCCTAAACGATAGAGATATAGATAACCATAACTTATTACCATCCTGTACATTATCCCAAGAGATACCTAAAGCGATATTAAGCCACTTGTATATATCGCCTTTGATACCGCAAAAGAGGACGCTATCCAGACTTATGACATAAAAGAATATAGACAATATTACAAACAGCCACCCTAACCCCGCCAACATGCTGCGCTGTTCGGATAGGCTTTCGTTATCCATACCTTTTTCGTCCTCCCAATCACTTGAGCATGTAAAAGCAAGGCTTTTGGTACGTCACTGCATGCTACCTCTACGAGCATTGAAAGCCGAATCTAAACAGAATACTCACAAGCGGTCAGGGCTTCTCTACAGAGATCCCGCCTCGCGCTCATGAATCAGTCTAGCTTCCTTTTTCTGCAGAAGGAGCCCCACGGCATAATCCCTTCCCCACTCGTAAGCCAGTTCGGATGCAAGACGGCCTTTATTGTCCTGGAGCAGGTAGTCGCATTTGCCGCTGTTCACCAGCAGTCGGACACAGGGCCGAAAACCTGTCGCCGCCGCGTAGTGGAGTGCTGTCATCCCAAATTTGTCCTGGACGTTTACATTGATACCAAGTTGGATGCTGCGCTCCACGTTGCTGGCCTTTCCGGCCTTCACGTTGGTGATGAATTCCTGCTCTCTGACCTTCTCCGATGCCGCCATAAGGGCGGCGTTGGACTCTCGATCAACGAGCCATGAATCCTGCTCGTCATCAGGGAACAGTCGTTTAGAAAACTCCTCTGGCTTGAACCCATAAAGATCCCGGAGCGCTTCGCGGGTGGGCAGTTGTAGCGGCGCGGCCTGTTTCTTTTCGTCTTCGGCCATGGCTAACGCTCCTCCATCTGTTCGGGAGCGAAGCGGCAGATATTGGGCAGGATGACGGGTTCCTCGTAATAGATGTCCCGTGCCCATTGATCCCGGCCTGTTGCCTCTCCGTTACGCATAAGGAAGAAACCTTCTGCTGTGGAGCCATCATGCAGCTCACCAGCCTGGATGTATGTCATGCGGTCGCCAGGAGTGGCACCGTCCAAAAAGACGTGAAGAATGTTGAGGCGCGTAATCGGGAATCCAAAACCCTTTCGGCTGGTTGTCCTGACGAACTCGCTGTCCCTGGGGCGGCGATGGGGATATCGCCTCTGTGCATTTTCACGCTCGGCTACCTGCTCGGTCCGTACAACCTCCTCGACCCGCACGTACTTGCCGGAGGTATCGGGAGTCAGGTACAGGGTTATGGTAGCGTTTGGAGGCGCTTTGAAGGTGAATACTCCTGAGAACGCCGATACGAGATTAGGTACGCCCTCGTAGTCATTGGCGAAGTATTCGTGCATGGCGAGGAAAGCCGCCAGATCCTGTCGGTCTTCCCGAATATCTTCAGCGGTGAGCAACTCCTCATCAAGCACAAACCGTGCAACATCGCGCAGGCGCTCAACGCTCAGGGCATTACTGATATTTTCGGCGAAGCGACGCAGGGCCTCTACTTTAAAGGCAAGCTCGGCATCGTCTTCCTTATACTTATCCTCGTTGGATACCGAGCTCGTGATGTCATCGCGCACCTGACGCCAGGACGGAAATCGCCCGCCATGTTTGTTGAGGCTGCGATAGCGGCGCAGGGCCGAACGCAACTTCTCTATCTGCCAGTCGCTGAATTCGATCTCATCAACGCCCATATCCCTCCCCTCTATCTGGCGGACGCGAGGAATCCGCGAGGAAAGCCGTCACTGCTGATATGTCAGCGTAGCGCCTAAAGACATCAGTTGAGGCGATTGCCATGCGCTCCCCGATGAAAAGCCCTCTGAGCGGAAACCCGCCCACCCGCGCACTGACCGACGAAGCCGGTCGGCTGGCATTCCGGGTGATGCCGCGGGAGATCACCCCTTTCCGGGCAAAGCTCGCCGATGGCATCAGCAGCGCTCTGGGGCTGGGACTGATGGTCGCCAGCATGACGGCGATATCCGACTGGCGGCATCCGGATTTATCTGTGCTCGTGGCGGCTTTTGGAAGTGCAGCCCTTGCCAGTTGGGCCCTGCGCTTTGCGGCCCGCGAAGCGCTTAAGACCACCACGCAGATTGAGTTGAGCCTGGATTCGATCCGGGTAAAGCGTGTGCTGGGCTGGGCGCGCTTTGACCGCTGCCTGGAGCATTGTTTCGCATTGCTGCCGCACGATCAGGCAGAGCGCGAACGACGGCGCAATGAGCTGGATACGCGCTTTGCTGCCACGCAGGGCCAGGTCGTGCAGATGCCTGTCTATTACGGCGACTCCTTCCATGTGGTGATGGTCTATGCCGGGCACCGTGTGGATCTGCTGAGTATCTATGGAAGGCAGCGGGCAGCAGCTGTCGTGGCGCGGTTGCAGTACTGCGACCGCCAACTGGAACAGGAAGCAAAACGTCTTGGTGCGGGCAATAACCCGCATGTCGATGCCGACTGGCATCACTCCCCTGGAGGGCTTTAGTCATGATTGACACATTTCTGCATTACGCAAAAATTGTGACGACTGACATTGTCGTGATGATTCTCGCCTGGATAGTCTTCAGCTACATCTTCTGGCTGGCGGAAGCCCTGATCCGCCAGGTGGTGATTTTCATCGGATGGTCTCTGCAGCAGATGATGCGGGGCACGACGCGACTAGGGCTGTTCGTGAAGTCCCTGATCTGCGGAGCCGTATTAATGGCAGGTGGCGTGATCTGGGGCACATGGCTTCGTCTGTATCGCCCCTGTCTCATGGCCGTTCACAAGCTCTCCATCGCTGTGCGCCAGTACATGAAAATGGAGCCCTCGAAAGAAAGGAATGACAGGCCTGCGGCCCCTGAAAAAAGCGTCTATGAGCAAGCGCTGGCAGCACTGGGTTTTGCAGAGGATCAGGTATTCGACAAAGCGCAGCTGAAAGCTCGCTACCGTGAGCTGGCAGCGATCCTGCACCCGGATAAGGGCTTTCCCAACCATGTGTTCATGCAGCAGATTAATGATGCTGTTGACTGCATCAAGCAAACGAAGAAGTGGCGGTAATCAGTTCGTCAGGCGCTGCCGTGCGGTTCAGAGTCCTTCAGGAAATTGTCCTGCAGGTCGTAGAGTTTTTCGCAGTCACTGGTGAATTCTTCCTCCTGGATGAAATCACGTCCCGTCTGCTGCAGGAATTTCTTGATCCACAGACGGCTGCCGATGGATCGGTCATACAGGTCATTGCAGAACCCAAACAGTACCCGTGCCATCGCGCGGGCGATGGTACGGGGCGGCAGGCCCTGGCGCTCCAGCCCGCGCAAATGCGCCATCAATTGCTGTTCTATCCATGCGGTATCCGGTTCGGATACGAGGTCGCGCAGCGACACGGGCAGGCTTTCATCCATGACACCCTCCTTGGAAATAACACCCTTAAATTGACCTTTCCACATTGCTTCTGTCCCCGTCCAGAAAATTCAGCAGGTGGTTTTCGTGAGCAGAAAAGAACCATTCAACGATGCAGCACAGGGCAAGGATGAAGCCCGAAAACAGCAGATCGCGGAATGGGAAAGAGAGCGTGATCTCCAGTTGCAAGCATGCAAGGAAGAACAGCGGCGCAGATATGAAGAAGATATGGAAAAAGCCCGTCGACAGGTTTTACAGGAACACAACCGTCTGGATTTGAGGCCAGATTATGCAAGGCGTAAAGCGCTGACTTCGGAGCAGTTGGAGGAGCGCGCCAGGAGTATGGTGGAGGCGCAGAACCTGAGAGAGCTGAATGCGATCAGGAATGCGCACAGAGAAAGGGTGATAGCGTTTGAGGCGTCCCTTCGGCAGGCGGAGCACAGCGCGTCTGGTCTTGAGCGGACACGTAGTCCGCATGAAATCAAATCCATCTTCAATGGCCTTCCCAAGACGCGCGAAGGGCGCGAGCCCGAGCGTGAGCGTTGATCCGTGTTTTTAATACTTTCGCGAAGCAACGCCGACCAAAATACTAGGCGTCCACGCCAGAGGCTGTGAAAACCTCGGGCAGATAGTTCTGTATTAACTGAAGGTGCATTTTTATTCTTGTTGCTATGAGGACTCCGGGCTTCCCTCGACGCTCACGGCGCTGAGCAATAGTGATTCCACTAAGTAATTGCCGCCGATTTTCTTCGTAGAAAGGGAGACCGGGTTTCGGTACCATCGGTATGCCCTTTGCCTTTATCAAGGCTCCCCCACTCATGCCCTGCGGTGTTGGAGTGGTTTGCCATCTGCCGTCGATGACGGTCTGATTTTCATACGCGAGAGCCAGGTGAATGTTACGATCAAGGCCAAGCTTCAAATAATCGTCTTCTTTAAGCTCGCGCGAAGGAATGCATTCTCTCTTAGCGTTTGCTTGATTTCCCGATGTATTGGATTTTTTCGAACGGAAGCCTGCGGCCATATAAATACAGCCAAGATTGTCAGACTCTTCTAAATCTACGTCATCAAGCGTCAGCGCAATTCTCTTGAACTCATCGGGAACTTCTGACTGTATATGAAATACCGACGCATCTACAGGGTCATCAGAATGCGTTCCTGACTTTCCACGAGGAGTGCTAAATCTATCGCCCGAGAATTGACATAGCAACTCCCCTTTCGTGACAGCCATGCATAACGCATGAGTACCAATATCATCGAACACATGCGAAGCACTCATCACGAAGTATTCACCACCAATCTGAAAAGCAACCCCAGATCCAGTCTGCTCAGGTTTATTTCCTTTCAGAGTGTGATATATCGGCAGTACCGCTGACTCAACCTGTTGAGGCAGATCCAAAGCCATTTCCACTTGCCGCCCCATTAGCGCAAAAGCAAATTGAACTTTTGGATCTTTTAAGTCGATATCAACCTTCATTTCTAGCTCTTAAAATTAACTGGCCATGTACCCCCAAGCGGGGGCAACGAAAGGCTGCATTTATGAAGGTGCTGTATCAGATAGTCAAGACGACGCGGCCCGAAGGGCCGCGCGCTGCATTCCGGATCAACGATTCCAGAACACATGGACTTCGCGGTAGCTGGTTTCCAGGGTGAACACGTCGCCGCCCAGCTCCATGTCGCGGGCCATGGCCTCGTAGTTGATGTAATAGGCCAGTGATGCCGGGATCTGCGTGGTTTCCTCGGTGAGCTGCTGCGCGTAGTCGGCCAGGCATTCAAAGCTGCCGCAATAATCTTCCTCGGCTGCCTTGCGTGCTTCCTCGACACTGGAAAAATGCCCGAGCAGCGCCCCCCCGAACTCCGGGCACTCCTCGATGAAACATGCGATTTCGTGGGCTGTAGTGATGCCCTCGTACTCTCCAAGCTGGTAGCCGTCAAAGCCTTCGTAATCGTGAATGGCGTATTCCTCGGCATCCGGCACAGGGGAAGCTGCCAGCATGGCATTGATTTGTTCCTGGATATCCTCGACCTCTGCGCTCGCGTCAATCCAGACGCCGTGGAGGTAACCGCTGTTGTAGGCAGCAAGATCGGCAACATAGATGCGGGGCGTGCTGGTCATGGCTTGGGCTCTCCTATCAGGGCTATGGGTGCATGTGCTGTGTGGTCCGCACATGCACCCCTGCCCGTCGGCGAGACCGGGGAGGCAAAACGCAACGGGCTCGGTAAAGGGAGGGGAATCACCCGGCCTGCACAAACCCATGGCTGTTGATGGGTGCGGAAGGTTGGGGACACCCTTTAACCGGGGCGAAGCTTTACCCTTGCGTTGCGCCAGGGGCGGATGCCCCTTGAGGGCCTTTTTTTCGCGAAAGGGATCGTCACCGTATGGCCGGGACAAGAGTTGTTCATTGGCCCGGCGCGCGACAGCGCGTAGAGCCCGGCCTGCAACACGAAGCGCAGCAGGTTCGCCCTCAGATCTCGTTACCATTTTCAAAACGGTCATCAGCGCTCCACATCTGTCTCCCTCGTCTTCTTTCATCACACCTCGCATGCGTCCTGATCTATGGGCTTTCGCGCAGGTGTCGTCACGTCGGTGCTGCAAGTCATGAATGACTCCTTCTCTGCCGTTGCGGCCCGTGATTACGGGTGCAGCCGTGGCCGTCACCTGTGCGTGGACGAGCGCCATGAGGCCGCGATGGGTGGCCGAAAAGACGGAAAAGGAGATTTGAAATGAAACTGCTGACGATCTTTGAACTGGCTGCCAAACCTGAAAGCGAACTGCGCGCGCTGTACCGTGAGGCGTTCAATGCAGCGGCGCGTGGCGACCGGACCGGCAGAGACTGCCGGAATGCTCTCGCCTCACTGGCGAATATCCGGCGCGTGATGAGCGCAAGGGGGATGCGCCCCTGAGCCCCAAACGAAGGAAGCGGCCATCAGGCCGCTTCCGGAGTCAATTCTGAAGGAGTCTATGCTCGCTAAGAAGAGAGTTCTTGATAGCTGGTCTTCAGGAATCTTGCAGTCTTTGTGAAAGCCGCGCGTTTTAGACCTTCAAGATCAAGCCGCAGACGCGAATTAATGTCAGCATCATATATCTTGTCGCTATTCAAAGTCAGGATATATTGCTTATGTGCAAGAGCGCTTTCACTGTCGCTGAGATAGTTCAGGCTTTTGAGAAGCGTGTCGTAATCAACGTCAAAAATATTATCATGGATCAGAAGTCCGGGATGACGCTTGCCTGTTTCCGCATTTGTAAGCAGGCCGATATCGTAAAGGAATACCTTCTCACGCTCGTTACTATGGCTACCGTCATCATAGATACGGAGTTCGAATTTAACGATTTCCTTCTTCTTTGTAATTTCCACTTCAAAGGAGCTCTGCCGATTCCCGGCAACAACCTCGTGTATATCGAGAATGGTTTGCTCCAGAGAGTCGATCACGTTGGAGGAGTTGCTAACAAAGCTATCGAGCAAGAAAATAAGCTGATCCCTCTCATTGGCTTTTTCCTTTTTCTCTCGCTCAAATTCCGCATGCTTCTTAATGAAGGCAGAAAGAGATGCGTGATCCTCCACCTTTTTCTGATACGTCGCGATGGTCTGCCGAAGATTTTTGAGAGCGCCTTTTTGATCAATTAACGAAAGCTTTTCCCTATAAAGCCGATCAAGACGGATTATATTGGAATCTATTTCTTTAAGGCTATCCTCAAGCTCTTTACGTCGCCCATCGATGAGTGTCTTCTGGAAGTTATCAATTTTCTTCTTGAATGCAGTGACTTCTTCGATCTGCTTTTTGATGAGATCACCGAGACCAGCCTTGAACTGATTGTAGAGCTCAGCCACCTCACCTTCGTCGATATAATTATCGCCACGGAAAAGCTTAATTTTTGAAAGCTCAGTCTTTATGACGGCTTGCCGGGACCGGAACTCTTCGAGCTGCGTCTCGATCTCGATTATCTCGTCCTTTACAATGTCGTAGCCTTCAATATTTTCCAGTCGCTCAATCTCGACGTGAATTCTGGCAACCTGGCTGGTGAGCTCGTTTAAGTCAGCCTTGGCTTCAGAAACATTTTTTCCCGTGATGGCGACAATGTTTTCTTTGGATTTTGTGATGGCCTTGCCGATCTTATCTATCTCGCCCAAAAGAGCTTTCGCCTGCTTGTATGGCTTAGGATCAATATTGAGCAAGTAAAGATGGGGCGTATAATCAGGCGGAATAGTTTTATTTGTATCAAAGCACTTTATGATAGATTTGAACTCTGACCGCTCATCCCGTATAAGCGGGCCGAGCATGGCGCGGAAAGATGGGATACTCTCATCGTTGGCTGAGCCAAATAGCAATGTGGTCAGGTAGCTGGTGGCATCTTCGATGTCAGTGAACGGTATGGTTTTCCCGTCTACATTCAGGATTGGGCACTTGTGATTCTCGATACTCCTTTTGATCGTTATGGACTTACCACTGATCTCGAAGTCCAGGCAGATCAAAGTACTATGAGGGAAGGATTCGCTTGGGATAAGGGAAACCCTGCTATCCTCGTGGCGCTTAAGTAGTCCGTAGTTAATAAACTCGACAGCCATTGACTTACCGACCCCGTTGGTCTTGACGTTGTTTTCTGTCGTCTCGCCAAGAATAAGATTTATCCCGTCCTTGAAGGTGATGGGATCGAAAACCTGGGGTTCACTGTATAGCTTTCTAATTCTTAGCATTTCGCCACCAGATATGGCTCCTGGAAATCGATGATGTCCAGCGAATATAAAAACAGCATTGCGTAATAGATGCTTCTGGCGTTAATACCGCCTGTTTTAGCCATAGTTTTCGCAATATCAAAGATACTCACCTGAGATTCTTCTGACTCTTGAAGAAGTTTCAGTATTTCGAACCCAAGTACGGGAGCTGATTTGCGCAGGTCGTCGTCTTTTGAGAATAAATTAGGCAACGGACACCTCCTTATAGGGGAAGATATTGCACTTCACCAGCTGCTCTATGACGTAAAATTCTGCAGCCCCCTCATCAAAGGTGTACCCGTTATTCCCGAGAAGCGCGCTAAAATCTGCAATGATCTGACGTAGAGCCTCTTTCGGATCGCCCCCACATTTTGTCAGAACGGCATCGCTATATTTTTTCAGATAGCTGGCTGCACGACGTAGCTTGACCTGCCCAAAGTCAGACTCTTTCTTAACGGCTTCCAGTACAGCACCGTACTCTATATAGCCATCGTTGAACGTGTCGACGAGAAAATTGGCGTGATCCGCAAAGCGTTTATATATTTTTTCCTCTGGGATAGGCTCTTCCAAGTAGCCGCTGCCAGCGTCCTCATGGTTTTCATCGCTGATATGCTCGATGATACCAAGGATGGTGAGAACTTCATTCGGAAGACTTTTCTGAGTGGGCAGTGACAGCTCAGCATCCAGAAAATCCGCAATGGCTTTTAATTTTTGCAGATCCGGATCGCTGGTGATTTTCTTGATAAAGTCTTCGACATCAATTATGTCGGCCTTCGTATCAAGAGAATACTCTGTTCCGCCAATCGTCTCAGCCTCGTGATTCGTTTTCTTGACGATATTCAAGATGATCAGCCTGTCGAATTTCTTATACAGCTCCTTTTCAATGAATTTTTCGACAGTGTACTTTGTTTTGGCCAAAGCCGAGGTGGATGTAACCTGAATAGCGATCTTGCTTTTTTCATCGCCAAGGTCGATAGCGGCAGCATTCTGATCGATGATATTTATGTTCTTCAGATTGTAGCCGTAGACCAGGTTCAAAAGGCCACAATAAAAATCTTCTGCACCATGATTGATATCCGTGAGACTGAGGCTGTTGTGAAAATCAACCTCAGTCCTTAACCACGAGAGGGCCTTAATAACTTTTTTCTGATAATCAATTCTGTTCATATTTTAGGCTTCCCTGCTCCGGAAATTATCAGTGCCCGTAAATCGGCGATGGCACTGTCGGATAAGCCCGGTACACGTGGCGGAAGACATTTTCAGCAAGGACCTTAATCTCGTCCTCATTGTAGTCATTGACCGGAAGCCCGGTACTGTCATCCCACAGGAAGTCATAGATCTTCTGCTTCACGGCATCGCGCGTGCTTTCCTTCTCGCGCCAGTTTTCGACCCTGAGCCGCTCGGATTTCAGGATTTCAAGCAGTTCGGAAGCAACCTTCTTGATTTTGGCCGTATCGCCCTTGGAGAGCTGTGGCTTTGAGAGCAGATCGAACAAGGCCAGCGTTTCCTCATCCAGGCCTTCCTCCATGGCGCGGCGCTCTTCCGCGCTCAGATCATCGACGAGCTTCAGCAGCGCCTCAAAAGTCTTTTCGATGGTGAGCCGATCTTTTTCGAGATTGTATTCATCGACCAGCTTGTCATAGTGGGCCTGGAAGTCGGTGCGCAGCGGATTCTTCATCAGCAGGATGTTCAGACGTTTTTCGATGACGTCTTTTAACCCCTGTACGGCGGTGTGCTTGGCCGGAGATTTGGCAAACTCCAGACGCAGCCGCTCGAAATCAATCTTGCTGATGTCATAAACCCCAGCACCCTCGCCTGCAGAAGCACGGGTATGTATCGTTTCATCAACGATCCCGTGGAGCTGGCGAATGATGTCGCTGATGTCTGCGGCCTCGCGGTCGGCCTGCAAGCTCTTGTAGATGATATTGATGGCATCCCTGGCGTCGCGCTGCCCATTCACGCCGGGTACGTTGATGCAGGCTTTGAATTTCTTGAAGACCTCGCGCGCCATAATCTCGAAGCGCTTGCGAGTCTGGTCGTTTTCGTTGACAGCTTCCTTGGCTTCGATGATGGCTGCGTTTCGTGCAAAGCCAGTCTTCTCGTTGATGTCTTCCAGGCGGAAACCCTGAACCTGCAGGAAGTCCCGCACGAACCCGATGGCCTCAATGAGCTCTGCGAGAAGGTCTTCCTTAGGCAATGTAGGGTCGAGTTCCCCCTCATCATCTCCATGCCCCTCATCCCCGCGACCGGCAAAAGTAGACAGGGCTTGCCGCAGGTTTTTGAGGATGCCGCAGTAATCGACGATGAGGCCGTTGTTCTTGCCTTCCGCAACGCGGTTTGCGCGCGCAATAGCCTGCATAAGCGTATGGGCCTGCAAAGGCTTGTCGAGATAAAGCGTGGAGAGGGTTGGTACGTCAAAACCAGTCAACCACATGGCACAAACGATAGCCACGCGGAACGGGTGCTCTGACTTCTTGAAAGCGCTCTCAAGGTCGAGTCGTTTTCCGTCGCCAAGCAGAAAGCCCTCTTTCATCAAACGACGGTGAGGGGTGATATCCAGTTCCCATTTACGGAACTTATCCACCTCGCCCTGTTCTTCGCTCACCACGACGGCGATTTGCGTTTCGCGCATCCAGTCAATCTGGCGACGACGCCAGATGTCATCCTGCTCGTCCAGAGCGCTCGGCAAGTCTTTTTCCAGGCGGGCGATGTGCTCTTGCCAATAGTCATCTATCAGCTTGTGCATCCGCACGCAGGTGATCTTGTCGATGCAAACCAGCATGGCCTTGCCGGTTTCCCAGCCATTGGCGTAATGCCGGACAAAATCCTGTGCAACCTGTTCGAGACGGCTGGTACTAGTAATGATGTGGTAGTCACGCTTTAGCTCGCGTTCCAGGCGCTGCTGAACGTCGATATCATCGATCTCCAGCTCTTCAAGCTTGGCGGCGATCTTCTCGTTCAACCCCTTCGGGTCGGCCACGCTATGCTCGTCGCCATCCTCATCCACGAAACGCAGCTGCTCGCCGCGCGCATCGTAATAGAGCGGTACGGTGGCGTTGTCCTCCACCGCCCGCTGGAAGTCATAGGTGGAGATGTATTCACCGAAAACCTTTTTGGTGATTTCGTCATCCTTGAACAGCGGCGTGCCGGTGAAGCCGATGAAGCTTGCACCGGGCATAGCGTTGCGCATATTCAGGGAGAGCGTGCCGTACTGGGTACGGTGCGCTTCGTCAGTGATGACGATGATGTCGTCCCGCTCCGAGTAAGGTTTTTCGGGATCGACTTTCTTGTTGAATTTCTGGATCAGCGAAAACACGAAAGCTTTGTGCTGTCCCAGCAACTCCTGCAAATGCTCACCACTGGTGGCGCGGCAAGGATCGCGGTCGTTATCCACAACCCCGCACCCGCCGAAGGTTTTGTAGATCTGAGTGTCCAGATCCTCGCGGTCGGTCAGGACGACAAAGGTGTAGTTTCCGCCCAGCTTGCGGTGGACCTTCCGGGCGAAGAAAACGATTGAATAAGATTTGCCGGAGCCTTGGGTATGCCAAAAGACCCCAAGCTTTCCTGCACGGGCTTTGCGATCTTTCACAGCCTCAATGGCCCGGTTGACGCCCAGGAACTGGTGGTTACGGGCGACAATCTTGACGAGCTTCCCAGAGCTTTCATCGAAGAGGATGTAGTTCTCGAAGATGTCCATCAGGTTGGATTTTGAGCATGTGCCTTTCAGCAGCGTCTCCATGTCCACGACGCCGGAACTGTCTTCGTGCAGGCGCTTCCAGTCGTTGAAATGCTCAAACTTGCTGGAGACCGAGCCGATCTTGGCGTCCACGCCATTGCCCAGGACGATGAAGGCATTGTGGTGAAAGAGATGCGGGATGGTGTCTTTGTAGTCCGCAAAGTTCTTCTCGTAGGCCGCCTTGATGTCCTTGTGGACATTCTTGAGCTCCATGAAGACGAGCGGGATACCGTTCACGAAGCAAACAATATCGGCACGTCGGCGATACAGGTCGCCTTTGACCCAAAGCTCCCTCACGACAAGGAAGTGGTTCTTGGATGAGTCATCAAAGTCGAATAGGCGAAGGCGCTTTTTGACGCGCTCGCCCTTTTCATTGCGGAAGCTCACCTCAACGCCGTTCTTGTGAAGATTATCCTTCTCGCGATTGGTCGCCAGCAGCACGGAGCTGCTGCTGTACTCATTCACAATCCGCAAGGCGTCTTCATAGGCCTCCATGGGGAGACCAGGATTGAGGTCGATGAGCTTCTTACCGAGGTAGCGGTTTAACACCACCTCGGACTCATTGGTGCGACCGAGGGTGCCTTCCTTGCCCAAAATCTCCTTCATGGCATAGATCGACTCATCCCACTGCAGGTCATGCAGCAGGTAATTGGCAGTCGTCTCCTGCGCCAGATGATCCTCGGTCATTGCATTCATACAGCGATGTCTCCATTCATCAGTCGAGGTAAAAGCAAATCACGTGCGGCTACAAGCTTAGCATTTAGCTCTTCTAACTTTTCAATCTGGGCGCGGATTGGTTGAACTTCATTCAAAAAGCTTTCCAGGATGGATGAAGATGGGATTAAAACAGTCCTACCGTAAGCCACATCCCTATTTAAGCCAGGAACAGCAACGTCTGTATTTATGAACTGGACATACTGCAGCGCATAATACAAATACAAATCACACTCCTCTTTAGAGATAAAGTAGACAGTATCAATAGGCCAGTAATCCTTTGTACTCCAATGTATAGACCCTACATTGCCTTTCCGACCGACTATGATCCCTGGACCAGCGACAAGAGACTTACTGTGAGTTCCAACTACGCCACTTGAGCCATATACGGGAAATTCTCCCTCAACTCTATCGTCAGACTTTAAAGCCTTCCCGTAGTTCAGAGTCAAAATCTCGCCAATTTTTTTTATGCTCCAACCAGCAGGAGCACCATCGGTTATCTTTACATGCTCATGCCCAGGAAACCTAAGATGCACAAACCATTCTTTATACAAAACCCTGGCAGCATCATCGAGTAACTTTAAACGGCGATAATTGTTAGCTATAAGGTCATCGTAAGTTTTTATGAATCTAACCAGCTCTTTTTGCTCATCGATACCCCTGTAGAATATTTTGAGTTTTCGTTGAGCAGTAATCCCGATGTATGGCCTTGTTGATTGCTGAGCTAAAGAGGCCATGACTTTTCGAAATCCGCTCTCTCGAAAGCAATACATTAAGTATTGATTATCTAGCAAATCTGGATTTACTCGATAATAGGTTACCTGCGGGGTAAGCATGACATAGGGCGAGACTTCTGGCACTATTGCTGTATTTCCAATAGTACCCTTATGCGTCAATAAAACATCACCTGATTTTGAGAACCCAATCCTCAGCTTTTCAGCAAGCCCTTCTGGTATTTTTGCCGTCTCAAGCGGATTTAAGATCCCTCTATTCAAGTCATTAGCCATCACAAAAGAAATCCCCTCATCCACATAATCGGATGCCTTGGGATGTTTCTCCCCGTGATTTCCATCTTGAATCGCCAAGATTGCTTCAGCCTTTAACAACTCGCCAATCTCTATAAGGCCGGGCTGCAGACTCATATACCCAACTCCTCAATATTTCTAGAGATTTGGGCAGCTAAAATTGCGGCTTCTTCATTGAGGCCTTTTAACTCTGTATGAATATCCCTTAATGTCTCCTCGAAATCGAATTCCTCATCAACTTCCTCCGGAGCCACTTCAACATAAACAGCAGGATTCAAAGCCCAGTTTGCCGACTCAATTTCTTCTATCGAAACTAGTTTAACCAAGCCCTTGACATCACATAGTTCGCCATTTGGAAAGCGTGACAACAGCCAATGTGCTTGCTTGTAGAAATAGCGAACCAGCTTAAGTTGGTCCACTGCAGTTTTTCTCGACTCGTCTGTAGCCTTCTTGAGGCTAGTACGACGAGTGCCGTGTATACTAGCGTAATCCCAATGTTCACTGTTTCTTGCCGCGTGCTCGTTCTCACAAAGCTCAATTAGCCGCGTGCTTAACTTGTAAGCATGATCAATCAGCTTGACCAAATCACGACCATTCTCCGCAAGATCTTTGAGACAGATGTCGCTCTCAGTGAAATCGGTCAAATCTTCTGCTGTGTCATACGGATGACGTCCCCACCACTCGTGGAGGTCATTTTTCAAGACTCGGAAGTCAGACCAATCAGCATCAATTTGCTCAATAGCTTTCAGCAGCTCAGCATGGAGCGCGACGTGCAACTCTTCAGGATCAGCGCCCTTCTCTAACTGCTCCAAAAACGGACGCATAGCCGCGTAAAGACTTTTAAGTGCAGCAATAAAATCAGGCACCGGCTCTGCCAGCAGGCTCTCTGATTTTTCACAGGCACACGCCTCCAGCAGAGCGCTATCAATATAGCTGTGCAAGAGCTCAATAAAGCGATCGGTTTGCCCCCGGTATAGCCAAACTATAGAGGTCAGATTTTTAAGCTGCTCAGGGCTAAAGTCATAAATCTTTCGCGTGACCTTGCGATAGACATTACGCGCATCAACCATCAACACTTTGTCCTGATGCGCTTTGGGTTTGTCCTTGTTAAGGAACCAAAGCTGACAAGGCACAGGGCGTGTGTAGAAGAAGTTGCCACGAATGTCGATCATGGCATCGACATGGCCAGATTTCACTAGTTGTTCACGGACCTTGGCATCTTCCCGGCCCGCACCCGAAGCTTGTGAGGACATGACAAAGCCAGCGCGGCCTTTGTTATTCAGGTAGCTGTAGAAGTACTGAATCCAGAGGTAGTTTGCGTTGGGAACCTTCTTGGTTTTGTTGATGCCTGGGATGCCAAACGGCAGGCGTGGATCGTTCTTGATTTTCTCAGCATCCACCTCGTCCACGTTAAAGGGCGGATTCGCCATAACGTAATCGACGTTACCCCAGAGCTTTTCATGGGGATCGTTGTAGTAGGTGATGGCCTGCTCGCCGCCCACCACATTGCCTTCAAGACCATGAACCGCGAGGTTCATTTTGCATAGGCGGGTCGTTACACGGTTCTTCTCGTGTCCGTAGAAGGTGAGTTTGTTCGGGTCATCCTTGTGGACTTCCAGGAAGTGAGCGCTCTGCACGAACATACCGCCAGAGCCGCAGGCTGGGTCGAAGACAATGCCGTGATCTGGCTCCAGCACGTTGGTGATGAGCTGCACCAAGGAAACGGGGGTGAAGAACTCACCACCGTCGTGAGCCCCTTGGTCGGCAAACTCCGTCAGGAAGTACTCGTAAATCCGACCAAAAATGTCCCCAGTGGCTTTCTTCAGCTCATCTGGGTTCAGAGTTCGCAGCAGCTGACCCAAGACGTCGTTGGGGATGCTGCGATATTCGTTCTTGGGCAACTGGCCCGCTAGATTGGCGTAATCTTTCTCGATGGATTCCATCGCCTTGATGATGGCCTCAGCACGATCATCGGCATCGGTGAGCGCTACCAAGGCGTCAAATTCAGCCTTGGGGTTCAGGTAGATCGCACCTTTCTGTGAGAAATCTTCTTTGGTAAGGTCGCGGGTCTTGCCACCCCGGCTGGGCAGGGTTGCGACAATCTCATCCTTCACAGCCAGGAAGCGGCTGTAGGCGTGGCGCAGGAAAATCAGGCCCATCACGGGCAGAAAGTATTCGTTACTGGCCAGTTCAGAGTTGCCACGGAGGGTGTCTGCTGCCTTCCAAAGCCGTCTTTCAATCGCCTCGATGTTCTCTAGCTGAGCCAAGTCTCTATCCTTTTGATTTTTCGGGGTTAAGAGGGCTGCTCATGGCGCTCAGGTCGGGTCGGCTACCCCCCCTGGCTCCAGGCCTCTACCAACGACTGATTTTAGGTTTTTATCGTATGCATTGGTAGTCGGCAACGCTAATCACAAGCGGAGCGTTATGTAAAGATGGCACTATTCGCTCCCACCCGTCCCCAGATTAGTGAGGCAACCAAGACTGGCAGGCAAGACCCATGAATGCGTGCTCCGTCGTCTACTCAATCCCGCATAAGGATTCGCCACAAACTTGCCACAAGCCCAAAACGCCCGTGGCGGACAATGGCGGATTTCTGCGGGTTTCAGCGTGTGGCATTTTGTGGCAAAAAACACCAAAAACGCCCCATATAAGTTCAATAACGGCCACTAAGTCATTGATTTAATTATGGAGCGGGCGACGGGTCTCGAACCCGCGACCTACAGCTTGGGAAGCTATAAAATGCTCTTTAATTACAATTGGTTAAATTGATTTGCCACAGACTTGCCACATGATTTTTTGAGCCATTTATTTTTTGTATTCAGCGCGTGCTTCTTTTGCTCTTCGCAGGTTTATTTTTCATGCGGGCAATCATCCCACTGGGATGCCCCTTCTCGTCTGCGCTGCGCTCGATCAGATGTGCATAAACATCGTACGTGGTGCTGATATCGGTGTGCCCCATTAGTGTCGTAATTTTCGCGATATCTGTCTTCTCGGCTATCAACATGGATGCAAAGAAGTGGCGCAGCGAATACGGCGTGTATTTGGGGGTGACGACTTCCTCCCCATCGACCATCTTGGTGATAACGAGCCCCGCCTTCTCCAGGGCAGCAAAGAAACCACGCTTCCTCCAATTGTCTAGGGACTGCCACTCGCCCGTAGAGGTCGGGAAGACAAGATCGTAGGGATTACTCACGGCCTTGTGGTCTCGGTAATGAGTGACCATCTTGAGCGTTTCCGGACTGATCTCGATAAAGCGGCGTGATGCGGGTGTCTTGGGAACAGACAGCTCTCCGCCCCGGTCGAGAGCCCTCTCCACCTGCACGCCATGCTTCTGGATATTGCGTCCGGCAATCACCACGTATTCCTGTGGCCGCATGCCGGAGTCAACGGCTAGGTACAGCATGGGGCGATACCGCTCCCAGGCTTTGGCAATCTGGAGGTTTTTGGAGTTTGCAAGATCGTCAGCCGCCTTCAGCAGAGCTTCGATCTCTTTCGGCGTAGGAATGACGATGGGCTCTTTGTAGCGGGTATCCTTGCGTACGCTGATACCTGAGACAGGGTTGCTGTCGATCAGGCCGCGCGTGGACATTTCAGCGAGAACCGCATGAAAGTATGTGAGGTTCTTGGCGGCAAGATAGCGACCATGCTCGGCAATCAGCCATGACCTGAAACCGACGATATCGGGCTTGCGGAGTTCTCGTATGTCCTTTTTCCAGGGATAGGACTTCATGATGTCGGCGATGTAGCTGTAATACTTATACGTGGCGGGGGATACCGGGTCCCGGCCCTCACGGCCTTCGGTTTGGCAAACCTCCAGCCACATATCAACGGCCTGAGGCACGTCCATATCTTTGGCGGCTGATTTTGTTACCCAGCTTTGGCTGTCGTGGGAGTATGTTTTGGCTTCTTTGAGTGTTCTGAAGCTGGCATAGGAATAGCCGGTACTGGACGTGATATCTGCGTACCGAACCTGATAGGTCGTTCCATTTTTACCGGTTCTTTTCCTGATGTCGGGCATGATTCTGCTTAACCCAATCAGGCCTTACGGTCAAACGTCCCTTTAAGACTTTGCGCATTTATGTGTGCATTGTTTTGGGCGTCGATCTGACAGCTTTTGTAGAGATCGACCAGCAGGTGTTGGTCTATTTTCAGGCGTCCGTCGATAGGATCGACAAAGAACGGTAATTTGCGCTTGCCGTGCGCATCAAGGTCAGCGGCGCGCTTGAGCTGCCGGTGGCTGAGCTCAATGCCGTTTTCAGCGAGTACATTCCTGGCCTGCTCTAAATTAACGTAACGAGGAAATACCATGATCGCGTCGATCTCCTTATCTACTGATGGCGGCAAGTAAAGCGCGGGGTCAGATCTTGTAATCGTCAGCAGCACTTTTGTATGGTCCGTTGCTGTGCAGTTTATTCACGGGCTGGCCACACCTGTTGCGCGGCACGACATCTTCTCCAAACTCATTAACGGGATTCACATAAAGGGTGGCGCTCTTGAAGTGTTTGACGTTGTAATCTTCTTCAAGCTCCCTGAGCTTCTCATAAAACGCCTGACGCAGCTGCGCCATCGTCATCTCTCCCCTGATTATGATCTGCATTTTATAAATCTCTTATGCGCCACGAATACAATTTGCCTCAATACTTTCATAATGAGACTTGATAGGTTTATTTTTACTTAATTTTTTACATTCTATGGTTGTGTATTTGCCAGTGGGCCACGCTGCGGCCTGTAGCTGTCCGCGCCAGCCCGTCCCGGTCCCCACGAGGAAATCGAGAGGCGTTCAATCCAGCAGGCTCAGGTAAGTTGAAAGCATGCTCCATACAGGAGGTGTGCCATGGTTGCCTACTACTCCACACAGGATCTCTGTGATCGCTTTCGATGTTCCAGCCGTACGCTGTTTCGGCGCATGAAACGCGCCGTTAACCCGTTCCCTGCCCCATGTATGAAGCACGTGGGTAGCTTCAATCTCTGGGATTCTGAAGTGGTTTTGCGATGGGAACAGCGAGAGCGGGAACGTTGCGCTTTCGTAGGTTGAAATAAGTGCAACCTACTCTCCATATGCATAATGCGACATACAACCGTAACCGATTATACAGTCAAGCCTTGAAGACGCCTCAGCCAAGCGCTATAGGCCTCCTTTTGCTCAGCCAGATAGTCGTACTGGTCGTAAACCTGCCAGCTGCCCGGCAACTTGTGGCCCAGCATGATTTCGGCGATGTGAGGTTCAGTCAGCGTCGAGAAATTCGTCCGCGCTGTCTTGCGCAGGTCGTGAACTGACCAGTGCGCCATCTCGTATTTCTCGTGTCTGCGCAGCCATTGCATGATGTTGTAGGGCAACTGCAGGGGCGCACCCGTCCCCATCGGCTCATCTGTGCCGCTGTTGGTGAATAGGTAAGAACCTTCCCCGCTTAGATCAATGGCCTGCCGGATCAGCTCCTCGGTCTCTGGAGTGATGGGGCGAAGCAACGGCTTACCGGAATTCTTGCCCAGCTTGTGGTTGGCAGGAGGCACCGTCCAGACCATGGCCTTGAAATCAAAATGCCCCTTCTCGCTCACGCGTAGCTCGCCGTTGCGGCAGCCATAGATCAGGCAGAGTTTCAGGAATATTTTGTTCTTGGTCGCCATGCGCGATTGCTCAATAGCCTTCCACACGAGCCTGATTTCATCGGCGGACAGGGAGCGAGAGCCTGCAACCTTCTTGATCTGCAGGTCTTCCTTGGCGTTGATATCGGAGAGTGGATGGCTGGGGATGAGCTGGCGCTTCACACCCCATTTGAGCATCTGCTTGGCATTGACCAGGATGCGGTCGGCGATGCCGGGCCTGACCCTCGCCTGCTCCTCTAGCAGTGCCAGCCATTCGTGCATGGTGACCTTCCCGGCTGGCAAATGACCGATCTTCGGAAACACATGAATTTCGAAGGAGCGCAGGATTTCGTGATGGCCCTTCTTGTTCCCTTGGCAGTAAGACACATACCACTGTCGGAACAGGGACTCGATTGAATCGGCCTGAAGGATCGCCTGCTTTTCCAGCAGCCTGACGACCCTGGGGTCATGCCCCTGCTCCAGCTGGGCGCGCAGGCGTTGCGCTTCTGTACGGGCCTCTTTGAGTGACACCAGGGGATAGGTGCCAAGATCAACACGGCAGGGTCGTGCATTGTAGCGGTAGCGTAGCTGGAAGGTGATTTTGCCCTTAGGCGTAATGCGCACACTCAGAGCTTCGCGGTCGGTTTTTTCTTCCAAAGCCGCGCGAGGCTTGCCGCTGTTGGCTTTGAGCCAGGTATCCGAGATCGCCATGGGGCCTCCGGATGTGCGTACATAATTTTTCAAAGGTCTTCGAAGGGCTGATTTATGTACGCTGACATGTACACAAACCGTGTGGCTCAGCTTGTCTTCGGTTGTCTTTGATTGTCGCGGGTGACCTGGGATTCTTCAATAAAATCAGTAGATTGTTTGAGAATATGGCGAGGCCTGTCGCAGCCTGACTTAGAGGGTATGGTTGGGGTGGGAAATGATTGCGAAAGTGCGGCGCTTCGCGACTTCGGCGGCCTGGTGGGTCATGGGAAATCGCCTGACTGGGGATTGAAAAAAGGGGCGGTATCATACCTGAAGTTGGGCGGGGACCAAAATCGGGTCCCCTGATGGACTTCACTCAATACCCAGCGGGCGCTCGTTGAAACCTTGCAACTTCACCGGAGCACGATTTGGCATGTGGGCAACCAGCTCCAGCGTTCCTCCCAAAGCCTCGATGTAGTCGCGCAAGGTCGAAATCAGCATGTCGCTACGTTTCTCGACCTTGGAGATATTCGCCTGCCCTACTGCCATACGCTCGGCAAGGCTTTCCTGAGTAACCTCCAACTCCCGACGCAATGCCTGCAAGGTCAGCTCTTCGCAAACCAGCTCACGGGTTCTCTCCTCCACCCACGCTCTGCGCTCCGGAGAAAAGCTGTTCAGCAAATCATCAAGGGTCATTGTCATTTCTCGACACCTCCTGCCAGATACCTGTCATATCGCTCGTCCGCGAGAGCGATCAAGCGCTGATAAAACCGCTCCTGGTGAACACCCGCCTTGTCACCGGCAATCAGCAGAACGGCGCAACGATCCGGATCGAACGCGAATGCCACACGCCAGACACGACCATCGGAAGAAAATCTGAGCTCTTTCAGATTGCAATGGCGAGAGCCTTTCAAGGTATCTACCCGTGGACGGCCCAATAGCGGGCCTATGTCCCTCAAAAGCCCCAGATGCACCGCCAGTTGCTCCTTGAATAGCTGATCGGCCTGCAACACCTCTGCCTCAAACTCCACACAGAAAATAATCGGCCACGGCATAAAATACCTCCGAAGGAATATTCCCTCAAGCGACTATTCGCAAGAAGTACGGAGGTAAATGCTGCCCCTCGCGACTAACGGCCCAACAGCAGGTATTTCAACGCCTGACGGCCAGAATCACGCTGCTTTCTCGTGCGAAATTTCCTAAGGCCCAGGGATTAACACTGGCCAAATGCCGCCTCAGATGGGAACCTTTAGCGCAACGGAGACGTCCACTCCCCCGTCCATGCCAACCTGATGACCGCTGGTCGGGGGATGTTTCACCGGCAACACGAGCCTGACGAGGTTTCGCTCATGGCGCACAAAAGAGTGCGCTGCTACTCGCGCAACGACTGCCCGTCGCCTGGAATGGCGACACTCGCGGGCATCGCTGCGCCGACGATGAAAAAGGAGTCCGCGCCTATGGCTGCACGCTATGGCAAGGGGCTGATGGGATGGGCCGCCGCGCTCGTCATCCTGGCCCTGCTGGTCCACTGGATCGGCATCGATACGATCGCGCACTACCGCGCCGATCTCTGGTTCTACCTGCAGGCGCACCTGATGCTGGTGCTGCTGTCGATGGTGGCGGCGCTCGCCGTGGGCATCCCCGCCGGCATTGCCCTGAGTCGACCGCAGCGGGTCGACCGCGCCGAACGCTTCATGCAGGTCTTCAACATCGGCAACACCGTTCCGCCCCTCGCCGTCCTCGCCATCGCCCTGAGCATCCTCGGCATCGGCGCCGGCCCCGCGATCTTCGCGCTGTTCCTCGCCTCGTTGCTGCCCATCGTGCGCAACACCTACGAAGGCCTGAAAAACGTCCCCGCCTCACTCAAGGAAGCCGCCACCGGCATCGGCATGACGCCGCGCCAGACGCTGTACCAGGTCGAGTTGCCGAACGCCGTGCCGATCATCGTCGGTGGCGTGCGCGTGGCCCTGGCGATCAACGTCGGCACCGCACCGCTGTCGTTCCTGATCGGCGCCAACAGCCTGGGCAGCCTGATCTTCCCCGGCATCGCCCTGAACAACCAGCCGCAACTGCTGTTGGGCGCGGCCTGCACCGCCGCCCTGGCGTTGCTGCTCGATGCGCTGGTCAGCCAGTGCAGCCGCCGCTGGCTGGAACGCGGCCTGACCCACTGACCGAGGGACCACCATGAAAAGAATCGCCTTGTTCCTGGGCGCGGCCCTGCTGTTCGCCGGATTTGCCCAGGCCGCCGAAAAACCGCTGATCCGCATTGGCGCGCGGGTCTTCACCGAGCAGACCGTGCTCGCCGAAATCACCGCGCGCTACCTGCGCCAGCATGGCTTCGAGGTCAGCGTCACCGGCGGCCTCGGCAGCAGCCTGGCGCGCAGCGCCCAGGAGAGCGGCCAGCTGGACATGGTCTGGGAATACACCGGCGTCTCGCTGGTCTCCTACAACCATATCGACGAACGCCTGCCCAGCGCCGAGGCCACCTACGCGCGGGTCAAGGCACTGGACGCGCGGAAGGGCCTGGTCTGGCTCGCGCCGTCGCGCTTCAGCAACACCTACGCCCTGGCCCTGCCGCGCAAGGTCGCCGAGCAGTACCCGCAGGTGACCAGCATCAGCCAGCTCAACCAGGTACTGCGCGACGAAGCGGGCAAGACCCACGTCCTCGCCCTCGACACCGAGTTCGCCAACCGCCCGGACGGCCTCGCCGGCCTGACCGAGACCTACGACCTGCAGTTCACCCGCGAGGACATCCGCCAGATGGACGCCGGCCTGGTCTACACCGCTCTGCGCAACGGCCAGGTATTCACCGGTCTGGTGTACACCACCGATGGCCGCCTCAGCGCCTTCGACCTCAAGCTGCTGGAAGACGACCGTCACTACTTCCCCGACTACACCGCAGCGCCGGTGGTGCGCAAGGCCGTGCTCGACGCCCATCCCGAACTGGCGACCCTGCTCAAGCCGCTGGCCGAGCAACTGGACGACGAGACCATGCGCCAGCTCAACGCCAAGGTCGACGTCGAGCACCAGAGCCCGGGCAAGGTCGCGGACGACTTCCTGCGCGAGCATCCGCTGCCAGGAGGTGCCCAATGAATCTGCTGGAGACCTTCGCCCACCTCGACTGGGCGCAAGTGCTGCACCTCACCGGACAGCACGTCACCCTGGTGGGCATCGCGGTCGGCCTGGCGATTCTCGTCGGCGTGCCACTGGGCATCCTCATGACCCGCTTCCCCAGCCTCGCCGGCCCCTTGCAAGCCAGCGCCACGGTGCTGCTGACGGTGCCGTCGATCGCCCTGTTCGGCCTGCTTCTGCCGTTCTACTCAAAGTTCGGCCAGGGTCTCGGCCCGCTGCCGGCGATCACCGCGGTGTTCCTCTATTCCCTGTTGCCGATCATGCGCAACACCTACCTGGCCCTGACCAACGTCGAGCCGGGCATCCGTGAAGCCGCCCGCGGTATCGGCATGACCTTCGGCCAGCGCCTGCGCATGGTCGAACTGCCGATCGCCGTGCCGGTGATCCTCGCCGGGGTGCGTACCGCCGTGGTGATGAACATCGGCGTGATGACCATCGCCGCCACCATCGGCGCCGGTGGCCTGGGCGTACTCATCCTGACCTCCATCAGCCGCAGCGACATGTCGATGCTGCTGGTCGGCGCCGTGCTGGTGAGCCTCCTGGCCATCCTCGCCGACCTGCTGCTGCAAGCCCTGCAACGTTCGCTGACTCCAGAAGGACTGCTCAAATGATCGAACTCCAGAACCTGTCCAAGACCTTTCATAGCAACGGCAAGGAGGTCAGGGCGGTCGACGCGGTCAGCCTGACCGTCAACGAGGGCGAGATCTGCGTGTTCCTCGGTCCGTCCGGCTGCGGCAAGAGCACCACGCTGAAGATGATCAACCGCCTGATCGAACCGACCTCGGGCAAGGTGCTGATCAACGGCGAGGACACCACCGGCCTCGACGAAACCACCCTGCGCCGGCGCATCGGCTACGTGATCCAGCAGATCGGCCTGTTCCCCAACATGACCATCGAGGAAAACATCACCGTGGTCCCGCGCCTGCTCGGCTGGGACAAGCGCAAATGCCACGAGCGTGCCCGCGAGCTGATGAGCATGATCCGCCTGGAGCCCAAGCAGTACCTGCAGCGCTATCCACGCGAGCTGTCCGGCGGCCAGCAGCAGCGCATCGGGGTGATCCGCGCCCTCGCCGCCGAAGCCCCGCTGCTGCTGATGGACGAGCCGTTCGGCGCGGTCGATCCGATCAACCGCGAGATGATCCAGAACGAGTTCTTCGAGATGCAGCGCGCGCTGAACAAGACCGTGATCATGGTCAGCCACGACATCGACGAGGCGCTCAAGCTGGGCGACAAGATCGCCATCTTCCGCGCCGGCAAGCTGGTCCAGCTGGACCATCCGGACACCCTGCTGGCGCATCCGGCGGATGAGTTCGTCAGCAGCTTCGTCGGCCAGGACAGCACCCTCAAGCGCCTGCTGCTGGTGCGTGCGGAGGATGCGGCGGACAACGCGCCGTCGGCCAGCCCGGAGATGCCGGTGGCGGAGGCGCTGGAACTGATGGACGAGCATGACCGCAAGTACGTGGTGGTGACCGATGGCGACAACCGGGCGCTGGGTTATGTACGGCGGCGCGACCTGCACCGCCAGCAAGGCACCTGCACCGACTTCCTGCGCGAGTTCAACGCCACGGCAGCGCATGACGAGCACCTGCGCATCCTCTTGTCGCGGATGTACGAGTTCAACCGGGCGTGGTTGCCGGTGCTGGATGGGGACAAGGTGTTCCTCGGCGAGGTGACCCAGGAGTCGATTGCGGCGTACCTGAGTTCGGGGCGCTCGCGAGGGGGCAAGACCAGCATCGTGTCGCCGGCCGAGACAGCGGAGCCGTAAACGGCGCTCCTCTACCCCGTAGGAGCGTGGCTTGCCCGCGAAGGCCTTGTAGGAGCTGGCTTGCCTGCGAAGGACCGCGCAGCGGTCCCATTAGCGATGAAATCCGGGACCGCTACGCGGTCCTTCGCGGGCAAGCCACGCTCCTACAAGTTCTTCGCAGGCAAGCCAGCTCCTACAAGGCCTCCGCAGGCAAGCCACGCTCCTACGGGGAGAGCGCGCCAGCCTGGGATCAGAACCCTACACTGGCCTGCACATAGAAGGTCCGCGGCTCACCCAGGTAGATCCCCGCGTTGTTGTCGCTGGAACGGGTGTAGTACTGCTTGTCGAAGATGTTCTTCACCCCCACACCCAGCTTCAGGTTCGACAGTTCCTTGCCGAAGTCATACCCGCCACGGGCACTCCAGGTCACGTAGCCGGGAATGTCGCCATACTGCCCATCGGCGCTCGGCGTGGTGATGTAGTTGCCGTTGAAGCTGCCATCGGCATTCATCCCGGTACCCGGCGCGCGCTGTTTCGATTGGGCGAAGGCATCCAGGTTCCAGGTCCAGCGGTCCACCTGGTAACGCAGCCCGGCATTGACCACCTGACGCGAGTAGAACGGCAGGTCGCGGCCCTTGAAGCCGGGGATCTCGCCTTCGTAGGTCGCACGGGTGTAGGTGAACCCGGCATTGGCGCTCAGGCCATCCAGGCGCGGGTCCAGCCCCGACAGGTCGTAATGCACCGACGCCTCGATGCCCTGGTGCTTGGTCGCGCCGAGGTTGGTCCAGCCGATGTCGTTGCTGATGTATTGCAGTTCGTCGTCGAAGTCGATGTAGAACGCGGTCAGTTCGCCGCCCCAGGTGCCATCGTTGTAACGGGTGCCGATCTCGTAGGTCTTGGCCTTTTCCGCTTCCAGGCCGTTGGCGGTCGCATCGCCGGTGCCGCCCTGGCCCAGCTGGAAGTACTGCAGGCTGCCGAACGACGTCTCGTAGTTGGCGAACACCTTCCAGGCATCGGACAGGTGGTACATCACGCTCAGCGCCGGCAGCGGTTCGTTGCTGGTCACGCTGCGGTTCTTCTCCTGCACCCGCACGCCGTTGGTGCCGCGCACCGCGCGCTCATGCCAGTCGGTGTTGATGTGCTCGAAGCGCACGCCCGGGGTGATGGTCCAGTTGCCGATATCGATCTTGTCGTCGATGTAGTAGGCGCTGGCCTCGGTGCCGCCGGTGCGATCCTGGAACACATGGCCGTCGGACGTCGGGGTGATGGTCGGCACGTTGTTGACCAGCGCCAGGCGGCTGGACTGCTCGTGCATCGCTTCCTTCAGGTAGCGATAGCCGACGCTGACTTCCTGGGTCGCGGGACCGGTGAAGAAGATCCGCGACACCCGCGGCTCCACGGCGAAGGTGTGGTAGCTGCGCGGATAGGAACTGAGGGTCTTCTGGTCGCGGGCGGCGATGGTGCTGCCGCGGAAGCTGTCGGTGTAGTAGGTCAGCACTTCGAACTGGGTGACGTCGTCGATCTGTCGCAGGTACTTCAGCGACACGTCCTTGCGCCGGCCGCTGAAGCTGTCGTAGTCGCGGTCGGACTGGTACGGGTCGGCGTCGAACTGCGCCTGGGTCAGGCCGCCGGGCATGTCGGCCTTGCCGTCGTAATAGTGGAAGTTCAGCGACAGCTGGTCCTGCTCGGTCAGGTCCCAGTGGGTCTTGAGCAGCACGTCGTCGATATCGTTGTCGTTGTTGCTGCTGCGGTAGCCGTTGCCATTGACCCCGGAGTACAGCAGCGCCGCGCCCAGGCCGTTGTCGGCGGTGCCGCCGATGAAGGCCGATTCGATATGTTTCCAGCCGCCGTGACGGGAAGTCTCCAGGGTAGTGCCGACTTCACCGGTGGCTTCCTTGGGAATGGCGCGGGTGACGAAGTTGATCACCCCACCGACGTTCTGCGGTCCGTAACGCACCGAGCCCGCGCCACGCACCACGTCGATGCTGTCGAGGTTGCCGGACGAAATCGGCGCCATCGACAGCTGCGGTTGACCGTACGGCGCGAACGCCGCGGGAATGCCGTCGATCAGCACGGTGGAGCGCGGCGACAGGCGCGAGGTCAGGCCGCGCACGCCGACGTTGAGCGACAGGTCGCTGCCGCCGGTGCCGTTGGAGTCCTGTACCTGCACCCCGGGAATACCCTTGAGCACGTCGCGCACGTTCATCGCACCCTGCTCGATCATCGCCTCGCGGCGGACCACGGTACGCGCGCCGGGGTGGTTCTGCACCACGCGCTCCTCGGCGTCGCCGAGCCAGTCACCGACCATGCTGACATCGGTGGGCGCCAGCTCCAGGGTGCCGCTGGCGGCTTGGCTGTCGGCCTGTGCCGAATGCAGGACCACGGTGCCCTGGGAAATCTCGTAGGTCAGCCCGCTGCCTTGCAGCAACGCCTGCAGCGCCTGCTCCGGCGACAAGGTGCCGGACACCGCCGGCGCCTGCTTGCCGGCCACCAGCGCGGGGCTGAAGAACAGCTGCAGCGAGGTCTGCTGGCCCAGCTGGTTCAGCGCCGTGGCCAGCGACTGGGCCTGGATCTGGATGCTGGTCGGGGTCGAATCGGCGTAGCTGGTGCCGATGCTGGCGCTGACCGCCAGGGCCAGTGCCAGGGGCAACCAGCGCGAGCGGCCGGCGGAGCGCGGGGAAAGCTTGTTGTTGTTCACGTCTTCGAGAAGTCCTGAGGGGCGGATCGGGATCAACTGCCTGCGAATGAAAATGCTTGGCAATTACAAGTCGGGCAGGAAGACGAACAACTCGAAAAATACCTGAATCTATTTTGCGATTATTTCTCGGGAGCCATCGGCATGGGTCACCACGGCAACCGGCAGGATGCTCGGCAAGGCGCGCAGCAGAGCGTCCGTATCGTCGACGCGGAAGGTGCTGCTCAAGCGCAGGCCGGCGACTTTCGGCGCCACTTTCAAGGGCTGCTGGCGGTAGCGCGAGACCTCTTCGGCCACCTGCGCCAGCGCGGCATCGTTGAACACCAGCTTGCCGGAGCGCCAGGCGGTGAGCGCGGCGGCGTCCACCGCATAGGGCGCGGCGACCTTGCCGTGGGCATCGATATGGGAACCGAGGCCGGCGCTCAGCAGGGCCTGCGACCCGCCCTGGCCCTGTACCCGCACCGAGCCCTGCTCCACCGCGACGCGGGTCTGCGCCGCATCGCGGCGGACGTCGAAGCGCGTACCGGTCACGGTGACCGTGCCATTACCGGCATCCACCACGAAGGGCCGGGCACTGTCGTGGGCGACGCTGAACATCACTTCGCCGCGCTCCAGGCGCACATCCCGCTGCCCGGCACTGAAACGCACCTCCAGGCGCGTGCGGCCGTTGATCTCCAGGTGCGTGCCGTCGGGCAACTCCACCTGGCGCCGTTCGCCAAGGGCGGTCTGCAACTGTTCGGAATAGTCGAGGCTGCGCTGCTGCCAGCCGAACCAGCCCAGGCCCAGCGCGGCGGCGGCCACACCGGCCGCGAGGGCCTGGCGGAGGACGCGGCGACGCGGCAGAGCGCGCACCGGATCGGCGACGCAGAGTTTTTCCAGGCGCTCGGGCGACAGCAGATCGCTGGCCCGCCACAGTCGCGCCAGCAGCTCATATTCATCGCGGTGAAGGGGATCCGCGGCCAGCCAGGCCTCGAAGCGCGCCTGCTGCTCGGGCGCCAGCGGCGCATCCTGGACCCGGGCAAACCATTCGGCCGCCTGCTCGCGCGCGGCCTCGTGCGGCCCGGAACTCGCGCCCTGATTCATGAATACATTCGCCTGACTCATCTCGTCGACACATCCAGGTGCTCGCGCAGATGACGGAGCGTGCGGATCATATACTTTTCGACCATGTTCTTGGTCAATCCCATGCGTTCGGCGATCTCCGCCTGGGTCAGCCCCTCCAGCTTCTGCCAGACGAACACCTTGCGACAGTTCAGTGGCAGCTCGGCCAGCGCGCGCTCGACGCTGTCGGCCAACTGCAGCGCATTCATGAACGCCTCCGGGTCGTCGCCCGGCGTCGGGCCGAGGTCCAGTGCCTGCTGTTCGAGAAGCTGGCGGCGGTCCTCGCGGCGATAACCGTCGACGGCGATATTGCGCGCGGTCTGGTGCAGGTAGGCGCGCGGCTGCTCGACGTCGGCCTGTTCACTTTCCAGCACCCGGACAAAAGCATCGTGCGCCAGATCCTCGGCCTGCTGGCGGCTGCGCAGCTTGCGCGTCCAGGTGCCGATCAGTTCGTGGTAATGGTCGAGGAAGCCTTTGTGTCGAGACACGGTGTGGAGGTCATCGTCAGGCGGAGGGAAGGTGCGCGAATAGTAATGTTTCTTATTAAGAGCGGCAAATGTCTCGTCATTTCGTCCGATCGGAGGTTTGCGGGCGAATTTTTTTCACCCCGGCTACCGGTGCGATGGGTGGCCATAAATATGAACAGTCGAACCTGCCACCGGAATGACCGAAGAGTTCCGACAAAGGGTCACTTTGATTCAATGAAAGACACTTGGTGGCGAAACTCGGCGAATGAAACAGCTGTAGAACAAGTTCGGCGAACATCGGCAAATCGCCAGCTATTCCACAATTCTTTACGGGTGGACGATTCTCGGGAACATATGGCTGTCACCTGAGTCGGTTATGAATGAAACAAGCCGACAACACGCAGCCGAGGAGTACGAAAACGCGACATTTTTAGTTGATCTTGAACCCCTCAGGTCCTAAAGTTCGCGCCGAACGTCCATGCTGGAAACGATCCATCCGGCTCAAGTACTGACGACGAGACAGCAAGGTCACCCGTGGAGCAAGTTATCGCGCGCGGTTGACCTTTTTGCTTTCGGCGACATGCCTTGGGAAGTAGGCGAACCAAAGTGGGGATACGGAGGGCGTTCAGTTGCAGCCACTTATTTTTTCAGTTTGCCCATGGAGTCCCCCGGTATGTCGATTCAGGTCGAAGACTACTTCGCGCGCGAAACCTTCCAGAAAATGAAGGCGTTCGCCGACAAGCAAGAAACCCCGTTCGTACTCATCGACACCCAGATGATCAGCCAGGCCTATGACGACCTGCGCGCCGGCTTCGAATTCGCCAAGGTCTACTACGCGGTCAAGGCCAACCCCGCGGTCGAAATCATCGACCTGCTGAAGGAAAAGGGTTCGAGCTTCGACATCGCCTCGATCTACGAGCTGGACAAGGTCCTCGGCCGTGGCGTCGGCGCCGACCGCATCAGCTACGGCAACACCATCAAGAAGTCCAAGGACATCCGCTACTTCTACGAGAAGGGCGTGCGCCTGTATGCCACCGACTCCGAAGCCGACCTGCGCAACATCGCCAAGGCCGCGCCGGGCTCGAAAGTCTACGTGCGTATCCTCACCGAAGGCTCCACCACCGCCGACTGGCCGCTGTCGCGCAAGTTCGGCTGCCAGACCGACATGGCCATGGACCTGCTGATCCTCGCCCGCGACCTGGGTCTGGTGCCGTACGGCATCTCCTTCCACGTCGGTTCGCAGCAGCGTGACATCTCCGTGTGGGACGCCGCGATCGCCAAGGTGAAGGTGATCTTCGAGCGCCTGAAGGAAGAAGACGGCATCGAACTGAAGCTGATCAACATGGGTGGCGGCTTCCCGGCCAACTACATCACCCGCACCAACAGCCTGGAAACCTACGCCGAAGAGATCATCCGCTTCCTCAAGGAAGACTTCGGCGACGACCTGCCGGAAATCATCCTCGAACCGGGCCGTTCGCTGATCGCCAACGCCGGCATCCTGGTCAGCGAAGTGGTACTGGTCGCGCGTAAATCGCGTACCGCCGTCGAGCGCTGGATCTACACCGACGTGGGCAAATTCTCCGGCCTGATCGAAACCATGGACGAGTCCATCAAGTTCCCGATCTGGACCGAGAAGAAAGGCGAAACCGAAGAAGTCGTGATCGCCGGCCCGACCTGCGACAGCGCCGACATCATGTACGAGCACTACAAATACGGCCTGCCGCTGAACCTGGCGATCGGCGACCGCCTGTACTGGCTGTCCACCGGTGCCTACACCACCAGCTACAGCGCCGTCGAATTCAACGGCTTCCCGCCGCTGAGGGCGTACTACCTGTAAATGAAAAAGGGGCTGAGTGATCAGCCCCTTTTTTCTTGGGTGTCATACCGGGCCTCATCGCTGGCTTGCCAGCGATAGGGCCCTCAAGGCTACTACCCCAGCTCAGCCAAACGAGCCCGATAGGCCCCCGCCATCGCCCGCACCTCGGCTTGAGGCGCCTGCTCCAATGCCGGCCCGGCGACCCGCAGGAAGTTCGCATTGCCGCCTTCCAGCGCCCGCTGCAACCACACCAGCGCGTCATCGAGCTGCCCCTGCCCGGCGAGCATCGCCGCATGGCTGAACTGCCCACGAAAATCCCCACCCTCGGCCGAACGCCGGTACCACTCCCGCGCCATCGGCAGGTCGGTCTGGCAGTGCTGGCCCTCCTCCAGATAGCGCCCGAGCAGGTTCATCGACTTGGCATGGCCCATCTGTGCCGCCCGCCGATAGCAAGCCAGCGCCAGTTGATGGTCCTGTGCCACGCCACGTCCGGTCGCCAGCAGGTTGGCCAGGTTGTAGATGCCCCAGTCCAGCCCGGCATTGGCCGCATGGCGGTAATGCAGCGCGGCCTGGACCACATCCTCGGCACCGCCCCAGCCATGCTCCAGGCACCGCCCGAGCATGTTGTGCGCCATCGCGCTGCCCTGCTGCGCGGCAATGCCGAACCAGCGCCGGGCCAGCGCCGGATCCCGCTCGATCCCGCGGCCATCCAGCAGGATCTGCCCCAGCAAGGCCTGAGCCTCGACCACGCCCTCGGCCGATGCCATCAACAGGGCCTGGGCCGCCTTCGCCGGACTCTGTTCGAGCATCTGCCCCAGCTCATCGGAACCCACCACCTCTTCGCGCCGCAACTGAAACGCCATGCCTCAGACCTCGACCCAGCGCCGCAGCAGATTGTGATAGGTGCCGGTGAGCTGCAGCAGGGACGGATGCTCCGGCACGTCGGCGGTCAGTTGCTGGATCGCGTTGTCCATCTCGAACAGCAGGGCGCGCTGGCTGTCCTCGCGAACCAGGCTCTGCGTCCAGAAGAACGCCGCGTAACGCGCGCCACGGGTCACCGGGTTGACCCGATGCAGGCTGGTGCCCGGATACAGCACCAGGTCCCCGGCCGCCAGCTTGACCCGCTGCATGCCGTAGGTGTCCTGGATTTCCAGCTCACCGCCGTCGTAGTCCTCCGGGTCGCTGAAGAACAGCGTCGAGGACAGGTCGGTACGCACCCGTTCCACGCTGCCGCGCGGCTGGCGCACGGCATTGTCGATATGGAAGCCGAAGCTGCCGCCTTCGCGATAGCAATTGATCAGCGGCGGAAACACCTTGTGCGGCAGCGCCGCGGACATGAACCGCGGATTGCTCCACAGCCGTTCGAGCATCGCCGTGCCGATTTCCTTGGCCAGCGGATGGGCCTCCGGCAACTGCAGGTTGTGCTTGGCCTTGGCCGACTGGTAGCCCGCGGTGATCTTGCCGTCGGCCCAATCGGTCTTCTCCAGTGCCTCGCGGATGCGCAGCACTTCCTCGCGGTTGAACAGGCCGGGAATGTGTAAAAGCATGGCGATCTGGCACCTGATGGGAAAGATGCCAATGGTATTGATTCTTATCCAGTAGCCACAAGCCCCATCCGAGGGGCGGACATTGATCCGCGACAAAATTCCCTGACAAAGGTGTAAAGAATGTAAATGCAAGTCTTTATCAATTGTGACTGCCAATCACTTGCTCTTATATTCCGCCCCCTCGAAACCTTGGGAGGGGGTCCACCTGATGTCGCGTCAATTCGTACCAGCCACTGTCAGTTCACCGCGCTTGCTCGCATCCGCCATCGGTGTCGCGCTCACCGCAACGTCCGCCGCGCACATGGCCTGGGCCGACGAGCCCGTGCCTGCCAGCAAGGACGGTTCGATCGCCCTCGACGCCACCAGCGTCACCGGCCAGGCCGAACAGGCCAGCACCGACTACAAGGTGGAAAAGGCTTCCTCGCAGAAATACACCGCGCCGCTGGTGGACACGCCGCGCTCGGTCACCGTGATTCCGCAACAGGTCCTCAAGGACACCGGCGCCGTCTCGCTGCAGGACGCCCTGCGTACCGTACCGGGCATCACCTTCGGTGCCGGCGAAGGCGGCAACCCGCAGGGTGACCGTCCGTTCATCCGCGGCTTCGACGCCCAGGGCGACACCTCGATCGACGGCGTGCGCGACACCGGCGCGCAGACCCGGGAAATCTTCGCCGTGGAATCCATCGAGGTCAGCAAGGGCCCGAACTCGGCCATCAACGGTCGTGGCGCCGCCGGCGGCAGCCTCAACCTGGTGAGCAAGGCGCCGAAACAGGCCGACTTCACCAACGGCGCCTTCACCTATGGCTCCGACCAGACCCGTCGCTACACCCTCGACGTCAACCGCCAGTTCCTCGACACCGCGGCGTTCCGACTGAACCTGATGAGCCACGAGCAGAACGTGGCCGGGCGCGACTCGATCGACTACGACCGCTGGGGCGTGGCGCCGTCGGTGACCTTCGGTCTCGGCACCCCGACCCGGGTCAACCTGAACTACTACCACCTGGAAAGCGACGACCTGCCGGACTCGGGCATTCCCTACGGCTACAAGCTGGCCGGCGCCACGGCTCCACACGTCCACGACAAACCGGACGACGGCGGCGACAGCAGCAACTTCTATGGCCTGAAGGGCCGCGACTTCCGCAAGACCCGCGCGGACATCAGCACCATCAGCATCGAACACGACATCAACGACTCGATGACCCTGAAGAACACCCTGCGCCACGGCAACACCGGCCAGGACTACGTGCTGACCCAGCCCGACGACAGCGCCCACAACGTCAGCCAGTACGGCACCGTATGGCGCCGGGCCAATACGCGGATCAGCAACACCGCCACCACCACCAACCAGACCGACCTGTTCGGTGAATTCCAGGCGCTGGGCTTCAAGCACAGCTACTCGACCGGTATCGAATTCACCCAGGAAGACACCATGACCAGCAGCTACACGGTCACCCCGAACAGCAAACTGACCTGCCGGCCAGGCACCCGTCCGTATTGCACCTCGCTGGCGAATCCGAATCCGAACGATCCGTGGACCGGCACCGTCAAGCGCAACTACGCCAGCGTCACCGATACCGACTCCACCACCCGCGCGGCCTATGCCTTCGACACCATCGAGCTGGACCCGCAATGGCAGTTGAACCTCGGCACCCGCTACGACGCCTTCGACACCACCGCGAAGAGCAGCACCACCGGCAAGGCCACCAACAACAGCCACTTCTGGAGCTGGCAGGCGGGCCTGGTGTGGAAGCCGGCCGAGAACGGCAGCATCTATACCTCCTTCGCCACCTCGGCCACCCCGCCAGGCGGCCTGGTCGACGGCGCCGAGCCTAACCCACTGACCCCGGGCAACAGCACCCTGGTCAGCGACCTCGAACCGGAAACCACCAAGAACTACGAGATCGGCACCAAGTGGGACGTGTTCCACAACCGTGTCGCCCTGACCGCGGCGATCTTCCGCACCGAGAAGGAAAACACCCGCATCCTGGTGTCCAACAACACCTACCAGAACGCCGGCACCACCCGTGTCGACGGTATCGAACTGGGTGCCAGCGGCAAGCTCACCGACAAATGGCAGGTCTTCGCCGGCTACAGCTACCTCAAGAGCGAAGCCGTGGATCCGGGCCTGGCCGGCCGCAGCGGGGTCGTGACCGCCGGTCCGAACCCGGCCAAGGGCAACGAACTGCCGAACACGCCGAAGCACAGCTTCAGCCTGTGGACCACCTACGACGTGACCGACAAGCTGACCCTGGGTGGTGGCGCGTTCTATGTCGACGATGTCTGGGGTGATGTGAACAACACCGTCTACGTGCCGTCCTACGTGCGCTACGACGCCATGGCCAGCTACAAGCTGACGAAGAATGTCGACCTGCAGCTCAACGTGCAGAACCTGACCGACGAGGTCTACTACGACAAGGCCTACGCCGCGCACTTCGCCAACCAGGCCGCTGGACGCACCGCCCTGCTGACCACCAGCTTCCACTTCTGAGGTCGCTGACGGCTCCAGCCCCGCTCACTCAGGTGAGCGGGGCTTTTGTGTATCAAGGCATAATAGGCGAATCAATTCGCATTCCCTGTAACGACTAGGTGGTCGCTGTGGTGAAAAAGACGTTGTTCCAACTGCACTGGTTCTTCGGTATCACCGCCGGCCTGGTGCTTGCACTGATGGGCATCACCGGGGCGGCCTATTCGTTCCAGGACGAGATCCTCCGGGCGATCAACCCGCAGGTCCTCAAGGTCCAGGTCCGCGACAGCGGCGTGTTGCCGCCGGCCGAGCTGGTGCGGCGGGTCGAGGCGAGCGAGGGCAAGAAGGTCGCCATGCTCTGGGTCGAGACCCACAGCGACGCCGCCGCCCGCGTGTTCTTCACCCCGCCACCGGGAGAGCGCCGCGGTCAGCTGCGCTATGTCGATCCCTATACCGGCGAGTTCCAGGGCGATGTGAGCGGTCTCGGCTTCTTCAACCTGATGCTCAACCTGCACCGCTTCCTCGCCATCGGCGATACCGGCCGGCAGATCACCGGCGCCTGCACCCTGCTGCTGGTGTTCTTCTGCCTCTCCGGGCTGTACCTGCGCTGGCCGCGCCAGGCGCTGAACTGGCGCACCTGGCTGACCCTCGACTGGGCCAAGAAAGGCCGCGCCTTCAACTGGGACCTGCATGCGGTGTTCGGCACCTGGTGCCTGCTGTTCTATCTGCTGTTCGCCCTGACCGGGCTGTTCTGGTCCTACGAGTGGTATCGCGAAGGCCTCAGCAAGCTGCTGGCGGACAAACCGGCAACCGGCCAGGAACAGAAACGCGGCGAAGGGCGCGGCGGACGTGGCGGTCCACCCAAGGCCGACCCGAACGCACCGGCGCTGGTGGTCGACTACGACGCCATCTGGGCCAGCCTGCAGAAAGCCGCGGGGCCCGGCCTCGCCGCCTACAACCTGCGTCTGCCGCCGGTCGGCGGCCAGCCGGCGACGCTCTTCTATCTGCTCGACGATGCCGCCCACGAGCGCGCCCTCAACAGCCTGACCATCGATCCGGCCACCGGCCAGGTGAAGCGTCAGGAGGTGTACACCGACAAGTCGTTCAAGGCGCAGTTGCTGACCAGCGTCTACGCGCTGCACGTGGGCAGCTATTTCGGCCTGCCGGGACGAATCATCGTCACCCTCGCCAGCCTGACCATGCCGCTGTTCTTCGTCACCGGCTGGCTGCTGTACCTCGATCGCCGGCGCAAGAAACGCCAGGTCCGCGCCGCGCGTGGCGCGCTGAATCCGTCTGGCGATCAGCACAATGGCTGGCTGGTGGGCTTCGCCAGCCAGAGCGGTTTCGCCGAGCAACTGGCCTGGCAGAGCGCCGGGCAATTGCAGGCCGCCGGGCTGCCGGTGCGGGTGCGGTCGCTGGCCAGCCTGAGCGAAGAGGACTTGCGTCAGAGCCAGCGTGCGCTGTTCGTGGTCAGTACCTTCGGCGACGGCGAAGCGCCCGACAGTGCCCGCGGTTTCGAGCGCAAGGTGCTCGGCCAGCCGTGGGCCCTGGGTGACCTGGACTACGCCCTGCTCGCCCTCGGCGATCGCCAGTACCCACATTTCTGCGGCTTCGCCCGCCGCCTCGACGCCTGGCTCGGCGAGCGCGGCGCCCGCGCCCGTTTCGCCCCGGTGGAGGTGGACAGCGCCGACCCGCTGGCGCTGCAGCGCTGGCAGCAGCAACTGGCCGAACTGAGTGGCAGCAGCACGGTACCGGCCTGGCAGGCACCGACCTTCGAGGCCTGGACCCTGGGTCGCCGCGACCTGCTCAACCCCGGCAGCCAGGGTCAGCCGGTGTTCCTCCTTGGCCTGAATCCGCCGTCCCCGGTGCAATGGGATGCCGGTGATCTGGTGGAGATCCTGCCGCGTCAGGCGCCACAGCGGATCGAGCAGTTCCTCAAGGGCCTTGGCCTGGATGCCGCCACGCCGGTGCAGGTGGATGGTCTGCAAGAACCGCTGTCCGTGGCCCTGGCCAGCCGCCAGTTGCCGGTCAGCCGTGAGCATCTGGTCGGCCTGCACGCCCAGGCGCTGGTGGACGCGCTGATTGCGCTGGATGCCCGCGAATACTCCATCGCCTCGATCGCCGCCGATGGCGTGCTGGAACTGATCGTGCGCCAGGAACGGCACCCAGACGGATCGCTCGGCCTTGGCTCCGGCTGGCTGACCGAACACATGGTGCTGGGCGGCACGGTGAGCCTGCGTCTGCGCCGCAACAGCGGTTTCCATCTGCCGGCGGAGCCGGCGCCGATGATCCTGATCGGCAACGGCACCGGCCTGGCCGGTCTGCGCAGCCTGCTCAAGGCGCGTATTGCCAGCGGCGAACAGCGCAACTGGCTGCTGTTCGGCGAGCGCAATCGCCAGCAGGACTTCCTCTGTGGTGACGAGTTGCAGGGCTGGCTGGACAGCGGCGACCTGGCGCGCCTGGACCTGGCGTTCTCGCGGGACCAGGCGGACAAGGTGTATGTCCAGGACCTGTTGCGCGAGCAGGCGGGCAAGCTGCTGCACTGGCTGAACCAGGGTGCGTCGATCTATGTCTGCGGCAGCCTGCAGGGCATGGCCGGTGGTGTGGATGCCGCGCTCGATGAGTTGCTGGGCAGGGCGAAGATCGAGCAGTTGATCGAGGACGGGCGTTATCGGCGGGATGTCTACTGACCGCCGCCTGACTCCTGTAGGAGCTGGCTTGCCTGCGAAGGACCGCGCCAGCGGTCCCTGATAGCGGTGAGGTCTGGGACCGCTGGCGCGGTCCTTCGCGGGCAAGCCACGCTCCTACAACCCGGTCACGCCGCAATCACATCAGTGCAATTCGAAACTATCGGCATCCAGGTTGGCCGGAAACTTCGTCCGGTAAGCCGCCAGCTCCGCCGCTTTCAGCACCACGGTAAACACCCCGTCCGCCTCCCCCGCGCTCAGCAGGCTTTCGCCCTGGAAGTCGAGAACCTGGCTGTCGCCGGTGTAAGCAAAGCCCTTGCCATCGGTGCCCACCCGGTTCACCGCCGCCACGTAGCACAGGTTCTCGATCCCCCGCGCCGGCAGCAGACGATTCCAGTGCTGGCGTCGCGCCGCCGGCCAGTTCGCGGTGTACAGCAGCAGATCGGTGTCCTGGGCATCACGGCTCCACACCGGGAAACGCAGGTCGTAGCAGATCAGCGGACGCACCCGCCAGCCCTTGAGCTCGAACTGCACCTGGCGCTCGCCCGGGGTGTAGTGCTTGTGCTCGCCCGCCATGCGGAACAGGTGGCGCTTGTCGTAATGCAGGATCTCGCCGTCCGGGCGCGCCCAGAGCAGGCGGTTGCGATGGCTGCCGTCAGCGGCCTGGATGATCACGCTGCCGGTGATCACCGCGTCGATCCGCTTGGCCTGGGCCTTGAGCCAGGCATAGGTCGGACCGTTCTCCGGCTCGGCCAGACGCTCGGACTCCATGGAGAACCCGGTGGTGAACATCTCCGGCAGGATCACCAGATCGGCGCCGCGGGCCTGGTCGAGCAGGGTTTCGAAGTGTTCGTAGTTGGCCTGGCGGTCCTGCCAGATCAGGCTGGTCTGGACCAGGGCAACGCTCAGGTTGGGCAGGCTGCTCAGATCGCGCATAGTTTTTCCGCTGCCTCGCGCAGCGTCTCCTCGCGTTTGGCGAAACACAGGCGCACCAGGCGCTGTTCGGGAATGGGCTGCTGGTAGAACACCGACACCGGAATGGTCGCCACGCCATGCTCGCGGGTCAGCCACAGGGCCATGTCGACGTCGTTCAGGTCCGGGCGAATCGCCGAGTAGTCGACCAACTGGAAATAGGTGCCCGGCGAGCGGCGGAAGCGGAAGCGCGACGGCGTCAGCAGATCGCAGAACAGGTCGCGCTTGGCCTGGTAGAAAGCCGGCAGCTCGTCGATATGCTCGGGATGACTGGCCATGAAGTCAGCCAGCGCCCACTGCAAGGGGGTCACCCCGCAGAAGTTGACGTACTGGTGGACCTTGCGCAGCTCGGCGCTCAGGGCCGGCGGCGCGATCACATAGCCGGTCTTCCAGCCGGTGACGTGGTAGGTCTTGCCGAACGAGCTGACCACGAAGGCACGCTGATACAGCGCTTCATGGCTCAGCACGCTGGCGTGGGCGACGCCGTCGAACACCAGGTGCTCATAGACCTCGTCGCTGATCAGGTAGATATCGCGCTCGGCGATCAGCGCCGCCAACTGGTCCAGGTCGGCACGGGTAATCAACGCGCCACTGGGGTTGTGCGGCGAGTTGATGATGACCATGCGCGTCTTCGCACTCAGGGCATCGCTGAACTTCTGCCAGTCGATGCTGAAATCGACCGGGTCCAGCTGCACATGCACGCAGCGGCCACCGGCCAGTTCCACGGAAGGCTCGTAGCTGTCGTAGCTGGGGTCGAAGACGATCACTTCGTCGCCGGCGCGGATCACCGCCTGGATGGCACAGAAGATGCCCTCGGTGGCGCCCGGAACGATGGTCACTTCGTGATCGGCATCGACACTGACGCCGTAGTGACGGGCGATCTTCGCCGCCACCTGCTGGCGCAGCGCCGGCAGCCCGGTCATCGGTGAATACTGGTTGTGTCCGGCGCTCACATGCCGCCCCACCGCATCGAGCAGGGCCTGCGGACCATTGAAGTCGGGGAACCCCTGGGACAGGTTCAACGCGCCGGTCTGCACGGCGAGTTGAGACATGGTGGTGAAGATGGTCGTGCCGACATTCGGCAACTTGCTGCTGATCATGAAGCCCTCTTTCCTGCGGACCCGGCTCAGGCGCGGTAAGCCATCGAGCATAGCGGATCGACGAGTCAGGAAAAAGGTTGTAACACACGGCCGTCGGGAGTCGCTGACCGGGATCAACAAGGCTTGCGGCGCAGGGTTTGCCCCTGCGCCGCGGCGAGCTTACTTGCGCTTGTCCTTGCGCTTCTTCTCGGCTTTCTTGTGGTGCGACATCAACCGGCGCTTCTTGTTGACCTGGCGGTCGGTGAGGGTGTTCTTGTTGCCCTCGAACGGGTTGTCACTGCCCTTGTACTCGATGCGGATCGGTGTACCGACCAGCTTGAGCACGCGGCGGTAGGTGTTTTCCAGGTAACGCGAGTAGGAACGCGGAACCTTCTCCACCTGGTTGCCGTGGATCACGATGATCGGCGGGTTGGCACCACCGAGGTGGGCGTAGCGCAGCTTGATGCGGCGACCGTTGACCATCGGCGGCTGGTGCTCGCTGACCGCGTCCTCGAGGATCTGGGTCAGGCGGCTGGTCGGCCAGCGGGTGACCGCCGACTTGAACGAGTTCTGCACCGACTGGTACAGGTTGCCGACGCCGGTGCCGTGCAGTGCCGAGATGAAGTGGATGTCGGCGAAGTCGACGAAGAACAGCCGGCGCTCCAGCTCGGTCTTCACGTAGTCGCGCTCGCCCGGCTGCATGCCGTCCCACTTGTTCAGGGCAATGACGATGGCACGACCGGCTTCGAGGGCGAAGCCCAGCAGGTTGAGGTCATGGTCGACCACGCCTTCGCGGGCATCCATGACGAAGATCACCACGTTGGCGTCCTTGATCGCCTGCAGGGTCTTCACCACCGAGAACTTCTCGACTTCCTCGTGGATCTTGCCGCGCTTGCGCACCCCGGCGGTGTCGATCAGGGTGTATTTCTCGTCGTTGCGCTCGAACGGAATGTAGATGCTGTCGCGGGTAGTGCCAGGCTGGTCGTAGACCACCACGCGCTCTTCACCGAGCATGCGGTTGACCAGGGTCGACTTGCCGACGTTCGGCCGGCCGATGATGGCGATCTTGATGCCGTCCTTCTCGCTCGGACCGGGGATGCGCGTGGCTTCCTCGCCTTCGGCGACGTTTTCGTCGAGGGACTCTTCTTCCTGGTCGCGCGGCACGTCACCGAGGACGATTTCCATCAGCGAATTGATGCCACGACCTTGCGAGCCGGCCACCGGAATGGCGTTGCCCATGCCCATCGGGGAGAATTCGGCGCGGGCGGTGTCCGGATCGATGTTGTCGATCTTGTTCGCCACCAGGAACGACTGTTTGTTCCGCTTGCGCAGGTGCTCGGCGATCATCTGGTCGGCGGCGGTCAGGCCGGCGCGGGCGTCGACCAGGAACAGCACGTAGTCGGCTTCTTCGATGGCCATCAGCGATTGCTCGGCCATCTTCTCGTCCATGCCCGCCTCGTCACCGGTGATACCGCCGGTGTCGATCAGGATGTAGGAACGGCCCTGCCAGCGCGCTTCGCCGTACTGGCGGTCACGGGTCAGGCCCGAGAGGTCGCCGACGATGGCATCGCGGGTCTTGGTCAGGCGGTTGAACATGGTGGACTTGCCGACGTTCGGGCGACCCACCAGGGCGATTACGGGAACCATGCGGCTCTCCATTGCGTAAATTCAAAAAATACAAAGGCCGCTGCGGGGCAGCGGCCGGAGTTTGGGGCGTCGTCTCACGACGTCGCGGCCCGGGGCCCGAAGGCCCCAAGCATAGACTTACTTGATGGTCAGCGCCTCGAGGGTGCCGCTGTTGCCATACACGTAAATCATGTTGCCATCGACCAGCGGACGGGCGCGCAGGCCGTCGCTGTCGATACGCTCACGGCCGACGAAGCGGCCGTCCACCTGGCTCAGCAGGTGCAGGTAACCTTCCAGGTCACCGACTGCCACGTAGCTGGAGAACACTTCCGGCGCCGACAGTTGACGGCGAGCCAGTTGGTCGTTGCTCCACAGCGCCGAGGACGAACGCTCGTCGATCCCTTCGACGGTGCCCGAGGCCTCGCTCACGTACACGTTGCCGAAGCCCTGGGCCACGCCGGTGTAGCTGGAGGCATCGCGCTGCCACAGGACACGACCGCTTTCCAGGTCGAGGCCGGCGACGCGGCCCTGGTACGTCGAGACGTACAGGGTGCCAGCCGACAGCAGCAGGCCGCCGTCGATGTCGACCACGCGGTCCAGTTCCGAACGACCTTGTGGAATCGCGACACGCTGCTCCCACACCGGCACGCCGTTGCGGGTATCCAGGGCGACCACCTTGCCGCTGGACAGACCGGCGACCGCCAGTGCGTTGGTCACCACCGGCGCACCGGTGCCACGCAGGGTGAGGACCGCCGGGGTGCTGTCGTAGATCCAGCGACGGTCGCCGGTGGCGGCGTCGAGACCGATCACGCGGTCGTCCTGGGTCTGCACCACGACGATGTCGCCGTTGGTAGCGGGCGGGGCCAGCACTTCGCTGGTCACGCGGGCCGACCATTTCTTTTCGCCGGTGCTGGAATCCAGGGCGATCACTTCGCCCTTGAGGGTGCCCAGCAGGACCATGCCGTAGCCGACACCGACCGCGCCGGAGACCGGCAGTTCCAGATCCTTCTTCCAGATCACGTCGCCGTTCATGCGATCCAGGGCCATCACCACGCCAGTGACGTCGGACGCGTAGATACGGTCGTTCTCGATCGCCGGAACCAGCATGTTGAAGGTTTCGCCCTGACCGTCACCGATCGAACGACTCCACTGTTTCTGCAATACCACCTCTTCGGTGAACTTGGTCAGCTCGGCCGGAGGCAGTTCCTTCTTGCTGTTGCTGCTGCAACCCACGGCCAGGATGGCCAGGCTCAGCACTGCTGCATGTTTCCAACCGATCACGTCAGGCATCCCCTTTGGCCAGGTCGTCGAGCTTGAGTTGCAGGCCACCTACCGCGTCGTCGTCGGACAGCGCGGCCTTGGCCTTTTCGTATGCGGCATGGGCATCGGCGGTACGGCCCAGTTGCACCAGCAGGTCGCCCTTGAGCTCCTCGCGGGTGGCAACGAACGCCTTGTCGGCATCGCCGTCGAGCAGTTTCAGGGCTTCATCGGCCTTGTTCTGCGCAGCCAGTACGCGGGCCAGACGCTGACGGGCGATCTCGCCCAGGGTCGCGTCGGCCGGCTTGTCGTAAATGCTCTTCAGTTCGGCGGCGGCATCGTCCAGCTTGCCACCGTCCACCGCGACCTTGGCCACGAACAGGCTGCCGTACTGGGCGTAGGCGCTACCGCCGAACTCGCTCTTGAGCTTGCCCGACAGTTCGGCGACCTTGGCCGCGTCCGGCGTGCCGGTCGGCGTCAGGGAAGTTTCCAGCAAGGCCTGATAGAGGTTCGAGGCGCCTTGCGACTGGTTGTTCTGGTACTTGTGCCAGGCTTGCCAGCCGAACACGATCACCAGGGCCAGCAGACCGCCAGTGACCAGTGGTTTGCCATTGCGCTCCCACCAGTCCTTGACCGCGGCCAGTGTTTCATCATCGGTACTCGACACCCCAATACTCCTTTCGACAATTCGGCTGTGGGCGCTTCACGCCTGCGCGAGGGAAGCTTCCAGGTGCTCGGCCAGAGCATCCCAGGCAATGTTTTGTTGTTCGCCCTGACCACGCAGGGGTTTGAAACCTATCACTTGTTGCGCCAGTTCGTCCTCTCCGAGGATCAGGGCGAACAGCGCGGCGCTCTTGTCGGCCTTCTTGAACTGGCTCTTGAAGCTGCCACCACCGGCGTTGACCTGCAGGCGCAGGTTCGGCAGGCGGTCGCGCAGACGCTCGCTCAGTTGCAGGCCGGCCAGTTCGGCCGCTTCACCGAAGGCGCAGAGGTAGACATCGACCTGACGGGAGATCGACTCGGGCACCAGCTCCAGGGTTTCCAGAAGCAGGATCAGGCGCTCGATACCCATGGCGAAACCGACGCCGGGGGTCGGCTTGCCGCCCATCTGCTCGACCAGGCCGTCATAGCGGCCGCCGGCGCAGACGGTGCCCTGGGCGCCGAGCTTGTCGGTGACCCACTCGAACACGGTCTTGCTGTAGTAGTCGAGGCCGCGCACCAGCTTGGTGTTGATCACGTAGGGAATACCGGCGGCATCCAGGCGCGACTTGAGGCCTTCGAAGTGAATGCGCGACTCTTCGTCCAGATACTCTTCCAGCTTCGGCGCGCCGACCAGGGCGGCCTGGGTCTTGGCGTCCTTGCTGTCGAGGATGCGCAGCGGGTTGGTCTTCAGACGGCGCAGGCTGTCTTCGTCCAACTGGTCGAGACGGGCGGAGAGGAATTCCACCAGCGCCTCGCGGTAACGGGCGCGGGCTTCGCTGGTGCCGAGGCTGTTGAGCTCCAGGGTCACCGCGTCGCGCAGACCCAGTTGGCCCCACAGGCGCCAGGTCAGGGCGATCAGCTCGGCATCGATGTCCGGACCGTCGAGGTTGAACACCTCCACGCCGATCTGGTGGAACTGGCGATAGCGGCCTTTCTGCGGACGCTCGTGGCGGAACATCTGGCCGATGTACCAGAGTTTCTGCACCTGCTCGTTGCCGCTGATGCCGTGTTCCAGCACCGCGCGCACGCAAGCGGCGGTACCTTCCGGACGCAGGGTCAGGGAGTCGCCGTTGCGGTCGGTGAAGGTGTACATCTCTTTTTCGACGATATCGGTCACTTCACCGATGGAACGCTTGAACAGCTCGGTGAACTCGACGATCGGCGTGCGGATCTGGCGATAGCCGTAGGTATCCAGCAGACCCGCCACGGTGCTCTCGAAATAGCGCCACAGAGGCGTCTGCTCGGGCAGGATGTCGTTCATGCCACGAATGGCTTGCAGCGATTTGCTCACGAAAAATCCTTAACGAAAACGGTAGCGGTCAACCACGGGCAATCACTGCCGCGTCGGCCTCGGCCTTCTCGGCCGCTTTCTGGCGGATGAGCCTTTCCAGGTCATCCACCAGGTTGTCATTGGTCAGTTTCTGCGCCGGCTTGCCATCGATGTAGATCAGGTTCGGCGTGCCACCGGTCAGCCCGACATGGGCCTCCTTGGCTTCACCGGGGCCGTTGACCACGCATCCGATGACCGCGACGTCCAGCGGCACCAGCAGGTCTTCCAGACGGCCTTCGAGCTCGTTCATGGTCTTGACCACATCGAAGTTCTGCCGTGAGCAACTCGGGCAGGCGATGAAGTTGATGCCGCGGGAACGCAGGTGCAGCGACTTGAGGATGTCGTAACCGACCTTCACTTCCTCGACCGGATCGGCCGCCAGCGAGATGCGGATAGTATCGCCAATCCCCTCGGCGAGCAGCATACCCAGACCGACCGCCGATTTCACCGTGCCCGAGCGCAGGCCACCGGCTTCGGTGATGCCCAGGTGCAGCGGCTGCACGATCTGTTTGGCCAGCAGGCGGTAGGCTTCGACGGCCATGAACACGTCGGAGGCCTTGACGCTGACCTTGAAGTCCTGGAAATCCAGACGATCGAGGTGCTCGACATGACGCAGCGCCGATTCCACCAGCGCCGCCGGGGTCGGCTCGCCGTACTTCTTCTGCAGGTCCTTTTCCAGGGAGCCCGCGTTGACGCCGATGCGGATCGGGATGCCACGGTCGCGAGCGGCATCGACCACCGCGCGCACACGGTCTTCGCGACCGATGTTGCCCGGGTTGATGCGCAGGCAGTCGACGCCCAGCTCGGCCACGCGCAGGGCGATGCGGTAGTCGAAGTGGATGTCGGCGACCAGCGGCACGCTGACCTGCTGCTTGATGCGGCCGAAAGCTTCGGCGGCGTCCATGTCCGGTACCGAGACACGGACGATATCGACGCCGGCATCGACCAGGCGGCTGATCTGCGCCACGGTGGCGGCGACGTCGTTGGTATCGGTGTTGGTCATGCTCTGGACGGCGATGGGTGCATCGCCGCCGACGGGCACGTTACCGACCCAGATTTTCCGGGATTCGCGACGTTTGATCGGAGATTCGCCGTGCATGACTTATTGTCCCAATTTCAAGCGAGCGGTCTCGCCACTGGTGAACGGAGCGACATCGACCGGCTGGCCGTTCCAGCTGACCTGCGCGCCGCGGGCAACGCCCAGGCGCACGGCGAACGGCGGCTTGCCGGCCAGTTCGAGGGTCTCACCCTTGCGCTTGATGCCGCTGTACAGGACCTTGCCGTTGCCGTCGGTGACCGAAGTCCAGCAATCAGCGGTGAACTGCATGTGCAGTTGGCCGCTGCCGGCTGGCGCCGCGGCAGGCTGGGTAGCCGCAGCGGCAGGAGCAGGCGTGGCGGCTGCGACCACCGGGGCGGTGACCGGCGCAACAGGTGCGACCGGCGCAGCCGGAGCTGGCGTAGCGGCAACAGGGGCAGCCGGAGCGGCGGCGGTTGGCGCGGCCGGCGCAACAGTCGCGGCGGGCGCGCTGGTCACCGGTGCGGGCGGGGTTTGTGGCGCAGTTTCGGTCAAAGGCAATGGTTCGCTGGTCGGGGCCAACGTCTCAGGCTGCTCGCCGGCGCTGACGGCCTGATCTTCCGGCTCGTCCAGCGGATGGATCTGGGTCGTGCCGTCAGCACTTTCCACTTCGATATGTTCCGGGGCGATGCTGAACAGTTCCTTGCCGGCGTTGCCACTCTGGTCCTTCCACCAGACGAAGCCACCGCCGACGACGACCACCAGCAACAGCAGGCTGACGATGCGCAGGATGTTGTGCGACAGGCGCACCGGCTCCTCGATGCGGCCCAGCGCGTGCACGTCACTGCCCTGGGCATGGGTGCCGGTGTAGTGGTCGAAGGACTGGACCAGGGCAGCCTGGTCCATGTCCAGCAGTTTGGCGTAGGCGCGGATATAGCCGCGGGCGAAGGTGTGCCCAGGCAGCTTGTCGAAGGCGCCGTCTTCGAGGTTGTTCAGGGAACTCAGGGTCAGATTGAGCTTGCGGGCCACTTCGGCCTGCTCCCAGCCCCGGTTTTCACGGGCCTGACGCAGAATCTCACCGGGATTTTCGCGAGTCGCTGCTGCTGCTTCGGGATGCGCCGCTTTCATCATTGCTCCGACAGGTATTGCTGGTATTCCGGCGTACCGGGATAAAGTCGTTGTAATTGCAGGCCCAGTTCGCTGGCCTTGGTCGTTTCTGCGAAGACCGTTGCCAGGCGACTGCCAAGCAACAGGCTGCGGGCGCTCGGTTCACTCAGACGGCTGTGCCGGTCGTAGAAATCGCGAGCCGGCACATAATGCCTGTCTTCGTAAGACATCTCAGCCATTTCCAGCAGGGCTTTGGGCTGCGTCCGGTCGAGACGCAAGGCCTTCTCCAGGTATTCCCGCGCCTGGTCGCGCTGCCCCAGCTTCAGAGAGGTCAGGCCGAGGTTCTCGAACACCCGGGACCGCTCAGGATACAGGGTATCGGCCGCGGCTTGGCGAAACATCTGCTGTGCCTTGGCATATTGCCCGTGAGCGTAGAGAAAGCTGCCGTAGTTGTTGCGGATCCGCGCATCGGCGGGCGCGGCCGACAGGGCCTTGCGAAAGTGCGTCTCGGCCAGTTCGGTCTCGCCCTCGCGCTGAAACACCAGGGCCAGTGCCGCATTGGCCTGGGCATCGTCGGCACCGAGTTCGAGGGCCTTCTTCAGCGGAATCTTCGCCCGCTCGCCCTGACCTTGCTGCAGATAACCCAGGCCCAACTGCACATAGGCCTGGCGCGCCTCGTCACGCGCCTTGCCGCTGACCTGCGAACCGGAACCGCCGAAGCTGACACAGCCGCACAGCAGCGTCGTCAGCAGAACAAGCGGCAGCGCGGCGCGCAGGGTCATGGCGATCCTCGTCTCAGTTGCCCGCCACGCCGTTGGAATCGGCGTCGGCGTTCAGTTGCCGCACGGCGATGTAACGCTCACTGCGACGGGTGCGGTCCATCACCTGGCCGACCAACTGGCCACAGGCGGCGTCGATGTCCTCGCCACGGGTGGTGCGCACGGTGACGTTGAAGCCCGCGTGGTGCAGGTGATCCTGGAAGCGACGGATGGCGTTGTTGCTCGGACGCTCGTAGCCGGAATGCGGGAACGGGTTGAACGGGATCAGGTTGATCTTGCACGGTACGTTCTTGAGCAGCTCGGCCATTTCCACGGCGTGTTCGAGCTTGTCGTTGACGTCCTTGAGCAGGGTGTACTCGATGGTCAGCACGCGTTTTTCGCCCAGTTCGGACATGTAGCGCATGCAGGAGTCGAGAACCACCTTGAGCGGGTACTTCTTGTTGATCGGCACCAGTTCGTTGCGCAGCGCGTCGTTCGGCGCGTGCAGCGACAGGGCCAGGGAGACGTCGATGTGCTTGGCCAGCTCATCGATCATCGGCACCACGCCGGAGGTGGACAGGGTCACCCGGCGCTTGGAGATGCCATAGCCGAGATCGTCCATCATCAGGTGCATGGCGGCGATCACGTTGTCGAAGTTCAGCAGCGGCTCGCCCATGCCCATCATCACCACGTTGGTGATGGCGCGGTCGATGGTGGCCGGCACGGAGCCGAACGACTTGTTGGCAATCCACACCTGGCCGATCACTTCGGCGGCGGTGAGGTTGCTGTTGAATCCTTGCTTGCCGGTGGAGCAGAAACTGCAGTCCAGGGCGCAACCGGCCTGGGACGATACGCACAACGTACCGCGCTTGCCCTGGGGGATGTAGACGGTTTCGACGCAACTGCCGGAGGCGACGCGCACGACCCACTTGCGGGTGCCGTCCGAGGAGATGTCCTCGCTGACCACTTCCGGGCCGCGAATCTCGGCGCGAGCCTTGAGCTTTTCGCGCAGGGCCTTGCCGACGTTGGTCATGGCGTCGAAATCATCGACGCCAAAGTGGTGAATCCATTTCATTACCTGGCCGGCACGGAAGCGCTTCTCCCCTATCGAGTCGAAGAACTTTTCCATTTCCGGTTGGGTCAGCCCCAACAGGTTGATTTTGTCGGTAGATGTCGTCATGGATTCACCCTCACTCGTCAGCCGTGGCTTAGCGAGTGGTTACCTCGGTAGCTGCGAAGAAGTAAGCGATTTCGCGAGCAGCAGCGGCTTCGGAGTCCGAACCGTGAACGGCGTTGGCGTCGATGGACTCGGCGAAGTCGGCGCGGATGGTGCCTGGAGCAGCTTCTTTAGGGTTGGTGGCGCCCATCAGCTCACGGTTGCGAGCGATGGCGTTCTCGCCTTCCAGAACCTGAACGACAACCGGACCGGAAGTCATGAAGGCAACCAGGTCGCCGAAGAAGCCGCGCTCTTTGTGCTCGGCGTAGAAGCCTTCGGCTTCGGCCTTGGACAGTTGCTTGATTTTCGAGGCGACGATTTTCAGGCCGGCGTCTTCGAAACGGGTGGTGATCTTGCCGATCACGTTCTTGGCAACGGCGTCAGGCTTGATGATGGAGAAAGTGCGTTGAACAGCCATGGTGTAACTCCAGAAACAGTAAGTGATGCGAAAAATTAAACCCGCGAATTATACGCGGGTTCCGGGGGATTGCCTAACCTGCCGAGCGCGCTTCAGTCGGCTTCTTCGATCCAGGCCGCCTGGATGGCCTCCAGGACCTTCTCGCCACCGCGGGACGGATCGTCGCTGAAGTCCGGCAATGCCAGTACCCAGCTGTGCAGATCGACGAAATTCAGGTAGCGAGGATCGACTTCCGGCTTGCTTTCGGCAAGCTGGATAGCAATTTCAAGTACATCAACCCATTTCAGACTCATGTCGACTCCGGGAATCAGTGCGGCGCTTCGGCGGCGTGGTTGAGCGAGTACTTCGGAATTTCGATGGTCAGGTCTTCGTCACCGACCTTCACCTGGCACGCCAGGCGCGACTGTGCTTCCAGGCCCCAGGCCTTGTCCAGCATGTCTTCTTCCAGTTCGTCCGCTTCTTCCACCGAGTCGAAGCCTTTGCGCACGATGCAGTGGCAGGTGGTGCAGGCGCACACCCCGCCACAGGCGCTTTCGATCTCGATGTGATGGTCATGGGCCAGCTCGAGAATGGAAGTCCCCGGCGCTGCCTCGACGGTCAGGCCGTCCGGGCAGAACTTCTCATGGGGCAGAAATGTTACCTGCGGCATCAGTTATCCTCGATCTCATTCAGGTTGCGCCCGGCCAGTGCGGCTTTTACCGTCGAATCAAGGCGCCGGGCGGCAAAGGCATCGGTCACCTGCGACAGACGCTTGGTCTGCTGCTCGATGGCCGCGCCATCGGTGCCGTTCATCAAATCACGCAAATCTTGCATCTGTTGTTCGATCGCCGCGCGCTCCTCGGCGTCCAGCAGGCGCTCGCCATCGGCGTCGAGGGCACCCTGCACCGCTTCGAGCAGACGCTCGGCGTCGACCTGGTGCTCGCGCAACTGGCGCGCGGCCTTGTCGTTGCCGGCATGTTCGAAGGAGTCCTTGAGCATGCGCGCGATCTCGCCGTCGGTCAGGCCGTAGGAAGGCTTGACCTGGATGCTCGATTCGACACCCGAACCCAGCTCCCGCGCCGAGACGCTGAGCAGGCCGTCGGCGTCGACCTGGAAGGTCACGCGGATCTTCGCCGCACCGGCGACCATGGCCGGAATGCCGCGCAGTTCGAAGCGCGCCAGGGAGCGGCAGTCGCTGATCAGTTCGCGCTCGCCCTGGAGCACGTGGATCATCATCGCGCTCTGGCCGTCCTTGTAGGTGGTGAACTCCTGGGCGCGGGCGACCGGGATGGTGGTGTTGCGCGGAATCACCTTCTCCATCAGCCCGCCCATGGTTTCCAGGCCCAGGGACAGCGGAATCACGTCGAGCAGCAGCAGCTCACCGCCTTCACGGCGGTTGCCGGCCAGGGTGTCGGCCTGGATCGCGGCGCCGATGGCGACCACCTGGTCCGGGTCGATATCGGTCAGCGGCTGGCGGCCGAACAGCTCGCCCACGGCGCTGCGCACGCGCGGCACACGGGTCGAACCACCGACCATGACCACCGCGCTGACCTCTTCCAGCTCGATGCCGCTGTCACGCACGGCGCGGCGGCAGGCTTTCAGGCTGCGGGCGATCATCGGTTCGATCAGCGCGTCGAAGGCGGCGCGGGTCAGCTCGGCCTGCCAGTCGCCGTAGCTCACGCTGACGGCTTCGGCGTCGGTCAGGGCTTCCTTGGCCGCGCAGGCGGTTTCCAGCAGGCGGCGCTGGGCGCTCGGGTCGAGATCGGACGACAGCCCGGCGGACTGGATGATCCAGCCGGCGATGGCATGGTCGAAATCGTCGCCGCCCAGGGCGGTATCGCCACCGGTGGCCAGCACTTCGAAGACCCCGCCGGTCAGGCGCAGGATGGAAATGTCGAAGGTCCCGCCACCCAGGTCATAGATGGCCACGACGCCTTCGGCATTCTGGTCCAGGCCATAGGCGACGGCGGCCGCGGTCGGCTCGTTGAGCAGGCGCAGGACGTTGAGGCCGGCCAGACGCGCGGCGTCCTTGGTGGCCTGGCGCTGGGCATCGTCGAAATAGGCCGGGACGGTGATCACCGCTCCCACCAGCTCACCGCCGAGGCTGTCTTCGGCACGCTGACGCAATACCTTGAGGATGTCCGCCGACACTTCCACCGGGCTCTTCGCGCCCTGCACGGTGTCGATGAACGGCATGTGCGACTCGCCGCCGACGAAGCGATACGGCAGTTGCTCGCCGAGCTGCTTGACGTCCGCCAGACCACGGCCCATCAGGCGCTTGACCGAGAGAATGGTGTTCAGCGGATCGGCCGACGCGGCCTCGCGGGCGGCATGGCCGACGTCGACGCGGTCGGCGTGGTAGCGCACCGCGGACGGCAGGATGACCCGGCCTTCGGCGTCGGGCAACGGAGCGGAAAGACCACTGCGCAGGGCAGCGACCAGCGAATTGGTGGTGCCAAGGTCAATACCCACTGCCAGACGGCGCTGGTGGGGTTGAGGGCTCTGACCGGGTTCGGCGATCTGCAGTAGGGCCATGCTTATCTGAATACCAAAGGTGTCGCCACGGGCGGCACCGGGTTAATCGTCGAGGCGCTCTTCCAGCTGGCGCACTTCGTAGGCGAGCTTGTCGAGGAACTGCATGCGGCGCATCAGGCGCTCGGCCTGATCACGCTGCGCGGCATCGTTCCAGCAGGCGGCGAATTCCTCGTTGAGGGCTTCCTGGGCGACTTTCAGGCGGCGCTTGAACACGGCAACGCCATCGAGGTCGGCACTGTCCTGGAGGTCTTCGAGCTCTTCGCGCCATTGCATCTGCTGGAAGAGGAACTCGGGATCGTGGACGGTGACTTCCTGCGGCACTTCGTGACCGCCGATCGCCAACAGGTAGCGCGCCCGGCGGGGTGCGCTCTTGAGGGTCTGGTAGGCCTCGTTGAGACCGGCGGAGCGCTCCAGCGCCAGGCGCTGCTCGCGCTCGCTGGCATCGGCGAAGCGATCCGGGTGCACGGCGCGGGCCAGCTCGCGGTAGCGAGTGGCCAGCTGGTCCAGGTCCAGACGGAAGTCCGGCTGCAGGTCAAACAGGGCGAAATGACAAGGAGTACCCACGCGCAGCCTCAGACGTTGAAGCTTTCGCCGCAGCCACACTCACCGCGCACGTTGGGGTTGTTGAACTTGAAGCCTTCGTTCAACCCTTCCTTGACGAAGTCCAGTTCGGTGCCGTCGAGGTAGACCAGGCTTTTCGGGTCGATGATGACCTTCACGCCATGGCTTTCGAAGACCTGATCTTCGCCATTCGGCTCATCGACGAACTCCAGCACGTAGGCCAGACCGGAGCAGCCGGTAGTACGGACGCCCAGGCGAATGCCGTCGCCTTTGCCGCGTCCGTCGAGGGAGCGCCGCACATGGTTGGCGGCGGCTTCTGTCATGCTGATAGCCATCGGAACTCCTTGACCTGCGACAGGCGGGTTAGATCAAACCTTTCTTCTGCTTGTAATCGCGAACGGCGGCCTTGATGGCGTCTTCAGCGAGAACCGAGCAGTGGATCTTCACCGGCGGCAGGGCCAGTTCTTCGGCCAGCTGGGTGTTCTTGATGGTTTCGGCTTCGTCCAGGGTCTTGCCCTTCATCCACTCGGTGGCGAGGGAGCTGGAAGCGATGGCCGAGCCACAGCCGTAGGTCTTGAACTTGGCGTCTTCGATGACACCCTGCTCGTTGACCTTGATCTGCAGGCGCATCACGTCGCCGCACGCCGGAGCGCCGACCATGCCGGTGCCGACATCCGGGTCTTCGGCGTTCATCTTGCCGACGTTGCGCGGGTTTTCGTAGTGGTCGATGACCTTTTCACTGTATGCCATGGTGCAATTCCTTCCTCATCAGAGAGCCGCTCTTGCCGGCGACTACTTAGTGCGCAGCCCACTCGATCTTGGAGATGTCGACGCCGTCTTTGTACATATCCCACAGCGGCGACAACTCACGCAGCTTGGTAACGGCCTCGCAGACTTTCTGCGCGGCGTAGTCGATTTCTTCTTCGGTGGTGAAGCGACCGAAGGTGAAGCGGATCGAGCTGTGCGCCAGCTCGTCGTTGCGGCCCAGGGCGCGCAGGACGTAGGACGGCTCGAGGGATGCCGAAGTACAGGCGGAACCGGACGAAACGGCCAGGTCCTTGAGCGCCATGATCAGCGACTCGCCTTCGACATAGTTGAAGCTCAGGTTCAGGTTGTGCGGAATGCGCGCGGTCAGGCTGCCGTTGACGTACAGCTCTTCCAGACCCTGGACCTGCTTGAAGAAGCGGTCGCTCAGGGCCTTGATGCGTACGTTCTCGCTGGCCATCAGCTCCTTCGCCACGGCGAAGGCTTCGCCCATGCCGACGATCTGGTGGGTGGCCAGGGTACCGGAACGCATGCCGCGCTCGTGACCGCCGCCGTGCATGGCCGCTTCCAGGCGCACGCGAGGCTTGCGGCTGACGTACAACGCGCCGATGCCTTTCGGACCGTAGGTCTTGTGCGCGGAGAAGGACATCAGGTCGACCTTCAGCTTCTGCAGATCGATCTCGACCTTGCCGGTCGACTGCGCGGCGTCGACGTGGAACAGCACGCCACGGGAGCGGGTCAGCTCGCCGATGGCGGCGATGTCGTTGATGGTGCCGATCTCGTTGTTCACGTGCATGACCGAGACCAGGATGGTGTCGTCACGCAGCGCGGCTTCGACCAGCGCCGGAGTGATCAGGCCGTCTTCGCCCGGTTCCAGGTAGGTGACCTCGAAACCTTCGCGTTCCAGCTGGCGGGTGCTGTCCAGGACCGCCTTGTGCTCGATCTTGGAGGTGATGATGTGCTTGCCCTTGCTGCCGTAGAAGTGCGCAACGCCCTTCAGGGCCAGGTTGTCGGACTCGGTGGCACCGCTGGTCCAGACGATTTCGCGCGGATCGGCGTTGACCAGGTCGGCGACCTGGCGGCGGGCGTTTTCGACCGACTCCTCGGCTTTCCAGCCGAAGACGTGGGAGCGCGACGCCGGGTTACCGAAGTTCCCGTCGACCAGCAGGCATTCGCTCATCTTCTGGGCGACGCGTGGGTCGACCGGAGTGGTCGCGGAGTAATCGAGGTAGATCGGCAACTTCATTGAATATCTCCTATCAGGCAGGCGCGTCGCTCGTTCGATACGGTCATTCGACGGCGGACGTTTCAATCTTGTCCAGATGCGGGGTACGGCCGGCAATGCGGCGCAGGTCCTGGCGCTGGGCGACTTCCTGGACCTCACGGCGGGTCACGAGGTCGGCCAGGCTGATTCCGCTGAGGAATTCGTGGATCCGTGCGCTCAGGTCGCACCACAGGTGGTGGGTCAGGCAGGTATCACCGGCATGGCAATCACCGAGCCCCTGGCAACGGGTGGCATCGACCGATTCATTGACCGCATCGATGACCTGGGCAACCTGGATGCTTTCCATGGTCCGCGACAGCTGGTAGCCGCCACCCGGACCGCGAACGCTGGACACCAGGTTGCTGCGGCGCAGCTTGGCGAACAGCTGTTCCAGATAGGAAAGGGAGATGCCTTGGCGCTCGGAAATGTCGGCCAGGGAGACCGGCCCATTCTGCGCGTGCAGTGCCAGGTCGAGCATGGCAGTCACGGCGTATCGGCCTTTGGTAGTCAGTCGCATGGCTATTTGATACCACGGAGGTTACGGAATGTGTGCGAGTATGCGATTCCCGAGCATTTAAGTCAACTATAAGACCCACTGCTTTAGTCGGGTTTGCGCCTGAACGGCGGCGCAGATCATAGCAAAGTCGGGGCGCGAGCACACGCCCCAATGTCGCGCTGCATTGTCAATGCGTCGTCGCGTCGCCACGCACCTCGCCTTTCACGCAGGCGAAATCCTCGTCGTGCAAGGCCGGCAGCTCCTTGGCGCAGTAGTCGCTGCCGAGTCTGGTCAGGGCGCCGCACATGTCTTCCAGACGGCCGTCGACCGCCTGCAGATGGTCGAGCAACTGACCAATGGCGCGTGCCACCGGGTCCGGCATGTCTTCGCCGACGCCGTAGGCATCGAAGCCGATCTTCTCGGCCATGGCCTTGCGCCGGGCTTCCTGCTCGCCATCGCTCTTGACGATGATGCGCCCGGGAATACCCACCGCGGTGGCGCCAGCCGGCACCGCCTTGGTCACCACCGCGTTCGAGCCGATCTTGGCACCGGCGCCGACGGTGAACGGGCCCAGCACCTTGGCGCCGGCACCGACCACCACGCCGTCTTCCAGGGTCGGGTGACGCTTGCCCTTGTTCCAGCTGGTGCCGCCCAGGGTCACGCCCTGGTAGAGGGTGACGTCGTCGCCGATCTCGGCGGTCTCGCCGATGACGATACCCATGCCATGGTCGATGAAGAAACGCCGACCGACCTTCGCCCCCGGGTGAATCTCGATACCGGTCAGCCAGCGCCCGAAGTTGGACACCAGGCGGGCCAGCCACTTCCAGTCCTTCTTCCACAGGCTGTGCGCCGCGCGGTGCAGCCAGATCGCGTGCATGCCCGGATAGCAGGTCAGCACCTCGAAGGCATTGCGCGCCGCCGGGTCACGGTGGAAAACGCTTTGGATATCTTCACGCAGACGCTCGAACATCTATTGATCCTTCCGCTTGTGCGCATCGCCCCGGGCCGCTTTCTGGGTTTCGGTGAGGATGCCGCGCAAAATACTCATTTCCGAACGATTCACCGCGCTGCGCCCGAACAGGCGCCGCAGGCGCGGCATCAGGTGCTTGGGCTTGGCCGGATCGAGGAATCCGATCTGCACCAGGGTGCTTTCCAGATGGCCGTAGAAACGCTCCATTTCATCCATGGTGGCCAGCTCTTCGACCGCTTCGTCCTTGTTCACAGGCGCGGCCTGGGGCTCACGGGCGAGCCAGGCCATGCGAACTTCGTAAGACAGCACCTGCACCGCCGCCGCCAGGTTCAGCGAACTGAAGTCCGGGTTGGAGGGGATATGCACGTGGTAGTGACATCGCTGCAGCTCGTCGTTGGTCAGGCCGGCATGTTCACGGCCGAAGACCAGGGCCACTTCCTCGCCCTGCGCCGCCCGCTTCACCGCCTCGGCGCCGCATTCGCGGGGATCGAGCATCGGCCACGGCAGGCTGCGACTGCGGGCGCTGGTGCCGACCACCAGGGTGCAGCCGACCAGGGCCTCTTCGAGGGTGGCGACCACTTGCGCACCCGCCAGCACATCGTCGGCGCCGGAAGCGCGGGCGCTGGCCTCGGGAGAAGGGAAATCCGCCGGATCCACCAGGACGAGGCGCGACAGTCCCATGTTCTTCATGGCACGCGCAGCCCCGCCGATGTTGCCGGGATGACTGGTACAGACCAGGACGACACGAATATTTTCCAGCACGTCAGGCGCTCACAGGCATCAGATCAGGGGGAGCAAATCTTACAGAAGCGACCGGCGCAACGCTACGTAAGCAAATGTTGCCCTTCTGCCCCGGAAGTTTTCTGCTAGAATGGTCGGCTTTCTTTAACATCTCAGGTGAAACGTCCATGCAGCCCATGCTGAATATCGCGCTGCGCGCCGCCCGCAGCGCCAGCGAACTGATTTTCCGCTCAATCGAACGCCTGGATACCATCAAGGTTGATGAGAAGGACGCCAAGGACTACGTGTCCGAAGTCGACCGCGCGGCGGAAAAAGTCATTATCGACGCCCTGCGCAAGGCCTACCCGACCCACGCCATCCAGGGCGAAGAAACCGGTCTGCATGCCGGCAGCGGCGAGGGTGAAGACTACCTGTGGATCATCGATCCGCTGGATGGCACCACCAACTTCCTGCGTGGCGTTCCACACTTTGCCGTGAGCATCGCCTGCAAATACCGTGGCCGCCTGGAACACGCCGTGGTTCTCGATCCTGTCCGCCAGGAAGAGTTCACCGCCAGCCGTGGCCGTGGCGCCCAGCTGAATGGCCGTCGCCTGCGCGTCAGCTCGCGCACCAGCCTGGAAGGCGCGCTGCTCGGCACCGGCTTCCCGTTCCGCGACAACCAGATGGAATACCTCGACAACTACCTGGGCATGTTCCGTGCCCTGGTTGGCCAGACCGCCGGCATCCGCCGCGCCGGCTCCGCCAGCCTGGACCTGGCCTACGTGGCCGCCGGTCGTTTCGATGCCTTCTGGGAGTCGGGCCTGTCCGAATGGGACATGGCTGCCGGCGCGCTGCTGATTCAGGAAGCAGGCGGTCTGGTCAGCGACTTCACCGGTGGTCATGACTTCCTCGAAAAGGGTCATGTGGTCGCCGGCAACATCAAGTGCTTCAAGGCCGTTCTCACCGCAATCCAGCCGCACCTGCCGCCTTCGGTCAAACGCTGAGTTTCGCCTGAAATGAAAAAAGCACCTTTCGAGGTGCTTTTTTTGTGCCTGCTATTAGGATCGCCGCAACCCTTGTAGGAGCTGGCTTGCCTGCGAAGGACCGCGTAGCGGTCCCGGACCTCACCGCTATTTGAGACCGCTACGCGGTCTTTCGCAGGCAAGCCAGCTCCTACAGGGGCCACGCGAAACCGCGACTTTGCCAGCGTTTACTGCCCCGGCTGTGCCTGCCCCAGGACCAGATTGCCCTGCTTGTCCAACGGAATCTGCGAGCCCGGATCACGGTCCATGCGTACCTGCCCCACCTTGTCGCCGATCGAATACTTCACGTCATACCCGACAACCTTCTCGCTCACATCATTCACCGTGCTGCAGCGAGTCTGAGTGGTGGTGTAGGTGTCGCTGTTCTGCATGTGTTCCTGCACCTTGTTGCCGGCGTAACCGCCACCGACCGCGCCAGCCACGGTGGCGATCTTCTTGCCGGTGCCGCCACCGATCTGGTTGCCGAGCAGGCCACCGGCCAGCGCACCGACCACCGTACCGGCGATCTGATGCTGGTCCTGTACCGGCTTCTGCCGCGTGACCGTGACGTCCTTGCAGACTTCCCGTGGCGTCTTGACGGTCTGCTTGACCGGCTGCACACCCACCACCTGGGCATACTCCGGTCCGCTGTTGACCAGGCTGTAGGTCGCGACAGCACCTCCGGCAGTCACACCGACAGCACCCAGTACCGCACCCACGAGCATCGACTTGTTCACGTGAACCTCCTGATTTACCTGCGGAATTCACCGCGCTTCTCCCAGCCTTGGAGCAAAAAAAAGGGCGCGAGTTCAATACTCGCGCCCTCTTCTTCCGCCAGAGGCGTAGGAAAAAGCCTTATGGACGGTCGTCCACACCCTCGGTTTTCGCCGGAGGAATCAGGTCTTCACTGCTCAGGTTCAGCCAGATCAGCACCACGTTGGCGATGTAGATCGACGAGTAGGTACCCGCCAGAACACCGATGAACAGCGCCAGGGAGAAGCCGTACAGGTTGTCGCCACCGAACACCAGCAGCGCGGCGATGGCCAGCAGGGTCGACACCGAGGTCGCCACGGTACGCAGCAGGGTCTGGGTGGTCGAGATGTTGATGTTCTCGATCAGCGAGGCCTTGCGCAGCACGCGGAAGTTCTCGCGAACCCGGTCGAACACGACGATGGTGTCGTTGAGCGAGTAACCGATGATCGCCAGCACCGCCGCCAGCACCGTCAGGTCGAAGGTGATCTGGAAGAACGAGAGGATGCCCATGGTCACCACCACGTCGTGGATCAGCGAGACGATGGCGCCCACGGCGAACTTCCACTGGAAGCGGAAGGCCAGGTAGATCAGGATCCCGCCCAGCGCCAGGAGCATGCCGAGGCCGCCCTGGTCGCGCAGTTCCTCACCCACCTGCGGGCCGACGAACTCGACGCGCTTGACCGTGGCCGGGTTGTCGCCGCCCACCGCCTTCAGCGCGTCGGCAACCTTGTTGCCCAGTTGCGGGTCATCGCCCGGCATCCGCACCAGCAGGTCGGTGGTGGCGCCGAAGCTCTGCACCACCGCCTCGTGGAAACCGGACTTGACCAGCTCTTCACGAACCTGGCCAAGGTCGGCCGGGCGCTCGTAGGTCAGCTCGATGAGCGTACCGCCAGTGAAGTCCAGGCCGAAGTTCAGGCCCTTGACGAACCAGCTGCCCAAGGCCAGCAGGGTAAGGAGCATGGTGACGGCGAACGCAACGTTGCGCACGCCCATGAAGTTGATCGTACGTAGCATGGCAGCCCCTTAAACCCACAGCTTCTTGATGTCACGCCCGCCGTAGATCGAGTTGACGATCGCACGGGTAACCAGAATGGCGGTGAACATCGAGGTGAAGATACCCAGCGACATGGTGACCGCGAAGCCCTTCACCGGGCCGGTGCCCATGGCGAAGAGGATGCCGCCCACCAGCAGGGTGGTCAGGTTGGCGTCGAGAATCGCCGTGTAGGCACGGTCGAAGCCTTCGTGGATGGCGCGCTGCGCCGACATGCCGTTGGCCAGTTCCTCGCGAATCCGCGAGAAGATCAGCACGTTGGCGTCGACCGCCATGCCCATGGTCAGCACGATACCGGCGATACCCGGCAGGGTCAGGGTCGCGCCCAGCAGCGACATCAGCGCCAGCAGCAGGACCATGTTGCCCGCCAGGGCGACGGTGGCGATCAGACCGAAGAAGCGGTAGATGGCCATGATGAACAGCGAGACGAACAGCATGCCCCACAGGGACGCGTCGATACCCTTGGTGATGTTGTCGGCACCCAGGCTCGGGCCGATGGTACGTTCTTCGGCGAAGTACATCGGCGCGGCCAGGCCACCGGCACGCAGCAGCAGGGCCAGTTCGGAGGATTCGCCCTGGCCGTTGAGGCCGGTGATGCGGAACTGGCTGCCCAGCGGCGACTGGATGGTCGCCAGGCTGATGATCTTCTTCTCTTCCTGGAAGGTCTGGATCGCCACGTCCTTCTCGACGCCGCCCACGGTCTGCTTCTCGTAGCGGGTGACCGGACGCTGCTCGATGAAGATCACCGCCATGCTGCGCCCGACGTTGCTGCGGGTGGCGCGACTCATCAGTTCGCCGCCATGGCCGTCGAGACGGATGTTCACCTGCGGACGGCCGTGCTCGTCATAGCTGGCCTGGGCGTCGGTGACCTGGTCACCGGTGATGATCAGGCCACGCTCGACCAGGGCCGAACGCCCGCCTTCACGGAACTCGAACTGCTCGGTGGTGGCTTTCGACGCACCAGGCTCGGCGCCCAGGCGGAATTCCAGGTTGGCGGTCTTGCCGAGGATACGCTTGGCTTCGGCGGTGTCCTGCACGCCCGGCAGCTCGACCACGATGCGGTTGGCACCCTGGCGCTGTACCAGCGGTTCGGCGACGCCCAGTTCGTTGACGCGGTTGCGTACCGTGGTCAGGTTCTGCTTGATCGCGTATTCACGGATTTCCGTGATCTTCGCCGGGGTGATCGCCAGACGCAGCACCGACAGCTCGTTACGCTCGGTGGTGGTCAGCTCGAAATCGTTGAAATTCTTGCGGATCAGGCTGCGTGCCTGTTCGCGGGTCGCGTCGTCGGAGAAGCCCAGCTGGATGCCACCATCCTGCTGCGGCAGGCTGCGGTAGCGGACTTTTTCCTTGCGCAGGAGGCTCTTCACCTCGCCTTCGTAGACTTTCAGGCGCGCGGCCATGGCCTTGTCCATGTCCACTTCGAGGAGGAAGTGCACACCACCGGACAGGTCCAGACCCAGCTTCATCGGGTGTGCCCCGAGGTTGCGCAGCCATTGTGGAGTGGTCGGGGCCAGGTTCAGCGCCACCACGTAATCGTCGCCCAGTGCCTTGCGCACCACGTCCTTGGCTGGAAGCTGGTCTTCCTGCTTGCTCAGACGCAGCAGCGCGCCCTTGCCGTTCTCGCCCAGGGTGGCTGCCTTCACCGCGATCCCGGCGTCGGTCAGCGCCTTGCTGGCACGGTCCAGATCGGCCTGGCTCATCTGCAGCGCGGTACTGGCGCCGCTGACCTGCACCGCCGGGTCGTCAGGATAGAGGTTGGGAGCGGAATAAATAAAACCGATCACCAGTACGACCAGGATCAGTGCGTATTTCCATAGAGGAGTTTTGTTCAGCATCACGCCGCCCGTTCAAGACGCGGGGCGCCTTGCGCGCCCCGTCGATTGGTGAAAAACGTAACTTAGATCGCTTTCAGCGTGCCTTTCGGCAGGGTGGCCGCTACAGCGCCTTTCTGGAACTTCAGTTCGACCGAGTCGGACACTTCCAGAACGACGAAGTCATCGCTGACCTTGACGATCTTGCCGGCGATACCGCCGTTGGTGACGACTTCGTCGCCCTTTTGCAGGTTGCTCAGCAGGTTCTTCTGCTCTTTGGCCCGTTTGGCCTGTGGGCGCCAGATCATCAGGTAGAAGATGACCAGGAAACCGACCAGGAAGATCCATTCGAAACCGGTACCGGCCGGGCCGGCGGCAGCGGCAGGGGCTGCGGCGTCCGCGTAAGCGGCAGGGATCAGAAAGCTCATTTAGCACTCCAGTTTGCAGAAGTTGTGTTTGTCAGGATGGCAAAACATCAATCCAAAGGCGGTACGGGAAGTCCGCGTTTGGCATAAAAGGCGTCGACAAAGGCGGCCAATGTACCCTGTTGAATAGCCTCGCGCAAACCAGCCATCAAGCGCTGGTAATGCCGCAAGTTGTGGATTGTATTCAACATGGCGCCGAGCATTTCGCCGCATTTATCCAGGTGATGCAGATAAGCGCGGGAGAAGTTCTGGCAGGTGTAGCAGTCGCAGGTCGGATCCAGGGGCGAATCATCGTGACGATGGAACGCGTTGCGGATCTTCAGCACGCCGGTGTCGATGAACAGATGGCCGTTGCGCGCATTGCGCGTAGGCATCACGCAATCGAACATGTCGACGCCGCGGCGCACACCCTCCACAAGATCCTCCGGCTTGCCAACACCCATAAGGTAACGAGGTTTGTCAGCCGGCATCTGGCCGGGCAGGTAGTCCAGCACCTTGATCATTTCGTGCTTCGGCTCGCCCACCGACAGGCCGCCGATGGCCAGGCCGTCGAAGCCGATCTTGTCCAGCCCCTCCAGGGAGCGCATGCGCAGGTCCTGGTGCATGCCACCCTGGACGATGCCGAACAGCGCCGCGGTGCTGTCGCCGTGGGCGTTCTTCGAGCGCTGGGCCCAGCGCAGCGAGAGTTCCATGGAGATGCGCGCCACGTCCTCGTCGGCCGGGTACGGCGTGCATTCGTCGAAGATCATCACGATGTCCGAGCCCAGGTCGCGCTGGACCTGCATCGACTCTTCCGGACCCATGAAGACTTTCGAGCCATCCACCGGCGAGGCGAAGGTCACGCCCTCTTCCTTGATCTTGCGCATGGCGCCGAGGCTGAACACCTGGAAGCCGCCGGAGTCGGTGAGGATCGGGCCTTTCCACTGCATGAAATCGTGCAGGTCGCCGTGGGCCTTGATCACCTCGGTGCCCGGGCGCAGCCACAGGTGGAAGGTGTTGCCGAGGATGATCTCGGCGCCGATGGCCTCGATGTCCCGCGGCAGCATGCCCTTGACCGTGCCATAGGTGCCCACCGGCATGAAGGCCGGGGTTTCCACGGTGCCACGGGGGAAGGTCAGGCGGCCGCGACGGGCCTTGCCGTCGGTGGCCAGCAACTCGAAGGACATACGACAGGTGCGACTCATGCTTGATCCTCGGGCCCGCGTGGCGCCGGATTGCGGGTGATGAACATGGCATCACCGTAACTGAAGAAGCGGTACTCGTTGGCCACGGCGGCGGCGTAGGCGGCCATGGTTTCCGGGTAACCGGCGAAGGCCGAAACCAGCATCAGCAGCGTGGACTCGGGCAAATGGAAGTTGGTGACCAGGGCATCGACCACATGGAACGGCCGGCCCGGGAAGATGAAGATATCGGTGTCGCCGCTGAACGGCTTGAGCACGCCATCGCGCGCCGCGCTTTCCAGCGAACGCACGCTGGTGGTGCCCACCGCCACTACCCGGCCACCACGGGCACGGCAGGCGGCGACCGCATCCACCACATCCTGGCCGACTTCCAGCCATTCCTTGTGCATGTGATGGTCTTCGATGCGCTCGACCCGTACCGGCTGGAAGGTGCCGGCGCCGACGTGGAGGGTGACGAACGCGGTGTCGACGCCCTTCTCGGCGATCTTCGCCAGCAGCTCCTCATCGAAATGCAGGCCCGCGGTCGGGGCTGCCACCGCGCCCGCGCGTTCGGCGTAGACCGTCTGGTAGCGCTCGCGGTCGGCGCCCTCGTCGGGGCGATCTATATAAGGAGGCAGCGGCATGTGGCCGACGCGGTCGAGCAGCGGCAGCACCTCCTCGGTGAAGCGCAGCTCGAACAGCGTGTCGTGGCGCGCCACCATCTCGGCCTCGCCGCCGCCGTCGACCAGAATCTGCGTGCCTGGCTTGGGCGCCTTGCTGGAGCGCACATGGGCGAGCACCCGGTGGCTGTCGAGGACGCGCTCGACGAGGATTTCCAGCTTGCCGCCGGAGGCTTTCTGGCCGAACAGGCGTGCCGGGATGACCCGGGTGTTGTTGAACACCATCAGGTCGCCGGGGCGCAGGTAGTCCAGCAGATCGCCGAAATGCCGGTGCGCCAGTGCGCCGCTCGGGCCATCGAGGACCAGCAGCCGGCTCGCCCGGCGTTCGGCCAGGGGATGGCGGGCGATCAGGGAATCGGGGAGTTCGAAGGAAAAATCGGCGACGCGCATGGCAATGGGGTACGGGTTCGACAGGGCCGGGAAGTTTAGCCGAAAGCGGAAAAATTGACCATGAAAGCCGATTGACCAACGGTAGGGGCCTCTTTATACTGCGCCGCCACAAGCCCTGATGGCGGAATTGGTAGACGCGGCGGATTCAAAATCCGTTTTCGAAAGGAGTGGGAGTTCGAGTCTCCCTCGGGGCACCAAGATCCAGAAAAAGCCGACTTTTTAGTCGGCTTTTTTGTGCCTGGAATTCGGGCCTGGCACCGCCCATTGTGGGAGCGAGCTTGCTCGCGAAGGGGTGCAATGCGGGCCCAGAGCCTGCCGGCTCATAGTCCAAGTGGCCCCTAGTACGCTGCCTATACGGCAGTGAACATGCTCGCCACCGGGGAAATGCAGCTGCACGATTTCTGAGCTGCCTATACGGCAGTGAACTTGAACTTCGGGATTGCGCCGTGGTGCGCGTTTTTCTGAGCTGCCTATACGGCAGTGAACCAAGGCCTCGACGCCGGCGCCAAGTTGCCTCTTTTCTGAGCTGCCTATACGGCAGTGAACCGCTGATAGCTGCGCAGCATGATTTCCAGAATTTTCTGAGCTGCCTATACGGCAGTGAACCCGGTGCGCCAGGCTTTCGCGAACGCCCAGCATTTCTGAGCTGCCTATACGGCAGTGAACAGAACCTGGTGCCCTCGCTGATCAATATCGAATTTCTGAGCTGCCTATACGGCAGTGAACGGAGGGGTTATGTCACTGGGTTACACGCCTACTTTCTGAGCTGCCTATACGGCAGTGAACGACGTGAATGGCCGGCCGCTGACGGGGGGGAGTTTCTGAGCTGCCTATACGGCAGTGAACCGTCAGGAAGCCCAAGTCCGTCTCGTTCGACTTTTCTGAGCTGCCTATACGGCAGTGAACGACACCTGATCAAGAGGTGCCCCGTGCGTGCGTTTCTGAGCTGCCTATACGGCAGTGAACGCCCATCGCTGGGCTTCTGCCTTCGTGTCGAATTTCTGAGCTGCCTATACGGCAGTGAACGGCGAACGATAGTGCAACCTTGCCCCACATATTTTTTCTGAGCTGCCTATACGGCAGTGAACCTCAGGGTACGGGCGCGCTGCACCGCCTGAGCTTTCTGAGCTGCCTATACGGCAGTGAACATGGCGTGTACTTCCTGCACGGTGCCCCGCGTTTTCTGAGCTGCCTATACGGCAGTGAACCATATCAGCGGCACCATCGACCACGCTTTGGATTTCTGAGCTGCCTATACGGCAGTGAACGATATCTAGCATCTGGCCGACGCCCTTCAGTTTTTCTGAGCTGCCTATACGGCAGTGAACAGCAATACACAACCTACAGCCCTTCTCGTTCTTTTCTGAGCTGCCTATACGGCAGTGAACGACGTGATGGAGGCCGAGGCCGACATCTTCCTTTTCTGAGCTGCCTATACGGCAGTGAACGACCACATGTCGGAGAATGCCTTGGCCTTGGCTTTCTGAGCTGCCTATACGGCAGTGAACCAGAAGATGACTTTCGGCCTTGACCTGATCGTTTTCTGAGCTGCCTATACGGCAGTGAACGTTCTGGCCGGTACCACTCGCCCGGATCGCGATTTCTGAGCTGCCTATACGGCAGTGAACGCCCGAGGCGAGGCAGCCAGGCGCGCCGCAATTTCTGAGCTGCCTATACGGCAGTGAACGACAAGGCGACGGCCAGCGTTCGCACGCTCGATTTCTGAGCTGCCTATACGGCAGTGAACACTCACCAGAACGCATTAGCAGCGTTCTACCATTTCTGAGCTGCCTATACGGCAGTGAACGTCGGCATAGAGGCGCTGCAGGCCGCCGAAATTTTCTGAGCTGCCTATACGGCAGTGAACAACACCAAAACCTTAACAATCCTTTGATTCCAAAAGCAAAAGCACAATTCAGACGCAGTAGACCCTTTTTTCTGTCAGTTTCATAAGTCATTGATTTCTCTAACCCCAGCATACTGCTTCAGAAAAAGGGTCAACCGTACGAGATGAGCGCGCGCTTAAGTCATTGATCATGTCACTGAGACGGGGACTGGAAGGCAAGACTCACCTGGTAGGTGAAAACAACCGACAGTGAGTTTTTCCAGCTGTTAGCACCGCCACCAAAACCCTCTTTCTATGCACCTGCACAACAGCCCAGTCTGTCGCACAGAAACCCATAGCCTACTGAGCGCATGAATTTTTCCTTTCATTTACTTGGCAGCGCAGATTTTTTCTTGAGCGCCCGACGAAAATCTTCAGTTCAGGCAATTTTCTCGATTTTTTCTTAACTTTTCAGCTATGGCTGTGCGCTCACCCTTTTCCAGCAACCAGATCAGTTGCTCAAGATTTTCAGGGCCGTCTCGTAAAAACCTTAAATGCAAACCGCTGCAGTGGGCTCCGGGCGCGACCTTTCTGGGCTGCCTACCCGGCAGTGAACCGAATTGCCGCGGCAATGTTCAAGCTCGGCGTTTTCTGAGCTGCCTACCCGGCAGTGAACGATGTACGCAATCAATCACTCCGGCCACGTCATTTCTGAGCTGCCTACCCGGCAGTGAACCTTGACCCGCTCGCCCATCCTGTCGGTTTCGCTTTTCTGAGCTGCCTACCCGGCAGTGAACTACCCCCAAACCCTACCAACCCTCTGATAAAAAAAGCAAAACCCCATCCCCACCCTCTCAAACCCTATTCCCCACCACCCTCGTAACCCATTGATTTATATAACCTCACCAACCCTCCTCAAAAATAGGGTCCCAACACCCTCCCCCCAGGCACAAACAATCAGCAACAAAAATACCAGCACATAGCCATCAACCCAGCTATAACTCCCCACCTGCCAAACAACCCGAACGGACACCCGGTTGCCACCATGGACGGCATTCATTCCTCCGACCTCAAGACCATCCTCCACTCCAAGCGCGCCAACCTCTATTACCTGCAACACTGCCGCGTCCTGGTGAATGGCGGTCGCGTCGAGTACGTCACCGACGCCGGCAAGCAGTCGCTGTACTGGAACATCCCGATCGCCAACACCACGACCATCCTCCTCGGCACCGGCACCTCGGTCACCCAAGCGGCGATGCGCGAGCTGGCCCGGGCCGGCGTGCTGGTGGGTTTCTGCGGTGGCGGCGGCACGCCGTTGTTCAGCGCCAACGAGATGGATATCGAAGTCGCCTGGTTTTCCCCCCAGAGCGAATACCGCCCCACCGAGTACCTGCAACGCTGGGTGTCCTTCTGGTTCGACGAAGGCAAGCGCCTCGAAGCGGCCAAGGCCATCCAGCGCAAGCGCCTCGAACATATCCGCAAACACTGGCGAACCCGCGCCAGCGTCGAGAAATCCGCCTTCCGCATCGACACGTCGACCCTCGACGATATCCTCGCGCAATCCCTGGACACCCTCGAACAGGCCCCCAACCACGACCACCTGCTGACCGAAGAAGCCCGCCTGACCAAGCGCCTGTTCAAGCTGGCCGCCAATGCGACCGGCTACGGCGACTTCGGCAGGGCCAAGCGCGGCACCGGCGGCGATCCCGCCAACCGTTTTCTCGACCACGGCAACTATCTCGCCTATGGACTGGCCGCCACGGCGACCTGGGTGCTCGGCCTGCCCCACGGCCTGGCCGTGCTGCACGGCAAGACCCGACGCGGCGGCCTGGTGTTCGACGTCGCCGATCTGGTCAAGGACGGCCTGATACTGCCGCAGGCGTTCATCTCGGCCATGCGCGGTGACGATGAACAGGCGTTCCGCCAGGCCTGCATCGAGCACCTGACCCGCAGCGAAGCCCTCGATTTCATGATCGACAGCCTCAAGGACATTGCCGAGCAGTTGGGGGCACCGATCGCTTGAACATCCTGCTGATCTGCCAGTGCGACAAGCGCGCCCTAGCCGAAACCCGGCGCATTCTCGACCAGTTCGCCGAACGCCGCGGCGAGCGCACCTGGCAGACGCCCATCACCCAGGCCGGCCTGGACACCCTGCGCCGCCTGCTGAAAAAGACCGCCCGACGCAACACCGCCGTGGCCTGCCACTGGATTCGCGGCCTCGATCACAGCGAGCTGCTGTGGATCGTCGGCGATGCCAGCCGCTTCAACGAGCAAGGCGCGGTGCCAACCAACACCACGCGCCGCGATGTCCTGCGCAAGCACGACGAAAACGACTGGCACAGCGCCGAGGACATCCGCCTGCTGGCGCAGATGGCGGCCTTGCTGCACGACCTGGGCAAGGCCAGCACGGCGTTTCAGGCGCGCCTGGTCGGGCAGACGAGAACGCGCAATCTCTATCGTCACGAATGGGTGTCCCTGCGCCTGTTTCTCGCCTTCGTCGGGGACGATGACGATGCCGGCTGGCTGCAACGCCTTGCCGCCGCCGACACCCGCCACGACCCGCACTGGCTGGCACCGCAACGCTTCAAGCGCGACGGACTGGACAACGACACACCCCCGCCCTTTCGCCACCTGCCGCCGCTGGCAGCCGCCATCGCCTGGCTGGTGGTCAGCCACCACCGCCTGCCCACGCGACCCCCAGATCAGACCCGATCGGCCCAACCGACCTGGCTCGGACAGCGCACCAACGACTTCAACCCGACGATGCTGTCCAACCTCCTCGAAGGCATCACCCATGAATGGAACGAACTGACCGACAGCGCTTCGATCACCGATATCGCGCCCTACTGGCAATTCGATCAGCCCTTGCCCGTGGTCCTGCCCAAATGGCGAACCCAGGCGGCCAGGATCGCGGAACGTCTGTTGGCGCTGAGCGACAAGGCAGGCAAAGGCGACTGGCTGGCCAATCCCTACGTCATGCACCTGGCCAGGCTTAGCCTGATGCTGGCTGACCACCACTACTCCAGCCTGCCGCCCGAGGACGCCCGACGGGTCAAGGGCGACCACGACTACCGCGTCTACGCCAACACCCACAGCGACGGCAGCCTCAAGCAGGCGCTGGACGAGCATCTTCTCGGCGTTGCACGCATGAGTGCCGGTGTCGTCCAGGGCCTGCCCGGATTCGAACGCCACCTGCCACGCCTGGTCCGCCACCGCGGCCTGCGCAAACGCAGCGGGAGCGCGCGTTTTCGCTGGCAGGACAAGGCCACCGACGCCACCACCAGCCTGCGCGCCCAGTCCGACGGGCAAGGTGTGTTCATCATCAACATGGCCTCCACCGGTTGCGGCAAGACGCTCGCCAATGCCCGCATCATGAATGCCCTGGCCGATCCGGAACTGGGCCTGCGCTGCACCTTCGCCCTCGGCCTGCGCACCCTGACCCGGCAGACCGGCGACAGCTACCGCCGCGACCTGCATCTGAACGACGACGAACTGGCCCTGCATGTCGGCGGCTCCGCCAGCCGCATCCTCTTCGACTTCCATCAGGCCCGTGCCGCGGCGATGGGCTCGGAGTCCACCCAGGCGCTGATCGAGGAAGACAGCCACGTGCTGTACGAAGGCAATACCCGCCAGCACGCCCTGCTCGACAAAGCCATGGCCGATCCGAACATCCGCAAGCTGCTCGGCGCGCCCATGCTGGTCTGCACCATCGACCACCTGATGCCGGCCACCGAAGCGCAACGCGCCGGCCGCCAGATCGCGCCGATGCTGCGCCTGATGAGCAGCGACCTGGTGCTGGACGAACTGGATGATTTCGACCTGGCGGACCAGCCAGCCGTAACCCGCCTGGTCTATTGGGCAGGCTTGCTGGGCACGCGGGTCCTGCTGTCTTCCGCCACCCTGCCGCCGGCGCTGGTGGACGGCATGTTCCAGGCCTATCGCGCGGGGCGCGAGCATTACCGGCGCAATCGTGGCGTAACGCATGCCACGGAGGCGATCGCCTGCCTGTGGGTCGATGAATTCGGCACGCACCAGGCCCATTGCGCGGATGCCGCGGCGTTCAACGAACAGCACGAGCACTTCGTGGAAAAGCGCGTCGCGCAACTGGACAAGGTAACGCCCTGCCGGCGTGGCGGAATCGTGCAGTTGAACCTCACGGCCAACCGTCGGGAAACGCTGTACAGGGATTTCGCCGTACAGATCCGCGAAGCCATCCAGACCGCCCATGCCCGCCACGCCGGAACCTGCCCGCACACCGGCAAACGTGTCAGTTTCGGACTGGTGCGCATGGCCAATATCGAGCCGATGTTCGATGTCGCCCTCGCCCTGTTCCAGCTCGGCGCCGCGCAGGGGCAACGCATTCATCTGTGCGTCTATCACTCACGCTTTCCCCTGCTGCTGCGCTCGGCCATCGAGGCGCAACTGGACCGCAGCCTGAACCGCCGGGACAGGGACGCGGTGTTCGCCCAAACGGATATCCGCGAGGCCTTGCGGCGTTATCCGGAACAGGAGCACCTGTTCGTCGTGCTCGGCTCGCCGGTGACGGAAGTGGGCCGCGATCACGACTACGACTGGGCGGTTGTCGAACCCTCGTCGATGCGCTCGCTGATCCAGCTTGCCGGGCGGGTGCAGCGGCATCGCAACCAACCCTGCGACGCCGCGAACCTGCTGATCCTCGACACCAACCTGCGGCATTTCGAGAACCGCCTTGATCCGCGCAAGCGCCAGCAGGCGGCTTTTGTCAGACCGGGTTTCGAACAGGATGGTGCTCCGCCAGACCATCGTTTCAGGCTGACGACCCACAGGCTGGGCAAGTTGCTGGAACCCGGCGATATCGATGCCATCAGCGCCCGCCCACGGATCCAGCCCAACGAGCGTTCGGCATGGAAACCCAAGGAAAGCCTGGTCGATCTGGAGCATGCGCGGTTGAGCGAGTTGATGTTGCCGAAGGAGCGCGCCGCGGTCCCGCAGTTCGCCCGGCGAGTCGGTCGCGAAGCGCTCGACCTGGATGCCGCCTGCGCCTGGCAGTTTCCGCAGGCGGCATTGACCTGGGTGCTGCCGCAGCACCAGCCGTTTCGGGAGAATGCCGGTCGCGAGGAAGAGCTGGTGCTGCTGCCGGATGAGGACCAGGAAAGACTGGTGCTGCACCGGATTCATGAGCCGGGACGGTTCAATGAGTCGCGGGTTTATCTGGAGTGTTCCGAGTTGCTCGACCCGGTTGATCTGGATCGTGAGCTCGGGCCCGGGATCGCGCCCTGGGGGCGGCATGATGTGATGGGGTTGCTGGAGGAATTGGCTGAGGAACTTGAGTTGCCGCTGGCGGTTTGTGCTGAGCGGTTTACGACGGTGAAGGTTTATCAGAGCACCTTTGGGTGGCGGTATCACCCGGTGTTGGGGTTTGCGAAAAAAAGCTAGGCCAGGCGGGGAGCCTGGCCTAACTCTTTTCGCGCGCTACCTGTTCGGCAGTGCAGGATCTACGTGCAATTTTCTGAGCTGCCTATACGGCAGTGAACTACGGCCTCGGCCCAGCGCATGGCTGGGCTTGTTTCTGAGCTGCCTACACGGCAGTGAACTCCGCCCGCCAGCGCAGCCGCCTTTCCGATTCTTTCTGAGCTGCCTACACGGCAGTGAACCCGATCAACGTGGTCAGCCTGGTCAGCTTGGCTTTCTGAGCTGCCTATACGGCAGTGAACTTGCCGACTCCCAAGCCGCTGGGCGGCAGATTTTTCTGAGCTGCCTATACGGCAGTGAACTGGGCCAGCAGGCCGGCAACATCATGTTCATGTTTCTGAGCTGCCTATACGGCAGTGAACCGTGATCAGGTTCGCGTCCGACTCGTTGGCCTTTTCTGAGCTGCCTATACGGCAGTGAACCAGGCGCCCAGCATTGCCGACCCGCTTCCATTTTTCTGAGCTGCCTATACGGCAGTGAACCTGCTTGGGAAGGGTCGAGTCAGCCAACCCCATTTCTGAGCTGCCTATACGGCAGTGAACCGTGTCCAACGCCCCTGGCGCCGAGTTGATCATTTCTGAGCTGCCTATACGGCAGTGAACCGATCTTGCCGGCGAGCTGCTGCAGGAGGTTCTTTCTGAGCTGCCTATACGGCAGTGAACGGGTGACGCATTTCTTGCGCCTGACGGGCGCTTTTCTGAGCTGCCTATACGGCAGTGAACCCGCGATGCTCAAGAAAACCACCTGGATGGATTTTCTGAGCTGCCTACACGGCAGTGAACGACAGCGCCAACGATGACACCTGGCTCTCTCCTTTCTGAGCTGCCTACACGGCAGTGAACACGAACGCGAAGACAGCGGACCAACACCTGCCTTTCTGAGCTGCCTACACGGCAGTGAACGCAGGTCAGCAATTCGACGAAGGGCCGGTGCTTTTCTGAGCTGCCTACACGGCAGTGAACATCGGCCACATGATCCGCGAGAGCGGCCTGTTTTTCTGAGCTGCCTACACGGCAGTGAACAAGAGCAGCTCACCTTCAAGCTGTTGTCTTTGAAGGAGAACTACCCCCAAAACGCTTTCAAACCCTCTTTTGAGAGCCCTCCGTAACCCATTGATTTCAAAAGACCCTCAAATTACTCCAGAAAAAAGGGTCAGAACCAGGGCACCGTAGCCGTACCGCTCAACCCATATCCACTGAACGTCCCTTCCTGCGCCTGATCCAGCAGCGAGCCCTGCCGAACGAACAGGCGAAACACCTCCCCGCCGCCGTTACTGCGCAAGGTCGCGAACGGCAGGCTGCAGCGTTTCCCGGCACTGTCGGGAATCCGCTGCCGAGCTTCCTCCTCACTGATGCCATGCCGCTTGATCAACCGTCGACGAGCCCGCTCCGGATTGCTGTCCACCTGCACCCGGCTCACCGTCCGGTACTTCACCGCCTCTGGCACGGCGAGGCTATCGCTGGCGTCGACGTGATCGCGCATCCCGGTCAGCCAGTCGAGCGCCTGCAGCCCGGACAGCGCCTGCGCGTTGCCGTGCACCCGCAAGTGCGTGCCAAGGCTGCGCGCATTCTGGCCGACCTCCGGGAAGCTGATCCCGATGTCATCTCTGCGCAGGTCATGCAGCGCCCGGTGAAACTTGGCCAGCAGCGCATTCATCAGCAGGGTCTGCGGAAACTCGGGATCAGGCCGCAGTTTCAGATCCAGATAGTGATCCATGCTCAGCCCGCCTCGCCGAACACACCGCCACGAATCAGGGTGGCGATGACGAAGTGCTGCTGGCCGATTTCCGGCACCTTGTCCTTCAGTACCCAGGCATCGAGCAGGGTGTAGAAGTCGTCCTTGGTATTGCGTGGCTGGCGGTAGGCCTTGCCCTGGGTGGTGACCGACCCGTAGGGCTCTACGGCGATCGGGCCATTGATCTCGGCTTCCTGGTACCAGGTGTCGATGCTGCGAAGGGCATTGCCGATCTTCTGCGAGTGGATACCGGCGATGCCGTCGACGTGATAGAGGGTCTTGCTCTTGTCGCCCCGCTCACGGTCGAGGATCAGTTCCTGCGACGGGAACACTTCCTGCCCCGCGCCCAGGCGAACGAAGGCGGTGATGCGCAGCAGCACGTGCTGCTCCCCCACCAGGCCGTTGGCGATCAACTGGCCTAGTTCTTCCAGCGCGGCGGTCTGGTTGCCGTGGGTGTCGAAGTTGCGCAGGGAGAGGGCGAAGGCGTCGAACTTCCAGCTTTTCGCGGCCTGGCCGTCGATCAGGTGGTCGATCTGGACTTCCACCTGCTCGGCGCCGATCCGGTTGCGCCAGAGAAAACGGCCGTTGGCCAGGTTGCAGGCGTAGCGGCGGGCCAGTTCGTTGAAGCCGTTTTTCTCGACATAGCTTTTGACCGTGTCGAGCAGTTTGCGCCGGTAGTCGGCATCGTTGCAGGCCGAGGGCTGGCCGGTGCCACCCAGCACGCGGAGGGTGAAGCTGACGCGCAGGGTGTCGGCGTCATGCGGCAGTGCTGCGACATCGACGGTCTGCAGGTTGGGGTTTTCGATCTTCGCGTCCAGCTTGGCCGGGTCCAGTTCCTTGGTCTTCAGGCGGTTGGAAATGGTGCCGCGTACCGACTTGGTGTGGACCGGAATGGCGCTCCAGTTATTGCGCGAATGCCAGTCACCGGCATGAAAGAGGGCATCGGAAGGATCGAGCTTGCGTTCGAAGGCGAGGACGGATGCGGTTTTCAGGCTGTCATTACTCATATGCAAATCCCTTGTATGAAGTGGCTGGCAGGTCAGTCGAAGTCGTAGTCGGTTTCGGGTTGGTAGTGATTGCGGCAGCGATACAGACCGCGCTCGCTATCGCTGTCGGCGTACCACAGCAGATGCTCGACGGCTTGCAGGCGGTGGGGGCTGATCCACTGGCCGATGCTGAACAGGCTTTCCACCAGGCGGAATGGCGTGGTCTGGTCGCGGGCGCTGGATACGGAGCCAGGAGATTGCAACTCGCTCAATGCTCCGTAGCCGACTGGAATGGGCACCACCCAACCAAGGCTCTGGCGGTCGTTAACCCAGAACTTTTCCTGGTCGGCGGACTCGTCCTCCGGATCGATCTCTGGGGCCCGCCAGTTGATGCGCGAGAGCGATAACCAGGCATCCAGCGGGGACGCCTGTGGACTGCTGGCAAGCAGCTCGTCATGACGTTGCTGCAGCAGGTCATGACGATCGACCAAGACAAATCCGGGGAGCAGGTCCCACATGGTCGACCTGAAAACTTCCCGACTGTCCTCCCCGCTGCCAGTCAGTGCCAGCAGATAAGGAGCCTGTCTTGTCCTGGTGGATGGCGTAACGGTCCCACCGGCAACACGCATTTGTGTCAGCTGGTCAGCGATCTGATGCGCCAGGCCAACCTTGTCGCCGTTCTGCAGAGCCGGTCCTTGTACCGCGAAAATCAGACTGAGTTCGAGATGAATGCGGCCTTCTTCGACGATGGCTGCGGGTTTGCCATCCTTGTCATTCGGGTTACGGGTCAGACGAAATGACTTCACGAATCCGCTATCGGTCACCTGCTCCTGATGGTTGTGGACAACCACCGCGACTGCATTGAACTGCAGGTCGATATCCGTTCCACGCACCTTGCGTTCCAAGGCCCACATCAAACCGACGAACGCTGTGATGGAGGGAAAACCATGGGTCAACGGGCTGGAGATCGCATTAGCGTTCTGAATGCGGATACGTGGCACGATCAGCAGATGGTCGAAACCAGGTAGTTCATTCATGGTGTGTCTCCAGGTCCCGTCCAAGCGGTATGACGTAGCGTGACAGCTCACGACTCCAGTAGGCGTGTTCGACAGTGCTGACGGGCAGATCGCGCTTCTTGAGAATCTCGTTCAGCCAGTTTCCACAGCGCTTTGCTACTTCATCGGGCCAGGTTTGACGACCGAACGCGCTGATGAACTCCAGGTCTTCTTCTTCGCAGCCTTCCCGTGGCGGCAGCAGGGCTCGCTCGGGATCGAGCCAGAGCTGCTCGCAGAGTGGTAACTGACAGTTGCTGTCGGTTGTCCATCCAGGTGAGTACTGATTGCGAATGCCGTGACCGAACGCTGCCAGCGAGCGACCTAGGGCCTTCTCGATTCGCTCTCGTTGCAGGCGGGTGTCGAAGCATTGGTCCGGATCGTTTTCCAGCAACGTACATAACGCAGTGACCTGCCGATTCACGCCGTCGAATCCTCGAAAGCGCCGGAGTACCGAGTCGATGGCCAGCAGTGGGTTGCGCGTCGCACTGCCCCAGGCAGGCGGAAGCGAACTCAACAAATAATTGACCCCACCGCGATCGCTGTTGAGCTGGCTGATGTTCTGCGGTTTGGTACCACCGAGCTTGCGTGCAACCAGGTCGCGGTAGTCGCGATAGGTATCTGCGTGTTGGGCCTTGTTGCGCCAGGCCTGCCGAACTTCTTTATTCCGTTCGCCAAAGCGTGCGTCGTTGATGTCCAGGTGAACTGCATGCAACAGACTGCTCGGGAAGAGAGGTTGGAGCAGGTGATAACCCGAGTCGTCCACCGGATCGTTGGAAACGCTCCAGTAAACCTGCTTGGCCATTTCGTGGGAGCTGACCGTATCGCTGGGGCGAATGAGACCTTTGAAGGCCTCGGCCCATTCACTGGCGAGCTGGGGGTCGTCGTGCAAGGCCGCGAGAAGATCGGTATCGTCCTCCCGCAGCCAGTCCAGCAAGCGCCGGTCTTCGACCTCGACCTTGAGGAACTTGTAGACATCCAGTGCCGCTGCATTGCCAACGATATCGGTCGCGTGGTCGTCACCCAGAACGTGACTGCCGATTTCCTTGTGCTGCACCAGCGTGGAAGGATCAACAAACAGGCTGGTACCACGGGCATCGGGGTGAGTCGCCTTGAGCACATGAGTCACCGCCTGAATCTGTGCGACCCGGCGTGCGGCATCCGCCAGCCAGGTGGCGTAGTCGTATTTTGCGGCGGTGGGCGCGTCATCGTCAGGCTCGACACCTTTGAGCTTGGCTTCCTTTCGCTCGTTGATGAAGTTGGCGATGGTGCTGCGGAAAAGAGTGGAGCGTGGTGAGGAAAGAATCTGTTCGTTCATGAAGGACTCTTACACATATCGACTTGGCTTCTTGCCAAGTTTTTAGAATTCCTGCGGCTACCCCCACAGGGACAGGAATGACAATGTCTGGATCAATGACGTGACCCACGTCTTCTACAGCTGTGTTGAAAACACATGCGTACCTCCTGAACGCTTTAGTGCCTTGGCATAACACCCATTCCATCCGACCAGGGTTATGAGGGCAGTCGTATCCGACGACCTGCTTTCTAAAGTAGGCATGCCACTATCACTTTGCAAGTCCATTGCATCTTATTCGTGACAAACGATTTTTCTGGATTGATTTAAGCTGCCTCCACTGCCGGAAGGCAGCTCAGAAAATTGCGTTTTAGTCGTGCAATTTCACTACCGAACAGGTAGCGCTCCATAAAACAGCTAGGCCAAGCTTTTCGCTTGGCCTAGCTCGTTTTTCCCGCTCAGCAGACCGACCACAAGCTGTCCCATACAGCTACATCAACAAGCACCCTTGGCGGATTCCCTATTGCAGGCGAGCAGCCTTGACCAGAGCCCTATTCGCTAGAGCGCAGCTCTGCAATCGACGGGAAAATACTCATTCATAAGCTGACCAAAAATGTCCGTTTAAGAAATATAAACAGCTCCAATCGGCTGCTTATCGGTGCTTGATCCTATCTTGGCAGCGCAGATTTTTTCTTTATCACCCGACGAAAATCTTCAGTTCTGACGATTCTCTAGATTTTTTCTTAACTGCCCCCACAGAAATCTTCAGGCTCGGCAGGTCACGCTACTTTTTCTTCACAGACCGACGTACAGCTTGAAATCAGTTGTCTGGCGGAGTCGGGATTTGGGGCTGCTTTGCAGCCCTTCGCAGGCAAGCCAGCTCCTACAGAAATCGAGCTGGCTCCCATCACAACCTGTCGCATACGGCTACGAAACTTCCCCCATCTCCGACTTTCTTGTAGGCAATTTCCCAAGCATACTCCCCACCCCCGCCTGGTGGTTGCGCCCTGTGGAAACGCTGCCTAGAGTCCCCCGGTCGTTGCCAAATCAACGACCGGATTAGCAGTCCGTTCCAAAGGAAAACCACCAGCAACGCGTTATGGCGGCTGTGCGTGTGGGCACCCTCGGGTGCGCCGGGTTTTCCTTTGTCCGGTCTGCTACCCGCGTACAGTCGCCACCTTTCGAATAGCAGCGAGATGTGGAGACTCCAACTCATCAAAGGAAGATCCACCATGAAAAAACTCGTCCCCGATCCACCCCCAACCCTCTCCGTCCGCCCCGGCCTCACCCACGACGAAGCTATCCGCACCGCCGACGAACACTTCAAAAGCGCTCTCAACTCCCTGACCCGGCTCCCCCTGCAACTGCTCCCGCGCAACCAGGACCTCCTCGACGCCGCCGTCATCGATCTGCGCATCGGCAAGGCACTGCTGAGCATCGCCCTGGCACCCTCGACCAGCAGCGTGCCCATCGAGTAACCACCCCAGCCGCGGGCCCGCCCCGCGGCACCACCCTGTTACATCGCGAATTGATTTGATAATCGTTATCAATTAACGTGCCGCCATCGAAACCGAGGACTGCACGCGATGCACGACGATCTGAGTCAGATCTACGCCGAGCACAACAGCTGGCTCAAGCAGTGGCTGTACCGGCGCCTCGGCTGTTCGGCGCAGGCGGCGGACCTGGCGCAGGACACTTTTCTGCGCATCCTCCAGGCCCAGCAGAAGGCCGGCGCCCGCCTCAGCCTGGAAAAACCCCGCGCCTACCTCGCCACGGTGAGCCGCCGTCTGGTCTACGACCATTTCCGCCGCCAGTCCCTGGCACGCGCCTACCTGGAGATGCTCGCGCAGCTACCGGACGTCTTCGCGCTGTCCGAGGAAGACCACTACTGCCTGCGGGAAACCCTGCAGCAACTCGACGCGCTGCTCGACACCTTCAAGCCGGTGGTGCGTTCGGTGTTCCTGCTGGTGCAACTGGAAGGCCTGACCTACGTGCAGGTCGCCCAGCGCCTGGGCATCGGCGAGCGCACGGTCAAGCGCCATATGGCCAACGCCCTCGAAGCCTGCATCCTCTGCGACGACGAGTTCTGATGGCCGCCGAACCCGCACGCATCGCCCCGGACGTCGCCCGGCAAGCCGCCCACTGGCACATGCTGATGCTCGACCCGGGCCTCAACCCCGCCCAGCGCGAAGCCTGCGCCCGCTGGCGCGCGGCAGCGCCGGAGCACGAGCGCGCCTGGCAGAAGGCGCAACGGGTACAGGCCCGCCTCGGCCTGCTGCCACCGCAACTGGCCATGGGCACGCTGAACCGCGAACGCCGCCAGGTGATGAAGCAACTGCTGGTACTGGCCCTCATCGCGCCCGCCGGGTACGTGGGCTATCGTCAGGTCGCACCTGCCGGGGACTACCGCACCGCCATCGGCGAACGCCGGCGCCTGGAGCTGGCCGACGGCACCGTGCTGCAACTGAACACGCAAACCGCCGTCGACGTGGCGTTCGACGACCACCAACGCCTGATCACCCTGCGCCACGGCGAAATCCTCGTCGACAGCGGCAAGGATCCACATCGCCCGCTGCGCGTCGCCAGCGACCAGGGCGTGATGGAAGCCCTCGGCACGCGCTTCCTGGTCCGCCAGCGCGAGGGCCGCACGCAGTTGAGCGTGTTCGAGGGCGCGGTCCTGGTGACGCCGACAAACCAGCGCGTCGACGCCGGTCAGCAACTGCTCTTCGACGGCAAAAACCAGTCGCCCACCACCCCCGCCCGCGAGCAGGACAGCCAGTGGACCCGCGGCCAGCTCATCGTCGAGGCAATGCCCCTGCGCGAGTTCCTCGGCGAACTGGGCCGCTACCGCGGCGGCTGGCTGCGCTGTCAGGACGACGTGGCGCCGCTGCTGATCAGCGGCGCCTTCCAGCTGGACAACACCGACGCGATCCTCGCCGCCCTGCCCGCCACGCTGCCGGTGCGGGTCGGCTACCGGACCCGCTACTGGGTCACCATCACGCCGCGCTGAACGAAATTGGCCCCTTTTGCAAACTCGTCAGTCCTTGTCTGTGAAACTGCCAACACATAAGGACAATCCCTCGATGATTCGCGCCGCCTCACCCCGCCCGCGCCAGCTCCTCGCCCTCAGTCTGCTGACCCTCGCCCTGCACGCCGCAAGCGCCAGCGCAGCCCCTGCCCAGGCCCCTCACGCCTACAGCATCGGCGCCGACAGCCTGGCCCAGGTGCTGGCGCGCTTCGCCAGCGAAGGCGGGATCACCCTGCAATATTCACCGGCGCTGACCCAGGGCCTGAGCAGCCCCGGCCTGTCGGGCAACTACGGGATCGAGGACGGTTTCCATCAGGTCCTCGCCGGCAGCGGCCTGCGCGCGGTGCTGCGCGGGGATGGCGTGTACGGCCTGGAACCCCTGCCCCTCGGCGGCTCGGCGCTGAACCTGGAACCGCTGAACATCGACGGCCGCGCCATGGACGCGACCACCGAAGGCTCCGGCAGCTACACCAGCAATGCGGTCAGCATCGGCAAGTCCACCCACCGCCTGAAGGACATCCCGCAGTCGGTCAGCGTGGTCACCCGCCAGGCCATGGACGACCAGCGCCTCGACACCCTCGACGAGGTGCTGGAGAAGACCACCGGCATCACCACCTTCCAGAGCCCGTCCGGCGGCAAGTACATCTACTCGCGCGGCTTCGAGGTGGAGACCATCCAGTACGACGGCGTGCCGCTGGACCGCCGCTACTACGCGATCGGCAGCAGCTTCACCGCCGACACCCTGCTCTACGACCGCGTCGAGGTGCTGCGCGGCGCCAACGGCCTGCTGCAGGGCAGCGGCAACCCCGGGGCGGCGATCAACCTGGTGCGCAAGCGGCCGAAGGCCGAGCCGTCGCTGTCGGTCACCGCCAGCGCCGGCTCCTGGGACAGCTACCGGCAGACCCTCGACGCCAGCGGTCCGCTCACTCCCGATGGCGCGCTGCGCGGGCGTCTGGTCGCCGGCCATGAAGACCAGGACTACTTCTACGACACCGCCGAAAGCCGCAAGAACGTGCTCTACGGCATCCTCGAATACGACCTCGCCGACAGCACCACGGTGGCCGCCGGCGCCAGCGTCGAAGACCTGCACTCGACGCCGTTCTTCAGCGGCCTGCCGCGCAACAAGGACGGCAGCGCGGTGAACGCAGGGCGCTCGACCTTCACCGGCGCCGACTGGAACCAGTGGGACAACAAGCAGGTGACCTACTTCGCCGACATCACCCACGACTTCAATGAGGACTGGCGTCTGAAGGCCTCCGGCAGCTATATCCGCGAGACCAACTACATCCTCTACAGCTTCGGCCGCGGCTCGGTGGATCCGGCCACGGGCAATGGCATGCGTTCGCGGGCCTACCTGTACGACTTCGAGAACGTCAACAAGGGCGCCGACATCAACCTCACCGGCAAATGGCGCGCCGCGGGCCGGGAACACGAAGTGGTGGTGGGTGCCAACGCCAGCGACCTGCGGACCGACGACCTGCAGGCCGGCCTGCTCAACCTCGGTTCGATCAACCTCTACGACCCGGTGTCGCCGCAGCGTCCAACCATGGACCAGTTGCTCGGCACCACCTACGCCGGCACCTCCCACGGCAAGATCCGCCAGAACGGCCTCTACGGCGTGGTCCGCTACAAGCTGAGCGAGCCGCTGACCCTGGTGCTCGGCGGGCGCTCCAGCAACTACCAGTACGACTACGCGTTGAACCGCTTCAACACCGGCTCCCCGGCGCCGGCGCACTCGAAGCACACCGGCGAGTTCACGCCGTATGGCGGCCTGATCTATGCGCTCAACGAGCAATGGTCGGTCTATGCCAGCTACGCCGATATCTTCAAGCCGCAGACCGAACTGGACGTCAACAGCGCCGCGCTCGAACCCATGGAAGGCGCCAACTACGAGCTCGGCCTGAAGGGCGAACTGCTCGACGGCCGGGTCAACACCAGCTTCGCCCTGTTCCAGATCGACCAGGAGAACCGTGCGCTGTACGACGGTGCTTCAGGCTGCGACGACTGCTACGTGGCGGGCGGCAAGGTGCGTACCCAGGGCTTCGATGCCGAAGTGAGCGGCGAAGTGCTCGATGGCCTGCAACTGTTCGCCGGCTACACCTACACCAGCACCGAGTACCGCAACGATCCGAACGACGGCGTATCGGCCGCCGGTGCCGCGTTCAACAGCTACACGCCACGCCACCTGCTGCGCTTCTGGGCCGACTACACCCTGCCCGGCGAGCTGGAGCAGTGGAGCGTCGGCGGCGGCGCCAACGTGCAGAGCCGCAACTACCACAGCAACTTCGGCGGCACCGATGGCGTCGGCGATATCGAGCAGGCCGGGTATGCGATCTGGAATGCGCGGGTGGCGTACAAGATCAACAAGAACTTCAGTGTCGCGTTGAATGGCAACAACCTGTTCGACAAGAAGTACTACTCGACGATCGGCTGGTTGTATGCGGCGAACCACTATGGAGATCCGCGCAACTACACGGTGACGTTGCGGGCGGATTTCTGAGGGATCGGCCCCTGTGGATAGCGGGGGCCGGCGATCAGAGAGTGGCGAATTGACACCCGCGATTGACCAGCTAAGGTCTTTCACGGGGTCGAAATGGACATGGAAAGTCCGATCATCACAACTGCGCACTTTGCCGTCCCGGTCCTTGCTGCCCCTCCCCAACCACGCAGTTGATAAATAAAGGAATATTTATGGCTACCGAACGCGACAACCAACTTTCCTTCAAGAAAACCGGGATTACCCGTGCGGACTACCAGGTGCTCGACCATTCGATCACCTCCGGGCAACCCTTCGACGGCGTCAAGACCCAGGCGGTCAGTGATGGCATCGATTTCGATTTCTATGCCGGCCGCAAAGCCAGCAAATCGAATGCTGAGTGGTTCAGGAACCGCGCCAACGGCGGCGCGGCCATTGCCACCGAGGATTTTGACAGCTGGCCCAGCGAACTGAACTTCGTCACGCTAGGCAACCTGACCATTACCCTCGACGGAAAGATCTACGTCGCCGAGAACCTGCTGATCGCCCAAGGGCATTCGTCGAGAGACAGAAACAACTGGTGGATCGCTTCGGCAAAAGGGGAAAGGGTTGTAGCGAACAACCCCATCTATCAAATGCTTCTGGTCCCGTTCACCGGCTGGAAGGTAGGCAAATTTGAATTCCAGGCCGTCATTGGCCAGGTGTCGAACTTCAGCATGGAGCTCATCACGGTGTAGTGACCGGCTCGGCGCCTTGCAAGACCGAACGACTACGGTGCCGCAAGCCTGCCTGCGGCACCGTTTTCATTTGCGCGACAAACGCTCCACCACGCCCCGCACCGCCGGGCGCTGCGCCTGCCATTCTTCCCGGGTGATCCCGAGCAGCACGACATCGAGGCGCGCGCCATCTTTCAGGATGTTCTGGCGCCGGACCCCTTCAAGGGCAAAACCGAACTTGCGGTGCATCTTCACCACCGCCTCGTTGCTCGCCAGCACTTCGCAGTTGAGCTTCTCCAGCCCCGCTTCATTGAACGCGTGATCGAGCAGCCAGAACTCCACCAGGCTGCCCAGGCCTTTGCCCTGCAACACCGGGTCGAGATAGAACGCCCAGTCGGCGCTGCGATGGGTGGCGTTGATGGCGTTGAGCGAGACAAGGCCCGCCACCGCGCCGTCGAGCATGACCACGAACACCCGCTGCCGCGCATTGCCGACCAGGCTGGCCAGCCAGCGGGCGTGCTCGTCCGGGGAGATTTCGTGGTCGCTGTACATGAAGCGGCGCACGTCCGCGTGATTGCGCAGGGCGCGCACCTGGTCGCGGGTCGCCTGGTCGGCGTCGAGGATGTCGAGAAATACCATATGAAGAATCCGCGGATTACCCAGAAGAACTGACAGGCCGGAGAGTACCGGTTTTAGGGCCGCCTGGCGGCCCCAAAAGAACGATTGTCAGAACCGGCTGCGCACGGTCAGCACGAAGTTGCGCGGCTCGCCGTAGAAGTTGCCGTTATCCGATGTCCCCACGGTCTGGTAATAGCGCTTGTCGAGCAGGTTGTTGGCATTCAGCGTGGCGCTCCAGTTCTGGTCGATGCGGTACTCGACACTGGAATTCCACACCGCATACCCCGCCTGGCTGAACTTGTAGTCGCGCTTGGGACCGCTGTAGTCCTGGGTCGCTTCGTTGAACGTGGCCACCTGCCCGGCACGGTAGTTCACGCTCTGCGCGGTCACCCCCGCCCCGACCTTGAAACGCTCCAGCACGCCGGGCAGTTGGTAGGTGCCCCACAGCTTGAACAGGTGCTTCGGCGTGACACCGCTGTAGATGGCGCGGCTCTCGTCGCTCTTCTGGTCGACGCTGTGGTTGTAGGTGTAACCGGCGAACAGGTTGAAGCCCTCGGCCACTTCGCCGCTGATCTCGGCGTCGAAACCTTCGCTGACGAGCATGCCCTGGTTGAGGTAGCAGCAGGTGGTCACACCGTACTCCATGGGGTAGTTCGGGTCCTGGATCGCCGCGCCTTCCTGCTCGATGCGATAGATCGCGAAGCTGGTGTCGAGACGACCGTCGAACAACTGACCCTTGAGACCCAGTTCGTAGTTCTTCGACGTCACCGCACCCAGCGGCGTGCCCGGCGCCGGACCTTTGACCTGCTGGAACTGCGGCTTGTAGGTCTCGGCATAGCTGACGTAGGTGGTCCACTGCTCATCGAGGTCGTAGGTCAGCCCCGCGTAGGGCGTGAACTTGTCGTGAACACGGAAGGTGGGAAGGATCGAGTCGGAATTGTACGAGCCGTCTTCGTTCTGGAAGATCTGCGTGTCGTGGTAGTGGTAGCTCGACAGGCGCCCGCCGAGGATCAGCTTCACCGGGTCGGCCAGGGACAGGCGGACCATGCCGTAGCCGGCGTATTTCTCGGTGACGTTGTCGTCGGTCTTGTTGGCGGTGCTGCCGGTGTCTTCGGGCCGGGTGAAGTCGAACAGGTTGAACGGGGCGAAGTTGTCGTTGCCCCAGCGCTGCACGGTGTAGCCCTTGCTGTGAGCGTAGTCGCCGCCGAGCAGCAGTTCATGGCTGCGGCCGAGCAGGTCGAAGTTGCCTTTCACGTAGGTATTGATCGCCTTGCGCTCCAGCCCGGTTTTCGCCGGGTAGTGCAGCCAGCGCGCGCCGTCGCCGGTGAGCGGGTCGATGCCGCCGTTGGCGAACAGCGAGTTGGCGTCGCGGTCCATGTCCATCCAGGTGATGTCGGTGGTCCAGCTCCAGTCGGCGTTGAACGCGTGCTCCAGCTTGAGGTACGCCTGTTTGGTGGTTTCGTCGACGGTGTCCCAGCTGGTGACCAGCGCGGTGCGCCGCGGCAGCTTGATGTCGTCGCCATTGGTGTAGCGCGGCAGGCCGCCGAAGTTGGCCACGCCTTCGCCCGTCTGGTAGCTGCCGCCGACGGTGAGCAGGGTGTCCGGGGTCAGGTCGAACTCCAGCGCGCCGTAGACCAGTTGCTTGTTCATGTTGGCGACATCGTAGAAGTAACGGTTGTCCTGGTAGGCCATGCCAAGACGCCCGCGGATGTTGCCCTGCTCGGTCAGCGGGCCGGTGGCATCCAGTTCGGTGCGGTAGGTGTCCCAGCTGCCGGCGGAGGCGGAGAAGGTCAGTTGCCGCTCGGGCAAGGCGCGCTTACGCACCAGGTTGATGGTGCCGCCGGGGTTGCCGCTGCCGGAGTACAGGCCATCGACACCACGCAGGAACTCGACGTGGTCGAACTGCGCCAGGTCCAGTTGGCTGGTCGAGCCATAGCCGGAAATGGTGGTGTCCAGCGGCGCGCCGCCGTCGATCTGGATGTTCGACACGGCGAAGCCACGGGAGAAGAAGTTGCTGTCGTTGCCCAGGGAGGAACCGCTGGCGCCGTTGCGCTGCAGGGTCACGCCGGTGGTCTTGTCGAGGGCGTCGGTGAGCGTGGTGAGGTTCTGCTCCTCGATGCGCTGGCGAGTGACCACCGACACCGAATGCGGCACTTCGCGCACGGATTTGGCGGTCTTGCTGCCGACGGCAACCTGGTCGGCGTTGTACGAGCCGGTGTTCTCGGTGATGCCGCTCAGGCCAACCGCGGTGACCGGCGTTGCGCCCAGTTCCAGGGCATCACCGCTGGGCGCATTGTCGATGGTCAGCACGTTGGCGCTGCTGCGCCGCCATTGCAGGCCGGTGCCGCGCAGGAGGATGTCCAGCGCCTGCTCCAGGCTGTAGCGACCGCGCAGGGCCGCCGGGCTGTGCTGCTCGAAGATCCGCTCGTTGCTGTAGAGCAGTTGCTGGCCGGTGGCCAGGGACAATGCGGCGATGGCTTGCGGCAACGGCCCGGCGGGGATATCCAGCTGGTACTGGCGAGCGGCGGGCTGCGCCTGCACCTGTTCCGCGGCCTGCACCAGCTGCGGCGCGAGCAGCCATAGCGCTGAACTGGCGGCGATCGCCCTGACCTGCCCGTTGAAACTGAAACCCTTCATACCGCGTGCTCCCCGTTGCGTCCTGAGCCGTGCAAATGCCATTCATTCGCGTTCTGCAAGACAACGAAGCAGCGCGGGGTTCTCCCCCACTGTCGTCGGAAAAATATTTTTCGCGGGTCAGCGCAGGATGACGACACCCAGGCCGAGACGGGTGACCTTGACCCCGAGGGTGTCGTGCAGGGCCTGCAATACCGCATCCGCCGAGGCGGTGGCGAATACCCCGGACACCGGCAAGCGGGCCAGCGCGTCGCCATGGATGAACACATGGCCACGGTGATAGCGCTCCAGCTCGGCGATCACCTGCTTCAGCGGCGTGCGGTAGAACACCATCTGGCCCTGGCGCCAGGCATGGGTGGCCTGGCTGTCGAAGCGGCTGGTGGGGCACAGGCCGCTGGCGTCGAGGCAACTCTGCTGCTCGGGCAGCAACTCGGTGTGCTGCCCGGCACTGTCCAGTTCGACCCGGCCCTCGACCAGGCTGACCGTGCTCCGCCGCTCGTCCAGGCGCACGTTGAAGCGGGTACCGGTGACGGTGACCGTGCCCTGGGGCAGCTCGACCACGAAGGGCCGCGCGGGATCCTTGCGCACCTCGAACCAGGCCTCGCCGCGCAGCAGGCGGACGTGCCGGCGACCGTCGCTGAAGGACACCGCCAGGGCGCTGTGGGTATTGAGCTCGACTAGGCTGCCATCGGCGAGGGTGACGCTCTGACGCTGGCCGACGGCGGTGTGGTAGTCGCTGCGCAGATCGTCCAGCGTGCCGCCCTGCCAGAGCAGGCCAGCGCCGAGGGCGAGGACCAGGCACGCCGCGGCGGCCACTGGGCGGAACAGACGCTGGCGCTGGCGCCGGGCCCGCCATTGCGCCTGTTCCTCGGCACGGACCCGCGCCACCGGCTCGCCCAGCCGGCCCCACAACTGCGCGGCTTGGTCGAAGGCCTCGGCGTGCAGTGGATCGGCCGCCAGCCAGCGTCGATGGGCCTCGCGCAGCGTCTCGTCGGCCCCCGGCTCGCGCAGGCGGATATACCAGAGCGAGGCCTGCTCGTGGATATCGTCGGAAGGGCGAGGTGGCTGGGTCATGGGCGGCCTGGACGGGAGAGGTCGAAGTGCGGACGGCGGGCATTATTTCCGAAAACGCCGGGCTTTGCCTGCTGCGGGTGGCGAATCACGACAATCGCCCCAGCCGCTGACGGCAATGCTGCATGGCCTTGGCCACATGCTTTTCCACGGTGCTTTCGCTGATCTGCAAGCGCGCGGCGATCTCGCGCATGGTCAGGCCGTCGCCACGGTAGAGCAGGAACACTTCGCGGCACTTGTCCGGCAGGTCGCGTACCGCGTCGGCGAGCAGTTCCAGCTCCTCGCGGATACCGGCGGCTTCGTCGGGAGCAACCCGCGGGCACTCGCGGTCCTCGGGCGGTTCGACATCGCTGAAATGCCGGCCATGGACCTTGTCCTGACGCAGCTTGTCCAGCAGCAGGTTGCCGGCGATGCGGTAGAGGTAGCCGAGGGGATTGTCCGGCACCTTGTCCGAGTGGCGGGCGGCGCGCAGCCAGGTTTCCTGAACGATGTCCGACGCGGTGGACGACGAGCCGGAGCGGCGCTGGATATAGCGCTTGAGCTCTTCGTAGTGGGTCTCGACCAACCGGGTCAGGGGGTGACGCTCACGTTGGGTCATGGCGCGACGTTCAGGGGACCGGAAAGGAGCGGCACATTACTACAAGTGATATGGATTCTCAAATAGGTGGAATTCTCGATTCATCCTGCAGTCCGGCGCCGGTTTCAGCGAACGTCTCGGCGATCCGCTCGCGCAGCCAGCGATGGCTCGCCCCCGCCGCATAGCGCGGATGGAAGAACGCCTTCAGGTAGCACACCGGCGTGACGAACGGCGCCTCGAAGTACCTCAAGCTCTCGCCACGCACGAAGTGCCGCACCGCCCGCCGCGGCAGTGTCGCCAGGTAGTCGGTGTGACTGACGATGGCGGGCGCGGCCATCATGCTGGGCAGCTCGACCGCCACGTCGCGGCGCACCGCGTGCGCGCTCAGGGCCTGGTCGATGATGCTGGTGGAGTCCTTCCACGGCAGCACCACGACGTGCCGCTCCGCCAGATAGCCCGCCAGGCTCAGGCCGTCGTTCAGGCGCGGGTGACTGGCGCTGGCCAGGACCACGTAGTCGTCGGCATAGCAGTCGATCGCTTCGAGCTCTTCGACCCGCGCCTGCGCGTCGTGGGTGAAGCCCAGGGAGAAATGCACCCGCCCCGCCGCCAGTTCTTCCAGGGCGTCCTGCTGGGTCGAGTACACCACCCGCACGCGGATATGCGGCGCCAGGCCTTCGAGGCGCCGCAGCAACAGCGGCAGGAGGGAAAACGCGGTGAAATCGGTGACGGCGAGAATAAAGGTCTCGTCGCTGCGCGCCGGCTCGAAATGCCCGCGCTGGCTCAGGCGCGTGCCGAGCAGGCTGAGCGCCGCCGAGACATCGTCGGCCATGCGTTCGGCCTGCACGGTGGGCTGCATCGCACTGCCGTAGCGCACGAAGAGTTCATCGGCCAGGGCCTGGCGCAGACGCGTCAGCGCATGGCTGCAGGCGGACGGGCTCATGGCCAGTTCGTCAGCAGCGGCGACCACGCTGCGGTGGCGGTAGATGGCGTCGAATACCAGCAGCAGGTTGAGGTCCAGGTTGCGCAGCGATGAATGCATGGTGTGCAGTACCGACTGAAAAGAATGCAGCGTATACAGCACAACGCTGCATTACCATGGCGATGTTTCCCTCTTCACAGGAGCCCCGCCATGCTTTTCCGCCACCCCGACCCGCGGGACGCCGAGCGCTGCCACGCCATCGAAATCGGCGCCTACGAAGGCGACGAAGCGGCCACCCTGGAGAAGATCCGCACCCGCATCGCACAGTACCCGCAGGGCTTTCTGCTGCTGGAGGTGGATGGGGTGATCGTCGGCTTCATCAACAGCGGCTGCGCCCATGAGGTGGTGATGTCCGACGAGGCCTTCAAGGAACTGGTCGGGCACGACGCCGCCGCGCCCAACGTGGTGATCATGTCGGTGGTGGTCGATCCGGCGTTCCAGGGCAAGGGCTACGCGAAGGCGCTGATGGACGAGTTCATCCGCCAGATGAAAGCCCTGGACAAGGCCACGATCCACCTGATGTGCAAGCAACGCCACGTCGAGCTGTACCGCCGGATGGGCTACGCCTATGTGCGGCCTTCGCCGTCCGATCACGGCGGCATGGCCTGGCATGAAATGCTCATGCGGCTCTGAGGTTTCCCGCTATTCGATGTTTGACCCACAGGACAATGGACTTCTGCCATGAAAGCGAGCGACACCGATTTCTCCCTGGCCACGCAACTGACCCGCCTGGGCCGCGACCACGAGACTCAACAGGGCTTCGTCAACATGCCGGTGTTCCGCGGCTCGACGGTGGTGTTCAAGACCCTGGCGGACCTGGAACAGGGCAACGCGCGCTTCACCTACGGCACCCTCGGCAGCCCGACCATCGCAGCGCTGGAAAGCGCCTGGAGCGAGATTTCCGGGGCCGCCGGCACGGTCATCTCGCCGTCCGGCCTGGGCGCGGTGGCGCTGGCCCTGTTCACCACCCTGAAGAGTGGCGATCACCTGCTGATGCCCGACTCGGTCTACCGCCCCACCCGCCGGCTGTGCCAGAACCTGGTGGAAAAGTTCGGCGTGCAGATCAGCTACTACGACCCGCTGATCGGTGCCGGCATCACCCAACTGCTGCGTGACAACACCTCGACGATCTTCCTCGAATCGCCAGGTTCGCAGACCTTCGAAGTGCAGGACGTACCGGCGATCACCGCCATCGCCAGGCAGCGCGGGATCAAGACCATCCTCGACAACACCTGGGCCACGCCGCTGTTCTTCCGCGCCCACGAGCACGGCTGCGACCTCTCGGTGGAGGCCGGCACCAAGTACCTGGGCGGGCATTCCGACCTGCTGATGGGCCTGGTCAGCGCCAATGCCGAGACCTGGCCGCAACTGCGCAAGACCTACGACGCCATGGCCATGCTGCCCGGTGCCGAAGACTGCTTCCTGGCCCTGCGCGGCCTGCGCACGATGAACCTGCGCGTGCAGGAAGCACAGCGCCGCGGGCTGGAGATGGCACAGTGGATGGCGCAGCAGCCGGAGGTGGAGCGGGTGTTGCATCCGGCTTTCCCGGATTGCCCGGGACATGAAATCTGGAAACGCGACTTCAAGGGTTCGACCGGGCTGTTCTCGGTGATCCTCAAGCCCGGCTACAGCAAGCAGCAACTGGCCCACATGCTGGATAACCTGGGGATCTTCGGCATGGGGTATTCGTGGGGCGGCTTCGAGAGCCTGGTCATTCCGTTCGACTGCCGCGACTACCGCACCGCGACCCGCTGGACGCCGGAAGGCCAGGCCCTGCGCCTGCAGATCGGTCTGGAAGACATGGACGACCTGAAGCGCGACCTGCGCAGCGGATTGGACCGTCTGGGACAATAGATTCACATCCAGAAACATCCAGCCCTTTGCCATCATCCCCCCAGCTCTGCTTGCATGCCCGCTCACGCCCATTCCGTGTGAACTGACTCACCTGCGTGTAGGAGCTGGCTTGCCTGCGAAAGGACCGCGTAGCGGTCCCCATAACGGTGAGATCCGGGACCGCGATGCGGTCCTTTCGCAGGCAAGCCAGCTCCTACAGGCAAGTCAGTTCCCATGGGATGGGCACCGGAAGACCCACACAAGGAGTGCAGTGATGAAAACCATGGTGATCGGGGCCAGCAAGGGGCTGGGCAAGGCGTTGATCGAGGGGCTGGGCACCAGCGGCGATACGCTGATCGGTGTGTCCCGCCGCCGTCCGGCGGCGCTGACGGCGCAAGCCGGGGTCAACCTGGACTGGCTCGAAGCCGACCTGGGCGACCCGCTCAACGCCGCCCCCCTCCTCGCCCACCGCGCCCGCGAAAACGGCCTGGACACCCTGATCTACAACCTCGGCATCTGGGAAGACCAGGCCTTCGACGACGCCTACGATTTCCTCGCCGACCGCGACGAGCAACTGCGGGACATCGTCGCCTGCAACGTCACCGCGCCGATCCTGCTGATCAGGCACCTGCTGCCGGTGCTGCTGCGCAGCGAGCGCCCGCGCATCATCCTCACCGGCTCCACCTCGGGCCTGCCGCAGAGCGGTCGCCCGGAAGTCACCTTCGGCGCCAGCAAGTTCGCCCTGCGCGGCATGGCCGATGCGCTGCGCGAGGGCTATCGCGACCAGCGCCTGGGCGTGACCTGCCTGAACCTCGGCTATCTGAATACGGAAGATGCCCTGGAGACCCCGCGCGATCTCGCCGAACGGCGCGGCGACGGCGAGCTGATCCCGGTGCATGACGTGGTGCAGGTGGTGCGGATGGCCCTGAGCCTGTCAGCCGCGAGCTTCGTCAAGGACATCACCCTGCCGGCGATCCTCGATCCGCGCTTCTGATTCGGCCATCTCGCGCAACTGACGCTTGATCACCGCCACCGGCGGCGCATACAGGAAACCGAACGACACGCTGTTGCGCCGCCCCTTCACCGCGTGGTGCATCAGGTGCGCCTGGTACAGACGGCGCAGGTAGGGGTGGCGCGGCTTCGGCCGGGTCGGCCAGTGGCGATGGACGATGCCGTCGTGGATCACCACGTAGAGAACGCCGAACGCCGCCACGCCCGCGCCGATCCACTGCAGCGGATCGTGCCCGGCATTGCCCAGCACGATCAGGGTGATCGCCACCAGGGCGAGGATCACCAGGTAGACGTCGTTGGTCTCCAGCACCCCGAGGTGCGGCTCGTGGTGCGAACGATGGAGAAACCAGCCCGGCCCGTGCATCACGTACTTGTGCGCAAGGAAGCCGACACCCTCCATGGCGACCAGGGTGCAGAGGAAGATGGCGAGGTGGTTGAGCATGCGACGTCGGGTACCGGGGAAAAGGTGCGCGTCAGATTAGGGGAAGTGGCGGTGAGAATCCATGACGGGTTTGTCATGTGCGGTTTGGGCTGACGGGCTGTTGAAAGGGTGTGAGCTGTTGTAGGAAATGGGCCGCGGGACTGCTCCCCACGGCATGTTTTGCCGATTATTTCGTCGGCTCTTTTTCATCCTGCAGCGCGATCTGCGCTTCCATGTACTGGCGCAGCAACTGGTTGATGCGGGTCTGGTAACCCGGGCCCTGCTGCTTGAACCACTCCAGCACGTCCGCGTCGAGGCGGATGGTCATGGCTTGTTTGACCGGCAGCCTCAGCCGGGCATTGCGGAAAAAGTCGTCGCCCAATTCAGGGATATCGGTGAAATCGATGTCCTCGTCCTTCATGTTGGCGAGGCGGTCCCAGTCAGTTTTGGAATGTCTTGGCATAGGTTCGGCTTTCCTCTCTGGTGGCTTTGCGCACGGAAATGATGCGAATGACATCACCTCGTCGCTCGGTGAATACGACTACGCCAACGTGCTCCTTGAGCCAGCCGAGGCTGACCGTGCGCTCCTCGCCGTAGTCCTCTCGCGTATCGGGCATGACTAACATCGGGTAGCGGAACATGTCCTTGACGCTTTCGAAATCGATACCGTGCTTGCGAATATTGGCCTGGTTCTTGTCATGGTCCCATTCGAAAAAGAACGGGCCCGTGTATTTACAGCTGTACATACACGATAGCCTCCATGCCTGATCTGTTCAGCCCCCGTTCGTCCGTACGAGGGCCGCGTCCTCTCATCCGTGAGGGTCGACTTCGCTCCCGACCCGCGCCGTTGAGCGAGGCGAGCCTGTCATGACGGCAGCCTGGAAGTGGAAGGCCAATGAAGTCGGAATGTTTCCCCGGCAAAACCCGCTTGACCTCAACCTAAGTCGAGGTCCGAGACTCCCCGCACGCTCGTCCTACGGAGTTTCGCCATGACCTCTGCTTTCCAGCTGTTCAACCCTGAAGGCCTCTACGATCCCAGCGCCAATGCCTATTCCCATGTCGCTGAGGTGAAGCTCGGCACGCGGCTTCTGTTCATTGCCGGGCAAGGTAGCGAGGACCGCAGCGGTGTGCTGTCGCCGCTGTTCGCCGAGCAGGCGCGGCAGGCCCTGGAGAATGTGCGCACGGCACTGGCGTCGCGGGGTGCGGGGATGGGTGATGTGTTCAAGCTGACGCTGCTGATCGTCGATCACTCGGAGGAGAAGCTGGGTCAGTGGGCGGCGGTGGCGGGTCGGGTCTGGGAAGGGAAGATGGCGCCGACCTGCACGCTGATTCCGGTGCCAAGGCTGGCGCTGGACGGCATGCAAATCGAGATCGAGGCAGTGGCGGTCGGAATCTGACGCACTGCTGAGGCATCCCCCCGTAGGAGCGTGGCTTTGCCCGCGAAAGGACCGCGCAGCGGTCCCAGACCTCACTGCTATCCGGGACCGCTGCGCGGTCCTTTCGCGGGCAAAGCCCGCTCCTACAGGTTTTGCGATAGCGGGCTGTCAGGGCCGCACCACCACCGTACAGGTCGTCCCCGCCGCCAGCAGGAAACCCTCTGGCACCTCATCGATATGAATCCGCACCGGCACCCGCTGCGCCAGGCGCACCCAGTTGAAGGTCGGGTTCACATCGGCGATCAGCTCGCGGCTCTCCGGGTTGTCGCGGTCGTAGATGCCGCGGGAAATGCTCTCCACATGCCCGCGCAGCACCTCGCCACTCATCATCTGCAACTCGGCCTGATCACCCACCTTCACATGGGGCAGCTTGGTCTCTTCGAAGAAGCCATACACCCAGAACGAATCCCGATCCACCACCGCCATCTTCGGCTCGCCGGTGCGCGCGTAGTCGCCACGGTGCACATTGAGGTTGGTCACATAGCCATCCACCGTGGCCAGGATCTCGGTGCGCTTGAGGTCCAGTTGCGCCGCCGCCAGCTGGGCCTGGGCCTGCTGGTAGTCGGCCAGCGCCGAGTTGGCGATGTTGCTGGCGTCGTCGCGGTTCTCCTTCGAGATCACCAGGTTGTCCATGTCGGCCCGGCGGCTGGCGTTGACCTTGCGCATCTCCCAGGTGGCCTTGCGCGAGGCCACCAGCGCCTCGGCCTGGCGCACCGCGACCTGGTAGTGCTCGGGGTCGATACGCAGCAGCACATCGCCCTTCTTCACCAGCTGGTTGTCCTTCACCGGTACGTCCACCACGTAGCCGGGCACGTCGGCGGCGACGTTGATGATGTCGGCGCGCACCCGGCCGTCACGGGTCCACGGCGTGGTCATGTAGTTGATCCACAGCTGCCGGCCGATCACCACGGCGGCGGCCAGCACGAGCAAGGTGGCGATCAGGCTGAAAAACTTCTTCATCGACGGGCTCTCAACGGTAGACGGTCAGCGCCATGGCGCCGAACAGGCAGACAAACAGGCACAGGCGCAGCAAGGCCGGGTGCCAGAAAAAACGGTAGCCATCGACGCTGGCGATAAAGCGGTCCAGCCCCCAGGCAAGGCCCGCCGCGAACAGGAACATCAGGGTCACGGTGGGCATGTACAGGCCATGGAAGGCGATTTCACGAAGCATGCGGCAGTCCTTGCACCGCGCCGTATTCGGCCAACGGTGATTGTGGGTCGAGCAGCGAAGTGCGGATGAAGTGCAGGTAGCTCTGCACCCGGCGCAGGGCCGAGGTGTCGAAGTGACGGGCGAACGGTTCGTCGGTGGCCTGCACGCGGCTGATGGCATGCTCCACCGCCACCAGGGCGCGCTCGTGGTTGCTCGCCGACGGCTGCAGGAACAACCGCGCCAGCGCCCGCCCCATCACGCGGATGGCCTGGCGCCACGGCTGCGCTTCGGCATAGGACGGATGCACCGGGAGGATCGCCTGCTCCTTGCGCAGTTCGATGATGGCGTGACCGACTTCCAGCACCACGAACATCCAGCGCAACAGGCGGCTCTGCACCAGGGGCTGGCCGACCGCCAGGCCATAGGCCTGGTGCAGCAGGTCGCGGGTGCGGCTTTCGAAACCGGAACCGAGGCCACGCAGGCGCCCGCTGATGGCGAACAGCACCTGTTCGCGCAGATCCTGCTCCAGGCGGCTCCACAACCAGCGGCTGTTGGGCGGCAGGATGATCGCCCCGGCGGCGGCGCAGACCAGCATGCCGATGATCATGCCGATGTAGTCGTTGATAAAGGTGTAGGGGTTGTACAGCGTCAGGTTGTTCGGCACCGAACCGATGGCGAAGAACACCAGCAGGCCGATGCCGTAACCGGCGTAGGCCGGGCGCGCGGCAAGGAAGGCACCAATGGCCAGCACGGGCGCGAGCACCAGGCACAACAGCGCGAAGCCGTCGATCCAGGGGAACACGAAGAAGGTCTCGAAGAAGCCGACGAAGGCGCCGAACAAAGTGCCGCAGGCCATCTGGAAGGACAGCCGCCTGGGGTTCGGCGACGCCGCCGAAAGGCCCACGGTGACCGTGGCGATCAGGGTCATCATGCCGCCGCTGGGCCAGTCGCTGAGCAGCCAGAAACTGCCGAGCAACAGCAGTACCGCCGCCGCCCGCACCCCGGCGGCGGCCGAGACCAGCCAGCTGGTCTGCGCCACATAGGGCTCGTCCCACTGCTCGCGCTCATGGTTGTGCGCGGCCAGCGAGGCGTGGGTCTCGGCGTAGCTGTGCATGTCGTCGACGAAGCGGTAGAGCAGTTCGTAGGCGGTGTGGAAATCCAGCAGGTCGGACTCGCTCGGCGCGGTTTCCTCATAGGCCGCGCGCAGGGCACGGACCTGCGTCGGCAGACCGTCCTTGTAGGCCGCCAACTGCTGGGCCAGACGCACCGCGTCGGCATCGGTCAGGGCGCGGCCAACATAGGGATCGAGCAGTTCGGCGAGGGTCTTCAGGCCCGGTTCGATGGCCCCGACGATCTGCAGCGGGCCGCGCAGGCGCAGGCGTTCGAGCAACTGATGCAAGGCGTTGTAGCGCGTGGTGATGGCCATGAACTCGCTGTTCATGCGCACCAGGCGGCCGCTGCGTCGACGCATGTGCGGGTCTTCGAAGGCGGTGACGCTGCGCAGGCTCTCCAGGCCCACCGCCTCGGCGATGAAGCGCACGTTGCTGGTTTCCAGGCGATCGCGCTGGCTGTCGCCGCGCAGGCCTTCCACCACCACCCCGGCGAACACGCCGAAACGCTGGTACAGGGCATTGCGCATGGCGGCGCTGGCCGATTGCGGCAGGATCGCGGCGCTGACCAGGGTCGAGACGAAGATCCCCAGGCCGATCTCCAGCACCCGCCATACCGCGGCCATGAAGGCCTGCTGCGGCTGGTCGAGAATCGGCAGGCCGATCATCGCCGCGGTGTAGCCGGCGAGGACGAAGCCATAGGCGCGGAAGGTGCGGTAGCGCATCGCCCCCGCCGAACACAGGCCGACCCACAGCGCCAGGCTGGGCAGGAACAGCTCGGTGTTCTGCGGAAAGATGGCGATCAGCGCGACCATCATCGCCGAGCCGGCCAGGGTACCGAGCACGCGGTAGAAGCTCTTGGCGAACACATGCCCGCTCTGCGGCTGCATGACGATGAACACGGTGATCATCGCCGTGCGCGGCTGCGGCAGCTCCAGGCGCATGGCCAGCCACAGGGTGACGAAGGCGGCGGTCAGCACCTTGAAGATGTAGACCCAGGTCACGCCGTCAGTGCGCGCCCACTCGAGAAAGCCGCGGCGCCACTCCAGGGAGGCGAGCCAGCGCAGCGGCAAGGCCAGTGCGTTCATTGGGCGTGGCCAGGCTTGTCGAAGATTGCCAGGGTGCGGGGTGTCGGCGGTGGCGCCTGGCGCTCGGCGTCAGGCACGTCGGCGCCCGCGCCAAGGCCGCCGCCCAGCGCGGTGACCAGCCCGGCATGGGCACTCAGGCGCGCGGCCTGGACCTGCTGCTCGATCATCTGCTGCTTGAACAGCAGGGTCTGCGCGTTGAGCACGTTGAGGTAGTCGGTGAGGCCACGCTGGAAGGCGACCAGGGCGATGTCGTAGGTCTTGCGCGCCGAGGCCACGGACTCGGCGGCGAAGTGCGCCTGTTCCTTCATCGACTCGCGGCGGATCAACTGATCGGAAATGCCCTTGAGCGCCTCGACCACGGTCTGGTTGTAGCGCGCCACGGCGATGTCGTAGCCGGCCGAGGCGACACCGAGCTGCGAGCGCAGGCGGCCGCCGTCGAAGATCGGCAGGCTGATGGCCGGGCCGACGTTGTAGTTGAACTTGCGCCCGCTGAGAAACTCCAGGGGGCCGCCGCCGGTGGCCATGAAGCCGAGGCCGCCGATCAGGTCGACGTTGGGGAAGAACCCGGCATGGGCGACATCGATGCCGCGGGCCTGGGCCGCCACCCGCCAGCGACTGGCGACCACGTCCGGACGCTGGCCGACCAGCTCCGCGGGCAAGGCCGAGGGCAGTTTCAGCGGTGCGCCGAGGGACAGTTGCGGACGCTGCAACTGCGCGCCCTGCCCCGGGCCCTTGCCGGCCAATGCGGCGAGCTGGTTGCGCGCCAGGGCGATTTCCTCGTTGAGGGCATCCAGCTGGCGATGGGTTTCCGGCAACGGGGTCTGTGCCTGGCTGACTTCGAAATGGGTGCCGATGCCGCCGGCCAGGCGCCGTTCGGCCAGGGCGAGGATCTGTTCCTGCTGGGCCAGCTCGGCCTTGACCACGTCGCGCTGGGCGAAGTGCAGGGACAGCTGGATGTACACGCGAACCACGTTGTTCTGCAGTTCGAGCTGTGCCTGGCGGGCCTCGGCCACGCTCAGGTGGGCAAGGTCCACGGCCTGCTCGCTGGCGTTTTCCTCGCGGCCCCAGAGGTCGAGGGCATAGCGAAAACCGAGGGCGGCGTTGTTGTCCCAGGTGTTGGCGCCGGACAGCGCGCCAGGGCCGTAGAACTGGTCTTCCGGCCAGTTGTGGCGCTTGAGGGTGGCGTCGCCATTGACCTGGAGTTTCTCCGCCGACTCGACCACCCCAGCCATGGCCCGCGCCTCGCGAACCCGCGCCGCGGCCATGGCCAGGCTCGGGCTGTCGCTCAGGGCCAGGCTCATCCAGCGATCCAGTTGGGCATCGCCGTAGGCGCGCCACCACTGCTGCTCGGGCCAGTGCGCATCACGGGCGGCCTCGGCGATGGCCGCGTCGGTGGTCAGGGTATTGGCTTGCAGCGTCCTGCTTTGCGGGGCGATGCCCCAGGTTCCGATACAGCCGCTCAAGGTCAAGCTAAGGGCACAGACACTGAGCGCATTCAGCGCTCTGATGATGCGACGCGGCACAGCGGCGAATTCCCGACGTAGGTGGATGAAACCAGGACGCCGCAATTCTAGGGGCGCGCCGCGATGGCGATAAGCGTGCTTTCCTGCGAATCTTTGTTACCAAAACGGCGATAATCCGGCTTTAGTCGGAAGACCGGCTTAGTAACTTCATGTCACAATTCCGTCGTCTTCTTTGAGAGCGCCCCATGGACACCCTGCAAAACATGCGTGCTTTCAGCTGCGTCGCGCAGGTCGGCAGCTTTACCGCCGCCGCCGTGCAGCTGGATACGACCACCGCGAACGTCTCGCGGGCGGTTTCCAACCTGGAAGCACACCTGCAAACCCGCCTGCTCAACCGCACCACCCGGCGCATCGCGCTGACCGAGGCCGGCAAGCGCTACCTGATGCGCTGCGAGCAGATCCTCACCTATGTCGAGGAAGCCGAGGCCGAGGCCAGCGACGCCCACGCGCGCCCCGCCGGGCAACTGAAAGTGCACTCGATGACCGGGGTCGGCCAGCATTTCGTCATCGACGCCATCGCCCGCTATCGCCAGACCCATCCGGACGTGACCTTCGACCTGACCATGGCCAACCGCGTGCCGGACCTGCTGGACGAGGGCTACGACGTGTCCATCGTGCTCGCCAGCGAACTGCCGGACTCCGGTTTCGTTTCGCAGCGCCTGGGCATCACCTACAGCATCGTCTGCGCCTCGCCGGAGTACGTGGCCATGCACGGCGGCGCGCACAAGCCGTCGGACCTGCTCAAGCATGCCTGCCTGCGCATGGTCAGCCCGGTGATCCCACTGGAAAAGTGGCTGTTCGACGGCCCGGAAGGTCAGGAAGTGGTGAACATCACCCAGGCACCGTTCCAGGTGAACTCGGCCGATGCGATGAAGGCGGCGATCCGCAGTGGCATGGGGGTCGGTGTGCTGCCGATCTACTCGGCCATCGACGGCCTGCGCGACGGCACCCTGGTGCGGGTGATGCCGGAATATCGCCTGCAGGAGCTGAACCTGTACGCGATCTACCCATCGCGGCAGTACCTGGATGCCAAGATCAAGACCTGGGTCGAGTACCTGCGCAACTCCCTGCCGGAGATTCTCGCGGCCCATGAAGCGGACCTGAAAACTCACGAACTGCGTCTGGCGAACTGAAATCGTCATACACAGCGGGCGTCGGGAATGATAGCGTGCTACTCATTTCCCGACGCCCGCTGAGATTTCGCTGATGAAAAAGACGGTACTCGCTTTCAGCCGCATCACCCCGCCCATGGCCGAGCGCCTGCGGCAGGACTTCAACGTCATCGTTCCCGACCCGAAGCACGGCGATATCGCCGCCCAGTTCAACGAAGCGCTGCCCGAGGCCCACGGCCTGATCGGCGCGGGGCGCAAGCTGGGCCAGGCGCAACTGGAAGGTGCGCTGAAGCTGGAAGTGGTGTCCAGCGTCTCGGTGGGTTACGACAACTATGACGTCGCCTACCTGAGCGAACGCGGCATCGCCCTGACCAACACCCCCGACGTGCTCACCGAAAGCACCGCCGACCTCGGCTTCAGCCTGATCATGAGCAGTGCCCGGCGGGTCGCCGAGCTGGATGCCTGGACCAAGGCCGGCAACTGGAAGGCCACCGTGGCGCCTTCGCACTTCGGCTCGGACGTGCATGGCAAGACCCTGGGGATCGTCGGTGCCGGCAATATCGGCGCGGCCATCGCACGGCGTGGGCACCTGGGCTTCAACATGCCGATCCTGTACAGCGGCAACAGTCGCAAGCCGGCGCTGGAACAGGCGTTCGGGGCAACGTTCGTCAGCCTGGAGCAGTTGCTCGCGCAAGCCGATTTCGTCTGTCTGGTGGTGCCGCTGAGCGCGCAGACCAAACACCTGATCGGCGCCGAACAACTGCGGCAGATGAAGCGCAGTGCCTTCCTGATCAACGTGTCGCGCGGGCCGGTGGTGGACGAGGCGGCGCTGGTCGAGGCATTGCAGAACGGCACCATTCGTGGCGCGGGGCTGGATGTGTACGAGAAGGAGCCGCTGAGCGAATCGCCGCTGTTCTCGCTGAGCAATGCGGTGACCTTGCCCCATGTCGGTTCGGCGACCGCCGAGACCCGGGACGCCATGTCCAACCGGGCCATCGACAACCTGCGCGCGGCCCTGCTGGGTGAGCGACCGCGGGACCTGGTGAACCCGCAGGTCTGGAAGTAGGCCTTGAGGGCCTCATCGCGGGCAACGCCCGCTCCCACAAGGTTTGCCGGTTGTGGGAGCGGGCGTTGCCCGCGATGGGGCACTTGAGACCACCGAAAAAACCTCTACCTCAACACCGCTTCACCAGCCAGCACCTTGACCTTCGGCTTCCTGAACACCAACACATTCCCCATCATCACCAACACCAGCCCCACCAGCGCCGGTGCCGTCCACTCATACCCCTCCACCACCGCCGACACATTCAGCGCCACCAGCGGAAACAGCACGGTGCAATACGCCGCCCGCTCCGGCCCCATGCGCCCGACCAGGGTCAGGTAGGCGGTAAAGGCAATCACCGACCCGGGAATCGCCAGGTACAGCAGCGAGCCGATGTACTGCGTGCTCCAGTCCATGCCGAACGGCACCCCGCTGACCAGGCAATACAGCCCCAGCATCGTCGCGCCATAGAGCATGCCCCAGGCATTGGTGGTCAGCGGCCGCAGACCGGCCTTCTGCTGCACGCTGGACAGCATGTTGCCAGCGGAAAAACACAGCGTCCCCGCCAGCCCCAGGCCAAGCCCGAGCAAGGTTTCATGGCTCGCCGCCTGCCCGGCCAGCTCCGGCCAGAACAGCAACCCCAGCCCCGCCAGCCCCATTGCCCCGCCCAGCAGGACGTTGGCGGCGATCTTCTGGCCGAAGAACACCCGCGCGTTCAGTGCGTTCCACAGGGTGGCGGTGGAGAACACCACGGCGATCAGCCCGGTGGTCACCCATTGGCTGGCGGTGAGGAAGCAGATGAAGTTGACGCAGAACAGACACAGCCCCTGCGCCACGCAGACCAGGTGCCCGCGCCGGTTCATCGGCTGCAGCTTGCGGCTGAGCAGGAGAAAGGCGAACAGCACCAGCGCCGCCAGGGCGAAGCGATAGACGATGGACGCCGGAATGGCGACCACGCCCAGTTGCAGTTTCAGGGCGATCCAGGTGGTGCCCCAGATCAGCACGGTGAGCAGGTAAAGCGAGAGGTTCATGGCGAAGGCTCCTACGGTTGCCTTCAGTCTCCTGCGCAAAACAGGTCGGACGCTTGCACAAACTTGCGCTTTTGTCGGGCAGCGGGCTGTCAGACCAATTCCCAGGGCGTAGGATGGCGTCGGAGGTAGCCATCATGACCGCGCTCGACCAGTTGCAGGTGTTCAAATCCATGAATGCTTCGCCCCATGCCCGCCTGGAAAGCAGCGCGCTGCTGGGCGAAGGCATTGCGGCGGCGTTGTGGAGCAACCGTCATGATGCCCGCGACTACGAAGCCCCCAGCCACCACACCCTGTCCTGCTACATCGCCGAGGGTACCGGTACGTTCCGTCGCGGCCAGCCGGGACGCAAGGGCGCGCCGGACAAGCTGTGCATCATGCCCGCGGGCTGTGTCTCGCACTGGATCGTCAACGGCAGCATTCGCCTGGCTCACCTGTACATCAGTGAGGAGCAGTTCGCCCTCGGCTGCGTAACCCTGCTGGACCGCGAGCCCAGACAGTTGCAACTGCGCGAGGCGGACTTTCTTGAAGATCCGCGGCAGGCGGCGCGGTTTCGCCAGTTGATCGCACTGAACTGGAACGAGCCCGGGGAGCGCTTGCTGACCAGCAGCCTGGCCCATGAAATCCTCGGCCACGCGATCCTCAGCCAGGTCGGACTGCGCGAGGGCCTGAAGCTGAAGGGCGGGCTGGCGCCACACCAGCGCCGGCAGTTGGCGGACTACATCGAGACGCATCTGGAGCAGTCGATCGGCCTGAGCGAACTGGCCGGATTGTGCAGCCTGTCGGAATACCATTTCGCGCGGATGTTCCGCGAGAGCTTCGGCTTGCCGCCGCATCAGTACCTGCTGGCGCGGCGCCTGGCCAAGGCCCGGCAGTTGCTCGCGGGTGGGGATCTGCCGTTGGGCGAAGTGGCGCTGGCGTGCGGGTTTGCCAGTGCCAGTCATTTCAGCAACCGCTTTCGCCAGGCGCAGGGGGCTACGCCGGGGGCGTACAGATTGGCGTTGCGCGAGGCAGGCTCCTCCTGACACACTCGGAACCACTCCCCCATCACCCGCTTCTCTCTCCACCACTACCTTGAAATCTCGACTTTCAAGGAAGAACCCCAATGTCTGATCGCCTGCGTCGTGGCCGGTTTTCCGAAACCGGCCGACTTTACCTGCTCACCAGTGTTGTCCGGGACCGAGAACCTCTTTTCCATGATTTGAAACTGGCTCGACTGATCGTTGGCCAGTTCCGTCTTGCTCAAGAAGAGGGGCACGCCAGTTCGCTGGCCTGGGTGGTAATGCCGGACCATATCCATTGGCTGGTGGATCTGCATGAGGGGACCCTGGGGGCGCTGATGCGGCGCTTCAAATCTCGTAGTGCACTCGGGATCAATCGGGTGCTTCAGCGTAAGGGGCAGTGTTGGCAGGAAGGGTTTCACGACCACGCATTGCGCCGAGAGGAGGATGTCCGTGAAGTGGCGCGGTACATCATTACCAATCCAGTGCGTGCAGGTCTGGTTGCCCGGGCGAGAGATTATTCGCATTGGGACGCGGTTTGGTTGTAGGAGCGCGGCTTGCCCGCGAAACGGGCGCGTAGCGGCCGCAAGATTGCTGCCGCTGGCATGGCTTAAGATCGGGAACCGGGACCGCTTTGCGGTCCTTCGCAGGCAAGCCAGCTCCTACGACAATCGGCCGCTTCACCCCGCCACCGTAGGAGCGCGGCTTGCCCGCGAAACGGGCGCACAGCGGCCGCAGGATTGCTGCCGCCGGCATGGCTTCACATCGGGAACCGGGACCGCTTTGCGGTCCTTCGCAGTGGTTCGTCACACGACAAGCCAGCTCCTACGACAATCGGCCGCTTCACCCCGCCACCGTAGGAGCGCGGCTTGCCCGCGAAACGGGCGCGTAGCGGCCGTAAGATTGCTACCGCCGACATGACTTCAGATCGGGAACCGGGACCGCTTTGCGGTCCTTCGCAGGCAAGCCAGCTCCTACAAAAGCAGATCGCGTCAGTCTCACCGTAGGAGCGCGGCTTGCCCGCGAAACGGGCGCGCAGCGGCCGCAAGATTGCTACCGCCGGCATGGTCTCAGATCGGGAACCGGGACCGCTTTGCGGTCCTTCGCAGGCAAGCCAGCTCCTACAAAAGCATCTCTCACCGTAGGAGCGCGGCTTGCCCGCGAAACGGGCGCGTAGCGGCCGCAAGATTGCTACCGCCGGCACGGTCTCAGATCGGGAACCGGGACCGCTTTGCGGTCCTTCGCAGGCAAGCCAGCTCCTACGACAATCGACCGCTTCACCCCGCCACCGTAGGAGCGCGGCTTGCCCGCGAAACGGGCGCGCAGCGGCCGCAAGATTGCTACCGCCGACATGGTTTCAGATCGGGAACCGGGACCGCTTTGCGCTCCTTCGCAGTGGTTCGTCACACGACAAGCCAGCGCCTACGGCCCGCCTCAGAACTCCAACGTACTCGACAGGCTCACCTGCCGCGCATCCCCCATCGCCACGAAGTAGCGGTTCACCGCCGAGGTGTAGTAGGTCTTGTCGAACAGGTTCTTCACGTTCAACTGAAAGCGCACCTTGTGCGCGTCCAGCTTCGTTTCATAACTGGCGAAGGCATCCGCCACGGTGTACGGCGGCAGGTCGAAATCGTTGACCGGGTTGCCCGCCCGCTCGCCCACATAGCGCGCCCCCGCGCCCAGCCGCAGGCGGTCGCCGCCGAAGACCGCACCGACGTCGTACACCGCCGACAACGATCCACTGTGCTTCGCCACGTTCTGCAGGCGATTGCCTTGGTAGTCCGGGTCCTTGGTCACTTCCGCATCGGTGTAGGCATAGCTGCCCATCAGGCTCCAGCGCTCGCTCAACGGTCCGCTCACGTCCACTTCCAGCCCGCGGGACTTCACCTCCCCCGCCGCGCTGTAGACGGTGTCGCCAGTCGCGGTATCGAAGTTGGACACCAGCACATTGCGCTTGGTGATATCGAACAGCGCCACCGTGGCGCTGAGGGATTCCGGCAGGTCCAGCTTGGCGCCGACCTCCCAGGACTTGCCCTCCTCCGGCGCGATCGCCGAGTCGAGCACCAGGCCACCGGTCAGCGGCGCGATGCTGGAGTTGGGCTTGAACGATTCGCTGTAGCTGCCGTACAGCGACAAGGTGTCGTCGACCTTGTAGACCACCCCGGCATGCGGCACCCAGGCCTGGTCGTTGTTGTCGGTGTTGGCCTTGAAAGGCCGTCCGCGCCCGGCGTACTGGTCGTAGGTCTGCCAGCGCGCGCCGGCCACCAGGATCCAGTGATCGTCCAGGTGCAGCGAGTCCTGGAAGAACAGCGCGTCGTTGCGCAGCTTGTCGGTCTGCGCGCTGTCGCTGGCACGCACGGTGCTGCCCTCGACTTCGCGGCCATACACCGGGTTGAGGTAGCTGAAGGTGCTGCGCGACGCCTGGCGGATCAGGTCCGAGCGGTAGATCTTGCGGTATTCGCTGTCGACGCCGAACAGCAGGTCGTTGCGCAACCCGGCGATCTGCACCTTGCCGTCGAAGCTCAGGGTGGCGAAGCGGTCGCTGCTGAGCGAGCCGTGGGTGCCGTCGATGCTGCGGGTCAGGGTGCCACGGCTGGCGTTGACCCCGGTCACCCGCACCTGGCTGGCATCGTAGGTCTCGCGGTTCCAGCTGTAGCCGAAGTGGGCCTTCCAGTCGTCGTTGAACTGGTGATCGATCTCCAGGCGATACAGGTCCGAACGCCCTTCCATGTCGTTGAACGGCTCGTCCAGGCGGCGTTCGGCGGGAATGTGCAGCGGCCGGTTGGTGTTCGGGTCGATGGCGGTGCCGCGGTCGAACGGGTAGACGAACTCGCGGTGTTCGTAAGCCAACTGCACCTGGGTGTTCTCGCCGTACCAGGCCAGCGACGGCGCCACCAGCGATTCGCGGTGCACACCGTAGTTGCGCCAGTAGTCTTCGTCCTCGTGGTCCAGCACCAGGCGATAGGCCAGGCCGCTGTCGCCCAGCGCGCCGGTGCTGTCGAGGCCGCCGCCGCTGCCGTTCTTGCCCGAGCCATAGGTCGAGCCGCGCAGGTTGAGGGCGTTGTAGCCCTGCAGTTGCGGGCGCTTGCTGACCACGTTGATCACCCCGCCCGGGTCCTGGATGCCGTACAGCAGCGAGGCCGGGCCCTTGAGCACTTCAACCCGCTCGGTGGTGGCGTTGAGGCTGCGGCCCTGCACGATGGGCATGCCGTCGCGCATGATCGAACCGTCACGGTTGTCGCCGAAGCCGCGCTTCATCACGGTGTCGGAGGTACCGCCGAAGTTGTTGCCCTGGGTGATGCCGCTGACGTTGTACAGGGCATCGTCGAGGTTGCGCGGGGCCTGGTCCTTGAGCACCTGCTCGGGCACCACGTTGATCGCCTGGGGGATGTCCATGCTCGATGCCGAGCCACGCATGATCGAGGTGCTCTGCGGCTGGCTGTAGCTGCCGACGCCGTTCGCCTGCGCGGTGACGCTGGTAGCGTCGAGGCTCAGGGTACCGGCATCGCGGGCCACTGGTTCAAGAGTCAGGGTGCGGGCGTTGAGGCGACGATAGCCGAAGCCGGAGTTCTGCAGCAGGCGCTGCAACGCCTGCTCGGCACTGAGCCGGCCGCTCAGCGCCGGTGCCGGCAGGCTCGGCAGGTCGACGGTGTAGACCACGCTGAGGCCGGTGATCCGGCTGAAATCGCTCAGCGCCTGAGGCAGCGGCTTGGCCGCGAGGTCGAAGGCATAGACCTGCTCGATCTGCTCCGCGGCATGCGTCGGCACCACCCCGACGGCCATCAGGCCCGCTGCCATACCGATTGAAAGACTGTGAACCACCGCCGACCTTGCACGCATGCCGATGAACCTGTGAGAGAACCTTATTAATGCGAATAGATCGCACTTCCACTCACTACACGGATGCCGTCGCGAAGTACCTCACCCCTTTTGCGAATTTTTTTTCAGCGCAGCAACGTGACCCGGCCAAGCAGGGTGTGGCGCTGGAATCCGGCCACCGCGCCAAGGGCGTCGAGCGCCGCCAGCGGATCGTTGCCGGGGAAGCTGCCACTGACCTTGCGCGCGCCGAGGTCGCCGTCGAGCAGCAGGATCCGCCCCGGGTAATAGCGGGCCAGGTCGTCGACCACCTGGCGCAGCGGCACCTGGTAGTAGTTCAGCCAGCCCTGGCGCCAGGCCAGGCGGCTTTCGCTGTCGACACCGTGCACGCCGCCGGCGCTGCCGTCGCGGTAGTCCACCTGCTGGTTGGCGCCGAGGATCTGCGGCGGCTGGCCTTCGCCGGCGCTGACCGCGACCCGCCCGGACAGCACGGTGACGTCCACCCCGCCGTCCTGCCGACGCACCTCGAACTTCGTCCCCAGCACCTCGGTGCGTCCACCGTCGGCCTCGACGATGAACGGCTGGCCGGTGTGCGCGACCTGGAAGAACACCGCGCCACGCTGCACCTCGATGCGCCGCTGGCCGTTGCTGAAATCGACGCTGATGGCGCTGTCGGCATCCAGCGTCAGTTGCGAGCCGTCGGCCAGGGTCACGTCACGGACCTGCCCCACCGCCGCCACATGGTCGGCAGCGAAGTCACGCAGCCAGTCCGCCGGATGCCAGCCGGCACCGAGAGCGAGCATCAGCAGCACCGAGGCGGCGGCCGCCAGGCTGCCCAGCCTGCGCCAGGACGACGCGGCCGGACGCTGCATGGCGCGCAGGTAGGCTTGCAGCGCCGGGTCTTCCTCGCTGGCCAGGCGCGCGGCCGGCGCTTCGCTGAGCCGCCACAGTTGCTGCGCCTCGCGGTAGGCCTGGCCGTGCGCCGGATCGCTGAGCAGCCAGCGCTTGAACGCCGCGCCCTCGGCCAGCGCCGGCTGGCCGTTGATACGGGTCAGCCAGTCGAGGGCGGTCTGCTGCTGTTCAGGGCTGGTCGGGGCGTTCATCGCGGCGCGCTTCCTGGCTTGCGGGATTGCTCGGGGTCCACGGCGACACTCGCCTTGCAGGCCTCGAGGGCACGCATCATATGTTTTTCCACGGCACTTTGGGACAGGTTCATGACCTTGGCGATCTCGCCATAGGTGCGCCCATGGATGCGGTTGAGCAGGAAGATATGCCGGGTGCGCTCGGGCAACTGGCGCAGGGCCGCCTCGATCCGGCGCAGGTCGCTGTCGGCTTCGAGGGCGGCCTGCGGCTCGCTGTCCAGCGACGGCTGCAGCGGCTCGGCCAGGCTGTCGGTGACCCGCTCGCGGGCACCTTCGCTGCGCAGGTGGTCGATGGCGATATTGCCGGCGCAGCGCATCAGATAGCTGTCCAGGGCTTCGACCTCGACCTGCGGCCGGCGCCAGAAGCGCAGGAACAGGTCCTGCACCAGGTCCGCCGCCGTCGCCCGGCAACCGACCCGCCGGCTCACCAGGCTTTCCATGCGCCCGCGCTGGGCCAGGAATACCTGGAGGAAGCGTGCCCGCGCCGGGGTGTCGGCGGGTGGCGGATCGAAAGGTTCGTTCATCGCTTCAGATCAACCCCAGCGCGGCAAAGGGCGCCAGCAGCAGGCTGAGCAGGGCCAGCCCGAGCAGCCAGCGCGGTCGATAGGGCAGGACGAACACCCACAGGCACAAGCCGGCCATGAACATGCCGAAGAACTCGGCCAGCCCCACGGCCCAGCCCGCGTGCTCAACCGCCGCACCCAGGGCGAGGGCCAGCAGCAGCCAGCCGGCGCCGCGCAGGCCGAGCAGTTGCGCCGCCGTCGCCTTGCGACCGAGCAGTTCGTTGAAATGCTTGTCCATGGCCAGGCACAGCGCGGCGGACCCCGCGAAGGCAAACAGGGCGATCGCCAGCATCAGCCTGCCTCCGCTTCACTGTTGCGCGCGGGCGCGGCCTTGGCCGGCCGTGGCACGCGCTTGGGCGCCGGGGTCGGCTCGCCGAACATCTTGCCGGCGCTCCAGGCGAGGAACAGGCCACAGCCGAGGGCGGTGAGGTCGAAGCCGGCCATGGCCCAGTCGCCGCCGCGCAGGGAATGCTGCAGGCCTTGCCCGGTACTCAGGGCGTTGAGCAGCGGCAGCCCCGCCCAGAGCAGCGCCGCCAGGGCCAGTTGCTCGCCCCAGGCGCGTCGGCCCGGTCGCAGCACGGCATGCAGCAACGCGCTCAGCCAGACGCCGAAGAACACATTGACCTCCCAGTCGGCGCGCCCCTGCAAGGCTACCGGCAGCAGGCGATTGGCCCAGAAGAAACCGGCCACGGCGAGGATCAGCCCGCTCATGCTGGCGATATTCAGCACCTCGACCAGACGCAGTTCGAATGGCTGGGTGCCGCTTTTCGCATGCTTGAGCTGGCGCTTGCCGAGCCACAGCACCAGGCCGGTGCCGATCACCGCGGTGCCGGCCAGGCCGAAGAAGAAGTACAGCCAGCGCAGCAGTGGCCCGGCGAACGAGGCCATGTGCAGGCCATAGAAGCCGCCACTGATGATCCCCGGCACATGCTCGGCGCGCGCGCGCCAGGCCAGCGAGTCGTCGGCGGCGTCGTAGCGCCAGCCGGCGCCGCGCTGCACGGCGACGCGCTCATGGCCGTCGGGGATGAACAGCACCTGGGCATTGCGATCGCCGGGGCGCTGCACGTCGACCCAGATCACCTTCGCCTCGGGCGCCTGCTCCAGGACCTTCGCGTACAACTGCGGCAAGGCCGGCAGCGGCTGCTTCTCACCGGATGGCTGCAGGGTCTGCCGCGGGCTGAACACGTCGTTGAAGAACGCCTGCTCGTCGCTGCCATAGCTGGCGAGGATGCTCGCCGGCATGACCATGTACATGAAGATCACCAGGCTGCTGTAGCTGATCATCAGGTGGAACGGCAGCACCAGCACGCCGATCGCGTTGTGCCCGTCGAGCCAGGAACGCTGGCCCTTGCCGGGACGGAAGGTGAAGAACTCCTTGAAGATCTTCTTGTGGGTGATGATCCCGGTGACCAGGCCGACCAGCATCATCAGCGCGGCGAAGGTCGCCAGCCAGCGGCCCCAGGGATGGGGCATCTCCAGCTGGAAGTGGAAGCGGTAGAAGAAGTCCCCGCCACGGGTGTCGCGGGCCTCGATTGCCTCGCCGGTGGCGGCGTCGAGGGTCTTGCGGGTGAAGCCGCGCGGACCGTCGCCGCCACGCCAGCCGACGCCGATGCCGGGGGTGCGTTCGTCCGGCAACTGGATGAACCAGCTCGGCGCATCGGCGGCATGGCGTTGCAGGTAGTCCTGGGCCCTGTCCAGGCTGGTGGCGGTGTCCAGCGCGTGCACGGGGATCTCCGGCTGACTCCAGCGGGTGATCTCGGGCTTGAAGTAGGACATCGTCCCGGTGAGGAAGATCGCGAACAGCAACCAGCCGAAAATCAGTCCGGCCCACGTGTGCAGCCAGGCCATCGCCTGGCGGAAACCCTCTTTCATGGCTGGTTCATCCAGTACGTCAGTCCATTGATCGCCGCCAGCACCACGGCCGGCAGCAGGATACCCAGCCAGGCCCTGGCCGCGGTGCGCGCGGCGAACGCCCAGAGGAAAGCGCCGAGGTAGAACAGGAACGAGCTCATCATGCCGCTGAGCACCGCCTCGGGGCGTGGCAGCGGCAGCAACAGGCTCAGGCAGACGCTGGCCATGGACGCCAGCAGATAGCCACCGAGCAACGCCGCGAGGCAGCGCGAGGCCACGGCCAGGCGGTAACTCAGGTTCAGGCCGGCGGCTTTGCTCTTCATGAAGGAATGTCCACGGCGGAAAAGGCCGACAATATAAATGATAAGGATTCTCACACGCAAAACTGTCTTACACACCGGCGGTCATTGTCCGATTGCCGGTCTGAGCTTTTCCCACATACAATGCGAACAATTCTTATTCTTTTGCGCATCGCGGCGCCGGAGTGTTCAGGTGCCCAGCGCCCCTCGCGTTCTCTCGACTTCGCTGGAAGGCCTCTACCACGACCATCATCACTGGCTCACCGGCTGGCTGCGGCGGCGTCTGGGCTGCCCGGAGAATGCCGCCGACCTGGCCCAGGACACCTTCATGCGTCTGCTGCAGGCCCGCGAGGCACCGGCGCCGAACGAGCCGCGCGCCTTCCTCACCACCGTGGCCAAGCGCGTGCTGTTCAACCACTACCGCCGCCAGGAGCTGGAGCGCGCCTACCTGCAAGCCCTGGCACAGTTGCCGGAAGACGTGGCGCCGTCGGAGGAACACCGGGCGATCATCTTCGACACCCTGCTGGAACTGGACCGCCTGCTCGATGGCCTGCCGAGCCAGGTCAAGCGCGCCTTCCTGCTGGCCCAGGTCGATGGCCTGAGCTACAACGAAATCGCCGCGCAACTGGGCATCTCCCTGGCCACGGTGAAACGTCATCTGAACAAGGCGGCCATGCGCTGTTACTTCGCCCTGTGAACCACGACAACCGCGCATTCTCCCCCCGCGTCGCCGAACAGGCCGTGCACTGGCTGATCGAGCTGCAGGGCGGCAGTCTCGACCCGCGTCAGCAACTGGCGATGGAGCGCTGGTTGCAGGCCAGCGAAGAGCACCGTCAGGCCTGGGCGCACATCCAGCGGGTCAACCAGCGCCTGAACGGCCTGTCATCCCCGCTGGCCCACGCCACCCTGCAGGCATCCGCCTCGGCCAGCCGGCGTCGCGCCCTGAAGTTGCTGCTGATACTCGGTGCCGGCAGCGCCGCGGGGCTGGGCATGCAGGCCAGCGACCGCCTGCCGCCGCTGCTGGCGGACTACCGCAGCCCGCTGGGGCAGCGCCGGCAACTGCGCCTGGACGACGGCAGCCAGTTGCACCTGAACACCGCCAGCGCCGCCGATGTGCGCTTCGATGCCGGGCAGCGCCTGGTGCACCTGCTCGACGGCGAACTGTTGCTCGACGTGGCCGAGGATCGCCGGCCGTTGCGGGTGCTGACCCGCGATGGCCTGCTGGACCTGTCCGCCGGGCGTTTCAATGTTCGCCAGTGGTCGCGGCAGAGTGGCGTGGCGGTGTTCCAGGGGCACGCGAGCCTGGCCGGGGAGGTGCTGGAGCGTGAGCAGCAGGCACGTTTCGACGAAGCCGGCTGGAGCGTGCGCGGGCCGCTGGACGCCAACAGCGGCGCCTGGGTCGACGGCATGCTGGTGGCGGCGCACATGCCGCTGGCGGAGTTCCTCGAAGAGCTGGGGCGCTATCGACGCGGGCAGCTCAACTGCGACCCGGCGGTGGCCAGGTTGCGGGTGTCGGGCAGTTATCCGCTGGCGGACAGCGAGCGGATCCTGGAACTACTGGAGGTGGCCTTGCCGGTCAGGGTGCGGCGGTTTACCCGGTATTGGGTGACGGTGGAAGCTCGCGCCTGATGTCTGGGCCTGCTGCGCAGGCCTTCGCGGGCAAGCCACGCTCCTACGAGGATTGCGCGGCAAATCCGATATCACGCAATTGCGCGGCAAACCGGATATCACGCGATTGCACGGCAAACCCGATATCACGAAATTGCGTGGCAAACCGGATATCACGCGATTGCGCGGCAAACCCGATATCACGCGATTGCGTGGCAAACCGGATATCACGCGATTGCGCGGCAAACCCGATATCACGCGATTGCGTGGCAAACCGGATATCACGCGATTGCGCGGCAAACCCGATATCACGCGATTGCGTGGCAAACCGGATATCACGCGATTGCGCGGCAAACCCGATATCACGCGATTCCGGTAGGAGCGTGGCTTGCCCGCGAAGGACCGCAAAGCGGTCCCCAAAAATAAATCTCAAAACGGTGAGCCGTTTTCCGAACCTCGCGTGACAGAGAAGACAGAACCCTTCCCTCCCGCTCTTCTCAAGGATCCCGCAATGCCCTTCCGACCGAGCCCGCTCGCCCTCGCCCTGCTGCTGTCCCTCGCCAGCGTCGCCCCGCTGCACGCCGCCGAAGCCCCGGCACGCAGCTACCAGATCGCGCCGATGTCACTGGAAAGCGCCCTGAACCAGTTCGGTCGCGACAGCGGCGTGCTGATCTCCTTCGCCTCGGAAATCACCCAGGGCCTGCGGAGCCACGGCCTGAGCGGCGATTTCACCCCGGCCCAGGGGCTCGCCGCCCTGCTGCAAGGCACCGGCCTGGAAGCCCGCGCCGAAGGCGACAATGCCTTCAGCCTGCAACCTGTGAGCGACGTCGCCAGCGCACCGATCGAGCTCGGCGCCTCCAGCGTGGTCGGTGACTGGCTCGGCGATGCACAGCAGGACAACGTCTTCGAGCACCCCGGTGCCCGCGATGTGATCCGTCGCGAGGAATTCGAACGCAGCGGCGCCAGCAGCGCGCGGGAAGTGCTCAACCGCATCCCCGGCGTCAACGCCCCGGAGAACAACGGCACCGGCAGCCACGACATGGCCCTGAACTTCGGCATTCGCGGCCTCAACCCGCGCCTGGCCTCGCGCTCCACGGTGCTGATGGACGGCATTCCGGTGCCCTTCGCGCCCTATGGCCAGCCGCAGCTGTCCTTCGCCCCGATCAGCCTCGGCAACATGGATGCGGTGGACGTGGTGCGCGGTGGCGGCGCGGTGCGCTACGGGCCACAGAACGTCGGCGGCATCGTCAACTTCGTGACCCGGGCGATTCCCGACGAGCCCACCGTGAAGGCCGGCCTGCAGACCCAGACCAGCCCGTCGTCCAGCCATGACGGCTTCAAGAGCAGCGCCAACCTGCTCGCCGGCGGCACCGCCGACAACGGCCTCGGCGGCGCCCTGCTGTACTCCGGCACCCGCGGCGGCGACTGGCGCGAGCACAGCGACACGCAGATCGACGACCTGATCCTCAAGGGCAGGTTCCAGATCGACGAGGCCAACAGCCTGCACGCCATGGCCCAGTACTACGAGGGCGAGGCGCAGATGCCCGGCGGTCTGAGCGTGGCCGACTACAAGGCCGATCCCTACCAGTCGACACGACTGGTCGACGAGTTCTGGGGCCGCCGCACCATGATCAACGCCGGCTACGACTACAAGGACGGCGAGCGCCAGTTCAGCGTCAACAGCTTCTTCACCAAGACCCTGCGCAGCGGCTACCTGCGCCAGGGCAGCTCGATCTCGCTGTCGCCGCGGGAATACTGGGTGCGCGGTATCGAGACCCGCTTCACCCAGGGCTTCGCCCTCGGTGAGAGCCACCACGAGGTCGGCCTCGGCTACCGCTACGTCAACGAGGCCGGGCACGAGCTGCGCTTCATGGAAGCGGTCAGCGCCAACCGCCTGCCGAGCACGGCGAGCCGCAACGACCGCGATACCCGTGGCGCCACCGAGGCCCACGCGCTGTTCCTCGACGACCGCATCGACATCGGCCAGTGGACCATCACCCCGGGCATCCGCTACGAGATGATCGACTCGCGGCAGAACAACAACCTCACCGGCAAGGACTATCAGGGCAGCTACAACACCGCCCTGCCGGCGCTCAACGTGATGTACCACCTGAGCGACAGCTGGAACCTCTACGCCAACACCGAAGGCTCGTTCGGCAGCGTGCAGTACAGCCAGATGCCCAACCGCGTCGACCAGGGTGAAGTGAAGCCGGAGAAGGCGCGTACCTGGGAAGTCGGCACCCGCTACGATAACGGCAACTTGCAGGCAGAAGCCGGCCTGTTCCTCATCAACTTCGACAACCAGTACGAAAGCAACCAGACCAACGACAGCGTGATCGCCCGCGGCGAAACCCGTCACCAGGGACTGGAGACCAGCGTGAAATACGCCCTCGACGACGTCAGCCCGGCGCTCGCCGGTTTCGACGTGTACGCCAGCTACGCCTTCGTCGACGCGAGCATCCGCGAGGACGGCGCGAACAAGGGCAACCGCGTGCCGTTCTCGTCGCGGCACAAGGGCACGCTGGGTGTCGGTTACACCGAGGGTCCGTGGAAGCTGAACCTGGACAGCACGTACCAGAGCGACCAGTTCGCCGACAACGCCAATACCGCGCGGGAAAGCGCCGACGGCAGCACCGGGCGGATCCCCGGCTACATGCTGTTCAGCAGCCGCGCGGCGTATGACTTCGGGCCGCAGCTGTCGAACCTGAACGTAGCGGTGGGGGTGAGGAACCTCTTCAATCGCGAGTACTTCACCCGGTCGTTCGACGACAACAACAAGGGCAAGTACGTGGGGGAACCGCGGACGGTGTATCTGCAGACGTCGGTGGCGTTCTGAGGATTGCACAATCCCCTGTGGGAGCGAGCTTGCTCGCGAATGGGCCGCGTTGCGGCCCAACCCTGACCACTTATCTCCCTGATCCTAACCCGATTTCCCAGCCCGTTTGAAAGAATAATTTTTTATTTTTTAGGGGGTTGAAATGTTCGGCGAAGTGCCTGACCTTGTAGTCAAGAGGCAATGATTTCCACAGGGGTCCCTCCCCTCATCGGCCTCTTGCGAGCTAGCTGAATAAGGATTGGAATCATGCAAATCCAGGTCAATAGCGACAACCATATTCAAGGCAACATCCGTCTGGAGCAGTGGGTACGCAGCACAGTGGAAAGCACGCTCGACCGCTACGACGACTCCCTGACCCGCATCGAAGTGCATCTGCGGGACGAGAACGGCGAAAAACCCGGCCCGCACGACAAACGCTGCCAGATGGAGGCACGCCCAAAAGGCCATCAACCGATTTCCGTTACCCACAAGGCCGCCTCGCTGGAGCAGGCGATCGAGGGTGCAGCCCAGAAACTGAACAACGCCCTGGAACACCTGTATGGCAAGCTGCGCAGCAAGCGCGCGGTGACCGAGCAGGTCGGCAGTGCCAATGACGCGCTGCTGCAAGAAGAATTCCTGGAGCGGTTGGGCTGATAGACCAAAACCAGTAAGCGAGACGATAAAAGCCCCGGGACCCAAGGACCCGGGGCTTTTCATTTGCGCTGAAGTCCAGCGGCGGACTCAATGGTTTTGCAACTTCTCCAGCTCATCCGCCCGCTGCCTGGTCATGTCCACCTCACACCCCGCCCCGTTCAACTGATCGATGGTCCCGCCGGTCAGCCCGTAATACATCCCGCAATTGGCATCGCGGTACTTGACCCACAGGCGCTGTGCATCGCGCAGCTTGCCTTGCTGTTCGGCTTCGAGGCTGGCCATGGCCTGCTTGTACGTCTGGTTCAGACGGGTGTCCTGGCGCTTGAGCTCGGCACCGGAGCAGTCGCGCATGGCGACCGTGGTATTGGCGCCCTGCATGCACTGGCTGTAGCTGTCGGCCTGGGCCATCTGGCTGGCGCCCAGCAGGGCCAGGACGCTGGCGAGGATTCGCGGGGTCATCGGCAAACTCCATGTCGGGGTGAACGGGTTGGGTAACTCATGAAACAGCAGGTTCCAGCAGGCAGGCACGCATCACTTGCCCGCGCAACCAGCGATGCGCGGCATCGCCCTCGCGGCGTTCGTGCCAGGCCTGCTGGAAAGCGAAGGCGCGGATCGGCAGCGGCGGCGGAAAACAGCGCAGCCGGCGAGGTGGCCGCGACAGGCTGCGGCGCGCCACGGTCAACAGCAGATCGGTGCCGGCGAGCACTTCGGTGGCCGCCGTCCAGTGTGGCAGAGCGAGGGCCACCCGGCGCTGCACACCCAGCGCCGCCAGCGCCAGGTCGATCTCGTTGTCGGCCCCGGGACGCACCGCCACCAGCACATGGGGCCGCGCCAGCCACTCGGCCAGCTCCAGGCCACCACGGGCCGGCAGGGTATCGCGGTCGGCGAGGCAGGCGAAGGTTTCCTCGAACAGGGTCTCGGCACACAGCGGCACGGCCAGGTCGGGGAATACGCCCAGGGCCAGGTCGACTTCACCATCCATCAACTGACTGAGCATCGCCTCGCGGCTGCCCTGGGTCACCACCAGGTCGATGCCCGGCGCCTCCTCGCGCAAGCTGCGCATCAGCGGCGGCAACACCACCCGCGCGCCATAGTCGGACATCGCCAGGCGAAAGCCGCGCCGCGCCCGTGCCGGATCGAAGCCAGGACTGCTGAGCAGGGCGTCGAGCTGTTGCAGCGCCTCCTGCAGCGGCTGCGCCAGGGCCAGGGCGCGGGCAGTGGGTTGCAGACGACCACCGCGACGCACCAGCAGCGGGTCGGCGAAGATCTCGCGCAACTGCGCCAGGGCATGACTCACCGCCGGCTGGCTGCGGTGCAGGCGCAAGGCCGCGCGGGAGACATGCTGCTCGGCCAGCAGGGCGTGCAGGGTCAGCAGCAGGTTGAGGTCGATACGGCGCAAATCATCCATTTGACGAATAGCCTGTGTGCGGAATTCGAATTTCCATCCAGCGTGTGGATAACCAAGACTGCCTCATGCCTGTCCTGTGTATCAAGGAGTCCGCCATGAATCTGAATCTCGCCCCTGCCGTCGTGCTGTTGCCGCTGGTAGCCCTGCTCGCCGGTGCCGCCGTGCCGTTCCAGGCCGGGAGCAATGCCGCGCTCGGCCGTTTGCTCGGTCATCCGTTGTGGGCGGCGCTGGTGTCATTGTCGGTGAGCGTGCTGCTGGTGCTGCCGGCGCTGTGGCTGATGCGCGCGCCGCTGCCGCACATCGCCGCGCTGGCCAATGCGCCGTGGTGGGCATGGTTCGGCGGGGTGGCCGGGGTGGCCTATATCACCGCGGCGCTGATCCTCACGCCGAAGCTGGGGGCGGCGGGGTTCATCGTCTGCGTGATCGCCGGGCAGGTGCTGTCGTCGCTGGCGATCGACCAGTGGGGCCTGATGGGCCTGCCGGAGCGGCCGGTGAACCTGGCGCGCTTGCTGGGGGTGGGGTTGATCGTGGTGGGGATGCTGGTGGTGCAGTGGGGCACCACCTCCAGCCGGTAGATCCCGGCCGGCTGCTCAGGCCGCCGTGGAGCCGAATTCGAAGGGTTGCAGCGGCGGCAATCCATGGGCCGCGCGGGCATCGTCGCAGCGCTGGTTGTGCTCGCCGTTTTCCCAGGACGCCTCGAACTCGCGGCAAGGGGTCGAGCGCTGCTCGTACATGTTGCAGGCAACAGCCTTGCCCACCTCCCCGTCCAGGGAAATGCAGCGCGCCGGCTTGGCGTCGGTGCCGATCATGGCCACCCGGTGCGGGGTGATCTGCACCACCAGGTCGTCCGGTACGCAGCCCCCGGCCGAGGCGCATTCACCCCAGAAGAAGGAGACACGGAAGTGCGCGCAGCAGGCGCCGCAAGTCAAGCAAGGATGGGTATCGGACATGGTGTCGGGAGGGGGGAAGAATTGTCGTTATGGGGAGGATCCCGTCGCCAATTCTATGCAATGGCACGCCGTTGAGAAGGGGGTGAAGAAAAGAAAGTTCGGCGTCCGACCGGCGGAATGAAAAAAGCCCGAAGCGCCCATGCAACGGGGGCTTCGGGCTTTTCGCCAGCGCCTTACACCTTGGCCGGTTTCAGGCTTTTCGGCGGCTCGATGCCATCGGCGCGGAACATCTGGCGGATGCCGCGAACCGCCTGGCGGATCCGGTCCTGGTTCTCGATCAGGGCGAAGCGCACGTGGTCGTCGCCGTAGTCACCGAAGCCGATGCCCGGCGATACGCAGACCTTGGCCTCGGCCAGCAGCTTCTTGGAGAACTCCAGCGAGCCCAGGTGCGCATACTGCTCGGGGATCTTGGCCCAGACGTACATCGAGGCCTTGGGGTTGTCGACCATCCAGCCGATTTCGTGCAGGCCCTTGACCAGCACGTTGCGGCGCTGGCGGTACTGCTCGGCGATGTCGCGCACGCACTGCTGGTCGCCTTCCAGGGCGGCGATGGCCGCCACCTGCAGCGGGGTGAAGGTACCGTAGTCGTGGTAGCTCTTGATCCGCGCCAGGGCATTGACCAGCTCCGGGTTGCCGACCATGAAACCGATGCGCCAGCCGGCCATGTTGTAGCTCTTGGACAGGGTGAAGAACTCCACCGCGATGTCCTTGGCTCCCGGTACCTGCATGATCGACGGGGCTTTCCAGCCGTCGTAGACGATATCGGCGTAGGCCAGGTCGTGAATCACCAGCACGCCATACTGCTTGGCCAGTTCCACCACCCGCTCGAAGAAGTCCAGCTCCACGCACTGCGACGTAGGGTTCGAGGGGAAGCCGAGGATCATCATCTTCGGTTTCGGAATGGATTCGCGGATGGCCCGCTCCAGCTCGGTGAAGAAGTCCACGCCCGGAACCAGCGGTACCGAACGGACCTGGGCACCGGCGATGACCGCGCCGTAGATATGGATCGGATAGCTGGGGTTGGGCACCAGCACCGTGTCGCCGTGGTCCAGGGTTGCCAGCATCAGGTGAGCCAGGCCTTCCTTGGAGCCGATGGTGACGATGGCTTCGCTTTCCGGGTCGATCTCGACCTTGTAGCGCTCCTCATACCAGCGCGAGATCGCGCGGCGCAGACGGGGGATGCCTCGGGAAGTGGAATAGCCGTGGGTGTCTTCGCGCTGGGCGACCTGCACCAGCTTCTCGACGATGTGCGGCGGCGTGGCCCCGTCGGGGTTGCCCATGCTCAGGTCGATGATGTCCTCGCCACGACGGCGCGCGGCCATCTTGAGTTCGGCGGTGATGTTGAAGACGTAGGGGGGGAGACGATCGATGCGCGCGAAACGGCGCGGCGAGCTGCTGTCGGCCATGCTTTCCTCGGAGACGTAAGCGCCCGGAACCGTCCGAGCGACGTTGGCCACTGCGGTGGCCGAGGGAGAATGTAGGGCTGGGTGTGGATGGATGTAAAGCGATATTTACTGGCTCTGCTTTTGTCTGTGCTGGCCTCATCGCGGGCAACGCCCGCTCCCACAGGTTTTCGGCGACTCCAAACCTTGTGGGAGCGGGCGTTGCCCGCGATGGGGCCCGAAAGGCAGAAACAAAAACGCCCCGGAACCTCTCGGCTCCGGGGCGTCTTCGTCAAACCGTTCGTACTCAGTGCACGTAGGTCATCAGCACTTCGGCAGGCGAGCGGGTATCCACCGACATCATCACGCTCAGGGCAGTGATGGTGAAGATGGAGAACGCGAACACCTTGCGCGCCCACAGGCGGTCATCGGACACCTTGTTGCCGCGCCAGGCCATGTACAGCCAGTACAGGCCCATGGCCGCCGCGACGGCCAGGTAGCCCAGGCCAGCGTAGCCGCCGACGGTGAGCATCAGGGTCGCGACGATGAACGCAACGATGTACCAGAGGATCTGCTTCTTCGCCGCCTGCACGCCACGCTCGACCGGCAGGACCGGGATCGACGCGGCGCGATAGTCGTTGAAGCGGAAGATCGCGATGGCATAGGAGTGCGGCATCTGCCACAGGCTGAACATCACCAGCAGGGTCAGCGCAGCCAGGTCGAACTGGCCGCTCACCGCGCAGTAGCCGATCACCGGAGGCATGGCACCGGACAGGCTGCCAACCAGGGTGCCGTGCACCGACTTGCGCTTCAGGTACAGGCTGTAGAAGCCGACGTAGATGACGAAGCCGATCAGGCCGCACAGCGCTGCCAGGGCATTGGCCTTGAAGTACAGCAGGCCGAAGCCGGCGACCCCGAGCAGGGTCGCGTAGGCCAGTGCCACCGGCGACGAGATCGCGCCCTGGACCATCGCGCGGTTCTTGGTGCGCTCCATCTTCACGTCGATGTCGCGGTCGATCCAGTTGTTGAAGACACAACCGGAGGCGACCACCAGCGAAGTACCGATCACCGTGGCGAGGAACAGCATGAAGTCGACATGCCCTTGCGCGGCGAGGAAGAACCCGCCCGCTACCGACAACACGTTGCCGAAAATGATTCCCGGCTTGGTGATTTGAATGTAGTGCTTAAGGGACATGCCGCCTTACCTCACTTCGCCATCATGCTGGTATGGATGCTGAACATGATCCACAGCGACAGACCGACCAGCAGGGCGATCACCAGCGCGGTGAACAGGAACGACGTCACGCTGGAGCGTGCCGCCTTCGAGCCATCCAGGTGCAGGAAGTAGTACAGGTGCACGACGATCTGGATCACCGCGAAAGCGACGATGATCAGCAGGGTCATGTCCTTCGGCAGGGTCGGATACATCACCAGGCCGAACGGAATGACGGTCAGGATCACCGACAGGATGAAGCCGATGGCGTACGACTTGACGCTGCCGTGGTTGGCTTCTTCGTGGCCGTGGCTGTTGTGTGCGTTAGCCATTTACAGAACTCCCATCAGGTACACGACGGTGAACACGCAGATCCAGACCACGTCCAGGAAGTGCCAGAACAGGCTCAGGCAGCTCATGCGGGTCTTGTGGGTGTTGGTGATGCCGTGCTTGTTGATCTGATACATCAGGATCGCCATCCAGATCAGACCCGCGGTCACGTGCAGACCGTGGGTACCGACCAGGGCGAAGAAGCCCGACAGGAAGCCGCTGCGGCTAGGACCGAAGCCCTCGCTGATCAGCAGGTGGAACTCGTTGACTTCCATGCCGATGAAGCCGGCACCGAGCAGCCAGGTCACAGCCAGCCAGCCGAGTACGCCGGCCTTGTTGCCCTTGTACATCTGCAGCATGGCGAAACCGAAGGTGATACTGGAGAACAGCAGCAGCGCGGTCTCGCCCAGTACGTAGTTCAGCTCGAAGATGTCATGACCCGACGGGCCGCCGGCGAAGTTGCCGGACAGCACCGCGTAGGTGGCGAAGATCGACGCAAACAGGATGCAGTCGGTCATCAGGTACAGCCAGAAACCGAAGACGGTCATCTCGCTGCTGTCGTGATGGTGATCGTCGTGCCCATGGTCGTGACCATGAGCACCTGCGTTGATTACATGACTGGACATTGATTAAACCCGCTCAAACGATTCGACACGTGCACCGACAGGCGCACCGGTGGCCAGGCCCAGAGCTTTCATGCGCTCACCTTCGATGCGCGCCACTTCCTCGGCCGGAACCATGTAGCCCTGGTCGTCACGCGCAGCGTGGCGAACGAAGACTGCGACGGTAGCGAACAGGCTCACACCCACCAGCCACCAGATGTGCCAGATGAAGGCGAAACCGAAGATGGTCAGGAACAGGCCCATGAACACACCGGTGGAGGTGTTGTTCGGCATGTGGATCGCTTCGTACTTGGCCGGAACCTTGTACGCAACGCCGGCTTCCTTGGCTTCGTGCCAGGCATCCAGGCCGACTTTCTCAGGCATGGTGGCGAAGTTGTAGAAAGCAGGTGGCGACGAAGTCGACCATTCCAGGGTACGGCCGCCCCATGGGTCGCCAGTGACGTCCATGTTGTCCTTGCGGTCGCGGATCGAGACGTACAGCTGGATCAGCTGGCAAGCGATACCGAACAGAATCAGCACGGCGCCGACGACGGCAACGTACAGGTACGGTTCCCAGGCCGGGTTGTCCGAGGTGTTCAGACGACGGGTCATGCCCATGAAGCCCAGGGCGTACAGCGGCATGAAGGCCACGTAGAAGCCGGAGATCCAGAACCAGAAGGCAGCTTTGCCCCACTTCTCGTTCAGGGTGAAACCGAAGGCTTTCGGGAACCAGAAGGCGAAGCCCGCGATGTAACCGAAGACCGCACCGCCGATGATCACGTTATGGAAGTGCGCGATCACGAACAGGCTGTTGTGCAGAACGAAGTCGGCACCTGGAACGGCCAGCAGAACGCCGGTCATGCCACCGATGGAGAAGGTGACCATGAAGCCCAGGGTCCACAGTACTGGCGCGGTGAAGCGCAGACGGCCCTGGTAGATGGTGAACAGCCAGTTGAACAGTTTGACGCCGGTCGGGATCGAAATCAGCATCGTCGCCAGACCGAAGAAGGTGTTGACGCTGGCGCCGGAGCCCATGGTGAAGAAGTGGTGCAGCCATACCGCGAAGCCCAGTACCGCGATCGCGCCCGATGCGTAGATCATCGAGTGGTGACCGAACAGGCGCTTGCCGGTGAAGGTCGAGGTGACTTCCGAGAACACGCCGAAGGCCGGCAGGATCAGGATGTAAACCTCGGGGTGACCCCAGGCCCAGAACAGGTTGACGTACATCATCGGGTTCCCACCAAGCTCGTTGGTGAAGATGTGGAAGTCCAGATAACGGTCAACGGTCAGCAGAGCCAGTGCAGCGGTCAGGATCGGGAACGAAGCGACGATCAGCACGTTGGCCCAGGTGCAGGTCCAGGTGAAGATCGGCATGTCCATCAGCTTCATGCCAGGTGCGCGCATTTTCAGCACGGTCACCAGGAAGTTCACGCCGGTCAGTGTCGTACCCAGACCGGACAGCTGGAGTGCCCAGATGTAGTAGTCAACGCCGACACCCGGGCTGTACTGGATACCCGACAGCGGTGGGTACGCGACCCAGCCGGTCTTGGCGAACTCGCCGACGCCCAGGGAGATGTTGACCAGCGCGACGCCGGACACCAGCAGCCAGAAGCTCAGGGAGTTGAGGAACGGGAAGGCCACGTCACGGGCGCCGATCTGCAGCGGCAGCGCCAGGTTCATCAGGCCGGTGAAGAATGGCATCGCCATGAAGATGATCATGATCACACCGTGAGCGGTGAAGATCTGGTCATAGTGTTCAGGCGGCAGGTAGCCCTCGGCACCGCCGGTGGCGGCCGCGAGCTGGGTACGCATCATGATCGCGTCGGCGAAGCCGCGGATCAGCATCAGCATGGCGACGATGATGTACATCACGCCGATCTTCTTGTGGTCGACCGAGGTCAGCCACTCGGACCAGAGGTAGGTCCACTTCTTGAAATAGGTGATTGCCGCGAACAACGCGATACCGCCGAGCGCGATCATGGCGAGGGTCACCATGACTATCGGCTCGTGGTACGGGACCGCGTCCAGACTTAATTTACCGAACATCTCTTACTCCTCTGCCCCGGCAGCTGAATGCATACTCACGTCCATCCCTTCGGTACCGGTAGTGGCCGCCGCTTCTTTGTGCTCGGCCTTCTCGTGTACCACCGGCTTGCCGCGGTTCATGCCTTCGTACTTGTCGACGATGGTCTGGAACTGGTCGGCCGGCGCCACGCTGTACAGCGCGACTGGATTGTTTTCGCTTGGTTTGGCCAAGGCTTCGTATTCAGCCGTGTCCAGCTGTTTTGGCGATTGCTTGACTTCGTTCACCCACGCCTCGAAATCGGCCTGGGAGGTGGCGACTGCCTTGAACTTCATACCGGTGAAGCCGGCACCGCTGTAGTTCGCCGAGATGCCGTCGAACTCGCCGTTTTCGTTGGCGATCAGGTGCAGCTTGGTGGTCATGCCGGCCATTGCGTAGATCTGGCCGCCCAGCGCCGGGATGAAGAACGAGTTCATCACCGCATCGGAGGTCACGCGGAAGTTCACCGGGGTATTGGCCGGGAAGACGATCTTGTTGACCGTGGCGATACCTTGTTCCGGGTAGATGAACAGCCATTTCCAGTCCAGGGCGACCACGTCGATCTGCACCGGCTTCACATCGGAAACCAGCGGACGATACGGGTCCAGCTCATGGGTGGTTTTGTAGGTGACGACGCCCAGGGCGATGATGATCAGGACCGGGATGGTCCAGATCGCCACTTCGATCTTGGTCGAGTGCGACCAGTCCGGGGTGTACTTGGCAGCCTTGTTGGAAGCACGGTACTTCCAGGCGAACGCCAGGGTCATGAAGATGACCGGAACGACCACCAGCAACATGAGGCCGAAGGCGATCAGGATCAGGTTCTTTTGCTCAATGCCGACCTGGCCCTTCGGGTCGAGCAGGGTCCAGTTGCACCCACTGAGTAAAAGCATGCCTAAAAAGGGCAGAATGCCAAACAGTCTGGGGTAACGCTTTTTACTCATCTCACGACCTCTAGATCAGCTTGCTTCAATGCAATTTGTGTTTTGGTCGCCAACACTTCGTCCTGCCAAGTGTCAGCATTTACGGGCGAATAAGGTCATACCTTGAGAAGCGACGCTGCTCGGCATGAACCTTGGGTGGTGCGTGGTTATTGTTCTGACTTCGTGGGCAACAGGCCTGTATTTCAGACCAAGTCCATTTGGTGCGGAAAATCACGGAGGGGAGTCAGCCCGGCATCGCCGTGGGCGATGCTCGTCGAAGTCAGCGAAAAAGGCCTCGGGGCCTTTGAAACTGCGACTTAGCAAGCAGTGCCGAACGGAAATTGGGGGCGATTGTAGATAGGTCGCCCCCCCTTGACTATGACTTATTGAGCAACAGTCTTTTACAGGAAGTGTAATAATCCAAGGTAAAAAATCAGTTTCGCGACAGTTTGTCGCACCCGTTCCAATAGCTCTGAAACGCCCGTACCACAAGGGCTGCGGGTTGACGCAAGTCAATCGCCCTGTGCGCGCTGTGGGAAATCTCGCAGCACAAGGGGCTTGCGTCAAAACATGACTTTTGTCTAACCCCGACGACGGTTGCGCCAGATGCCCAACGGCACCAGGATCGCGGTCAGGACGAATGCCACAAGTGCCCATTGTGCAAGGGAAAGTCCCAATACAGGTGGGTATGGCGTGGAGCAGAAGCCGTCGACCTGGAACACCAGCGGCAGGATCGAGGCCAGCGGCAGTCCGTCGACGATCGGTTGCAGGGTATCGATGCCGCAGCTGACCGCCGGGTTGGCGAGGATGTACACATGGTTGCCGGCGGCGGCGACGCCACCGAGGGCGCTGAGCACCACCAGCACTTCGAACAGGGTCAGGCTGCGCTTGCCGGGCATGGCCGCGCCGATGAAGGCGAACACGGCGATCAGCAGCAGCGCGTAGCGTTGCAGGATGCACAGCGGGCAAGGCGCCTCGCCGAGGACGATCTGCATGTACAGGGCGCCACCGATCAGCGCCAGGCAGATGACACCCAAAAGGACCAGGAAGCGCCGTTCGCGATTCAGGCGCTGCGATTGCTCGTTCATTGGCATTCCCTTCACTCAGTGGTTCGGCCGCGCGAAATTCGCGGGGCGCACAAGATGACCGTGCGCCGGCGGAAAGTCTACAGGCAGACCATGAAACACAAGTGAAGTCCGCGTGAAAAGGGGCAGGCGCGGGTAAGAGTGAAGGCGGGGGCGATTAAAGGAGGATTAATGGTGCGGTGAATCGGGACCGCTTCGCGGTCCTTCGCGAGCAAGCTCGCTCCCACAAAGGCTTGCACAAATCATTGTGGGAGCGAGCTTGCTCGCGAAGGGCCGCAAAGCGGCCCCGGCCTTCAAGGGTTACTCCAGCGCCGCAGCCGGCCCGAAGAACTCGTAGCGGCTCTGCCCTTCCGGCACCCGCAGCGCTTTCAGATGGCGCTTGATCGCGGCCATGAAGCCCTTCGGTCCAAGGAAGTAGGCATCCAGGTCACGCTCCTGCGGCAGCCACTGGTCCAGCTGGTCCTGGCTCAGTTGCCCCAGGGCATCCCCCGGCAGGCTCGTGCCATCGTCCACGTCATAGCAATAGAAGCGCTTGAGTTGCGGGTTGCGCGCCGCCAGGGCATCCACATGCTCGCGGAAGGCATGCACCGCGCCGTTGCGCGCGCAGTGGATGAAGTGGATCTGCCGCCCGCTGTCCAGCGCCGCCTCCAGCATCGCCAGGGTCGGGGTGATACCGACGCCGCCGCTGATCAGCACCAGCGGCTTGTCGCTCGCGCCCAGGGTGAAGTCGCCCGCCGGCGGGAACAGGTTGAGGCTGTCGCCGACCTTGAGCTGGTCATGAAGGTAGTTGGAAACCTTGCCCTCGGCCTCGCGCTTGACGCTGATGCGGTACAGGCGACCATCACCCAGGGTCGACAGCGAATAGTTGCGACGCTGCTCGACGCCATCGATCAGCAGTTGCAGACCGATGTACTGACCCGGTTCGGCCACCAGCACCGGCTTGCCGTCCACCGGGGCGAAATAGAAGGAGACGATCTCGGCGCTCTCCTCGACCCGCTCCACCAGACGGAAGGCCCGCGCACCGCGCCAGCCACCCGCGGCCTGCTCCTTCTCCTGGTACATGCCCTCCTCGGCACCGATGAGGATATCGGCCAGCTGCTGATAGGCCGCGCCCCAGGCTTTCAGTACCTCGGGGGTGGCGATGTCGCTGCCGAGCACTTCCTCGATGGCGCGCAGCAGGCAGCTACCGACGATCGGGTAATGCTCCGGAAGGATCTGCAAGGCCACATGCTTGTTGACGATCTGCCCGACCAGGCCACCCAGTTGCTCCAGCTGGTCGATATGCCGGGCGTACATCAGCACGCCGTTGGCCAGGGCACGCGGCTGGTCGCCGCTGGCCTGGTGCGCCTGGTTGAACAGCGGACGAACCTCGGGGTACTCGCTGAGCATCATCTTGTAGAAATGCGTGGTCAGGGCTTCACCACCGCTTTCCAGCAGCGGAACGGTGGCCTTGATGATTGCACGGTCTTCGGCGGTCAACATGAAACGACTCCTGAGCCTGTCGGCTTCTGGTTAAACACTGAAACCCTACATTTCAGGAAGTGTGCCAACCTTTAATACCAATGAAATCAGTGCCTTGAAGACCATTAGAGTCAAATTGACCCGGAAGCTGTTAGAGTCATAAGGACCCGAAGGAGTCATTATGACAGCAAAGCCCCTGCTCACCGCCCTGCTGCCCCTGGTCAGCGACCTGTCCCGCGACCTGCCCGAACGCGAGCGCTATCGCCGCCTGCTCGAAGCCATGCGCGCCCTGCTGCCGTGCGATGCCGCCGCCCTGCTGCGCCTGGATGACGAGTGGCTGGTGCCGCTGGCGGTGGACGGGTTGAGTCCCGACACCCTCGGCCGGCGCTTCCGGGTCAGCGAACACCCGCGCTTCGCCGCCCTGCTCAGCCGCAGCGGCCCGACCCGCTTCGCCAGCGACAGCGATCTGCCCGATCCCTACGACGGCCTGGTCGAAGGTCTGCACCAGCATCTGGAAGTCCACGACTGCATGGGCTGCCCGTTGTTCGTCGACGAGCGTCCGTGGGGCCTGATCACCCTCGATGCGCTGTCGCCGGAAAGCTTCCAGCAGGTCGAGCTGGATGCCCTGCAGGCCTTCGCCAGCCTCGCCGCGGCCACGGTCAACGTCGCCCGGCGCATCGAGCGCCTGGCCCTGCGCGCCGAGGACGAACACCAGCGCGCCGAGGTCTATCGTCAGGCCAGCGGCCAGCAGGTCCGCGAACTGATCGGCCAGAGCAAGCCGCACAAGCGCCTGCTGGAAGAGACCCGCCTGGTCGGCGGCAGCGACCTGACCGTACTGATCACCGGGGAAACCGGGGTCGGCAAGGAGCTGGTGGCCCAGGCCATCCACCAGGCCTCGGCGCGCGCCGACAAGCCGCTGATCAGCCTCAACTGCGCCGCCCTGCCCGACACCCTGGTGGAAAGCGAGCTGTTCGGCCATGTGCGCGGCGCCTTCACCGGCGCGGTGGGCGAGCGGCGCGGCAAGTTCGAGCTGGCCAATGGCGGCACGCTGTTCCTCGACGAGGTGGGCGAGCTGTCCCTGGTGGTCCAGGCCAAGCTGCTGCGGGTCCTGCAGAGCGGGCAGTTGCAGCGTCTCGGTTCGGATCAGGAACACCGCGTCGACGTGCGCCTGATCGCCGCCACCAACCGCGACCTGGCCGAGGAAGTCCGCGCCGGGCGTTATCGCGCCGACTTCTATCACCGCCTCAGCGTCTACCCGCTGCCGGTGCCGGCCCTACGCGAACGCGGCCGCGACGTGCTGCTGCTGGCCGGCTACTTCCTTGAGCAGAACCGCTCGCGCATGGGCCTCAACAGCCTGCGCCTGAGCCCCGAGGCCCAGGCCGCGCTGCTGGCCTACGACTGGCCGGGCAACGTGCGCGAACTGGAACACCTGATCGGTCGCTCGGCGCTCAAGGCCCTCGGCCAGCACCAGGATCGGCCGCGGATCCTCACCCTCGACAGCCACGACCTGGACCTGCCGGGCGCCGCCCCCCAGGCACCGACCGCGACCAGCAGCGCAGCCGCGCCGCCAGCCCACGGCGACCTGCGCCAGGCGCTCGACCAGTACCAGCGGCAACTGATCGGCGAGTGCCTCGACCGGCATCAGCACAACTGGGCCAGTGCCGCGCGCGAACTCGGCCTGGACCGCGCCAACCTCGCGCGTCTGGCACGCCGGCTTGGCCTGCGCTGATTTGCTGATAGGCTAAAGCGTTGCGCGCTCGGGTCGATAACCCGGGACAAGCACTGGAATTCATCACTCACTGCCACGAAGGTCTCTATGTTCTCGCAAAAAGCTCGCGCGGACTCGCTGTCGCTGCTGCTGTTCACCCTGCGCAGCGGCAAGCTGATGGCGATCAACCTGCTCAAGGTCAGCGAGATCATTCCCTGCCCGCCCCTGACCCGTCTGCCCGAGGCTCACCCTCACGTCAAAGGCGTGGCGACCCTGCGCGGCAACCCGCTGCCGGTGATCGACCTGTCCCGCGCCATTGGCGAGCGGCCGCTGGCCGACCCCAACGGTGGCTGCCTGATCGTCACCGATATCAGCCGCTCCAAGCAGGGCCTGCATGTCCAGGCGGTGAGCCGCATCGTGCATTGCAAGAGCACCGATATCCGTCCGCCGCCCTACGGCTCGGGGGAAAAGTCGTTCATCACCGGCGTGACCCGTATCGACGACGCCCTGGTGCAGGTGCTGGACATCGAGAAGGTCATCCACACCATCACCCCGGCCCAGCATCACGATGCTCCGGCGCAGCTCAGCGAAGAGGACGCGGCGGTACTGGCTGCGACCAACATACTGGTGGTGGATGACAGTCAGGTTGCCTTGCAGCAGTCGATCTACACCCTGCGCGGGCTCGGCCTGGAATGCCATACCGCGCGCAGCGCCAAGGACGCCATCGCCGTGCTCCTGGACTTGCAGGGCACCGCTCAGGAAATCGACGTGGTGGTCTCGGACATCGAGATGTCGGAGATGGACGGCTATGCCTTCACCCGCAGCCTGCGCGAGAGCCCGGACTTCCAGCATCTGTACGTGCTGCTGCACACCTCGCTGGACAGTGCGATGAACAGCGAGAAAGCCAAGGCGGCGGGGGCGAACGCGGTGCTGACCAAGTTCTCTTCGCCGGAATTGACCGACTGCCTGATCGTTGCGGCGCGGACCGTGGCCTTCACCGAACGCTGACTACCGGCGTGCCCTACCTCGTAGGAGCGTGGCTCGTCGTGTGACGAACCACCGCGAAGGACCGCGCCAGCGGTCCCAGACCTCACTGCTATCTGGGACCGCTGCGCGGTCCTTCGCAGGCAAGCCAGCTCCTACAAAAGAGATGCGCGGTGCATCGTCAGGCATAATCAGCCCTCATTCCGCAGGAGCCACTTCCCCATGAAAACGCCCATCCTCGCCCTGCTCCTGCTCTGCCCTCTCGCCCACGCCTCCAGCGACCAGGCCTGGGCCGAGCACGACAAGCACCTGCTCAAGGCCTGCACCCACGCCAGCCAGCTCAAGGACGTGCGCGCCCTGGGCACAAGCGCCGAGTTCGACGACCGCAGCGGTTACTCGGCCCTGCTCCTGCAAGGCCGCTACCCGCAAAAGCACATGAACAACCTCGAGGGCACCGAGCTGTGCCTCTACGACCGCCGGCAGAAGACCGCCTACGTCACTGAATGGACCCCGGGCACGCCGTGAACAGCACCGCCGAGACGCTTCACTTCAACTGCACCGGCTGCGGCAAATGCTGCAACGGCCACCATGTCCCGCTGACCCTGGACGAAGCCCGGCAGTGGGTCGACGACGGTGGCCAGGTCATCGTCCTGGTAGAAGCGTTTCTCGACAACGGCCTGGGCCTGCCCGCCGCGCAACACGAGCATGCCCGCCGGCGTTCCTGCGCGGTGCCCTGCGGGACCACGGAGATCTTCGTCGCCATCACCTTCGCCGCCTTCAACCCCGGCCCCTGCCGCAACCTCGACGCCGATCTGCGCTGCCTGATCTACGAGCGTCGACCGCTGGTCTGCCGCATCTATCCGATGGAGATCAATCCGCACATTCCGCTGCGTCCCGAAGCCAAGGACTGTCCGCCGGAGGCCTGGGACAGCGGCGAGGCGCTGATCCATCGCGAGCGCGTGGTCGATCCGCAACTGATGGAAATGATCGAACGCTCACGCCAGGCCGACCGCGACGATATCCGCGACAAGGCGCTGATCTGCCAGCGCCTGGGCATCGACACCAGCGCCCTGAAAGGCAACGGCTTCACCGCTTATCTGCCGGACACCATGGCGCTGCGCCAGGCCATGCTGGCGACGGCCAGCGACCGGCATGCGGCACTCGCCGCCTGGGTTGTGCATGTGGAGGATGGCGACCTCGCCGGAAAACTGGACTCCGCAGGGGCCAGGATCACCGGCACGAGCGCCGGGCACTACAGTTTCATCGGCTTCTGATCCGGCGCGCTATTGGCGCCGGCACCAGAACTCCTCGGCCAGGCGACGCAGGTCTTCGGCCAGGCCGGCGACATCGCTGGCGGTGGAATGACCGCGCTGGCCGGCGCTGACGCTCTGCTCGCTGGCCTCGCGGATGCTGATGATATTGCGGTTGATGTCTTCGCTGACCAGGCTCTGCTGTTCCACCGCCGCGGCGATCTGCATGCTCATCTCGCTGATCTGGTTGACCCGCTGGCTGATGCCATGCAGCGCCTGGGTCGCATGCTGCGCCTGTTCGACACTCTGCCCGGCATGACTGCTGCTCTGCTGCATCGCCACCACCGCATCCCGCGCGCCGCTCTGCAACACCGTGATCATGCGCTGGATCTCACCGGTGGACTGCGCGGTACGCTGGGCCAGCCCGCGCACCTCGTCGGCCACCACCGCGAAGCCACGCCCATGATCGCCAGCACGCGCCGCTTCGATCGCGGCATTCAGGGCCAGCAGATTGGTCTGCTCGGCGATGCTGTGGATAACTTCCAGCACCCCGGAGATTTCCTCGCTGTGGTTTTCCAGGGTGTGCACCACTTCAGTGGCTTCGGCCAGGGCATTGGCCAGTTGCAGGATGGTGCTGCGGCTCTGGTCCACCAGTTGATGACCGACCTGGGTCTCGCCTTCCGCCTGGTCCGCCGCCTTCGAGGCCTGTTGCGCGCTGTCCGCCACTTCGGCGACCCGCGCCGCCATGCGGTGAATGGCTTCGGCGACCTGGTCGGCATCGCCCTGCTGCCCCACCGTGGTGGTGTGGCTGTGCTGCAGATGGCTGGCGAGATCGGCGGTATGCCCGGCCAGGCGCCTGGAGGTGTCGCCGATGCGCCCGACCACCGCGCCGATCTGCGCTTCGAGCATCTGCAGGGCGAACTCGATCTGCCCGACGGCATCCCGCCGGCCGGTGTACAGGTGCTGGCTCAACGGGTTGTCGGCGATCGTGTGGGCACGCTTGCGCAACTGCTCCAGCGGGTTCAGGGCATGACGGATCAGCAACGCACCGAGGCCGGCGAACACCAGCCACTCCAGTACCCCCTGATACGGCAGCTCGGGCAGCAGCAGGCGGCTGCCACCGAGCACCACGGCGAGCAGCCCACCCAGCCCGAGACTCAGGCGCGCGCCCATGCTCAGCGTCGGCAGCCGCTCGCGCAGGCTGCGCTCACCTTTGCGCAGGTCGGCGTAGTGACGCTCCGCGGCCTCGACCTGGGCGCGCGTCGGCTTGGTCCGTACCGATTGATATTCCACGGTCTGGCCGTGACTGGTGATCGGCGAGACGAAGGCGCTGACCCAGTAATGGTCGCCGTTCTTGCAGCGGTTCTTCACCAGCCCCATCCACGAGCGCCCCTTCTTCAGGGTCTGCCACATGTGCTCGAAAGCCTCCGCCGGCATGTCCGGGTGGCGCACGATATGGTGCGCGCTGCCAATCAGTTCATCGCGGGTAAATCCGCTGATCCGGATGAACTCGTCGTTGGCGTAGGTAATGGCACTCGTCAGATCCGTGGTGGAGAGGATGTTTGCATCCACGGGGTAATCCACATTTCGACCGGTCACAGGCAGATTGCTCTTCATCGAGAGGCGCTCGTCGTTCGGATGGGGGTATAAAGCAGGGCGGAAATACTACGTTTGCCCCCTTGCCGGAACCTTGACCCAGAGCAGCATAAAGGCCTATTGCCAGCACTACTCATCCAGTGCTAAAGGCAACTGACAGCCGTGACAGGTAGCGGTCACGCTGCTGACCGTGTCGCTCCTATATAAGGGTACAAGCCCTGTCCGCCACTTCCGCCCGGCCATCCTGACGCATGCGAATCTCCAGCCCCCGAACGCTGCTTGTCCTGCTCGCCATTGTCCTTCTGGGCGCCGCCGCCTGGTTCGTCGGCCAGCGCCCGCAAGCCGCCCGCCCCCTTCAGCCAAGTGCCGTGCCGGTCAGCGTGATCAGCGTGCAGCGCGAGGACGTGCCGCGCTTTCTCAGCGCCATCGGTACAGTGCAATCCCTGCACAGCGTGGTGATCCGGCCGCAGGTCGAAGGCGTGCTGACGCGCATTGCCGTGCGGGAAGGGCAGACCGTCCAGCAGGGCGACCTGCTGGCGACCCTCGACGACCGCGCCATCCGCGCCAGTCTCGACCAGGCCCGCGCCCAGCTCGGGCAAAGCCAGGCGCAGTTGCAGGTGGCGCAGACCGACCTCAAGCGTTATCGCCTGCTCAGCGAAGACAACGGCATCTCGCGGCAGACCCTCGACCAGCAGCAGGCCCTGGTCGACCAGCTCAAGGCCACGCTGCTGGGCAACCAGGCCAACATCGCCGCCGCCGAGGTGCAGCTTTCCTATACGCGGATCCTCTCGCCGGTCAGCGGCCGGGTCGGCATCCGCAATGTCGACGAGGGCAACCTGGTGCGCACCAGCGACACCCAGGGCCTGTTCAGCGTGACCCGGCTCGATCCGATCAACGTGGACTTCTCGGTGCCGCAGCAATGGCTGCCGACCCTGCAGCAACTCACCGCCAGCAACGAGCCGGCGCCGATCCAGGCCTATCTGGAAGGCGACGGCGACAGCGGCGGCAAGCTGCTCGGCGAGGGGCGCCTGAGCCTGATCGACAACCAGATCGCCGCCGGCACCGGCACCCTGCGCGCCAAGGCGACCTTCGCCAATCCGGATGCGCGCCTGTGGCCCGGGCAACTGGTGACCCTGCGGGTGCAGACCGGCGTCGAGCGCAATGCCCTGGTGGTGCCGCCCGGCGTGGTGCGCCAGGGCGTCGACCAGCACTTCGTCTACCGCGTCAAGGACGACAAGGCCGAGGCGGTGCCGGTCAAGGTGCTCTACCAGGACAGCAAGGTGAACGTGATCAGCGGTGTCGAAGCCACCGACCGCCTGGTGGCCGACGGTCAGTCGCGGCTCAAGCCGGGGGCCAGGGTTGAAGTCCTCGACACGCCCCCCGCCACCGTCGACGACATCGCCGCGAGCACGCAGCCATGAACGCCGCCCTGCCCGCTGGCCGTCGCGGTCTGTTCGGCTGGTGCATCGATCGTCCCGTCGCCACCCTGCTGCTGACCTTCGCCCTGGTCCTGCTCGGCGTGGTCGCCTTCCCGCGCCTGCCGGTGGCGGCGCTGCCGGAGGCGGACTTCCCGACCATCCAGGTCACCGCCCAGTTGCCCGGCGCCAGCCCGGAAACCATGGCCTCGTCGGTGGCGACCCCGCTGGAGGTGCAGTTCAGCGCCATCCCCGGCATGACCCAGATGACCTCCAGCAGCGCCCTGGGCTCCACCAACCTGGTCCTGCAGTTCACCCTCGACAAGAACATCGACACCGCCGCCCAGGAAGTCCAGGCGGCGATCAACACCGCCACCGCGCGCCTGCCCCAGGACATGCCCAGCCCCCCGACCTGGCGCAAGGTCAACCCGGCCGACAGCCCGGTGCTGATCCTCAGCGTCAGCTCCGAGCACATGCCGGCCAACGAACTCAGCGACTACGCGGAAACCCTCCTGGCCCGGCAACTGAGCCAGATCGACGGGGTCGGCCTGGTCAACATCACCGGTCAGCAGCGCCCGGCGATCCGCGTCCAGGCGCAGCCGGACAGGCTCGCCGCCCTCGGCCTGACCCTCGCCGACCTGCGCCTGGCGATCCAGCAGACCAGTCTCAACCTGGCCAAGGGCGCGCTGTACGGCAACAGCAGCGTGTCGACCCTGGCCACCAACGACCAGCTGTTCCATCCCGAGCAATACGCGCAGTTGATCGTCTCCTACCGCGACGGCGCGCCGGTGCAGCTCAAGGACGTGGCCAAGGTGATCAGCGGCGCGGAGAACGCCTACGTCAAGGCCTGGTCCGGCGACCAGCAGGGCCTCAACCTGGTGGTGTTCCGCCAGCCCGGGGCGAACATCGTCGACACCGTGGACCGGGTCAACGCCGAGCTGCCGCGCCTGCAGGAGATGCTCCCGGCCACGGTCGAGGTCTCGGTGCTGCAGGACCGCACCCAGACCATCCGCGCCTCGCTGCACGAAGTGGAACTGACCCTGGCCATCGCCGTGCTGCTGGTGATCGCGGTGATGGCGCTGTTCCTCCGCCAGCTGTCGGCGACCCTGATCGTCTCGGCGGTGCTCGGCGTGTCGCTGGTGGCCAGTTTCGCCCTGATGTACCTGTTCGGTTTCAGCCTGAACAACCTGACCCTGGTGGCCATCGTCATCGCCGTGGGCTTCGTGGTCGACGATGCCATCGTCGTGGTGGAGAACATCCACCGTCACCTGGAAGCCGGTGACAGCCGTCGCGAGGCCGCGATGAAAGGCGCGCGGGAAATCGGCTTCACCGTGGTCTCGATCAGTTTCTCCCTGGTCGCGGCGTTCATCCCCCTGCTGTTCATGGGCGGTGTGGTCGGTCGGCTGTTCAAGGAATTCGCCCTGACCGCCACCTCGACCATCCTGATTTCCGTGCTGGTTTCGCTGACCCTGGCGCCGACCCTGTGCGCCCTGTTCATGAACGCCCCGGCCCACGACAAAGCGAAAAAGCCCGGCTTCGGCGAGCGCCTGCTCGGCGGGTATGAGCGTGCCCTGGACAAGGCCCTGGCCCACCAGCGCCTGATGCTCGGGGTGTTCTTCCTCAGTACCGCGCTGGCGGTGGTCGGCTACGTGCTGATTCCCAAGGGCTTCTTCCCGGTGCAGGACACCGGTTTCGTCCTCGGCACCAGCGAGGCGGCGGCGGACGTGTCCTACCCGGACATGATCGCCAAGCACCAGGCCCTGGCCGCGATCATCGGCGCCGACCCGGCGGTGCGTGCCTTCTCCCACGCGGTGGGGGTCACCGGCAGCAACCAGACCATCGCCAACGGGCGCTTCTGGATCTCGCTCAAGGACCGCGGCGAACGTGACGTGTCCGCCAGCGCGTTCATCGACCGCCTGCGCCCGAAACTGGCCAAGGTCCCCGGCGTGGTCCTCTACCTGCGCGCGGGGCAGGACATCAACCTCAGTTCCGGACCGAGCCGCAGCCAGTACCAGTACGTGCTCAAGAGCAACGACGGCCCGGCGCTGAACCTGTGGACCGAGCGCCTGACCGAACGGCTCAAGGCCAACCCGGCGTTCCGCGACCTGTCCAACGACCTGCAACTGGGGGCCAGCGTCACCCGCATCGAGATCGACCGCCAGGCCGCGGCGCGCTTCGGCCTGACCACCAGCGATGTCGACCAGGCGCTCTACGACGCCTTCGGCCAGCGCCAGATCAGCGAATTCCAGACCGAAACCAACCAGTACAAGGTGATTCTCGAACTGGACGCGCGCCAACGTGGGCGGGCGGAGAGCCTGGACTACTTCTACCTGCGCTCGCCGCTGAGCGGTGAAATGGTCCCGCTGGCCGCGGTGGCCAGGGTCGAGGCACCGAGCACCGGACCGCTGTCCATCGCCCACGACGGTCTGTTCCCCGCCGCCAACCTGTCGTTCAACCTGGCCCCCGGCGTGGCCCTCGGCGACGCGGTGAACATCCTCGAACGGACCCAGCGCGAACTGGGCATGCCGGCCTCCATCAGCGGCACCTTCCAGGGCGCGGCGCAGGCCTTCCAGAGTTCGCTGTCGAGCCAGCCGTGGCTGATCCTCGCCGCGCTGGTGGCGGTGTACATCATCCTCGGCGTGCTCTACGAGAGCTTCGTCCACCCGCTGACCATCATCTCCACCCTGCCCCCGGCCGGCCTCGGCGCCCTGGCCCTGCTCTGGGCGTGGGGCGAGGATTTCACCATCATGGGCCTGATCGGCGTGGTGCTGCTGATCGGCATCGTCAAGAAGAACGGCATCCTGCTCATCGACTTCGCCCTCGATGCCCAGCGCAACCAGGGCATGACCCCGGAAGAAGCGATCCACCAGGCCTGCCTGACCCGCTTCCGGCCGATCATCATGACCACCCTCGCCGCCCTGCTCGGCGCCGTGCCGCTGATGCTCGGTGCCGGGGCCGGCGCCGAACTGCGCCAGCCACTGGGCATCGCCGTGGTCGGCGGGCTGCTGGTCAGCCAAGCCCTGACACTGTTCACCACCCCGGTCATATACTTGGCCCTGGAGCGCCTGTTCCACCGGCGCCAGCGCGCTGCCCCGGCGCCCCGGCCAATAGAGAACTGAGAGCCGACCATGCGCGTGCTGATTATCGAAGACGAAGAAAAGACCGCCGACTACCTGCACCGCGGCCTGACCGAACAGGGCTTCACCGTGGACCTGGCGCGGGACGGCATCGAGGGCCTGCACCTGGCCCTGGAGGGCGACTACTCGGTGATCGTCCTCGACGTCATGCTCCCCGGTCTCGACGGCTACGGCGTGCTGCGCGCCCTGCGCGCGCGCAAGCAGACCCCGGTGATCATGCTCACCGCCCGCGAGCGCGTCGAAGACCGCATCCACGGCCTGCGCGAGGGCGCCGACGACTACCTCGGCAAGCCGTTCTCCTTCCTCGAACTGGTTGCCCGCCTGCAGGCCCTGACCCGCCGCAGCGGTGGCCACGAGCCGGTGCAGATCCAGGTCGCCGACCTCTGGGTCGACCTGATCAGCCGCAAGGCCAGCCGCGCCGGCCAGCGCCTCGACCTGACCGCCAAGGAGTTCTCCCTGCTCAGCGTGCTGGCCCGGCGCCAGGGCGAGATCCTGTCCAAGACCGCCATCGCCGAGCTGGTCTGGGATATCAATTTCGACAGCGACGCGAATGTCGTCGAAGTCGCGATCAAGCGCCTGCGCGCCAAGCTCGACGGGCCGTTCGAAAGCAAGCTGCTGCACACCATCCGGGGTATGGGCTATGTCCTGGAAAGCCGTGCGCACTAACTCCCTGGCCCTGCGCCTCAGCGCCCTGTTCACCGGGGTCGCGCTGCTGGTGTTCCTGCTGATCGGCTGGGCCCTGTACAAGCAGGTCGACCGCAGCCTCGACCTGCTGCCCTCGGCCGAACTGGAGGCGCGCTACAGCGTGCTGGAGTCGTCGCTGATGCGCTTCGGCAACCAGGAGCACTGGGGCAAGATCACCCGCAAGCTCGACCTGCTCGGCGAGGAAGACCGACGCATCCGTTTCTGGGTGGTGAGCGGCGACAGCCGTTACGAATACGGCCATCCCGACGCGCTGATCCGTCACCTCGCCGAAGGCCGGCCGGGCATGCGCGACGTGTACCTGGCGGACAGCCCCTACCCGTTCAAGATCATGCTCAGCGAACTGCCGGCCCTGGAAGAACGCCCGCCGCTGCGCTTTCTCATCGGCATCGACACCGACACCTTCTGGAATACCCAGCGCACCCTGCTGGTCGCCCTGGTCAGCCTGGCGGTGGTCGGCGTGCTGCTGGCCTCGGTGCTGGGCTACTGGGTGGCGCGGATCGGCCTGCGGCCGTTGCGCCAGCTCTCCGCCGAAGCCCAGCAACTGGCGCCGCCGCGCCTCAGCGGGCGTCTGCGGGTATCGGCGCTGCCGCCGGAACTGGAACAGTTCGCCCAGGCCTTCAACGCCACCCTGGAGCGCGTCGACCAGGCCTACACACGGCTGGAAGCGTTCAACGCCGACGTGGCCCACGAACTGCGTTCGCCGCTGACCAACCTGATCGGCCAGACCCAGGTCGCCCTGACCCGCGGACGCAGCGCCGAACACTACTTCGAAGTCCTGCAGTCGAACCTGGAGGAGCTGGAACGCCTGCGCAGCATCGTCAACGACATGCTCTTCCTCGCCAGCGCCGACCAGGGCAGCAAGGCCACGGCGCTGATCAGCACCTCGCTGGCCGAGGAAGTGGCGACCACCCTCGACTACCTCGACTACATCCTCGAAGACGCCCAGGTGCGGGTCGAAGTCAGCGGCGATGCCCAGGCCCGCATCGAAAAGGCCCACCTGCGCCGGGCCCTGATCAACCTGATCAACAACGCGGTGCAGCACACCGCTCCGCAGCAGGTCATCCACATCGGCATCGACAGCCAGGACGGGCAGATCCGCATCGCCGTCAGCAACCCCGGCCCGGCCATCGCCGACGAGCACCTGGCGCGGTTGTTCGAGCGTTTCTACCGGGTCGACGCCGCGCGCAGCAACAGCGGTGGCAGCAACCATGGCCTGGGCCTGGCCATCGTCAAGGCGATTGCGGTGATGCACGGTGGCAGCGTATTCGTGCGCAGCCAGGCCGGCGCCAATACCTTCGGCATTCTCCTGCCCGCCTGACCCTGTAGGAGCGCGGCTTGCCCGCGAAAGGACCGCATAGCGGTCCCGGTTCCCGATTTGCAGTCGGGAGAAGACCATTGGCCTGTCTGTAGATCAGGAACCGGGACCGCTGCGCGGTCCTTTCGCGGTGGTTCGTCACACGACAAGCCGCGCTCCTACAGGCCGCAGTGCTCTAAACGGCGGCTTTGCGCGACTGTTGCCTTTCCTGCAACAGTCCATCTCGAAAAACAGGCTTTTTCGTTCGCTTGCTAACGATTAATTTGGACACACCAAACAGATACCTGCCCCGCAGGAAGGTTGTTCCAAATGTCCAATAGCATGGGTATTGCCAGCGTTTTCGTTCTGTCCTCCATCCTGCTTTCGCCGCTGGCGATGGCCGAAGAGTCCCAGGCCTTCGTCGCCCAGACCAGCCGCCATCAAGCGGCCATGGAACAGTCCCGCGAGGCCTTTGCCAAGCAAACGCAAGACGCCGCCAAAGGCTCGGAGCAGACAGCATCCAAGGCAAGCCAGAGTGACAGCAAAGACAGCTGATCAGCGGCACCCCGCTCCTGTTTTTCCCTCGACCTGCGCACGGGTGACTTTTCCCCTGGCGCGATTGTCTTTGAAAGCCGCTGCTCGTCAGCGGCTTTTTTTTGCCTGGTGAAAAGTACCGGAATACGGCCGGCCCCCTACAAGAAAAATACCCGTTCGCAGTATTGAAACTGCCGCCAACAGCACCTCAAGGAGTTCATCACGGTGACATTCACGATCCGTTTCACCCCGCTTTTCGTTGCAATGGCTGCAACGATGCCGTTTCACGCCCAGGCGGAAGACGAAAAAACCGAAGGTTTCATCGACGGCGCCAGTCTCGACATCCTCGCGCGCAACTACTACCTGAACCGCAACCAGCTGCTGCCCGACGTGCGCGACAACCGCGAATGGGGCCAGGGCTTCATCGGCAGGTTCGAATCGGGGTTCACCCAGGGCACGGTCGGCGTCGGTCTCGACGCCTACGCCATGCTCGGCCTGAAACTGGATGGCGGTGGCGGCACCGCGGGCTCCAGCATTCTGCCGATCAACAGCCCGGGCAAGGCCGGCTACGACTACGGCAAGGCCCCGGACCAGTTTTCCAGCGCCGGGGCGGCGGTCAAGCTGCGTGCCTTCAACACCGTGCTGCGCGCCGGTGACCTGTTCCTCAGCAACCCGGTGATCGCCGGCGGCGAGAGCCGCATGCTGCCGCAGACCCTCCGCGGCGTGAGCCTGAGCAACACCAGCGTCGAGCACCTGATGCTCGAAGCAGGCCAGGCCAGCTTCACCAAGCCCTACAACCAGAGTGGCCACCGCCGTATCGACACCTTCTATGGCCGGCTCGCCGACGACCGCGACAGCCGCCACCTGAACTGGGCCGGCGCGGCCTGGACGCCGGTCGAGGGGCTGAGCAGCAATCTGTACGCCGCCGAGCTGAAGGACATCTGGAAGCAGTACTACTTCGACCTCGACTACACCTGGCAGCTCAACGACCTGGTCAGCCTCAACCCGGGCCTGCACTACTACCACACCCAGGACACCGGCGAGCGCCTGCTCGGGTCCATCGACAACAACACCTACAGCCTGCACTTCGCGGTCAACGTCGGCTTCCACTCGCTGACCGCGGTGTACCAGCGGGTCAACGGCAACACGCCGTTCGACTACATCAACCAGGGCGACAGCATCTATCTGGACAACTCGCAGATCTACTCGGACTTCAACGGTCCCAACGAGCGTTCGTGGAAGCTCAAGTACGCCTACGACTTCACCGGCGTCGGCCTGCCGGGGCTGACCACCGCGGTGTCGTACTCGCGGGGCGAGCTGGACCTGAGCAAGGTCGATCCGAACAGCAGCGGCTATGGCCACTGGTACAGCGCCGAGGGCGACGACGCCCGGCACTGGGAGCGGGATGTCGACCTGGCCTACACCTTCCAGGACAGCCAGCTCAAGGACCTCACCGTGCGCCTGCGCTGGGCCGCCCATCGGGGTAGCCAGGGGTATTCGGCGGTGGACAACGATGTCGATGAGTACCGGGTGATCGTCGAGTATCCGCTGAACGTCTTCTAAATCGAAGCTGAACCCCGCTCTCGTAGGAGCGTGGCTTGCCCGCGAAAGGACCGCGCAGCGGTCCCCGATAGCGCTGAGGTCTGGGACCGCTGCGCGGTCCTTTCGCGGTGGTTCGTCACACGACAAGCCACGCCAACAAGCCAGCGGCACATCAAGCGATTCGGGCCTACCGCACATCCGCCCCTCGCAGACACATCTTGTCCTACAATCCGCCCCCACCTAGAATACCCGCCGCCGCTCGGGCCCCTCGCTCGCGGCCGTAATGGATTTCCATCACCAGAACCGCCCCCGGAACAGCCCGTCCTGTCGCCGGCGGAGGGTTTTACCCATTTTCCGGCCCAACCGACGCCCAGGCACCTTCGCGACCATGAACGCGCACTCCCCGCCCCCGCGCCCCAGCCTGTGCCGCAGGCATCCGGAACTGATCCTGAATCTGGGCAGTTGCCTGGCCGTGGTGGCGATCATTTCCATCGTCACGTTCCTGCTGATGCGCGAACGGATGAACGTGGAACAGACCGCGGTCCGCTCGGCACGCAATATCGTCAAGCTCATCGAGACCGACATCATCCGCAATGTCGAGCTCTACGACCTGTCCCTGCAAAGCCTGATCTGGGCCGTGCAACACCCGGAACTGCTGGGCATCCCCGCCCACATGCGCCAGCAGGTGCTGTTCAACCAGGCCTTCAGCAGCCCGGTGCGCGGCGACATCCTCTGGCTCGACCGCGACGGCAACGTGGTCGCCGACTCCGCCAGCACCCCGCCGCGCACGGCCAACTTCGCCGACAACGCGATCTTCCAGGAGCACCGGCGCAACCCCGACCTGGGCATGGTCATCAGCCCGCCCTTCAAGGCGCGTCTCGGCGATCTGGACTGGTGCATCAGCTTCAGCCGGCGCATCGACGACGCCGACGGCAATTTCGCCGGGGTCGCCGGTGGTGCCCTGCGCCTGTCGCACTTCAACGACATGTTCAAGCGTCTGGATGTCGGCCACGACAGCAGCATCAACCTGATGAACACCGACGGCCAGTTGCTCGCCCGGCATGCCTCCGGCACCAGCGTGCCGAGCAACGATCGGATCGGCGTCAGCTTCGCCAAGCGCCCCAACTTCCAGCGCCTGATGGCCGAAGGCAGCGGCAGCTTCAGCGGCCCGTCCGGGCATGACGGACGGATGCGCCTGTACACCTTCGCCCGGGTCGAAAACCTGCCGCTGGTGCTGGTGGTGACCCAGTCGGTGGACGAGGTCTACAGCGCCTGGAAACGCACAGCGATACTGGTCAGCGCGGCCACCGCGGTGCTGTGCATCGGCATCCTCTGGCTGACCCTGATGCTCGGCCGCGAGCTGCAGCGCCGGCAAAGTGCCGAGCGCAGCCTGGCCGAACTGGCCGCCACCGACAGCCTCACCGGTCTGCCCAATCGCCGCCAGCTGGACCAGGTATTGCGCCGCGAATGGGCCCGAGCCCAGCGCACCCAGCGGCCGATCGCGGTATTGATGATCGATGTCGACCACTTCCGCGGCTTCAACGAACGCCATGGCCACCAGGGTGGCGACGAGGCCTTGCGCCAGGTCGCCGATGCCATCGCCGACAGCCTGCTGCGCCCCACCGATCTGGCGGCGCGCTATGGCGGCGAGGAGTTCGTCGCGGTGCTGCCCGACACCGACCTGCCCGGCGCCCTGACCCTGGCCGAACGCATCCGCCAGAGCGTCGAGGCCCTGCCGCCGTATGGCAAGGACGAGCGCTCGGTGAGCGTCAGCGTGGGTATCGGCGTCTACGCGCCGGGCAGCGCGCAGAGTCTGAGCGACCTGATGGCCCGCGCCGACGAAGCGCTGTACCGGGCCAAGCGTGATGGACGCAACCGGGTCGAGGCCGCATTGCCGGCCTGACCCGTAGCATCAGGCATAGGTAACGATCTGACGCCCATAATCGTTGAGCCTGAACGCCTCGCAGCCATCGACCTTCTGCGATGCCGGTGCGTGGTAGGACGCGATGCTGTCTTCCGGGCGAGCGATCAGACGGTTGCCCTCGAACCGCCCCCCTGAACTGTTGCCATGGTATTCGAACCACAGGGCCCCCCCTGTGTTGGCGTAGATCGCCCAGCGGTGGTTGCGTGCCGAAGCATCGCCCGCCAGTGGCACCGGCACGGTGCCGAACTTGGACACGGTAAGCGCAAGCACCAGGGGCATCTCCGGACGCTCCATGTAGATCAGGTTGAACAGGTAGGGCTGATCGCTGGGTGGTCGACCCAGGTCCTCGGCTGGCGCGATGTTCCAGCGCCTTTCGGAGTCGTTGCTGTAATAGCCCTGGGACTCGAAACCTTGATGCAAGTGCAAGTAGACAGGCTTTTTCCACGCCAGCATCGCGATGGACATGAGACTGGTGCTGACCACCGTCTTGATCTGCTCACCGACAAAATGCGCATGGCCCGGTTCCGGGACCAGGGGTTCCGGCTCGACCGGCACCGGTGGCGTTACCTGACCCATCGATGGCGGAACTGGCGGCATCCACTCGGCCTGGTTGGCCGGCCGCAGCATGAGGGTGATGAAGTTCATCGCCTGATCGGGAAGGCAGCGTGCGGCCCGGCTGATCTGGTCCTTGATATTGGCGTCGATCTTCCTGACGTCGTCCAGGTAGGACGAAACCCCGGCTTCCCGCCCGGCGAGACTGAGGAGCGTGATGCCCTGCATCTGCACGCAGAAGTAATGGCTGAGCAGTGACTGCAGGATATAGAAGCGGGTAAAGATATCCCGCCCCTGGTACTTGCTGTTCAGAAGCTGGAATACCCCGAAGCTGTCGGCTCCCGCGGTAATCAGCAAACGGTGGATCTGGTTCAGGTGGTTGTAGACATGCTTGTCGATCTCCTCCCCCAGCTTGTCGAGTTCCTTCTTGTGCCCCTCCATCAAATCCGCATTCTGGAGCGACACCGCGGTGATGTAGTTGTCCAGGCGGGACTGGTACCGCTCGTAGATCGAGGTAACCTCCGTCGCGTGGAAATCGAGGTCGGAGATCTTCACATCCAGCTGAAAGCTGGTGACCTGCATCGAGAGCCGGCTGATATCGTCACGGATCGACTGGAGCTGCTGCTCCAGTTGGCGAATCCTGTCGAGGATCTTGTCGCTTTCGCGACCCATCAGGCTGCCCCAGGCATCCTTGGCGAAATATTCTGCGATCCCCATCGCCATCTTTTGTCCGACGTCCTTCGGACTGAGGGAAAGTACCCCGTTATATCCTTTGTTCGCCATGAGACTCACTCATCAGGCGCGGTACACCGATGCACCGCTGAGACATCAGAGTGACATCACCGCGCTTCGCTGGGGAATACCTTTCACAGAAATAACGCTATGCGCGAAAAGCGTTTCACCGACTCCGCCATCCGAGAGTGGCGGAGCCGGCGAAAGTGCGTTTACGAGTGGGCGCGAGCGCTGTTGCGCAGCACTTTCACCTGATCATGGTTGCGCTGTACGCCATGGTACTGGCGCTCGACCAGGCTGTAGGACGCCGACGCCGGGGCGACCTTGGCCAGTTTCTCCAGGGCTTCCCTGTACGCCTTGAGGGCATGGTCCTCGCCGCGCTCGGCCTCGTTGAGCACGGCTTCGTCGTCCTTGCCGGTGACCATGGCCTTGAGGTCGACCCAGCGCCGGTGCAGGTCACCGCTGAGGCTGGTGGAGGTTTCCGGATCGCCGCCCAGGCTGCGCACATGCTGCTGCAACTCGGCGGCGGCACCGGCGCAGTCGCCGGAGCGCTGCAGGAAGAAGGTCTTCAGGTCGGTGCGCTTGACGTCCTCGGCGCACGTGGCGAAGCCCTTTTCACCGTCCTTGCTGAATTCGATGAGGTCATTGAGTACGGAAACGACTTCTTTGTTGGTATCGGTCATGACACAGCTCCTTTTTGCATGAGGGATGTGGCATGACTCGTCGCAGGCTTCATGCCATCTCGACAGATATTGAAAAACCTTTATTTATCAGATACCTACAAAAAATATCGAAAACTGTATGCCCGCTTTCTGCATGAACTGTCCTTTGGCCTTCATGCAGATTGCCTGTATCGTCCTTGCCATTCGTCAGCCTTTTCCCACCTGTCCACCTCATGCTGTCCACCTCATGAATCCCGAAGCCCTCGAACTGCTGGTCACCCGTGAAATGCCCTATGGCAAGTACAAGGGCCGCCTGATCGCCGACCTGCCTGGCCACTACCTCAACTGGTTCGCCCGCCAGGGCTTTCCCAAGGGTGAGCTGGGCGGCCTGCTGGCGCTGATGCACGAGGTCGACCACAACGGTCTGTCGGACCTGCTCGAACCGCTGCGCAAGAAACATCCCCGCCCCCGTCCCTGAAAAAGCGAGATTCCGCATGACTCAGTTGCCTTCGTCCCAGACCTTCCTCCTGGCCCGCGATGAGGGCTACTGGCAGCGCGTCGCCGCGCAGTACGACGTCGAACCCGGCCCGATCAACCTGGAACACGGTTATTTCGGGCGCATGACCCGGGCCGTCACCAGCGCCTATCACCAGCATATCGATGCCATCAACCGCCTGAACTCGCTGCCGGTGCGCCAGCACTTCGAACAGATCGGCAGCGTCGAGGTCCGCGATGCCGTGGCCGGGCTGATCGGCGTGGCGCCGCAATCCGTGGCCATCACCCACAGCGCTTCCGGCGCGCTGCAGTCGATCCTGCGCAACTACAACCGCCTGCAGGCGGGCGACGAGCTGCTGGTCAGCGACCTGGAATACGACAGCGTGCAGAACGCCATGGGCTGGCTGGCACGCACGCGCGGACTCAAGCTGGTGACCCTGAGCCTGCCGCACCCGGCGACCTTCGAGAACATCGTGGAAAGCTACCGCGACACCTTCGCGCGCAACCCGCGCATCCGCCTGATGGCGCTGACCTGGGTCAACCACCGCACCGGTCTGGTGATGCCGGTGGAGGCCATCGCCCGCTGTGCCCGCGAGCATGGCGTGGAAGTGGTGCTCGACGGCGCCCATGCCCTGGGCCAGATCGACTGCGACCTGGAAAAGCTCGGCATCGGTCTGGCGGGGTTCAACCTGCAGAAGTGGATCGGCGCGCCGTTGAGCCTGGGGGTGATCTACATCGCCCCGGACAAGCTCGACGCGGTGGACGCGGACATGGGCGAGGTCCGTTATCCACAGGACGACATCCGCTCGCGGGCGCCCTATGGCACGCCGAATATCCCGGCCTGGCTGACCTTGCCCACGGTGATCGAGGAGCACCGGGCCATGGGTGGATCGCTGGCGAAGGGCGCGCGGCTGAATTACCTGCGCGATTTGTGGGTCGCACCTGCCCGGGAAATCGACGGGATCGAGGTGCTGACCCCGGATGATCCACGCCTGTATTGCGGGATCACCTCGTTCCGCTTTACCCGGCATGCCGACCAGGTGGCCATGGCCGGGCGCTTGCTCAAGGAACACAACCTGTTCACCGTGGCCCGCGACGGCTCGGCATGCGGGCCGTGCATCCGGGTGACACCGGGGTTCGTGACGACGCCGCAGGAGGTGGGGTTGCTGGTCAAGGCCCTGGAACAACTGGCCTGACGCGCCCTCCTCCCCGTAGGAGCGTGGCTTGCCCGCGAAAGGACCGCGTAGCGGTCCCGGTTCCTGATCTACAGACAGGCCAATGGTGTTCTCCCGACTGCAAATCGGGAACCGGGACCGCTGCGCGGTCCTTCGCGGGCAAGCCACGCTCCTACGATGTCTGCACCGCCAGCTCCACCACCTCGCTCTTCTTCACCAGGGCATAGACCACCCCGGTCAACAGGCTCCCCGCGACGATCGCCAGCAGGTACAGCAAGGCATGGTTGATCGCATTCGGGATCAGCATGACGAACAGCCCGCCATGCGGTGCCATCAGCTTGCAGCCGAAATACATCGACAGCGCCCCGGTCAGCGCGCCGCCGGCGATGCTGGCCGGGATCACCCGCAGCGGGTCCTTGGCCGCGAACGGAATCGCGCCTTCGGAGATGAAGCACAGCCCCAGCACCAACGCCGCCTTGCCGGCCTCGCGCTCGCTCTGGGCGAACTTGCGCCGGGCCAGGAAGCTGGCGATGCCCAGGCCGATCGGCGGCACCATCCCCGCGGCCATGGTCGCGGCCATCGGCGCATAGCTCTGCGACGCCAGCAGCCCCACGGAAAACGCGTAAGCCGCCTTGTTCACCGGACCGCCGAGGTCGACGCACATCATCGCGCCAAGGACGATGCCCAGCAGGATGGCGTTGGTCGTGCCCATGCTGTCGAGGAACTGCGTCAGCCCGGCGAGCAACCCGGCCACCGGCTGGCCCACCACGTAGATCATCACCAGCCCGGTGAACAGGCTGGCGAACAGCGGAATCAGCAGGATCGGCTTCAACGCCTCCAGGCTGGTCGGCAACCTCAGCCAGCGGCTGATGGCCTTGGCACTGTAGCCGGCGAGAAAGCCGGCGATGATGCCGCCGATGAACCCCGCGCCCAGGGTGCTCGCCAGCAACCCGCCGATCATCCCCGGCGCCAGCCCCGGCCGGTCGGCGATGGACCAGGCGATATAACCCGCCAGCAGCGGCACCATCAGCTTGAACGCCGCCTCGCCGCCGATCTGCATCAGCGCCGCCGGCAGCGTCCCCGGCTCCTTGAACGCCTCGATGCCGAAGACGAAGGACAAGGCGATCAGCAGACCGCCAGCCACCACCATCGGCAGCATGAACGACACGCCGGTGAGCAGGTGCTTGTACACCCCGGCCTTCTCGCTGCGCGCGGCGGGCGCCTGGCCGGCGGCGGACGGGCTTTCCTCGCGGGCTTCGGCCAGCGCCCTGGTCAGGGTGGCCCTGGCCTGCTTGAGCGCCACGCCGGTGCCGCAGCGATAGATGCGCTTGCCGGCAAAACGCTCGGTGGGCACCTCGATATCGGCGGCCAGCAGCACCACGTCGGCCTCGGCGATGGCCGCCGCGCTCAGCGGGTTGCGCGCGCCCACCGAACCCTGGGTTTCCACGCTCAGTTGCAGGCCCATCTGCTGCGCCGCCTGCTGCAGGGCCTCGGCGGCCATGAAGGTGTGCGCGACGCCGGTCGGGCAGGCGGTGACGGCGACGATCCGCCGGCCCGGCTCGGGTGCCGCGGCCACGGTATCCGGCCGCTGCAGCGTCGCCTGCTGCGCCGCCTCGCGCAGAAAGTTATCCACATCTCCCAGCGCCTGGGCCGGGGTGCTCTGGAACAGGCGCTTGCCAGCAAAGCGCTGCAAGGCCAGCGGGCCGCTGCTGACCACCAGCACCCAGTCGGCATCGGCAATGGCCGCCGCCGACAACTGTCGCTCGGGGCGCGCCGGGTCGTGCACCTCGACACAGGTGCTCCAGCCCAGGCGCTGCGCGGCGGCATCCAGCAGGCGCGCGCTGACCACGCTGGACACCTGGCCGTTGGGGCAGGCGGTGATGATCGCGAGTTTCATTGGACACCCTCTTGTTCTGCGTCGGGGTTGTGGATAACGACCTCGGTTTCCAGGCGCGCCAGTTGCGCGCGGTCGTTGATGCCGAAACCGATCTGGCTGACCGCCTGAGCGGCAATCGCGGTGGCGCGGCGCAGGGTCTGCGATGCCGGTTCCGCCGCCAGCAGACCGTGCAGCATGCCGGCCAGCAGCGAGTCGCCGGCACCCACGGTGCTGGCGACCGTCACCCGCGGCGGCACGCCTTGCAGCAGGCCATCGCGGTTGAACCAGTTAACCCCCTGCTCGCCCTGGGACACCACCACATGGGCGATGCCCTGATCGAGCAGGCGTTGCGCGGCCTCACGCTGCTGGGCCAGGCCCGGCAACGGCTGGCCGACCGCCTCGCCCAGTTCCTCGGTATTGGGCTTGATCAGCCACGGCGTGGCGCGCAGCCCGGCATTCAGGGCCGCGCCGCTGCTGTCGAAGGCGACTTTCAAGCCCATGCCGCTCAGGCGCAGGAGCAACTGTTCCAGCCATTGCGGGGTGATCCCGCGCGGCAGGCTGCCCGCCACCACCACGGCGTCATGCCCCGGTGCGAGCTGGTCCAGACGCTGCAGCAGCGCGTCCCGCGCCGCCTCGTCCACCTGCGGCCCGGGGCCGTTGATATCGGTGACCTGGCCACCGGCCTCGACCAGCTTGATATTGCTGCGGGTCTCGCCGGGCACGCGGATGAAGCCGTCGACGAAACCGCGCTGGCTGATCAGCGCCTCGAACGGCGCAAGGTTATCCACACCCAGGAACCCGCTGACGCTCAGCTGGTGCCCCAGATCGGCCAGCACCTGGGCCACGTTGAGGCCCTTGCCGGCGGCATGGCTGTGCTGCGCCGAGGCACGATTGACCGCGCCGGGACGCAGCGCGTCGAGGCTCACGGTGACGTCCAGCGCCGGGTTGAGGGTCAAGGTCAGGATCTTCGCCATCAGTGCATCTCCACCAGTGCCCGCACCTCGCCGGCACTGCCCAGGGCCAGCGCCTGTCGCGCCAGTGTCCGGGCCTGTTCAATACTCAGCGCGCGCACCTGTGCCTTGACTTCGGCAATGCCGCGCGCCGCCACGCTCAATTCATCCACATCCAGCCCGACCAGCAGCGGCACCGCCTGCGCATCGGCGGCCAGCTCACCGCACACGCCGACCCACTTGCCATGGGCATGGGCCGCGCGCACGGTCATGTCGATCAGGTTCAGCACCGCCGGGTGCAGGCCGTCGGCCTGGGCCGAGAGGCTCGGGTGACCACGGTCGATGGCCAGGGTGTACTGGGTCAGGTCGTTGGTGCCGACACTGAAGAAGTCCACCTCCGCCGCCAGGACCGGCGCCAGCAGGGCCGCCGAGGGTACCTCGATCATGATCCCGACCTGCAGGTCGGCCACCGGGATTTCCTCCAGCAGCCGGTCCACCATGCGCCGCGCCTCGCGCCATTCCTCGACCTGGCCGACCATCGGGAACATGATCCGCAGCGGCCTGTCGCCAGCAGCGCGCAGCAGGGCGCGCAACTGGCTTTCCATGACCTTCGGCCGCTGCAGGGTCAGGCGAATGCCGCGTACGCCGAGGAAGGGGTTTTCCTCCTTGGCGATCGGCCAGTACGGCAACGGCTTGTCGCCACCGACATCGAGGGTGCGCACCACCAGCGGGCGCCCGTCGAGGCCGTCGAGCACCCGGCGGTACTCGGCTTCCTGGGTGGCCTCGTCCGGCAGTTGCGGATGGGCCATGAAAATCAGCTCGGTACGCAGCAGGCCGACGCCTTCCGCGCCCTGCGCCACCACCGCCTCGATCCCGGCGCTTTCGCCGATGTTGGCGCACACCTCGACGGCATGGCCGTCGCGGGTGACCGCCGGCTCCAGGCGTCGGGCATCGGCGGCGCGCTGGCGCTGCGCGCGCAGCTCGCGTTCGGCCAGGGCCTTTTCCAGTTGGTCGCTGGCCGGATCGACGGTGGCGCAACCGCGCTGGCCGTCCAGCAGCAGCGCCGTGCCCGACGCCAGCAGCAGCACGCCCTCACCGGCGCCGACCACCGCCGGGATCCCCAGCGCCCGGGCGACGATGGCGCTATGCGCGGTGGCACCACCACGGGCGGTAAGAATCCCGGCGACCCGCGCCGGATCGAGACGGGCCACGTCGGACGGCCCGACTTCCGCCATCACCAGCACGTAGGGTTGCTTCGGCTCCGGCGTTTCGCTGAGGCCGCAGAGTTGCATCAGCACGCGGCGGCCGACATCGCGCAGGTCGGCGGCGCGCTCGGCGAGCAGGGCGTCCTGCAACGACTCCTGCTGGCGCGCCGCGCTGTCGATCACCGCCAGCCAGGCCGCCGCCGCGCTTTCGCCCTGGCGCAGGCGTCGTTCGACTTCCTCGGCCAGGCCTGGGTCGGCGAGCATTTCCTGGTGGGTGATGAAGATCTCGCGGATCGCGTTGACGTCGCTGCGCTGGATCAGTTCGTCGATATCGTCGCGTACCCGCGCCAGGGCCGCGTCCAGACGCTGGCGTTCCAGCGCCGGCGATTCGCCGCGCAACGGGTAGTCGAAGTGCTGCAACAACTGCACATGGGCCGGACCGCTGGCGATGCCGGGAGCGGCGGCCACGCCCTTGATGACCGAGCCCGCGACCGGCGCCAGCGGGGCGCTGTCCGCTGCGTCCGGCACCAGCGGCAACGGCGCGAGCGGTGCCAGCGCCTCGACTTCTTCGCCCAGGCCCTCTTCCACCGCTTTCAGCAGCACCGGCAGTGCCTCGGCGAACCCCGGCTCGACGCTGAACTCCAGCACCTGGCCGCGCCGCGCACCGAGGCCGAGCAGTTTGCTCAGGCTCTTCGCCGACACCGGTGCGGCGCCAGCATCCGCCAGACGGACACGGACTTCACCAGCGAACTGCTTGGCCAACTGCGCCAGGACCTTCGCCGGCCGCGCATGCAGACCGTGGGGATTGGCCAGTGCGATGCGGGCGCTGGGCCAGTCGTCCGGCACCGCGCCGCCCAGCAGCGCCAGCACGCCCTGCACCGTACCAGCGCGCAGCAGTTCCAGGCCGCGGCCTTCGATCAGCAGGGTGCACAGGCGATCCAGCAGGGCCTGCTGCGCATCGCCCTGGGCGGCCAGGCAGAGCAGGCCGTCGAGCGCCTGGCCGAGATGGCGCAGCGGCTGTTGCGGGGTGACGAAGGCCAGCCCCGGCTGACGCACCGCCTGGTCGCTGGACAGCAGCCACAGGCCGTCGCCCAGCGGCAGCGGCTGGGCCTGCTGCAAGTGCGCGGCGAAGCCGTTGTCCACGCACTCGGCGCGGCGCAGCAGGCGCGCGCCCTGCCACAGCAGGTCGTCGAAGTCATCGGCGGATACGCCGATGCCGATCGTCCGCTCCTCCAGCAGCATCTCCCGTGGCGCGCCCTGCAACAGTTGCACGACCGCCTCGGCACTCTCGGCGCGGCTCAAGGCCTCGGCCAGATCGCCTTCGCCAAGGGCCCGGGTCAGTTGCTGGAGCAGGCTCAGGTGTTCGTCGGAACGGGCGGCGATGACGATCGCCAGGTGCACGATCTGCCCGTCGCCCCAGTCCACCCCGGCGGGAAACTGCATCAGGCGCACCCCGGTGGCGAACACCTGGTCGCGGGTCTGCGGGGTGCCGTGGGGAATGGCAATGCCTTGGCCGAGAAACGTCGAGCCCTGCGCCTCGCGGGCCTGCAGGCCCGCGAGGTAACCCTCGGCCACCAGGCCATCCGCGACCAGTCGCGCCGCCAGCAGGTCGAGGGCCGCGGCTTTGTCCACAGCCACCTGACCCATGGCAATCTGCGCCGTGGTGAATTCGAGCATCGTCCTCTCCTTTTGCAACGCCAGGGCGGCGCCGAGGTATTGTTGTGTGGTTACAAGCATAGGGCCAGTACTTGTCCGATCCCTTGGCAAGCCGATCGTGCGGCAGGAAAATGGCTTGCTGAAACGTTTAATCTACAAATGATGTGCACGTTACTCGATAACCTGCGAACAAAGAAGCCCTTTAGTGTCGGACAATTGCGACAATGGTCGTCTGCGCCAATGGCACAGGATCGGCGACAATGACCGGTCAGGCTTCGCGCCCGCCCCGGCATATAACAAGGAAAATCTGGTGAAACTCAGCGATATAGCCCGTCTGGCCGGTGTCTCCGTGACCACCGCCAGCTACGTCATCAACGGCAAGGCCGAACAGCAACGCATCAGCAATGCGACTGTGGAGCGTGTCCGCGCTGTGGTCGAAGCCCATGGCTTCACCCCCAATCCGCAAGCGGCCGGTCTGCGCAGCCGGCACACCCGGACCCTCGGTTTCATTCTTCCCGACCTGGAAAACCCCAGCTACGCGCGCATCGCCAAGCAGCTCGAACAAGGCGCGCGGGCGCGCGGCTATCAATTGCTGATCGCCAGCAGCGACGACCAGCCGGACAGCGAGCGGCAACTGCAGCAGCTGTTCCGCGCGCGGCGCTGCGATGCGCTGTTCGTCGCCAGTTGCCTGCCGCCGAGCGATGACAGCTACCGCGAACTGCAGGCCAAGGGCCTGCCGATCATCGCCATCGACCGCAGCATGGACCCGAAAGCCTTCTGCTCGGTGATCAGCGACGACCAGCCGGCCAGCCTGGAGCTGACCCGCAGCCTGCTGGCCCTGAAGCCCGCGAATATCGCCCTGATCGGCGCCCGCCCCGAACTCAGCGTCAGCCAGGCTCGCGCCAGCGGCTTCGACCAGGCCCTGCACGCGTTCACCGGCAAGGTCAGCCAGTACCAGGGCGAGGCGTTCAGTCGCGAATGCGGACGCCAGCTGATGAGCGAACTGCTGGCCGAACAGGGCGGCCTGCCGGATGCCCTGGTGACCACCTCCTACGTCCTGCTGCAAGGCGTGTTCGACGCGCTCTCCACCCGCCCGGCGGATTCACGCGCCCTGCACCTGGGCACCTTCGGCGACACCCAGTTGCTCGACTTCCTGCCGCTGCCGGTCAACGCCATGGCCCAGCAGCACGGCCTGATCGCCGAAACCGCGCTGGAACTGGCCCTCGCCGCCGTGGAGCAAAAGCACTACCAGCCGGGCATCCATGCCGTGGCGCGAACCTTCAAGCAGCGGATCTTCAAGGGCTGACATGCGCCTGATCGACACCCACACCCACCTCGACTTCCCCGACTTCGACGCCGACCGCCACGACCTGCTGGCGGCGGCCCGGGCCGGTGGAGTGGAGAAGATGGTGGTGCTGGGGGTGTACGCGGCCAACTGGCAGCGGGTGTGGGAGCTGGTCAAGGCCGAGCCGACGCTGTACGCGGCCTTCGGCCTGCACCCGGTGTACCTGGACGAACATCGGCCACAGCACCTGACCGAACTGGGCGACTGGCTCACCCGGCTGCGCGGCGATCCACAGCTGTGCGCGGTGGGCGAGTTCGGCCTGGATTACTACCTGGAAGCACTCGACCGTGACCGCCAGCAGGCGCTGTTCGAAGCCCAGTTGCAACTGGCCGCGGACTTCAGGCTGCCGGCGCTGCTGCACGTGCGCCGCAGTCATGCCGCGGTGATCGCCACCCTCAAGCGCTTCAGGCTGGAGCGGGGCGGGATCATCCATGCCTTCGCCGGCAGCTACGAGGAAGCGCGGGAGTACATCAAGCTGGGCTTTCGTCTCGGCCTCGGCGGCGCGGCGACCTGGCCGCAGGCCCTGCGCCTGCACAAGGTGCTGCCGCGCCTGCCGCTGGACAGCGTGGTACTGGAAACCGATGCCCCGGACATGGCGCCGGCGATGTTTCCGGGGGTGAGGAACAGTCCGCTGCATTTGCCGCAGATTGCCGGGGCGTTGGCGGGGATCATGGGGATCGAGACGGCGACGCTGGCCGAAGCCAGTACCCGCAATGCCTGCGAGCTGTTTGGCTGGCAGTGATGCTGGCGCCCCTACCCCCCGTAGGAGCGTGGCTTGCCCGCGAAAGGACCGCGCAGCGGTCCCAGATAGCAGTGAGGTCTGGGACCGCTTTGCGGTCCTTCGCGGGCAAGCCACGCTCCTACGGCGGCGGGGGGGAGCATTGTGTGATGTTGGTCAGACGCGGAACGCCCCGATCAACTGCTTCAACTCCATCACCTGTGAACTCAACTGCCGGCTGGCATCCTCGGTCTGGTGCGCGCCCTGCGTGGTGTGCTCCGCGGCGCGGTTGATCTGCACGATGTTCTGGTCGATGTCATGGGCCACCGCGGTCTGCTGCTCCACCGCCGCGGCGATCTGCTGGTTCTGGTCGACGATCATGCCGATCGCGCCCAGGATGTTTTCCAGCGCCTGCTGCACCTGCTGCGACTGGCTCACCGTGCCCGCGGCCATCTGATGGCTGCTGTCCATCGCCCGCACCGCCGCGCCGACGCCGTTCTGCAGACGCGAGATCATCTCGTCGATTTCCCCGGTGGACTGCTGGGTGCGCTTGGCCAGGGTGCGCACTTCGTCCGCCACCACCGCGAAACCACGGCCCTGCTCCCCCGCCCGCGCCGCTTCGATGGCGGCGTTGAGGGCCAGCAGGTTGGTCTGCTCGGCGATGCTCTTGATCACTTCCAGAACCCGGCTGATGGCCTGGCTGTCGCTGACCAGCTGGTTGATCACCGCCACCGATTGATCGATTTCCTTCGCCAGCCCGGCAATGCTGCCCTGCTGCGATTCCACCAGGCTGCGACCGGTTTCGGTTTCGCTGTTCACGCTGTGGGCACTGCTCACCGCCGCCGCGGCGCTGCGCGCCACTTCCTGGGCAGTGGCGGACATCTGGTTCATCGCCGTAGCCACCTGCTCGATCTGCCCGCGCTGGCCGCTGACCGCCTGGTTGCTGCGCGACGACACCTCGTGTACCTGCTGGGCCTGGCGCTCCACTTCAGTGACGGTCCGACCGACCTTCTCGATCAGGTCGTGGATGCGCTTCACCGTGCCGTTGAACATCTGTCCCAGCTCGCCCAGCTCGTCGCGGCTCTGCACCTCGTAGCTGACCGTCATGTCCCCCGCCGCCACCTTGTCCATCACCTCGCCGAGGCTGTTCAGGGTGTTGCGGGTCGAGGCATAGAAGCCGCTGTAGAGATAGACCACCAGCAGGAACACACTGGCCAGGGCCACCACCAGCAGGATCATGTGGCGGCGGTATTCGCCCAGGCGCTCCTGCAACTGCTGGTCGAGGAAGGCCAGGGTGGACTCGTTGAGCTCATAGGTGCGGGCCATCAGCTCGCTGGTCTGCTTGTAGAAGCTCGACCAGGGCGCATCCAGGGTTTCCGCCACCACCACCTGGTTCTCGAACAGCTCCGAAGCCTGCTTCAACGATGCCTGGCTGGCCGCCGCCTGGTCGCCGAGACGGGCCTGGGCCTGGCGGTCGCCGGACAGGGCTTCCTGAATCTTCAGGGCGTAGTCGGCGGAAAGCTTCTCGATCTGCAGCAGCAGGTCTTCGAAGCGGGAACTGGCGGTTGAATTGATGAAGCCCTGGCCCAGGGAATAGGACCCCATGGCACGACCTTCACCGAGCACCTGGGTGACCTGCGGGGTGACCGTGATCAGCAGTTCGGTCAACTGGCGCAGGGCGCCGTCGACATCCTGGTTCAGCCCGGACTGGCTGGCGATCAGGCGCGGCAGGTTCTGTGCCGGGGTCTGCAATTTGTCGAACAGCGCCACCTGGGTCTGCAGCGACATTTCGCCAAGGGCGGCGCGCAAGGCGTCAAGCAGTTCATCGCGTTTGTCGACGAATGCCGTGCCCAGCGTTTCGTCGCTGTGCACCGGTTGCAGCGCCGCAAGCTTTGCCTGGACCTGCTGGCCAAGGCTTGCGATCCGCGCCTCGATATCCTCGGCCTTGCCCGACTGGCCGAGCACGGCGTTGATCTGCACCAGGTTGCCCAGGGTTTCCAGATCGCCGCGCACCGCCAGGCTGCCGCGCAGCAGGTCGAGGCTCTGCAGCTCGATGCGGGTGGCATTGAATTTGGCGTAGGAATCACGGACCAGATAGAAGTTGGTCACCAGCATGGGCAGGAAGAACAGGACACTGATCAGGCTGAACTTCATGCCGAAGCTCAGGCGATTCATCAGCGCAATGGCCGGACGCAGCAGGCTCTTCACTGGTCGTCTCCTTCGATTTCTTATTGTTGTCAGACGCAATGGCAGTTAGCCATTGGCGGCGCTCCTGCACTTGTATAGCGCATATCGAAGGGCGGTTTTGTAACTTAAGGTAAATGACTTGCCGGTCACCGATCGGGACCGCTCTGCGGTCCCGGAAATCTCACCCCAGCACGGTCCAAAGAGCAAAGAACGCATACCACAGCACCGCCGAGCGCAGCAGCAGCTCCCAGAGCTTGTCCAGCCCCGCCAGCCCTTCCTCGCCCACCGGCGCGGTCGCCGGCAATTCCGCCGCCGCATGCCCGGCAATGGTGATCAGCCGCGGCGCGGCGATATGCCAGTTGAGCAGTTCGTGCAGCATCACCCGGCTCACCGCGACGAAGTTGCCGACCAGGGCGAAGCTCGCCGCCAGGACGCGCACCGGCGCCCAGTCGAAGGCATGCCGCAGTTGCCGCGCGCGCTCCTGCAGCGCCGGGTTGCGCGCGTTGTCGGCGGCCAGCGCCAGCAAGCGATAGGCCAGCGCCGCCGCGGGACCGAGCAGCACATACCAGAAGATCACCGCGAAAAAGCTCTGGCAGGCATCCCACAGCAGATGCCCCTGGACCTTGTGCAGCAGGCTCTGCTCATCGTCGGCGAGCACCTGCAGGTCGCGCTCGGCGACATGCACCGCGGCCTGCTCGTCACCCCGCCGCCAGGCATCGCGAAATGGCCCGAGCGACGCCTTCACATCACCGCGGCCAAGGCTGTAGATCAGCACCAGCAGATGCACCGGCAGGGCCAGCAGGCCATAGGCCACCGGGTCCAGCACATGCAGCAGCAGCGCCAGCAACGCCACCGGGGCCAGCACCACGATCGCCAGCACCCACCACGGATGGGTCTTGCCGGTACGCTCCAGGCGAGCCAGCTCCGTCAGGAAAAAACCGTCACGTTGCAGGCGCGCACGCAGGGCGGAAAACTTCTCCACCCACAGCACCAGCAACAACACCAGGAAAGTCATCGATTCAGTTCTCCTTGTCCCGCAGGGTGGCGCGGTAACGGGCCCAGTCGAAGGCCGGGCCGGGATCGGTCTTGCGTCCGGGGGCGATATCGCTGTGGCCACAGATGCGCTCGCCATCGAGCGCCGGCCAGGCCGCGCGCAGTTGCCGGGTCAGGCATTCCAGTGCCTGGTACTGGGCATCGCTGTAGGGCAGCTCGTCGGTGCCCTCCAGTTCGATGCCGATGGAAAAGTCGTTGCAGGCCTCGCGCTCGCCGAAGCGCGACACGCCGGCGTGCCAGGCGCGATCAAGGCAGGAAACGAACTGGGTCACCGCGCCGTCGCGCTCGATGAGGAAATGCGCGGACACCCGCAGGTCCTTGATGGTCTCGAAAAACGGATGCTCGGCCGGATCGAGGCGGTTCTGGAAGAACGCCTGGACCTTGCCGGTGGCGAATTGCGCGGGCGGCAGGCTGATGTTGTGGATCACCAGAAGAGCGATCGCTTCGCCATCCGGACGCGCGTTGAAATTGGGGGAGGGGCAATGGGTGACGCCAGCGAACCAGCCTGTGGTGCGATCCAGCTGCATAGAAAATCCTGAAACACGGGGGCACCGCAGCAGTATGCCCCGAGCCGGCCGGGTCTGTATCGTTAAAAAGTGTGAGGTGCCTCAGTGGCGATCGCCCTTCAGCTGGCTGACCACGGAGTCAAGCGCCCGGTCGAACAGCAGGCTGTCGTCGAGCAGGCTGACATCCCCGCGCCGCAAGGCCAGCGCCAGGCCCATGGCACTCCACTCACGGACCTTCATCCCGCCGCGGTTGACGAAGACACAGCGGTCACTGTCATCGAACAGGGCGATCAGCTTGCAGCGCAGCGGCTCGTCGTCGTCATGCAGCTCGATCCAGGTGCCGGGTTGCAGCTGGCGCACCCTGAGCAGTTGCGGATCGTCCTCGGCCAGGCATTCGTCGCTGTCGCCCAGCGGCCAGTCTTCCGGCCCGCGCAGGACGATCTCGTCACGCACCAGCACCCGCTCGGTACCCGACTGCCCGTCACCCCGCCCGCCCGCTGGCGCGAAGGCGCCGAGATGCAGCGCCTCGAGGGCGGCGAAGAATTCACTGGTGGCGAAGGGGTCGAACACCGCGCCACCCAGGCCCTCGCGCAGCGCCTTGAGCAGACCCGGTACCCGTTCCAGCAGCAGGTGGCGATCTTCCGGCTGTTCCAGCGGGCCAACGCTCCACAGCAAGGCGTCCATGGTCGCCAGGGCTTCGTGCCAGGGCGCCGAGTGCTCGCCGTGCTTGAGCCACGCCAGCAACAGCACCTGGCTCCAGGCATCCTCCAGCACCCGCACGACGATGCGCGGCAACTGCCGGCCCTGCAGCCGGCAATTGAGTTCGTGCTGCACCCGACCGCGGGCATGCTCGGTGCGCGCACGGCCTTCCTCGGCATCACGGGTACGCTGCTCCAGCAGTTCGGCGCGGCGGCGCTCGTCATTGTTGAAGGCAAGGAAATCGTTGAGCAGTTCGGCGAAAATCGCCGGATCGTCGCTGAAATCGTCGAGCAGGCGCTGCACCAGCATATTCACGTGCTGGTACAGGTGATCGCGCTGGTGATCGTCGCGCCTGTCCCAGCCCATGGCGGCCGCGGCCAGCTCATTGAGCAGGCGCCGCGCCGGGTGGGTGACACGGCTGAAGAAGCGCTTGTCCAGCAACGCCACCTTGAGCATCGGGATCTGCAGGCGCCCGATCAGCACCCGCAGGGAATGGGGCAGGTTGCGGTCGTCGAGAATGAAATCGAAGAGCATGGCGATCAGGTTGATCACGTCCTCGTCGCTGGCCTCCAGACGCCGGTCGCTGCCGCTCTGCACGCTGAGGCGGGTCAGCAACTGTTCGAGGTGATGGCGCAGGTCGAAATCCTCGTGCTCCAGCTCGACGGGCACGTACTGCTGCAGGTGGGTCAGCAGGCGCAGCAGGTCGCGGCCGCTGACCGGACGCGCCGGACCGCCGCCAAGCCGCGGATTCAGACGCCCACGCACCGGGCGCAGCAAGGACTGCAGGGAGGAAAACACCGCCAGGGTGTTGGCATCGAGTGCTTCGACCTCGGCATTCGCCTCGTTGGCCGGCACCCGGATCTCCAGCACCGCGCGATCCTGGGCGCGCCGCTGGGGCAGCGCCTTGAGCTCGGGAAGGATGCCGGTGGCGATCAGCAACTGGTTGGCTTCGCCATAGAGCTGGTCGGCCTCGCGCAGCACGTAGCGCTCGAACAGCTTGAGCAGGACCAGCTTGACCTTGATCCCCACCCCCAGGCTGCGCCCGGCGCGCAGGAAGTATTCACAGAGCAGGGTCGGCCCCAGCGGGTTGTTCTGGTCGCTCAGCCGCTGCTGCAACAGGCTGTTGAAACGCAGGGTCAGCTGGCCGAGGGCGAAACCGTCGCGGGCCAGAACCCGGGCGACCATGCCATCCACCGCCACGGTGCGCTCCAGTTCGTCGCTGGCCACCAGGCTCAGGGTGTCATGGGCTGGCGTGCGGGCCGGCAAGGCGGTGAGCGGGTCACCGTGACCGACCTCCATGAAGGCGGCATAGAAACTGTCGAGAAAACCGCGCTCGATGCTTTTGCGCTTGTGCCGCAGGTCGCGCATGGCCTCGAAGAGCAGGTTCTGCTCCTTGTCGCTGGCGGCCTTGTCGGCCATTTCGAAAAGCGTGTCGTCGGCGTTGTCGAACAGCGCCTGGAGGGACTGGCGCAAATGCAGCGCGGCCTTGTCACGCACATGCAGCAGAGCGACCGGCAGACGAGCCAGGGGCGTGTGCGACGCCTGGATGGCGACGCTGCGCAAGGGCAGCACCTTCCCGTCTTTTTGCATCCCGGACTCCTGGCAGGGGGGGTGACTTCGAAATCGTCAAAGGCATGACGTCAAATATCGGTCGCGCATTATCTGGAAAAAATATCCCGTTCGCCAGAGGTACAACGCGCGGCACTCCAGCTTCGTGTAGACCCCCATTCCCGGCAAAACGCTCAACTTTCCCGACCAAAGGCGCGCCGTCGATACAACGCCCTCTGGCTGCTGCGTTCCCGCCCCCGCCTGCCCTATAATCCCGGCCACTTAGCTTGTGGAGCTTGTCATGCCGAACCTACGCCTCGCCGATCTGACCGCCGAAATCGAAGCCAACGTGCGCCGTGCGTTGCAGGAAGATATCGGCAGCGGCGACATCACCGCCCAACTGATCCCCGCCGAACGCCTGGCCAAGGCCACCATCATCACCCGCGAAGACTGCGTGATCGCCGGGACGGCCTGGGTCGACGCGGTCTTCCGCCAGCTCGATCCGCGGGTGGCGGTGCACTGGCAGGTCCAGGACGGTGAGCGCGCCGTGGTCAACCAGGCGCTGTTCCATCTGGAAGGCCCGGCCCGTTCGCTCCTGACCGGCGAGCGCAGCGCGCTGAACTTCCTGCAACTGCTGTCCGGCGTGGCGACGCGCGCGCAGTTCCTCGCCGACCAGGTCGCCGACACCCAGGTGCGCCTGCTCGACACCCGCAAGACCCTGCCCGGCCTGCGCCTGGCGCAGAAATACGCGGTCACCTGCGGCGGTTGTCACAACCACCGCATCGGCCTGTTCGATGCCTTCCTGATCAAGGAAAACCACATCGCCGCCAGCGGCGGCATCGCCGAAGCCATCGGTGCCGCGCGCCGCATCGCCCCGGGCAAGCCTGTGGAAGTCGAGGTGGAAAGCCTGGATGAACTGCAGCAGGCCCTCAATGGCGGCGCCGACATCATCATGCTCGACGAACTGAGCCTGGACGAAATGCGCGAAGCGGTGCGCCTGACCGCCGGCCGCGCCAAGCTGGAAGCCAGCGGCGGGATCAACGAAAGCACCCTGCGGGTGATCGCCGAGACCGGAGTGGACTACATCTCCATCGGCGCGATGACCAAGGATGTGAAGGCAGTGGACCTGTCGATGCGCTTGAGCCTCTGATCAACCTGTCGGCCTCATCGCTGGCAAGCGATGGGGCCGGTACAGGCAAAGCATGTCGCAATCCGGTACTCCCAGGCCGCACCCGCGTCAATTCCCCCTCCTCCCGCCGCGTTAAGGTAGCCCCGCCGGAACGCCTGAGCCGGCCAACAACTACACGCGTAGAGGCACGTTCCTTGAAGCGGCCCTGATTCGCCCCGTCGCTGCTTCGTCTCTGCCTTCAATGACCCCATCAACAAGAGCAGAGTATGTCGAGCCTGAACGACTCCGGCAGCGGACAGCTGTCCACCGGTTTCAAACCCCGTCACGTCACCATGCTGTCCATCGCCGGGATCATCGGCGCCGGACTTTTCGTCGGTTCCGGACACGCCATCGCCGCCGCCGGACCCGCGGTGATCCTCGCCTACCTGGTGGCCGGCACCCTGGTGGTGCTGGTGATGCGCATGCTCGGTGAAATGGCCGTGGCCAACCCCGACACCGGCTCCTTTTCCACCTACGCGGAAAAGGCCATCGGCCCCTGGGCCGGCTTCACCATCGGCTGGCTGTACTGGTGGTTCTGGGTGCTGGTGGTACCCATCGAAGCGCTGGCCGCCGGGCATATCCTCAACCAGTGGTTCCCGTTGATCGACAGCTGGATCTTCGCCCTCGCCTCGGTGCTGCTGCTGAGCATCACCAACCTGTTCGGCGTGTCGAAGTACGGCGAGTTCGAATTCTGGTTCGCCCTGCTCAAGGTCACCGCGATCATCCTGTTCATCGGCTTCGGCGCGGCGGCGCTCGGCGGCTGGGTGCCGAACCATGAAGGCAGCGGCCTGTTCAGCCTGATGGAAAACCACGGCGGCTTCGCCCCCAATGGCATGACCGCGGTGGTGGGCGCCTTCATCACCATCATGTTCAGCTTCATCGGGACCGAGTCGGTGACCATCGCCGCCGCGGAATCCGGCGAACCTTCGCGCAACATCGCCAAGGCCACCCGCTCGGTGATCTGGCGCATCGGGGTGTTCTACCTGCTGTCGATCATGGTGGTGATTTCCGTGGTGCCCTGGAGCGATCCGCAACTGGCCGAGGTCGGCTCCTACCAACGCGCCCTGGAACTGCTGCAGGTGCCCCATGCCAAGCTGATCGTCGACCTGGTGGTGCTGGTGGCCGTGACCAGTTGCATGAACTCGTCGATCTACATCGCCTCGCGCATGCTGTTTTCCCTGGCCCGACGCGGCGATGCGCCAGCGGCGACAGCACGCACCTCGGGCAACGGCGTGCCACGCAACGCCGTACTGGTGACCGCGTTCATCGGCGCCTTCATTGCCGCGCTCAATCACTTCGCCCCGGCGAGCCTGTTCGACTTCCTGCTCTCCAGCTCCGGCGCGATCGCCCTGCTGGTGTACCTGGCCATCGCCATTTCCCAGTTGCGCATGCGCCGTCGTCACGGCAACGCCCTGACCCTGAAGATGTGGCTGTTCCCCTGGCTGACCTACGGCGTGATCCTGTTCATCTCGGCGGCACTGGCCGTGCTGCTGTTCACCGAAGACCATCGCGCCGAGGCGACCAGCACGCTGATGCTGGCGATGGGCGTGTCGTTGCTGGGGATCGTGATCTGCCGCAAGCGCGGCAAGGAATCGGAGGTGGGGCTGGAACGCGCGTACTGAAGACCCGCGTGAAATGAAAAACCGCGAAGGGCCTGGCCGGCCCTTCGCGGTTTTTTCGATCAGAACGAAGCGTTGGCCAGGCCGTCGAGGTAACGCTCGACGTCCAGCGCCGCCATGCAGCCGGCACCGGCCGAGGTGATCGCCTGGCGGTACACGTGGTCGGCCACGTCACCGGCGGCGAACACACCTTCGATGTTGGTCGCGGTGGCGTTGCCTTCACGACCGCCGGCCACCACCATGTAGCCGTCCTTCAGCTCCAACTGGCCTTCGAACAGCGAGGTGTTCGGGGTATGACCGATGGCGATGAACACGCCGTCGACCTTGATCTCGTCCAGGCTGCCGTCGTTGTTCTTCAGGCGCGCACCGGTGACACCCATGTTGTCGCCCAGGACTTCGTCCAGGGTGGCGTTGAGCTTGAGCTCGATCTTGCCTTCGGCAACCCGGGCGTGCAGCTTGTCGATCAGGATCTTCTCGGCGCGGAAGGTTTCGCGACGGTGGATCAGGGTCACCTTGCTGGCGATATTGGCCAGGTACAGCGCCTCTTCCACCGCGGTGTTGCCGCCACCGACCACGGCGACCGGCTTGTTGCGGTAGAAGAAGCCGTCGCAGGTAGCACAGGCCGACACGCCCTTGCCCATGAACGCTTCTTCCGAAGGCAGGCCCAGGTAGCGGGCGCTGGCGCCGGTGGCGATGATCAGCGCGTCGCAGGTGTAGGTGCCGCTGTCGCCCTTGAGGGTGAACGGCTTCTGCTGCAGCGCGACTTCATTGATATGGTCGAAGACGATTTCGGTCTCGAAGCGCTCGGCGTGTTCCTGCATGCGTTGCATCAGCGCCGGGCCGGTCAGGCCATGGGGATCGCCCGGCCAGTTGTCGACTTCGGTGGTGGTGGTCAGCTGACCGCCAGCCTGCATGCCGGTGATCAGCAGCGGCTTGAGGTTGGCGCGTGCGGCATAGACCGCGGCGCTGTAACCGGCAGGGCCGGAACCGAGGATGATGACGCGAGAATGACGTACTTCGGACATGACACGCTCCTGTCGGACTGGCACTTGCTGGCCAGCCCGGTGACACCGGGATCGCCGGTGAAATTAAAAAAGAACCCGCAAGGCCTTGGGGAAGGCCTGTGGCTGCGGGTTCTGAAAACCGTTGCAGCGAGGCCTTACAGGCTTTTGGCGTTTTCCGCCAGGTAATCGGCGACGCCCTGGGCATCAGCCTTCATGCCTTTCTGGCCTGGTCGCCAGCCGGCGGGGCAGACTTCGCCATGTTGCTCGGTAAATTGCAAGGCTTCGACCAGACGGATCATTTCGTCCACTTCGCGACCCAGCGGCAGGTTGTTCACCACCTGGTGCTGCACCACGCCTTGCTGGTCGATCAGGAACGAAGCGCGCAATGCCACGCCGTCATCGTGCTCGACGCCATAGGCGCGGGTGATCTCGTGCTTGACGTCGGCGACCATGGTGAACTCGACCGCGCCGATGCCACCCTTCTCCACCGGCGTGCTGCGCCAGGCGTGGTGGGTGAACTGCGAATCGATGGAGACGCCGACCACTTCCACACCCAGTTCGCGGAAGCGCGACATGCGGTTGTTGTGGGCGATGATTTCCGACGGACAGACAAAGGTGAAGTCCAGCGGCCAGAAGAACAGCACGACATATTTGCCGCGCAGCGAGGAGAGCTTGAAGCTGTCGACGATCGAGCCGTCGCCCAGGACCGCCGCCGCATCGAAATCAGGGGCTTGCTTGTTGACCAGAATACTCATGGGAACTCCTTGAGAACCGTGGATTCGAAGGCGTTGAAAAAGAATGTGCGCACTGTAGCGAGGGGCCAGAGATTAAGGAAATATCCTTAAACAATCCACCTCATAGACCGGCTCTATACAGCCCGTGATTGTTCAGATCTTTGCCTATGAGTGGCCGCCAGGCGTATTTGTTACACACCGTTTCGCTGCCCCCGAGCGGCTTTCGTCGCGCCAGCAAACTCGGTAAGGTCGGCGCGTTTTCCATCCCCCGGAGCTCCTTATGCAAGCCCCTGTACTATCCGGCCCGCAATACCTGCGCGAAGGCCTGAAGCTGGTCCTCAGTCCCGGGCTGCGCCTGTTCGTGCTGCTGCCCCTGGCAATCAACCTGCTGCTGTTCGTCGGCCTGGTCTACCTTGCCGGGCATCAGTTCGCCCTGTGGGTCGATGCACTGATGCCGACCCTGCCCGACTGGCTGAGCTTTCTCACCTACGTCCTCTGGCCGCTGTTCGTGGTGCTGGTGGCCTTGATGGTGTTCTTCAGCTTCACGATGCTGGCCAATGTCATCGCCGCGCCGTTCAACGGCTTCCTTTCGGAAAAGGTGGAGGTGGTGGTGCGCGGCAAGGACGACTTCCCGCCGTTCAGCTGGGGTGAGCTGATGGCCATGGTGCCGCGCACCTTCGCTCGCGAATTGCGCAAGCTCGGCTACTTCGCGCCGCGGGCGCTGGGGTTGTTCATCCTGTCGCTGATCCCGGTGGTGAACGTCGTCGCCGCACCGCTCTGGCTGCTGTTCGGTATCTGGATGATGGCGATCCAGTACATCGACTACCCGGCGGACAACAACAAGATGAGCTGGCAGGACATGCTCGCCTGGCTGCGGCAGAAGCGCTGGCAGTCGCTGGGCTTTGGCGGCATCACCTACGTCGCGCTGCTGGTGCCTTTCGTCAACATCCTGATGATGCCGGCGGCCGTCGCCGGGGCGACGTTGTTCTGGGTGCGGGAGAAAGGCGAAACCAGCATCCGGTAGCGAGAGGCCTGAGGGTAGCTATTCGACCCGACGGCGACACTGTCAGACCACGAAATCAACGCCCTTTCCCAGCCAACTGATACACAAGGCTGGTACACATGGCACTGATAGCACAACCATTCCGGCATCCTGATTCGGGGATCTACTACCTACGACGCAGGGTGCCGGATGACCTTCGGGCAATCATCGGCAAGACAGAGATTCGCCGTTCCCTCAATACCCGGAATCATCACCAAGCCAAGGCAGCGTTTGCCGTCGCCTATGTCGAGTCTGAACGGCTGTTCACCGATGCCCGTAAAGGACGCTATACCGTCCTTGCTGAGCCGCCGATGCTGGCGCCTAGCTTACCCATGCAGTCGGCACAAACCGCCCCAGGCGCCCATATAAAGCTGTCAGAAGCGCTTGATCGCTACGTCCAGTCCGTGTCGTTGTCGGGCAGATCCGAATATGTTTCTCGACGACATGCCGTGGACTACAGCCGCGCCGTCAATCGGTTCATCAAAGACATGGGTGATGCCCCCATAGCCACAATCCAGCCTTCCGACATCCACGCTTTCGCCGCCAACCTCATCCAGCCTCAAGACACTGCCGTAAAGCCCCTAGCGATCTCGTCCACCCGGCTGCTATTGGCCCGACTGTCATCGGTTCTGGCGTTCTCGGTGGATTCTGGTCTGATGGAGACGAACCCTGTCATTGCCTCTCGTATCCACAAGCGCCTCGGCACCGGTAAGCAGAAACGCCGTCTGGACGACAATCGCGGATACGCTTGGAACGAGCTAGTTGCACTGTTCAGCCATGAAGAATTTCAGCGGTTGAGATATGCAGAGGGTCGTCCTGGCAACGCCGTGTTCTGGATTCCATTGATAGCGGCCTATACGGGCGCTCGCCGCGAAGAACTGGCCCAGCTTTACGTGGCCGATGTTCATCAGCATGGGGAGGGATCATGGTTCATCCGGATCATTGACGACCAGCCCGACAAGTCCGTCAAAACCGACAGCAGTCGCCGTGAAATCCCGGTTCACAACGACTTGATCGCACTCGGGTTGCTAACCCTAATAGAAGGACGACCGTCAGACTCCAGAGTGTTCCCCCAGTTGCTGAAAGTCTCGGACGGGTTTGCAGGCATCGTCTCCAAGTCCTGGCGTCCCATCACACAACGCTGCGGTGTGTACCGGGAAGGGCGCAATCCACTTCATGCCTTCCGGCACAGCTTCAAGACTCTAGCTAGGGAGCACGGAATACCGAAGGAAGTCAGCGACTGGATCACTGGGCATGCTTCGGGACACGTTGGCGACGGCTACGGAATAAACCCGCTGCCTCGAATGGGCTCAGAGATCCAGAAGCTGCCGAGTATCGCGAGAGCGGCTGGGCTGCTACCCACAATCTAAAGAAGGCGGTTACGCGGTGAGGCTCGCAAGCCCCGGCAGCGACGCTGTTGCCAGTTCATACAAGACCCACCGGAGTGGTGGGCTCAGGCTAGACGACCTCATCATGCAACAGGACATCCACTGCATCCGCATTGACGATAGCCGGTAGGGCCAGAACCTGAAGAACCCAGCAGCCGCCGAATACTCCCCCTGCATCCTGTCCTGATTGACCTGGGCCTGCTGGAACACGTCGAGTCTGCCAGAGCAACTGGGGCTGATCGCCTTTTCCCCGAACTGGAGGCCGTCCGGGGAAAGCTGGGCCACGCACCGTCGAAGTGGTTCGGTCACTACAAAACTCGCCTGGGCATCACAGACCCGAGGAAGACATTCCACAGCTTCCGCCACACGCTCATCGACGACCTAGGGGATGCCGGGGTGCAGGGCTCGCTCATCAAGCGGATAGCCGGGCACGAGGATGGAGCAGTCACGTTCAGCATCTACGGCAGCCGTAGCCCGCTCAAGGCGATGGCGGATGCTCTGCGTCACATCCACTTGCTCGCCCCCGCTGTCACTGAAAAAACGGAAACAATCACTAGCGATACAGATACACATAGACCTGTATATACAAATGGGTAAATGGGTAAATGGGTAAATGGGTAAATGGGTAAATGGGTAAATGGGTAAGTACCCACCCACGCGGGCAAGTGAATGGTTGCCTATACAAGCCATGGTTCAATTGATTGCTTGAACCATTGGGTACGTGAACAGGTGCGTACGTGCTTGAGTAAGCGGGTGAGTAGACCGGTGCTTGGTTGATTAATTGCACAAGTAAGCAAGTAAGCAAGTAAGCAAGTAAGCAAGTAAGCAAGTAAGCAAGTATTAGCAACTCAGCCAAACTTATACGCACAAAAAGTTAATTGCTTCCGTTGACAAACAACCATAAACCCATGAAACTCCCAGCCATCTGCAGAGACACCTGAGACGTTGCAGAACAAACATCAACACCCGAATAAATCATCATAGGAGAACTACTCCCCACAGCCACAACCCCATCGCCCACACTCTTAAAGACCATATATTTCACAAACAATCCGCACCCTAACGATAACTAGCCTTAGCCATATCGGAAGACCAACTCATTCAAATTATTGACATTTTAAAGACCATGAACAGTACAAAGCACCCCAGCAGCAACACCTGCAATATCTGTAATCCAGAAAAGTTAGCAGCGATTCTCACCGCATTCCGCTCGCCTTACTGTGGAATCGCTACAGAGGCTGAGCCTTACAAGCCCCATCAAATGTATTTCCTGATGACGACCGAAATGGAAATTACTGGATTCACCTATGAGCCTTCTATTCAAGTGGGACAGCACTGCGTAGCAGCGAGCGACACCGAATGTGATTTCATTGTGCAATTCCAGATCAACTGGCCGGACTCCAACCCATATTACTGGCAGCTTGAGACCTATCGGGCATATCACAAAGCTCGACAAGCCCTTTTTGAGATCAAGCAAAGTCACCCAAAGAGAAAGCGTCGCGAGCACATGGCCAAGATTGAACGACTGAGAAACTTTCCCTAATTTTCTTTGGACGCACGACAACCAAGAGCATGCGTTCATTTGCACTTTCGTAAGTATGGCAGACCCAAGGCCTTTCTGATTGATCAGCACTCCCGGACATATACGCACTTACTGAATTGCCGCCCCCTTGATAACAACCATTAACCTCTCCCACTTTCAAGCACGGGCACGAGCACGGGCACGAAGCATTGTAAAAACTTGACAGGTGTTACCTTATGACAAATAAAACGCCATTCCCCACAGAAAACCACAAAGACCACTTCATTTATGACAACCTACCATTCATCAACCCTGAACATGGAGAGCTAGCTACAGTTGAGTGGGCCACAATAATTAACATTGACCTATTTGAACCAGACAATTACGACCCGGATGACTTTTCCACTCGTCCGTCTTATTACCTGCAAATTACACCCAGCGGGGAGATAAGAGGCGTAACATATGATCACGATGACCATGAAGAGTACTTTTCAGTAGCTGCCGAAAACTCCGACGTAGTATTCCTTAAACTATTCACCATTCAATACCCTAGTCTCACGCCAACGCTAACATCCCTCCTATACTATCGTAAAGACCGGGCAACCAAATTGCGGGAGCAGGTAAACCAAGAAAAAGAAAACCTCTTAAATGAGGATTAATATCATCCTACACTACGATCAGCAAACCTTGATTGATCGCCAACCCTAGCTTCAGAAACTGCCAGAGCGTCCTTGAGCTTTCACATACTTTCAAGCAGAGACTCAAAGCTCTGGCAGTGCATCGTGCCACCCTGAAATCAGTTTACACCGTTAGCATCTAATAACTTAAAAGCCGAACCATCTATGAGAGTCATTTACACAGTAATTGCACCGCCAGGAGCAGGAAAAACATTCTGGCTAATTAACCATCTCACCAAGCTACACGATCAATACTCTGTACTTGTATTTCCAACCAAGATTCTTTCAGCAGAAGTGCAAAACCGAATGCAGGATCTGAAGATGGATTTCAATGCCATCGATAGCAGTACCGTAGAAGGTTCTGTCGTGCAGTGTCTAGAGGAAAGCCTTCTCAACCGCACACACCGGATCCTCATCTGTACTCACGAGTCACTGAGGCGGATCAACCCTGAGACCCTACATGGATGGCGACTATACGTAGATGAGGTCCCGGCAACCTGGGATTGTTCAACACACAAATTTAGCGACCTCTCCTACCGTAAAGCGTTTGGCAGCCTAACCTATGTGACCAAAGTAGGTGGAAAGAACAGAGTAAATGCGAGAGACGATTGCCGCACGCTAATTGAAGGGCTGGCCAACGGAGACGATTCAACTTTTACAGCAGCTGCACGTAGCATTCTCAAGGCGCTACTTGATTGCAGGTATGTTATTGAAGTCGAAGAACTCGACTCTAAGATGCAGCGGACCATCAGAATAATCGGGATCAAACATTACATCCCCGCATTCGAAGCAGCACTGGAGGCGGTGGTCATGGGGGCTGAAGTAGAGAAGACGCTTCTTGGAGTCACCCTGATAGGTGCAGGATGGCGCATTCTTCCCATCGAAACAAACATAGATTTTTCGGGATATGGGAATAACGTTGAAATTCACCCTTTCTTCAGGAACAGGTCTTACTCAAAAAGTGCAGCACTTATGAAGGCAGGTAAGCTTTACCCAGACTATCAAGAAAATTGCTTGCTAGATGCCTGGCTGAAAGTCGATGTATTTAGAATCATCGGAAACAGGAAAGCGATTCTGGTGGCACATCAGTGGTGCAAACCCGAACTACCAGTTCCGCCAAGCCAAGACTTTAGCAATATAAAATTTATCCCTATCGATAGCAGAGGCATCAACGAGTATTCCGAATACAACATTGCCATTTGCCTACAGCACGGAAACATCACCCCAATTGAAGGCAGGAGTTTGAGTACACTTGCAGAACTACTCTCTACCGAGAGCCCAGTAACCTCCAGCCAAGTCAGGGACGCAGTGAAGTACGAGCGATTCTACGAGTCAACCCTTCAATCTGTTTGCAGAACCGCCCTGAGATCCAGAACAAGCCTATCCAATATTTTGCTATTCGTTCAAGACCTTGATATTGCAAACTTTCTTGCAGAAAAAATAGGAAACTGTAATATCAACGAAGCCCTCTCTGAAGATTACATAGCACCAGAGTCTGCATCTAGAACAAAGAGAGAGAACGCCAAGCAAAAAGCCATTAGCCTATGGGATCAAAACTACAGTACTGAGCAGATCGCCAAAGAAATTGGAAAAACAACAAGAACGGTGAATAGCTGGCTCCGCCCTCACCGACAGTTGACAAATTAGATCAACTGGAAATTTCCCCTTAAAGATTCTTTAAGAGGTTTTTTCCTCTATCAGACAACATCCCATGCAGATGAAATCTAGAATTATATGACGTGAAGTCACCGAGATAAAACTGTGCCCCAAGGCACGAAATTAACTCTATCTATTCAGGGAAAGAGATGAACAGAAAGCCCCCTGGATATTGACCTGAAAGTTATCCCCTGCAGAGTCAACCTGTAACGGTACGTTACAAAATAACCCTACAGTTAAAAATAGAATATCTGGGGGCTTTCGCCTCTGCCCCCACTTCATATCCAACCATGCCGAAGGCATAGAAGAGAGAGTGCGTGACGTCCCGTCACGAATATTACCCGTGCTTCAAGGCACATGTGTCAATTCTACAGTCTTAGTGGAAGAGAAGGGCGTACAGCCCCATCCTCCTCTTGATTTCTGCCTTTAACTGCATAGGAGAGCACGGAGACTATTAGTCCGTGGCGGAACGCCAAAACATAGCACCACGTGCCAAGGCACTACAGAAACTTTTCAGTTGATGACGGGCAGCAGGCTATCTTGTTCTGCCCCATCTTACTCAAATGCGGCACTAACCCGTACTGCGGACCTTCCCTGGCCGAGCAACAGCAGGGCTGACGAAATAAGTCAGCGCGCCACCTACAATTCCGCTTTCGGTTCTCACCCAACCTCTCTCGACAAGATAACTAATTGCGCGCTTCACCGTATTCAGCGAGCACTTACATAGACTTGCCAGATCTGACTGACTGATCGACAAGGCTTGCTTGCTATTCATTCTCGCCATCAAGATTAGCATCAAACTCGCAGCGCGAGGGTTCTCAAGATTCATCTTCGCCAGTTTCTGAAGTGAGCCTTGCTCCGCCCGAATACTAGTTTTAGGTAACACACAGGTACTATTCACAACATTCTCGACCATCTTATCCTCTCCAGTAATTGTCATCGCCGCTTCCCCAACCTCTTCTGCGCCTCTACCTAATATGTGATCGCACACTATTGGGCAAACTTGTCCTCAGCCAACAACGCCCGCCTGCTTGTCTCGTACTGGGTGGCGGCCAGGGCGTTCTTCGGCGAGTAGATGGACATACCGGACACGTAGGCAGACCACTTGCCGTACAAGTCCTTGCTCAGCTCCAGGGCCTTGATGGACACCTTGGCCTGTTTCAAACGGGCTATGGCTTCGTTGCCCCTCAGATAGGCATGCTGCTGACACTCCGCCAACGCCTGGGCATTCTCTTCGGGCCGCTTGTTGGAGCCGTAGCTCCGAAGTTGCCGGTACAGGATAAAGCCCATATCCGCCTGACGACCGCACTCATAGGCGCTGTTCTCCAGTACATGCTGGAAGTTCCACGCTGGAGACTGGGCTTCATAGTATTTGACATCTGACGGCTTGAACCACTCCTCGGCTGTAGCCGGAATAGGCGCTTCGGCAGACTCCACCGGTTCGTACCGACCTTGGGCACAGGCGGTCAGGATCACAGTCACTCCCGCCATCAGTGCGAGCTGAACGCTTCGACTCATCTTCGTTGTTTCCCTAAGGCGCTCACTGGACACGGACCGAGCTATAGCCCTTGCTGTTCATGCAGAGGCCGTAAGTCTGCTGCTGCTTCTGCTTGATGTTGACACCCTCCATGAAGGTGCCTCGATACTCGTAGTCAGCAACCTGAACGTAGCTGGCCTGCATCTGGCAGTGGGCGTGGTCCTGGGATGCCTCCTGTTGTGTGACACCCTGCTTCACCATCCGGTATTGCGGCTGGGCAGCACATGCCGCCAACAACAGTGCAGCACCTGCAACCAGTATCCCCAGCATCCTTCCTTTCATGTGTTCCCTCCCGGTGTTGTGCCTGCTCGTGCGGCAGGTCGATCAGCACTCGCCGCAACCATCGCCAGCGATCTACCGCCCTCGAATGACGGGCCGAGGCATCACGAATGTCACGATTAGTGTGTTCACGATTAGAGCACATCACTGGACGATTGGGGAATGCCAGCACCTCCCCCCACCCCAGCCCTTTGCCGACAATTTGGCAGCCGAGTACGCGAGCTACGTCTTGCTCTGGGGATCAATCAAGAAGAGTTCGCAGACAGGTGCGGCTTCGCGAGAACGTACATGTCCCGGATCGAGACAGGCGGTGCCAACCCCTCGATCAACGCCATAAAGGTGTTAGCAGATGCTCTGGGGGTAAGCATCTCGGCCCTGTTCGAAGGGATGTGAGCTACCCGATTGCCAAGAACCGCACCCTCGTGCGACTTGCCGCGATATCTATCCACGTCAGTGAGCGTCCGCTTACGACCCATTGCTGCCACCAAGGACGGTAGCGATCGTTGTGGAGGCGGGCTTACCCACGCAGAGACCGGCTCACGTTCAGCAACATATGTACCCGTTGAGCCGTCTCATCTGCGTTATCAGGAATCAGCACAGAGATGCCCAAATAGTGCTCAAGGTGCAGGGTAAGCGTCTGTTCGCCTACCGCTAGATCCCAATAGCGTTGGTCCAACCCATCGTTTCTTACTTTCCAGTAACCGCCCAGACCTTCCTCAAGAACCTGAGCCACGCTCTCGAAATACTTCCAGTCAGCAATCTCAGATATTTCTATCGTCAACATACGTCACCTCACCCAGTAGGCGCAGATTTTCGTACCACTCGCGAACGTCCGCAATGGGTCGTGAGCGGTCACTCGCGAACGGCTGCAAACAACCCAGAGCGGCCGTTTGCTGCTGGCGACCTTACTCTCGAGCGGGTTCTAAACCCCGCTGGGAATTATAACGTTTAGGAAGACTTGGCAGTCTCCAACGCTCTTGTCCAAAGCAGATGAACCCCGTCAATCAACTCCTTGGCAATCGCCGCCTGAATTGCGGGACTGCGTAACCCTTCTAGGTCTTGTCGCGTGGGGGAACGGAGATCAAGATTGTGGGTTGGATAGCGCCAAAATAGTTCATCAGCTTTGCCTGCGCTGTTTGGTACATCTTTACTGAGATCCAATAATGCCTTGCGATCTGATTCTCGTTCGTGCTCATCAGTACAATAGCCGTAGTAAAGGCGATGATCCACTTGTATGTAGGCATACCCAGGAAATCCGGCAAGTGGGAAGTACAAGCCGTAAAACCGATTGTTCTTCGACTTTGTGTAATAGTTACGAATACTATCGCGATCAGCTGTATCTTCGGCTGCGGGCATCTCTGGATATATTTCCTGCCGGTAAGCCCGCATGTGTTCCCACAGATCTTCCTGCAGATCTACCAGCACCTCTTTGTAAGCCTGTTCAATGTCCGACACCAAAAACAAGTTGTCGTCTTCTCGCAGCCGCTTTTTCAGCTCTTCCATGTATTTTCCTCCTTGGTCTGTAGATGTAAGTTTTTGCAGCAACTCGATGTACTGGAATACACCCTCCCGCAAGCCTGCATCGCGGGCAACGATGGGCACACAAAGTTCCAGCCACCGTATAATGTCGGTCTCGTAACTGATAAGGGAAACCTGCACATCCTTTTTGCTGTGTTCCGCTGGCTCCGAACCGTCCAGCGTCAGGTAAAGGTTCGTGATCTGTTGGTAACCTTCTTTCTTTACCAACAGATCATAGCGATAGAGTTGTTCGTAGGCATCTTGGGCATAGATTTTGTTTTCAACGATAATCGCTTGCCCCTTGGCGTTTCTGATGAAGATATCAATACTTTTGTATTCTGTCTGGACGGTGGTGGTCTCGACCTCAAAGTCATTGATTTTCATCACATCCAAAAAGACCTGGAGCAACCGGCTACCGCAAGCATGGGAGCCGTTGGGGTCTAATAGAAAAGCCAAAAAGCGGGAGTGCAGATAAACTTCATCGCTCTCAGTTCGCAGCACCGAAAATAGGTTGAAGCCGGGCTCCTGATGGTGGGTGGCACGCAAGAGTGCGGCATGATGGAACAGGTCACTCATCGTTTGATTCCTTTTAACCATGAAGACGCAAGGATAATGCTATTTTTACATCTCTTTGCCAACTGCGTTACGTTTCAACCTGCAAACTAAAGGGCGAATACCGTCCTTTACGGTTGATCAGCCCCTCCAACTGACCAATGAACGCACTCACAACCCTCGCTGTCCCCCCGGTGACTAAAGTTGTGACTCCGGCGATGCTTAGATATCAATCTTAAGTGCACGATTCGAATCGTCATTAATTCTGGTGGCACATTCGAGCGATCGCTTCTGGCCGTTTGCTGCCCTGGGCGAACGTCCGCTATGGCTCGAAAGCGGTCAATCGCGGTCGGCTGCTTTCGACCCACAGCAGCCAATCACCTGCAAGCATAGCAATATCAACCGATCAACATTCACTTGCTTCGCCGTCCCTTAGTCGCGAGCCATCTGCCAATCGCCTCAGTCGGCGCCAGATTGAGCTTCTGAAAAAATCACTGGCGCCGTTTGAACTCGGGCAAGTGCACCAACAGGTGGCCAGCCCCCGTTTCGGACAGGATACGAATCTAAGAGTCTTTGACCTGTCACCGCTGCTTAATTCGCCTCGGCACAGGGTTGTGCGAATCGGATCTAGCTGTGGTTTTTAACGGTGTATGTGAACTCTCTGAAGATTGATTGGATCCTGGGGTTTTTCTTGTAGTCGGAGTGCAAGAGATTAGACTCAAAGTTTGTCGCAATGCCCCTGCCCGATGAGATCTCTGTTAGACCGATAGGGGTAAGCGAGTCATTTTTGCGACAAAGTATTTTAAGCTCAAAGTCTTCCGTACTGTAGATGTTGGTGGCGAGTTTTATATTTTCGTGCTTGTTTAATATCTCATTATAGTCGTGAGCGGGAGCACTGCCAGCCAGAGTGAATAGATAAACATTGATGTTTGTATTGATATTTCTGGCTGCCTCAAGAGCTACTACTGTACCTAGCGAATGGGCAGATAAAACAATTTTCTCACCTGATACGTAGAATTTGTTTATGTGCTGAGCGATACCCTTTCCCAGGTCAGCAGCATCGTTGTTCGCTTTGTCCCAGATATCAAAGTATTCGAGTATCTTTTCTTTTTCCCTGTACACACTCCAAAGCCGACTTAAGGACAAATCAAAACTACCCGACTCCCAATCTATGACGTCCGTTGGGAATGCGGCCCCCGTATCATAAAAAACTTTTTCACCTCGCTTTTCAGCCATGATTTTTGGAAGGGTCTTGACTGGCTCCCAATACGACACCAAGTCTTCCCAGCCATTTTTGTCATTGTTAAAACCGTGGATAAATAAAGAATTTGTTCTTTTCATGGCTCCTGCCTAAATCCATTTAAATGTAGAGGCATATTGCCATGCGGCTGGGATTACGTCACCATCTGGACGGTGCCTTCTACCCCGCCAGATTGGCTTGCAGAAACCTCAGGCGTCCTTTTCTAACCCATTTCTCAGTACCTGGATTTGCTGCCAGAACAGAATTCTAAGCATGCGGTGGCTGCGAGGCATCTACGCAATCCATCAACCTGACTTGGCGATCATGTAAGCTTACTGGATATCGTTGATCGTCTGCCCCCGCTCAATCCCGGCGATTACCTTGATACGCTCTGCGGACGGGCGCTCAGCCATCGAAGCAGTGCGGCTGCGTTCGAGCCGCCATGCAGGTCTGGGCGGTATAGAGGCTTTTCTAGTAAAGGGCAACCATTGAGATAGCTGCCTCTCCAACTGTCCGCTTTGGGTCGATTGCAGCCATTCGGGAAGGTTCTACGCGAGCGACGCAAGCTAGCAGGGCTCAGCCAGGAACAATTGGCGGCGGAAGCCGACATTCAGCGGAACTATGTCAGCCTGATCGAGCGAGGTGTGAATCAGCCAACCATCACGGTGATCTTCAAGTTGGCTGCTGCACTGGGATGCTCTCCGTCTCTGCTGGTGGTCGACGTCGAGACGATGACTGAGCTGGTCAAAAAGTAATCAGCATCTAATCCTGTAAATCAGTCCAACTCTGTCGTTCCCCCATCTTCTTTCGGTCTAGCTCCCTGTTTCCGGGGCTTCTGTCACTGCGGTATCAAGCGAAACGTCCCTTCACTCTATATCCCTGATTTCTCAGGGTTAAGCGGAAGAAAGCTGCGGCTAAAACACCTTTCACCTCCACGCCGGGCTCAATTGAACCACCAGGGCCAAAGCCAACGCTTGTTCACACCAGTCCCAGCACGGCCTCGTGCAACCCACCAGAGACATATCATTTGAGTAGAGCCATATGGGAAGGCGATAGGAGCAATCCGAAACCTATCAATCACCAGTAGCTATCTAGCCAAATGATAGATTATCATTTGACTATCGACTTTCTTGACAAAGGATAAATCGGACATGAGCGAAGCCCATCTCTATCTTCGGGCATCCACCAAGGATCAGGACGCGGAACGAGCCAAGCAGCTCCTGCTGGACTTCGCACAGAACCATCACTTGAAGGTCACCGGCATCTACGCCGAGAACATCAGCGGCACCAAGCTGGATCGTCCAGAGCTCTCCCGGTTGTTGGACACAGCTGCCCCTGGAGACGTCCTGCTGGTCGAGTCGGTGGATCGCCTATCCCGTCTGTCCCAGGAAGACTGGTCGCACCTCAAAGGCGTCATAGAAGCCAAGCGGCTACGCCTGGTGGTCGCTGACCTACCCACTAGCCATATGCTCGTGAACGACAAGGGAATCACCGGGCAAGTGATGCAGGTAATCAACAGCATGCTGATCGACCTGATGGCTACGATGGCCCGCCTAGACCAGGAGAAGCGTGTAGAGCGGATCAAGCAGGGGCTGGAGAACAAACGTGCCCGTGGCGAGAAGGTCGGCGGTAAAGGCCGCGATCAGAAGAAATGGGAGAAGGTGGCTGACTTGCTGAAGCGGGGCAGTTTGACGATGGAAGAAATTGCACAGCTAGCGGGTGTGGGAGTTGCGACTGTCTACCGTATCAAGCGGGAATTGTCTCAGCCAGCCTGATGCGTCAGGAGAGTATCTGAAGACGCATTAGATGGACGCGATAAACCAGCGAGGATCGAGTAGGTCACGAGAAGTCGAGAAAACACGCTCACAAACGCATGGACGACCCTAATGAACTGCTGGAAAGGCCCCGAGGGCAGAGTGCCTGTCGAGGCCCAAGTCCGGTCAGAAATTAAACGCTAGCTGCTTGGGAGCACTGCGATAGTGCTGACAGACATTCTCCCAGCGACCAAAACGCCAGCGGGGATATGCGTGAACAAACACGGGCTTGGATGATGGTGCCGACGAGCGGCGATGATGGGATCGATGCATGGTAGATCAGGCCTCTAAAGGATGCAGGTAGATGCAATCCTCTGGGCGAGACGCCTTTACATTTAGAATGTATTGACGTGGCGGTCATGCTGTTGGCTTAATGACCGCCTGCCCAGATTCATGCGTTTTCGAAATGCACGTATCGGGGAGGCGAGTGGGCACGTGAAGTTTGGCGACAGACCGTGCTCACTCGCTAGCTATCCTCTACGACCCCCAATATATGGGGGTTTTGCGTTTCTGAGACCCAAGATAATGCGGTCCCCGGCGTATTGCAAGGCGGCGGCCTGTGGATAACTCGTGTGTAGTTTGTGTGTGAAACGAGACAATACGCTGTGAGCCCCGCCCTGCCACGATGAGACCGCCTGTCATCCTTTTTTCATGCAGGAAAAGACAACGGAGAGATTTTTGCGGGCGCGAACCCTATAACAAAAAAGGTGCGGTCGATGCCTGTCCGTGCGCATATTAGGCTGGCGAGCTGGGGCGGCATTCGAATTGGTTGGCTCATCTTGACGACTATGCCTGCAGGATGGTCCGCAGCAGTCCAGCTGCTTCTAACGCAGACACGCTTATGCACATTCGAGGGCATCACCGTCGCAGGAGCAGCAGACGTCTTGGAGAGCTGTTGCTGATGAACCAGACAGCTCTCAGAGCAGCCTTGGAAGAAGTGTCGTTGTGGGTGAGCCTGCGAGGATCGACACAGGTCCACGACAACGTGATGACAGCCCTTCAGGCAATCGATCAGTACGCCGAGACCATTACCTCGGGCATCGAGCGTCTACGCTCCTGAGCACGCTTACAAGCCGCCTACGGGCGGCTTTTTCGTGCCTGTTGATATTTTGGAATTCTAGCGACCGCCATGGGTACGCTAGGGCGATAGAGCTGAACACCGCCCCACTGAAAGGTGGGTTTCACCAAATTCAGAAAGACTATCAGTGAATATGTTTCTCACGAAAATCTATGTAATCGTGATGTTTAATCCAGTCAATTAGCTTGTAAGGCAGATACAACTTTTTCTTAGCTCGGGAAATCGCTATGTAAACAGCACAAATCCGGTCATCAAACTCATAAGCATCCTTAAACTGCATCGTGGTGAGAAGTCCTGGAGTAAGAAGTACATTATCAAACTCCATACCCCCAGCCTGCCCAGCCCTCATCAACATGCAACTTCTGCTAGCCCGAGCCACAAGGGTTATCATTCCAGTTACATCTGACACCCTGAACCCTTTTTTCAGTTCGGCTTCCACCCAGAGAAACGACTCATCGAACTGGTTTGCATCCCGTACCTGTTGCCAACTCGTCCACTCACTGAAATACGGATGTACTTCACCCTCGTCCCGCTGATGAAAACGGGGATTGAATAAGCCGATGGCAGTGATCATAAACTCCCAAAGCTTCGTCTCTTCATCTCTCGAATAAAAACTGAACGAACACTTTAAATCGCGCAACTGTATTGCCCATTTCATGGTGTCCCACAAAGAAGCGGTTAGGACGACGCAGCCCTCCGGCGGTACGAAGCCTTCGGGATATTCTTCAATACCCACGTCGGCATGCCGCGACCCTTCGAAAGCCTCCTTAGCTTTCTTGGAGTGGCGAGAAATCAACGGATTGACAAGATCTTCGATATTCCGACCAGAACGAACAGAGAAGCCTACGACACTTTGTCGAACCGTTCTTGCACGGACAGCGACGTCGTCACTTCCATGTTGATACTCGTCTCCCAAGGTCACTAGTACCTGTCGCCCACGCTCCAGAATCTGAAGTAACGATGCGGGGACATCCTGGCTTTCATCGACCAGTACATGCGAATAACGAGGCGAAACCAAACGACCTTCCAGGCTCGCACTCTTGATCATCAGCAATACTTCAATATCAGTGAAGCGCCCCCATTCAGGATTCGCTTGAAGGTAAGCCCACAATCGACTGGAGTACTCCAGAAGTATCATAGCGTCGACGTCGGACAGAGTCTTGTGTAGCCGAGGCATGTGCTTTAGCGACAAAGCATAATCCCGTGACCGACAATATCGCCCTAGCATTCTCAGGCAAATATTCACCGTGGCTAATGGATCGTGTGACGCGACACCAATGATATTCAGTTCTTGGGCAAGTGCTTCTTTACCCACCTTGACTCGGAAAATCTTTGATTCGACCGATCTACGATGAAGCAGCTTGGATGCAAACTTTCGAAAAGTGCTGCAGGTTAGCTCTCGGGGGTCACACTTAATTCGCCTCAAAAGATTCGCGAGCTTTTCGTCGGTACGAGCCAACACCAATGTCTTATAGGGCTGCAAGCACTCAACTAATGCTCCAACCAGATGGCTTTTACCGATTCCAGCGTAACCCTGAACATGAAGGTGCTCATCCAAATTAGCTCTAAATGTTCTTACCAGATGGTCCTGCGCTCCGCTCAACCAACGTTCATCGCGATCCGAGATTAACATCTGCATGCGAAATGGATTATTATCACGAGCATGGCGATACTTGTAATCGACATCCCACCTTCCGTTAGGTAATAGATATTTCTGGGCAGCGACCTCATCGACCATTAGGAAGCGTAAATTAGACTTCTCCATAACTTTTATGCCAAAGTAGAGTTTGTTCTGATCGAACAAGCGCCTCGCTTCTGGCAACAGCTTCACTGATGACGGGCCGGAAACACCGACAGCCCAGTCCAGCAACTTAACAAGAATCCGCTCAACTGCTGAAGGGGCAAGATCCATTTCTTTAACCTGCACAAGGTTCTGGATGACCAACAATGCAGCTAGCTCCGGATCCGATAGAGTGCCCAAGGCGTCAGAAGACTTCTCAAGCAGGCCTCGACAAACCTCTTCTGCTATGGGCAGAAACAATGGAGTAGAAAGATCAAGGTGTTCCGGTCGCATATAACCCCATCAGTAACGGCGAAGACAAGCTGAAGCCAACCTTAGTCATATATTTCGTCGGGTTCGAAGTCATCCATATCTGTATCTATATCTTTTTCTTTTCTGTGTAGAATCGAGTCAACAATGTGCTCAACACGATTCTTGGCAGGCTGAACACCCCGAACATCGTTAAGCAATCCCAGCTCGACTAATCTGGAGCTGATCACTTGGGAGGACACTCCAAGGTCGCGACTTAGGTCATTAAGAATCAGAGAGAGCGTCTGGATGTTGTAGTGTTCATAGTCGACATAGATAACGCCGTGTCCACGCCATTTCACATCGTAATGCTCCAAAACAGGCTTCAGATGAGCCTCAAGCGTTTGCCTTGATATCTCTAAACCGGTCAAATCACTCATGGTTGTGATGCTCCCGCTCGCGCCCCAAAGAGAAGACTGCAATTTTACACGGAGGCTAGTGTACTGGATTAGGTGGAATCGCAGTTGATGTCGGCGCTAGAATGCCCAGCACGGCCTACCACTCAGGTGTGGCTAAACGCTGGTCCACTTCTGGATTTTCTTGCGAAGGATCCTTGAGAAATCAAGAACTTATAGAATGGAGGCGGCTCCACTAGCCCCCCTCCTCTCCTGCCAAACGACTCATCTCTATTGCCCTCTCCCTTCTCTTAAACCGACCACTAGTCAGTTGCAGACACTCCTGAATAGCGTCTTGAGTAACCGCCGACGTCATGGACCGACCCCGTCGCCCCATAAAACGGTGCAAGAGCATCTATCAAAGAGTGTGGCCTTCTCAGACCATCCACTCACCTGATACATTTGCTATTCACTCCCTTGGGAAAGGGCGTTGATTTACGCGGTTTCCAGAAGATCTACCGGGTTTTTGCTGTACATCGACTACCCGGCGGACAACAACAAGATGAGCTGGCAGGACATGCTCGCCTGGCTGCGGCAGAAGCGCTGGCAGTCGCTGGGCTTTGGTGGCATCACCTACGTCGCGCTGCTGGTGCCGTTCGTCAACATCCTGATGATGCCGGCGGCCGTCGCCGGGGCGACGTTGTTCTGGGTGCGCGAGCGCGAAGGACGCTGATCACCAGCGCAGCAGGCGCGGTCCCAGGGCCGCGCCGGCCAGGGTCGGCACCAGCATGCCCAGCAGGTACCAGATGCCCCAGAACGGCACACCCATTTCCGGGCAATGCAGGCAGTAGGCAACGGTCGCGGTGGCGCCCGCCAGCAGCCCCCCGGCCGCACCGGCCTGGCGCAGGCGAGTCGGCGCCAGGCCACGCAAGGCCCAGAACACGCCGATGAACACCGGCAGCGACAGCAAGGCGATATTCAGCGCGCAGGTGCGCCAGGTGCGGCCGAAGATCAGTTCGCCGCGCGCCTCCGGCGCGGCACCGGCAAGACTCAGCGCCGCTCCCAGCCAGACCAGGAGCAGCGGTAGCCCGAGCAGCAGCCAGACACCTCCGCCCTTCACCCCCGGCCGCGACAGTCGTCGATTCAGCCAGATCGCCAGCAGTGCCAGGCTGCCCGGCAGGGCCACCTTGGCCCAGAACAGTGGCGTGCGTGCGACTTCGCCCAGATCGGCGCGTACGCCGTAGAGGGAAATGGTCAGCAGCAAGGCGGCCAGCCCGCCGCCCAGCAAGGCGATCCCCAGGCGTCGCAGCAAGACGTGGCGATCCACCGGGCCTTCGCCGCTGGCCAGCACGTTGATCAGTTCATCGGTCTTCATCGTTACCTTTACCTCGAATCAAGCCCGCCAGCGCCTTCAGCCCGCGGTGGATGCCGACCTTGACCGCCGAGCTGGACAACCCGGTGAGTCGCGCCGTTTCCTCCACCGAAAGCCCTTCGACCTTGACATGCACAATCGGCAGACGCTGACGCTCCGGCAGTTGCAGGAGCAGCTTGCCCAGATCACGTCTGGCCGAAACCGACTCCGTGTCGCCCTCGGCAAACAGTTCGCCGTCATCGTCCAACGGGTCATGCAGTGCATCGCGGCGGGCGAAGCCGCGAAAATGATCAGCCAGCTTGTAGCGCGCGATGGCCTGTACCCACACGGTCAGTGGCTGCTCGGCGTGATAGGTGTGCCGGGCATTGTGCACTGCCAGCAACACCTCCTGCAGCAAATCCTCGATCTCGTCCGGACACTGCGCCAGGCGGCGGCGCAGGAAACCACGCAGATGAATGGCCAGGGCAGCGAGAAACTCGCGGTAGGCCGCCGCTTCGCCATTCATGCCGCGCAGCAGCAAGGCCCGCAGAGTCGCCTCACGCTCGCTCAGTACATCCTGTGAAGTAGTTCGTTGCATCGATCGCCCGGGTTACATCCATGGGGAAATTTCGTTTATGGCGTGCCCGGCCTGTCGTGACCGGGAAACGGTGCCAAGGGGAAGCACATTAGAAGGCTGCCGAACAAACCTCAAAAAAAAACTTGCGCAGGCTGTAACCGGTTTCCATCAGGCAACGAACTACTCCTCGAGCCACCGGTACATCACCCTGGCCTTCCAATCTCGTGGAGACTGCATCATGAAAAGCCTCACCCTGACCGCCGCCGCCCTGGCCCTCGCCACCCTCGCCGGCAACGCCATGGCCGACGACACGAAAGCCAACCAGGGCGTCGCCATGGAGAAATGCTACGGCGTGGCCATGGCCGGCAAGAACGACTGCAAGGCCGGTGCCGGCACCACCTGCGCGGGCACCTCGAAGAAAGACTATCAGGGCGATGCCTGGAAGCACGTTCCGGCCGGCACCTGCACCTCGATCAAGACGCCCAGTGGCATGGGTTCGCTGACCCCGCTGAAGTCCTGATCCGGAGCGCCGACCATGAACAGGCACGACCAACTGGGCGCCGGACTCGGGCTGAAGGCGGAGCACTACGCCGAAGCTGCGGAGTGTGCCGCCGAGGGCCTGTGGTTCGAGGTCCATCCGGAGAACTACATGGTCGGCGGTACGCGTCGTGCCTGGCTGCAGCGGATCGGCGAACGCCATCCGCTGTCGCTGCACGGTGTCTCGCTGTCGCTGGCGGCGGACGCCAGCCCTGATCCCGAACATCTGCGGCGCCTGCGCGAGCTGGTGGATCTGCTCGATCCGGTCCTGGTCTCCGAGCACCTGGCCTGGTCGACCTGGCGCGGCAGCTATCACCCCGACCTGCTGCCCTTCCCGCGGACCGACGAGGCGCTGGCGCGCATCGCCGACAATGTCCAGCGCACCCAGGACGCCCTGGGTCGGCGTATCGCCGTGGAAAACCCCAGTCATTACCTGCGCCTGGACGGACATGCCTGGGACGAGATCGATTTTCTCGTCGAACTCACCCGTCGCACCGGTTGCGCGCTGCTGCTGGACGTCAACAACGTTCATGTCAGCGCCCACAACCTCGGCTACGACGCCTGCGCCTGGCTGCAGCGGGTACCCGCCACCGCCATCGCCGAAATCCACCTGGCCGGCTTCAGCCCTGACGAAGCCGGCACCCTGCTGATCGACTCCCACGCCGCGGCCATCGCCGAACCGGTGTGGGCGCTGTATCGGCAACTGATCCAGCGCATCGGCCCGCGTCCCACGCTGATCGAGCGCGACGACGCCATCCCCGCATTCGCCGAGCTGCTGGCCGAACGCGAAATCGCCCAGACCGTGCTCATGTGCGCGAAGGAGCAAGCATGAACCTCTCCCTCGGTCAATTTCAGGATGCCTTCACCGAGGCGCTCTACCAGCGCCCTGCTCCGGCCCTCCAGGACCTCAGCGCGCAGCCGGCATTCGCCGTCTACCGCAACACGGTGCTGAGGGGCTGCGTGGATGCTCTGTGCGCCAATTTCCCCGCGGTCGAACGCCTCGTCGGTACGTCATGGATGCGCGCGGTGGCCAGCGATTACGCGCTGCGCTCGCCACCCGCCGATGTCCGCCTGGTGCACTACGGCGCGGCATTCCCGGCATTTCTCGACGAACTGGAAAACCTCGATGAATGGCCCTGGCTGGCGGATGTCGCCCGCCTCGACCACGACTGGCTGATGGCCTTTTGCGCGCCCGACGAAGCGCAACTGACCCTCGCCGCACTCGCCGGCCACACCGCCAGCGACCTGAGCGAGCGCTGCCTGGTACCGCGGCGTGGCGCACGCTGGCGCTGGTTCGAGACGCACCCGGTCTACAGCCTGTGGCAGCGCAGCCGCGACGGTCTGGACTGGAACGACGACATCCCCTGGCAAGGCGAAGGCGCGCTGCTGGTCGGCAGCCCGGAGGGGGTCAGTCATCAGCCGCTGGAAAAAGGCGCCTGCGCCTTTCTCGAGGCCTGCGCCAGCGGTCACGGCCTCGACCAGGCTTCGAGCCTGGCCCTGCAAGTGCAGGCCGATCTCGACTTCACCGACCTGCTCGGCCGCCTCCTGCGCGCCGGTGTATTCCGCCCACTTGCCCTCGCTTGAAGGAGCCCCCATGGACATCGCCCACCCGACATCGCCCCGTCCGCTGTCACGTTACAACCAACTGGCCGACTTCGCGCAACGCCTGCTCGGCGAGTCACTGCTGTATCTGGTGGCACGCCTGGGAATCGCCTCGGTGTTTTTCCTCTCAGGACGCACCAAGGTCGAAGGGCTGCTGAGCCTGACACCAAGCACCTTCGAACTGTTCCGCAGCGAGTTCATGCTGCCGCTGATCCCACCGCACATCGCCGCCTATCTGGCGACCTACGCGGAACACCTGTTCCCGTTGCTGCTGGTGCTGGGGCTGTTCACGCGGCTGTCGGCGCTGGCACTGCTCGGCATGACCCTGGTGATCGAGATATTCGTCTACCCGGACGCCTGGTCCACTCATCTGTCGTGGGCGGGCCTGCTCTTGCTGCTGGTCGCGAGGGGCGGTGGCGGCTGGTCGCTGGACCGGCTGCTGCGGATTCACTGAAAGCAACGGCCGGCGCCTTGCGCGCCGGCCATCGGTGCCGCGGCTTATTTCAACTGGTTGGAAAACTGCCCAACCGCGTTCACTACCTTCTGTGCCCCATCCTGAATCTCGGTGATCACCGTGCCGGTCTGCCCGGCCAGCTCCAGACCCTGCTCAGCCTGACGCTTGCTGCTGTCGATGATATCCACCGCGGCCTTGGCCAGTTGTTCGTTCTGCTGTACCACCCGGGCGATTTCCTCCGTGGCGGTGCTGGTGCGCGACGCCAGCTGGCGTACTTCGTCGGCGACCACGGCGAAGCCGCGACCCTGTTCACCGGCGCGGGCAGCCTCGATCGCGGCATTGAGCGCGAGCAAGTTGGTCTGCCCGGCGATGTCGCTGATGGTCTTGATGATCGAGCCGATCACCTGAGACTGCTTGTCCAGCGCCTGGATGCCGTCGGCCGCGTCCTGCATGTAGGTTTCCAGGCCGCGCATCACCTCGACGGTCTGGGTCACCACGGCAGTGGCACGACGTGCGCTGGTGTCGGTTTCCAGCGAGGTGGTGTAGGCGATATCGGCAGCCTCGGCGACCGCGTTCTCCTGGTTCACCTGGTCGGTGATGACCGTGGCGAACTTGACCACTTTGTAGAGCACGTCGTGGGCATCAATGATCGGGTTGTACGAGGCTTCCAGCCATACGGTGCGGCCATGGGCGTCGACGCGCTTGAAGCGCTCGGCGACGAACTCGCCACGGCGCAGCTTTTCCCAGAACGCCTGATAGGCGGTGGAGTTGTACTCCTCCGGCTCGCAGAACATGCGATGGTGTTTGCCGCGAACCTGCTCGAGGGTGTAACCCATGGTGCGCAGGAAGCGGTCGTTGGCGCTGAGGACTTCACCGTTGAGGTTGAACTCGATCACCGCGGTGGAACGCATCAGCGCGTTGATCAGGCTTTCGTTTTCGCGAGACGTCTCGATGGTGCGGGTCAGGTCGCTGGAGTGCATCGTGAAGTACCTGATGCGTCCATTGCCATCCTTGACCGGCTGCAGGATCGAGCGCAACCAGGCTTCCTCGCCGTTGCCACGCAGCAGGCGGAAGGCGCCGTTGAGATGTTCGCCACGGGCGATGGCCTGCTTCATGCGCTGATAGAAGTCCAGCGGCTTGACATGGGCGGGGACGATTTCCTCGATATGGCGACCGACCAGTTGCGCGTTGCTGTAGTGCATTTCCTTTTCGAAATTGATGTTCACCGACTCGATGCGTCCGCTGGGATCCAACTGCAGCACCAGCATCTCGCTGTCCAGGCTGTCCTTGACCTGTTCAAGGCTCATCAACCGCTCGCGTAACTCATCGTTTTCTTTTTTCAGTTTGCTGTTGAACATCACCGCTCTCCTGGAGCGCTATCACCATCGGGAATGCCTACTGCATCGGCTGGCGGGCGGCCATTCTTGAGCCATAAAACGGGAATATTTCGCGGGCCGGCGCTGCCGGGAATCGGGCGTCACATATATGTCATGCGCGCGTCATCCAGGCGCAATTTCGCCGCTCGACACTGGGCACCATGACGACACTCCCGTTGCACATCACCCTCATCAGTGAAACCTTCCCACCGGAAATCAACGGCGTGGCCAATACCCTCGGCCGCCTCAGCGAAGGCCTGCGCCAGCGCGGCCATCGGGTGGAACTGGTGCGACCGCGGCAGAGCGACGATCCGCCGGGCCAGCCCGACACCGACCAGTTGCTTTGCCGCGGCTGGCCATTGCCTGGCTATCCCGGTTTGCAGTGGGGTCAGGTGTCGATGCACAAACTGCTGCGACGCTGGCGGCGCGACCGCCCGGACGTTCTGTACATCGCCACCGAAGGCCCGCTGGGGCTAAGCGCCCTGCGCGCGGCGCGGCGCCTGGGCATTGCGGTGGTCAGTGGCTTTCATACCAATTTCCAGCAGTATTCCAGCCAGTACGGCCTCGGTCTGCTGGCGCGGGCGCTGACCCACTACCTGCGCTGGTTCCACCACCGCACCCACAGCACCCTGGTGCCCAGCCCGAGTCAGCGGCTGTCCCTGGAACGGCGTGGCTTCGAGCGCCTGGCCCTGCTCTCCCGGGGTGTCGACAGCAGCCTGTTCAGTCCGGCACGACGCAACCCGGCGCTGCGCGAACAGTGGGGTCTGGGCAACGATGACATCGCCCTGCTCTACGTCGGTCGCCTGGCCGCGGAAAAGAACCTGGGCATGCTCGGACGCACCCTCGAAGAGCTGCAACGCACGTATCCGAAACGGCGCATGCGCCTGGTGATCGTCGGTGACGGGCCGCAATGGGCGGCACTTCAGGCACAACTGCCGGACGCCATCTTCTGCGGCCCGCAGCGCGGCGAGCAGTTGGCCGAACACTATGCCTGTGGCGATATCTTCCTGTTTCCGAGCCTCACCGAGACCTTCGGCAATGTGGTGCTGGAAGCGCTGGCGTCGGGTCTGGGGGTGGTCGCCTATGACGAGGCCGCCGCGGCCCAGCACATTCGCCATGGGCACAATGGCGCGTTGGCCATGCCAGGCGACGCCGCGGCGTTCATCGATGCCGCCTGCTGGCTGCTGGAAGACAGCGAGACCCTGCGCCGGGTGCGCCTGAATGCCCGCCAGCACGCCAGCCGTCAGGGCTGGCCGGCGATCGTCGAGCAATTCGAGATGCACCTGCGCGGGGCCTGCGAACCCTTGCGCGCCGGACAGGCCGGGCGCGACGAGTCCGGCCTGCAGGTCAAACCAGGCTCGTCAGCGCCTCACGGCTGAACGGCAGGATTTCTTCCTCGCGACCATCGCGGACCTTGGCCGCCCACTGTGGATCGACCAGCAGCGCGCGTCCCACCGCCACCAGATCGAATTCCTCGGCGTTCAATCGCTGCAGGAGGTTTTCCAGGCTCGCCGGCTGCGCCACCTTGTCGGTATCGACCATGAACTGCAGGAACTCGCCGTCCAGGCCGACACTGCCGACGGTAATGGTCGGCTTGCCGGTGAGCTGACGGGTCCAGCCAGCGAGGTTGAGCGGCGAACCTTCGAATTCAGGCTCCCAGAAGCGCCGGGTCGAGCAGTGGAAGATATCCACACCGGCGTCCGACAGCGGCTTGAGGAAGTCGGCCAGGGCTTGCGGCGTGGTGACCAGGCGCGCGGTGTAGTCCTGCTGCTTCCACTGGGAGAAACGGAAGATGATCGGGAAGTTCGGGCCGACCGCGGCGCGTACGGCCTGGATCAACTCGATGGCGAAACGCGAACGGCCGGCCAGGTCGCCACCGTATTCATCGGTGCGGCGGTTGCTGGCGTCCCAGAAGAACTGGTCGATCAGGTAACCGTGGGCACCGTGGATTTCCACGCCGTCCATGCCGATGGCCTGGGCGTCCTTCGCGGCCTGGGCGAAGGCGGCGATAACCTCCTGGATGTCCTCGCGGGACATGCCGTGGACGACCACCTGGCCATCCTTGATTTTCTCGCTCGGACCATGGCCCGGCACACTGGCATCCGGCTCGGTGCCGAGACGACGCACCGCGCCCACATGCCAGAGTTGCGGGACGATACGCCCACCTTCGGCGTGGACCGCGTCGACCACCTGCTTCCAGCCGGCCAGGGCGTCGTCACCATAGAAGCGCGGCACGTTCGGGTAGCCGTTGGCGGCCTTGTGGCCGACCGTGGTGCCTTCGGTGACGATCAGGCCGACACCGGCGGCGGCACGACGGCGGTAGTACTCCACCACTTCGGCGTGCGGCACGCCGCCGGGGCAGAAGGTGCGGGTCATCGGCGCCATGACCACACGGGTCGGCAGCTCCAGGGCGCCCAGTTGGAAAGGGGTGAACAGTGCGGTGACGGACATGTGGCGCTCCTCGGGATGAAAGGCGCCTGAGCATAGGATGGGGGGTATGGCGGGACGAGTACTATTGATCTGAGTGATTTAAGGGCATGGGCCTTGTGGTGTTCGTTCGAGCCCCATCGCGGGCAATGCCCGCTCCCACGAGGTCCGCGGCGAACACATGACCTGTGGGAGCGGGCATTGCCCGCGATGAGGCCCTCAAGGGCAACACTCAGCCCAGGGCCTTCTCGATCGCCTGCACCACCGTCGGATCGTCCGGTGCGGTACGCGGCGAGAAGCGCGCCAGTACCCGGCCGTCCTTGCCCACGAGGAACTTCTCGAAGTTCCAGGTGATATCCCCCGGAAACTCCGCGCCCTCGCCCGCCAGCAGGCGATAGAGCGGATGCCGATGCGCACCGTTGACCTCCAGCTTGCTTCCCAGCGGGAAGTTGACGCCGTAATTGAGGCTGCAGAACTCGGCGATCTCCGCCTCGCTGCCCGGCTCCTGTCCGGCGAACTGGTTGCACGGCAGGCCCAGCACCGCGAAGCCCTTGTCCTTGTACTGCTGATAGAGATTTTCCAGCGCCGCGTACTGCGGCGTCAGGCCACATTTGGAGGCGACATTGACCACCAGCACCACCTGGCCCTTGAACGGCGCCAGCGGCAGGTCCTGGCCGTCCAGCGCTTGCAACTTCAGGTCGTGAAATGCACTCATGACGTACTCCCCTCTACGGATCCCGGTTGTCCCGGCGGCCGACCACGAACGCGGCCCACTAAAAAGGCGCCTGGCCTGCCGCATGCACCCTTGCGGGTTGCACAACGGAAGGACAAGGCGCCTTCGCGACTCTCTGAGCTTAGCGCAGAAAATCAGTGGTGATGGCCACCTTCGCCATGGACATGGCCATGGGCGATTTCTTCTTCGCTGGCATCACGGACATTGACCACCTTGACCTTGAAGGTCAGGCGCTGGCCAGCCAGCGGGTGGTTGCCGTCGACGGTGACGTCGTCGCCGTCCAGGTCGCGGATGGTGACGATCTGCATCTGGCCGTCCGGCGCCGAAGCATGGAACTGCATGCCGACTTCCAGTTGGTCGACGCCTTCGAACATGCTGCGGTTCAGGGTGCTGACCAGCTCGGCCAGGTATTCGCCGTAGGCGTCTTCCGGCTCGATGGTGACGTTCAGTTCTTCACCGACGCCTTTGCCTTCCAGCGCTTTCTCCAGGCCCGGGATGATGTTGCCGGCACCGTGCAGATACACCAGCGGCGCGCCGCCAGCGGAGCTGTCGATGACCTCACCGGCGTCGTTGGTCAGGGTATAGTCGATGGAGACAGCCTTGTTGGCGGCGATCAGCATGGGGGCGAGACCTTTTGCATAAGAAGTATGAAGGGCCAAGTGTAACCAACGCATCGCCCGAAAGCGAACGCAACCCGGACAAACGGGTCAGCCGCATCGAGGGCTTTCATCAGGACGAAGACGGCCATTGGGTGGTCGAACTGTCCTGCGCGCATACCCAGCACCTGCGCCACCAGCCTCCCTGGCAATCCCGCGCCTGGGTCCTCGACGCCGCCGAGCGACAACGACGCATCGGCGAGGCTTTTGCCTGTGGCTGGTGCGCACAGGGGTGCGATAGCGATACCCTTGGCAATTGACTCTCTTTTGCACCGCTCATTCCGAGAAGCCCGCATGCAGACTTTTTTCATCGCGCCGACCGACTTCGGGGTTGGCCTGACGTCCATCAGCCTGGGTCTGGTCCGCACCCTGGAGCGCGCCGGCCTGAAGGTCGGCTTCTTCAAGCCGATCGCCCAGCCGCACCCCGGCGACACCGGGCCGGAACGTTCCACCGAACTGGTCTCGCGCACCCACGGCCTGAAGCCGCCCACGCCACTGAGCCTGAGCCATGTCGAGCGCATGCTCGGCGAAGGCCAGCTGGATGAACTGCTGGAAGAAATCATCACCCTGTACCAGCAGGCCTGCGTCGACAAGGACGTGCTGGTGGTCGAGGGCATGGTGCCGACCCGCCATGCCAGCTACGCCGCGCGGGTCAACCAGCACCTGGCCAAGAGCCTGGATGCCGAGGTGATCCTCGTCTCGGCACCGGAGAACGACGTACTCGCCGAGCTCTCCGGCCGGGTCGAACTGCAGGCGCAACTGTTCGGCGGCCCGAAGGACCCGAAAGTCCTCGGCGTGATCCTCAACAAGGTCCGCGGCGACCAATCCATGGCCGATTTCGCCATGCGCCTGCGCGACCATTCGCCGCTGCTGCGCAGTGGCGATTTCCGCCTGCTCGGCTGCATCCCGTTCCAGGCCGGACTCAACGATCCGCGCACGCGCGATGTCGCCGACCTACTCGGTGCCCAGGTCCTCAATGCCGGCGACTATGAAACCCGGCGCATGAACAAAATCATTCTCTGCGCCCGCACCGTGGCCAACACCGTGCCGCTGCTCAAGCCAGGCACCCTGGTGGTGACCCCGGGCGACCGCGACGACATCATCCTCGCCGTGAGCCTGGCGGCGATCAACGGCGTGCCCCTGGCCGGCCTGCTGCTGACCAGCGACAGCAAACCCGACCCGCGCATCCTCGAACTGTGCCAGGGCGCCCTGCTCGCCGGCCTGCCGATTCTCTCGGTGAGCACCGGTTCCTACGACACCGCCAACCAGCTCAACCAGCTCAACAAGGAAATCCCGGTGGACGACCGCGAGCGCGCGGAGATCATCACCGACTTCGTCGCCAGCCACCTCGACGCCGACTGGCTGCACCAGCGCTGCGGAACGCCGCGGGAAATGCGCCTGTCGCCGGCGGTCTTCCGCTACCGCCTGATCCAGCAGGCGCAGGCGGCGGACAAGCGCATCGTCCTGCCCGAAGGCGCCGAACCGATGACCGTCCAGGCCGCCGCCATCTGCCAGGCCCGCGGCATCGCCCGCTGCGTGCTGCTGGCCAAGCCGGACGACGTCCAGGCCGTGGCCCGCGCCCAGGGCATCAGCCTGCCGGAAGGTCTGGAGATCCTCGATCCGGACCTGATTCGCGAACGCTACGTCGAGCCCATGGTCACCCTGCGCAAGAGCAAGAGCCTGAACGCCCCCATGGCCGAGCAGCAGCTGGAAGACCCGGTGGTGATCGGCACCATGATGCTGGCCCTGGACGAAGTGGACGGCCTGGTTTCCGGCCTCGTCCACTCCACCGCCAACACCATCCGCCCGGCCCTGCAACTGATCAAGACCGCGCCGGGCTGCAGTCTGGTGTCCTCGGTGTTCTTCATGCTCTTCCCGGAGCAGGTGCTGGTCTACGGCGACTGCGTGATGAACCCGCACCCGAGCGCCGCCGAACTGGCGGAAATCGCCCGGCAGAGCGCCGACTCGGCGCAGGCCTTCGGCATCGCGCCGCGGGTGGCGATGCTCAGCTATTCCAGCGGCGACTCGGCCACCGGCGAGGAAGTGGAGAAGGTCCGCGAAGCCACCCTGCTCGCCCAGGAGAGCCAACGCGGCCTGCTGATCGACGGCCCGCTGCAGTACGACACCGCCGCCAACCAGGACATCGCCCGCCAGCTGGCGCCCAACAGCCAGGTCGCCGGGCGCGCCACGGTGTTCGTGTTCCCCGACCTGAACAGCGGCAACACCACCCACAAGGCGGTGCAGCGCAGCGCCGACTGCGTCAGCCTCGGGCCGATGCTGCAAGGCTTGCGCAAACCGGTGAACGACCTGCCGCGCGGGGCCCAGGTGGACGATATCGTCTACACCATCGCCCTGACCGCGATCCAGGCCAGCCACGCGGCGGAATACTGAGTCATGGCCGATCATCTGCGCGGCGCTCTCGCCGCCTTGCTGCTGGGACTCAACACCTTGCTCTGCTGCACGCCGCTGTTCATCGTCAGCCTGTTCAAGCTGTGCCTGCCCTTCGCCGCGGCGCAGCGCGTCACCGACGAGTTGATGCGGCACATCCACGAAGCCTGGATCAGCAACAACAAGGGCTGGATGAAGCTGCTCGGGCGCACCCGCTGGCAGGTCGAGGGGCTCGCCGGGCTGGACTACCAGCACAGCTACCTGATCACCAGCAACCACCAGAGCTGGGTCGATATCCTGGTGCTGCAGTACGTGCTGAACCGGCGCATCCGGCCGCTGAAGTTCTTTCTCAAGCAGGCGTTGATCTGGGTCCCGGTGATCGGCCTGGCCTGGTGGGCGCTGGGCTTTCCGTTCATGAAGCGCTACAGCAAGGCGTACCTGGACAAACACCCGGAAAAGCGCGGCAAGGACCTGGAAACCACCCGGCGCACCTGTGCGAAATTCAGCGGTAAGCCGACGGCGATCTTCAACTTCGCCGAGGGCACGCGCTTCACCGCGGCCAAGCATCGCCAGCAGAACTCACCGTTTCGCCACCTGCTCAAGCCCAAGGCCGGCGGGATTGCCTTCGTGCTGGACGCCATGGGTGAGCAACTGGAATCGATCATCGACGTGACCATTCACTATCCCGAGGGTGCCCCGGGGTTCTGGGATCTGTTGTGTGGGCGGGTGCGGCGGATCGTGGTGGAGTTCGAGGAACTGCGGATTCCGGCAGAGTTCCTTGGCCGCAGCTACGACCAGGACGAGGCGTACCGGGCAGCGTTCCAGGCGTGGATCAACCGGTTGTGGGAGAGGAAGGACGAGCGGTTGGAGCAGATGAAGACGTCTGCCCCGTAGGAGCGTGGCTTGCCCGCGAAAGGACCGCGCAGCGGTCCCTGAACAATCGGGACCGCTGCGCGGTCCTTTCGCGGGCAAGCCACGCTCCTACGGATAGGGTGCATGGCGTTGCAGCGATTACTGCTGGTAGTTCTGCCCCGGAATCGGCTTCAGGTTCACTTCCACCCGACGGTTCTGCGCCCGTCCGTTGGCATCGGCATTGCTCGCGATCGGCTGATCCGGGCCCATGCCACGCACGCTCACCCGCGAAGCGTCGACACCCTGCGAGGTCAGGTAGGTGCTCACCGCCTGCGCGCGACGCTGCGACAGGTCCATGTTGTGCTGGCGGCTGCCGGTGCTGTCGGTGAATCCGATCACTTCGATGTTGTTCTGGTTGAACTGCTTGAACGAGTTGGCCAGGTTGTTCAGCGGCGAGTAAAAGCTCGGGGCGATGTTCGCCGAGTCGGTGGCGAAGGTGATGTTGCCCGGCATGATCAGCTTGATCTGGTCGCCTTCACGCTGAACCTCGACACCGGTGTTGGCCATGCTGGCGCGCAGCTCGGCTTCCTGCTTGTCGGCGTAGTAGCCATAACCCGCGGCCGCGGCACCCACTGCCGCCGCGCCGATCAGCGCACCCTTGCCACGGTTGTCGTGGTTGATGGCGGCACCGGCGATTGCGCCGGCCAGTGCGCCCAGGCCACCGTACTTGGCGGTCTTGCTCATCCCTGAGGAGCCCTGCGCCTGACCGCCCTGGTTGTCATAGGGGTTCTGGCCGGCACAGCCGGTCATCAGGGCAGCGGCGGTAGCGACGATAATCAAACGACGCATGGTGAACATGGAAAGCTCCTGCAGTAATTCGGTATAGGTGGCGAACTGCTTTGAGTTCGCCACCAGCCTTGGAGTGCGGCGGAGCGGAAAAATTCCCTGCTGACTTCAGGCCCGTACGAACGGGTTCTCGCGCATTTCCTCGCCCAGGCGGGTGTCGGGACCATGCCCGGCCACCACCGTCGCCTCTTCGTCGAGGCGATACAGCCGCTGTTTGATGGATCGAACGATAGTCGCCTGATCGCCCCCCCACAAATCGGTGCGCCCCACGCCACGGCGGAACAGGGTGTCGCCGGCGATCAGCAGCTTGGCATCGGCGAACCAGAAGCTCATCGAGCCCGGGGTATGTCCCGGCGTGTGCAGGGCCACGCCGCAACCGCAGGCCAGTTCCTCGTCATCGGCCAGCCAGCAGTCCGGCGATGGCACCGGCGTGTAGGGCACGCCGAACATGCGGCACTGCATTTCCAGGTTGTCCCAGAGGAACTGGTCGTCCTTGTGCAGGTGCAGGGTGGCGCCGGTCTTTTCCTTCAACTGCCCGGAGGCGAGGAAGTGATCGAGGTGCGCATGGGTGTGGATGATGCTGACCACCTTCAGGCCATGGGCATCGAGCTTCTGCATGATCAGTTCCGGATTGCCGCCCGGATCGACGACAATGGCCTTTTTCGTCACCGGATCGCCGATGATCGTGCAATTGCACTGCAACGGACCGACAGGGAAGGTTTCGCGGATAAGCGTGGTGGGGGCGGGATTCATGAGCGTATTCCTTCAACAGGCAGGCAGCAATTTTAATCGGTATTCAAAATTGAAAATCAACCATCCGCGAGACGCGGCCGCAGCGCCCGGGCGCCGCGGCCGCGTCTCGCGCAATCAATAGTGGCCTAATGTTATCCTTGTCCTTTTCCCTGCTGCGCAGGCTTCCTCCGACAAGGAACGTCCCATGACCTCCCGGCCGACCCTGCAAGTCGATCCGCTGCTCACCGCCAATCTCGATGCCCTGCTCAGTTCCGTGGTCGATGCCGACCAGCGCCAGCTGCAGGTCCCCGACAGTCCCCGCTCCGAGCGCGAAGCGCTCAAGCACCAGCGTCTCCAGGAACTGCTCAACCGCTGCCGCGAAGAAGCGCTGCAGCAGGTGGTCGGGCCCTTCGGCCTGACCCCGGCGATGTTCTCGGATATCGACGGCGGCAACGTCACCACCCAGCACAACGCCAACCAGGACATCTACGCCAAGGAGTCCGAGTACTACGACCGCGAAGCCGACTACGACTACTCCGCCGCGAAAAGCGAGAAGAAGAAGGAAGCCGTGGAGAACGGCACGATGAACTCGGACACCTTCGTCGACGCTTACACCAACAAGACCGAGGCAACCAAGCGCACGGCCAAGTCGAACGGCAAGCAGGTGATGAACGCCGAACTCGACCACACCATCCCCCTCAAGCAGGCGCACAAGGAAGGCGGCTGGATGCTGACCCCGGAGCAGCGCAAGAAGCTGGCCTCGGAAAAGGACAACCTGCACTTCACCACCCACGAGAACAACCGGGCCAAGAGCGATATCGCCGCCGAGACCGCGCTCAGCGCCGAGAACGGTTACGACGAGTCCATCACCCAGCCCCTGATCGACAAGGCCCGCGCGGCCATCGACTCGCACTTGCCACAGACCGGCGACCGCCTGCTCTACCACGGCAAGGAACTGGGCATCACCGGCGCCAGGGAGTTCGGCAAGACCGGCCTGCGCCGCGCCATGGGCGTGCTGCTGTTCGAAGTGGTCAACGGCAGCTTCGTCGAAGTGCACAAGGTCATCAGCCAGCGCGACGACGAACGCCCCCTGCTCGATCGGGTGATGGCGGCGGTGGAGCGGGTGCTCAAACGTGTGCAGGGCAAGTTCAAGGCTGCCTTCGACGCCTTCTTCGAAGGCGGCCTGCAGGGACTGGTGAGCAACCTGCTGACCTTCCTGATCAACAACCTCATCACCACCTCGGCCAAGGTCGTGACGATCATCCGCGAAGGCATGCAGGAGCTGTTCAAGGCCGTGAAGCTGTTGCTCTGGCCCCCGGAGAACATGTCCGGGGCCGAGGTGGCGCGAGCCGTGAGCAAGAGCCTGGCCGGCCTGTTCACCCTGGGCGCGGGCATGCTCTGGGAGCAGTCGGTGAATGCCTTCATCGTCGGTATTCCGCTGCTCGCGCCAATGGCTGGGGTGATCGCGCCGGTGCTGACCGGCCTGATGACCGGCCTGGCCAATGCCCTGCTGATGTATGGCATCGACTCGTTGATCGACTGGATGCTGGACAAGGGCACCGACTTCATCAACGCGCAGATCAACACCCTCGAAGCCACCGCCGAACTCGGCCAGCGGATGATCGAGCGGGTCGAGCAGCAGTTCCGCCTCTCGGCCCGCTACCGCATGATGGCCCAGCTCAACCAGCGCATCGCCGGGCGCTTCGAGCAGGCCGGCCAGGCCACGCAGGCTGCGCTGGAACACGCACAACAGACCGTGGAAGAACAGGCCGGCACCATCGCCGCCCTGTCCCAGGCGATCGACACGAAAAAACAATTCAACGAACGACTCGGTTCGTTGCTTCAGCAGTTCATGAAGGAAAGCTAAGGAATGTCCCAGGTCATTGCCCAACTGGCCAGCACCGTACCCAGCGAAGATCTGCTGGCGCAGATCGACATCGCCGAGGTGTACGAAAAATTTCATAACACCTTCAAGCGCCTGGATGACTTCAAGCGGGTGCGCGATGAACACGAGCAACGCAGCTTCCTGGGCCGCCTGTTCAACCGTGGCGAGCTGAAGAACGCTCAGCTGGACGCCCAGGAAGTCCAGGCCGAGTTTTCCAAGACCCTGGCCCAGTTGATGGTGATCAGTTCGCTGCAGGCGCAGCAACTGACCGAACAGCAGCAGCAATTGAGCGCCCAGCAAACCGCGCTCGACGCCAGGGCCGAGGAACTCGCCCGGCAGAACACCCGTCTGGAGCAGCACCAGGCGGTGATCAAGCACCAGGCCGCCAACCTGCGCACCTACGTCACCGAACTGCTGAAAGTCCAGGGACTGACCGACGATCATGGCGAGCAGCTGATCAGCATCGCCAACGAAGTGCTGGAAACCCGGGACAAACTGCTGGCCAATTTCGATGAGCGCATGCGGCGGATCCAGGGTGTCCTGGATGAACAGCAGCAGTTGGTGCGGGAAGTCCTCGACGAGCAGTCGAACACCTTCGAACGGGCTCAGGCGCAACTGCGCCAAGGTATCGAGACCGCGTTCGAACAGCGCCTCGCGGCCCTCGACCAGCGCCTGCTGGACACGCTCGAAGCCCGGCATCGCGCCGCCGTGGAAAGCACCGATCGACTGAGCGCCGAGATCACCAGCCAGGCGCAGCAGCAGGAGTACCGCCAGGCCGACCTGAACCGTCAGTTGTCGGAACTGCGCGAAGTACTGGCCGAACAGGAACAGACCCTGCGCAGCGAACGCAGCGAGCGCCAGCAGGAGCAGGCCGAGCGGCAAACCGCGCTGGACGCCCTGCACCAGGCGCACAGCGAGGCGCACGAGCGCCTGGCGCGCAAGCAGGGTCGCCTGCTGGCCGGGCTGTGCGGCCTGGCCCTGGCCGGCGCCGCGGCGATCGGCAGCATGCCGCTGTGGCTGGCGCCGCCAGCGCCAGCGGCCGTCGAAGTCCAGCAGGCTCCGCCAGCGACGCCGGCGGTCGAGGTCCAGCAAGCCCCGGCAGCGACACCGGCCGTCGAGGCCCAGCAAGCCCCGACAGCGACACCGGCGGTCGAGGTTCAGCAGGCCCCGCAAGCGACATCGTGAGCCCGCTCAGATCCACGGCAACAGGCTGCTGACGGCCAACGGCAAGGCCAGCGCCGCCAGCAGGGTCTGCCCGGCGATGATCCCCGCCATCAGGGGCGCATCGCCGCCCAGCTGGCGGGCCATGATGTAGGACGACGACGCGGTCGGCAGCGCCTGGAACAGCAGCGCCGCGATCGCCGCCTCGCCCTTGAGGCCGAACAGATGACAGGCCGCCAGGGTGATCAGCGGCATGACCATGAACTTCGCCACCGACGACTGGCCCACCGGCCGTAGCCAACTGCGCACCGCGCGCAGGTCGAGGGCCGCGCCGACGCACAGCAGGCCCAGCGGCAAGGAGGCCTGGCCCAGGGTTTTCAGCAGCGGTTCGAGCGCCAGCGGCAGCCCCCAGCCAGTGGCGTGCAGCACAATCCCGCCGGCACAGGCCAGCAGCAGCGGATTGAGCGCCATCTGCCTGAGCACGTCCTGCCAGGTCATGCGCCCCGCCGAGCCATAGCGGGCGAACACCAGCACGCAGAGAATATTCACCGTCGGCACGATGGCGGCGTTGGCCACCGCCGCCAGGGCGATGCCCTGGGTCCCGAACAGCCCCGCCGCCGCGGAGACGCCAACATAGTTGTTGAAGCGCACGCCCCCCTGGAACACCGAGGTGAACGCCGCGTCGTCGACCGCGAAGCAGCGCCGCAGCGCCACCAGCAGCAGGGCCACCAGCACGGTGGAGGACACCAGGGCGAGCATCATGCCCTGCACCGGCACACCGTCCAGCTTCGCCGTCGCCAGCCCGTGCACGAACAGCGCCGGCAGCAGCACGTAGTAACTCAGGCGCTCGGCCTGCGGCCAGAAGGCATCGGCGAGGAACTGGCGGTGGCGCAGCCAGGCACCGAGCATGATCAGCAGGGCGATGGGCAACAAGGCGAGAAGCAGGGCAAGGGTCATGGCACCGTCCGGAAAAACGCGGGATGGACGCTACGATAAAGAGCCGCTCGCTTGATTAAAAACGATGAATTATTGAGTCACCCTCAAGTTTTACTCATCGGTCAGCGCCGCCTGGCGCCGCACCGCCTGGGCCAGGGCGGCGGCCAGGCGCCCGCGAGGTCGGTCCTCGCGCTCGATCAGCACCACCTGGCGGGTGCGCTGCGGCTCGCCGAAGGGCATGCACGCCAGCGTGCCCAGGCGCTGCAGATTGCGCGCCGACGACGGCACCACGGACACGCCGAGGCCGCTGGCGACCATCTGGATGATCGCCTCCTGGCTGTCCAGCTCCATGGTCGTGCGCACCCGCAGGCGCAGGCGCCGCAGCTCGCGCTCGATGGTGCGCCCGGCCCAGGCGCGGCGGTCGAAGCGGATGAAGGGTTGTTCCTGGAGCAGCAGGCGCGGCTCGACGTCGGCGAGGTGCCTGGGCGCGATCACCCAGAAGCCCTCCTCGTAGAGGATGGTGCTGACCAGGCCATAGGGATGGGGCTTGACCGGCGCGGTGGTGACCGCCGCATCCAGTTCGCCCGCCTCGACCCGGGTGGCCAGCTCCGCCGACATGCCCGAGGCGACGTTGACCCGCAGATGCGGATGCTCGGCGGCCAGAGCCGCCAACGCCGCCGGCAGGATGCCGGCCAGCGCGGTGTGGATCGCGCCGACCCGCAGGCGACCGCGCAGCTCGCCGTCCTCGCCCAGCTCGACCGCGATAGCGTCGTACAACGCGAGGATTTCCCGCGCCCGCTCCAGCGCCAGGTGCCCGGCCTCGGTGAGCACCGGCAGGCGTCGCGAGCGATCGAACAGCGGGGCGTTGAACTCTTCTTCCAGCCCACGGATATGCAGGCTCACCGCCGACTGGGTGAGGTGCACCGCTTCGGCGGCGCGGGCGAAGGAGCCGTGCTGGGCGATGGCGACCAGGGTACGCAGGGCGCGGAGAGACATGGACAGAGGCCGTGGCAGTGGGGTGGCTGGAGCGCAGGAACGGATCTTGCTGCGCCACAGCATACTATCCTTGGGTAACGGTTCCTTCTCAGTTGTTCGATTGAACCCGACCGCCATCCGGCGAGTCACGGAAAAAAGGACGCGGCGTATACCCAGGACGTTTCGAGAACAACCGATCCAGGACTGAGCCGATGCCAGACAAAGGCCGTGGATGCAAAGCCAGAGCGACGATCATTTGCCTGCGCAGCGGGAAGATACTTCTGGTGCGCAAGAAAGGCGGCAAGTGGAACTTCCCCGGCGGCACCATCGAGGACGGCGAGCAGCCGATCCAGGCGGCGGCGCGGGAACTGCGAGAGGAGACCCGGCTCTGCTGCAGCGGGCTGTTGCCGCTGTGCATTCTCGAAGTCGGCAATGTCGTGCACCACGTCTTCACCACTCAGTTCGACGATTGCAGCCAGGCGGTCGCCAACAATGAAATCGTCGCGTGCAAATGGGTCAGGCGAAACCAGCTGAATGCCACCTTGCTCACCCCGAGCGCCGTCGCGTTGATGACCCGGCAATTGCCCGCCCTGTGCGTCTGACCCTCTCGCTCAATCAAGCGTGGATGGAGCGCCGTACACTGGCGGAGGGTCACCCCAGCACCTTCGCCATCTCCGCCGTCGCATTCCAGCCCAATCCGGCATACACCGGCCGTCCCGCGTCGGTCGCATGCAACACGGCAAAGCCCAACCCGCGCCGGGCAAACTCCGCCTCGGCCAGTTGCATCAATTTCGACGCCAGCCCCCGCCGCCGATACTCCGGTTCCACATACACATTCAGCACATAGCCACGCTGATCCAGCTGCGGATGGGCCGGATGGGGCGGCCAGTCGATGCTCATCAGGCCGATGGCCGCCGCGACCTGCCGGCCGTCTTCCAGCACGAACCCGTAATAACGCCCGTCCGCCAGGCGCGGCTGCAGCCAGGGCCGGAAATGCCCGGTCATCACCTGCAGGGTCGCGGCATCGCCACCGGCCTCGAGAAACATCGCCTCACGGTGCCGGCATACCGTCTCGCCATCGGCGCTGTGCAGGCGCCGCACCGTCAGTTGCGCAAAGTCCAGATCACCCGGGATATCGTTCATCGTACTCATACCTTGGTCGCAGAAGCCGATGCTAGATCCACCCCGCTTGCCGCGTTAGACACAGATCCGCTTTCCGCTCGCCATACAGATGCCAGAGCCGTTTGCTCCGGCGCGCGGGGGCCACAACCAAAGTACCGGCATGGCAAAAGCATCCCACCGGCAAAGAAAAACTTCTTTACCAGCCAGCCCGATGCCCTCTATGAATTGCACAGAACGCCTGTCGTCATGCGATTCCATGCAATCAACGCAACGACAGGCACGACCGTTTTTCTACCTCCCGGGCCAACCCAGAGATGAATGACCACAAGACCACGGCTGCCACAGCGCTCACCCCTCCCGCCGGCTGGATCGCCCCCGCGGCCTTCGCCCTGCTGGCCTTCGCCGCCAACTCGATCTTCTGCCGCCTGGCCCTGGTCCACGGCAACATCGATGCGCACACCTTCACCGCCGTGCGCCTGCTCGGCGGTGCGCTGTTCCTGTTCTGCCTGGTCAGGCTGCGCCAGCCCGGCAAGCCCCTGGGCGGCAGCTGGAAAGGCGGGCTGGCGCTGTTTCTCTATGCCTGGCTGTTCTCCATCGCCTATGTCCGCCTGGGGGCCGGGGTGGGGGCGCTGATCCTGTTCGGCGCGGTGCAGATCACCATGTTCGCCTGGTCACGGCTCAAGGGTGATCGCGTCGAAGGCCGGGTGCTGGCGGGCATGCTGATCGCCTTCGCCGGCCTGATCGCCCTGCTGCTGCCCGGCGCCAACGCGCCGGCGCCGCTCAGCGCGCTGTGCATGGTGATTTCAGGGATCGCCTGGGGTGCCTATTCGCTGATCGGCAAGGGCTCGGCCAATCCGCTCGGCGACACCGCCGGCAACTTCCTGCGCAGCCTGCCGCTGCTGCTGATCCCGGTGCTGGCTGGCGTGTCCGGCGGCCAGCTGAGCATCGACAGCCACGGCCTGGTCTACGCCCTGGCCTCGGGCATGCTCGCCTCCGGAGCAGGCTACGCGGTGTGGTACGGCGTGTTGAAACGGATCAGTGCGCAACAGGCGGCGACCCTGCAATTGAGCGTGCCGGTGATCGCCGCGCTCGGTGGCGTGCTGCTGTTGAGCGAACCGTTGTCGCTGCGCCTAGTGGTGATCTCCACGGTGGTGCTGGGTGGGGTGGGGATGGCGTTGAGCAAGGGCAAGCGGAAATGAAGCTGGCCACTTATTGAATGACGCGATCGTCCCAGCGCGCCGGATCAGGGTTGCTGACCGGGGTTCCCCCGGTGAGGCTGCCATTCTCGTTGATCACTTTGGACACGCTGTCCGATTTGAAATGCCCCCTGACATAGTCCTTGATGCCGCGGGAATTCAGGCACGCCGCGGTGATGGTGCAGGTGTCGCCCGTTGCCACCACGATTGCCGTCGAGCAACTCTTGGCCGCGGAGGATTCCTTCCAGGATTTCTCGCAACTGGCATTGGTCGCCGCGTTGCACAGCGACGCCAGCAGCAATGTCGAAAGCAGCACGACGCTGTTGCGCAGCCCTTGGGAAAAACGCAGGTGGGGCAGAATCGATATCGAATGTAAGTTGCGCATTTCACACGCTCCAGTCATGGGAGAGGATATGCACTACTCACATCGCACGCATCGAGCATCGGATCACCCGCGAGGGCGGTCAATTCCGCAGAAGTGACTAATGCGAAAGTGCGGGCACGGCCACATCATGCAAAGAAACCGCTCTTTGTACACATCTTTGACGGCTTGACGGGGAACCGCATAAAGGCCGCCAGGTGCCTGTCTTGAGTCTTGTAGCGCTCTCAAGATCGAGCGCCGCCCGCGCGGCGCATCGCGGATGAATCCGCTCCTACATTTGTTGCAACGTACCTATGTCTGTCAGGCCATGGTTGACCGCCTTGTTGGTTCGACTCGATACCGAGTCGAGCCCAACAGCCTCCCCGCGATACATCGCCGAAAAAACAAAGGCTGACAACCCAAATCCCACAGGCCATGGCACGTTGCAACAAATGTAGGAGCGGATTCATCCGCGATGCGCCGCGCGGGCGGCGCTCGATCTTCAGAGCGCTGCAAGACTTAAGACAGGCACCTGGCGGCCCTGATGCAGTTTCCCGCCAGGCTTTCGGAGTTGTGTAGATACCTATGCATGTGGGGCCACATCCAGCCACGCCGCGCAAGCCTGCGAACAGGGGACTGGCAGGCTTGAGCAGGGCCACACCTGAGTCCCGCGTCAGCGACCTGACACCGGAGCGAGGCAGTCATCAACGGTAGTCGCCAAGATGGTCGGGATCGGGATCGGGATCCGGAAGATGTTCGCCGCCGCTGAGACCCTGACGGTCAAGCTTTAATTCGAACACACTCTCGAAGACGTAACGCCCGCGCTTTTCAACGAGCCTATTCTCCCCCGACGCGTAGCATGACGCGGTGATGATGCAGCCGTTGATCACCCCCTTCGCCGTCCCGGACTTGCAGTACTTGCCAGCCTGCGAGGCTTTCCAGGCGCCCAGGCAATCCTCGTCTGAAGCCGGGGTGGGCGTCACGACTACTGGTGGCTTTGCTTCGGTCCCGCCGCGCAGGATGCCGTCCTCGTTGGTCAGTTGCGAAACGCTGTCCAGCTTCCTGTGAATGACGTTCGAGGCCTTCATGCCGTAGCCGATGCTCTTCTTGCACTCGACGCTGATTTCACAGGAGCCCGGCTCGTATTGCCGGGTAAAGGCTCTGTCGCAGGAGGAACTTGCCGTCGATTTCGCGAATGCCGTATCACACGCGTCATCCGCATGGACAAGCTGGGGCAGCGTGAGGATTACGAGCAATGCGCTGGCTTTGGTCACGCAGGCAATGGGGGATGCAGTGGTCACGTTGTTTGCTCCGGGATAAGGGAGATCGGCCGTGCACCACTCACATCGCACGGGAACAACTTCCCGCGCGTTCGCCGCACTGTCAATTCATTGCAAACGACTAACTCGAAGGTCGAGGCCCGGCGATTCGATAGCGGTGCAGCCATCAGGCCTGCGTATGCAACCAATCCAGAAACGCCCTGACACTGGCATGTCGCTCCTTCCCCGGCGCACAAAGCGCGAGGTAGGACTTGCCAGGCAGCACGGTCTCGCCACGGTAGGGCACCAGCGTCCCCGCCTTGACGCTGCTGTCCGCCAGCACGCAACTGGCGAGGACGTAGCCCTGCCCTGAAATGGCCGCCTGCAGCGCCAGGTGCTCGTTGCAGTAATCGAGCAGTTCCTTGCCCAGCCACGCCTGCAGACCGGTCTGACCGCACCACTCGGCCCAGGAGAACGGTGCACTGGCGTTGGCGTTCCAGGACAGGTCGATCAACCGTGGCGGATCGTCTCCCGCCCGGGCGAGCAGCCGAGGCGCCGCGAACACACCGAACTGCTCGTCGAGCAGTACTTCCTGGTAAAGCTCGGGATACCCCTGGCTGGTCGCGCGAATGGCGACATGAACATCGTGGCTGCGCAGCAGATCGATCACTTCGGTGTCGGGCACGACACGGATGCGGATGGTCGGATGGCGCAGGTAGAAGTCTTCCAGACGCGGGACCAGCCACAGCGCGGCGAACTCCGGCGTGGTGGTGACGTTGAGGGTGTCCACGTCCTTGCTCTGGCGCTGCGTGTTCAGGACGACCGAAAGCTCATACAGCATCGTGTGCGCCGACTTGAAGACGGTTTCGCCCGCGGCGGTCAGCACCAGCCCGCTGGCCGTTCGCCTGAAAACGCTGGTGCCCAGCCATTCCTCAAGGCTCTTCACTTGCAGCGAAACCGCCGACGGCGTGACCGACAGCTCGACAGCCGCGCGCTTCAGACTGCCCAGCCGGGCAACCGCCTCGAAATACCTCAGCGCGTTCAACGGCAAGTGATTGAACATGGCACCCCTGTCAATTCAGCTCTGCTCAAGGGCGTTGAGTATAGGGAAATTGAGCGCGGGCCCGAAATGCCGTTCCATGCGCTGAACAACCAGCGCACAGGTGCAACCATGCAGGGCCCGAAACGCAAGATCTTCCAGGCTGTGGCCTACGAACTGATAGCGGTGTTCTGCATCGCCCCGGCCTTCACCCTCGTCTACGACAGCGGGCTGGCCCACTCGACCGCGCTGTCGCTGCTCATCTCGACCGTCGCGATGAGCTGGAACATGCTCTACAACCACGTCTTCGAACGCATCGAGCGCACCCTGGCAAACCGCGAGCGGACCCTCGGCCGGCGGGTGATCCACTCGCTCGGTTTCGAAGGCGGCTTGACCCTCATCCTGGTGCCACTGGTCAGCTACTGGCTGGACATCAGCCTGCTCCAGGCGCTGATGACCAATCTGGCGCTGTTCGTGTTCTTCTTTTTCTATGCGTTCGCCTTCCAATGGGGCTTCGACAAGCTGTTCGATGTGCCCGATTCGGCGAAGCCGGAGAAGTGTCTGGATCCCGAGCTGAGAGGGCAACTCTGAGGGCTTTACAGCAGACCGCATCAGGGCTGCCAGGAGCTAGCCTTGAACCTTGCAGCGTTCTTGAGATCGAGCGCCGTCCGCACGGCGCTTCGCGAGCAAGCTCGCTCCTACATCTTGTTGCAACGCGCCATGGCCTGTGGGATTGGTGTTGTCAGCCTTGGTGCCTGGCTGGAGTCGGGCGAGAGGCCATCTAACGCGGGGCGGCTATTGGGTTCGGCTTGATATCGCGTCGAGCGCACCAAGCGGCCAATGGCGGTCTGTCAGACAAAGGTACGTTGCAACAAACTGTGGGAGCGAGCTTGCTCGCGAAGCGCCGCGCGGGCGGCGCTCGATCTCAAGAGCACAGCAAAGCTCAAGGCGAGCACCTGCCAGCCATTACACTCCCCTACGGCAGATACAACCTGAACAACCCACCCCCCAACGTCCCGCCATTGGCAATCTCGATCCTGCCCGGCACCCCGTTGCGTTCATGCAGCGCCGCAATCCGCGCCGCAAAATACAACCCCAGCCCGGTACTCGCCGTGCTGTGCTCGATGCCCTGCACGTACTGGTCCTGCTGCTCGATCATCGCCGCCGGGAAGCCGGTGCCGTCGTCGTTGACGCTGATCACCAGCGCGTCGTTTTCCTCACGCACGCTCACCAGCAAGGCATGCCCGGCATAGCGGGTGGCGTTGTTGATGATGTTGGAGATCACCGAGCCCACCAGCTCGCGGTCGAAGAACCCCAGCGGCGCGGCTTCATCGATCTCGTAGCGGGCGACGATGCCGCGACTGTCGAGAATCTCCTGATAACCGGCGAGCAGGCCGCCGATGAAGTCGTCGAGCTCGTGGTAGTCGGGCAGCATCGGCAACTGGTTGATCCCCAGTTTGTACAGGCCGAGCAACTGCACCAGCATGCCGTTGAGGTGGACGAACTCATGCTCGATCACCACCTGCTCCGGGGCCTGGTGCTGCCCTTCCGGCAGGCGCGCGAGCCACTGGCTGTGGGCCTGCATGAGCATGGCCAGCGAGTTCTTCATGTCGTGCACGGTGGAGGCGATCACCGTGGAAAAATCCAGCCCCGATTCCTTGTCCCTGGACATCATGACCCCACAGCGCGAATGCGCAGTTTGCGGTAGCGCTCGTAGCGCGGATCGGTATCGGGAATGCCGGCCACCTTGGCCAGGCAATCGCGACACTCCTGCAGCACCGCCGCCGGCGGGTTCTCCCCGCCCATGCGCAACAGGGCCTGGGCGGTGTTGAGGGCGATGCTGATGTTCTTCGATTGCAGTTTCAGCGCCTTGCGGAACAGGTTCAGGGCGTCGTTCAACTGCCCGGCCTGGTAGCTGCGCACGCCCTGGCGATTGAGGTCGACCGCTTCATTGCCGGCACCGAGGATGGCCGGGTCGTCGGTGAGCCTGGCGATGTTCTGCATCACCGCGTTGTCGTCGCCGTAGACCTCGACGCAGTTGCGCAGGATGTTCTTGCCGGCGTCCTCCTGCCCCAACTGCTTGAGCTGGGCGGCGACGGCCAGGGCCGCCTCGGCGGAGAAGAACTGGTCCATGGTTTCCAGGCGGGCCATGGCCGCTTCGGTGAGCTTGGCGGCGGTCTCGGCATCGCCGGCCTGGGCCACGCCGGTGGCCTTGATCAGCCGGGCACGCACCTGCAGGCCCTGGTCCTCGGCGTACTCCTTGGCGACATCGCCGAGCACCTGGTTGATCTCGACCCGGGTTCGCGCGTCGAGGCCGTTGCCGGCGTTCTTCTGGATCAGCGCCTGGGCCAGGCCGAGGTTGCTTTCCGGGTCCTTGAAGCGCGAGTTCTGGCCCTGGCTGACAGCCTGGCGATAGGCCCGCGAGGCACCGTCGAAGTCGGCGTTGCCCAGGGCCAGCTTGCCCAGCAGCATCTGCCGCTTGACCGCCAGCGGCGACAGGCGCACGGCATCTTCCAGCACATGCTGGGCGCGGCGGGTCTCGCCGCCGGCGACCAGCACCTCGGCCAGGCCGTCGTACAGCCCGGGCATCATCGAGAAGGTCTTGATCGCCTGCTCGTAGACATCCTTGGCCTGGCTCACCTGCCCGCGCTTGAACAACAGCTTGCCCAGCGCCGAATAGGCCCAGGGCGTCGGCCGGTTGGCGAGGATGGCCTTGAGGAAGCGCTCCAGCTCTTCATGGCGGTTCAGCGCGGCCATGGCATCGGCGCGGTAGCGCAGGCACAGCGGGGCGAAGCGCGGGTCCTTCTTGCACAGTTGCTCGCAGGCCACCAGCACTTCCGCCGGACGCCCGCGATCGAGGGCCTGGAGGATCGGCTTGAGCAGGGTCTTGCGCTGCACCAGCTTGTCCAGCCGCTGGGTCAGGCCGACGCGGTTGAACGGCTTGGTCAGGTAGGCATCCGGCTCGTGTTCGAGGGCACTGAGGACCACGGCCTGGCTGCTCTCGGCGGTGATCATGACGAAGATCGATTCGTGGCTGATCAGCTTGTCGAGCATCAGGTCCTCGAGGACCTGCTGGCCGTTCTTCTTGCCGTCGCCCATGTGGAAATCGTGGAGGACGAAGTCGTAGCGCTTCTGCGCGCACATGCGGATCGCGGTCTCGCCACTCTCGGCGGTGTCGACGTCCTTGATCCCCATCTCGCGCAGCATCGAACGCAACGACGTGCGGAAGTCGGTGAAGTCATCGACGATGAGAAAACTCTTTTGGCTGTAGACCAGCATCCGCAAAACCTGTCTTGGAAATTATTGAAACACGCACGCAACACACACAAGGACAGGCCCGGCGCCCCCGCGAGGGCACGCCGGTCACGCATGAGCGTCGGCCGGCGCCAGCAACCCGTGGCTTCCCAGCCGGTATTGATTGTCGCCACTGCGCTTGGCCTCGTACATCGCCAGGTCAGCGGCGTGGAGCAGCGTATCCATGCCCGTGGCGTGCTGCGGAAACACCGCCACGCCCAGGCTGCTGCCCACCTGCAGGATGCCTTCGGCCAGGCTGATCGGCTCGGCCAGGGTGTCGATCAGGCGACGGCACAGCGCATGCAATTGCGTCTCGCAGGCATCGTCCTCGGGCATCCCGTCGAGGATCAGCACGAACTCGTCGCCGCCGATCCTCGCTACGGTATCGGCAGCACGCAACATTTGCTTGAGCCGCCGGGCGATCTGCACCAGCACACGGTCGCCGACAGCGTGGCCGTGGTGGTCGTTGATGCGCTTGAAACCATTCAGATCGAGAAAGATCAGGGTCACCCGGCCAGCACTGGCGCGGGCCTGTTCCAGAGCCTGCAGCAGCCGGTGCTCGAGCACCAGGCGGTTGGGCAGGCCGGTCAGCGCATCGCTGTGGGCCAGTTGCTGGAGCTGGGTGGCCCAGGCCTTTTCCTCGGTGATCTCGCGGACCACGCCGATCATTTTCACCGCCACGCCATCGCCATTGCGCACGATGTTGCCGGTCTCGCGCAGCCAGTGGACGCTGCCGTCGGGCCAGACCACGCGGTATTCCTCGTCGTGGTTGTTGCCGGTGGCGATACAGCGCAGCTCTCCGGCGCGGACCTGGGCGCGGTCATCGGGATGCACGGCGTTGCAGAAGCGCTCGTAGCTGGGCGTGATCTCGCCGACCTGGTAGCCGAACATGCCGTAGATGGCGTCGGACCAGTACAGCACCTCGGTGTCGATATCCCAGTCCCAGGTACCGATCCGGGCGAAGTACTGGCTGCGCTGGTAGCGTTCGCTGTCGTCGCGGGGGGCGAAGGTCGGCGGGCTCTGCGGCTGGTTGTCGAGGCGGATCTGGCACACCGCGAGACGGGCGCGCAGACGCCGCTCGCGGCGTCGGGCGCGCAGCAGCAGGGCCAGCAGCATCAGCGATGTGCCAAGGGCGAGCCAGTCGAAGGCGGTCATGGGGCGGGGCCGGAAGAAGGAAAGCGGCGCTAAAATAGCTAATTGCCACCATCCGCGTCCAATTTTCCGCGCCCCGCTGTGCGCTAGTTCACTCCCGCCGCGGCGCCGGCGGCCTTGCGCTGGCGGCTGTAGTTCAACGCCCAGTGCGCCACCAGGCCGAAGATCAGGCCCCAGAAGGCCGCGGCGAGCCCCAGGAAGCTCATGCCCGAAGCGGTCACCAGGAAGGTGATCAAGGCCGGCTCGCGCTGCTTTTCATCGGCCATGGCACCGGCCATGCCGGTCATGATCGCGCCGAACAGGGCCAGCCCGGCCAGGGCGGCGATCAGTTCCCGCGGCAGGGCGGCGAACACCGAGGCCAGGGTGGCGCCGAAGGTGCCCATGAGGATGTAGAACAGCCCGCAGGCGATCCCGGCGATATAGCGTTTGCCCGGTTGTTCGTGGGCTTCACGGCCGGTGCAGATCGCCGCCGTGATGGCCGCGAGGTTGAAACCGTGGGAGCCGAACGGCGCCAGCAGCACCGAGCCTATCGCGGTGACCGCGAGGATCGGCCGCGCCGGGGTGGTGTAGCCGGCGCTGCGCATCACCGCCATGCCCGGTACGTACTGGCCGGTGAGGCTGACCAGGGCCAGCGGCAGGCCGATATTGACGATGGCGTGCCAGCTCCATTGCGGGGCGATGAACACCGGTTCGGCCAAGGCCAGGGTCAGCGCCGAGGCGTTCAGCTGGCCGAGCAGGCCGGCCACCGTGCAGCCGACGAGCAGCACCGAGAGAATCGCGTAGCGCGGCGACAGGCGCTTGAACAGCAGGTAGCTGGCGAACATCGCCAGGACCAGTGTCGGCTGCAGCTTGATCGAGGTGAACAGCTCGGCGCCGAAACGGAACAGGATGCCGGCCAGCATCGCCGCGGCGATGGCCTTGGGCAGGCGGCTCATCAGGCGGTCGAAAGCGCCGCTGAGGCCGACCACGGCGATCACCAGCGCGGCGACGATATAGGCGCCCACCGCCTCGGCCAGCGACACCTGCGGCAACATCGATACCAGCAGCGCCGCGCCCGGCGTCGACCAAGCGGTGATCACCGGCGCACGCAGGCGCCAGCTGAGCAGCAGGCCGGTGACGCCACTGCCGATGGAAATCGCCCAGATCCATGACGACACCTCGGCCGGAGCCAACTGCGCCTCGCGGGCCGCCTGGAAGACGATGATCAGCGGGCCGGCGTAGGAAATGATCACAGCGATCAGGCCGGCGACGATCGCCGACAGCGAACAATCTTTTCTCAGGGACTCCATACAGCTCTCCAGTCAGCGGGGCAGGCAAATTGATTCGATTCATTTCAAATCTATTCGATTCAATCGAATCAATTCAATAGACTCAATTAAACAATTTGAAATATTCTTCACCCCTTCATGCCTGCCCGGGGTCCGCCCGGATTGCATCGCTGCGAGGTCCGATTGCTGCGATGTGATAGGCTCGGCGCACTTGTTTGCCTCGGTAGTACGTCCATGTGGGTTCCCCAGCTCAATGCCTTCAATCAACCGGTCTACCTGTCCATCGCCGACGCGCTGGAGCGGGATATCGCCAGCGGCCAGCTCAAGCCGGGCGAGCGCCTGCCGACCTTGCGCGAACTGGCCCAGGGGCTGCAGGTGACGCCGGGCACGGTCAGCCGGGCCTATGGCGAGGCGCAGCGCCGCGGGTTGCTGCAGGGCGAGGTCGGGCGTGGCACCTATGTGCGGGCGACGCCGCGGGCCGAGCCGCCGGCGCCGGAGTCGCTGGTCCGGCCCGCCAGCCTGTCGGCGGAGCCGCGGGTGCTCGACCTGTCGATCATCAAACCGGCGGGCGACACCGCATCCACCTGGCTGCGCGGTGCACTGGTGGAGCTGGCCAACGGCACCGACTTCGCCCAATCCCTCGACTACGCCCCGGACGGTGGTCATCCGGCGCACCGCGAGGCTGGTGCGCAGTGGTTGCGGCACTCGTTGCCGGAGGCCACCTGGCAGCAGGTGGTGATTACCGCCGGTGCCCAGCATGGCCTGCTGGTGGCGATCAGTGCGCTGACCGAAAGCAACGACCTGATCCTCTGCGAGTCGCTGTGCTATCCGGGGATCATTTCCCTGGCGCACAGCCTGCAGCGGCGTTTGCGTGGCGTGGAGATGGACGAGGAAGGCATCATCCCCGCCTCGCTGCGCGAACTGTGCCAGCGCGAGCGCCCGGCCATGCTGGTGTGCGTCGCCACCTGCCAGAACCCCACCACCGCCACCATGTCGCACCGACGCCGGGCGGAAATCGCCGCCATCGCCGAGGAATTCGACTTCCTGATTCTCGATGACGACATCTACGGTTTCCTCGCTGCCGACACCACGCTGCGGCCGTTGGCCAGTTATGCGCCGGAGCGTTCGGTGTATCTCACCAGCCTGTCCAAGTCGGTGTTGCCGGCGTTGCGCATCGGTTACCTGTACAGCCCGCCGCGCCTGCTGTCGCGCCTGACCGCGATGGTCCGCAGCAGCGTATGGATGCCCTCCCCGCTCACCGCGCAGTTGGCCAGCAACATCATCGCGCAGGGGCTGGATCAGCGCCTGGTGCAGTTGCAGCGGGACGAGGCGGCGAAGCGTCAGGCGCTGGCGCGGGAATTGTTGCCGGGCCTGAAGATCAAGGCCGAGCCGCACAGCTATCACCTCTGGCTGGAACTGCCGGAGCCGTGGAGCGCGGATGAGTTCGCCACCCTGGCGCGGGCGCAGGGGGTGAAGGTGCTCAGCGGATCGCAGTTCCAGGCGCAGCGCAGCGGCGGGAGTCGTGGTGTGCGGGTGGTGCTGATGTCACCGACCCGGGAGGATGAACTGCGCTTTGCCTTGACCCAGTTGGCGAGTCTGGTGGGGGTTGCGGATCCGCGGCGGTTTTATTGAGCGCTGAGCGGGAGAGCAGTCCATCTTGTGGGAGCGAGCTTGCTCGCGAACGGATGCGCAGCGGCCGTAAAACATGACAACCCGGATCCGGGACTGCTGCGCAGTCCTTCGCGAGCAAGCTCGCTCCCACAGAGGTGTCGTTGCCAGGCTGAGCCCAGTTGCCTGGCACCGTTTCAGCTCATCCGCGATGCCACACCCGACAAGCCCACCTGCCCTGTGGGAGCGAGCTTGCTCGCGAACGGGCGCGCAGCGGCCGCATGTGCTGGTCTAATGGCTCCGGACACCTCAATTAGGGAGAATCCCCCTACTGAGGAGTACCCCCGATGACCAAGAAGTACAGAAGATTCACCACCGAGTTCAAACTCCAGGTCTGCAAGATGATTGTTGATCAAGGTCTGAGCGTGAACTCGGTTTGTGTCGACATGGGCTTGAATGACACCGCTGTCCGCCGCTGGGTAGAGCAGTACAAGGCCGAGCAGTTGGGCGGAGCAGGGATAGGCAATCCGTTGACCAGTGAACAGCAGCGAATTCGCCAGCTTGAGCAGCAAGTCCGAGAGCTGAAGATGGACAACGACATACTAAAAAAAGCTACGGCCTTCTTTGCCCGCGAGTTGAAGTGATCCATCAACTGGTTCGTCAATTGCAAAGTAAGGCTTTCCCGGTGGCGCGCGTTTGTCGCGTGCTTCAGATCAGTCGCTCGGGCTTCTATGAGGCCCATGAGCGACAGGCGAAACCCAATCCAATTTGCCCTGTCGGCATCAAGCTCAAGGCTGCATTCGTGTCGTCTGGAGACTGCTACGGCAGCCGTCGACTAGTGGGTGTTTTGCGGCAGGAAGGCGTGTCCATTGGCCGCTTCAAGGTACGTCGCTTGATGAAGCTCTACGACTTGCGCTGCGCCTGGAAGCGCAAGTTTGTTCATACCACCACCAGTAATCACGACTTGCCGATAGCTGAAAACCTGCTCAACCGTCAGTTCATGCCGGGAGGCATCAATCAGTCATGGGTTGCAGATATCACTTACATCCGAACGCGCAGCGGATGGGTGTACCTGGCGGCCGTCAT